>NZ_JASAMQ010000007.1:0-312201 GCF_029909865.1 Ochrobactrum sp. 19YEA23 | reverse complement strand
CTGCTCGATCAGGGCCAGGCTGGCGACAACATCGGCGCACTGGTTCGCGGCGTTGGCCGTGACGACGTTGAGCGCGGTCAGGTTCTCTGCAAGCCGGGTTCGGTTAAGCCGCACACCAAGTTCAAGGCAGAAGCATACATTCTGACCAAGGACGAAGGTGGCCGTCATACGCCGTTCTTCACCAACTACCGCCCGCAGTTCTACTTCCGTACGACTGACGTGACCGGTGTTGTGACCCTGCCGGAAGGCACGGAAATGGTTATGCCTGGCGACAACGTCACCGTTGACGTTACGCTGATCGTCCCGATCGCCATGGAAGAGAAGCTCCGCTTCGCTATCCGTGAAGGTGGCCGCACCGTCGGTGCAGGCATCGTCGCTTCGATCATCGAGTAATTAAGGTTTGTGCAGGAGCGTCTCTCCGGAGACGCTCCGCGTAACAAGGAACAGATGAAATGAACGGTCAAAACATCCGCATTCGCCTTAAGGCGTTTGATCATCGGATCCTTGACGCTTCGACGCGGGAAATCGTGTCGACTGCCAAGCGTACCGGTGCAAATGTGCGCGGACCGATCCCGCTTCCTACGCGGATCGAGAAGTTCACAGTTAACCGGTCGCCGCACATCGACAAGAAGAGCCGCGAGCAGTTCGAGATGCGCACGCACAAGCGTCTTCTCGATATCGTTGACCCGACCCCGCAGACTGTTGACGCGCTGATGAAGCTCGATCTGTCCGCAGGTGTCGATGTCGAGATCAAGCTTTAATCGGCTTGAGGACGGAAGGAACGAACCCGATGCGTTCAGGTGTTATTGCACAGAAGCTGGGCATGACCCGCGTCTATAACGACGCCGGCGAGCATGTGCCGGTGACGGTTCTCCGCATGGAGAATTGCCACGTGGTAGCTCAGCGTACAGTTGAAAAGAATGGTTACACGGCTGTTCAGCTTGGCGTTGGTATCGCCAAAGTGAAGAACACGTCCAAGGCTATGCGCGGTCATTTCGCGAAGGCCGAGGTCGAGCCCAAGGCGAAGCTTGCGGAATTCCGCGTTTCTCCGGACAACCTCCTCGAAGTCGGCGCGGAAATCACCGCCGAACACTTCGTCGCCGGCCAGAAGGTCGACGTGACGGGTACTTCGATCGGTAAAGGTTTTGCCGGTGTTATGAAGCGTCACAATTTTGCTGGTCATCGTGCCTCCCACGGTAACTCCGTTACCCACCGCGCTCACGGCTCGACCGGTCAGCGTCAGGACCCGGGTAAGGTGTTCAAGGGCAAGAAGATGGCTGGTCATATGGGCCAGACCCGCGTGACCACGCAGAATATTGAAGTTGTCTCGACGGACACTGATCGTGGCCTCATTCTGGTCCGCGGCGCGGTTCCGGGCTCCAAGGGCGCCTGGATCATCGTCCGCGACGCAGTCAAGGTCTCGCTGCCAGAAAGCGCGCCGAAGCCGGCCGCTCTGCGTGCAGGTGCCGCCAAGGCTGAAGTCGCCGCGACTGAGGGAGCCGAATAATGGATCTCACGATTACAACTCTTGAAGGCAAGGATGCCGGCAAGGTCAAGCTGAACGAAGATATCTTCGGCCTCGACCCGCGTGACGACATTCTTCAGCGCGTCGTGCGCTGGCAGCTGGCTCGCCGCCAGCAGGGCTCCCATCAGGCTCAGGGCCGTGGCGACGTAAGCCGCACCGGCGCGAAGATGTACAAGCAGAAGGGTACGGGTCGCGCTCGTCACCATTCGGCTCGCGCTCCGCAGTTCCGCGGTGGTGGTCAGGCTCACGGACCAGTTGTCCGTAGCCATGAACACGACCTGCCGAAGAAGGTTCGCGCTCTTGGCCTGCGTCATGCTCTTTCCGCCAAGGCAAAGGCATCCGACCTGATCATCATCGATGATCTGGCGGCTTCCGAAGCCAAGACGAAGCAGCTTGTTTCTCAGTTCGCCAAGCTCGGTCTTGAAAATGCACTCCTCATCGGTGGTGCAGAGATCGACGTGAACTTCCAGCGTGCGGCTTCGAACATCCCGAACATCGACGTTCTGCCAGTGCAGGGCATCAATGTTTACGACATTCTTCGCCGTGGCAAGCTCGTGCTTTCCAAGGCGGCTGTCGAAGCCCTCGAGGAGCGTTTCAAATGACTGATCTTCGCCATTACGACGTGATCGTCAGCCCGGTTATCACCGAGAAGTCTACTCTGGTTTCTGAACACAACCAGGTCGTCTTCAACGTAGCCCGCAAGGCAACGAAGCCGGAAATCAAGGCTGCAGTCGAAGCGCTGTTCGGCGTCAAGGTTACCGCAGTCAACACTGCAGTGCGCAAGGGTAAGGTCAAGCGGTTCCGCGGCATTATCGGGCGCCAGAGCGACGTCAAGAAAGCGATCGTTACTTTGGCCGAAGGCCAGAGCATCGACGTTTCGACCGGTCTCTGAGAGGCCTTGGAGTAAGAGACAATGGCACTCAAGCATTTTAATCCGACCACGCCAAGCCAGCGTCAGCTGGTCATCGTGGATCGCTCGGAACTCTACAAGGGCAAGCCGGTCAAGTCCCTGACCGAAGGTCTGTCCAAGAAGGGTGGCCGTAATAACACTGGTCGTATCACTGTTCGCTTTCAGGGCGGTGGTCACAAGCGTTCGTACCGCTTCATCGACTTCAAGCGTCGCAAGCTTGACGTCGTCGGCACCGTCGAACGCCTGGAATACGATCCGAACCGCACCGCGTTCATCGCGCTGATCCGTTACGAAGACGGTGAACTCGCATACATCCTGGCTCCGCAGCGTCTTGCTGTTGGCGACAAGGTTGTTGCTGGTAACTCCGTCGACGTGAAGCCGGGCAACGCAATGCCGCTCGCTTCGATGCCTGTTGGCACGATCGTCCACAACGTCGAACTGAAGCCTGGTAAGGGCGGTCAGATCGCACGTTCGGCTGGCACCTACGCCCAGCTCGTCGGTCGCGACCAGGGCATGGCGATCCTGCGCCTCAACTCTGGTGAACAGCGTCTGGTTTCCGGCGCCTGCTTCGCTTCGGTTGGTGCAGTTTCGAACCCGGATCACGGCAATATCAACGACGGCAAGGCCGGTCGTTCGGTATGGCGTGGCAAGCGTCCGCACGTTCGCGGTGTTGCAATGAACCCGGTCGATCACCCGCATGGTGGTGGTGAAGGTCGTACCTCGGGTGGTCGTCACCCTGTCACTCCGTGGGGCAAGCCTACGAAGGGCAAGAAGACGCGCTCGAACAAGGCGACCGACAAGTTCATCATGCGTTCGCGCCATCAGCGCAAGAAGTAAGAGAGGTAGTCTAAAGTGGCTCGTTCAGTTTGGAAAGGTCCGTTTGTCGACGGCTATCTTCTCAACAAGGCTGAGAAGGTACGCGAAGGCGGTCGTAACGAAGTTATCAAGATGTGGAGCCGCCGCTCCACCATCCTGCCGCAGTTTGTCGGTCTGACTTTCGGCGTCTACAACGGCAACAAGCATGTGCCGGTGTCGATTTCGGAAGAAATGGTCGGACACAAGTTCGGTGAATTCGCGCCTACGCGTACCTACTACGGTCACGGCGCGGACAAGAAGGCAAAGAGGAAGTAACGATGGGCAAGGCCAAGGCTCCCCGCCAGCTTAAGGATAACGAGGCGAAAGCCGTCGCCCGTACGCTCCGCGTCAGCCCGCAGAAGCTTAACCTTGTCGCGAGCTTGATTCGCGGCAAGAAAGTGAATGCGGCACTTGCCGATCTGACGTTCTCGCGCAAGCGGATCGCCGATACGGTTAAGAAGACGCTTGAGTCGGCGATTGCAAACGCTGAAAACAATCACGACCTCGACGTCGATGCTCTGATCGTCGCCGAAGCCTATGTCGGTAAGTCGATCGTCATGAAGCGCTTCCACGTCCGCGGACGTGGTAAGGCAAGCCGTATCGAGAAGCCGTTTTCGCATCTCACCATTGTTGTCCGCGAAGTCGCGGAAAAAGGGGAGGCCGCATAATGGGTCAGAAGATTAATCCGATCGGTCTTCGTCTCGGCATCAACCGCACCTGGGATTCGCGTTGGTACGCAAATACCGGTGAGTACGGCAAGCTGCTGCATGAAGATGTCAAGATCCGTGAGTTCCTCACCGAAGAACTCAAGCAGGCTGCGATTTCGAAGATCGTGATTGAGCGTCCGCACAAGAAGTGCCGCGTGACGATTCACTCGGCTCGTCCGGGCATCATCATCGGCAAGAAGGGTGCAGACATCGAAAAGCTCCGCAAGAAGCTTTCCGAGATGACCAATGCCGATACTTCGCTCAACATCGTTGAAGTTCGCAAGCCGGAAATCGACGCTACGCTGATCGCTCAGTCGATCGCTCAGCAGCTCGAACGCCGTGTGGCATTCCGTCGCGCCATGAAGCGTGCCGTTCAGTCGGCAATGCGTCTTGGAGCCGAAGGTATCCGTATCAACTGCTCGGGTCGTCTGGGTGGCGCGGAAATCGCTCGCATGGAATGGTACCGTGAAGGTCGCGTTCCGCTTCACACTCTGCGCGCCGATATTGACTACGGCACAGCAGAAGCGAAGACCGCTTATGGTATCTGCGGCGTGAAGGTCTGGGTCTTCAAGGGCGAGATCCTTGAACACGATCCGATGGCTTCCGAACGTCGTGCGGTCGAGGGTGACAATCAGGGTTCCTCGTCGAACCGCCGCCGCGAAAACGCTTAAAAAGCGGGCCGCGGGCGAGAAATTTGGAGTAGAGAACAATGATGCAGCCTAAGCGCACCAAGTTCCGCAAGCAGTTCAAGGGCCGTATCCACGGCAACTCGAAGGGCGGCACGGATCTGAATTTCGGTGCTTTCGGTCTGAAGGCTCTCGAGCCGGAACGCGTCACCGCACGTCAGATCGAAGCGGCTCGCCGCGCGATCACCCGTCACATGAAACGTGCCGGTCGCGTGTGGATCCGCATCTTCCCTGACCTGCCGGTTACTTCGAAGCCTACCGAAGTCCGTATGGGTAAAGGTAAGGGTTCGGTTGACTACTGGGCATGCCGTGTGGCACCAGGTCGCGTAATGTTTGAGCTTGACGGCGTACCCGAAGATGTGGCACGCGAAGCCCTCAGACTCGGCGCAGCAAAGTTGCCGATCAAGACGCGCTTTATCCAGCGCATTGCTGAATAAGGAGAGGCAACTATGAAAGCCGCAGACGTTCGGGCGAAAAGCACCGATCAGATGAACGACGAGTTGGCCGCACTGAAGAAAGAACAGTTCAATCTGCGCTTTCAGAAGGCTACCGGCCAGCTCGAAAAGACCGCGCGCGTGAAGCAGGTTCGCCGCGACATTGCGCGTATTAAGACTATTGCCCGCCAGAAGGCGGCCGAAAGCAAGGCATAAGGAAAAAATATCATGCCTAAACGCGTTCTGCAGGGCGTTGTCGTCAGCGATAAGAACGACAAGACTGTTGTGGTTAAGGTTGAGCGTCGCTATTCGCATCCGCTCCTCCAGAAGACCGTGCGTCAGTCGAAGAAGTACAAGGCGCATGACGAAAACAACCAGTTCAAGGTTGGTGATTCCGTTTCCATTCAGGAATCGGCTCCAATCTCGAAGGACAAACGCTGGGTCGTTCTGACGAACGAAGCAGCGGGCTAAATTACAAACACGCAGCTTAGGTAGGGCAGGAGCCCTTAACCAGCTGAAGGAAAAGAAGGCGGCCAGTCATGATTCAGATGCAAACAAACCTCGACGTGGCGGATAACTCCGGCGCACGTCGTGTCATGTGCATCAAGGTGCTGGGCGGCTCGAAGCGGCGTTATGCTTCCGTTGGCGACATCATTGTGGTGTCGATCAAGGAAGCTATTCCGCGCGGCCGCGTCAAGAAGGGTGACGTGATGAAGGCGGTTGTTGTACGCACCGCCAAGGACATCCGTCGTCCGGACGGCAGCGTAATTCGTTTTGATAACAACGCAGCTGTTCTCATCGATAACAAGAAAGAGCCTATCGGCACGCGTATCTTCGGACCGGTTCCGCGCGAACTTCGCGCAAAGAACCACATGAAGATCATCTCGCTGGCTCCGGAAGTTCTGTAAGGAAGCACAACGATGCAAAAGATTCGCAAAGGCGACAGCGTTGTCGTGCTGTCCGGTAAGGACAAGGGCCGTAAGGGCGAGGTCCTTAAGGTTATGCCTAAGGACGAGCAGGCGCTCGTACGCGGCATTAATATTGTGAAGCGTCATCAGCGCCAGACCCAGACCCAGGAAGCCGGCATTATCTCCAAGGAAGCGCCGATCCACCTGTCCAACCTGGCAATTGTTGATCCCAAGGATGGCAAGCCGACCCGCGTCGGTTTCCGCGTTGAGGACGGCAAGAAGGTTCGTGTCGCAAAACGTTCTGGAGCGCTGATCGATGGCTGAAGCTAAGGCACTTCCACGCTTCAAGAAGCTTTATCAGGATAATATCCGTAAGGCTCTGCTTGAAGAGTTCAAATACGACAACGAGATGCAGATCCCACGCATCACGAAGGTTGTCCTCAATATGGGCGTTGGCGAAGCCACCGGCGATTCGAAGAAGCCGTCGGTAGCCGCAGAAGACCTCAGCCAGATTGCTGGCCAGAAGGCCGTCATCACGCGCGCCCGTAACTCGATCGCAACCTTTAAGTTGCGTGAAGACATGCCGATCGGCACGAAGGTTACCCTTCGCCAGGACCGCATGTATGAATTCCTTGATCGTCTGGTTACGATTGCTCTTCCTCGCGTTCGCGACTTCCGCGGCCTGAACCCGAAGAGCTTTGACGGACGTGGCAACTTTGCCATGGGCATCAAGGAGCACATCGTGTTCCCCGAAATCAACTACGATAAAGTTGATCAGATCTGGGGCATGGACATCATCGTTTGCACGACCGCCAAGACGGATGATGAAGCGCGCTCTCTTCTGCGTGCATTCAACTTCCCGTTTCGGCAGTAACGGCAAGCGTAGCGAGGTATAGATAACATGGCCAAGACTAGCGCAGTCGAAAAAAACAAGCGCCGCGAAAAGTTGGTTAAGCGTCATGCTGAAAAGCGTGCACGCCTGAAGGCGATCGTAATGGATCAGGGCCTTCCGCTGGAGGAGCGCTTCCGCGCCACTATCCGGCTTGCCGAACTGCCGCGCAATTCATCGAAGGTTCGTATTCGCAATCGTTGCGAAGTTTCGGGCCGTCCGCGTGGTTATTACCGTAAACTGAAGATGTCGCGTATCGCGCTCCGTCAGTTGGGTTCGCTCGGTCAGATCCCGGGCATCGTCAAGTCGAGCTGGTAAGGAGTAGCATATGTCTGTGTCAGATCCTCTCGGCGATATGCTGACCCGTATCCGCAACGCAGTAGGCCGCAAGAAGACCAAGGTTACGACCCCGGCTTCGAAGCTGCGCGCTCGCGTTCTCGATGTTCTTCAGTCTGAAGGTTACATCCGCGGATATTCGCAGAGCGAATTCGTGAACGGCAAGGCCGAGATCGAAATCGAGCTGAAGTATTATGAAGGTGTTCCGGTTATCCGCGAGATCAGCCGCGTATCGAAGCCTGGTCGTCGCGTTTACGTGTCGGTCAAGTCGATCCCGCAGGTCGCGAACGGCCTCGGCATCTCGATCCTCTCCACGCCGAAGGGCGTTATGGCGGATCATGAAGCCCGTGAACAAAACGTTGGTGGTGAGCTGCTCTGCCGCATCTTCTGATGCGGTTGACAGCGAACAGATAAAAGACAGGTATAAAAATGTCTCGTATCGGTAAAAAACCCGTGCCGGTCCCGGCAGGCGTGACCGCCAGTGTTGATGGGCAGATCGTCAAGGCCAAGGGCGCGAAGGGGGAACTCTCCTTCGTCGTGCACGATGAAGTTCTGGTTAAGCTGGAAGACGGCGCTGTCAGCGTCGATCCGCGCGATCAGTCTAAGGAAGCTCGTTCGAAGTGGGGCATGTCCCGCACGATGATCTCCAACATTTTTGTTGGCGTGAAGGACGGCTTCGAAAAGAAGCTCGAAATCAGCGGCGTTGGTTATCGCGCTGCCATGCAGGGCAAGAACTTGCAGCTTTCGCTCGGCTTCAGCCACGAAGTGGTTTATGACGTGCCTGCTGGTATTACTGTTGCTGTACCGAAGCCGACGGAAATCGTCATCAACGGTATCGACAAGCAGCAGGTCGGTCAGGTCGCGGCTGAGATCCGCGAATATCGCGGCCCCGAGCCTTACAAGGGCAAGGGCGTCAAGTATGCGGGCGAGAAGATCGTTCGCAAAGAAGGCAAGAAGAAGTAAGGGAAGCGCGTCATGGCATCGCCAAAAGAAACTTTGCAGCGTCGCGCTGCTCGCGTGCGCCGTCAGCTCAAGTCTGTCGCCAACGGCCAGCCACGCCTCAGCGTGCACCGTTCTTCCAAGAACATCTACGCCCAGATCATCGACGACGTCCGCGGCGTTACGCTCGCGGCCGCTTCGACCCTCGATGGCGACCTCAAGGGCAAGCTCAAGACCGGTGCGGACCAGGCAGCAGCAGCTGCTGTTGGCAAGCTGGTTGCTGAGCGTGCCGCCAAGGCTGGCGTCAAGAACGTAGTGTTCGACCGTGGAGCTTTCATTTTCCACGGCCGCGTGAAGGCTCTCGCCGAAGCTGCCCGCGAAAGCGGCCTCAGCTTCTAATAGAAGTTTGTGCTTCCGGAAAAGAAAAAAGGAAATCAGGATATGGCACAGAGAGAACGTAACCGCGAAGACCGCGGTCGCGAGGAGCGCGACAGCGAGTTCGTTGACAAGCTCGTTCACATCAACCGCGTAGCCAAGGTCGTCAAGGGCGGCCGTCGCTTCGGTTTTGCTGCTCTCGTCGTCGTTGGCGATCAGAAGGGCCGCGTAGGCTTCGGTCATGGCAAGGCACGTGAAGTGCCGGAAGCTATCCGTAAGGCTACCGAAGCTGCTAAGCGCGACATGATCTTCGTTCCGCTGCGTTCGGGTCGTACTCTGCATCATGACGTCGAAGGCCGTCATGGCGCTGGCAAGGTTCTGCTCCGTGCAGCTCCTGCCGGTAAGGGTATCATCGCCGGTGGTCCGATGCGTGCAGTGTTCGAAACGCTCGGCGTTCAGGACGTTGTTGCCAAGTCGCTCGGTTCGTCGAACCCATACAACATGGTTCGCGCGACGTTTGATGCCCTCAAGCATCAGATGCATCCGAAGGATATCGCGGCACAGCGCGGCATCAAGTACTCGACCCTTCAGGCTCGCCGCCATGATGTGGTCGGTTCGGAAGAATAGCCGATAGTTTGTGTTAGTCCGGGGCCTGACAGTTTCTGCAAGAAGTTGCATTCGATACTGAGCCGGGCCATCGGATATGCCATAGACAAAGGATTTGAGTGATGGCTGAGAAGAAGGGTAAGACGGTTACGGTCGAACAGATCGGAAGCCCTATCCGTCGTCCAGCCGAGCAGCGTGCAACGCTGATCGGTCTCGGACTTAACAAAATGCACCGCCGCCGCACGCTGGAGGATACTCCTTCGGTTCGTGGCATGATCGCCAAGGTTCAGCATCTCGTCCGCATCGTGGACGAGGCCTGATAACGCAGGGGATAGAGACATGAAACTCAACGATCTGCGTGACAAGCCAGGTTCCGTCAAGGCTCGCAAGCGCGTTGGCCGTGGTATCGGCTCGGGCACCGGCAAGACCGCTGGCCGCGGCGTCAAGGGTCAGAAGTCCCGTTCGGGCGTCGCGATCAATGGCTTTGAAGGCGGCCAGATGCCAATCTACCGCCGTCTGCCAAAGCGCGGCTTCACCAACATCTTCGCAAAGAGCTTCAACGTTGTGTCGCTCGGCCGTGTTCAGGCCGCTATCGACGCCGGCAAGCTGGATGCCAAGGCTGTTGTGAACCTCGAAGCGCTGAAGGCTGCTGGTGTGATTCGTCGCGCCAAGGACGGTGTTCGCATTCTTTCGGATGGCGAGCTGAAGGCTAAGGTAACCTTTGAGGTTGCTGGCGCTTCCAAGTCGGCAGTCGAGAAAATCGAAAAGGCTGGCGGCAGCATCAAGCTTCCGGAAGCCGCAGCTGCCGAATAAGGCTTCTGCACTAAAATTATAAGCGGCGGCCCAGAGCGATTCCGGATAAATGCAACGCATTTTTCTATTTGGAATTGCGATAAAAACTGGGCCGCCGCTTGCACATTTATGCCAATGCGCATATCTGGGTTGGGTCTTCTTGTCCGTGAGGATGCGGGTTGAATAAACGCGCGTCGATGGGGGTAGGGGACCGGAGACTTTTCACCGGAGAAATTTAATGGCATCGGCTGCTGAACAGCTAGTTTCCAATCTCAATTTCTCGGCTTTTTCGAAAGCTGAAGAACTCAAGAAGCGCATCTGGTTTACTCTGGGCGCTTTGCTCGTATATCGGTTCGGCACCTATATTCCGCTTCCAGGAATCAATCCTGACGCTCTTGCGCAGGCTTTCCAGCAGCATAGCCAGGGTGTGCTCGGACTTTTCAACATGTTCGCCGGTGGCGCCGTTGGTCGTATGGCCATTTTCGCGCTCGGCATCATGCCTTACATCTCTGCCTCCATCATCGTGCAGCTCATGACGTCGGTTGTTCCGTCGCTTGAAGCACTGAAGAAGGAAGGCGAGGCGGGCCGTAAGATCATCAATCAGTATACGCGTTACGGTACAGTGCTTCTGGCGCTCGTGCAGGCCTATGCCATTTCGGTCGGCTTGCAGTCGGGTAACGGTATTGTGGTGAGCCCGGGACCGTTCTTCATCGTTTCATCGGTGATTACGCTCGTTGGCGGCACCATGTTCCTGATGTGGCTCGGTGAGCAGATCACGGCGCGCGGTATCGGTAACGGTATTTCGCTGATCATCTTCTCGGGTATCGTTGCAAACCTTCCGCATGCCATTTCGGGCACGCTGGAACTGGGCCGTACCGGTGCTCTGTCAACAGGCCTTATTCTGGGCGTCATCGTGCTCGCAATTGCCCTGATCGCGGTCATCGTGTTCGTCGAGCGTGCGCAGCGCCGCCTGCTGATCCAGTATCCGAAGCGTCAGGTTGGCAACCGCATGTTCCAGGGCGATACTTCGCACCTGCCGCTGAAGCTCAATACGGCTGGCGTGATTCCGCCGATCTTCGCATCGTCGCTGCTGCTTCTGCCTGCGACTGTTGCTGGCTTCGCCAACACGACGGAAATGCCTGGCTGGGCAACCACGATTCTCAACGCGTTGGGCCATGGACAGCCTCTTTACATGCTGTTCTACGCAGGCTTGATGGCGTTCTTCTGCTTCTTCTATACGGCCATCGTGTTCAATCCCAAGGACACTGCTGACCAGCTCAAGAAGCATTCCGGCTTCATCCCGGGCATTCGCCCCGGTGAACGGACTGCCGAATATATAGACTATGTGTTGACCCGCATCACGGTTGTCGGCGCCATCTATATTATGCTTGTCTGTCTTCTGCCGGAATTCCTGATTTCCGCGACCGGCGTGCCATTCTATCTTGGTGGTACATCGCTGCTGATCGTTGTGAGCGTGACGCTCGATACGGTTGCGCAAGTTCAGGGACATCTTATCGCCCATCAGTATGAAGGGCTGATCAAGAAGTCCAAACTCAGAGGTGGGAAACGTAATAAATGAGACTGATACTTCTTGGGCCGCCCGGAGCAGGTAAGGGGACGCAGGCTGGACTTCTTACCAAGAAGCATGGAATTCCGCAGCTTTCGACTGGCGATATGCTGCGTTCGGCAGTCGCTCAACAGAGCGAAGTCGGAAAGCGCGCCAAAGCAGTTATGGATGCCGGTCAGTTGGTATCCGACGAGATCGTCAACCAGATCGTGTCGGAGCGCATTGATGCTCCGGATTGCGCGAATGGTTTCATTCTCGACGGCTACCCACGTACCGTTCCGCAAGCTGAAGCTCTTGGCGGAATGCTCGCAAACAAAGGCCTGAAGCTTGATGCTGTCATCGAGCTGAAGGTTGATGAGAATGCCCTGGTCAAGCGGATGGAGAGCCGCGTGGCCGAAACGATCGCCAAGGGCGGTCAGGTGCGCTCGGATGACAATCCGGAAGCTTTCCGCAAGCGTCTTGTCGAATATCGCGAAAAGACCGCGCCGCTTTCGACCTACTATGCCGGGACTGGCGAATTGCGTGTCCTCAACGGTATGGCTCCGGTTGAAGAAGTTACCGCTGAAATCGAGAGAATTCTCGTTCCGGCATAAGGCTTTTCAAAGCCTTGGACTATCGCATCGGCCCAGATACCGGGTTCGGTTTTTGTAAAGCAGGATGCGCAGATACAAACACGGGCAGAGAAACGCTTTGCGATTCTCTGCCCGTTTATTGCTTCCAGAAGTCGCTTTGATTCTCTGTCAGGCCGGTTTGATGGCTTTACGGACAGTTAAGAGTTGACTTTTTCGGGCGATTCCGTCAAAGACTGCGCCACTTCATTTGGTTTTGAATGGCAGGTAGCGGCGGAAATCGAAAAGAGGCCGATACCGGTCATTTTATGCTGTCTGGGGGATTAGTCTTTCAGGCGGAAGTGATTAACATTAAGGAGAACAGACGTGGCACGTATCGCTGGCGTCAACATCCCGACGAACAAGCGCGTTGTTATTGCGCTTCAGTACATCCACGGGATTGGACCGAAATTTGCTCGGGAAATCGTAACGAAGGTTGGCATTGCCGACGATCGTCGCGTTAACCAGCTGACGGATGCTGAAGTCCTTCAGATCCGCGAAGCAATCGATGCTGACTACCAGGTCGAAGGTGACCTGCGTCGTGAAGTTTCGATGAACATCAAGCGCCTGATGGACCTGGGTTGCTACCGTGGCCTGCGTCATCGTCGTTCGCTGCCGGTTCGCGGCCAGCGCACGCATACCAACGCACGCACCCGTAAGGGTCCGGCGAAGGCTATCGCAGGCAAGAAGAAGTAATTTCGACGGAACGTTTTCGTTCCGTCGGGCCTTTCCGGTGCGCCGGTTGGGTTTGATACTGGTCCTTTCTAGAGGACCGGTGTAGCCGCTGGAATTACGGCGGTGTAGAGATCGATTGAAAGGACTATCATGGCCAAGGAAGCCACGCGCGTTCGCCGTCGCGAGCGTAAAAACATCTCGTCGGGCGTTGCCCACGTAAATTCGACGTTCAACAACACCATGATCACCATCACGGATGCTCAGGGCAATGCTATTGCCTGGTCTTCCGCCGGTGCTCAGGGTTTCAAGGGTTCGCGTAAGTCGACCCCGTTCGCCGCACAGATCGCTGCCGAAGATTGCGCCAAGAAGGCTCAGGAACACGGCATGCGCTCCCTCGAAGTCGAGGTTTGCGGACCGGGTTCTGGCCGTGAATCCGCGCTGCGCGCCCTTCAGGCTGCCGGCTTTGTGATCACGTCGATCCGCGATGTTACGCCGATCCCGCACAACGGTTGCCGTCCGCGCAAGAAGCGCCGGGTCTAATCCTCGTTCACATGCTGCAAGAGCCTCGGATTTCATCCGGGGCTCCTCTGCGGTTTCTTCACTTGATCGCTACGATAGGATGGTAGCGACGATTGATAGAGGGATACTCACATGATCCAGAAGAACTGGCAGGAACTGATCAAGCCGAACAAGGTGGAATTTTTCACCCACGGCTCCCGCACGCACGCAACCGTCGTTGCTGAACCGCTGGAACGCGGCTTCGGTCTGACGCTCGGTAATGCTCTGCGTCGCGTGCTTCTGTCGTCGCTGCGCGGCGCTGCCGTGACCGCCGTACAGATCGACGGCGTTCTGCATGAATTCTCTTCTATTCCGGGCGTCCGCGAAGACGTTACGGATATCGTTCTGAACGTCAAGGAAATCGCCATCCGTATGGAAGGCGAGGGCCCGAAGCGCATGGTCGTCCGCAAGGAAGGCCCAGGTGCCGTTACGGCTGGCGACATTCAGACTGTCGGCGATGTCGAAATCCTTAACCCGGATCACGTCATCTGCACGCTGGACGAAGGCGCTGAAATCCGCATGGAATTCACCGTCAACACCGGCAAGGGCTACGTGCCTGCCGACCGCAACCGTGCGGAAGACGCTCCGATTGGGCTTATCCCGGTCGACAGCCTGTATTCCCCGGTTCGCAAGGTGTCGTACAAGATTGAGAACACCCGTGAAGGTCAGGTTCTCGATTATGACAAGCTGACGCTGAACATCGAGACCAACGGCTCGGTTACGGGCGAAGACGCAGTGGCTTACGCTGCTCGTATTCTCCAGGACCAGCTGGCGATCTTCGTCAACTTCGAAGAGCCTCAGAAGGAAGCCCCGCAGGAACAGGTTGCGGAACTGGCTTTCAACCCGGCTCTGCTCAAGAAGGTGGACGAACTCGAACTGTCTGTCCGTTCGGCAAACTGCCTGAAGAACGACAACATCGTCTATATCGGCGATCTGATCCAGAAGACGGAAGCCGAGATGCTGCGGACTCCGAATTTCGGCCGCAAGTCGCTCAACGAGATCAAGGAAGTTCTCGCGTCGATGGGTCTCCATCTTGGTATGGAAATCCCGTCCTGGCCGCCGGAAAATATCGAAGATCTCGCAAAGCGTTACGAAGACCAATACTAAGCATTTCCAGCGAAAGTGCGAAGCGGTTTCGCGCGGGATAATGCTTGAATTAAAGACCAGCATTTCCAGCGAAAGTGCGAAGCGGTTTCGCGTCGGACAATGCGTAAAACGAAGATAAGACCGGCATATCCCGGTACGTTACGAATTAAAGGAGAAGGCCATGCGCCACGGTAATGGACAGCGTAAGCTGAACCGCACTGCCTCGCATCGCAAGGCAATGTTCGCCAACATGGCGGCTTCGCTCATCGAGCATGAACAGATTGTGACCACGCTTCCTAAGGCTAAGGAAATCCGTCCGATCGTAGAAAAGCTTGTCACGCTCGGCAAGCGCGGCGACCTGCATGCACGCCGTCAGGCTATCTCGGCTATCCGCGACGTTAAGGTCGTGGCTAAGCTGTTCGATACGCTGGCTACGCGCTATGCAACCCGCAACGGCGGCTACATCCGCATCATGAAGGCTGGCTTCCGCGCTGGCGACAACGCGCCTCTGGCTGTTGTTGAATTCGTGGAACGCGATGTCGATGCTAAGGGCAAGGCTGACCGCGCTCGCGTAGAAGCTGAAGCTGCTGCTGAAGCCGACGCAGCGTAATCAAAGCATTTCCAGCAAATGCGCTAAGCGTCTTTGCGTCGGATAATGCATGATTATGAGCAGAGATTAAAAAGGGCCGCCTCGTGCGGCCCTTTTTGTTTGCGCTGTTGCTGACATATGCGCTCACACATTGATGTGAGGGAAAATTACACCAGCTTTTCGTCCGTGGTCACAATGTGGCCCTTTATCCTTGGCCTCAGTTGATTACATATGGACAACGAGTCTCGTATGCTTCCACCGGAAGTCTTGCGGGCAGGCTGGGAAAGCGCGGAGTTTGTGCATGAATTGGCGACGTTTCGGGATTGCGGGCATTATTCTGGCATCGATTGGCATGGCAAGCCTGCCAGCTTCAGCGCAGGATGCGCCAGCGGCTCCAGCAAAGCAGATACCGCTCAGTCGCGGAGATATGCAGCTCTCCTTCGCGCCGTTGGTGAAGGAAACCACGCCCGCCGTCGTTAATGTCTATGCTGCGCGACAGGTTCAGGCACAGGCACGCTCGCCATTTGCAGGCGACCCATTCTTCGAACAGTTTTTCGGCAAACAGTTCGGCGATAGCAAGCCGCGTATCCAGCAGTCGCTCGGTTCCGGCGTTATCGTCGATTCATCGGGCATTGTCGTGACCAACAATCACGTCATCAAGGATGCGGATGAAATCAAGGTCGCTCTTTCCGATGGTCGCGAATTCGAAAGCAAGCTGCTGCTGCGCGACGAGACCACCGATCTTGCCGTATTGAAGATCGATTCCAAGGAAAAGTTTCCAGTCCTGTCGCTTGGCAATTCCGACGAGGTGGAGGTGGGCGATCTGGTGCTTGCTGTCGGCAACCCGTTCGGTGTCGGCCAGACCGTGACGAGCGGCATTGTCTCGGCGCAATCGCGCACGCAGGTTGGAATTTCCGATTTTGACTTCTTCATCCAGACTGACGCAGCCATCAATCCGGGTAATTCCGGCGGCGCGTTGGTGGATATGCGTGGGCGGTTGATTGGCATCAATACGGCGATCTATTCACGCTCCGGCGGCTCTGTCGGCATCGGTTTCGCTATTCCGTCCAACATGGTTCGTGCGGTGATCGATGCGGCGCAGCGGGGCAGTTCCAGCTTTGAACGTCCTTATATCGGTGCGACCTTCCAGGGTGTCACGGCGGATCTGGCCGAAGGCCTCGGTATGGAAAAGCCCTATGGCGCTTTGATTACCGCTGTTGCCAAGGGTGGACCGGCGGAAGCCGCAGGCCTGAAGGTCGGCGATGTTGTCCTCTCGGTGCAGGGTGCCCGCGTGGATAATCAGGATGTGCTTGGCTATCGTCTTTCAACCGCAGGGATCGACAGCACGATCTCTGTTGCGATCCTGCGCGGTGGTGAAAATCTTACCGTGCCGGTCAAGCTGACCAAAGCGCCGGAAGTGAAGCAGACAGCACCACTCATTATCAAGGGCGATAATCCTTTCGCAGGCGCTGCGGTGCAGGAGCTGACGCCTTCCACAGCGACCAAACTGCGTCTGAAGAGCGATGTAAATGGTGTAGCCGTGATGGATGTCTATTCGGGCTCGCCCGCTGCAAGGCTGGGGCTGCGCCCGGGCGATATCATTCGCAATCTGAACGGCAATGTGATCCGCAGCGTGACCGATCTTTCTTCGGTCCTCAATGCGGGCCGTGGTCTGGCATGGCGGATGGAAATCGAACGCAACGGTACGCTTCTGCGCCAGTTCGTTCGATAAACCCGCCACGAAAAGTTGCATGCCGCTTCAGGTAAGATTATGCCTGAAGCGGCATTTTATTTATCGACCGAGTTATCGAATGAGCGATCTTTTTTCATCGGCCTCAGACCCGAATGCGGACCGTAACCGTCCGCTCGCGGACCGCCTGCGGCCCCGGCACTTGTCGGAGGTGACCGGTCAGGAACATCTGACCGGGCCGGAAGGCGTGCTGACGCGCATGATCGAATCCGGTTCGCTCGGTTCGATGATTTTCTGGGGCCCGCCCGGAACCGGTAAAACCACGGTCGCGCGCCTGCTGGCGGGCGAGACCGATCTGGCTTTCGAGCAGATTTCTGCAATCTTCTCCGGCGTGGCCGACCTCAAGAAAGTCTTCGAGACGGCTCGTGCAAGGCGCATGTCCGGGCGTCAGACCTTGCTTTTCGTGGACGAGATCCATCGTTTCAACCGCGCGCAGCAGGATTCGTTCCTGCCGGTGATGGAAGACGGTACGGTCATCCTGATCGGCGCGACCACTGAAAACCCGTCATTTGAACTCAACGCTGCTCTTCTTTCACGCGCGCGTGTGCTGACCTTCCATCCGCATGACGCAGAGAGCATCGCGACGCTGCTTATCCGGGCAGAGGAACAGGAAGATCGCTCGCTGCCATTGGACGAGGAGGCGAGGGCCAGCCTGATTCGTATGGCCGATGGCGATGGTCGTGCTGCATTGACGCTGGCTGAAGAAGTCTGGCGCGCCGCGCGCCCGGAAGAGATCTTTACCGCCGAAAAACTTCAGGACGTGGTGCAGCGTCGTGCTCCGGTTTACGACAAGAGCCAGGACGGGCATTACAATCTGATCTCTGCCCTGCATAAATCGGTGCGCGGGTCCGATCCTGACGCGGCGCTCTATTATCTGTCGCGCATGTTCGATGCGGGCGAAGATCCGCTTTATCTCGGACGGCGTCTGGTGCGCATGGCGGTTGAAGATATCGGGCTCGCCGATCCGCAGGCGCTTGTCATCTGCAACGCCGCCAAGGACGCCTATGATTATCTGGGATCGCCGGAAGGCGAGCTGGCGCTGGCGCAGGCTTGCGTTTATCTCGCAACCGCGCCCAAGTCGAATGCCATTTACATGGCTTATAAGGCCTCTATGCGCGCCGCCAAGGAACATGGTTCACTAGTGCCGCCAAAGCATATTCTCAACGCTCCCACAAAGCTGATGAAGAATGAGGGTTATGGCGACGGTTACGCCTATGACCACGATCAGCCGGATGCCTTTTCGGGACAGGATTATTTCCCGGAAAGCCTGGGACGGCAGAAGTTCTACGATCCTCCGGAACGCGGCTTTGAACGCGATATCCGCAAGCGGCTCGACTATTGGGCAAAGCTGCGTCATGAGCGTCAGGGCAGGAACCGGTAAGAACCTGCCCGTGTGAGGTTTAACGCATTAGTGCTGGATAGGTGAAAAACAGCGCGTGGCTCAGATTCAGCAGAAAATGAACCGAGATTGATGAGATCAGTCTACCTGTCTTGTAATAGGCGGTGCCATAGAACAGCCCGGCAACGCCCGCCAGCGCTATATAGGCTACGCCGCCATCAAAGTGCAGAAGACCGAACAGGATCGCGCTGATTGTGATTGCAAAGGCCGGATGCCAGCGGTGATAGTATGAGTAGGCAAGCAGGCGTCCCTGTATCATGCCGCGAAACAGCACTTCCTCCGCAAAGGCAACGAAGACCAGATTGTTGAGGGCCCATATGCCGAAATGGGGCATGATCTTCGGGTCGAACTTGATATAGCCGATGACCAGCGCGACGGGGATCAGGGTGATAAGGCAACCGCCCCACATCATTCCTATGATCTTCACTGTGTCGGCTGTTCCCGTTCGCTTGATCGGGGCGTCGAATTCCGTTCCCGAAGTGAAAAAACGCCCGCTGAGTGCAAGGATGATCGCAGCTGCCGTCTTGTCCAGATTCAAATACATTGAAAATGGCACGCCGCCAGTGGACATGACCGCTGCGTCGATGATTTTCGTGTTGTGAAAGCCCCACACAACATGAATGAAGAATGTGAGACATGCCGCGATTACAAGTAGGTCCATTGTCGGCTCGGTCCAGGGAAAACGGCGATACATGCTTTCGCGGAGAATGTTGAACCGCCAATGTGTAAGGATCGAAAACACCGCCAGCGACAACAGGCCCACCAGAGAGATGGACTCTCCGAGCAGTGCCGCGATGAACACGGCGATCAGGAGAGCGAGGGCAACAATGTCATGTCTTGTTACGACGGCGATGACAGATGCAGCTAGAAATATATAGGTAAATCCATAGGGAATAAAATATTGCATATAGCTCATAATTCATTCTCCAATTATTCAATAAAACAATAATCGAACGGGTAATTTCTAGAAATTCCAAATTTTTTATCAAATGTTACTAGCTTGATTTTATATTTATTAAATCGGTCATCAATGCATTTATTCGGCAATATTATTTATTGCTGAGAAAATATTATCTCATTCAATGAGATTGAACTTCCGAATCGGGCGCCACGCGCGTGATGCTGTGCATTCAGGTTAATAGGAAGTTTACTTTTACATTTTATCAATCTTTGCAATTTGATGAGGTTTCCCATGATGCGCGTTTTGTGTCTCGTAGCGCTCGTGATCCTTGGAGGCTGTGCGACCGCCCCACGGCAGGTCAGCAATGTATGCGCAGTCTTCGATCAGCGTGACGGTTGGTTCAACAATTGGCAGACTGCCGCGACGCGCGCATCGCGTGAGTTCGGCGTGCCGGTTCCGGTTCTGATGGCGACGATCTATACGGAATCGGGCTTTCAGCCCTATGCGAGACCGCCTCGCACCAAGATTCTTTGGATCATTCCGTGGAAGCGCGCATCCAGCGCTTATGGCTATTCACAGGCGCTGAACGGCACCTGGGATCGTTATAAACGTGAGACCGGCCGTTGGACCGCTTCACGCACTAACTTTGCCGACGCTATCCATTTCATCGGCTGGTATCACTATCAAAGCTATCAGAAGAACGGCATCAACCGCGCTGACACCTATAGCCTCTATCTGGCCTATTACAGTGGTCATGGCGGTTACGCACGCGGGGCGTGGCGCGGCAATTCCACGGCGCTCAGCGGCGCGAAGCGGGCACAGGCGATGGCCAATCGTTACGCGGCGCAGTTGCGTTCTTGCGGCGGTATTGGCTAAAAGGTGAGGATTGGGGTTTCAAATACGAGATTTGGAACACCATCCGGCCTTAATCGCAATTATCATGCGCGCGGAATCGCAAATTGAGGATGACCTTTGCATGTTGAAAAGAATCGGTATCGCCCTGATTGGAGCCACTTTGCTGGCGGGCTGCACCACTGACCCATATACGGGCGAACAGAAGATGTCGAACACGGCAGGCGGCGCGGCAATCGGCGCTGCTGTCGGTGCTTTGGGCGGCCTTATGGTTGGCGGTTCCAGCCGCGCACAGCGCAATGCCGTGCTGATTGGCGCGGGTATTGGCGCGCTCGGCGGTGGCGCCATCGGCAATTATATGGATCGTCAGGAAAGCGAACTGCGTGCGCAGTTGCAGGGCACCGGCGTTTCGGTGACGCGTAATGGCGATCAGATCATCCTGAACATGCCGTCGAGCATCACCTTCGACACCGATCAGGATCAGGTGAAGAGCCAGTTCTATCCAACGCTGAACTCGGTGGCCATCGTGCTGCGCAAGTTCAACCAGACCCTCGTCGACGTTCTGGGGCACACCGACTCGACGGGCAGCGCCAGCCACAATCAGGACCTGTCGCAGCGTCGTGCCGGATCGGTGGCAAGCTATCTCGGTTCACAGGGTATCGATCCGCGTCGCTTTGCGATCATCGGTTATGGCGCAAGCCAGCCAGTGGCCACCAATGCCACGCCGGAAGGCCGCGCTCAGAACCGCCGCGTCGAAATCCAGATTTCGCCGCTGCGGGGCGCAAGCTAACCCTTCAGCAGCTAGAATCGGGCCGCCAAGGCCCGCCATATCGAGCGCAGTTCTTCGCAAGAAGGGCTGCGCTTTTGTCTGTTTTGGCGAATCGTTGCTTCGTTGGATGCCGCCGCTGGCCTTAAAGCGTGGATAGGCTTTTTATTTTACATGTCTCTAATTATAGAGAACAATAATGGAACAAAATAATAAAAATAAATAAATTCAGTATGTTGCATGAGTTGCCAAATGAGAACAAAACAGATACAAATAGATATGAGCGATGAGCCTGCCGGGCTTCTAGCGGGACAAGAGGATGGTGTAAGATGTCTCAGAATTCATTGCGACTTGTTGAGGATAATTCAGTGGACAAGACTAAGGCACTTGATGCGGCGCTGTCACAGATCGAAAGAGCGTTCGGCAAAGGCTCGATCATGCGCCTCGGTCAGAACGACAAGGCGGTCGAAATCGAGACCGTATCGACCGGCTCGCTCTCTCTGGACATCGCGCTGGGTGTAGGCGGCTTGCCCAAGGGCCGTATCGTTGAAATTTACGGACCGGAAAGCTCGGGTAAGACCACGCTCGCGCTGCACACGATTGCCGAAGCTCAGAAGAAGGGTGGCATCTGCGCATTCGTTGATGCGGAACATGCGCTCGATCCGGTCTATGCGCGTAAGCTTGGCGTGGATCTGGAAAACCTGCTGATCTCGCAGCCGGACACCGGCGAGCAGGCACTTGAAATTACCGACACGCTCGTGCGCTCTGGTGCCATCGATGTTCTGGTCATCGATTCTGTTGCTGCGCTGACACCGCGTGCGGAAATTGAAGGTGAAATGGGCGATTCGCTGCCGGGTCTTCAGGCTCGTCTGATGAGCCAGGCGCTGCGCAAGCTTACCGCTTCCATTTCGCGTTCCAACTGCATGGTCATCTTCATCAACCAGATCCGTATGAAGATCGGCGTCATGTTCGGTTCGCCTGAAACGACGACCGGCGGTAATGCGCTGAAGTTCTACGCTTCGGTTCGCCTTGATATCCGCCGCATCGGTTCCATCAAGGAGCGTGATGAAGTCGTCGGCAACCAGACCCGCGTGAAGGTGGTGAAGAACAAGCTTGCTCCTCCCTTCAAGCAGGTTGAATTCGACATCATGTATGGCGCCGGTGTTTCCAAGATGGGCGAACTGGTCGATCTTGGCGTGAAGGCAGGCGTTGTCGAAAAGTCCGGCGCTTGGTTCTCCTATAATTCGCAGCGTCTCGGCCAGGGCCGTGAAAACGCGAAGCTTTATCTCAAGGACAATCCGGAGGTCGCCCGCGAAATCGAGACGACGCTTCGTCAGAATGCCGGTTTGATTGCTGAGCAGTTCCTCGATGATGGCGGCCCGGAAGAAGACAGCGGGTCCGACGTAGCGGAGATGTAATATCCGCCAGAGGTTTTGCTCGAACCGCTGTACTGATTGGAAGTTGGAAGCCCTGTGCTGTTGCGCGGGGCTTCTCTTTTTTCAGTCGCGGCTTGATGTGAATTTAAAAGCACTGGCAAAAGGTGCTTTCACAGGCAGAATTTGCCTTTATGGCGCACGCTGCTTATCTGGACAGAAAAGCAGCACATCGTTAAAAGCGGTCAACCGAAGAACTCCACTTCACGTCTTTGTTGTGCGAGAAGGGAGTAATGCCTGCGGTCTCCGTTATTTGTTGGCGGTTTGCAGGTGGAAAAGACAATCGATGCAGCCTTTGAAACAGGGTGCATCAATGCAGGGCACGAAAAGCCCAAGGGTGAATTATGGCTGGCGTCAACGAGATAAGGTCCACATTCCTCGATTACTTCCGCAAGAACGGACACGAAATCGTTCCGTCGAGTCCGCTCGTACCGCGCAATGACCCGACGCTCATGTTTACCAATGCGGGCATGGTGCAGTTCAAGAACGTCTTCACGGGGCTGGAACACCGCGCCTATAATCGCGCGACCACCTCGCAGAAATGCGTGCGTGCAGGCGGCAAGCATAACGATCTCGACAATGTAGGCTACACGGCGCGCCATCACACTTTCTTTGAAATGCTGGGCAATTTCTCGTTTGGCGATTATTTCAAGGAAGACGCAATCAGCTTCGCCTGGAACCTGATCACCAAGGAATTCGGTCTGCCGAAGGACAAGCTGCTCGTCACCGTCTATCACACAGATGAAGATGCCGCGAATTACTGGAAGAAGATTGCCGGTCTGAGCGACGACCGCATCATCCGTATTGCCACAAGCGACAACTTCTGGGCGATGGGCGATACGGGTCCGTGCGGTCCGTGCTCGGAAATATTCTTCGATCATGGCGATCACATCTGGGGTGGACCTCCCGGATCGCCAGATGAAGACGGCGACCGCTTCATCGAGATATGGAATCTCGTTTTCATGCAGTTCGAACAGGTGACACCGGATCAGCGCATTGATCTGCCGCGTCCGTCGATCGATACCGGCATGGGTCTGGAACGCGTTGCGGCCGTGCTGCAGGGCGTGCATGACAATTACGACATTGATCTGTTCAAGGCGCTGATCCGCGCGTCGGAAGAAGCAACCGGCGTCAAGGCTGAAGGCGATTTCCGTGCCAGCCATCGTGTGATTGCCGACCATCTGCGCGCTTCGAGCTTCCTCATTGCCGATGGCGTTCTGCCGTCGAATGAAGGTCGAGGTTATGTGCTGCGCCGTATCATGCGTCGCGCCATGCGTCATGCCCAGCTTCTGGGTGCGAAAGAGCCTTTGATGTGGCGTCTGCTGCCGGCGCTCATTCGCGAAATGGGCCAGGCCTACCCGGAGCTGATCCGCGCCGAAGCGTTGATTTCCGAAACGCTGAAGCTGGAAGAAACCCGTTTTCGCAAGACGCTGGAGCGCGGTCTTGGCCTGTTGTCCGATGCATCGGGCAAGCTTGTTGAAGGTGACCGTCTCGATGGCGAAACTGCTTTCAAACTCTACGACACCTATGGTTTCCCGCTCGATCTGACGCAGGATGCGTTGCGTCAGCGCGGCATCACTGTCGATACGGACGGCTTCTCCACCGCCATGGAACGCCAGAAGGCCGAGGCTCGCGCCAATTGGGCCGGTTCGGGCGAAGCCGCAACAGAGACGATCTGGTTTGGCATCAAGGACAAGGTCGGTGCGACCGAGTTCCTCGGTTATGAAACCGAAAGCGCTGAAGGCGTTATCGCTGCTCTGGTGCGCGATGGCGCGGAAGTGCAGTCGGCTTCTGAAGGCGAGACTGTTGCGGTCGTCGTCAATCAGACTCCATTTTATGGTGAATCGGGCGGCCAGCAGGGCGATACCGGAACGATTTCCGGCGAAGGCTTTGCGATCACCGTCAAGGATACGCAAAAGAAGGGCGAGGGCGTCTTCGTTCATATCGGCGAAGTCACCAAGGGCACTGCGAAGACCGGCGAAGCTGTCGAACTGAAAGTTGACTCGGATCGCCGCACGCGCATCCGCTCCAACCACTCGGCCACCCATCTTCTGCATGAAGCCCTGCGCGAAACGCTCGGTAGCCATGTGGCGCAGAAGGGTTCGCTTGTCGCGCCTGACCGTCTGCGCTTCGACTTCTCGCACCCGAAGCCAATTTCGGCTGAGGAACTGGCCAAGGTTGAAAACATGGCCAATGAGATCATCCTCCAGAACGCGCCGGTTTCCACGCGCCTGATGGCCGTTGACGACGCGATTGCCGAAGGCGCGATGGCGCTGTTCGGTGAGAAATACGGCGACGAAGTGCGTGTTGTTTCGATGGGCACTGCCAAGCATGGTCCAAAGTCGGGCAAGGCCTATTCGGTCGAGCTTTGCGGCGGTACCCATGTGCGCCAGACAGGCGATATCGGCCTTGTTCGCATCGTTTCCGAAGGTGCGGTTGCAGCCGGTGTTCGTCGTATGGAAGCGCTGACGGGCGAGGCTGCGCGCCTTTATCTCGAAGAGCAGGATGAACGCGTGAAGGCAATTGCCAACGCGCTGAAGACTACGCCTGCCGAAGCGTTGGAGCGCGTCAACGCCCTTATGGATGAGCGCAAGAAGCTTGAGCGCGAACTGTCGGATGCACGCAAGAAGCTGGCGCTCGGCGGCGGTTCGTCGGAAGGCGGCAGTGCGGTTGAAGCTGTGAACGGCGTCAACTTCCTTGGTAAGGTCGTGACCGGCGTTTCGCCACGCGATCTGAAGCCGCTGGCTGACGAAGGCAAGAAGCAGGTCGGCTCCGGCGTGGTTCTGTTCATCGGCGTCGGTGAAGATGGCAAGGCCAGCGCGGTTGCTGCCGTGACGGAAGACATGGTTGGCCGTTTCAGCGCCGTGGATCTGGTCCGTGCCGCTTCTGCAGCACTCGGCGGCGCCGGTGGCGGCGGTCGTCCGGACATGGCGCAGGCCGGTGGACCGGATGGCGACAAGGCCGATGCTGCTATAGCAGCGGTCAAGGCGCTGATCGTCTAATGCAATCTAAAAAAGGCCGGGGCAACCCGGCCTTTTCTTTATGAGCTTAGGCTGCGTGAGCCGTGCGGCTGTCGTCGGGCGCTTCGCGGCGCTCATCCAACCCGTAGTCGCGAACGACACTGGCAACCCGCAGGCGATAATCTTCAAAGACACCGCTCCGTCCTTTGGTCTGGGCAATGCGATGGGTTGGAAGGTTGCGCCAGGCGCGCACCGCCTCTTCATCACGCCAGAAGGACAGAGATAGCAGCTTGTCGGGCTCCACAAGGCTTTGAAAGCGCTCGATGGAGATGAACCCGTCAATGCGGCTGAGATCGTCCCGCAAGCTTGCTGCTATATCCAGATATTGATCGCGCCGCTCGTCATCTGCGGGCCAGACTTCGAATATCACTGCAATCATGGCTTTTTCAACTCCGCATGGGGTCCCGATTGCAACTTGAGAAAGATGCGATCCTCAGACCGGATGAATTGTTCCCGACGCGCAAATTCATAATTCTCGCGTCCCAGCGGGTCGGCTGCCAGTCGCGCCCGATAGGCCTCGTAAGCAGCGAGGTTTTCTATCGAGTAAACCCCATAGGCTGTCGTGGCCGAACCTTCATGTGGCCCGAAATAGCCGATCAGTTGCGCACCGCAGCGTGGAATGGCTTGCCCCCAATTGCGTGCATATTCGGCAAAGGCATCCGCTTTGAACGGATCGATCTGGTAGCGGATGAAACAGGTGATCATGCGGGGGTCTCCTTGATATGCATGCTTTTGATGGAGACACTGTAGCGCTTGAATGGCAACGACACTTCGGTTACGATCGAAGTATGAAAGATGGACCGATCATAGCTTCCGTCGCCTCTCTTCTCGGTGATCCGGCACGCGCAAACATGCTGACTGCGCTGATGGATGGGCGCGCCCTGACCGTCAGCGAACTGGCGGCTGCGGCGGGTGTCACCCTGCAAACGGCGAGCGGGCATCTGGCCAAGCTTGATGCCGCCAATCTGCTGGTTGCGGAAAAGCAGGGGCGCCATCGCTATTTCCGTCTGTCGGGCACCGACGTGGCGCAAGTGCTGGAAGGTCTGATGGGCCTTGCCCAGCGAACGGGTGCGGTACGCGTGCGTACGGGACCGAAGGACGAAGCATTGCGCAAAGCGCGCATTTGCTACGACCATCTGGCGGGCGAGCGCGGTGTCGAGATGCTTGATGCGGCACATAAGCTCCGCCTGATCGATAACGCCGAAGAGCCCGTGCTGACGGACGAGGGTAAATCGTTCTTCACCTGTCTGGGTGTTGATGTGACGGCGCTGGAACACGGCAAACGGCCAGTGTGCCGCCATTGTCTCGACTGGAGCGAACGGCGCAATCATCTGGGTGGCGCACTTGGTGCAGCGCTTTTGAGTAATTTTATTGCACGTGGTTGGGCCAGACGCGCCGAGGGGCGGGTGATCGCATTTTCACCCACCGGTGCGCAGGCCTTTAAGAGCACGTTCTCGATTGAAGCGCAGCCGACTTGAAATCGGCGCTTTAGCTTGCGGCTTTAACAGCAGCGTCATCCAGTTCGGATGCGCGTTTCCATGCCGGACGGGCTTGCAGCCGCTCACAATAGGTGTCGAAGGCCGGACGATGCGGCAGACTGCCGAACATCATGCCCCAGCCAATATGGGAACCGACATAGACATCGGCGGCTGTAAAACGATTGCCGGTGATATAGGGATGGCGCAATATCGCCTTTTCCAGTGTGTCGACCACGCTGTCGTAATTGCCATAACCCATCATGCGCTCGCGGTCCGGCGGGACTTCAAAGCCCATGGAGCGGTTTGAAAGGGCTGCTTCCAGTGGACCGGCGGCGAAGAACATCCAGCGATAGAAATCTGCGCGTTCATCCGGGTGGGGCGCAAGTCCAGCTTCTGGAAAGGTGACGGCCAGATAAGCGCAGATCGCCGCAGCTTCGGTGACGACGGCTTCGCCATGGCGCAGCGCCGGAACTTTGCCCATGGGGTTCACGGCACAAAATTCAGGGCCCTTCATCGGAGGGCCAAAGTCGAGAATTTGTACGTCGTAGGGCTTGCCCGTTTCCTCCAGCATCCAGCGTGCGATACGTCCACGCGACATGGGATTGGTGAAAAGCGTGAGGTCAGCCATTTTTTCCTCCTGAACCTGATTGGCACAGGATGCGCGTTTTCCCTTATGAAGCAAATCAAAAAGAAAACGGCGGGATGAACCCGCCGTTTTGCATTCTTACGAAAGCTGGTGCTGATTAAGCAGCCATTGCCTTCTTGAGGTTTTCGTCGATCTTGTCGAGGAAGCCAGTGGTCGAGAGCCACGGCTGATCCGGACCGATGAGAAGTGCCAGATCCTTGGTCATGAAGCCGCTTTCGACAGTGTCGACGCAGACCTTTTCCAGCGTGTCGGCAAAGCGCTTCAGCTCGGCATTGTCGTCGAGCTTGGCGCGGTGTGCGAGACCACGGGTCCATGCGAAGATCGAAGCGATCGAGTTGGTCGAGGTTTCCTCGCCCTTCTGATGCTGGCGGTAGTGACGGGTCACAGTGCCGTGTGCAGCTTCAGCTTCAACGGTCTTGCCATCCGGCGTCATCAGAACCGAGGTCATCAGGCCGAGCGAGCCGAAGCCTTGAGCCACAATATCCGACTGAACGTCGCCGTCGTAGTTCTTACAAGCCCAGACATAGCCGCCGGACCACTTGAGCGCCGAAGCAACCATATCGTCGATGAGGCGATGTTCGTACCAGATCTTTGCCGCCTTGAACTTGTCAGCGAATTCGGCCTGGTAGACTTCCTCGAAGATATCCTTGAAGCGACCGTCATAGGCCTTCAGGATGGTGTTCTTGGTCGAGAGATAGACCGGGTAGTTGCGCTGCAGGCCGTAGTTCAGCGAAGCGCGTGCAAATTCGCGGATCGATTCGTCGAGGTTGTACATGGCCATTGCCACGCCAGCCGCCGGAGCCTGATAGACTTCGTGTTCGATGGTTTCGCCGTCTTCGCCGACGAACTTGATCGAAAGCGTGCCCTTGCCCGGGAACTTGAAATCGGTCGCGCGGTACTGGTCGCCGAAAGCATGACGGCCAACGATGATCGGCTGGGTCCAGCCGGGCACGAGGCGCGGAACGTTCTTGCAGATGATCGGCTCGCGGAAGATAACGCCGCCGAGAATGTTGCGGATGGTGCCGTTAGGCGACTTCCACATCTTCTTGAGCTTGAATTCTTCAACGCGCGCTTCGTCAGGGGTGATCGTCGCGCACTTTACGCCGACGCCATGTTCCTTGATTGCGTTGGCTGCATCGATGGTGACCTGGTCATTGGTCGCATCGCGGTTTTCAACCGACAGATCGTAATATTTCAGATCGACGTCGAGATAGGGATGGATCAGCTTGTCCTTGATGAACTGCCAGATGATGCGGGTCATCTCGTCGCCGTCGAGTTCAACGACTGGGTTCGCAACCTTGATTTTTGCCATGGATGAAGCCTCTTTTTAAATTCGTCGCGCCCCTATAGCACCCGTAGGGAATAAGGCAAAGCTCTCAAGCCTTATTCTTTGGCCTATAGGTGAAATTGGCAGTCAAAAAATTGGGAAGGGTGCTGGTTTGGGTCAGGCAGCGCGATGCGTTGTGGTCTCGCTGTTGCGCGGCTTCTTCCAGCTCTCCTGCTGCTGGCGATAATTTTCCTGTTCGCGCGCCAGAATAGCATCGGCGTCGAGCGCGGAAATGGCTGCCGCCTTGTCGGTCGGCACAAGGCCGCTCAGTTGCAGTGAGAGATAGCGCCCGCAGCAGACGCGCAGGAACGAAGCAAAATTTTCGAGGTCATGGCCTTCCTCGCGGGATTCACCATAGAGCTTGCCGATAAGGCGGCTCACGCTGAGGCCATCACGGGAAGCGACATCTTCCAGTGTCCACCAGAAGAAGTTTTCAAGCCGGACGCTGGTGACAACGCCATCAATGCGTAGAGAGCGCGTCACGCTCTGCCAGAGTTCTGGATTGGCACCGATGAACAATCTGCACATGATTTTCTCCCGGATGAAGCTCTCCGGATAGTTTTGCGCAATATGAAGCTGCCTGCAACCGGATGATGGTTGCAGGCAAGATCAAGTCGGCTCAAGCGTGCGTGATCTTGGTGCCGAGAACACCGAGGAACTGCGACAGCCATGCCGGATGGGCGGGCCAGGCCGGTGCGGTGACGAGGTTTCGGTCCGTCACGGCCTGATCGACCGGAATGTCGGCATAGGTGCCGCCGGCAAGTTCGACTTCCGGGCGGCAAGCCGGGTAGGCCGAGCAGGTGCGACCTTCCAGTACGCGGGCGGCAGCGAGCAGCTGAGCGCCGTGGCAGACAGCGGCGACTGGCTTGTTTGCTTCGAAGAAATGCTTCACCACGGCGATGACCTTGTCGTCGAGGCGCAGATATTCCGGCCCGCGACCGCCGGGAATGACCAGCGCATCGTAGCTTTCAGCCTTCACATCAGCGAAAGTGGCGTTGAGCGCGAAATTATGCCCAGGCTTTTCAGTATAGGTCTGATGACCTTCGAAGTCGTGAATCGCGGTGGCGACATGATCGCCCGCTTTCTTGCCGGGGCAAACGGCGTGAACCGTGTGACCGACCGCAAGCAGGGTCTGGAACGGGACCATGGTTTCATAGTCTTCGCCGAAATCACCGCACAGCATGAGAATTTTTTTACCGGACATGGCTTCCTCCCTGAATCCTGATTTTCCGTGTGGTTAATCTGGCATGGATGACGCGAGGGCAGGTGTTATTCGGATACTACACACGGCTTTTTCCCATGAACGTAAGAGCCTGTTCCAAAAGTCGCCCTGTGTGGCTGCAAATGGCAATTTTCTACATTCCGGTGCTCACGTACCATTAGTACGCTCCGCTCCGGTACTCGAAAATCACCATTTTCGCACACACATGCCGCTTTTTGTTTCAGGCTCTAAGGGGAATCTTTGCGATTTCGCGTCAATTATGTCAGGGAAACGCCACGATTATATCTATGACGGAAAGCATCATGGCAGGAACCGACAAACAGCGCCCCTTTATCGCGGAAGGACCGGCAATCGTGCTGGTGGAGCCGCAATTGCCGGAGAATATCGGCATGGTGGCGCGCGCCATGGCGAATTTCGGTCTGGCTGAACTGCGTCTCGTCAATCCGCGTGAGGAGTTTCCAAGCGAAAAGGCGAGGGCCGCTGCCAGCAAGGCCGACCATGTGATTGACAATGCGATCGTATATGACGATCTGCCGTCGGCTATTGCCGATCTGAATTTTGTCTATGCCACTACAGCCCGTGAACGCGATGGCTTCAAGCAGGTGCGCAGCGCCGTTGAGGCTGGCAACGAGTTGCGCAGGCGTTTCAAAACCGGCGAAAAGACCGGCATTCTTTTCGGTCGTGAACGTTTCGGCCTCAGCAATGAGGAAGTGGGTCTTGCCGACGAGTTGGTGACTTTCCCGGTCAACCCGGCGTTTGCTTCGCTGAACATCGCGCAAGCCGTGCTGCTGATGTCCTATGAGTGGATGAAGTCCGGTCTGGAAACGGAGACCGAAACGGTTTTCCGTGGACCGGAGATGGAACTCGCACCGAAGCAGGAACTGCAGGGCTTGTTCAACCATCTGGAAGAAGCCCTTGATGTCAGAGGTTATTTCCGGCCGGAAGCGCGCAAGGAAATCATGGTCAATAATCTGCGTGCCGTTCTGACGCGCGCCGGTTTTGCCTCGGCAGAATTGAAACTCCTGCGCGGGGTGGTCACCTCGCTTGATGTATTCACGCCGAAGAAGCCGCGTGGCTCAGGTGCGCCGGAAGGTCGTGCCCGCAAGCCCGCACCAGAGGACAAGCCAGAATGAAAGACGCGCCCGTCGCCAGCTTTTCCGCATCCGTAACAACCGACAAGGAAAGGCCAATACTGGTCTTCGACAGCGGTATTGGCGGTTTGACGGTATTGCGCGAGGCGCGGGTGATCATGCCGGACCGGCGTTTCGTCTATATCGCCGACGATGCCGGTTTCCCTTATGGCGGTTGGGAAGAAGAGGCGCTGCGGGCGCGCATCGTCGAGCTGTTCGGCGGTTTCATCGCAACGCATAATCCCGAAATTGCGGTTATTGCCTGCAATACGGCTTCGACGCTGGTGCTGGACGATTTGCGCCGCGCTTATCCATCGGTGCCTTTCGTGGGAACGGTTCCAGCGATCAAACCTGCTGCCGAGCGCACGTCATCGGGGCTTGTTTCCGTGCTGGCGACACCCGGCACGGTGAAGCGTGCTTATACGCGCGATCTCATCCAGTCTTTCGCCTCGCAATGCCATGTGCGTTTGGTCGGTGCCGACCGGCTGGCAGGCGTTGCCGAGGCGCATATTCGCGGCGAAGAGATCGACGAGGCGCTTGTCGTGGAACAGATCGCACCGTGCTTTATCGAGAAGGATGGCAGACGTACCGATATTGTTGTGCTCGCCTGCACCCACTATCCGTTCCTTGCCAATGTTTTCCGCCGTCTGGCGCCGTGGCCGGTTGACTGGCTCGATCCGGCGGAAGCGATTGCGCGCCGAACCGTATCGCTGCTGCCGCCGCGCAAGGGCGATTTGGAGCTGCATCATCACGACGATCTGGCGGTATTCACCTCGCAGAAGCCCGATTATGCTGTCCGCAGGCTGATGCAGGGATTTGGACTGCAATTCGCATAAGTCTTGTTCTTAAGGCCTTGAATTTTCCTGATGTTACGCGATCATGCCTGTGATCCATCGATAAGGAAAAAAGATGACCGGCACGATACCGCAGATCAACCTTCCTTCAGGTCAGACCGTTCCCGCTTTGGGACAAGGCACCTGGTATATGGGGGAAAACGCCGGGAAGCGTCACCATGAGGTCGAGGCGCTTCGGCATGGTATCGATCTTGGCATGACATTGATCGACACTGCGGAAATGTATGCCGATGGCGAGGCCGAGGACGTTGTGGGCGAGGCCATAACGGGTCGCCGCGACGATGTGTTTCTGGTGAGCAAGGTTCTGCCCTATAATGCGTCGCGTCGTGGCACGATTGAGGCGTGCGAGCGTAGTCTGAAACGCCTTGGCACGGATCGTATCGATCTCTATCTGCTGCACTGGCGTGGACGTCATCCGTTGGCGGAAACAGTGGCCGCTTTCGATGAGTTGCAGCAGGCAGGCAAGGTCGTTGCCTGGGGTGTCAGCAATTTCGATACGGCTGATCTGAAGGAACTGTCCGGTGTTGCGGGTGGTCAGGCTGTCGCGACCAACCAGATCCTCTATAATCTCACACGGCGCGGACCGGAATTCGACCTCATGCCTTGGTGCGATCAGCATCATATTCCGCTGATGGCCTATTCGCCTATTGAGCAGGGGCGGTTGCTCGGCAATCGCGTTTTGGCGGAGATTGGTGCCGAATGCGGTGTTACCCCTGCCGCTGTCGCACTGGCCTGGACTATGCGCAAAGGCAATGTCATTGCCATTCCGAAATCATCGAACCCGCACCACGTTCGGGACAATAGAAAAGCCGCAGATCTGCGGCTTTCCGGAGAGCAATTGGCGCGTCTTGACCAGGCTTTTGCGCCACCTTCGCGAAAAGTGGCGCTGGAGATGCTCTGATAATATCCTGTCAGATTGAATCAGGTTTTCGCTATAACTATTTATTTTAACGAATTTTCTGTGTTTCAGAAGCACTTGATTTTATGAGCGGCGCGTTAGCGAGAGTCTTTCTTTGCCTGCCGCACGCTTGCCGTCTTGCGGTTGCGTCCGCGATCTGCAGTTCGTGTGAACGTGCTGGATTTTTCGTTCGGAACATTGCGCATGCCCAGATGTGCGTGGCGCGTATTGAAGGTCTTGCCCTTCCTTTCGCTGGCGAGCTTTGCTGCAAGCGCCTTCTGGGCGTTGGCGATCAGATCGTCAGCAGCAGCCATCTGTTCGCGGCGTTCGACTTCGCCATTGATACGGGCCACAGCCGTTGCAAGAACAGCAACCTTGAGATGGGAGCCATCATCGCGCTTTGAGGCGGTAGCGCCACGGGCAGCCGACTTGCCACGCATTTCGCGACGGCGCTGGTTGGCCTGATCGCGTGCCTTCTGGCGGCGTTCGCGGATCAGTTTTGCCAGTTGCGCCAGTTCTTCATCAGACACTTCCTGCAAATGCGGATGCTGGGTTTTTTCAACCAGCTCCTTCTCGTCTGCATTGAGCGCACGCGCCTGATCCTTTCTGCTGACGGCCATGGGATATCCTTTCCTTAAAAGAGCAGTTCCCGTAAAATCCCAATAGGGATATAGGCCTGCCTTCTGGACCGGAAAGAGCGTGATTTAAGTTTTTATGTCGCTCCTTTTACAACGCCCGCTCCATTCTCAGCCATGGAACTATCACGATGACTTCCCGTTATCTCATCTGGAGATAAGCGCGGAGATCAGCACATGGAAATCGTTGAAACTCGTATCGGTTCGATTGGTGGTTTTAAGCTCTACACGGTCGAGTTTATCGCCGAGGGTGATGAAAAAGTGTTCGTGACTTTCGAGAATGAAACCGGAGCAGAGTTGAAGCGCGATGATGCCATTCGTCGTGCAGCGGTCAGGCTTGGGGCGGCGCTTGGCGTGGCAGCCATGGAGTGCGGGATCGAGCCGGACCGGTTGCTGACGCGCCCAAGCGCAAGGCGTGCAGGTGACCGGGCAGAACTGGAACGTCAGCTGGATGAGGGGCTGGAGGATACGTTCCCCGCGAGCGATCCGGTGTCCGTGACCAGTTCTGCAATACCCGCATCCGCCGATCCGAAATCCTGAGATGATGAAAACAGAAAAGCCGAAGCATCTGCTCCGGCTTTTCATGTTGATAAAGTGAATCTCTTTTTTTGTATAACTTATTGAATTATAGAAAAAATCAGAGATTACGACGCTTGCCTTCCAGAATGTCCAGAACAGCGCGGGCGCAGTCCAGCACATTCGAGCCGGGGCCGAATACAGCCGCCACACCGTGGTCGAAAAGATACTGATAATCCTGACGTGGCACCACGCCGCCGCAGACCACGACGATATTTTCAGCGCCCTTGGCTTTCAAGGTTTCGACAAGTTGCGGCAGCAAGGTCTTGTGACCGGCGGCGAGCGACGACACGCCAATGACATGCACTTTCGACTTGATCGCCATGTCGGCGGCTTCGTCGGGTGTCTGGAACAAGGGGCCGGCCAGAACTTCGAAACCGATATCGCCGAAGGCCGACGCTATAATCTTCGCGCCGCGATCATGTCCGTCCTGCCCAAGCTTGGCGACCATCACCTTTGGCTTTGCGCCGCTATGCTGGGAGAATTCTTCCAGCCGCGATACCAGCATCTGATATTCCGGCTCGTCCTTATAGGCGTCGCCATAGACCTTGCGAATGACTTTGGGCTCGGCAGCGTGGTCACCGAAAGCACGGCGCATGGCGTCGGAGATTTCGCCGACTGTGGCGCGAGCACGGGAAGCTTCCACAGCGGCGGCAAGAAGATTGCCTTCACCGCTGGTCGCGATTTTCTCAAGTTCAGCAAGAGCCGCTTCCACCTTGGCCTTGTCACGCGTCTGGCGGATACGCTCGATGCGGGCAATCTGCGACTGGCGCACAGCGGTATTGTCGATTTCGAGAATGTCGATCTCGTCTTCCTGTTCCAGACGGAACTTGTTGACGCCGACGATCACTTCCTCGCCCTTGTCGACTGCAGCTTGCCGCCGGGTGGCAGCTTCTTCGATCAGCCGCTTCGGCAGGCCACTTTCAACGGCCTTGGTCATGCCACCCAGACCTTCAACTTCCTCGATCAGCGCCCAGGCTTTTTCCGCCAGTTCATTGGTCAGGCTCTCGATGTAGTAGGAGCCCGCCAGCGGATCGACCACCTTCGTCACGCCGGTCTCATTCTGGAGAATGAGCTGCGTGTTGCGGGCGATACGTGCCGAAAATTCGGTAGGCAAAGCAATGGCTTCGTCGAAGGCGTTGGTGTGCAGCGATTGCGTGCCGCCCAGCGCTGCCGACATGGCCTCGAATGCCGTGCGCACGACATTGTTGTAGGGGTCCTGTTCCTGCAGCGATACACCAGACGTCTGGCAATGGGTGCGCAGCATCAGTGAGCCCGGCTTTTTCGGCTCGAACTCCTTCATGATGCGCGTCCAAAGCAGGCGTGCAGCACGCAGCTTGGCGATTTCCATGAAGAAATTCATGCCAATGGCGAAGAAGAACGACAGGCGACCGGCGAAGTCGTCGACATTCAGGCCCTTTTGCAATGCCGCACGCACATATTCGCGTCCGTCGGCCAGCGTGAAGGCCAGCTCCTGCACCAGCGTCGCGCCGGCTTCCTGCATGTGATAGCCGGAGATGGAAATCGAATTGAATTTCGGCATTTCCGTTGCGGTATAGGCGATGATGTCCGCAATGATCCGCATGGAAGGTTCCGGCGGATAAATATAGGTGTTGCGGACCATGAATTCCTTGAGAATATCGTTTTGGATGGTGCCGGAAAGCAGGTCGCGCGACACGCCCTGTTCTTCGCCCGCAACAATGAAATTGGCGAGGATCGGGATGACCGCGCCATTCATGGTCATCGACACGGAGACCTTCTCAAGCGGAATGCCGTCGAAGAGGATTTTCATGTCCTCAACGGAGTCGATGGCCACGCCCGCCTTGCCAACGTCACCAACGACACGCGGATGGTCGCTGTCATAGCCGCGATGGGTGGCAAGGTCGAAAGCAACCGAAACGCCCTGCTGCCCGGCGGCAAGCGCCTTGCGGTAAAAGGCGTTGGATGCTTCGGCGGTGGAGAAGCCGGCATATTGGCGGATGGTCCACGGACGCCCGGCATACATGGTGGCGCGCGGGCCACGAACGAAAGGCTCGAAGCCCGGCAGGCTGTCCAGATGGTCAACATTTTGCAGATCGTCCGCCGTATAGAGCGGCTTCACGTCAATGCCTTCCGGCGTATGCCAGACAAGGCTATCCGCCGGACGCTTCAGTTCCTTCTCGGCCAACGCTTCCCAATCCGCGCGGGTTTTCTGCGTCATTGGCTTATTCTCCATCCCATCTTGCCCTCACCCTGAGGTGGGAGCGTAGCGACCCTCAAAGGGCGAGGGTCCAGTTCGTCAGTATATCGATCCTGTCCGGCTTCCCCATCCTTCGAGACGCACCCTGCAGGCGCTCCTCAGGATGAGGAAACTACGGCTGGAGGAGGCGCGAAGCGCCGTCTCCAAGATCACTCGAATTCCATGATCAGCTCATCGACAGCAAGGCTCTCTCCGGCCTTGACCGCAATGCGCTTGACGGTGGCGCGGCGCTCTGCGCGCAGCACGTTTTCCATCTTCATGGCTTCGACTGTTGCAAGCGGCTGCCCGGCTTCCACCGTAGCGCCTTCCTCGGCCAGAATCGAGGTGATGACGCCCGGCATCGGGCAAAGCAGCATTTTCGACGTATCCGGTGGCAGCTTGATTGGCATCAGCTTTGCCAGCTCCGCAACACGCGGTTTGCGCACATGCGCCGTCAGGTCCATGCCGCGCCAGCGCAGACGCCAGCCGGAACCCACACGAGCAACCTTCACGCTGACCGGCTTGCCACCGACCGTGAATGTGGCAAGCTGGCTGCCGGGGTGCCAGTCGCTGGCAATGGTGAGGTCGCCTCCATCGGCGAAATTCACCGTTGCGCCGCCTTCGCCATCCGCAAGGCGAACGGGCACCAGATGATCGCCGATCTTCACAACCCAGTCGTTACCCGGCTTAACGTCCTGACCGGAAATACGACCGGAAATCTGTCCATCACGGGTGACGACGGTGAGATTGATATGGGCTGCGACAGCGGCCAGCAGACGCGCATCGTCTTCTGACGGTGTCACGCCAGCGAAGCCATCAGGATATTCCTCGGCGATAAAGGCCGTGGTCAGCGCACCGGCTCTGAAGCGCTGGTGATCCATGACCGCAGACAGGAACGGCAGATTATGGCCGATGCCTTCAACTTCAAATGCGTCGAGCGCATGGCCCATGGCGTCGATTGCGGCAAGGCGATCCGGACCCCAGCTGCAAAGCTTGGCGATCATCGGATCGTAATACATCGAGATTTCGCCGCCCTCGAACACGCCAGTATCATTACGGATGACGGTTCCATCTTCGCGACGGCCTTCCACAGGCGGCCGGTAGCGGGTCAAGCGACCGATCGATGGCAGGAAGTTGCGATATGGGTCTTCGGCATAGAGACGGCTCTCCATGGCCCAGCCGTTGAGCTTTACGTCTGCCTGACCGAAGCGCAGCTTTTCACCGGCGGCGACGCGGATCATTTCTTCCACGAGATCGATGCCGGTGATGAGTTCCGTCACCGGATGCTCCACTTGCAGACGCGTATTCATTTCGAGGAAATAGAAATTGCGGCTGCCATCGACGATAAACTCAACCGTACCGGCAGAATAATATCCCACAGCCTTGGCAAGCGCGACGGCCTGTTCGCCCATGGCCTTACGGGTTGCTTCGTCGAGGAAAGGCGAGGGTGCTTCTTCGATCACCTTCTGGTTTCGACGCTGGATGGAGCATTCACGTTCGCCAAGATAGACGACGTTGCCGTGCTGGTCGCCGAGCACCTGAATTTCGATATGGCGCGGTTGCGTGATGAATTTTTCGATGAAAATGCGGTCATCGCCGAAGGAGGCCTTGGCTTCGTTGCGCGACAGTTGAAAGCCTTCGCGGGCTTCCTCGTCGTTCCACGCAATACGCATACCCTTACCGCCACCACCGGCAGACGCCTTGATCATCACCGGATAGCCGATCATGCTTGCGATCTTCACCGCTTCGTCGGCATTCTCGATCAGACCCATATGGCCCGGCACGGTGGATACGCCTGCTTCCGCGGCCAGCTTCTTGGAAGTGATCTTGTCGCCCATCGCGTCTATGGCGTTCACCGGTGGTCCAATGAAGGTGACATTGGCCGCCTTCAGCGCTTCGGCAAAGCGCGGGTTTTCCGACAGAAAGCCGTAGCCCGGATGCACGGCATTCGCACCGGTCGCCTTGATCGCATCCAGAATCTTGTCGATGACGATGTAAGACTGGTTGGAAGGTGCCGGGCCGATATGAACGGCCTCGTCGGCCATTTTCACATGCAGCGCATTGCGGTCGGCGTCGGAATAAACCGCCACCGTCGCAATGCCCATCTTCTTTGCGGTCTTGATCACACGGCAGGCAATTTCGCCGCGATTGGCAATGAGGATTTTCTTGATCATTTTATCTACTCAACTGAACCGGATCACAGCGGAATGGTGTCGTGCTTTTTCCAAGGCGTGCTCTGCTGCTTGTTGCGCAGGCTGGCAAAAGCGCGTGCAATGCGGCGGCGCGAGGAATGCGGCATGATCACCTCGTCGATGAAGCCGCGTTCGGCAGCCACGAACGGATTGGCGAAACGCGCCTCATATTCCTTCGTGCGTGCGGCGATCTTTTCCGGGTCGCTCAACTCCGAACGGTAGAGAATTTCCGTTGCGCCCTTGGCGCCCATTACGGCGATTTCCGCCGTCGGCCAGGCATAGTTGATATCCGCGCCGATATGTTTGGAGGCCATCACGTCATAAGCGCCGCCATAGGCCTTGCGCGTGATGAGCGTGACCATCGGCACCGTCGCCTGACTATAGGCGAACAGCAGTTTTGCACCGTGCTTGATGACGCCGCCATATTCCTGCGCTGTGCCCGGCAGAAAGCCCGGCACGTCCACTAGGGTCAGGAGGGGGATTGAGAAAGCATCGCAGAAGCGCACGAAGCGCGCTGCCTTGCGTGAGGAATCGATGTCGAGGCAGCCTGCCAGCACCATGGGCTGGTTGGCGACGACGCCGACGGTTTGGCCCTCAATACGCAGGAAGCCGGTAATGATATTCTTGGCGAAGGCTTCCTGAATTTCGAAAAACTCGCCTTCGTCGGCCAGCGCGAGGATCAGTTCCTTCATGTCGTAAGGCTTGGTTGCGCTGTCGGGGATCAGCGTATCGAGCCGCATTTCCAGCCGCGACGGATCGTCATGGACCGGGCGAACCGGCGGCTTGTCGCGATTGTTGAGCGGCAGGAAGTCAAACAGGATGCGCACCTGTTCCAGCGCTTCGATGTCATTCTCATAAGCGCCGTCAGCGACCGACGACTTTGCGGTATGCGTGCGCGCGCCGCCCAGTTCTTCCGCCGTGACGATCTCATTCGTCACGGTCTTCACCACATCAGGGCCGGTGACGAACATGTAGGACGAGTCGCGCACCATGAAGATGAAGTCCGTCATGGCCGGGGAATAGACCGCGCCGCCAGCGCACGGGCCCATGATGACCGAAATCTGCGGGATGACGCCCGAAGCATCGGCATTGCGCTTGAACACATCGGCATAACCGGCCAGCGAAGCGACGCCTTCCTGAATACGCGCACCGCCGGAATCGTTGAGACCGATGACTGGTGCACCGTTCTTCATCGCCATATCCATGATCTTGCAGATCTTCTGGGCATGGGTTTCCGACAGTGAGCCGCCGAGCACGGTGAAATCCTGGCTGAACACGTAAACCTGGCGGCCATTGATCGTGCCCCAGCCGGTGACAACGCCATCTCCTGCCACTTTCTGCTCCGCCATGCCGAAATCGGTACAGCGATGTGTGACATACATGTCGAACTCCTCGAACGATCCTTCGTCGAGAAGCACGTCGATGCGTTCGCGTGCGGTCAGTTTGCCTTTGGCGTGCTGGGCGTCGATACGGCGCTGGCCACCGCCAAGACGCGCTTCGGCGCGGCGGGCTTCGAGCTGTTCTAGGAGTTCCTGCATTATTGCGGCCTTCGAAAGTCGGTTATAAAGCTGAAATGATAGGCATTTTTAGCACCACAGTTGCATTCTTCGTGATGCCGGGCTGCAAAGAGCAATTTTGTGCGTTCCGGTCCTCACGTACGTTGAAGTACGCTCCGCTCCGGTACTCGAAAATCACTCTTTTCGCCATGGCCTGACGAATTTGCAACTGCCGTGAGATGCGTTTTCTGAAATGCTTAAAGCGCTTGTGAGCCGTCGAGAAAAGCTTGAAAAGGTACGATTGTGTAAGTTATAAATTTGCAAATAGCAAAATGCGAAATTGCGAAATGGCACCCAAGAAGCTCTATGTCGGCAGGAAGATACGCGAAATCCGCGAGCAGCATAAGGCGACGCAGTCGGCTTTTGCTGAACGTCTCGGTATTTCAACGAGTTATCTGAACCAGATCGAGAATAACCAGCGTCCGGTTTCGGCTGCTGTCCTGTTGGCGCTGGCTGAAAACTATCAGATCGATATCGGCGCAATTTCGCTTGGCGATGATGACCGGTTGCTATCGGCGGTATCCGAGGCGCTGGCCGATCCCGTATTCGACAATTACAAGCCGAACCTTCAGGAACTGAAACTCATCACCCAGAATGCGCCGGGGCTGGCCCATGCTCTGATCGCATGCCATCAGGCTTATCGGCGCAACAGTGAGCAGCTTGCCAGCCTTGATCACCAGCTGGGGCGCGCACCATCGATAGCGGAGCCCGCGCCTTATGAGGAAGTGCGCGACTTCTTTCATTTTATCGACAATTATGTGCATGAGATTGATGTTGCAGCAGAAAAGCTTGCAGAGCAGCTGGATATTCCCGGACGGGATATCGGCGTAGCCCTACCGCAATATATGGAAGAGCGGCATCGGGTGCGGCTGGCGAGAGCTGGCTCCGACGAGGCGGTTCTGCGCCGCTTCGATCCGGTGGCGCGGGTTCTCTATCTCAATCCCTATTCGCCAGCTTCCACGCGTCATTTTCAGATTGCGTTTCAGATCGCCGAGCTTGAAATGGAAGATCTGGTCAATGCGATAGCAAGACGCGCCGATTTTCGCTCGGTTGAAGCGGTCGAGATCTGCAAGATCGGCCTGCGGAACTATTTCGCGGGCGCGCTGGTCATGCCTTACCAGACTTTCCTCGCAGCGGCGAAAGAGTTGCGCCATGATCTTGAACTGCTGGCGTCGCGCTTTGGGACCAGTCTGGAGCAGGTTGCACATCGTCTCAGCACTTTGCAGCGCTCGGGCCAGCGCGGCATCCCTGTGTTTTTCGCGCGCATCGACCGCGCAGGTAATATCACCAAGCGCCACAGTGCCGCCAAGCTGCAATTTGCGCGTTATGGCGCTGCCTGTCCGCTCTGGAATGTGCATCAGGCTTTTGAAATGCCGGGACGGATTATCCGTCAGCTGGCGGAAACGCCCGATGGCGCACGCTATCTTTGCGTGGCTACAGAACTGACGAAGAGCGAAGGGGGTTTCAACGCCCCACAGCGGCGCTATGCCATCGCGCTTGGCTGCGAAGTCGGCTATGCGCATGATTTCGTCTACGCGGATGGTCTTGATATCACGGCGCGGTCCGCTTTTGATCCCATCGGGGTTTCATGCCGGATTTGCGACCGTGCAGAATGTGTGCAGCGCGCCGTGCCGCCACTTAAGAGCAGGCTGGCGGTCGATCACGACCGCCGTGGTATCCTGCCTTACCGGCTGATGTAGATAGGGTATTTCTGGTTTCAATTGAAACCAGAAATACCCTATCCATTTGTTTTGACGCACATCTTATCCGAAAACCGTTTCACACTTTTCGGGATGTGCTTTAGAAACCGGCATGTTCCTTGAGGAAATCGGCTTCGTCTTCCGTCGTGCTGCGACCTAGCACCTTGTTGCGGTGCGGGAAACGTCCGAACTGCTCGATGATATTGTGGTGTTCGCGGGCAAAGCCGAGCGAATATTGATCGCCGAGCTTTTCATAAAGATCGACGCAGCGGCGCTGGTTGTCCAGATTTTCGCTATGCATGAAGGGCAGATAGAAGAACTGCCGCTCATCAGCGGAAAGCTGCCGGTCGAAATCGTGGTCAAGCGCCTGCATGGCGACATCGAGCGCCAGACCATCGCTCTCGAAGGAGCGGGACGAGCCGCGGAACATATTGCGCGGGAACTGGTCGAACAGAATGGTCAGGGCCAGTGCGCTTTCCGGCTGTTGTTTCCAGGATTCGAGCTTGCCAGCACGCGCGTCTTCATAAGCGGCTGCGAATTTCTCGCGAATCTCTTCGTCGATAGCATCGCTTTTCGTGAACCAGTTTTCACGCATCTTGGCTGAAAACCAGAATTTGAGCACATCTTGCGGTTCAATAGCCATTGGGGGCCTCCTTTTCTGGTTTTTCGTCTCTTGTTGCAGGCACAGTGACTACTGAGCCTTGGGCGGAGCCTGATCCGGCTGCGGGCAGGGCGGCTCTCCCTTGAAGTTGCGAGACATACAGCCGAATCGGTCAAAACTCTTGCCCGTATCCATGGCTGCTTTCCCCGCGCCGCCGCAACCGGTGAGGATAATGCCGGATAGCAGGGTGAGGGAGATGACTATACCGGGTCGTTTCATGATGCTTTTCCCGAAATTGGACAGGCGCTGTAGGCTGACATGATAATAGGTACGGGTCGCAGGCAGAACAATAGAGCGGTTGCGCTCCGTTAACCTCGCATACCCCTAAGGGTTCACATTCTCGCCCGATTAATCGGGTATGATTGCAACCATTAACCGGTCAGCAAGTTCTAGGTCGTAGTACCGATCGGTAATGGCCTCGTGGCGGAATGCAACGCAGGGAGCCTGCAAACTCCCCTGTCCTTGGTTCAAACCCAGGGCGAGGCCTCCATCATCCTCTTCCTCGATAATTTGGCACATTCTGTTCGGGGATCCACACATCCTGTGGTGCTGCGCCGGTCTGGTAAAACACATCAATCGGGATGCCGCCGCGCGGATACCAGTATCCGCCGATGCGAAGCCATTCAGGTTGCAGCAGATCAACCAGACGCTTGCCGATGGTGACGGTGCAATCTTCATGGAAAGCACCGTGATTGCGGAATGAAAACAGGAAGAGCTTGAGCGATTTGCTTTCCACCAGCCAGCGGTCCGGCACGTAATCAATCATCAGATGAGCGAAATCCGGCTGGCCGGTCATGGGGCAGAGCGAGGTGAATTCTGGCGCGGTAAAACGCACGCAATAGCGCGTGCCATGCTGCGGATTGGCGACTTTTTCGAGAACTGCTTCTTCGGGCGAGGTTGGCACGCCGGTGGCCGAACCCAGCTGGGTAAGGCCGGAATATATTGTGTTTTCTGACATTTAAGCGCCTTTCGTCAGGTTACGGCGCAGCCAGTTTCGCGCTTATGCGCGCTGCTCAAGCATTGCTGCTTGGCTCTTGTCCTTGTTTTGACCGGGTAGGCTGCGACCGGTGGCAAAATTGCCGATGCGGCTGACTACCAGCCAGCCGTGCGGGCGTAAAGCAAAATGAATACAGGAAGGCCCGCGCGAGGGGGCGGCGCGGGCCTTCCTTAAACCGGCTTCAATCGGCTTGCTTTAACGCATATTCCGAAAACCGTTCCAGACGTTTCAGAATATGCTCAGCGGCGATCCGAGATCGCACATCCGATGGCCACGCCGATCAGAATGCCGAGAATGCCGGCCGTCCCGAACAGCGTAGTCGCCGTTCCGGGGTTCTCGCGTATCGTTTCCGCCACCACTTGTCCGCGATCACGAACAGCTTGCGCCGTGTGCCGCAGCCGACCCGATACGTCATCCATTGCGTCTTCCGCACGCTCCCGGAATTCTCCGGATTGGGAGGCAAGCGTACGGGAAAGACGTTTCAACTCACCGCGCATATCGGCGATCTGCTTTTCCAAAGCCTGCTGGATATCGTTGGTGGTCTTGTCTTCGGCCATTTGTCGTCTCCGTTTATTGATGCAAGGAAAACGTGCGGAAGGCCGTTCGGTTCCATTCCATTTCAGACCACTCGCGAGGCTTATGGTAAACGGATCATAAACCATTTTAATTTACCAATTTCGAATACATGAACTGTCTGGAGCGGGGCCAGAATGTATATCGAGAATGGTGCGCCTATCAGCCGAAGCGAGCCGGTTTCAGCACGTATCGTCAAAGCCGCAGCGCTTGCGCAATGCTGCATTGATCAGCAGGAACCGCCGCAATCACGCGCTTTTGCCGAAGCAAGCCTGACGTTGATGCTGGATGATCCGTCGCCCAAAGTGCGTATCGCCATGGCCGATGTTCTGTCCACCAGTGCGCATTCCCCATTGCATATCGTCACGGCGCTTGCTGCCGATCAGCCTGAAGTGGCGGGCTATATTATCGCCCGCTCGCCGCTTTTGAGCGAGGCGGACCTTATCGACCGTGTTTCCTTTGGTGCGCCGCTAATCCAGTTGCTGGTCGCGGCCCGCCCGCAAGTTTCAATCGCGCTTGCTGCCGCTATTGCAGAAGTCGGCACGTTTGAAGCGGTCGCCGAACTGCTTCGCAACGGTTGCGCACGGATTGCCCCGCTGTCATTCCGTCGGATCGCGGAGCGTTGCGGACATGAACCCCATGTGCGTGAGGCGCTACTGGCGCATCCGCAACTGCCCGCCGATTGCCGTCACTTGCTGGTGGTGAAGGTTGGCGATGCCTTGAAAGAAATGCCGCTGGTCAGTCGCCTGCTTGGCGAGCGCCGCGCTGCGAAGCTGGTTGGCGATGCCGCCATGCGTGCCTCCATCGATATTGCCGAAACCTGCTCGCATGAGGAGTTGCCAGCCGTGGTGGAGCATCTGCGTCTGCGCGGTGAGGTGACGACAACTTTCATCATTCGCGTTGTCGCGGGCGGTCGTATCGACCTGTTCGCGGCTCTGATGGCATCGCTGTCTGATTTGGATGAAGACCGTATCTGCTCGATCATTTCGCATGGACGCCCTGCGGCGCTGGTTGCGCTGTTGCGTTCAGCCGGGCTGGGTGATGCGACCCACGCCGCGCTGATCGCAGCCATAGAGGCGTGGCGCGCTGTTGCCAGCGGACGCAGCAAGTTTGGCCCAGTGGAAGTCTCCGCCCTGATGCTTGAAACCGCTGGCAAAAGCAGACAATTGGCTGCAAATGACGATCTCTTTGCGTTGCTGCGCTCAATCCATCAGGAATTCATGCGCCAGACCGCGCGCGACAGGCTGAGCCTGATGTCCGTCGCCTGATCGATTATGATTTGCGGGATGGGATAAGCAGGCTTAGAAAATAGCCTACAGTCGTGCCGCAGACGGCGCCGGCAGCCTTGAACAGAAAATCCGCAATTTCCCCATGACGCCCGGGCGCCAGACGCTGCAAAAGCTCGAATGCTCCCGCGCAGCCAACTGTCAGCAATAGCACCGATAGCCAATGGCGGGGGTAGGCGAGGGAAAAAAGCGCACCCACGACAAAGAATGCTCCGAAACGCTCGACATTCGCTGGCTCACCACTGATCGGGCGCAAGTTGATTGGGCCGACCGTGACGATGAGGATGAAGACGAGGACAAGCCAGGCAACAATGCGCAACAGACGCTTCATGAAACTATGTCCTCTATCCGGCTCTATTCTTCGCTGTGATCTCCCTCATCAGGTTCGTCCTGCTTGGGATCTCCGCATCGGGCATACATACGGTCTGTAACGGATTTTTTGAGACCATTGCCGAACGGCAATTCGTAATGCGCGATGACATCGACGCCCATACACCATTTAACATCGTGCGGCGAGAGGCCATAATTGGTTTCCAGAAAAGCCGTCACATATTGGATGCCGTCGTCACACGTGTCTGTTTTACAGAACTTGCCATCGCGAGCGAGCTGGCGAATCGACCCTTCGCCAATCTTGACGACGATGGGCTCGACCGCAAATGGAACCGCACCGCCGATTGCGATGACGATGAGTCCGATCAATGTGTATTTTACCGAGCGCCGCATAAATTGCCGTCATACTTGTTTTGTGATGTCGCTATAACGCATGATCGGCAATATCATGGCAAGATCGCCTAGCCGGATACAGCGCTATATTGCTGTTTTAATGCGTCTTTTCTGTCAATTTTCGCGTGTTCTCACTGATTTCCGTCTTTTATAAGCCCAAGATTGCGGCTCCTAAAAGAATGCCAATATTTTAGTATGTGACGGATTGATGTTGACTTTTACGTAAATGCAGTTGCACAACATTCAATCACTTAAGGTTGAGGCGTGATTGCTGTGGTGCGCGAATATTATACGATTACGGAGCTGACGCGGGAATTCGGGATATCGACCCGCACCCTGCGTTTTTATGAGGACGAGGGACTGATTGCGCCTGTTCGGCGTGGTCGGACCCGCTTGTTCCGCCCGTCGGACCGCCACCTTCTCAAGCAGATTTTGCGCGGCAAGCGTCTGGGCTTCTCTATCGCCGAGATTCACGAGATCATCCAGATGTATCGCGAGCCGCCCGGCGAAACGGGCCAGCTCAAGCTTTTGATGAAGCGCGTTGAAGAAAAGCGCGACGACCTGCGCCAGAAACGCCGCGATATCGACGAAACGGTCGGCGAACTGGATCAGATCGAAGAAGCTTGCATCGAGCGGCTGGCGGAACTCGGCGTCAGCACGTAACACCGCTTATTCCGGTTGCGTATCGGGAACCGGTGAACACATATTCGCGATTTCCCTCACCGTGCTGTTGTTCTGCTGATCGGCCTTGCCGGTAAACACATCGTCGAACAATTGCGCCTTGTCGAGTTCACTCACAACACAGCCGCAGAATTCCTTGCAAAGCGCTTCGCTGCCTGTTTGCGAACAGGCCGCCACGCAGGACTGGGTAAAGGCTTCTCTGGGCGCGGGTCGGGCAGGCGGCGCAATCTGCACAAACACGTAGACCAGTGAAATGAGCACTGGCTGGTGAATGAGGTAGAAGGCAAGGCTGCGCCTGCCGATAAAGGTGAGCGGCTTTTGCAGGAAAGCGGGCTTGATGCCTCCCGCAAGCAGTGCCAGCAAATTGTAGCGCTCTGCGATACGCGCAGCCGCAATCCCCACCAGAACAGCACCAAACCATGGGAACAACGGCACATAGTCGTTGGAGCGCACTGTGACAGTCGAAAGTCCGACAAAAGCCAGTGCGGGATGATTGAAGATATCGGCGCGGGCAAAATAGGGCGCTGCGATGACCAAGGCCGCCGCGATCAGTGTCACAATCCACGGCAGGCGCAGGAAGAGCAGGCCGAGAACGCTCGCCAGTGCGATCTGGTGCAGAATGCCGAAAAAGATGAAGCTCTCCGGCGACATCAGATAGGTAACGCCGGTAATAGCCGCCGCGGCGACCACGATCTGTACCAGGCGTATGCCCATCGAGCGCCAGCGTATGCCGCGACCGTGGGCCAGAACGAGGCTGAAACCGACAAGAAACAGGAAGCTGGAGGCAATGCAGCGCGCAAACAGTTTCCAGCCGCCCTGCGCGGTGGTTGCAGGGGCCATATAGCCGAAAAACTCCAGATCCCAGCCAAAATGATAGATCGCCATGGCGATCAGCGCGATGCCGCGCGCTATATCGATACGCCCGAGACGCCCCAGTGAGGCGCGAGGGGTGGCAGGTGTTTCCGCTTCGGCAGTGTTCTGCATGGTGCTTTCCGGCTCCGATTCCTCGCAAATCTCTAACACAGCCTGAGCCCAATTCTATAGTATTGCGATAGGCGGGATTCGATCCCGTATTGATCGGTTCGCTTGGGGCTTCATAGTGTTCTATAGTTTTTCAAAACTTTTCTGGCTTTTCTTTCAACCGCTTACGATCATTTTCCTGTTCGTTTTGCTTGGCGTGGTGGCTGTCTTGGTCGGTTTTCGCAAAACCGGCCTTGCTGCGTCGGGAGTGGCTGCGCTCATCCTGTTTGTCAGCGCCTTCACGACGCTCGGCGCTTTGTTTCTCGCGCCGCTGGAAGATCGTTTCTCCAAAGCTGCTTTGCCAGAGCATGTCGACGGCATCGTTGTTCTCGGTGGTTATATGAACGGTGACATCAATGCGGGACGACCGGGATTTGAGCTGAACAGTGCTGCCGACCGTATCGTCGAGACCATGCGGCTTGCGCGGCTTTATCCCAATGCGAAAATTATCGTTTCCGGCGGCGAGGGCGCATTTTTCGAAGAATCGAGCAGTGAGGCCGACACGACTCGCGCGCTTTTGAATGATCTTGGTTTCTCCGGGGATCGCTATATTTACGAGAACAAGTCGCGCAACACGGTTGAAAATGCGGTGTTTTCGAAGGAATTGGCACAGCCACAACCGGGTGAAAAGTGGTTGCTGGTGACCTCCGCTTATCACATGCCGCGTTCTGTCGGCTGTTTTCGCAAGGCCGGTTTCGACGTGATTGCATGGCCGGTCGATTACAAGACGCGCCTCAACGAGAAGTTCTCCATCTATCTGGAGTCACCCAATGATGCCCTGTCGCGCTTCAGTGTGGCGATGCGGGAGTGGATGGGGCTGGCCGCTTATCGCTTTACAGGCAAGACAGATATGTTCCTGCCGCAACCCTGATGCCGCAATTCTGCCGCCACTATAAAGGTTTTGTTAACGAAAAAATTTGGTAAGCTTTTGATTGAAAATATATTTTTGAAGTGCGGGGCCGGCAGTTTGAACAGGCTGCCTCATTTCAGCCGCTTTTCGCCGTTGCTTTTCGCGCTTCACATAGCTATATGACTGGTAACAGTGACGTGATCAAAACCACTGTTATTCGGACCGTTACACAATAGGGTTATGAAAAGTTCCATGGACGAAACCGTTCAAAAATCCTGCTGGGGCGTTACGCTCTGGGCAGTCATTGGGCTCGCCGCTATCATTCTCATGGCCTATCTCTTCTCTGTCTGATTGTTGAGGCGCTGAGGATCAGACTGATCCGACGGCAGCGCGGAAACAGAGCTACGCATTCCGGAAAATTGATGCCGCATTTCGGCAATCGGTTTGCGTTATTCCTTTCCTACACTATCTGATATGAATGTACCGAAACGCGTGTTGTATTCGTTCGCGCATACAGCAGTCCTGACAGGGCCAGCGTTACGGTCAAAGCTTGGTCAGTCCTCGCATGTCGGCGGGCTGTAGAGGGTGTGGAATGTTTCTGTCGGTTTTCGATCTCTTCAAGATTGGTATTGGGCCTTCCAGTTCCCATACGATGGGGCCCATGACGGCCGCCCGGATGTTTCTCAATGAGATCATCAACGGCAACTGGCCTCGGCCTGCGCATTCCAGGATCGTTCGCCTGAAAGCGAGCCTGCATGGTTCGCTGGCTTATACCGGCGTTGGTCATGCGACCGACCGCGCGGTCATACTTGGCCTTTGCGGTTTTCTGCCAGACACAATCGACCCCGATATCATGGATACGGAAGTCGAGAAGGTTCTGGCAGCCAAGAAGGTGCAGCCGGAAGGCCATCCGTCCTATCAGTTCGATCCAGCGGTCGATCTTGTTCTCGACCGCAAGACGCCACTTCCCGGTCATGCCAATGGCATGGCATTTTCTGCCTATGACCGCGACGACAATCTCCTGTTGCGCCGCGCTTATTTTTCCATTGGCGGCGGCTTCGTCGTCACCGAGGAAGAGCTGAGCCGCGTCCAGCGCAGCGGAGCGAAGCAGGATGACAAGGCCGATGTGCCTTATCCTTTCCGCAATGCAGCCGAGATGCTGGTTATGGCCCATGATAGCGGGCTGTCGATCGCTGAAATGAAGCGCGCCAATGAAGAAGTGCATATGTCGCGTAGCGAACTCGACGCAGGTCTGGATCGCGTCTGGGGCGCTATGCGCGGCTGCATTGAGCGCGGCCTGAGCCGTGAAGGCATCATGCCCGGCGGGCTCGGCGTTCGTCGTCGTGCGCGGCATATTCACGACAAGCTCCAGGACGACTGGCGGAACAATCGCAGCAATCCACTGCTCGCCAATGACTGGCTGTCGGTTTATGCCATGGCGGTCAACGAGGAAAACGCCTCGGGCGGCAGGGTGGTGACGGCGCCGACCAATGGCGCTGCGGGCGTAGTCCCGGCAGTGCTCCGCTATTATCTGCATTTCCACGACGATGCCGACGAGAAGGGCATACGCGATTTTCTGCTGACCTCGGCGGCTATTGGCGGCGTCATCAAGCACAATGCATCGATTTCCGGCGCTGAGGTCGGCTGTCAGGGCGAGGTGGGTTCCGCATCGGCAATGGCAGCAGCCGGACTTGCCGCTGTTCTCGGCGGTTCGCCTGAACAGATCGAAAATGCTGCTGAAATCGCGCTTGAGCATCATCTGGGCATGACCTGCGATCCCGTTGCAGGACTGGTTCAGGTGCCTTGTATCGAACGCAATGCGCTGGGCGCCGTGAAGGCGGTGACCGCTGCGTCGCTGGCAGTGAAGGGCGATGGCAAGCATTTCGTGCCGCTGGATGCCTGCATCGAAACCATGCGCCAGACCGGCCATGACATGAGCGAGCGCTACAAGGAAACGAGTCAGGGCGGTCTTGCTGTGAACGTGGTGGCCTGCTGAGCGCTCAATTTTAGGAGAACGCGATTCTTCACGCTTGAAGCGATCGCGTCCCTTGGCTAAACCGCTTCCATGGCTCTCAATCTCGTCAAGCTTTGTGTTGGTTGCGATAGTATCGAAGATCTCGCAGCCTGGATCGATTTCCGCCTCGCCGAACAACGGGGCGCTGGGCTCGTGCCCGAACAGACCCACACGACGCGGATGGTGCCGAAGCGCATTGACGAGTTGCTTGAAGGCGGTTCGCTCTATTGGGTCATCAAGGGCAATATCCAGTGCCGCCAGCGACTGCTGGATGTCCGACCCTTTACGGATGAAGCAGGTATCAGCCGCTGCCATTTCGTGCTGGAACCGAAGATCGTTCCGACGGAATGGCAACCGCGCCGCGCGTTTCAGGGGTGGCGATATCTGAGCGACAATGAAGCGCCGCGTGATGAAGCAGCCGGAAAATCGGGCAGAGCGGCACTTCCCGCCGAACTGCGTCAGGAACTGGCCGCACTTGGACTTCTCTGATTTGAATGTCTTTTAAAACAAAAAGCCCGCCAATCGGCGGGCTTTTTGTTGTGAAGCTCGGTTCCGGTCAGTTCTCAATCGTCACACGAACGGTGATCGTGTTGGAATTGACCGGCAGCGTCATGCGCATCCGTGCGCGTGGCTGGGAAAGGCGCTTGTTGCGGGCTGCGTGGCTGACCAGCAGGCCGACGAGATCGCGGGTTTGAAACCCGGTGCCGCGGCGCACATCGGCGATCCGCAATGCGGCTTGCTTGAGTGTCTGCACCGAGAACAGCCCGCCGAGTGCAGGCGCGCGGTTTTCTTCATGAGACCAAACGGTCTTCAGCGACGGTTGTACGTAAGTGTCTTTCATATTGGACATCTCGAAACCCTCTACGCTTTACAAAATTCGGGTTTGAAGCTGTTGCGAGGGGCGAAAGTCCCCTCGCGCTTGATCAGTTAGCGACGGCATAGCAGCCGAAGCTCTTCTTCTTGAGAGATGCACAGGCATCCCATGCGGCCTGCTTCGAATTGAAGCCGACGAAGCGGGCGCGGTAGTAGGTTGCGTTGCCCTTGCTGAAGGTTTCCGTGTAGGGCGATGCACTGCGCAGCGCGCCACCGACAGACGAGGAAGCCTTGGCAAGCATGTCGCGGGCCTGACCTTCGCTCGGCAGCGAACCAATCTGGATGGCCCAGCCGCCGGCAGATGGTGCGGAAGCGGTCGTAACCGGGTCAACATCCTGCTGGGATTGCGCTTGTGCCTGAGCCTGAAGTGTTCCCGATGGGATAGCGGCCTTCGGTGTCGGGCGAATGGCTGCCTGTGCGGCGAGCGCTGCCGGGCGGGCGGTCGGCGCAGCCAGTGCCAGCACCTGCGGTTGATCCGCATCGCCTTCACCGGATTCGCTATTGATCGTGTCGTTGACCGTTTCTACGCGGGCAACAGGCACCGGCGCATGTCTTGCCTTTGGCAGATCGACAGCGGCAACGGTTTGCGGCACGTCATTCGTCGCGGCAATGAGGGCGTCGGTGCTGCGACCGCGTGTTGCCTTCGGCAGATACTGACGGATCAGCTGCGCCATATGGGCGTCACGGCTTGCGCCGGTATTGCCGCCCATGACGACGGCAACGATGCGGCGGCCATCGAGATTGACCGACGAAACAAGGTTGTAGCCGGAAGCATTGGTATAGCCGGTCTTGATGCCGTCCACGCCTTCAATGCGACCGAGCAGGCGGTTGTGACCGTTGATGGTCTGACCGCGATAAACGAAGCTGCGGCGTGAGAAATAGCCGAACTCACGCGGAAAATGCTGACGAAGCGCAATGCCGAGAATCGCCATGTCGCGTGCCGTGGAATGCTGCGCCATGTTCGGAAGGCCGGATGCGTTGCGGAATGTGGTGTTGCGCATGCCGAGACGACGCGCCTTGGCGGTCATCATCTGGGCAAAGCGCTCTTCCGAGCCACCAATATACTCGCCGACTGCGGTGGCCGCGTCATTGGCGGATTTGGTGACCATGGCGAGCGCCGCATCTTCGGCGCGAATGGTCTGGCCAGGGCGGAAGCCGATCTTTGTTGGCGGACGCGCGCGGGCGTAAGCCGACACCGGAATCGGCGTATCACGGTTGATGCGCCCGGCCTGCATGGCTTCAAACAGCATGTAGAGCGTCATCATCTTGGTCAGCGAAGCGGGATAACGCTGCGCATCGGCATTCGCAGCAAAAAGCGTTTTGCCCGTGTTCGCGTCGACGACGATTGCAGCATACCTGTCGCTTGCGGCAATAGCCGGTATCGTGGTGGAGGCTGTCGAACAGCCCGTCACGGTCGCGAGAAGGAGCGTAGCTTGCGCCGCTTTTTTCAGGGCATATGCGACTTTACTGAATGCCAAACGCACGATGATGACCTATCTGAATGCTGGCCTATGAGCTGGCCTTGCCGGAACTTTTATGCTGCGGCACAAAAGGCACACAGCGATCTAATTCCTCCACCCTAATGTCATCAGCGTTACCAATCCGTTTATGGTAAGCGTGTCGTTCATAATTATCCGAAATTTTTTTTGGTCGCCCGGTGTCGGTCCCACCTTTGATCACGCATTTATGAAGACCGTTGTGCGCCTGAAAGGAACCCGTTTGGACAAAATGCGGGAGCGGTTTTTTGCAGAAAGCGTTAGCAATCCGGGCCTTGACCTATATTAGTTGTGTCAAGGGGCTCGCTGGTAATAAGTCTCGGTTGCAAGTGCCACTGAAGGGCTTAAAATCAGCAGGAAAAGACCTACATATTGACGCAGGGCGGGGTCGGCAGATGGGCATTTGGGTACAGGTTTCATGAGGCATTTCAATACAATCATGCAAAGCAAGACCGATGGCGGGAACGGGCCGGATAACGGCACCGTTGTGGTCACGCGCACGCAGCCTAAAACCAAGAAGCCCAGCCTCTACCGTGTCCTGCTTCTAAACGACGACTACACCCCCATGGAGTTTGTCGTACATGTCCTGCAGCGTTTTTTCCAAAAAAGCCTTGATGATGCCACGCGTATCATGCTGCATGTTCACAATCACGGTGTCGGTGAATGCGGTGTATTTACATACGAAGTCGCCGAGACCAAAGTGAGCCAGGTCATGGATTTTGCCCGCCAGAATCAGCATCCGCTGCAATGCGTGATGGAGAAAAAGTGAGGTCATATGCCATCGTTCTCTCCCAGCCTTGAAAGGGCACTGCATCAAGCCCTGACAATCGCAAACGAGCGGCATCACGAATATGCTACGCTCGAACATCTTTTGCTTGCCCTGATCGACGATCAGGATGCGGGCGCAGTGATGCGCGCCTGCAACGTCGATCTGGACCACCTCAAGCGCGTCGTTACCGATTATATCGACCGCGAACTCGATAATCTCGTCACCGGCTATGACGAGGATTCCAAACCGACGGCCGCCTTCCAGCGAGTAATCCAGCGCGCCGTTATTCACGTCCAGTCGTCGAATCGCGAAGAAGTCACGGGTGCCAATGTGCTCGTCGCCATCTTTGCGGAACGGGAAAGCCATGCTGCCTACTTCCTTCAGGAACAGCAGATGACCCGTTACGACGCCGTGAACTATATTTCGCACGGCATTTCCAAGCGTCCTCAAAGCGGCGAAACCCGTTCGCCACGAGGCGCGGAAAATCCGAGCGAAGAGCAACGCCCCGGCGTGGAGCAGGAAGAGGGACCGAAGAAGAAGCAGGACGCCTTGTCCGCTTACTGCGTCAACCTCAATGACAAAGCCAAGGCCGGTCGTATTGATCCGCTGATCGGTCGCGACAGCGAAATCAGCCGGACGATTCAGGTCCTTTGCCGTCGCTCGAAGAACAACCCGCTTTATGTGGGCGATCCCGGTGTCGGCAAGACGGCCATTGCCGAGGGTCTCGCAAAGCGTATCGTGGAAGGACAGGTTCCCGAAGCGCTCGCCGATGCGACGATTTTCTCGCTCGACATGGGCACGCTTCTGGCCGGAACGCGCTATCGCGGTGACTTTGAAGAACGTCTGAAGCAGGTCGTGAAGGAACTCGAAGAGTTTCCGGGCGCGGTTCTGTTCATCGATGAAATTCATACGGTCATCGGAGCCGGTGCGACTTCGGGCGGTGCGATGGATGCATCGAACCTGCTCAAGCCAGCACTTTCTTCCGGCGCAATCCGTTGCATCGGGTCGACGACCTATAAGGAATATCGCCAGTTCTTCGAGAAGGATCGGGCCCTTGTACGTCGCTTCCAGAAGATCGACGTCAATGAACCGTCGATCCCGGACGCTATCGAGATCATGAAGGGGCTGAAGCCTTACTTCGAGGATTTCCACAAGGTCAAATACACGGTCGACGCCATCAAGTCGGCGGTGGAATTGTCTGCGCGCTATATTTCGGATCGCAAGCTGCCCGATAAGGCAATCGACGTGATCGACGAAACCGGTGCCAGCCAGATGCTGTTGCCGGAGAACAAGCGCAAGAAGACCATCGGCGTAAAGGAAATCGAAGCGACCATCGCGACGATGGCCCGCATTCCCCCGAAGTCCGTCTCGAAGGATGACGAACTGGTCCTTTCGCATCTCGATGCGGAACTGAAGCGCGTCGTCTATGGTCAGGATCTGGCTATCGAAGCGCTGTCGGCCTCGATCAAGCTGGCCCGTGCGGGTCTGCGCGAACCGGACAAGCCAATCGGCTCCTATCTGTTCTCCGGCCCAACCGGCGTCGGTAAGACGGAAGTTGCCAAGCAGCTTGCCGCTTCGCTCGGTGTGGAGCTTCTGCGTTTCGACATGTCGGAATATATGGAGCGCCACACGGTTTCGCGGCTCATCGGCGCGCCTCCCGGCTATGTCGGCTTCGACCAGGGTGGTCTCTTGACCGATGGCGTCGATCAGCATCCGCATTGCGTGCTGCTGCTCGATGAAATCGAAAAGGCCCATCCGGACCTGTACAACATTCTGTTGCAGGTCATGGATCATGGCTCGCTGACTGACCATAACGGCAAGAAGATCGATTTCCGCAATGTGATCCTGATCATGACCACCAATGCCGGTGCGTCGGATATGGCCAGGGCGGCAATTGGCTTCGGCTCCACGCGGCGTGAAGGCGACGATATGGAAGCGATCAACCGGCTGTTTACGCCGGAATTCCGCAACCGTCTCGATGCGATCATTCCGTTCGGTCCGCTACCGGTTCCGGTTATTCATCAGGTCGTGCAGAAGTTCGTTCTTCAGCTCGAAGCACAGCTTGCCGAACGCGGCGTCACCTTCGAACTGACTGAAGGTGCAATCGCATGGCTTGCCGACAAGGGCTACGATGAGCGCATGGGTGCCCGTCCGCTTGGACGTGTTATTCAGGAGCACATCAAGAAGCCACTGGCTGATGAAGTTCTGTTTGGAAAGCTCAAGCATGGCGGCACAGTGCGCGTCGACGTGATTACCAAGGCAGACGGCAAGACCGACCTGTCGCTGGAATCGGTTGCCGAGCAGCCTGTGAAGCCGAAGAAGGACATTCCGGCGGAGAAAAAGATTTCTCCCCGTCGGAAGGCCACTCCGAAGAAGGCTGAAAAGGAAAAGGTTCTGGCCGGTAAGGACGAACCAGCTCCGAAGCCAGCCGCCAAGGCGGCGCCGAAAGCTTCGGCCACCAAGTCGTCGGTACCGAAAGTACCGCGCAAGAAGTAAAGCTTGATAAGGCGGCCCCTCTTCGGAGGGGCCGTTTTTTTGTTTATGGGGGGAATATGCAGTTCGAAATTCGACCGGCCACGCCGTCTGATATGCCGCGCATAACGCATGTCAGAACTTCGGTAAGAGAAAACCATCTGTCTGTAGAGCAAATGGCCGATATGGGGATTACCGAAGCAAGCGTCTCAGAAATGATGCTGGCGTCTCTTTGCTGTTGGGTCGCTCTATACGACAATGAAATAGTCGGCTTTTCGATGATTGATAACGCTGAAGGCTCGCTTTTTGCGGCATTCGTTCTCCCGGGACATGAAGGCAAAGGCATCGGAAAGCGGTTGGTGCAAATCGCAGAGCAAGAACTGTTCAAGCGTCACGCACTAATTTGGCTTGAGACAGGAGCGTCAACGCGAGCTGCTGGCTTCTATCGGAGCATGGGGTGGGGGAACGATAAGACTGTCGGGCCGGATTACATTCGTCTTGAAAAGCGGCGGGCGTCTGAAGGTGGTCTTTCTTGAAGTGGCGCTTATCGCGTTAGAATTTTGTTTTAACGCGCCTTGTTACCCGAAAACCGTTTCACACTTTTCGGTATGCATTCTAACGTGACTTCATGCCAGCGACTCAACTTCCCGATCAATCTCCCCAACACGACACAGCTTCAGCGCATAGTGGCCAGCATCTGCGCTGGTTCTTGCGTGGTTGCGGGCGCATTTTCAGTATTCCGTCGATCCTGCTGATGAGTTCGTTCGTCGGCTTTGCGGGACTTGCCATTGAAAGCGGTATCTCGGTCGGGCAGGCGGTGTTCATGACACTGACCATCTGGGCGCTTCCTGCCAAGGTCGTGCTGATCGGCGCCATCAGTGCAGGCGTGTCGCTACCCGCCGCCGCGCTTGCAGTCGGCTTGTCGTCGGTGCGGCTTATGCCGATGGTGGTGGCGCTTCTGCCTGAACTCAAAGGACCGAAGACGCGCAAGCTGACATTGGCGGCGCTGTGCCATTTCGTGGCAGTGACGGCCTGGGTCATGGCAATGGAAGAGTTGCGCAACATCCCGCGCGACATGCGCACCAGCTATTTCGCCGGGATCGGCTCGGTTCTGGTTGGAACCAATGCACTGGTCGTCGCCATTGTCTATATGCTGTCGTCTTCGTTCCCGCCGGTTGTGTTTGCTGCACTTTTCCTGCTCACGCCGATGTATTTTCTAACCTCGCTCTGGCGGTCGGCGCGCGAACGGGCAGGGCAGGTTGCGATGGCGTCCGGTCTGCTGCTGTTTCCGGTCTTTCACCAGATTGCGCCGGGATATGATTTGCTCTGCACCGGCATTGTCGGTGGTCTGATCGCCTTCGGCTTCCATAGGAAGCGCAGCCCCGCGAAGGAGGAGGCGCTATGAACTGGAACAGTTTCGACAGCTGGTGGTGGCCGTTCGTCTTCATCATTCTGGCGGGATCGCTGCCGACCTATATCTTCCGGGTCATGGGCGTGATCGTCGGCGGGCGGGTGCGCGAGGATTCCGAGCTTCTCGTACTGGTGCGCTGTGTTGCAACAGCGCTGGTCGCAGGCGTGATTGCGCAGCTCATTCTTTATCCGAACGGCGCTCTTGCTGATTCGCCGATCTGGCTGCGGGTTGGAGCAGCCAGTGCAGGATTCGCCGCTTATCTGATGGCCGGCAAGCGGTTGCTTGTCGGCATCGTGGTCGCAGAAATCCTGCTGGTTGCCGGGTTGCTCACGCTTTAAAAAAGAGTCTTATCAGAGCGCTGCGCGGATTTTCTCAGCATTTGCTGAAAGAACGGCGGGGTCTTCCATCTGACCGGTATGCGGCTTGAGAGCGACGCCCTCAAAACGCGGAATGACATGGAAATGCAGATGGTAGACGGTCTGGCCGGAAGCCGGTTCGTTGAACTGCATGACGGTGACGCCATCGGCGTTGAAAGCCTTCTTCACGGCCTGTGCGATTTTCTGCACGGTTCCAATAACAACAGCCAACGTCTCGGGTTTGGCGTCGAGCAGATTGCGCGACGGTGCTTTCGGCACGACCAGCGTGTGGCCGGTGCCCTGCGGCATGACATCCATGAAGGCGACGACATCGTCGTTTTCGTAGACGCGGGTAGACGGAATTTCACCGCGCAGGATTTTTGCGAAGATGTTGTTGTCGTCATAGGTGGCAGACATGCGATTCTCTCCAATGCTGGAATTCGACCAAATTTGACCGCACGGAGCGCATTTAGGCAAGCTTCGTTGGATCAGTCTTCGTGGCGATAGGGGGTATGTTCCTCCAGCGCCTCGTGAATCTGCGCGACCTCGCGCCGTTCCCGATCAAGATAGTCGCGCACGGCATCCCGAAAACTCTCGTTGGCGATATAATGCGCGGAATGGGTGGTGACAGGTACATAGCCGCGCGCGAGCTTGTGTTCGCCTTGCGCGCCTGCTTCCACCACGCGCAGCTTGCGCTCAATGGCGAAATCGATGGCCTGATGGTAGCAGACCTCGAAATGCAGGAAGGGGTGATCCTCGATACAGCCCCAGTGCCTGCCGAACAGCCTGTCGCCGCCGATGAAATTGATGGCCCCTGCGATATAACGCTCAGCACGTTTTGCCATGACCAGCAGAATATCCTCGGCCATGGTCTGGCCGATCAGCGAATAGAACTGGCGGTTGAGATAGGGGCGGCCCCATTTGCGGCTGCCTGTATCCATGTAGAATGCAAAGAAATCGTCCCAGACCGCTTCCGTCAGGTCGCTGCCGGTCAGCCATTCGATTTCAATACCGTCGGACAGCGCTTCGCGACGTTCCTTTTTGAGCGCTTTGCGTTTGCGTGAAACAAGCTCACTCAGGAAGTCATCATAATTGGAAAAGCCATTGTTTATAAAATGAAACTGCTGGTCCGTCCGATGAAGGAAGCCCGCACGTTCGAGCGCCACGATTTCATCGGGCAGGGCAAATGTCACATGGGCTGAAGATACGCCTGCCTGATCCGTCAGCTCGCGTAAACCGCCTGCCAGCGCCAGCCGCACAGCTTCGCCGTCATAGGCGATGTGGTTGAGCAGACGGGGCCCGGTTGCCGGGGTGAAAGGGATCGCTGCCTGAAATTTCGGGTAGTAACGCCCACCCGCGCGTTCAAATGCATCCGCCCAGCCGTGGTCGAACACATATTCGCCCTGGCTGTGTCCCTTGAGGTAATTCGGCACGACGCCGAGTAATTCGCCACGATTGTTTTCGAGACGCAGATGACGCGGCAGCCAGCCCGCTTTTCGGGAAACGGAACCCGACTCTTCCAGAGCGGACAGAAAAGCGCGGGTTGTAAAAGGATTGTAGTTCGCATCCTGCCGGGAAGCCCCGGCAAGACTGCTCCACTCGTCTTCTGTAAATTCGCTGATATTTTCAACGATGCGAAGAACGAAGCTTTCTTCACTGTGCGGATCTTCGTCGTTCACCGCAATTCCTTTGTTGTCAGGCGACCAGTGCGCGGGGATCGAACCCTTCGAACGTTATCTGCTCGACATTGAGTTCGCTGTGCTTCTGCATTTCGCGGTCACGGACGGTCCAGCTGATCACTGGCATTTGCAGTTTCTCTCGCACGAAGGTGACAAACGGGTTCGGCAGATGGTGCACATTATAGGATACGAAGGAAATGCCATGCGCGAGCATGGAGAAATGCGCCTCGAAATCCTGTATGCGCGTGCCTTCCGCAGTCAATCCGCCCGGAATGCCCGGCGCATCGCTTGCAAAGCGGCGGATCAGGTGATGGTCGAATGACATGATGGCGGCTTCGCCCTTGTAGCTGGTGAGTTCACGCGCAACGGCTGCGACCAGCCCATCGTCACGACCTTCAATGCCTTTCAGCTCGATCACCAGCGGAACGCGGCCATCGACCAGATCAAGCATTTGCCGAAGTGTCGGTACACGCTCTTCAGTGCCGCCGACATGAAGCGCGGTTGCTTCCGCCAGCGTCAGATCGGAGATGCGGCCCTCGCGACCGGCAAGGCGTTGCAGGTCGTCGTCATGGAAAACGACCACACCGCCGTCTTTCGTCAGGTGCACGTCGCATTCGATGGCAAAGCCAGCCTTGGCGGCAGCTTCAAAGGCAGCCAGCGTGTTTTCCCAACGGGTCTTGTTCTGATCATGCAATCCGCGATGCGCTATTGGGCGCTTTGCGAGCCATTCGATGGAGGACATTATGCAACCTCGATAATCGCTTCGACTTCAACCGGTGCGTTGAGCGGCAGGCTGGCGACACCCACAGCGGAACGCGCATGTTTGCCAGCATCGCCCAGAACGGCGACGAGCAGATCGGACGCGCCATTGGCGACGAGATGCTGTTCAACGAAATCCGCCGTCGACGAGACGAAAACGGTGATCTTCACGATCCGCTTGATCTTCTCGAGATCGCCGAGTGCGGCCTTGGCCTGCGCCAGAATGTTCACGGCGCAGGCGCGCGCTGCGACCTGACCATGGGCAACCGTCAGTTTATCGCCAACCTGGCCAGTGTGCACAAGTTTGCCATTTTCCAGCGGCAGCTGGCCCGAAGTGAGCAAAAGCGAGCCTGTTTCAGCAAAGGGGACATAGTTTGCGGCAGGTGCAGCCGCTACCGGCAGGGATATACCCAGATTTTTCAGGCGGCTTTCGATCGTGTCGGTCATTGCATTAATCCTTGCTTGCAAAGGGACTTCTCCGTCAACCTATAGGCAGAATCGGTGAAGCTTTTGGGAAGGGTGCGTTTTTTGCCTCGCTTCCGCCACGAGTTTTTTTATCATGCTTGTCAACTCATCGGGAGATTCATGTATGCGTTTTTTGAAGCCGGGTTTTAAGGTTGCTGTAGCTGCAAGTGGAACCGCTGCCTGTGTGTGGGCTGGACTTGCGAGCGTGGCCCAGGCGGCTTCGACGGTAACGCTGGTGCCGCACCGCGCCGTTTACGATCTGACGCTGGACCGCGCCGATGAAAAGTCCGGAATCAGTGGCCTGACCGGGCGCATGGTTTATGAGTTCAACGGCTCAGCCTGCGAAGGTTATACGACGAACTTCCGTTTCGTGACCCGGATCGACATGGAAGAACAGCCGCAGCGCGTGACCGATCAGCAGACGACAACGTTTGAAGGTAATGACGGCAAAAGCTTCCGTTTCGTCAACAAGACCTTCGTTGACAAGGATCTTGTCAAGGAAGTGCGCGGCGATGCCAAGCTTGAAGGCGGCAAGACAGTTGTAGAGCTTTCGAAGCCCAAGGAAAACAAGATCGATCTGCGTGCAACGCAGTTTCCGACCCAGCATATGGAAGAGCTGATCGGCAAGGCGGAAGCAGGCGCGAAGTTCTATCAGACATCACTTTTCGATGCGTCTGAAGATGCCGACCGCGTGGTCGCCACCACGGTCGTTGTCGGCAAAGGGCAGAATCCAGCCGATGACGAAACCAAGTTCATGGGCAAATTTTCCAAGGATCCGGTCTGGCCTGTGACGATTGCCTATTTCGATGACAAGGAAAAGCAGGACGGACTGCCAATCTACCGCATCAACTTCAAGCTTTACCGCAATGGTATCACGCGCGATCTCACTATGGACTATGGTGACTTTGCCATGCGCGGCAAGCTTGTGAAACTAGATGTATTCGACAAGGCTGATCAGAAGGTCAGCTGCAAATAGTAAATGTAAAGTGACATATGTTTATATTGAGACTACAATGTTCTGCATTGTAGTCTTTTTTGTTATATTTATTGGATTTTTATATGAAAAAGATATTCTTTGCATTGCTGATGTCTTTACTCGGCGTTTCTTTTCCGTAGAATTTCTGTCTTAGGATGCTTATATAAGCCTGTAATCGGACGCGGGCGCTGAAACGCTTTCACCCTGCGGACGGATTGAGGTATATTGGCCAAACGACTTGCAATTCATGGCGTGATCGGTTAACAGCGCGCCTATTCCACACACGGGATTGGGCTTTTGCCGGGAGAAATCCGGCAAGAACCTCCGGTGGCGAGCAATCGCCTCAGCCCGTGGAGGTTAAACCGGAAAAGGAAAATAAAGATGGCATTGCCTGATTTCAGCATGCGCCAGCTTCTGGAAGCTGGTGTTCACTTCGGCCACCAGACCCACCGCTGGAACCCGAAGATGGCGCCTTTCATCTATGGCGCTCGTAACAACATCCACATCATGGACCTGTCCCAGACCGTTCCTCTGCTGCACAACGCGCTGAAGATCGTTTCGGACACCGTTGCTCGCGGCGGTCGCGTTCTGTTCGTCGGCACGAAGCGTCAGGCTTCGGACATCATTGCCGATGCAGCAAACCGTTCGGCTCAGTACTACGTCAACGCCCGCTGGCTCGGCGGCATGATGACCAACTGGAAGACGATCTCCAACTCGATCCAGCGTCTGCGCAAGCTCGACGAACTTCTGGCTGGCGAAGGCCAGGGCTTCACCAAGAAGGAACTTCTGAACCTTCAGCGTGAGCGTGAAAAGCTTGACCGCGCACTCGGCGGTATCAAGGACATGGGTTCGGTTCCTGACCTGATCTTCATCATCGACACCAACAAGGAAGCAATTGCTATCCAGGAAGCCAAGCGTCTTGGCATTCCGGTTGTTGCCGTGATCGATTCGAACTGCGATCCGGACCAGATCGACTACCCGATCCCGGGCAACGACGACGCCGCACGCGCTATCTCGCTCTATTGCGATCTGATTGCACGCGCCGCTCTCGACGGTATTGCTCGCCAGCAGGGCGCAATGGGCATCGACATCGGTGCGCAGGCTGAAGCTCCGGTTGAGCCCGCTCTCGAAGCTCCGGCTGAAGGCGCTTAATCAGCGCATGATTTGATCCATCCGTCATATCTCTGATAGAGGCGGATGGATAATCTCGTTTCATTCCGGCGCAGATGCGTGATTCCGAAGCACGGTTAACGATTTTCGGGCAAAACACGCTACGTCAAAATGGCGCCGGTTCAAAGTTGGCACACCCATTCGGTGTGCCTTCGCTTTCGTGAAAGGCGACACAATGAGCATTTCCGCATCTCAGGTTAAAGAACTCCGCGAACTGACCGGCGCTGGCATGATGGACTGCAAGGCAGCTCTTGCAGAAACCAATGGCGACATCGAAGCCGCTGTTGATTGGCTGCGCGCCAAGGGCATTGCAAAGGCCGACAAGAAGGCTGGCCGTACGGCTGCTGAAGGTCTGGTTGGCGTTGCATCTTCCGGCAACAAGGCTGTTGTCGTTGAAGTCAACTCCGAAACCGACTTCGTTGCCCGCAACGACGCTTTCCAGGATCTGGTTCGCAAGATCGCTCAGGCTGCCCTGGCAACCGACGGTTCGACCGAAGCTGTGGCCAACGCCAATGTCGACGGCAAGTCCGTCACCGAAACTGCCAAGGACGCAGTTGCAACCATCGGCGAAAACATCAGCTTCCGTCGTTCGGCTGCCCTCAGCGTTTCGCAGGGTACCGTTGCAACCTACATCCACAACGGCGTTGCTGACGGTCTCGGCAAGCTCGGCGTTCTGGTTGCTATCGAAACCGCTGGCGATGCAGAAGCTGCAAACGCATTCGGTCGTCAGGTTGCCATGCACGTTGCTGCTATCAACCCGCTCGCGCTGACCGCTGAAGACGTCGATCCGGCTGCCGCTGAACGCGAAAAGTCGATCTTCATCGAGCAGGCTCGTGAATCCGGCAAGCCGGACAACATCATCGAAAAGATGATCGAAGGCCGTATGCGCAAGTTCTACGAAGAAGTTGTTCTTCTTTCGCAGGCTTTCGTCATCAATCCGGACCTGACGGTTGCAGCTGCCCTCAAGGAAGCTGAAAAGACCATTGGCGCTCCGGCCAAGATCGTCGGCTTTGCCCGCGTCGCTCTCGGCGAAGGCATCGAAAAGGAAGAAAGCGATTTCGCTGCTGAAGTCGCTGCTGCTGCCAAGGGCTAATCAGCTCTTTCTTCCTCTGAAAGCGACTTTATGCTTTCAGAACAGGCTTTAGCCTGAAAAGGCTTTTGATTATGAAGGGCATCGCGTGACAACGCGGTGCCCTTCGTGTATCGGAACCCAACACAATCCTTTATTTCGATCAGCGGAGAGCATCCCATGTCCGGCAAGCCCGCCTATAAGCGTGTCCTTTTGAAAGCCTCGGGCGAGGCATTGATGGGCAGTCAGGGTTTCGGCATCGATGTATCCGTTGCAGACCGGATCGCTAACGATATCAAGCAGGCCCGTATGCTGGGCATCGAAGTCGGCGTGGTGATCGGCGGCGGTAATATTTTTCGCGGTGTAGCAGTGGCTTCCAAGGGCGGCGACCGCGTAACCGGCGACCACATGGGCATGCTGGCGACGGTGATCAATTCGCTGGCGCTGCGCACCTCGCTGCACAAGATCGGCGTCGATGCCGTTGTTCTCTCCGCCATAGCAATGCCGGAAATCTGCGAGAGCTTCTCGCAGCGTCAGGCTACGGCCTATATGGACGAGGGCAAAGTGGTGATTTTCGCTGGCGGTACCGGCAATCCATTCTTCACGACCGACTCTGCTGCTGCGTTGCGCGCGGCAGAGATTGAAGCGGATGCGCTGTTGAAGGGCACGCAGGTCGACGGCATCTATTCGGCTGATCCGAAAAAGGACCCGACCGCGACGCGTTTCGACACACTCACCCACAAGGAAGTTCTCGATCGCGGCCTGGCTGTCATGGATACGGCTGCCGTCGCCCTTGCGCGCGAGAACAACATTCCGATAATAGTCTATTCCATCCATGAAAACGGCGGCTTGGCCGAAATTCTGCAAGGCAAGGGACGTTGCACGATCGTTTCCGATAATTGATCAACGATGATCGTTCACATGTCTTGCTGCGTATCGAAGGAGAATATGCATGAGTGATGCTTTTGACATCAACGACCTGAAACGCCGCATGGAAGGCGCAGTCAATTCTTTGAAGCATGATCTGAACGGTCTTCGCACCGGTCGTGCTTCCGCCAGCCTGCTTGAGCCGATCACCATCGAAGCCTATGGCGCGACGATGCCGATCAATCAGGTTGCCAATATTACTGTTCCTGAATCGCGCATGCTTTCGGTCTCCGTGTGGGACAAGAGCATGGTTGGCGCTGTCGAACGCGCTATTCGTGATTCCGGTCTGGGCCTCAACCCGATTACCGACGGAATGACGCTGCGTATTCCGCTTCCGGAGCTGAACGAACAGCGCCGTAAGGAACTGGTCAAGATCGCGCATCAATATGCCGAGCAGGGCCGTATCGCCGCACGTCACGTGCGCCGCGATGGCATGGACACGCTGAAAAAGCTGGAGAAGGACGGCGACATCAGTCAGGATGACAGCCGCGTTCTGTCCGAAAAAGTGCAGAAACTGACCGACGACACCATTGCTGAAATGGATAAGGTTGTTGCCGTCAAGGAAGGCGAAATCATGCAGGTCTAGGACCTGCATGATTATCGTATAGGGAGAGCCAGGAATGTCCGATCCGCGCCACATCGCCATTATTATGGATGGTAATGGCCGTTGGGCGAAGGCGCGTGGCCTGCCACGTAGCGCCGGGCATCGTGCTGGCGTCGAAGCCTTGCGCGAAACGGTGCGGGCGGCAGGTGACCGCGGTCTTGGCTATCTTACGCTTTTTGCGTTTTCTTCCGAAAACTGGTCGCGGCCGAGCGGTGAGGTCAATGACCTGCTCGGTCTGCTCAAGCTGTTCATTCGCCGCGACCTTGCCGATCTTCATCGTAACAATGTGAAGGTCAGCATTATTGGTGAGCGGGAAGGGCTGACCGACGATATTCGTGGTCTGCTTACTGAGGCGGAAGCCCTTACCCGCCGCAACACCGGCCTCAATCTGGTGATTGCCTTCAATTACGGTTCACGCGACGAGATCGTCCGCGCAGTCAAGAGCCTGGCGCGCGATGTCGCTGCCGGTCTTCTGGACCCGTCGTCGATTTCCGCCGAGCTGATCTCAGCCAATCTCGATACCGCTTCCATGCCCGACCCGGACCTCATCATCCGCACCAGCGGTGAGATGCGCCTGTCGAATTTTCTGCTTTGGCAGGCTGCCTATGCGGAATTCCTGTTTATGCCCGGGCATTGGCCGGATTTCCGTCCGGCGGATCTTGATGCTGCCTATGAAGTGTTCCGCCAGCGCGAACGTCGCTTTGGTGGCGTCGAGGCGCGGAGCAATCTTGAAACCAGCCTCGAAGATTGCGAAGAGGGCAGCCGGGCTATCGGGCAATAGATGTGATGACTGTTCGTTTCGCAGCCATGCTTTTCTGTTGCCGTGTTCCATCGCATCGCATGCCCTGACGCAGCGCAAGCCGAAAGGTCTCAATGTCCAATCTGCAAACCCGTATTCTCACCGCCATCGTACTCGGCGCAGCGGCCTTGTGGCTGACCTGGGTAGGCGGGTTGGGTTTCACGCTTTTCGCAATCGCTATCGGTCTGGCGATGTTCTACGAATGGACGGCACTGAGCGCTCCGCGCCAAACTTCGTTTTCCCGGATGTTCGGCTGGGCTTGGCTGGTTCTGACGAGCGTTCTTTTGATTCTCGATCGCAGCGCGTTGCTGACTATCGGTACGCTTCTGCTTGGAACACTGATTCTTCTCGCCACCCAGTGGAAAACCGGTCGGGGCTGGCCCGCAGCCGGGCTTTTCTATGCCGGGTTTTCGGCAATATCGCTTTCACTGTTGCGTGGTGACGAACCTTTCGGCTTCACGGCCATTGTGTTTTTGTTTGCTGTCGTCTGGTCCACCGATATTGCGGCCTATTTCAATGGCCGCGCCTTGGGCGGCCCGAAGCTGGCGCCGCGTTTTTCCCCCAACAAGACATGGTCTGGCGCCATTGGCGGCGCTGCGGCGGCTGTTGCAGGCGGCATTCTGGTTGCTTCACTGGTGGCAACACCGGGCAGCCTGATCGTCCCGCTTCTGGCCTTCTTGCTTTCCATCGTTTCCCAAATCGGCGATCTGGCCGAATCCTGGGTGAAGCGTCAGTTCGGTGCGAAAGATTCCGGGCGTCTTCTGCCGGGTCATGGCGGGGTGCTTGATCGCGTCGACGGGCTTGTCGCCGCCGCTGCACTTCTATACCTCTTTGGTGCCGTGATTGCAGAGCCGGATGTGCCATCTGCAATCTTCTTCAGTTTCTAAGCGGCCAGCGATTCGTAGAGTACGAGGATCGACGCGCCAGTCGCGGTCGCAGTCGATCAACGGGTGATTTGTAAGGAGTAGTGATTTGCAGGAGGCTCTGGCCTTTTTCTTCGGCGGTGAAAGCCTGCTTGTCGGGACAATCGTACCGTTCCTTTTCGTTCTTACAGTCGTCGTTTTCGTACATGAGATGGGGCATTATCTTGTCGCACGATGGTGCGGCATCGGTGCGCAGGCCTTTTCGATCGGCTTTGGCCCCGAACTGCTCGGCTTTACGGATCGTCGCGGCACGCGCTGGAAGCTTTCTGCGATTCCGCTTGGCGGCTATGTGAAGTTCATCGGCGATGAAAGCGAAACCAGTTCGCCTGTCGGTGTGGATAACAATGCGCTGAGCGAAGAAGACCGCAAGCGTGCGTTCCATACGCAGCCAGTGTGGAAGCGCGCGGCAACGGTTTTTGCCGGTCCCGCCTTCAATATTATTCTGACGATTGTCATTTTCAGCGTTTTCTTTGCGCTCTACGGCCGCCAGATCGCTGATCCGCTGATTGCTGGCGTACAGCCTAACAGCCCCGCAGCCGCAGCGGGTTTCGAACCCGGTGATCGCTTTATCAGCGTCGAGGGAGAGAAGATCACCACTTTTGCCGATGTGCAGCGCATCGTTTCGGGCCGGGCAGGCGATACGCTCGACTTTACGGTTGAGCGCGGCGGCAAGATGGTTGATCTCAAGGCAACGCCCGCCACGGTCGAGCGTGTAGATCCGCTTGGCAACAAGGTGAAGCTCGGCGCGATTGGCGTGGAAACCACGGAAGCGGTCGGCAATTTCCGCCGCATTGAATACGGCCCGCTCGAATCAGTCGGGCAGGCGGTGATGGAAACCGGCTTCATCATCAGCCGTACGGGTGAGTTTTTCACACGTTTCGCTTTTGGCCGTGAGGATAAGTGCCAACTGGGTGGACCGGTCAAAATCGCCAATATGGCGAGCAAGGCGGCAAGTGCCGGCTTCGACTGGTTGATACAATTGACGGCTATGCTCTCCATCGGGATCGGGCTTTTGAACCTGTTTCCCCTGCCGCCGCTGGATGGCGGGCACCTGGTTTTCTACGCTGTGGAAGCAATCAAGGGCAGCCCGGTGTCACCGGGAGCGCAGGAGATTTTCTACCGCATCGGATTCCTTCTTGTGATGGGATTTATGGGGTTCGTACTTTTCAACGACCTCTTTGCCTGCTAGATCAATTGCCGACTGTCTCAGGCAGCGGTCCTAGGAATTGAAATCTTGGGGGATGACGATCTTGGGGTTTATTGGTTAGACCGGCTTGTCCGGTTAAGCTGACTGCAGTGAGGCGACGCTTTGTCCGACGGAGGCCGGGCAAGGTGTTAAACAGAAGTGAACATTGGGAGCGACGACCGGAAAAGCTAAGCAATCTGTTTACCATAACTCACAATTCGCGTGGCACGGATGCCACGCTTGTTGCCTAAGTAAACAGAATTTAACCGCAACGCTTGCTTGTATGGAAAAACCGGATAATACGGTTGTATCTGTACGCATTTTTCTGGGTTAATCGTCCCGGGGACAGAAAACGAAGGTTCGGAAAGCCTATGACGGCAAGTTCTAAATTCTTTGGCGCCGCGTCCGCGCTCGCCATGTCGGTGGCTCTAGTGGCTTCGGGTACTGCAGCGCTCTCGCTGGCATCCGTGAATGTCGCGGAAGCTGCCGTTGTGAGCCGTATCGACGTTCGCGGCAACACGCGTGTTGATGCACAGTCCATTCGCGACAATATCGACATTCGTCCAGGCAAAGCCTTCACCAGCGCTGATATCGATGCCGCGGTGAAGCGTCTTTTCGCCATGGGTCTGTTTTCGGATGTCCGCATCAATCAGTCCGGCAGCACGCTTGTCGTGACCGTGAATGAGCGCTCCGTGGTCAACAATGTCCTGTTCCAGGGCAATAAGAAGATCAAGGATCCTGATCTGACGCGCGCCGTTCAGCTCAAGCCGCGTTCGCCTTACGATGCGGCGACGATGGAATCGGACAAGGAAGCTATCAAGGCTGCCTATGCGCATATCGGACGCAGCGATGCGACCGTGAATGCACGCACTGTCGATCTCGGTCAGGGTCGCGTCAACGTTGTCTATGAAGTCAACGAAGGCTCGCGCACCAAGATTGAAAATATCGAATTCGTCGGTAATCAGGCCTATAGCGGCCGCCGTCTGCGTGATGTCATTTCCACCAAGCGTTCGAACCCGCTGTCGTGGCTGACCCGTAACGACGTTTACGACGAAGGTCGTTTGCAGGCTGACGAAGAATCGCTGCGTCGCTTCTATTACAATCGTGGCTACGCCGATTTCCGCGTCGTTTCGTCGAATGCGGTTCTCGATCCGTCCACCAACGAATACACGATCACGATTACGGTCGATGAAGGTCAGCGTTATACCTTCGGTGACGTGAGCGTCGAAAGCACCGTTGACGGCGTTGATACCAACGCGCTCGGTGGTCTTGTGAAGACCCGTTCGGGTCGCGCCTACAGCGCCAAGGAAGTTGAAGATTCCGTTCTGGCTGTGACCGAAAGCGTTGCCGGTAGCGGTTATGCTTTTGCCAAGGTTGAGCCACGCGGTGATCGTAACTTCGAAAATCGCACGATTTCGGTTGTCTATAGCGTTGATCAGGGTCCACGCGCTTACATTCAGCGCATTGAAATCCGCGGCAACGACAAGACCCGCGATTACGTGATCCGTCGCGAGTTCGACATGAACGAAGGCGATGCCTTCAATCAGGTCATGGTGCAGCGCGCCAAGCGTCGCCTTGAAGCTCTGGACTTCTTCCAGACCGTCAATATCTCGACGGCTCCGGGCTCCGAGCCGGATCAGGTGATTCTGGTTGTTGATGTCGTCGAAAAGTCGACGGGTGAATTCTCCATCGGTGGTGGCTACACCACGGGCGGCGAAACGCCGGGTGCGTCTGTCGAAGGCGCGATCACCGAGCGTAACTTCCTCGGTCGCGGCCAGTATATCCGTCTTAGCGCCGGCGCCGGCCAGGACGATATGCGTAACTACGGCTTGTCCTTCACGGAGCCGTACTTCCTCGGTTATCGCATGTCGGCAGGCTTCGACGTATTCCGTCGCAGCTATCGCGTGAACGACGACTATGATGTCGAGCAGACTGGTGGCACGATTCGTTTCGGTCTTCCGATTACGGAGAATTTCTCGGTCGGTCTCGCGTATAACCTGGTTCAGGAAAAGTATGACCTGTTCCGCGATAACATCAATGGTTACTACGCTCCGGCTCTGGTCGAAGCAGCCGAAAACAGCCCGTGGCTGCGTTCGTCTGTCAGCTACTCGCTGACCTATAATTCCATCGATGACATGAAGAACCCGCATGATGGCCTTTATGGCAAGTTCACGCAGGAATTCGCGGGCCTTGGCGGCGATGCGAAGTTCATGAAGACGACCTTCAAGGGTAATTACTATAAGACCCTTGCTCAGGAAGCCGACATCGTCGGTATGCTGGGTCTCGGCGGTGGTTATATCCATGAATTTGGTAGCGACGGCGTCCGTATCTTCGATCTGTTCAAGAACAATTCGGACATCATTCGCGGCTTCAAGTTTAACGGCATCGGTCGTTACCAGGATTCGGTTTCTGGTCAGCGTTACTGGATGGGTGGAACGACCTATATCAACGGTACTGCCGAAGTGCAGTTCCCGATGCCTGTCGTACCTGAAAGCCTTGGTATTCGTGGTGCATTCTTTGCGGACGCGGCGATGCTCTATGGTGGTGCAGACGAGTTGGGCGGCGCGCCGGTTTTGGGTGACGACAAGAAGCTTCGCGCTTCGGTCGGTCTCAGCCTGATGTGGGCTTCGCCGTTCGGTCCGCTGCGCTTCGACTATGCATTCCCGGTCGCGAAGGCTGATACCGATAAGGTTCAGAACTTCAACTTCGGTGTTTCGACCAAGTTCTAACCGATTTGCCTTTCCCCGGGGCGGCTACGCCCCGGGAGAGAAAGTGTACTGATGGCAGATCCTGTCTTTTTCTCGCCTTCTCGTGAACTCACGATTGGCGACGTGGCTGATTTCACCGGTGCAAGACTTCGTGACCCGAAGCTTGCACCGCGTTCTGTTGAGCGCCTGGCTTCCATGAAGGATGCCGGAGAGGGTTCGCTTATCTTCGTGGAAGGTAAGAAGAACGCCGAGGCGCTGGCCGGAATCAAGGCTGCTGGTGTTTTTTGCAAGGAAGACGTGGCTCCAAGCGTGCCTTCGCATATGGCTGCCCTGATTACCCGCAACCCGCATCGCGATTTTTCCGCTGTCGGACGCATGTTGTTTCCAACGTCAGCCAAGCTTGAAAGCTGGTTCGGCGAAACCGGCATTTCTCCGCAAGCTTTCATTCATCCATCGGCGCATATCGAAGATGGCGCAACGATTGAAGCGGGTGCCGTTGTAGGCAAGGGCGTTACTGTCGGTTCGGGTACCTTGATCGCCGCGACGGCTGTGATCGGTGAAAACTGCCAGATTGGACGCGATAGCTATGTCGCGCCTGGCGTGACGATCCAATGCGCCTTTATCGGCAATCGTGTGTTGTTGCATCCAGGTGTCCGCATCGGACAAGACGGATTCGGTTATGTGCCCGGCGCTGCCGGACTTGAGAAAGTCCCGCAGATTGGCCGTGTCATTATACAGGACAATGTGGAGATTGGAGCCAATACCACCGTTGATCGTGGATCGCTGAGCGACACGGTCATCGGCGAGGGCTCCAAGATCGATAATCTCGTCCAGATTGCGCATAATGTGCGTATCGGTCGTTTTTGTCTTATTGCCGCGCATTGCGGCATTTCCGGAAGCTGTGTGATCGGCGACGGGACCATGCTTGGTGGTCGCGTCGGTCTTGCGGATCACCTGATCATCGGCTCGGGCGTGCAGATTGCAGCTGCGAGCGGCGTTATGAACGATATACCCGATGGAGAGCGTTGGGGGGGGCTTCCCGCACGTCCTATCAAGCAGTGGTTCCGCGATATCGCGAACATTCGCAGCATCGGGCAATCAAGAAAGGAGCAATCCTCAGATGAGTGATACGGAACAGACGAAGCTCGAAGCGGCGGATATTCAGGATCTTTTGGCGGTACTGCCGCATCGATATCCTTTTCTGTTGATTGATCGAATCGTTGATATCGATGGTGATCGTTCGGCGACTGGCATCAAGAATGTCACGATCAATGAGCCGCATTTTACCGGACATTTTCCGGAAAAGCCGATCATGCCAGGTGTATTGATCATTGAGGCTATGGCCCAGACTGCCGGTGCAATTTCGCTGCTTCAGCGCAAAACCGGTCGCCCGGGCGTTGTCTATTTCATGACCATCGACAATGCGAAGTTCCGCCGTCCGGTCGTTCCGGGGGATCGTCTTCTTTTGCATGTCAAGAAAGTCAAACAGCGCGCCAATATTTCGAAATATGAATGCGTGGCTGAGGTTGATGGTGTGAAAGTTGCTGAAGCGGAAGTCGCGGCAATGATTAATGCCGGTGAAGAAAGCCAGTGAGCATTACGATGAAAGAAACAATCATTCACCCCACCGCTCTTGTTGAGCCGGGTGTGGAACTGGGCCAGGGTGTGTCTGTCGGCCCCTTCTGTCATATTCAATCGGGCGCCGTCATTGGCGACAATTCCGTTCTGATGAGCCATGTGGTTGTCACGGACGCGACTACGCTTGGCGCGGGCGCGAAGGTCTATCCGCACGCTGTTCTCGGTTGTGATCCGCAGAACAACAAGCACAAGGGTGGTCCCACCACGCTGACGATCGGCACGAATTGCCTCATCCGCGAAGGTGTTACCATGCATCGCGGATCCGACAGCGCACGCGGTTATACAACGGTTGGCGACAACTGTTCCTTCCTCGCTTATGCCCACGTGGCGCATGATTGCGATATCGGCGATTACGTCACCTTTTCGAACAATGTCATGATCGGCGGTCATACGACTATCGGACACCACGCCATTCTGGGCGGCGGTGCGGCTGTGCACCAGTTTGTCCGCGTCGGTCATCATGCTTTTGTTGGCGGAATGGCCGCGGTGGTGAGCGATTTGATCCCCTACGGCATGGCCATCGGCGTTCATGCTCATCTGGGCGGTCTCAACATTATCGGCATGAAGCGTTCTGGCATGGAGCGCAAGGAAATCCACAATCTGCGCCATGCCGTGCGCATGCTGTTTGATCGTACCAAGCCGATTCGTGAACGCGCTATTGATGTGCTGGAAGCAATTCCAAACTCTCCGGCTGTCATCGACATGATCGACTTCATCAATGTCGATACAAAGCGCGCCTATTGCACGCCGCCGCTCGATGCGGTTCATGGCGGGGCCGGGCATGACAGCGACGAAAGCTGACACACTATCGCGTCCGTCTCTGGCGGGCGGGCGTGTCGGCATTATCGCGGGCAACGGCTTGTTGCCCGTTGTCGTGGCCGAAGCGCTACAATCAGCAGGCACTCCACCATTTCTTGTTCCTCTGCGTGAAGAAGCAGACCGGGTGCTCTATAATTACGAGCATCAGGAAATTTCGGTTGTCGAGTTCGCAAAGTTGATTCGGTCGATGAAAGCGGCTGGCGTTTCGCGGGTCGTTCTGGCGGGCGGTGTGCGCAGCAGGCCGCATCTCAGTGACCTGAAGCTCGACTGGCCGACGTTGCGGGCCGTTCCGCATGTATTTCGGGCGCTAGGGCAGGGCGACGATGCGCTGCTGCGTGCTTTCATCGGTCTTCTCGAATCATTTGGCTTCAAGGTGGTCGGCGCGCATGAAGTAGTGCCCGATCTCCTGTCTCCTTCGCCTGCTCGCATTATCACCAAAGCTGAACCGGACGCACGCGAAGCCGCAAATATTAAGCTGGCTATGGAGTCGGCTTTGCGGCTTGGTGATCTCGATGTTGGGCAGGGTGCAATTGCCGTTGGCGGTCGTGTCGTGGCGCTGGAGGGGGCGGAGGGCACTGATCTTATGATTGACCGTGTCGGAGAGCTGCGGGAAGCTGGGCGTATTCCCAAACGCGGCGGCGTCCTTGTGAAAATGGCCAAACCTCGACAGGACGAACGGGCAGATTTGCCAGCCATTGGTATTTCCACCGTGAACAAGGCCAAATGCGCCGGTCTCGCAGGAATTGCGGTTGAGGCAGGACGTACATTTATTCTAGGCTTCGGCGAGACGATAGCGGCCGCCAATGAAAGCGGCCTCTTCATACAGACGATCAGTCGGGACGGGAAGGACACATAAGGGTGAGCAACACCAGCCGGCCATTGAAAATAGCAATCGTGGCCGGTGAAGAATCCGGCGATCTTCTGGGTGCCGACCTGATTGACGCCCTGCGTCAGCAGACTGACAGACTGGTTGATCTTGTCGGGGTGGGCGGCGACCATCTGGCCGCGCGTGGCCTGAAGTCCTTTTTCGATCCGCATGAAATTGCTTTGATGGGGCTGGGCGCTATCATCAAGAACCTGCCGGGACTGGTATTGCGCATCCGTCAGACAGCGCGTCAGATCGTGGCGGAGAAGCCGGATTGCGTTCTTCTGATCGACAGTCCGGATTTCACCCATCGGGTGGCGAAAAAGATCAGGGCAGCCGATCCTTCCATCCCGATTGTCAAATATATCGCCCCAAGTGTCTGGGCGTGGCGTCCGCAGCGTGCTCGCGCGATGCGCGCCTATATCGACCATGTTCTCACGGTGTTGCCGTTCGAGGTTGACGTGATGGAGCGGCTGAACGGCCCTCAGTCAACCTATGTCGGGCATCGCCTGTCGAGCTATGCGCCGATACTCGATACGCGCGCTGCGCAGCTTGCGCTGGAACCGCAAAGGTCGGAAGCCGGCAAACATACTTTGCTTTTACTGCCTGGCTCGCGCCGCACCGAAATCCAGATGCTGATGGAACCCTTCGGCAAAGCGGTTGACCAACTTGCATCGCGCCTGGAAAAGCTTGAGGTCATACTGCCGACCTTGCCGCGTATCGAGGCCATGGTGCGCGATCTTTCGCGCGACTGGACGGTAAAGCCGCTGATCGTCGTCGGAGACGAAGAGAAGTGGAAGGCCTTTGCGCGGGCTGATGCCGCGCTTGCCGCTTCCGGAACGGTGTCGCTGGAACTGGCGCTATCGCGCATTCCAAGTGTGCTTTCCTACAAGGCGGATTGGTTTGCGCGTAAGTTCCTGATGCCGAAGATCACCATCTGGAGCGCAGCGCTGCCCAATATCATTGCTGATGAACCGGTGGTGCCGGAGTTCTTCAACGAATTCGTGCGCCCCGGAATGCTGGCCCGTAGTCTAGAGTGCCTGATGCGTCCCGGATCGGCGCGTCAGGCGCAGCTGGACGGCTTTGACGCCGTGGCTTCGGTCATGTCGACCGAGCGACCTTCCGGCGAGATCGGCGCGCGGGTTTTGCTTGATGTTATCGAGAAAGGCCGCAAGGGCTAAACAGTTCGACTGGAGCCGTTACGCGGTCCCGTTGAAACAGAACTGTTCCGAGATCAAAAAGAAACCCCGGTTGCCATTGGCAACCGGGGTTTTTGTTTTCAGCCTTTGTAGCGCTTACTTGCGCTTTGCAACCGGCACGTAGTCGCGTTCCGTCGCGCCCGTGTAGAGCTGACGCGGACGACCGATCTTCTGCTGCGGATCTTCGATCATTTCCTTCCACTGTGCGACCCAGCCGACGGTGCGGGCGAGTGCAAAGAGAACGGTGAACATTTCGGTCGGGAAGCCAAGAGCCTTCAGCGTGATACCGGAATAGAAGTCGATATTCGGATAGAGCTTCTTCTCGATGAAGTACTCGTCCGTCAGTGCGATCTTTTCCAGTTCCATTGCGACGTCGAGCAACGGATCGTCCTTGATGCCCAGTTCGCCCAGAACTTCATGGCAGGTCTTCTGCATGATCTTGGCGCGGGGATCGTAGTTCTTGTAGACGCGGTGACCGAAGCCCATCAGACGGAACGGATCGTTCTTGTCCTTGGCGCGAGCGACGAACTCAGGAATGCGATCCACCGAGCCGATTTCAGCCAGCATGTTGAGCGCTGCTTCGTTTGCGCCGCCATGGGCAGGACCCCAGAGGCAGGCAACACCAGCTGCGATGCAAGCGAACGGGTTGGCGCCCGACGAACCGGCAAGACGCACGGTCGAGGTCGATGCATTCTGCTCGTGATCAGCGTGCAGGATGAAGATGCGGTCCATGGCGCGGGCCAGAACCGGATTGACCTTGTAATCCTCGCAAGGAACGCCAAAGCACATGTGCAGGAAGTTCGATGCGAAATCGAGATCGTTCTTCGGGTACATGAACGGCTGGCCGATATGGTACTTATAGGCCATTGCAGCGAGCGTCGGCACCTTGGCGATCAGGCGGATCGAAGCGACCATGCGCTGATGCGGATCGGTGATGTCGGTCGAGTCGTGGTAGAAGGCGGACATAGCGCCAACGCAACCGACCATGACGGCCATTGGATGCGCATCGCGACGGAAGCCGGTGAAGAACTTCGTCATCTGTTCGTGGATCATCGTGTGACGGGTCACGCGATAATCGAAATCGGACTTCTGGGTTGCAGTCGGCAGTTCACCGTAAAGCAGCAGGTAGCAGGTTTCGAGGAAATCGCCGTGCTCGGCAAGCTGGTCGATCGGATAGCCGCGATAGAGCAGGGTGCCTTCGTCGCCATCGATATAGGTGATCTTGGATTCGCAAGAAGCAGTCGACGTGAAACCCGGATCGTAAGTGAACGCATGCGAATTCTTGTAAAGCGGACCGATGTCGACGACGTCCGGCCCGACAGTGCCTTGTCGCACAGGCAGATCGAACGTATTGCCGTCGAGAGTAAAGCTGGCTGTCTTGGCTGACATCATGTTTCCTTTCATGTCCACTTTGCCGCCGTTGGCGGCAGTATTGTATTCGCTGCTATAACTTGTCTGTATCTCTTGGCGGGCGTCCCAAAATGACGGGATGCCCGATTTTTAACGCATTACGGCTACGATTTTGATCGCCAAACTATCCCAAACCGTCCGCGATGCAATGCGAAATTTGAACTATTTAAGCGAGCTATGTCACGTCAGCGTGAATGATAGCACCTTAACCGATTTGATCGCGAATACGGCCCAAAGACTCGTCGCGACCCAGTACAAAAAGCACATCAAAGACGCCCGGCGAGGTAGCGCGACCGGTCAGGGCGGCACGCAGTGGTTGCGCAATCTTGCCCAGTTTCAGTCCGGTTTTCTCTGCATGGGCGCGAACCACCGCATCCAGTGATTCAATGGTCCATTCTCCGGCAGCTTCCAGATCCGGCAGCACGGACTTCAAAACGGCGCGGCCTTCTTCGTTGAGCAGCGAGGCGGCTTTTTCGTCGAGATCGAGCGGGCGGGCAGCAAAGATAAATTTCGCGCCATCTGCAAGTTCAACGAGCGTCTTGGCGCGGTCCTTCAGACCGGACATTGCCGCGAGGAGCTGAGCGCTGCGCTTGTCATCAAGCGCTGCGGCCAGTTCCTTGCCGCCTTCGATTTCCGGCAGAACTGCAATCAGAGCATCGAACAGGGCTTTGTCGTCGCTACCACGCATGTAAAGGCCGTTGATCGCTTCGAGCTTCTGGAAGTCGAAACGGGCAGCGCCTTTGTTGATATCCGTCACGTCGAACCATTCGATCATCTGCTCGGTCGACATGATTTCGTCGTCGCCGTGGCTCCAGCCAAGACGTACCAGATAATTGCGGAGCGCTGCGGGCAGGTAGCCCATGGCGCGATAGGCATCCACGCCGAGAGCGCCGTGACGCTTGGAAAGCTTTGCACCATCCGCACCATGGATCAGAGGGATATGCGACATCTGCGGCACATCCCAGCCCATGGCGTCATAGATCACGGTCTGACGCGCTGCATTCGTCAAATGATCGTCGCCGCGAATAATGTGCGTGACGCCCATGTCGTGATCATCAACGACAACCGCGTGCATGTAGGTCGGTGTGCCGTCAGAACGCAGAATGATGAAATCATCGAGATCCTTGTTGGGGAAGCGCACATCGCCCTGTACGGCGTCGCGCACGAGGGTTTCGCCTTCCTGCGGGGCCTTGATGCGAATGACCGGCTTTACGCCTGCAGGCGCTTCAGAGGGATCACGGTCGCGCCAACGACCATCATAACGCGGCGGGCGGCCTTCGGCACGCGCCTTTTCGCGCATTTCTTCCAGCTCTTCCGGCGTCGTGTAGCAATAATAGGCTTTGCCTAGAGCGACGAGTTCTTCGGCGATTTCGCGGTGACGCGGCGCGCGCTTGAACTGCGAGATCGCATCGCCTTCCCAATCGAGGCCAAGCCATGTCAGGCCGTCAAGAATGGCGGCGGTGGCTGCATCGGTGGAACGTTCACGGTCGGTGTCTTCGATACGCAGCAGCATCTTGCCGCCAGTATGCTTGGCATAGAGCCAGTTGAACAGGGCTGTACGGGCACCGCCGATATGAAGATAACCCGTGGGCGAAGGGGCAAAACGGGTGACGACCGGTTTCGACATGGTAGCTCCACTCTATTGCGCGCCCGTCAAGACAGCGGCAATTGCCGGGGCAGGGGCGCAAACCTGAATTCTGATGCTCGCCGCCAAGAGCGAGAACGAGGATTTCTATAACGAAAGCCTCTCGATTTCGACTGGCGTTCATGTAGCATAGGCAGCACTACGCGCAAGGGCTTCGCGTTTGTTTCGGCTCCTTGCGGCATTGTTCTTTTGGGGTATTTCGACAAAAAGACCTTTTTTGCAGTCAGGCGGGGGCATGACGCGCTTAGGTGATATGGCCAAGGTCTCGGATGAGGCCAATGAGCGGGTGCTTGTCAAAAGCCTGCCCGATGGCCTAACGCGCTCTTATCTCCCCGAACCTTGGCCCGAACCTGCAACCACGCCTGCCGATCATGATAATAAGGACCAGCCGCCTGATGTTAAACCAACCGGCTGGCGCGACACAGTCGCCGACGTTGCGAGAAACGCTCCCGCGGCTTTTGAGGAAGCTATCCAACTCGAAACGGCGCGTGGAATTTTCTTCCTGCTCATTCCGATTTTCAGCGGCTTGGGCGCAGTGGTCTATTTCACCTTCTCCTTCGAGCCGGATTGGACGCCCATTCTGGCCCTGCTGGCTGGGCTGGCAATTGTTCGCATACTGGCGCGGAAGCACTTTTTTGCCGGGCAGGTGCTGACGCTCGCGCTTGCTTTCCAATTGGGGCTTGCCAGCGGAAAGTGGGAAACCGAACGCATGGCGACACCAATGCTCGGTTCCGATGTATCAACGCGCGTGACTGGCCGGGTTGTGGCGCTGGATGCACAGGATAATGGAAGCTGGCGCATCACACTCGATTTGCTGACAACAGAACGCCCAACGCTGCGCTTTTCACCGACACGCATTCGCATCAATGCCCGCGATATACCGGCGGACACATCGATTGGCGGCGGCTTGACCGGCTTTGCGCGGCTGCGGGTGCCGTCAGGCCCGGTTCGCCCCGGCAATTATGACTTCTCCTTTCATGCCTATTTCAACGGTATTGGAGCAAACGGCTTTTTTCTGGGGAACCCAAAGACAGCAAACGTTCCGCCACTGACAAGCCTTGTGGCCGAAATCAGCGAATGGATTGCCTTGCTCCGTGTACGTGTTTCGGAACGGGTCGAAGAAGTGATAGGCGGGGAAGACGGCAATGTCACTGCCGCATTGATCGCCGGGACGCGTGGTGGCATCAGCGAGGAAACCAATGACGACCTGCGCAAGGCGGGTCTGGCACATATTCTCTCCATTTCTGGCCTGCATATGGCGCTGGCGGCAGGTGTCGTCATGTTTGCGCTTCGGTCTGCCTTTGCGCTCTTTCCGGCTTTCAGTGTTCGGCACCCGGTCAAGAAATATGCCGCCTTCCTGTCCTTGCTGGCTTGCGCATTCTATCTCGCCATGTCTGGCGCGGATGTTGCAGCGCAGCGCAGCTTTATGATGATTGCCGTCATGCTCAGCGCTTTGCTGTTCGACCGCGCGGCACTCAGCATGCGCAATCTGGCAATCGCAGGCATGGTGACCATAGCGATTTCGCCGCATGAAATACTCGGGCCGAGCTTTCAGATGTCCTATTCGGCAACGGCTGCGCTGATTGCCGGTTATGCCTGGTGGGGGATGCGTAGGGCCAAAAAATCGCAGGATGTGGAGAGGCGCGCGGCTTCGCCAACGGTTGGTTTGCCAACGAAGATCGTTAAATCAGCCGTTGCTGCTGCCGGAACGTCATTGGTAGCCGGAATTGCGAGCGGCATATTCGCCGCCTATCATTTCAACAATACCGCACCGTTCGGGCTGATTGGCAATGTGCTGGCCGATCCGGTAATCGCAACTTTGGTGATGCCATTCTCGGTTCTGGGCCTCGTGTTGATGCCGCTCGGCCTTGACTGGCTGCCTCTGACAATCGCCGGATCTGGTATCTGGATCGTCCGCGCTCTTGCGGGTGTCATCGCGTCCTGGTCGCCTGATGGCAATCCCGGAGCAATGCCGGTCGTGGCTCTAACCCTCTGGACCGTAGCACTCGTGATCGCGGTATTGTTCACAACGCGACTCAAAATTCTGGCACTACCATTTGTTTTAGCGGGATTTATCGCCTTCCTGCATGAGCCATTCCCGGATGTGGTGATCTCGGAAGATGCAAAGCTGGTTGGCGTTCGTCTGCCCGATGGCCGCTTTGCTATGAACCGCGACAGACCGTCGAAGTTCACCGTCGACAACTGGAAAACCGCCTATCTCGCAACGCAATTTCTGATACCGCAGCATGCAAAAGACAGGATGCGGGGAATTCCGACCGACGGCTTTATCTGCGAAGACGAATTATGCACGATCACATTACGCGATGGGCGTGTACTGGCCTATACGGCTGACCCTGCCGTTCAGGACGTCGCCTGCGATGTCGGCGATATCGTTATCCTCGCGATAGCCGGAAAAACACCGGGATGTGCGCATCAGAAGAAGCTCGTCATCAACCGCCGTGATCTGGCATTGCGAGGCACCGTCGAAATGAGGCTGGGCGATAAGAAGGACCCGACAGGCACTTCCTTCACGGCTCTCGCTGGCGATCTGACGTCCGTAAACAACAGCACGCCTCAGCGGCATAATTTTACCGATCCGCATTTTGACGACAGGCTAGCCTTCGCCATCGATGAGCCACGGCGTCCATGGCATCTGTTCAGGCTCTATTCACGCGCGGCACGTGGCTTACCTGATCGGGAATATAAGAAGAAGCAGCCTGCTCAAAAGGCAGAAACGCAATGCCCGGCCACTGACGATCAGGAGCCGGGCAGATGCGAATGATAATAGTGTTTTGAGCGCGTTGCGATTCAATTAGTCGGCGGATCAAGCCGTCTTTTCACGCATGTCCGTCCGAAAACGCGGTTCCATTTTCGGACCTAACGATCAGTACCGGCGGATCAATCCGACCAGCTTGCCCTGCACGCGAACGCGGTCTGGGCCAAAGATGCGTGTTTCATAGGCGGGATTTGCGGCTTCGAGTGCAATCGATGCGCCCTTGCGGCGAAAACGCTTCAAGGTCGCTTCTTCATCATCGACTAGCGCGACAACGATTTCACCCGGATTGGCAATGTCACCGCGTTTGATGATCACTGTATCGCCGTCGAAAATTCCGGCCTCGATCATCGAGTCGCCCTTGACCTCAAGCGCATAATGTTCGCCAGCACCGATCATCTCCGGAGGGAGGCTGAGCGAATGCGTCTGGCTCTGGATAGCTGAGATCGGCACACCAGCGGCGATGCGGCCCATGACCGGCACCGATACCGTTGCAGACACATCATCATTGGTCGCAACAGGCGCAGAGCGTAATGGCTGCACAGGCGCAGGAGGTGCTTTGCCCAGACTGCCTTCGATAACGCTCGGCGCAAATTTCTTCTGCGCGTTCAGTCCGGGTGCAATCGAATCCGGCAGACGCAGTACTTCCAGCGCGCGCGCACGGTTCGGTAGCCTGCGAATAAAGCCGCGTTCTTCCAGAGCGGTGATCAGTCGATGAATGCCCGACTTGGAAGCAAGGTCGAGCGCTTCCTTCATCTCGTCAAAAGAGGGCGGAATACCTGTTTCTTTCAGACGGTCATGAATGAACAGCAGAAGCTCGTGCTGCTTACGGGTCAACATGCGCGACACCCTCCGGCCAGATAAGAATCGAGAAAAACAAAACCAGAACGAACACTATATGTTCCAGTCTTGTTCTGCAATGGTTTTAAAATGATTAACGGGCGGCCAGCTCGTTGCCGGAATGTTCACAGGGCGGGCTAACGCGGCATCTGAGATTCAATGAAGTGTTTTTATTTCAATTCATTACAGCGCTTGCTTTGTTCTGTTTCTAAGAAGCGCAAGCGTTCACACAGCTGGGTTTTAACGTAGCATGAGTACGCGACACGAACTGCCTTCATCTGCTGCCGGGGCGTTTTCGTCACGAATGAGCAATGCATTGGAACCGACGAGTGCTGTCAGCATGGACGAATCCTGTACTGGAAACGGTGTCGCCTGCAGTGTTCCATCGCTTTGTGATTCGACCGTGGCACGCACAAAATCGCGCCGATGGTCATTGGCAGGCATCGGCTGGCCGAGTTTCGCCGGGCGGATATCTGCTGTCAGATCGGTGCCGGCGAGCTTCGCAATGAGCGGGCGGAGAAAAACGAGACTGCAGACGAGGCTTGAAACCGGGTTTCCGGGCAGGCCGATCACGTGAACAGTTTTGCTGTCGACCGTCTTGCGCCCATACATGAGCGGCTTTCCGGGGCGCATGGCAATTTTCCAGAAGTCGAGATCGACACCGCAATTGCGCAAAGCGCTATGTACATAATCGCGATCACCGACCGATGCGCCGCCGATGGTCACCAGAACATCAATTCCTCGGTTCAGAGCGGTAGCAATAGCCGCTTCGATCTGTGCGGGATCATCCGGGATGATTCCCATATCTTCGGATTTGCCGCCAGCGCGGCGCACGATGTCGGCAATGCCGACACTGTTTGAGGCGACAATCTGGTCCGGTCCGGGCTCCGCTCCGGGAGGGACAAGCTCATCGCCGGTCGCCAATATGGATATACGCGGCTTGCAAAACACATCGAGCGTTGGATTGCCGCTCGCGGCAGCCAGTGACAGCGCGGGTGCGTCCAGTTCGCGACCGACCGATATGACGGTCTTGCCGGGAGCAAAATCGAGACCAGCCCGGCGGATGTGACGACCGGGTTCCATGCCTTCCAGAATGGTCAGCTGATCGCCGGAGCGTTCGGTATGTTCCTGAATGACGATCGTATCGGCAGCTTCAGGCATCGGAGCGCCGGTGAAAATGCGCACAGCCTGTCCGGGCTGCAAGGCGCCTTCGAAGCGCTTTCCAGCAGCGGACTCACCAATAACGGTCAATTGACACGGATAGGCGGTTTCCGCAGGCGCTATCAGCGCATAGCCATCCATGGCCGAGCAGTCGAAAGGCGGCTGCAGGAAACGGGCCTCAACGGCGCGGGCAACGACGCGCCCGCCTGCTTCGTTCAGCGTAACAGTTTCAAGGCCATGCGGTTCTGCGGAGGAGAGTATACGCGCCAGAGCATCTTCGACCGGGAGAAGGGACATCGTATTTCCTCTCAAACTCAGTTTTGTGAGGCCGCTTCAGGCCTTCCAGTCGCCAGATTTGCCGCCGCTCTTTTCGACAACGCGAATATTGCCGATTTCCATATGGTGATCGACAGCCTTGGCCATGTCGTAAATCGTCAGGCAGGTCACGGAAACTGCTGTCAGCGCTTCCATTTCAACGCCGGTGCGGCCTTTCAGCTTGGCAAGCGCTCGCACGCGCAGGCCGGGCAATGCGTGGTCCGGTGTGATATCGACCGCTACTTTGGTCAGCATGAGTGGATGGCAAAGCGGAATGAGGTCGGCGGTTCTTTTCGCAGCCATAATGCCTGCAAGACGCGCTGTGCCGATTACATCGCCTTTGGCTGCATCGCCCGCCAGAATGAGCGCCAGTGTTTCCGGTTTCATGGTCACGCTGCCTTCGGCAACGGCCTGACGCTCCGTCTCGTCCTTGGCGCCGACATCCACCATATTGGCAGCGCCGGACTGATCGAGATGGGTGAGCTTGGCCGCGTCCGAGGTCATGCCATTACGCCTTGCCGGTCAGAAGCTCGCGTGTGGCGGCGGCCACATCGTCCTTGCGCATCAGGCTTTCGCCGATGAGGAACGTGCCAATGCCTGATTTTTCCAGACGCAGGCAGTCATCGTGGGTAAAGATGCCGCTTTCGCCAACCAGCAGACGGTCGGCAGGGGCCATTTTCGACAGACGTTCGGAAACGGTCAGACTGACCTCAAACGTGCGTAGGTTGCGATTGTTGACGCCCAGCAGACGCGAGGAAAGCTTGAGCGCACGTTCCATTTCGGCCTCATCATGCACTTCGATGAGCGCATCCATGCCGAGTTCGAATGCGGTTTCTTCCAGCGCCTTGGCCAGATCATCATCGACGCTTGCGAGGATGATCAGAATGCAGTCCGCACCCCAGCTGCGCGCTTCATAGACCTGATAGGTATCGAACAGGAAATCCTTGCGCAAAGCGGGCAGATTGCACGCAGCACGCGCTGCCATCAGGAATTCCGGCGCACCCTGAAAGGATGGCGTGTCCGTCAGAACCGAAAGGCAGGCAGCGCCGCCATCTTCATAGGCCTTTGCCAGCGCTGGCGGGTTGAAATCCGGGCGGATCAGACCTTTGGAAGGGCTGGCTTTCTTGATTTCGGCGATCAGTGCGAATTTATCGGCTGCACGCTTGGCTTCAAGCGCCTTGAGAAAACCGCGGGGTGCGGCCTGATCCTTGGCGCGCGCCTTCAGGTCTTCAACCGTGTGACGCGCCTTGGCAGCAGCGATTTCCTCGCGCTTATAGACTTCGATCTTACGGAGAATGTCGGTGGACATGATGCGCTTCCTCTCGTCAGACTGTCTTGTCGTTTGAGACAGCGATTACTTTTTGCAAAACGGCCAATGCCGCGCCGCTATCAATGGAATGGGCTGCCTGAGCGATGCCGTCCTTCAGATCCTCGGCCTTGCCTGCGATCACGAGTGCTGCGGCGGAGTTGAGAAGAACGATATCGCGATAGGCGTTCTTGGCGCCTTCGAGAACGGCGATCAGGGCCTTGGCATTTTCCGCAGCATCGCCACCCTTAAGCTCTTCCGGCTTGCAGCGGCGCAAACCGACTTCCTCAGGCGTGATCGTGAATGTGCGGACGGTGCCGTTTTCAAGCGCTGCGATCTGCGTTGTACCTGCGGTGGTCATCTCATCCAGACCATCCCCGTAAACGACCCAGACGGCCTCCATGCCGAGTTCATTGAGCACATGCGCCAGAGGCTCAACCCATTGGGCCGCGAATACGCCCAAAAGCTGGCGCTTCACGCTTGCCGGATTGGCGAGCGGGCCGAGTATGTTGAAGATCGTGCGGGTTCCAAGTTCCACGCGGGAAGGGCCGACGTGGCGCATGGCGGAATGGTGCATCGGGGCGAACATGAAGCCGAGACCGGCTTCCCGGGCGCTGCGTCCAATGGTTTCCGCATCGGCTTCGATATTGACGCCAAGTGCGGCAAGCGTGTCTGCAGCGCCGGAGCGCGAGGACAGGGCGCGGTTGCCGTGCTTGGCAACCGGAACGCCAGCGCCAGCCACGACAAAGGCCGAGCAGGACGAAACATTATAGGAACCGGACTGATCGCCGCCGGTGCCAACAATGTCGATGGCGTTTGCCGGGGCGACGACCGGCAGCATGCGCGACCGCATGGAAGCGACCGCGCCGACGATTTCCGGCACGGTTTCGCCGCGCACGCGCAAAGCCATCAGAAAGCCGCCGATCTGCGAAGGCGTTGCCTGACCGGACATCATGATGTCGAACGCGGCCTTGGAATCCTCTTGGCTCAGTGGTTCGCCGGAGGCCGCTTTCGCGATGTATGGTTTCAGATCAGCCATTTTCTTTCTGCCGCTTGTTTATGTGAATTCTCGCGTTCAGCTGTTCAGCAGAACCTAGAACGCAAGTGCATTGTTGATGACGGTCTGGTTGATCTTCACCGGATACTGCTTCTGCAGCTCGCCAACCATCTGTTCCAGCACATCGTCGGAAAGGGCGGTTGCCAGATAGTTGCGCTGCTGTTCAGGAATCGCGTCCGGACCTGCACTTGCAGGCTCGGTCACTTCCGTCACCTTGAAGAGAATCTGCGCATCATCGGAAGGCGCTGCAGCCGTGCCGGTGAAACCGTCAGGACCACGGAAAATCTGCGCTGCCGCAGCCGAGCCGATATCCGCGTCGTTTGTCGAGCGGGTGACGCCACGCTTGGTCTGCTTTTCAAGGCCAAGCTCTGATGCAATCGCATCGAGCGTCGCGCCGCCATCGAGACGCTTCTTCAGGTCTTCCAGACGCTGATTGAGGCGCTTGACGGCTTCTTCGCCCTTCCATGCGGCCACAACCTTGTCCTTGACTTCGTCGAGGGTGCGGTCTCGGGCAGGGGTCATACCGTCGATCTGGTACCAGAGATAGCCGACATTGCCCATGGTCAGTGCGTCATTGTCAAAGCCCTGTTCCGCCTGGAAAGCGGCGGCCAGAAGCGCCTGTCCGTTCGGCAATTCAACCGGGTTGCCGGATGGATCGTTGCCTTCGGCGTCGACGGCATCGACGGTGACGGTCTTGAGGCTCAGACCCTTGGCGACGTCGGCCATCGACGCGCCATCGGAGCGCTGCTGCTCATAGGAATCGTGGATTCCACTGATGCTGCTTGCCGCGATGTTGTTGGCAAGGGTCGTGCGGATTTCACCTTCGACTTCCGAGAGCGGCTTAACATGCGCCGGGTCGATCTTGGTAACGCGCAGAATGACCGGGCCAAAACCACCCTTGACGACAGGGCTTACGCCGTTTTCGGCGAGCGCAAAGGCTGCGTCGGCGATGGTCTGGTCAGGAATAGCGCTTTTCTCGAAAGTGCCGAGCTTGAGATCGTCTTCGGTCTTGCCCTGTTCCTTGCCGATGTCGAGGAAGCTGGTGCCTGCGGCAATCTTTTCCTGCGCGGCATTGGCAGCGGCTTCATCGGCAAAGCTGATCTGCTCGATGGTGCGCTGTTCGATTGTGCCGTAGCGCGCCTTGTTCTTCTCGTAATACTCGTTGATTTCTTCCTGCGTCACGGCTGCCGGATCGGCAATGTCGGCAGGCTCCAGCTTGACGTAGCTGATCTTGCGGTATTCGGGCGCCTTGTATTCATCCTTATGCGCATCGAAATAGGCCTTGAGGGCATCATCCGACGGGGCAGGGATCGCGTCCGCTTTTTCCACAGGAATGGTGATGTAGTCGACGCTGCGGCTTTCGCCCTGATAAAGCGCCAGTGCCTTGAGCATGGCGTCAGGCATCTTGATGCCGTCGGTCGCTGCTTCCACCATCTGCTGGCGACGGGCAACCTTGGCGCGATTATCGAGATAATCCTGCGCGCGAATGCCGGACTGGCGCAAAACCGCATCAAACTGCGCACGGTTGAAGTTGCCGCTGGCGTCCTGGAATGCCGGGTCTTCCGCCGTCAGACGGGCGATGCCGTCCTTTGACAGGCCGAGCTGCATGTTGCGTGCGCCTTCGTCGAGCACAACGCCGGCTGCGAGCTGCGCCAGAACCTGATTTTCAACACCGATGGATTTTGCCTGTTCACGCGTCAACCGCTGGCGGAACTGCTGCGACAGGCGCATCACCTGCTGTTCATAAGCGAAGCGGTAGTCAGTTGCGCTGACTTCGGAGCCGCCTGCTGTCAGTGCGGCGTTACCTGTCATGCCACCGCGGAAAACATCCGCAATACCCCAGACGCCGAAGCTCAGGACGAGCACACCAAGCAGAAGCTTGGAGATCCAGGAGCGAGAGGCAGAGCGCAGGCTGTCGAGCATGGGAAACCCTTCGATTATGAAATAAAGCTCGGCTTTGGTTGAGTTGAGCCAGTCGTTGAATTGAACCGTTCAGGGGATAACCCCAAGCAAGCCCCATATGCAAGGTCTCATTGAGGCTCTGCAACCAAGAACATTTGCATTGCGACACGAATATGCTTAGTCAGTGGCAAAATTCGGCGCAGCCATGCGTTATTCGCTGGAAGCGCCTGCCGTTTAGAGCGTGTTTCGATCCGAATGGATCGGATCGACGCTCTGAATGTTCAGTTCGACGCATAATCTTATCGATCCTCGTTTCACTCCGGTCGGATTATGCTCATGAAAGGCGAGGAGAACGCAATGACTCCGGGTATCCGTCCGTTGGTCGCTGGCAACTGGAAGATGAATGGCACGGGAGAATCTCTTACCGAACTGCGCGCGATTGCAGCCGGTCTGAGCTCCGATTTCGGCAGAAAACTCGATGCGGTGATCTGCGTACCTGCCACTTTGTTGTCACGCGCTGCCGAAACGCTCTCTGGCGAAACCACGGTCGGCCTCGGCGGACAGGACAGCCACTTCAAGGTTTCCGGCGCACATACCGGTGATATTTCGGCTGAAATGCTGAAAGAAGCAGGCGCGACCCATGTCATTATCGGCCATTCCGAACGCCGCACCGATCACAGCGAAACCAACAATGTTGTGAAGGCAAAGACCGAAGCCGCCTGGGCAGCCGGTCTTATAACGATCGTTTGCGTCGGCGAAACGGCTGATGAACGCAAGTCGGAACGCACGCTGGAAGTCATCGGCTCGCAGCTCGCAGGTTCCCTTCCGGATGGCCTGACTGCAGAAAACACCATTATTGCTTATGAGCCTGTATGGGCGATCGGCACGGGCCTGACACCGACGGTGCAGGATGTCCGCGCCGCCCATGCCTTCATGCGCGAGCAACTGACCGAGCGTTTCGGCGCAAAGGGCGCACATCTGCGTCTTCTCTATGGCGGTTCGGTCAAGCCTTCCAACTCCACCGAACTGCTCGGCATTGCCGATGTGGACGGTGCACTTGTTGGCGGTGCGAGCTTGAAGGCGACCGACTTCCTCGCCATATGCGAGACCTATCGCAACCTTTGAGCGGTGCCTCGCCCTGCCGTGCTCTAACTTGGGCGGCGGGGCTTGGATTATCACGCAATAGCGTGTAAAGAGCCGCATCTATTCTGTCGTGCAGTCTGGACATGCTCATGTGATGTGTCCTGGAACTGCTTTAGTTCAGGGACGTAAAGACCGTTACCCATGCAAACCGTACTCATTGTCATTCATTTGTTGATCGTGCTGGCGCTTGTCGGCGTTGTGCTTATCCAGCGCTCTGAAGGCGGCGGCCTTGGCATCGGCGGCGGTTCTGGCTTCATGACGGCGCGGGGTGCCGCCAATGCGCTCACCCGTACGACTGCCATTCTGGCAATCGGCTTTTTCGCGACGTCGCTGGTTCTCGGCATCATGGCGCGTTACGGCGAACGCCCGACCGACATTCTGAACCGTATTCCCGCTGCATCCGGCAGCCAGACTGCTCCGGCAGGCGGCAACGGCGCTGGCGGCGGCATTCTCAATCAGCTTGGTGGTGAGTCTTCGCGCACCGACACGAATGGGACTGCACCTGCTGCACCGGGCGCTGCTCCAGCCGCTCCGACGGGAACCACCGCACCGCAGGCACCGGCTACGCCGGAAGCTCCGGCCAACCCGGTTCCGAGCTCACAGTAAAAAGAGCTTTCTATTCAAGTGATTGTGAAGCCGGCCCACTGGGCCGGTTTTCTTTTTGTTAACCGTCAAATTGCAAAGTGTTGCAAGCAGGCAATAGGCTTTCACGAATCGCATTGCACAACTGTTGCAACGAATTGAGTCGGACCTGCGTTTACAGTATGGAAAGCGAAAGCTTGGCCGCAAAGTTGCGGTGGCTATTTTCCGCTTGTGCTTGGATTTTCGGGAACTGATCATGTTTTCACGTCGTATTCTTATGGCTGGCATTGCGAGCCTTTGCGTTGGAGTTTCCGCGCCGGCTTTTGCCGCTTCGCCGGTCGGTGCCGAGGCACAGTTGAATGAAGCCGCTGCCGCTAACGTGCAGCAGGTTGCGCTTTCGAGCGACGCCAAGGCCAATCCGGACAAGCCGAAGAAGAAGAAAAAGAGCGCTTCCAACGGCAATGCCGGTGTGAAGGCCAACAAGTACAATATCGATCCCAAGTTCCGCGCGCAGGAAGTGGCCTTCACGGGCTACAAGCCGGGCACAATCGTGATCGACCCGAAGCAGCGCTTCCTCTATTATGTCGAAACTTCCACGACGGCGCGCCGCTATGGCATTGCAGTCGGCAAGCAGGGTCTGGAATTCAAGGGCTCCGCTACCGTCAACGCCAAGCGTGAATGGCCGCGCTGGATCCCGACCAAGGAAATGGTCGAGCGTGATCCGGGTCATTACGGTCGCTTCAAGAACGGCATGGATGGCGGCCCGGGCAATCCGCTGGGTTCGCGCGCCATGTATCTGTTCCAGGGTAACAAGGACACCTATATCCGTATTCACGGCACGGTTCAGCCATGGACCATCGGCAGCTCCGCTTCGAACGGCTGCTTCCGCATGATCAATGAAGACGTTATGGATCTTTATGAGCGCGTCGGTCTCGGCACCGAAGTCGTCGTTCTCTGATCCATATTGACGATCTGAAAAATGGCCGGGCTTTTGGGCCCGGCTTTTCTTTGGCCATTCTATCCATGGCTGCGTCTCGGTTGAGGCCTTATCTGTGGATTTCGGGCTTCGGCATGGAAATGTCGGGCAGGGGCCATTAAGACGTTACTACGTATTCGCTCCGGAGGTCGTGCTCCGGTCATGTTCAGCGTATGGCGTTCACATTCGTGGAATACGCTGAGGGTCTCGTGTCGCTCTCCAAACGTTCCGTTTTGGGGTGACATGTCTGTGTTCAACAACGATTACCGCATCGCTTCGGTGAAAAATCACTTTGAGGCGCATTTTTTTGTGGCGGAATCAATTAAGAAAGTCTAACGAGATAAGCCCATGGCGCGATATGTTTTCATCACTGGCGGCGTGGTTTCTTCCCTTGGAAAAGGCATAGCTGCTGCAGCACTGGCTGCACTCCTTCAGGCACGCGGTTACCGCGTGCGTATCCGTAAACTCGACCCTTATCTGAACGTCGATCCCGGCACGATGTCGCCTTACCAGCATGGTGAGGTGTTCGTCACTGACGATGGTGCCGAAACCGACCTCGATCTCGGTCATTACGAGCGGTTCACCGGTCGTCCTGCCAACAAGCAGGACAATATCACCACCGGTCGCATCTACCGTAACATCATCGAAAAAGAACGCCGCGGCGACTATCTCGGCGCGACGGTTCAGGTCATTCCGCACGTTACCGACGAGATCAAGAACTTTGTTCTCGAGGGCAACGAGGATTATGATTTCGTCCTGTGCGAAATCGGCGGCACTGTTGGCGACATTGAAGCCATGCCGTTCCTCGAAGCGATCCGTCAGCTAGGCAATGAATTGCCGCGCGGAGCAGCCGTTTACATCCATCTCACGCTGATGCCGTATATTCCGGCGGCGGGCGAACTCAAGACCAAGCCGACCCAGCATTCGGTCAAGGAACTGCGGTCCATCGGTATTGCTCCGGATATTCTTCTGGTGCGTGCGGACCGTGAAATTCCGGAATCCGAACGTCGCAAGCTGTCGCTGTTCTGTAATGTGCGTGAAAGCGCCGTTATCCAGGCGCTCGACGTGGCAACGATCTATGATGTGCCGATTGCTTACCACAAGGAAGGTCTCGATTCGGAAGTCCTTTCCGCGTTCGGTATCGACCCGGCTCCAAAGCCGCGTATGGATCGCTGGGAAGAAGTTTCCCATCGTCTGCACAATCCGGAAGGCGAAGTCACCATCGCTATCGTTGGCAAGTATACGGGTCTGAAGGACGCGTATAAGTCGCTGATCGAAGCGCTTTATCACGGTGGTCTTGCCAACAAGGTGAAGGTCAATCTCGACTGGATCGAAGCTGAAGTCTTTGAAAGCGAAGATCCGGCTCCGCATCTGGAAAAGGTGCACGGCATTCTGGTGCCGGGTGGCTTTGGCGAGCGTGGCGCAGAGGGCAAAATTCTTGCGGCGAAGTTCGCTCGTGAGCGGAAGGTTCCGTATTTCGGCATTTGCTTCGGCATGCAGATGGCCTGCATCGAGGCAGCGCGTAATCTGGTTGGCATCGAAAACGCGTCTTCGACCGAGTTCGGCCCGACCAAGGAGCCGGTTGTCGGTCTCATGACCGAATGGCTCAAGGGCAACATGCTCGAGAAGCGCGCAGCAGCGGGCGATCTTGGTGGCACGATGCGTCTTGGCGCTTATGAGGCGGCTCTTGCTCCGGGTTCCAAGATTGCGGAAATCTACGGCTCGACCGATATTTTCGAGCGTCACCGTCACCGCTACGAAGTCAATGTCGACTATAAGGCGCGTCTCGAAGAGGCTGGCCTGAATTTCGCAGGCATGTCGCCGGATGGCGTTCTGCCGGAAACGGTCGAATATCCGGACCATCCATGGTTCATCGGCGTTCAGTACCATCCGGAACTGAAGTCCCGTCCGTTCGAACCGCATCCGCTCTTCGCTTCGTTCATCGAAGCGGCGATTGAACAAAGCCGACTGGTTTGATGCATGAATAGTGATCTCGCGCGCAACGCTCGTTCGGTTGACCACCTGGTTCTGCCGGTTGAACAACTGGACGAAGCGCGCGCGAGACTTTCCCTCTTGGGATTTACAGTGGCCCCGAATGCCCAGCATCCATTCGGCACCGCCAATGTGTGCAGCTTTTTTGCCGACGACACCTATCTGGAAATGCTGGCAGTCGACCGCGAACCGCTTTATGTGGCCGCCGCCCGTCGCTCGAACAGTTTCATTCTCCGCGATCAGGCCTACCGCTTCCGCAGCGGACAGGACGGCTTTTCAGGAATAGCCTTCAAGACCGACGATGCCCGTGCCGACCATGCCGAGTTCAAACGGCGTGGCGTTTCCGGTGGTCGTATGGTCGAGTTTTCCCGCGCGTTTCTCAGCCGCGAAGGCAAGCGCGAGATTGCGAGTTTCCGTCTGGCTTTTGCTGCGGATTTGCGCGCTCCCGATGCATTTTTCTTCTGCTGCCAGCGGTTGGCCTATCCGAAAACGGATCGTTCGCATCTGATTGCGCATGAGAATGGCGTCACCGGCCTGCGCAAAATCCTGATCTGCGAGGATAATCCGGCAGAGTTTTCGGAATTGCTGCAAGGTGTGTTTCATGCGCCGGCGCGCAAGCATGACGGTGGTTCTCTGGAAATCACTGCCGGCAATGCCGATATAGAGATTGTTCCCTCCAAACAGTTTGAACAGAGCTTTGGATGGTTGCCAGAACTGCATGGCCGCGGTTTGCGGCTTGCAGGATTGGTCTTCACGGTTGCTTCGCTTTTGACAGCCGAGCAGCTTCTTGACCGCAACGGTGTCACGTTTCTGAAAAGAGATGGCCGTATCATCGTTTCTCCGGCTAAAGGCCAGGGTACGTTGTTCGTATTTGAAGGTGTTGAGTAAATGACGACCGCCAATTCCTCCGTCAAAGTCGGTAATGTTACCTTCTCCAACAGCGCGCGTTTTGCGCTGATCGCTGGCCCATGCCAGATGGAAACGCGGGAGCATGCCTTCGACATGGCAGGACGCCTGAAGGAAATCACCGACAAGCTGGGTATCGGTCTCGTCTACAAGTCCAGCTTCGACAAGGCCAACCGCACCTCGCTGAAAGCAGAGCGCGGTATTGGTCTCGAAAAGGCGCTGGAAGTCTTTACCGATCTGAAAAAGGAATTCGGCTTTCCGGTTCTGACCGATATTCACACCGAAGAACAATGCGCTGCCGTCGCACCGGTTGTTGATGTGCTCCAGATTCCAGCTTTCCTTTGCCGCCAGACCGATCTGCTGATCGCCGCCGCGAAGACTGGCCGCGTGGTCAACGTCAAGAAGGGCCAGTTTCTGGCACCTTGGGACATGAAGAATGTTCTGGCCAAGATCACCGAAAGCGGCAATCCGAATGTGCTCGCAACCGAGCGCGGCGCGTCTTTCGGTTATAATACACTGGTTTCCGACATGCGTTCGCTGCCGATCATGGCTGGCCTTGGCGCGCCTGTGGTTTTCGATGCGACCCATTCGGTGCAGCAGCCGGGCGGGCAGGGCGGTTCGTCAGGCGGACAGCGCGAATTCGTTGAAACACTGGCCCGCGCAGCAGTGGCTGTCGGCGTGGCCGGTCTCTTCATTGAAACCCATCAGGACCCCGACAATGCACCGTCGGACGGACCAAACATGGTGCCGATCGACAAGATGCCGGCATTGCTGGAAAAGCTTGTGGCGTTCGACCGGATTGCCAAGGGTCATTAAAATACCTGGCGAATTGTGAAAGGCGGGGGATTTTCCTCCGCCTTTTGTTTCGCTAAGGATGTGCCCACATCGGATTTGTTCAGCAGCTTCGCGGATAAGCGGAGCGATCTATAGGGAAGGACTGGCTCCTATGACTGCAATTATCGACATCGTCGGCCGCGAAATTCTTGACAGCCGCGGCAACCCGACCGTCGAAGTGGACGTAGTGCTTGAAGATGGCTCTTTTGGCCGTGCCGCTGTTCCATCCGGCGCATCGACCGGCGCCCATGAGGCCGTCGAGCTGCGCGATGGCGGCAGTCGCTATCTCGGCAAGGGCGTGGAAAAGGCTGTTGAAGCCGTGAATGGCAAGATTTTCGACGCCATTGCAGGCCTCGATGCTGAAAGCCAGCTGCTCATCGACCAGACGCTGATTGACCTCGACGGCACTGCCAACAAGGGCAATCTCGGCGCCAACGCCATTCTCGGCGTGTCGCTGGCTGTTGCTAAGGCTGCCGCTCAGGCAACCGGCCTGCCGCTCTATCGCTATGTTGGCGGTGCGAATGCGCATGTTCTGCCAGTGCCAATGATGAATATCATCAATGGCGGCGCACATGCCGACAATCCAATCGACTTTCAGGAATTCATGATTCTGCCGGTTGGCGCATCGTCGATCCGCGAAGCCGTGCGTTATGGCTCGGAAGTCTTCCACACGCTGAAGAAGCGCCTCAAAGACGCTGGCCACAACACCAATGTCGGCGATGAAGGCGGCTTTGCTCCGAATCTCAAGAGCGCGCAGGCTGCCCTCGATTTCGTTATGGAATCGATTGAGAAGGCTGGCTTCAAGCCGGGTGAAGACATTGCCATCGGCCTCGATTGCGCATCGACCGAATTCTTCAAGGACGGCAACTACGTCTATGAAGGCGAACGCAAGACCCGTGACCCGAAGGCGCAGGCCAAGTATCTGGCCAAGCTCGTTGCCGATTATCCGATCGTCAGCATTGAAGACGGCATGGCTGAAGACGACTGGGAAGGCTGGAAGTATCTGACCGACGTCGTTGGCAACAAGTGTCAGCTGGTTGGCGACGATCTGTTCGTCACCAACTCGGCCCGTCTGCGCGATGGTATCCGCATGGGCGTCGCCAATTCGATCCTCGTGAAGGTGAATCAGATCGGTTCGCTGTCGGAAACGCTCGATGCCGTCGAAACCGCGCATAAAGCCGGCTACACCGCCGTCATGTCGCACCGTTCGGGCGAAACCGAAGATTCGACCATTGCCGATCTGGCGGTTGCCACGAATTGCGGTCAGATCAAGACCGGCTCGCTGGCCCGTTCGGACCGTACCGCAAAGTACAACCAGCTCATCCGCATTGAAGAAGAACTCGGCAAGCAGGCTCGTTATGCAGGCCGCAGCGCGCTGAAGTTCCTATAATCGGATTGCAATGCTTTTGATGAAAGGCGGGCCCTGTGCCCGCCTTTTTTCGTTGCCCTTGAGGCCGCATCGACATCTCATCCAGTCCCGGTTTTGACTCTTCCCAAATATATTGATATCAATGTTATTGTCTTTGCCATGCGCTGGCCCTGAATGGGGAGCAATATGGCGAACATGGAGCGGCTCAATCCCGTATTGACCCGAGCCGTAGGGGGGAAATCAAAGGGAGAGAGAAAATGGCTTATATTGAAGGTTTCGTCGTTGCGGTTCCGAAAGCGAATAAGGAAATCTATCGCAAACATGCGGCGACTGCTGCCGAACTGTTCAAAGAGTTTGGCGTCACGCGCATGGTCGAGGCATGGGGCGACGATGTCCCCGATGGCAAGGTGACTGACTTCCGCCGCGCGGTGCAGGCAACGGACGATGAGGAGGTGGTTTTCTCCTGGTTCGAGTATCCCGACAAGGCCACGCGCGATGCGGCCAATCAGAAGATGATGAGCGATCCGCGCATGAAGGCGATGGGCAGCGAGATGCCCTTTGATGGCAAGCGCATGATCATGGGCGGCTTCTCAACGATTCTCGATGTGTGATCGTTTGGATGTCTGACAACGAAAAAATCGGCAATCAGGGATTGATCCTGATTGTCGACTTCTCTTTTTAAGGGCGAATTTCTCGAAATACACCGTCTTGTGAACACCTAATCTGTTTCACAAAAATAGGGTTAATCTTTCCCTGACATATGGCTGCGGTAAAGCTCTGTTAAGCAAAATAATGCTTCATGGTGGAATTCGGATTGGCGGTTACAGCTTGAGATTCGCTACCGTCAAAAACATCCGGGAAGGAAGCCGCAATGTGGACCAAGCAGAAACGTAAATCGATCCGTGGGCGCTTTATTCTGCCCATCCTGACGGCTGCGTTTCTCAGCTATTTCGGCTTCCACGCCTATCATGGCGAATTTGGCCTGTACTCCCGCATCCAACTCGAAGAGCAAAAAGCATCCCTCACCAAGCAGCTGGAAAAAATCAGCGGTGAACGCGCCGCGCTCGAAAAGCGCGTCGGGCTTCTGCGTGACGGATCCATTGAAAAGGATATGCTTGACGAGCAGGCGCGCAGGGCGCTTAATCTCTCCCATCCCGATGAAGTGACAATTATTACGTCTCGGGAAGACAGATCGAATTAACTGAATTCCGGTTAATTGTCTTTTTGTGATATGTTTTTAAGGGCTTGGTAGCATAGCAGCTATGCTCTGGGTGCATATTGTATCTTGTAATATGCCCGTATAACGTCACAATATAACGACAATCTTAGGGAGCGAGATATGGCACCGAGGGCTAAAAGGGCGCCTGCTGGCAAAACGCAGACGTCTTCCGTCACTACCCCCAAGGCACCTGCGCCTGTAAACTTCACCAAGGAGCAGGAGCTACACGCCTATCGCGAGATGCTGATGATCCGGCGTTTCGAAGAAAAAGCCGGTCAGCTTTATGGCATGGGCTTCATTGGTGGCTTCTGCCATCTCTATATCGGACAGGAAGCTGTCGTCGTTGGTATGCAGACCGCGCTGAAGGAAGGTGATCAGATCATCACGTCCTATCGCGATCATGGTCACATGCTGGCAACAGGCATGGAAGCGCGCGGCGTTATGGCTGAGCTGACCGGACGCCGTGGAGGCTACTCCAAGGGCAAGGGCGGCTCCATGCACATGTTCTCCAAGGAAAAGGGCTTTTACGGCGGTCACGGTATCGTCGGCGCTCAGGTTCCGCTTGGTACCGGTCTTGCCTTTGCGAACAAGTATCGCGGCAATGACAACATCTCCGTCACCTATTTCGGCGATGGCGCTGCCAATCAGGGCCAGGTCTACGAAGCCTTCAACATGGCATCGCTGTGGAAGCTTCCGGTGATCTACGTCATCGAAAACAACCGTTACGCCATGGGCACCTCGGTTTCGCGTTCTTCCGCTGAAACGGATTTCTCCAAGCGCGGCGTTTCGTTCAACGTTCCGGGCATCAAGGTCGACGGCATGGATGTTCGCGCCGTTGCTGCCGCTGCTGCACTCGCTGCCGAATGGACGCGTTCCGGCAAGGGTCCGCTGATTCTCGAAATGGAAACCTATCGCTATCGCGGTCACTCCATGTCCGATCCTGCGAAGTATCGCTCGAAGGACGAAGTGCAGAAGATGCGTTCGGAGCATGATCCAATCGAGCAGGTCAAACAGCGCCTGATTGAAAAGAACTGGGCCACCGAAGAAGAGCTGAAGGAAATCGACAAGGAAGTCCGCGACATCGTCGCTGATTCGGCCGATTTCGCTCAAAACGATCCAGAGCCGGATGTTTCCGAGCTCTATACGGATATTCTGCTCTAATTCGGGAAAGGTGTTGTCATGCCCGTAGAAATTCTCATGCCCGCCCTTTCTCCGACCATGGAAGAAGGCACGCTTTCCAAGTGGGTGAAAAAGGAAGGCGACAAGGTTACGTCCGGTGACGTGATTGCCGAGATCGAAACCGACAAGGCCACGATGGAAGTCGAAGCCGTCGATGAAGGTGTTATCGGCAAAATCCTGATCGCAGAAGGCACCGAAGGCGTGAAGGTCAATACGCCGATCGCCGTGCTTCTTGGCGACGGTGAAAGCGCTTCCGATATCGGTTCGGCTCCGGCTGCCAAGGCTGAAGCCCTCAAGGAAGAAGCTCCTAAGGAAGCGCCGAAGGCTGAAGACAAGCCAGCTGCCAGCGTTCCTGCTGCGCCGAAGGTTGAAGTCGCGTCCGATCCGGATATTCCGGCTGGCACGGAAATGGTTTCGATGACCGTGCGTGAAGCACTGCGCGACGCCATGGCCGAAGAAATGCGCCGTGACGAGAACGTCTTCATCATGGGTGAAGAAGTTGCCGAATATCAGGGCGCTTACAAGATCACCCAGGGTCTTCTCGACGAATTCGGCCCGCGCCGTGTTGTTGATACGCCGATTACCGAGCATGGCTTTGCCGGTGTGGGCGTTGGCGCTGCTATGGCTGGCCTCAAGCCAATCGTTGAGTTCATGACCTTCAACTTCGCCATGCAGGCGATTGACCAGATCGTGAATTCGGCTGCCAAGACGCTTTACATGTCGGGCGGCCAGATGGGCGCTCCGATGGTGTTCCGCGGTCCTTCGGGCGCTGCTGCACGCGTCGCCGCACAGCATTCGCAGTGCTATGCCGCATGGTACAGCCAGATTCCGGGCCTCAAGGTCGTTATGCCTTACTCGGCTGCTGATGCGAAGGGTCTTCTCAAGGCTGCAATCCGCGATCCGAACCCGGTCATCTTCCTCGAAAACGAAATCCTCTACGGTCATCATTTCGAAGTGCCGAAGCTGGATGATTTCGTTCTGCCGATTGGCAAGGCCCGCATTCACAAGCAGGGCAAGGACGCGACCATCGTTTCGTTCGGCATCGGCATGACCTATGCGGTCAAGGCTGCTGAAGAGCTTGCTGCACAGGGCATCGATGTTGAAGTCATCGATCTGCGCACCATTCGTCCAATGGATATTCCGACAGTTGTTGAATCGGTCAAGAAGACCGGTCGCCTCGTCACCGTTGAAGAAGGCTATCCGCAGTCGTCCGTTGGTACCGAAATCGCCACCCGCGTGATGCAGCAGGCCTTCGATTATCTCGATGCGCCGATCCTGACCATTGCCGGCAAGGACGTTCCGATGCCTTACGCCGCAAATCTCGAAAAGCTGGCGCTGCCGAATGTGGCCGAAGTCGTGGAAGCGGTGAAAGCCGTGACCTACTCCGCTTAACGAAAGGGTCTGGACATGCCGATCAATATCACCATGCCAGCGCTTTCTCCCACGATGGAAGAAGGCAACCTGTCGAAATGGCTGGTTAAGGAAGGCGACAAGGTTACGTCCGGCGATGTGATTGCCGAGATCGAAACCGACAAGGCCACGATGGAAGTCGAGGCTGTTGACGAAGGCACTGTTGCCAAACTGGTTGTTCCGGCTGGCACCGAAGGCGTCAAGGTCAACGCGCTGATCGCCATTCTGGCCGCTGACGGCGAAGACGTCGCGGAAGCAGCAAAGGGCGGCGGCGCTGCCGCACCAAAGGCGGAAGCAAAAGCCGAGGCTCCGAAGGAAGAGCCAAAGGCCGAAGCCAAGAAGGACGTTGCACCTGCTGCAACGCCCGCTCCGGCAGCCGCTGTGCCCGCGCAGGCACCTGCGAAGGGCGAACGCATTTTCGCTTCTCCGCTGGCCCGCCGTATTGCCAAGGACGCTGGCGTCGATATCGCTGCCGTGAAGGGCACCGGTCCGCATGGCCGTGTCGTTCAGCGCGATGTGGAATCCGCTATTCAGTCGGGCGGTGCGAAAGCAGCTGCTGCTGCGCCGCAGGCTGCTGCCAGCGCTCCCGCTGCCAAGCCGATGTCGGACGATGCCGTTCTCAAGCTGTTCGAGGAAGGTTCTTACGAAATCGTGCCGCATGACGGTATGCGCAAGACCATTGCTCGCCGTCTGGTGGAATCGAAGCAGACCGTTCCGCATTTCTACCTGACGATCGATTGCGAACTCGATGCGCTTCTGGCGCTTCGCGCGCAGATCAATGCGGCTTCGCCGCTGGTCAAGACCGAGAAGGGCGAGGTTCCGGCCTACAAGCTCTCTGTCAACGACATGATCATCAAGGCGACTGCTCTGGCGCTTCGCGATATTCCGGAAGCCAATGTCTCCTGGACTGAAGGTGGCATGATCAAGCACAAGCGTTCGGATGTCGGCGTTGCCGTTTCTATTCCGGGCGGCCTGATTACGCCAATCGTCCGCCATGCGGAAAACAAGACGCTTTCCGCCATCTCCAACGAGATGAAGGATCTGGCCAAGCGCGCGCGTGATCGCAAGCTGAAGCCAGAGGAATATCAGGGTGGTTCGACCTCGGTCTCCAACCTCGGCATGTTCGGCGTCAAGGATTTTGCCGCCATCATCAACCCGCCGCATGCGACCATTTTCGCAATCGGCGCAGGTGAAGAACGCGTCGTGGTGAAGAAGGGCGAGATGAAAGTGGCGACAGTCATGTCGGTCACGCTTTCCACCGATCACCGCGCAGTCGATGGCGCTCTTGCCGCCGAACTGGCGCAGGCCTTCAAGCGCCACATCGAAAATCCGATGGGCATGCTGGTCTGATGGAATTGAAGCCGCGCCTGTCTTTGTAGATGATACAGAGATGGGCGCGGCCTTTCCGCTTTCAGGAATAAGGGCAAGAACTATGGCCGACATTTACGACGTTATTGTTATTGGATCGGGACCGGGCGGTTACGTAACGGCGATCCGTGCTGCGCAGCTGGGCCTCAAGACGGCAATCGTCGAGCGCGAGCATCTGGGCGGCATCTGCCTCAACTGGGGCTGCATTCCGACCAAGGCGCTGCTGCGTTCGGCGGAGATCCTGCATTTCGGTGAACATGCCAAGGACTACGGTCTGAAGCTGGAAGGCACTATCACGCCTGACGTGAAAGCTGTTGTGCAGCGTTCGCGCGGCGTTTCGGCGCGTCTTAACGGCGGCGTCGCCTTCCTTATGAAGAAGAACAAGATCGATGTGATTTGGGGCGAAGCCAAGCTCGTCAAGGGCGCTTCCGGCTCCAATCCCGCCGAGATCACGGTCGGCAAGACCTCGAAGCAGCCAATGCTGCCGCAAAACCCGGTGCCGAAGGGCGTGCTGGGCGAGGGCAGCTACAAGGCCAAGCACATCATCGTCGCGACTGGTGCGCGTCCGCGTGCGCTGCCTGGCATCGAGCCGGATGGCAAGCTGATCTGGACCTATTTCGAAGCTATGGTGCCGCAGGACTTGCCCAAGTCGATGCTGGTTATGGGTTCGGGCGCAATCGGCATCGAATTCGCATCGTTCTATCACGACATGGGCGTCGATGTGACGGTTGTGGAAGTGATGCCGCAGATCATGCCAGTGGAAGATGCGGAAATCTCCGCCATCGCTCGCAAGCAGCTTGAAAAGCGCGGCCTCAAGATCATCACCGACGCCAAGGTTACGAAAGTGGAGAAGGGCGCCAACAACGTCACGGCTTCCATCGAAACCAAGGACGGCAAGGTGCAGAAGCTGACTGTCGACCGGATGATTTCAGCTGTCGGCGTTCAGGGCAATATTGAGAATCTCGGCCTTGAAGCGCTCGGCGTGAAGACGGATCGCGGCTGCATCGTCATCGACGGTTATGGCAAGACCAATGTCGAAGGCATCTACGCTATTGGCGACGTCGCCGGTCCGCCAATGCTGGCCCACAAAGCCGAGCATGAAGGCACGATCTGCGTCGAAAAGATCGCAGGCCTCCCGAATGTGCATTCGCTCGACAAGGGCAAGATTCCGGGCTGCACCTATTGTAATCCGCAAGTTGCTTCGGTTGGCCTGACGGAAGCCAAGGCCAAGGAACAGGGTTTTGACATTCGTGTCGGTCGCTATTCCTTCACGGCAAACGGCAAGGCGATTGCTCTCGGCGAGGATCAGGGTCTGGTCAAGACGATCTTCGACAAGAAGACCGGCCAGCTTCTGGGCGCGCATATGGTTGGTGCGGAAGTCACCGAGCTTATCCAGGGCTTCGTGATTGCCATGAACCTTGAGACCACCGAAGAAGAGCTGATGCATTCGGTCTTCCCTCATCCGACCCTTTCGGAGATGATGAAGGAAAGCGTACTCGACGCTTATGGACGTGTGCTGAACGCATAATCCCGAAAAGTTGCAGACTTTTCGGATAAGATTGTGCGGGTGAATACCGCTTAAACAGCAGGAGTTGCGCACATTCCGCTGATCGAAAATGGAGGGCCATGGCGGCGCGCCGCCTGGCCGATCATAAAATGGTGTACCGTCATCGGTCTGACGCTCGGATTTGTAGCGGGCGTCTTGAGTCTTCTTGGCGGTAACACCATATCGGTCAACGGATTGGCTCTCGCTGGCTGGTACGGTGTCTGGACGCTCACTTTGGCGCTTGGCGTCGGTGGCCTGGTCTTTGGCCTGATCTGGGCTCTGGTTTTCAGAGCTCTCGGCATGGCCGCGCGGCGATGAGTAGCAAATGGTCCAAGTTGACAGGTCTTTGGTCAGGGCTTAGGACCGGACCGAATTAAGGAGCGTTCCACATTTTTTTGGGAACATGCTCCGGATAGGCAGGAAACAGCATGGTTACAGTTCTCAATACGGTCAACCAGAGCGGACGTCTGCGGCACCCGGAAAAGGCGCACCGCCCGGACAATGAAGTCCTGAAGAAGCCCGACTGGATTCGCGTCAAGGCTCCGGTCTCGCGCGGCTATAATGAAACGCGCGAAATCGTGCGTTCCAACAAGCTCGTGACCGTCTGTGAAGAAGCTGGCTGCCCGAATATCGGCGAGTGCTGGGAAAAGAAGCACGCCACTTTCATGATCATGGGCGAAATCTGCACACGCGCCTGCGCGTTCTGCAATGTTTCGACCGGTATTCCGACGCCGCTTGATCCGAATGAACCGGAAAATGTCGCCAAGGCTGTCAAGCAGATGGGCCTGACCCATGTGGTCATCACCTCGGTAGATCGCGATGATCTGGCCGATGGCGGCGCGCAGCATTTTGCCGATGTCATTCGCGCCATTCGCGCGGCAACGCCTGCAACGACCATCGAAATTCTGACGCCGGACTTCCTGCGCAAGGAAGGCGCGCTGGAAGTCGTGGTCAAGGCCCGCCCGGACGTGTTCAATCACAATCTGGAAACCGTGCCGTCGCGCTACCTTAAGGTTCGTCCCGGTGCACGTTATTTCCACTCGATCCGCCTGTTGCAGCGTGTCAAGGAACTCGACCCGACCATTTTCACCAAGTCCGGCATTATGGTTGGCCTCGGCGAAGAGCGGAATGAAATCTTGCAGCTGATGGACGATCTTCGTTCGGCTGACGTGGATTTCATGACCATCGGTCAGTATCTGCAGCCGACCCGCAAGCATCATCCGGTCATTCGCTTCGTGACGCCGGACGAATTCAAGTCGTTCGAAACCATCGGCAAGACCAAGGGCTTCCTGCTGGTTGCCTCCAGCCCTCTGACGCGTTCTTCGCATCATGCTGGCGACGATTTTGCAAAGCTGAAGTCGGCCCGCGAAGCGCAGATTGCGAACCGGGCATCGTAAAACATGCCGCAGTTTACGACCGTCAGACGGGTACATCACCGGGCCGATCAGATGTTCGCGCTCGTGGCGGATGTTGAGAAATATCCTGAATTTCTGCCAATGTGCGAAGCCTTGTCGATCCGCTCTCGTAAGGAGCGCGACGGCAAGGCCTTGCTGATTGCCGACATGACGGTCGGCTACAAACTGATCCGCGAGACTTTCACGAGTCAGGTGCTGCTGAAGCCGGACGAGAACGTCATCGACGTCAAGTATCTCGACGGCCCGTTCCGCTATCTCGATAATCGCTGGACGTTCAAGTCTGTCGAGGACGCGGCCTATTGCGACGTCGAGTTTTTCATCGACTATGAATTCAAAAGTCGCACACTCGGCCTGCTGATGGGCACGATGTTTGATCTGGCCTTCAAGAAATTTTCTGAAGCCTTCGAAAAACGCGCCGACAAAATCTACGGTCTGTAATCAAACGACGCTTACTGCGCTGTATAGCCTCCATCCACCATCAATGACGATCCGGTGATGAATGAAGCCTCGTCGCTGGCGAGGAACAGAACGGCGCTTGCTACTTCCTCGGCGCGGCCAAGGCGGCCCATCGGGTGCAGCGCAACCAGCGCTTCCTTTTTGTCGTCGGGAACATCTTTCAGAAGCGGCGTATCGATATAGCCGGGGCAGACGGCATTCACGCGGATATTCTGCGTGCCATAATCGATAGCCAGCGTCTGGGTCAGAAGCTTCACACCGCCTTTTGCCGCGGCATAGGCCGTCACGCCCGACTTGCCGACATGGCTGTGGATCGATCCGCAATTGACGATGACGCCGCCGCCTTGCGAACGCATCTGGTCGATTGCGTATTTATCGCAGAGGTAAACGCCGGTCAGATTGATATCGATAGTCTTTTGCCAGCTGCTTTCGTCAAGTTCGTCGATTGGTCCGTCCGCTGCAATACCCGCATTGGCAAACATGATGTCGAGACGACCGTAATTTTCCACTGTTCGGGCAATCAGTTCCTGAACAGCTTTGGTTTTTGTCACATCTGTCTTGATGAAAATGGCCTGCTGGTGTGCCCCGGCAAGCTCGTCGGCCAGTTGCTGGCCATGATCGGCATAATCGGCAATGACGACATTGGCGCCTTCACGTATAAATGCCCGGACTGTCGCTTCCCCAATACCGCTTGCCCCGCCCGTTACGATAGCCACCTTGCCTTTGAAACGCATTGCCCATGTCCCTCATCTTGAACTGATAAGCAGAGGATAGGGCGGCAGGGCGGAAAGTACATGCGTTGGCTTATGCTTCGCGCAAATTTGTCCGCACCAGTTCCAGTGCGGCAAGAACCGTCTCATGGCGAATTTCCGCCCGGCTTTTTGAGCCGAAACGGCATTCGCGGTGCAGCGTTGGGTGGCTGTTGCGTGCGGAGGCGATATGGACAAGCCCAACAGGCTTTTCGTCTGAGCCGCCGCCAGGACCGGCAACGCCGGTCACCGCAATGCTGATGCCTGCACGCGAATGTTTCAGCGCGCCTTCGGCCATGGCAATCGCTACTTCCTTTGAGACAGCGCCGACCTGAGCGATCAGTTCCATCGGCACGCCGATCATTTCATTCTTGGCTTCATTGGAATAGGTGACGAAGCCGCGATCCACCACATCGGACGAACCGGCTATGTCGGTCAAGGCGCCAGCAATCAGCCCGCCGGTGCAGGATTCCGCGGTCGCAATCATCAGGCCAGCCTTGCGGCAGGCTTCCAGCACTGCGATTGCTTCTTTCTCTGCGACGAGTTCGCTCATTCCGGCACCTCGCCGGGATAAATGACGGTCGCCGTCGCAATGGCGGCAATGCCTTCGCGGCGTCCGACAAAGCCGAGCTTCTCGTTCGTCGTGGCCTTGATCGATACGCGGTCGGCGGCAATGCCCAACATATCGCAGAGCGCTTCCGTCATGGTAGCGCGATGCGGTCCGACCTTCGGCGCTTCGCTGATCAGTGTCACATCGACATTGGCGATGCGTCCGCCAGCATCGCGAACAATCTTGGCTGCATGCTCGATGAAGATGCGCGAGGCTGCGCCCTTCCATTGCGGGTCCGATGGAGGGAAATGCGTGCCGATATCGCCTGCGCCGCGCGTGGCGAGCAGGGCGTCGGTGAGGGCGTGAAGCGCCACATCGGCATCGGAATGGCCGTTAAGCTTTGCTTCATGCGGGATTTTCACGCCGCAGAGCGTGACATGGTCGCCTGGCTCGAAGGAATGTACGTCATAGCCATTGCCCGTGCGAATATCCGGAAAGGCGGCGTGGTCTTGCCGCAGGCGCTTGTCTGCCATTTCGATGTCCTTTGCCCAGGTAAGCTTTGTATTGTCGGCCGAGCCTTCGATGATGCGCACGGCGAGGCCCTGCCATTCGGCAATGGCGGCATCGTCGGTGAAATCCGTGCGACGGATAGCGAAGGCTTTTTCATGTGCGTCGAGTATAGGCGCATAGGGAAATGTCTGCGGGGTCTGCGCCGCAAACAGACCTGCGCGGGGAACTGTGGTCTTGACCGTTCCGTCTATGGCCGATTGTTTCAGCGTATCTGAAACGGCCAGCGCGGGGAGGACGCCTTCCTCCGGTGTCAGATTGCCGACAATCCGTTCGAGCAGTCCCTGCGTGATGAAGGGGCGCACGCCGTCATGGATCATCACATAATGCGGCGCGTGGTCCTTGAGGGCGAGGAGCCCCAGCCGTGTAGATTCCTGCCGTGTTGGCCCGCCAGTCACGACGATGACGTCTTCGTGGCTCTCCGGTACGGCGCGTTCATAAAGCAGGTGATCGTCCGGATGGATGACGACAACGATCTTGTCCACCAGCGGACAGTCGATAAAGGCGCGCAACGTCCGCGCGAGCACGGCTTCGCCGCCGATGCGCCGATATTGCTTCGGCCCTTCGACGTTTTGCCCCGCCCGTTCGCCCCGGCCGGCTGCCACAATGACCGCTGCTGTTTTCGAAATGATCTTCGCCTTTGCCAAAGTTGGTCGCTTGGAAGCCGAATAATGCCTTGCATCGACAAATGCCAGACTGCAATTGATTTATTGCATATTCCAGAAGCATGCCTCCCGAAAGCGAAGGCCGCTTTCGGAGTAAAGATACGCATAAAAACAATAAGTTAAAGCGTACTTCTCAAATGGCGCAAAATGCAACGCTATCTGCGTGCTTTTCCTTGCGTTCAAAAGACGAACTGATTAAAGTGTGTGCGTTATGCATCATGCACATGAAATAGGCATTTATTTGTGACTTCTATCGATCAGCCCTTGGATATCCGTGGCGTGGTGCTCAAGAATCGCGTTTTTCTGGCGCCGATGTCTGGCGTCTCCGATTTGCCGTTTCGCAAGCGCGCTGCTGCTGCCGGTGCGGGAATGGTCGTTTCGGAAATGGTCGCCAGCGCAGAACTCTGCAATCGTCACAAGGAAAGTCTGCTGCGCCTGTCGGGCGAAGGTCTGGGCACGCATGTGGTTCAGCTTGCCGGGCGTGAAGCGCACTGGATGGGCGAGGCCGCCAAGATCGCCGAAGGCGAGGGCGCCGATATCATCGATATCAATATGGGCTGCCCGGCCAAGAAAGTGACCGGCGGCTATTCCGGATCGGCGCTGATGCGAGATCTGGATCACGCCATGACGCTTGTCGAGGCGACTGTGGCTGCTGTGAAGGTACCGGTCACGCTGAAGATGCGGCTTGGCTGGGACGAAAACAGCATCAATGCGCCGGAATTAGCCAAGCGTGCCGAAGATGCGGGTATTGCAATGGTCACCGTGCATGGACGTACACGCTGCCAGTTCTATGAAGGTCATGCCGACTGGGACGCCATTCGCGCCGTGCGCGATGCAGTGAAAATTCCGCTCGTCGCCAATGGCGATGTGACGTCGCGTGAAGACGCTGAAGAGATTCGCCGCCGGTCCGGTGCGGATGCGGTGATGGTTGGACGGGCTACCTATGGACAACCATGGCTGCCGGGCCTGATTGCGGGCAGTTCACCATCAGCGCAATCCGAAACAGAGATTATCGATTATATTATAATGCATTACGAAGATATGCTCGACTATTATGGTAGCAAAACGGGTATTCGCCATGCGCGCAAGCATCTTGGCTGGTATCTGGATCGTCATGCCGGAGAGGCTTTGACCTCAGCGGATAAGGCGGAAGTGATGACGCTGACCGATCCCGCAAAGGTTGTTGACGCGCTGCGCCGGATTTTCGCGGCACGGACGACTGATGCGCCAGAGTTGAAATCGGCGTTCAGAAAGGTCGCCTGATGCGCGAAAGAGAAGAAAAGGGCAGCATCCCTTCAGTTATTCTGGATGCGATCAGCCAGCCGGTCATTATGGTCGGGCCTGACAATCACATTGTCTATGCCAATCTGGACGGCGAGCAGTTTTTCCGCTCCGGTTCGTCCATCTTGGCGCGCAACCGGCTGGAGAGCTTTTTGCCTTTCGGCAGCCCGCTTCTGGCTCTCATCGATCAGGTTCGTGCCAGTCAAATGCCGGTCAATGAATATCGCGTTGATATTTCCTCACCGCGTCTTGGTGCGGAACGCATCGTCGATCTCTATGTCGCGCCCGTCGTTGAAATGCCGGGTGCTGTGGTCATCCTCTTCAAGGAAAAGACCATGGCGGAAAAGATTGACCGCCAGATGACCCATCGCGGTGCTGCGCGTTCTGTTACCGGCCTTGCCTCGATGCTGGCGCACGAGATCAAGAACCCGCTATCGGGTATTCGCGGCGCAGCGCAATTGCTCGAACAGGTGGTTGGCGACGAGGATCGCGCACTGGCGCGGCTTATCACCGATGAAACCGACCGTATCGTATCACTGGTGGACCGGATGGAGGTTTTCTCCGACGAACGACCCATCGAGCGCACCGCGGTGAATATTCACGCGGTTCTGGACCATGTGAAGGCCGTTGCCCGCAATGGCTTTGCCCGTCATATCCGGTTCTCGGAAGATTATGATCCATCGCTGCCGCCGGTTTTCGCCAATCGCGACCAGCTGGTACAAGTTTTTCTCAATCTGGTGAAGAACGCAGCGGAAGCCATTGGCGACCGCGATCACGGAGAAATCCTTCTCTCGACGGCTTACCGTCCGGGTATCCGTCTTCAGGTGCCCGGTGCGCGCGACCGTGTGGCGCTGCCGCTGGAATTCTGCGTACAGGACAATGGGCCGGGCGTGCCACAGGATATGCTGCCGCATCTCTTCGATCCGTTTGTGACGACCAAAACCAACGGCTCAGGCCTTGGACTGGCGCTGGTGGCAAAAATCATCGGCGATCATGGCGGCATCATCGAATGCGACAGCCATCCGTCGCGCACCACTTTCCGCATTCTCATGCCTGCCTGGAAAAGCTCGGATGTTGCTTCCCGGGCGAGCAAATTCACGACTGATTATACCGGAGACGACGCATGATAGCAGGACGCCCGACGGGAACCGTATTGGTGGCGGATGACGATGCGGCGATCCGCACGGTGCTCAATCAGGCACTCTCCCGGGCCGGTTATGATGTGCGGGTGACGTCGAATGCCGCGTCCTTGTGGCGTTGGGTGGCGGCTGGCGATGGCGATCTGGTTATCACAGACGTCATGATGCCGGACGAAAACGCTTTTGACCTTCTGCCGCGCATCAAGAAGATGCGGCCCGATCTGCCCATCGTGGTGATGAGCGCACAAAACACCTTCATGACAGCCATTCGCGCCTCGGAAGCCGGCGCTTATGAATATCTGCCGAAACCGTTCGACCTGACGGAACTGATCAATATTGTCGGTCGCGCTTTGTCCGAACCGAAACATAAGCCGATTGCAACGCTTCATGACGAGCCCGGCGAGAATATGCCGCTTGTCGGTCGTTCGCCTGCCATGCAGGAAATCTATCGCATTCTGGCGCGTATGATGCAGACGGACCTCACCATGATGGTGACGGGCGAATCCGGCACCGGCAAGGAGCTGGTCGCAAGCGCCCTGCATGAATATGGCCGCCGGCGCAAAGGACCGTTCGTTGCGATCAATATGGCCGCTATTCCGCGTGATCTGATCGAATCGGAACTTTTCGGCCACGAGAAGGGCGCTTTTACGGGCGCTCAGAATCGCTCGAGCGGTCGCTTCGAGCAGGCCAATGGCGGCACGCTGTTCCTCGATGAAATCGGCGATATGCCGATGGAAGCGCAAACGCGCCTGCTTCGCGTGTTGCAGCAGGGCGAATACATGACGGTCGGCGGACGCACGCCCATCAAGACCGACGTGCGTATTGTGGCGGCGACCAACAAGGACTTGCGCCAGCTGATCGCGCAGGGGCTGTTCCGCGAAGACCTTTATTATCGCCTGAATGTGGTGCCGTTGCGGCTGCCGCCGCTACGTGAGCGCAGTGAGGACGTGCCCGATCTGGTGCGTCATTTCTTCAAGCGCGCTGCTGAAGAAGGCTTGCCTGAAAAGCGCATCACCAATGCCGGTCTCGACATGATGCGCCGCTATTCGTGGCCGGGCAATGTACGGGAACTTGAAAACCTGGTGCGCAGGCTGGCCGCGCTTTATCCGCAGGAAGAGATTTCGCCGGAAATCATCGAAACCGAGCTGAAGGCGGAAATGTCAAAGCCGGACGCTATTCCGGCGGTGACGGGCGATGCGGAAAACATCACGATCTCGCAAGCAGTTGAACAGAATATGCAGCGTTATTTCGCTTCGTTCGGTGCTGATCTGCCGCCTCCGGGGCTTTATCATCGCGTGCTGGCTGAGCTTGAATATCCGCTGATCCTGGCCTGTCTGACGGCAACGCGTGGCAACCAGATCAAGGCAGCTGACCTGCTCGGCCTCAACCGCAATACGCTGCGCAAGAAAATCCGCGAACTCGGCGTAAATATCTATCGCGGCGGCAAGGGAAACTAAGTCGGTTCATCGGGTCTTTACGCCACAGTTTTCTTCGACGTTTGCTCATGCGGAAGCGACGAATGCAAAATCTCATCGACCCGAAAGGAATCGATGAGATTTTGCTTCAAAAAACGCTGGAAACTTGCATTTCCATTCAGAAAGCGCGTGTTTTAATGCCGGATCGGCTTCTTGACGGGCTTTCTGACAGGCTTCTTCACGTGTCTTTTGGGGGCTGGCTTCTTTGCCTTGGCTTTTTTGATCACCTTGACCTGATGGACAAGGTCCGGGGAAATGTGGCTTTGGGCAGCAAATGCAGTGGGGGCGGAAAGAAAGGAAAGTGCGATTGTTGCGGCAAAGAGTTTCTTCATAATCAGTATCCTCATTGATTTCAGTAAATCAATAATAAATCTATAGATTGTCCCGTTTAGGGCTGAATTGTAAATGAATGTTTCTGGAAGGATATTTCGAGAGTTTTGAAATGCGATAAATAAACTAATTGTTGCTTCGAACTTATGTATATTTCCTTGTTCATAAGGTCGAAGAAATATCAGAAACATCAACCGGAAACAGTTTTTGAACTACTGGAAAAGCAGGAATCTAGAAAGTGAAAGCGGCGAGCGATATCGCTCCAGCCATTGAAATTGTGGTGCCCCCAGAGAGACTCGAACTCCCGACCCCCTGATTACAAATCAGGTGCTCTACCAACTGAGCTATAAGGGCACTCACGATACAGTGTGTATCGAGCCGCTTTTGGTTGCAAATCGCTTCCGCTGTGCGGCTAGCGCTCGATTAGCATAAATGACGCGTCTGTAAAACGAAAATTCTTCGCAAACAGGTCATGGCAACAGGGTTTTTCATGTGATAGCCAATAGACCGCGATGAGACGTGGCAAACTTATCAGGGTTGAGCTGGGAAGCGAGACAGTAGACATGAACGACAAATCACTCGCGCTTCATTTTCTCTCGTCCGGGACCGAAGAATCACTTGCGGCCCAGAAAGAACTTGTAAACCGCTATGGGCACGTGTCGGGCGAAGATGCCGACATCATCGTTGCGCTCGGCGGTGATGGCACGATGCTGCAGGCGCTGCGCGACTTCATGAATAGCGGTACACCGATTTATGGCATGAACCGCGGGTCTGTTGGCTTTCTGATGAATGAGTTCAGTGTTGATAATCTGTGCGAGCGCATTCTGGCTGCGCAGATGGAAACAATCCGCCCACTTGTGATGATCGCAGAGACCGAAAATTCAGCTCCGGTTGAGGCGCTTGCAATCAACGAAGTTTCGCTGTTCCGCCAATCCTATCAGGCGGCAAAGGTTCGCATATCGATTGACGGTAAAGTGCGGCTGGAAGAACTGGTCTGCGACGGCGTGATGGTCGCGACGCCTGCTGGCTCAACGGCCTACAATCTCTCGGCGCAGGGGCCGATTCTGCCGCTGGAAGCGCCGCTTCTGGCGCTTACGCCAGTCAGCCCCTTCCGTCCGCGGCGCTGGGGTGGCGCATTGCTGCCCAAGCATGTGACGGTTCGCATGGATCTGCTTGAAACGGAAAAGCGACCGGTCAATGCCGTTGCCGATAATAACGAGGTCAAATCTGTGACGTCGGTTACAGTGCGTGAGGCGCCGAATAGCCAGGTGGCCATTCTATTCGACAAGAACCACTCCTGGGACGAAAGAATTCTGACAGAACAATTCCGCCATTGATCTGAAAACTTGACAGGTTTTCGGGTAAGATTACGCGCAAGCAAAGTTGTCAAACTACCGTGCGCGGCAGGCCTCTAATTGTCATCAATTTGATTTAATTCGACTAGAAAAGACGTTGATTAGAGCGGTTTGTCGTTTTGATCAGGATTATCAAAGCAATTTGATATCGGATGTTGGTATTTTGGTTGACTTTTGCACGCTGCGGACGTAGGCGATGCTGCAAGAAAACGCTAGATGCGTTGCAGACGCCTTTTCTGCTTTGGTCCCTGCGCCCGATGACGCGGCTGCAATGACAGGATGGGCGGAACACGTTTCCGAACCAGAGAGCTGCGCCTCCATTGACGACATTTGCCGAACTCGGTCTTTCCCCGAAAGTGCTTGCTGCTGTAGAAGCGGCAGGATACACCGCGCCTACACCCATTCAGGCAGGCGCTATACCGCCCGCGCTCGAGCGCAAGGATGTGCTCGGTATCGCCCAGACGGGAACGGGCAAGACGGCTTCTTTCGTTCTGCCGATGCTGACACTGCTGGAAAAGGGCCGGGCTCGCGCCCGCATGCCGCGCACGCTCATTCTTGAGCCGACCCGTGAGCTTGCTGCGCAGGTCGAAGAGAATTTCGTTAAATACGGCGTCAATCATCGCCTCAATGTCGCTCTGCTGATCGGCGGCGTTTCATTCGACGAACAGGAGCGCAAGCTGGAGCGCGGCGCTGACGTTCTGATCGCCACGCCGGGCCGTCTTCTCGACCATTTCGAACGCGGCAAGCTGCTTTTGACCGGCGTTGAAATTCTGGTCATCGATGAAGCCGACCGTATGCTCGATATGGGCTTCATTCCGGATATCGAACGCATCTGCAAGCTGATCCCGTTCACGCGCCAGACGCTGTTCTTCTCGGCGACTATGCCGCCGGAAATCACCAAGCTCACTGAGCAGTTCCTGCATTCGCCAGCTCGTATCGAAGTGGCCAAGGCCTCGTCCACGGCCAAGACCGTGACGCAGCGACTGGTCAAGTCGAGCAAGAAGGATTGGGACAAGCGCGCTGCACTGCGCGATCTCATCCGCGCCGAAGGCGACACGCTCAAGAATGCGATCATCTTCTGCAATCGCAAGAAGGATGTGTCGGAATTGTTCCGTTCGCTGGTGCGTCATGAGTTCAACGCCGGTGCATTGCATGGCGATATGGACCAGCGCGCCCGCATGACGATGTTGGCCAACTTCAAGGAAGGCAAGCTGCAACTGCTGGTCGCTTCCGATGTGGCGGCACGCGGTCTCGACATTCCTGATGTCAGCCACGTTTTCAATTTCGATGTTCCGATCCATTCGGAAGACTATGTCCACCGTATTGGCCGTACGGGTCGCGCTGGCCGCTCCGGCAAGGCATTCACCATTGTTACGCCATCGGACACAAAATATCTTGCCGCGATTGAAAACATGATCGGCGAGAAGATTGAATGGGTCGATGGCGATCTGTCCACGCTTGCACCGTCCGACGAGGCTGACGATCAGCCACGCAAGGGCCGGAATGCGCGGGGCAAGGGCAAGGACTCGCAGAGAGATAGCAAGGGCAAAGATAAGGGGCGGGACAAGAGCATGGACAAACCAAAGGAAAAGGTAGCTTCGACCGAAGCGCTCGATCCGGCGGAACAGCCGCAGCCCGTTATTGAAACCCACGACCGCCGTGAATCGATCCGTGCTTCCAATGACGAACGTCGTGGCAAGCCGCAGCACGACCAGCATAAGCGCCGCCGTGATCGCGACGATGATGGTCCGTCGCCGGTTGGTTTCGGCAACGACATTCCTGCTTTCATGCTCATTCCGACGGGCATGTAAGCGGAAAGCAGTTTTAGAATTATGATTCGGCCGTGGGGGAACGCTTCGCGGCCGATTTCTTTTGGGGTTTGGACTGGCCGCTGCGCAGAGCCGCTTCGTAGGCGAGGCGGGCCCATTCGGTCATGATCTCAGGATCATCGAAGGCTTCGCTCGGCACGCTCCAATAGGGCATGCCGATAGGGCCGCCGCCTTTGCGCCCTTCATAGCTCCATTGCACCGATCCGGCGTCTATAAAACGCGGAATCGTCATTTCGTCGGCTTTGAAAAGCAGTTCGTCGCGAACGACAAGCGCGAAAATCAGCCCCTGATGATAAATGCCTTTGCCACCGAACATGCGGCGGATGCTGATCGGGCCGAAATCCTGCAGCAGATCGCGGAGGGTCTCGTCATCCATTGGCGGCGGTTCCCTCGAAATACTGCCTTGTTCGGATTAGATCAGGCGGCACCCTGCATCTGGCGGAGGCTTTCTGCGGAAGCGGGGGTCAGTTCAACCGATTCACCGCAACCACAGGCCGAAGTCTGGTTCGGGTTATTGAACACAAAGCCGGTGCGCAGCGTCGTCACTTCGAAATCCATCTGGGTTCCGAGCAGGAAAAGCACAGCTTCCGGAGCAATAAAGACCTTGGCGCCATCTTTTTCGGCGACATCATCACCGGCTTTCGCTTCGCTGGCGACATCAATCGTGTATTCCATGCCCGCGCAGCCGCCTTTTTTCACGCCGACACGAATGCCCAGCGCGCCTTCGCGCGACTCAACAATCTCGCGAACGCGATTTGCTGCGGCTTCGGTTAGCGTCATGACTGCGAAACGGCCCATGGTTCTTCTCTTCCGGTACTGTGCGGTGGCCTTGAGGCTGTGGCTTCACGCGCGAGAATCAACCAATCTCGTGTGAAACCCGCGAGTTTCAAACCTCGCTGCCACGTTTTCACTATAGTTAGTGTTGTAACATCATTACCGCAAGACACCAAATCGAGAGCGCAGGCCGCGTGTTCGGCTGGCAGGTATTGGGGAAAGAGGAGGTATGAATGTCGACTGATCGGATGAAATCTCTGAGGCTGGCTGTTCTGGTGGGCGCGCTCGGCCTGTCCGTTGCACTCCCGCATGCTTATGCACAGGAAGCACCAAAGCCTGCCGCCAAGGAAAGCACTGAACCGGCAGCGCAGAAAAAGCCTGAAGCCGAGAAGAAGGATCAGGCTGCGGAAACAAAAGCGCCTGTAGAAGAGACAAAGCCGTCTGAGCAAACGCAGGATGCCGCCAACGGTGTTACTGTCCCGGAATATCGCGATGATCGATCCTCGCCGCAGGCGCTGATCGAATCCTATTATAATGCGATCAACCGCAAGGAATATACGCGCGCTTACGGTTATTATTCGGAAGAGGGACGGGAACCTGACTTCAAGACCTTCGTGAAGGGCTATGAAAATACCAAGAGCGTGAAAGTCGCATTGCGCAAGACCGAGCCGGATCCGGGCGCTGGCCAGATCTACTGGAGCCAGCCGCTGGCCATTGAAGCCGAGAGCAACGATGGCAAGAAGGAAGTCTTCGGTGGTTGCTATACGATTCACCTCACCAATCCCGCGATGCAGGAAGAGCCGCCATTCAAGCCGATTGAGATCATGACCGGATCGCTGAGCAAATCGGAACTGGAGCTTGAAAAGAGCGTGCCGGAAGCCTGCGAAGCCCCATAAAAACAGGGATAACAATCACTGTTCAGCAATCGCGTTTTCATGCTTGACCTTACCACGATGGCAAGGTGCATAAGATGTGCATATCAAGTGTGGAGCGTTACTCGTGATGAAATTGATTATTCCCAAGATGAAATGCGGCGGCTGCGCCGACAGTGTGACTGCTGCTCTACGTAAGCTCGATGCCACAGCGCCGATTGAAATCGACCTCGACGCCAAGGAAGTCGAGTTCGGCGGCAAGGCGTCCCGCGATGCCGTGGTTTCCGCGCTGGCGGCGGCGGGTTATCCTGCTGCAAACGCTCAATAATGTGATTTTGCTGGTGCTTGCGCCGATGCAAGTCAGGATGTACGTGCCGGGAAGCCTCGCTTTCCGGCATTTTCTTTCCGTAACGGAAGTCGGGTCGCAAAGCTTCGTTCCGGTGAGTTCAAGTGCCGCAAATGCGGGTGTTTCGCAGCTGTTTCATTGACTGTACCGGCGATTTTTGCCACATCAACGGCAAATCTCGTTTATGGTGCACTCGCAGCGAGGTTTGGACCAACGCTGCAGAGTGCTTTGTGATATGAAACATCGCGTTACGCGATAATGAAGGGTTGAGGGCTATGGCAGCCGATTTCCAGGATCTTCGCACAAAGATGGTCGACAATCAGATCCGTACGACGGACGTAACCGATCTGGCGGTTATCGACGCTTTCCTGGCCGTTCCGCGGGAAGCCTTCGTACCGACCGTCCGTCAAGCTGTTGCCTATATTGACGAAGACCAGCCGCTTGAAGCCGAAGGTGGCGCCCCGCGCTATCTCATGGAGCCTTCGCCTTTCGCAAAGCTTATCCAGCTTGCCCGCGTGAACAAGAACGATGTTGTGCTCGATATCGGCTGCGGCACTGGCTATTCCTCGGCCATCCTCTCACATCTCGCCGGTTCGGTGATTGGCCTTGAGAGTGATTCTGCGCTTTCTGCCGCTGCAACCGCCCGTCTTGCCGAACTCGGCTATGACAATGTTGTGATTGTTTCTGGCGACATGCACGCCGGCTATCCTTCGGAAGCGCCTTACGATGTGATCATGATTGAGGGTGGTGTGGATTTCGTTCCGGACACCTTGTTCGCGCAGCTGAAGGAAGGCGGACGCCTCGTCGCCGTAGAAGGTCGCGGAAACGCCTCGGTTGCCCGGATTTACGTTAAAGAAAATGGTGTTGCATCGGGACGAATTGCGTTCAACACTGCGGTGCGCCCACTTCCGGGATTCGAGCGGATTCCACAGTTCGAATTCTAATTTCCGGGATTGGTACAATTCTGCAACGCTGCGGAATTTCTTTGTGCATGCTCTGGGCGGGGCGATGGAAATAACCGATTTTAAAGGTTATTTAAGATTGCCCGAACTGATTGGTTCGATTTACTGAATTTGGCTGTTCTTAAGATGAGGTACCCGGTGTTCAAAACGTACAAAGGACTGGTCGCAGCGGCAGCATTGTTGGCCGGCACCGTTTTATCGGGGCAGTCCGCCTTGTCTGAAAACCTCTCCGGTGCTCTGGTCAAGGCTTATAAGAATAACGCCACGCTTAATTCTTCCCGCGCAGGTGTGCGCGTTCAGGACGAAAACGTGGCTATCGCCAAGTCGAATTACCGTCCGCAGATTACCGGTAGCTACGATGCAAGCCGCAGCCGCGCGCCAACGAGCGGCTACCGCACCAGCGGTACGGTCGGTATCCAGCTGAACCAGATGCTGTTCGATGGTTTCCAGACCAAGAACAATGTCGCCGCAGCGGAAACGCAGGTTTATGCCCAGCGTGAAAATATGCGCAATGACGAGCAGAATACGCTTTATAGCGCTGTCTCTGCTTATATGGACGTATATCAGAATCGTCAGATCGCAGTGCTTCGCGAGAAAAACCTGGCTGCGATGAACGAACAGGTTCGTGCAGCCCGTGCACGTCTGGATGTTGGTGAAGGCACGCGTACCGACGTTGCACAGGCGGAAGCCAGCCGTTCGACCGCTGTTGCCGAACTGAATAGCGCCCGCGCCAACGTCAAGTCGGCTGAGGCGACCTATGTTCGCATCGTTGGTGCACAGCCAGACAGGCTTGCTGCTGCCGCAGCCGCGAAGAACCTGCCCAAGTCGCCGAACGAAGCTTTTGCTGTCGCACAGGCCGGACACCCGGGCATTCTCGCAACGCAATATGCTGTGAACGCTGCTGGCTACAATGTGAAGGCCAAGGAAGGCGCATTGCTGCCGACCGTTGGTCTGTCAGCGGGCGCCAGCCGTTTGGACACCTATGCCGGTTCGACGGTTGGTGATGGCAACTCTGCATCGGTCGGCATTGGCGTGACAATTCCGATCTATACGGGTGGCCGCACCTCGGCACAGATTCGCCAGTCCAAGGAACAGCTTGGTCAGGCCCGCATTGAAGTTGATGTCGTTCGCGATCAGGTTCGTGAAGCCATTGGTTCTGCGTGGTCGCAGCTTGAAGCTGCTCGTGCTTCGGTCAAGGCAAATCGCGATGGTATCGCCGCTGCCCAGCTCGCACTGGATGGTGTTATCGAAGAGCGCAAGGTCGGCCAGCGCACCACGCTGGACGTGTTGAACGCCCAGAACGATCTGACCGCTGCAGAAATCACTCTCGTCCAGTCGGAGCATGATGTGGTTGTCGCCAGCTATGCGCTTCTCAATGCGACAGGTCGCATGACCTCCAAGCAGATGGGGCTTCAGGTTGCTGAATATAAGCCTGAAGAACACTACGATGCCGTCAAGGACAAGTGGTTCGGTCTTCGTACGCCAGATGGTCGCTAAACAGCGAGAATTACAGTTTGAACGGCGCCTTCGGGCGCCGTTTTTGTTTGGCTGTGATTCGTTGATGGGGGCGCTCAAATCTTAACAAAATGATAAAGCTGTGGGTTGAATTGCGCGGCGTTCTTGCAGGGATTCTCAAATCGCCGAACGTCCGGTACCCTTAATTCATTGATTCTCTGTCCTTTGCGGGATGCAGCGTTGGAGGTTGCGGAAGGTTTTCCGCACGAAACCGGCTGTACCACACAGAGAAGGAGAACTATGTGCGGCCTTGCAGGCGCGCATTGCTCTATTCTGAAATAGGGAAGATGGACAGCTATGGCTCAGACATCCAGCGCATCACGCGAACCGTCCATGGAAGAGATTCTCGCTTCCATCCGACGCATTATCGAAGACAGCGATGTTAGCCGCCACCCTGTGTCCACGTCGGCGAATTTTCCGTTGCGCGGCGAGGTGGCTGAGTTCCGTCGCCCAGAGCCCGCACAGGAACAGCCTGCTGCGAAAGCTCCGGTGTCGAGACCGGCTGAAAAGCCTGCCATGATGCGCGATATTCTGAAGGATGAAGCAGTGTTGCGCGGGCCAATTGATGAGCCGGTGAAAGCTTCTCCCGCATTGGAACCGGAAATCGAAGAGGAAGAAGAGGACATCGTGCTCGACGCGCAGAACGATGACCGACGCGCCGCCGAAGTGCTGCAGGAATCGCCTGCCGTAACCGCGCCCGAAGCTGCTGCTGAGGAAAACTCGCTCGAAGCGCTGGATCGCTCGCTTGAGGACGGAATCGCTGAAGCCATCGACGAGCTGCTTGAACCTGATCTGGACGAGCCTATGGAGGCGCATGTTGAACCGGTTGTGGAGCCAGCTCCGGAAGCGCCTGTCGCACCTGCGGCTTCGGTGGCGTCTGCGCCTGAACCACTGGCAAATGCATCCGTCGCTCCCCATATTCTGTCACAAGTGGCAGAACGCCAGGTGGCCGCGGCCTTTCAGGATTTGAGCCATGTCGTGCGTGGGGAACCGCGTCGTTCGTTCGATGATATCGCTGCCGAGATTCTGCGTCCCATGTTGCAGGACTGGCTCGACAACAATCTGCCGACACTCGTCGAGCGGCTTGTTCGTGAAGAAATCGAACGAGTGGTGCGCGGCGACCGATAATCGACGTGTTGCCTGAATAAAACGGCCTTCGAGTTCAAAAGCCCGTCTGTCTTGCAGGCGGGTTTTCACTTTTAAAGTGATTTATCACCCGTTTGTTGTTATTGAGCGCTCAATCCTTTCATTGCGCAAAAAGACCGGATAATTCCATGCTTGAGAAGACTTATGACGCCGCGGCCATAGAGCCGAAAATTGCCGAACGCTGGGAAGAAGCAGGGGCATTTAAAGCGGGAGCAGGAGCGAAGCCAGGAGCCGATCCTTTTGCCGTGGTTATTCCGCCGCCGAATGTCACCGGATCGCTGCACATGGGCCACGCGCTCAACAACACGATCCAGGACATCATGGTTCGTTTTGAACGCATGCGCGGCAAGAACGTGCTGTGGCAGCCGGGCATGGACCATGCCGGTATTGCAACCCAGATGGTTGTCGAGCGTCAGCTTGCTGAACGGCAGGAGCCGAACCGTCACGTCATGGGCCGTGAAAAGTTCATCGAGCGCATCTGGCAGTGGAAATCTGAATCCGGCGGCATGATCGCCAATCAGCTGCGTCGCCTTGGCGCGTCGTGCGACTGGTCGCGCGAGCGCTTCACCATGGATGAAGGTCTGTCGCGCGCCGTTCTCGAAGTTTTCGTCTCTCTTTATAAGCAAGGCTTGATCTATCGCGACAAGCGTCTGGTCAACTGGGATCCGAAGCTGCTGACGGCAATCTCCGACATTGAAGTCGAATCCCGCGAGACGAAGGGCCACCTCTGGCACTTCCGTTATCCGCTGGAAAACGTACCATTCGATTCAGAAGACCCGCATACCTACATCGTTGTTGCAACGACCCGTCCTGAAACCATGCTGGGCGACACAGGCGTTGCGGTTAATCCAAAGGATGAACGCTATCACGCTCTGGTCGGCAATGATGTCGTTCTGCCGCTTGTTGGCCGTCATATCCCGATTGTTGCCGATGATTACGCCGATCCTGAAGCCGGATCCGGTGCGGTCAAGATCACGCCTGCCCATGACTTCAACGACTTTGAAGTTGGCAAGCGCAATGATCTGCGCGCGATCAATATTCTGACGCCGGAAGCGGCTGTTACGCTCAAGGACAATATCGACTTCCTTGAAGGCTTGCAGCTGACGCCGGAATTGAAGGCTCTGATTGCCGAGCTGGACGGGCAGGACCGTTTCGCCGTTCGCAAGCGTATCGTCGAGCTGATGGACGAGCGCGGCTATCTGGAAAAGGTCGAGGATCACACCCACGCGGTTCCGCATGGTGATCGCGGCGGTGTGCCGATCGAGCCTTATCTGACGGACCAGTGGTATGTGAATGCAGCCGAAATGGCGAAGCCTGCCATGGCTGCCGTTCGCGACGGTCGCACGCAGATCGTGCCGAAGAACTGGGAAAAGACCTATTTCGACTGGATGGAAAACATCCAGCCTTGGTGTGTTTCGCGTCAGCTCTGGTGGGGTCACCAGATTCCGGCCTGGTACGGCCCGGATGGCAAGTGCTTTGTTGAAAAGAGCGAAGCTGAAGCCAAGGCAGCAGCCAAGGCGCATTACGGTGAAGACGTTGCTTTGGAACGCGATACCGACGTTCTGGACACGTGGTTCTCGTCGGGCCTGTGGCCGTTCTCGACGCTCGGCTGGCCTGACAAGACCCCGGAACTGGCAACCTATTACCCGACCAGTGTTCTGGTGACCGGTTTCGACATTCTGTTCTTCTGGGTTGCCCGCATGATGATGATGGGCCTCCACTTCATGGAGGAAATCCCGTTCCATACGGTCTATCTGCATGCGCTTGTTCGTGACAAGCACGGTGCGAAAATGTCGAAGTCCAAGGGCAATGTGATCGATCCTCTGGAACTGATGGACGAATATGGCGCCGATGCGCTGCGCTTCACGCTGGCCATCATGGCTGCGCAGGGCCGTGACGTTAAGCTCGACCCGGCACGTATTGCAGGCTATCGCAATTTCGGCACCAAACTCTGGAATGCGACGCGCTTTGCGCAGATGAATGGCGTGAAACTCGATGCGGATTTCCGTCCGGAGAACGCAAAGCTTGCGGTTAATCGCTGGATTCTGACCGAGCTGACCAAGGCCACGCGGGCCGTGACCGAGGGCATTGCCAATTACCGCTTCAACGAAGCGGCGGGCGCAGCCTATCGCTTTGTCTGGAACCAGTTCTGCGACTGGTATCTGGAGTTGCTCAAGCCAATCTTCATGGGCGACGATGAAGCGGCAAAGGCCGAAGCACAGGCAACGGCTGCATACTGTCTGGATCAGATCTACAAGATGCTGCATCCGTTCATGCCGTTCATGACGGAAGAACTCTGGACGCTGACGGCTGGCGAAGGCAAGAAGCGTGATACGGTTCTGGCGCTGGCCGATTGGCCGGAGCTTTCTTTCGCGGATGACGAAGCGGCTGCCGACATCAACTGGCTGGTTGATCTCGTCACGGGCATCCGTTCGGTGCGTGCGGAAATGAACGTTCCGGCTGGTGCCGTTGCACCAGTCGTCGTTCTTGAGGCCAATGCAACGACCACGGAGCGCTTTGAACGTCACGATGCTGCGATCAAGCGTCTGGCCCGTGTCGAAAGCGTGGCCTTCGAAGCGCAGGCTCCGAAGGGTGCCGCCCAGATGCTGCTCGGCGAAGCGACAATCTGCATTCCGCTCGGCAAGCTGATCGATCTCAAGGCTGAATCGGCACGTCTGGCCAAGGAAGCTGGCAAGATTGCTGCCGATATCGACCGGATTGAAAAGAAATTGTCGAACGAAAAGTTCGTTGCCAACGCCAAGGAAGAGGTTGTGGAAGCCGAACGCGAACGTCTGGTTGAGCTGAAGGAAGCTGCCGAGCGCGTTGCGACGGCAGAGTCACGTATCCGTGACGCGGGTTGATTTGATCCGTTCCGTAACGTAAGGCTCGTTGCGAATCACACACCCGGCAGTGCACGCTGCCGGGTGTTTTTTTGTAATTGATCCCGGAAAAGTTGTGTTTGGAGGGGCCCAGAAGTCAATCGAACCGGCGTTTCGATTGTTTTTTGATGTTGTTGCGTATTCGCAACAAGGCCGAAATATGGACCAAAAAGCGGCAATTTGGGCGAATTTCTGGCCATTATTTGTCGGAATATTTTCGACAGACATAAAAACCCAACGCATTTTAGGCATTTTTGATGTGGCTGCTCTAAGCAAGCAACTGGCCCGCGAATGATTGGATATTGCAGGTCTATTTCATCCTGTTTTACGTTTGCGTCAACGTTAATGCCGTTGCTATCTGGGAGGACATTTATGAGCGGACGCGGCTTAAAAATAGGGGGAATTGCAGCGGTACTGCTCGGGAGCGCGGTTGTCGCTCATGCGGGTGGTTTTGAACGCAGCTCGCAGGATTTCGATATTCTGTTTGAACAGGGAAATGCTGTCGATGCGTCCGGCACCTTTGTCGCTCCGCAACGTAAGCTGAAAGATATCCGTGGCTCTGCAATCAGCGGTATGACTGGCGGCATCAACCCAAGAACGGGTCAACCCTTTGAGACGAGCGTTGATGAGGCGAAGAGCTACTGGGTGCCGAAACTGTCGGCCAAGTTCGATCTGACCACCGATCTTGCCTGCGCCGCGCAATATCGCCAGCCATGGGGCATCAGCACGGATGTCGGCATCGACACGGTCCGTTCTTACACGGCTATTGAACAGAAAATTTCGTCGAATGACTACGGCCTGAACTGTTCTTATCGTTTTGCAGCAGGCGAGAAGGGCTATTTCCGTCTTCTCGGTGGCGTGAGCTATCAGGAATTGCACGGCGAACAGACCAAGATGATCCCGGGCTTGCCTCAGGGTAACCCTTACGGCATCCCGGCAGGCCCGACCCGTATCGGCTCTCTGGACGTAGATGACCATGCTTTTGGCTGGCGTCTTGGTGCAGCCTACGAAATTCCTGAATATGCTGTTCGCGCCAGCGTCGTTTATCAGTCCAAGATCAACTATGAGCTGGAAGGCACAGTTGATAATCTGGTTATCAATCCGTTTACCCAGCAAAGCATTCCAATCAATGTCGGTAGCGACGTTTCGACCCCGCAATCGGTTGAGTTCAAGTTCCAGACCGGTATCGCGCCAGATTGGCTCGCTTTTGGTTCGGTCAAGTGGACCGATTGGTCCAGCATTGAGGCGGTCAATTTCGTAGCTTCGGATAGCAAGGTTCTTCCAACCGGTACCAAGGTCACCAGTCTGAATCTTTATTATCAGGATGGCTGGACTGTCAGCGGCGGTGTTGGCCACAAGCTCAACGACCAGTGGTCTGTTGCGGGAACTGTGACCTGGGATCGCGGTACGAGCACGGGCCTGACCTCGCAGACCGACATCTGGCTGTTTGGCCTAGGCACGAACTACAAGCCGAACGATCAGTTTGAAGTTCGTCTGGCTGGCGCCGCTGGCTGGCTGACTTCGGGTGAGATTGACGACACGGTTGTCAATGGCGAGCGGAGCCTGCTCGGTTCGAAGGGTACCTTCGGTAACGATTTCGTCGGCGGTCTCTCGCTGACGGCAAAGGTCAAGTTCTGATCGAACTGATCAGAATATAATTCGAGGGCCGGAGCATCTCAACAATGCTTCGGCCCTTAGTGTTTCAGCCCGGCAGTTCTCGCTGCCGGGTTTTTGCGTGATATGGCCCGTTAATTTCAATTCCAGTATCGTCTAAAATAATCGAACCGGCATTTCTGCTGGACAAGAAGGCCATTGCGCTTTCGCGGTAGACGAAAATACAGCCCCAATAGGGTGGGCTTTGGCGAAATTCTAATCGTGACGTGCCGGAGTTCTGTCGCTGGATCATTTTGATCCGGGCGCTCTGATCGCACAATTAACCCGCTATTGGTTGGATATTGCAGGCCTGTTTCTTCCCGTTTTACGTTTGCTTCAACGTTGATGCCATAGCTATCTTGGGGGGAGATTTATGGGCGGACATGGCTTGAAAATTGGAGGTATCGCGGCGGTATTACTTGGTAGTGCAGTTGCCGCTCACGCCGGGGCTTTCGAGACCAGTTCCCAGGATTTTGATATTTTGTTCGAACAGGGGAACGCAGTCGAAACCTCGGCAATCTATGTCGCGCCACAACGTCGATTGACGAAAATCGGCGGCTCCGCAGCCGGTGACACGAGTGGTGGTATCAACCCGGTGACAGGTCGCCCATTCGAAAAGGGTATCGAAGAGGCGAAAGGCTATTGGGTACCGAAGATTTCGGCCAAGTTCGATCTGACCAGCGATTTCGCCTGTGCTGCGCAATATCGTCAGCCTTGGGGTATCAACACATCTGCGGGCATTGAAACCGTTCACTCTTACACGTCTTTTGAACAGAAAATCACGTCGAATGATTATGGTGTGAACTGTTCCTATCGTTTTGATGCGGGCGAGAAGGGCTATTTCCGTCTTCTCGGTGGCGTAAGCTATCAGGAACTGCGCGGCCAGCAGACCAGAATGATCCCCCATTTCTCCCGAAATCCTGATGGCATGCCAGGTAGCCCGTTTCGCGCTGCTTCGCTGGATGCAGAAGACCAGTCGTTCGGCTGGCGCATTGGCGCTGCCTACGAAATTCCCGAATATGCCATCCTTGCGAGCATCGTATATCAATCCGAGGTCAAGTATGGCCTTGAAGGCACTGTTGATAATCTGATTTTGAATCCGACCACCGGACGCGGCGTGCCGATCAATGTGGAGAGCGACGTTACGACACCTCAATCCGTCGAGTTCAAATTTCAGGCAGGTATCACGCCCGGCTGGCTCGCTTTCGGCTCGGTGGAATGGATGGATTGGTCAAACGTGACGTCGGTTGATTTTGTCGCGTCTGACAACGTGGTTCTTCCAACCGGCACCAGAGTCACCAGCCTCAACCTCTATTATCAGGACGGCTGGACTTTGAGGGGCGGTGTTGGTCACAAGTTCAATAAAGAGTGGTCTCTTGATGGGGCTTTGAGCTGGGATCGTGGCACCAGCACGGGCCTCACTACACAGACAGATCTCTGGTTGTTCACCCTTGGCACCGGTTACAAGCCAAGTGATCAGGTCGACATTCGTTTGGCTGCCGCTGCGGGTTGGCTGGTCTCGGGAAAAATTGACGCTGCGGTTTCCGATGGAAAGCGCAGCCTGTTGGGTTCGGAGGGCGTTCTCGACGATGATTTTGTCAGTGGTCTTTCGCTGACGGCAAAGGTCAGGTTCTGAACGAACTGATCACACATGTATAAAAAGCCCGGCAGCGATGCCGGGCTTTATTGTTTCGTATATATAGTTCAGTCGAGGCTCACTTCTGTTCCAGACGAGCCAGCAGCGAAGACGTATCCCAGCGATTACCGCCGATCTTCTGCACTTCCTTGTAGAACTGGTCGACAAGCGCTGTGACAGGCAGAAGCGCGCCGTTGCGGTCTGCTTCGTCGAGGCAAATCCCCAAATCCTTGCGCATCCAGTCGACAGCAAAGCCGAAGTCATATCTGCCCAGGTTCATCGTGCCAGAGCGGTTTTCCATCTGCCAGGAACCGGCAGCGCCCTTGGAAATGACCGCGATGAGCTTTTCAATGTCGAGGCCGGCCTTCTTGCCGAAATGAATGCCCTCGGCCAATCCCTGAACGAGACCGGCAATGCAAATCTGGTTCACCATCTTGGCAAGCTGTCCCGAACCGACCGGACCCATAAGGCCGACTGAACGGGCATAGGCGTCGATAATCGGCTTGGCACGCTCGAAGACGGGTTCACTGGCGCCGACCATCACGGTCAGCACACCGTTTTCCGCACCGGCCTGACCGCCGGATACGGGCGCATCGATGAAATGAATGCCACGTTTTTGCGCTTCTTCCGAAAGCTCACGCGCGACTTCGGCGGAGGCCGTCGTGTTGTCGATGAAGGTCGCATCCTTTTTCATCGTCAAAAAAGCGCCATCCGGACCGATGGTGATAGAACGCAGATCGTCGTCGTTGCCGACACAGGCAAAGACATAATCGGCATCGCGCACGGCTTCAGCAGGCGTAGCGGCGAAGCTGCCGCCAAATTCTTTCGCCCATTTTTCAGCCTTTGCCGTCGTGCGATTATAGACCGTAACGTCGTGGCCACCCTTGTTCTTCAGGTGTCCAGCCATTGGATAGCCCATCACGCCAAGCCCGAGAAAGGCTACTTTTGCAGTGGTCGTCATTCGTTCGTTCCTCTGGATAGTTATGGACCGTATGATCAGGTGAGGGGTGTCATCACAGCCGAACGGTAGGCAGGACGCAATTTCAGGCGCTCATACCAGTTTTCCAGCTGCGGAAGCGAGGGGCGTTCGATGGAGAACTCGAACCAGGCATAGGCATAGCAACCAACCGGAATGTCGCCGATGCCAAACTCTTCTCCGGAGAACCACGGCGCTTGACCTAGACCGTCATTGGCAATCTTCATGGAACGGGCAAGGCCGTCGAGACCGCGTTGCAGGATTGCCGGGTCACGCTTGTCTTCCGGCAGGCGGATCATATGCTTCATGACATTGCTGAAATCGGTGTAGAGCGTGGTGGAGGCCCAATCCATCCACTTCTCCGCCTGCGCGCGCCTGGCCGGATTCTCGATCCAGAGGCTGTCCTTGCCGTAGGTGGCGGCCAGATAGCGCGTGATGACATTTGATTCCCACAGCACGGTCTCGCCGTCTTCGACAAGCGGGATAAGGCCGTTCGGATTGCGTGCGAGGAAGGCCGGGTCGTCAAGCCCGCCAAACTGGCCGCCAACATCGAACTGTTCGTAATCAAGGCCAAGTTCCTGCGCTGTCCAGAGCGCTTTCTTGACGTTGGTGGAATTGGTGCGGCCCCAGATTTTCAGCATGATACTGCCCATTGCTATGCTTCAGGAATTGGATGCATCCCGCCGAGCGGCGAATGCACTTGTTGATTAAACAGATAGCCCCCGGAAGCTGCAAGGCTGCCGAGGGCTAAATTCAGGTCGATCTGGTTAAATCAGCGAACAAGATGCCGTGTCAGCTTCCGTTCGAGATAATCCCAGATGTGTCGTAGCACTTCCACGATCAGCAGGTAGATCACCGCCGCCCAGAGATAGGTCTGGAAATCGAAGGTGCGGGAATAGGCGCGCCGCGTTTCACCCATCAGGTCGAGAACCGTGATGATGGCAACGATGGCCGAACCCTTGATCATCAGGATGATTTCATTGCCGTATGGACGCAGGGCAACGATCAGCGCCTGTGGAAGAATGACTTTCCAGAACGTCACGCGCTTGGAAATGCCAAGTGCTGCTGCACCTTCCCATTGGCCCATGGCAACGCTCTGGATCGCGCCGCGCAGGATTTCAGCCTGATAGGCAGCCGTATTGAGCGAGAAGGCGAGAATGGCGCAATTCCATGCATCACGGAAAAATACCCACAGGCCGATGCTTTCCAGGAAAGGCCGGAAGGTGCCGAAACCGTAATAGATCAGGAAGGTTTGCGCCAGAAGCGGTGTACCGCGGAAGAAATAGACATAGCCGAAGGCAATGGCTTTCAGCCAGCGGTTGTTCGACATGCGTGCGGCGGCAATCGGGATCGAAAGCGCGGCGCCGACAAGGATCGACACGACGACGAGCTTCAGCGTGATCAGAAGGCCGGACCAATAGCGCGGACCATAAGTCTCGAAGAGATCGATCCGCCAGACATTGTAGAGATAAATGGCCAGGCCCGCGAAGAGCAAAGCCCAGATACCGACGAAGATATGGCCTGCAACGCGTGCGCGGGTCCATTGGCGGACGACGGGCGGCGGCGCTATGACGGCAGCACTGCTTTGTGTGACAGCTTCGCTCATGATCATGCACCCCGCGACCGGTTGCTGCCCGCATCAGCCCATTGGGCAATGCGGTTGATGAAATAGGACGAGATGATCGCGAGAGCGAGATAGAGCAGGCAGGCAACGCCGAAGAACAGGAATGGCTCTTTGGTCACGCGGGCTGCGATGGATGTCTGCCGCATGATGTCGGACAGGGTTATCACCGATACCAGCGAGGTATCTTTCAGCAGCACCAGCCACAGATTGGCAAGACCGGGCAGGGCAATGCGGATCAGCTGCGGCAGGATGACCTTGCGCATGGTCTGCCAGTGCGACAGCCCGACCGCATAACCGCCTTCATACTGCCCGCGCGGAATGGCGCGGAAAGCCGAGAGGAAGACCTCACTCGAATAGGATGAGAAAACGAAACCGAGCGCCACCATACCCGCGGCGAAGGCATTGATCTCGACATTGGCATTGATGCCAAACAGTGCCAGGAGTTTCTGCAAGCCGAGAGAGGCGCCGAAATAAACCAGGAACAGGGTCAGAAGTTCTGGAAGACCGCGGAAGATGGTCGTGTAGATATTCGAAGCCAGTCGGATTGACGGTTCGGTCGATTGCTTCCCCAAAGCAACCAGAAATCCAAGAACGAGGCCTACGGGCAGGGTGGCTATTGCGAGAGTAACCGTTACCAGAAGCCCCCAGGCGATACTTCTCGACCAACCTTCAGGGCCGAAACTCAATAATGTGGCGTAATGTTCCATCGCCTTTTTTCTTTTTTCTGGGCGGTTATTTGTCCGGCGGTCTCTGTTTCGAGCGCTTCTACCGAACTGTCCGCCATAAATGATGTGCGCCGGTTTGTTTGATACAAACCGGCGCATACGTCTTCAAAGAAACTTAGTTCTCGGCGCCGTAAGCGTCGAACTCAAAGTACTTATCGTTGATTTCCTTGTACTTTCCGTTGGCACGGATCGCCTTGATAGCTGCGTTGAACTTTTCAACCAGTTCCGGGCGGCCCTTCTTGAAGGCAACGCCTGCGCCGGGACCGTGAATTTCAACAACTGGCGGGAAGGTGCCGACCATCTTGCAGCATGCGCCATCCGGGGTCTTCAGCCATTCGCCCAGTGTGACGCTATCGTCATTGGCGGCGTCGAGACGGCCGTTGGCCAGATCGAGACGATATTCCTCAGCGGTTGGGTAGGCCTTGATCGTGCTGTCGGTAAAGGTCTTTTCCGAGTAATTGGCATGGGTGGTGGAAACCTGAACGCCGATCGTTTTGCCGGCGAGATCTTCCTTGGTCACACCCTTGATGTCGCTATCCTTGGGAGCGACGATGCCCGGAGGCGTATTGTAGTATTTGTTTGAGAAATCGACCTGCTTCTTGCGTTCATCGGTGATGGACATGGAAGCGATAAAGGCGTCGAACTTGCCAGCCTGAAGTGCTGGAATTGCGCCATCCCATTCCTGGGTGATGAAGGTACATTGCGCCTTCATTTCATCGCAAAGTGCCTTCGCAATATCCACGTCAAATCCCGACAGGGTGCCGTCCGGCTTGATGAAATTGAAGGGGGGATAGGCGCCTTCCGTGGCGATGGTGAGCTTCAAAGGCTCCTGGGCATTTGCGGCGCCGATGGCCAATCCGCCAGCCATGGTTGCAATGGTCGCAACCGAAGCTGCTGCTACGATACGCTTCAATACGCGCATATTTAGTCCTCTCGTTTACTCTGGCTGGTTCCCTGATTATTTTTCTGGTCAGCCATTTGTCGTGCAATTGCAATTTATAATTGAGGATTATCGATCGATAGACATTCCTCCCGCCGCTACCAATAGATGGTTCAGCAGAGGCTGCGCAATATATTTTCGCATGTTCGCCGCCGCCCTCCAACATGATCGCAATATTCCCACCACTTTTCACCGGAAGGCAAGATGGCTCGCGTAATAATTTTGCGTATAATTATTGCTGAATTCACAGCGTATTCCGCCGAAAGTGGCAGCAAAATAGTGAAAGCTGACGTTTTGGCGGAAAGTGGTAGGGAATTGCTCAAAGCGCCATTTCATTTTGGATGAAATCGGCAATTTCATCGACCATATTGATATCGAAGACCGGCAGGCTCAAGCCCGGTTGTGGATAATTGGTTGCAATCGCGACGATGCTTGGGTCGTTTTCGGCGAGCGGTGGGCCGTCGTGACTGCCAGTTCGGCGTAGCTCGATTTTCTTGTGCGGCTCACGTTTATAGCCTTCGACGAGAATCAGATCGCAGGGCGCAAGCTTGTCCGCGATGTCTTGCAGCGAGATTTCCGGCCCGTCGAGATTTTCATGCATGATGGCGAAGCGGCGGTCTGAAACGATGGCGACTTCAGCCGCTCCGGCCTTGCGATGCCGCCATGAATCGGTGCCTTCGTGATCGATGTCGAAATTATGATGCGCATGTTTGATTGTCGCGATGCGGTAGCCCCGTTCTGTCAGGCAGCGCACGAGCTTTTCGGTCAGGGTGGTCTTGCCGGAGTTTTTCCAGCCTGTAATGCCAAAAAGCTTGTGCGTCATGACATGGCTCCGTTCAGTCGGCTCAATCGCCGGGCTTCGACGAGATCGTCGGGTCGGTTGATGTTGAAGAATGGATCATAGGTTTCCGAGCGATCCCTCGTCGTTACAAGCGGAAAGTCTACTGTTTCGAAATCAACATCGCGTGCGAATGCCAGAACACTGGCTTTCTCCGCTGTCGAAAGCCATTCTTGCAGCCGATCCGCCAGTTGCGTCCGCCACAGGCCAAAGATTGGGTGAACATGCCCGGCTGAGCTCGCAAGAACGATGTCGCTGCCGGTCTGTTTTTGGCGTTCGAGGAGCTGTTGGCCAAGATCAGCGGGAAGAAAAGGGGTGTCCGCTGCTGCGGTCAGCAGCCATGTCGAGTTTTTTGCGTGCGTGAGCGCCGTGAGAATGCCGGGTAGAGGACCGCCATGTGCTGCGGGGATATCCGCAATGACGTCCAGACCAAGGTTGGCCAGCCGGGACGGGTCGCCATTGGCATTGATGAAAAGCGCTCCGACCTGCGGTCTCAGGCGTTCGGCAACCTCGGCGATAATGGAACGGGAACCCAGAGCCTGCAGGAACTTGTCTCCCGCTATTCCACCTTCGCGCATCCGGCTCGACAACCCGCCAGCGATGATAGCGCCGGTGATATCTGGTTGACCGACCATTATTTCGGCCCGAGACCGGTTGGAATTGAAGCAAGGGTGCTTTTGTTCTTTTCGCGCTTCTTCAGCGCGTTTTCGCGATAGACCATGTAGATGCCGCTTCCGACGACCATAACAGAGCCCATGATTGTATAGCTATCCGGCGCTTCGCCAAAGACCGCTATGCTCAATCCTATCGCCCAGAGCAGGCTGGAATAGCGGAATGGGGAGACGAAGGACACTTCGCCCTCACGCATGGCTAGAATGATGAAGTGATATCCTATCAGCAGCAGCACGGCAGCAACGAACATGGCCGCAACGGGAATAAGCCCGATAGGCTGCCATCCGCCCATTGGGACAGTTAACACGCCGCCGGTGATTGCAATCGCACAAGCAGTGAGCGTGGAAAGATAAAGTGTTGGCACATGGGCCGGTACACGACGCGTCGCAATGTCCCGCATCGCCGCAAAACCGACGCTCGCCAGCAATACGGCGATTGCGCCGAAACCTGCCGCACCGGCTGAACCGGGACGAATAATAATCAGAACACCGACGAAACCGACCAGAATACAAGCCCAGCGCCGCCAGCCGACTTTCTCCTTGAGAAAGACCGCCGCTCCAAGCGTGACCACCAAAGGCGTTGCCTGAAACACGGCTGAACAAAAGGCCTGTGAGAGATGCCCGAGCGAGACGATGTAAGTAATGGTCGCGACCACTTCGCCCAGCACGCGCAGGACAGTCATCCGCTCCAGAGAAAGCTTGCGCAGCGCACCATGACGCCAGGCCAGAAAGCCAATCATCACAGTCGCGAAAACGCCACGGATCAGCATGTACTGACCGCTGTTCATTTCCGTGAGAAGGAACTTGGTGATGCTGTCCCCGATGGTGAAAACACCCATGGCGAGAAGCATATAAATACTTGCGCGGAAATTGTCTGACTGCAGCACGGTATAGAATCCAGTTTAGAATCCAATACCGTGTTCAAGTGTATTTCGCGACAATTATTTGTGAGCGTCTTCACTCAAAAGTATAAACGGGTTTTTATCCGCCGGTAAGGCTCATATGACGTGCTACGGCTGGCCGGTTATGATCGCGATCGATGATGAAATCATGGCCCTTGGGCTTGCGAGAAATAGCCTCGTCGATAGCCTGGCTCAGGAAAACATCACTGTCGTTCTCGCGTAGCGCCTTGCGCAGATCGGCATCATCATTCTGGCCGAGGCACATATAGAGCATGCCGGTACAGGTGAGGCGAACACGGTTGCAGCTTTCGCAGAAATTATGCGTCAAAGGTGTGATGAAGCCGAGACGTCCGCCAGTTTCCTCGATCGTCACATAGCGGGCGGGGCCGCCCGTTCGATACGGGATATCGTTCATCGTGAACTGGCTTGAAAGGTCGCTGCGCAGCTGCGACAGCGGCAAATACTGGTCAGTGCGGTCGAATTCGATTTCACCCATCGGCATGGTTTCAATGAGCGTCATATCCATATCGCGGCCATGGGCCCAGCGGATGAGGTCCGGGATTTCGAATTCGTTGAAATCTTTCAGCGCAACTGCGTTGATCTTCACACGGATACCGGCCTTCTGGGCGGCATCTATACCCTCAAGCACACGGGCCAGATCGCCCCAGCGTGTAATCTCGTGAAACTTGTCAGGGTTGAGCGTATCGAGGGAGACATTGATGCGCTTGATGCCGCAATCGGCCAGCTCTCCGGCAAAACGCGAAAGCTGCGAGCCGTTGGTGGTCAGCGTCAGCTCTTGCAGCGCACCGGATGCCAGATGACGCGAAAGCCCACGGATCAGATGCATGATGTTCTTGCGCACCAGCGGTTCACCGCCAGTCAGGCGCAGCTTGCGCACGCCCCTGTCGATAAACACAGTGCAGAGCCGTTCCAGCTCTTCCAGCGTCAGTAAATCCTTCTTGGGAAGAAAGGTCATGTGTTCCGCCATGCAATAGGTGCAGCGGAAATCGCAGCGGTCTGTCACCGAAACGCGCAAATAATCGACCGTCCGCCCGAAAGGATCGATCATCGGTCCGGTCGGAGAAACAAAGGACTGTGCCTGCAAGGTTCTCATCTGTGAAGCCATTGTTTCCATAAGGTACGACGCAGTATCCTCCTGCTCATATGAGATAGGACTTCCGCTTCGTCTTGTCCAGTTTTGCAGCGCTGAAGCAGTTTCAACATACTTGCGGTATTCTGTCATGCAGCCTATCACAAGCAGACTTCGACGATTGCGGAGCGATATTTGTTATGGAGAACAGCAATGAGCGACGTCTGGCCGACTGAACTGCGCGTTTCCAGCGACCGCAAATTGCTGACGGTGGCTTTTGACAGCGGCGAACGTTTTGAACTGACCGCCGAATTGTTGCGCGTGCTTTCTCCATCGGCGGAAGTGCAGGGCCATTCACCAGAACAGCGCATCACGGTGGGCGGCAAGCGCAATGTCGAGATCATCAAGGTCGAGCCGGTGGGCAATTACGCGGTCCGCATCACCTTCGATGATATGCATGATACTGGCCTGTTTTCATGGACCTATCTGCATAAGCTCGGCACCGAGAAAGAGACGCTTTGGCAAACCTATCTCGATGAACTGGCCGAAAAAGGGCTCAAGCGCGACCGCTGATCTCGGACCTCACTCTTTCTCAAGCATTTCCGCGATACGCCGCATCATGTCGCCCATGGCGTTGCATTGCGATGCGGTGGAATGCGCCATGACGCGGTCGATCAACTCGCCATAGACCGCTAGCGCTTCGCCGAGCAGTTTCTCGCCATCCTGCGTGAGGGTCAGGCGGATGATGCGCTTGTCGGTCGCGTCGCCGGTGCGCATCAGCAATCCACGATTCTCCAGCTTCGGCAGCAACATCGTGATGTTGGAGCGTCCAACGAGAATTCTGCGGGCGAGATCGTGCTGCGATTCGCCCGGATGGCGATAAATATTCATCAGCACATCGAGATCGGCGATCTTAAGATCGAAGGGCGCCAGTCCCTGCGCCAGCGCACGTTCAACCGCTTTGCCGGCTCTCGCAACAGCAATCCAGTTCTTGAAGCGCGGATTATCCCACGGCAGCTTTTGTATCTTGTCTTGCATTTTGTTCATTCTTGTACAATTATTTGTTCAGGATTGAACATGATTGAGGCCCCACTATGGCGACGTTATCTCTTCAGGTTACGCGATTCGGTCTGGCTATGCTCGGACACATCGCGCCGGAACGCGCCGGTCGCGCGGCATTCAAGATTTTTTGCCGCACGCCCAGCCGCAAGCCGAGAACAAAAGCCTATGCGGAAAAACTGCAGCACACGAGCGAAGAGTTGCTCAAGGCCAAAAGGCTCGATCTGATTATCGATCGGGGCGTTGTGGCAACCTATTTGTTCGAGCCCGCAGGTGTGGACCGATACAATGCTCGCACATCGCTTGTGGTGCATGGCTGGGGTTCGCGCAGCGCGGATATGATGGCCATTGTCAGTGCGCTGGTCGCGCGCGGTGAGCGGGTTGTCGCCCTCGATCTGCCAGGACACGGCGCTTCGGCGGGACGCGAACTGCATTTCGTTCAGGCCATCGCGGCTGTCGATGCCGCGTGGCGTCAATATGGGCCGTTCTACGCCATGGTGGGGCATTCCTTCGGTGGCGCGGTCGTGGTCAATGCGGCTGCCGGGCCACTGGGCTGCTATCGTGAGCGACGTCCCGCCAAGCTGGTCACGATTGCGTCACCGCATTCTATGAATGGCGTCTTCGAAGGGTTCGGAAAGGTGCTTCGCTTGAACGCTGATGTGCGTCAGGCGATGAAGGACACTGTTCAGCAAATTGCCGCGCGTCCGATCCATGATTTCGATACCGATGTGCATCTGCGCCGACTGTCGATCCCGACGCTGGTTATTCATGCGCGCGATGACAAGGAAGTTCCGGCGCGCTGTGCGGAAATGGCTGCCAAAGCAGGGTCTCATGTTAGGCTTCACTGGGCTGATGGTCTTGGGCACCGACGGATCATAGCCAGCACGGATGTGGCTGACAAAATTGCAGATTATGTGAGCGGCCCCATTCCCTTACGAGCGGTGGCATAGGGACTGCAACCGGTTAGGCGGCGGTCAGTCTGTCCCATGCCGCCATTGCGCCATGAGCTGCGGCGACCAGACTTTTCGCGGTACCACCGTCGCGCGCAAGGATGGACATGCCGTTCTGCACCGTCGCGTAAAACGTGGCGATAGCGCTGGTGTCAATGGTTGCGGGCAGGGAGCCTTCCTCGATACTGCGCTGAAGGCGGGTGCGCAGCACTTCAATGTTGTTGTTGCGGCGCTCTTTCAGAACATTGCAGACATTTTGGCTGGACTGGGTGCGGTTAAGCGCATCCAGCGCGATCAGGCATCCACGTGGCTTGTCGGTGACCGAGAAAGTCTCGGCGCTCGCCATCAAAAAGCGCTCGAATGCCTGCTTCACGTCTGGCGTTTCTTCCAGTTGCGCCCAGATATCCGTGCCGACTTCGTTCGAATAGAGCGACAGGGCATCCATATACAGCCCTTCCTTGCTCCCGAAGGCGGCATAAAGGCTGGGCGCGTTGATGCCCATCGCGGCTGTCAGGTCCGACAGCGACGCGCCGTCAAAGCCTTTTTCCCAGAAAACATACATTGCTGCGCGCAATGCCTGTTCCCGGTCAAAGTTGCGAGGTCTTCCGCGTTCTGACACGTCAATCTCCTTTTTGTATTGATCGTTAAATAAACCGCTTGACGGCATTCGGCAAGCCTGACACCTATTATGTATCAATCGATACAGAAAGGATGCCTTCATGTCTGGAAAGCCTTTGAATGGGAAAGTGGCCTTTGTAACCGGTGGTAGCCGCGGTATCGGTGCTGCGATTGCGCGGCGATTGGCCAAAGACGGTGCAAGTGTTGCAATCACCTATGTAAGCTCGAAGGAAAAAGCCGACGCAATCGTATCGGCGATCACTACCGAAGGCGGTCAGGCCGTCGCCTATAAGGCCGACAATCGCAATGCGGATGAGATTGCCGCCGCGATTGAAGCGACGGTGAAAGAGCTTGGACGACTGGACATTCTGATAAACAGCGCAGGCATCTGGAAAGCCGCGCCGCTGGATCAGGTGACGCTTGCGGATTTCGATGAGGTCATGGCGGTCAATTTTCGCGCAGTGTTCGCGGCTATCTCCGTAGCTTCGCGGCATCTGGGCGAGGGTGGACGCATCGTCACCATCGGCTCCAATCTGGCTGATCTTGTCGCTTGGCCGGGCATTAGCCTCTATGCCGCCAGCAAGTCGGCATTGATTGGTCTGACGAAGGGGCTTGCCCGCGATCTTGGCCCCAAGGGCGTTACGGTCAATGTCGTGCAGCCCGGATCCACCAATACGGATATGAACCCCGCTGGCGGCGACCACTCCGGTCCGCAGCTGGAGCGTATCGCGACGGGCAGCTATGGCTCGCCGGATGATATTGCAAATCTGGTGACGTGGCTGGCCGGGCCTGAGTCACGCTTCGTTACGGGTGCCACGCTGACCGCCGACGGTGGAGCGAATGCCTGATACAGAAAGGGCGGCTTTGAAAGCCGCCCTTTTATCGTGTCGGGTATCAATCGGGCAATGATCAGCCCAGATTGAGTTCCTTGAAGAAGTCATTGCCCTTGTCGTCGATGACGATGAAGGCCGGGAAGTCTTCCACTTCGATCCGCCAGATGGCTTCCATGCCCAGTTCCGGATATTCGACCACTTCGACTTTCTTGATGCAGTCTTGCGCCAGACGAGCGGCTGGGCCGCCGATGGAGCCGAGATAGAAACCGCCATGGCTTCCACAGGCTTCGCGAACCTGACGCGAACGGTTGCCCTTGGCGAGCATCACCATGGAGCCGCCGAAGGACTGGAACTGGTCGACATAGGAATCCATGCGGCCAGCCGTGGTTGGACCGAACGAACCCGATGCATAACCGGCAGGCGTCTTGGCTGGACCAGCGTAATAAATCGGATGGTCCTTGAAATAATCCGGCATGGATTCGCCGTTTTCGAGCCGCTCGCGAATTTTCGCATGCGCCAGATCACGGGCGACGATGATCGGACCGGTCAGCGAAAGCTGCGTCTTGACGGGGTGCTTGGACAGCTCTTTCAGGATCTCGGCCATCGGCTGGTTGAGATCAATCTTCACCACATGCGACGACAGCTTTTCTTCGTCAATTTCCGGCATGTATTGCGCCGGGTTGGTTTCCAGCTGCTCCAGAAAAATGCCTTCCTTGGTGATTTTGCCCTTGGCCTGACGGTCTGCTGAGCAAGAAACGCCGATTCCGATTGGCAGCGATGCGCCGTGGCGCGGCAGACGGATGACGCGCACGTCATGGCAGAAATATTTGCCGCCGAACTGTGCGCCAACACCCAGCGACTGGGTCAGCTTGTGGATTTCAGCTTCCATTTCCAGATCGCGGAACGCATGGCCGGTTTCCGAACCTTCGGTCGGCAGGCTGTCGAGATAGCGCGTCGAGGCTAGCTTGACGGTCTTGAGATTCATCTCGGCCGATGTGCCGCCGATGACAATTGCCAGATGGTAAGGCGGGCAGGCGGCTGTGCCGAGGCTGAGAATCTTGTCCTTGAGGAAGTCGATCATCCGGTCATGGGTCAAAAGCGAAGGCGTGCCCTGATACAGGAACGTCTTGTTGGCCGAACCACCGCCTTTTGCCACGAACAGGAACTTGTAGGCGTCTTCGCCTTCTTCATAGATGTCGATCTGCGCAGGCAGATTGTTCTTGGTGTTCTTTTCCTCGAACATAGACAGCGGCGCGAGCTGCGAATAGCGCAGGTTCTTCTTGTTATAGGCGTCGAGCACACCGCTGCCGAGCGCATCGGCATCGCCGCCTTCGGTCCAGACGCGACGGCCCTTCTTGCCCATAATGATCGCAGTGCCGGTATCCTGACACATCGGCAGAACGCCGCCTGCAGCGATATTGGCGTTTTTCAGAAGGTCATAGGCCACAAAGCGGTCGTTGTCGGTCGCTTCCGGGTCTTCCATGATCTTTGCAAGCTGCTGGAGATGACCCGGGCGCAGCAAATGGTTGATGTCGGCAAATGCTGCTTCGGAAAGAAGACGGAGCCCTTCCGGGTCGACTGTCAGGATTTCCTGACCTTTGAACGTATCGACTGAAACAAAGTCGGAGGTCAGTTTGCGGTAAGGGGTGATGTCTTCGCCAAGAGGAAAAAGATCGGCGGCGCTTGCTTCTGCCATCGTGGTACCTCGCTTGCTTGCCTGCCGCACCGGTCGGCAATCGCAAGATCGCCAGCCTGCACGTTATGTTGCTCAGAACCCGGATTGCTGGGCAGCATCCGGGATAAATTCTGAGGGGCTTTTAGCGCGATGAGAGGCGGAAGCCACTGCGGCACATTGCGCAATGGGGCAAACACGGCACCATCTGTTGCGGGCCACATGTTGCTTTAATGCGTCTCCCTCAAAGTTTTGTGATTAATTAAAAGCGAGAAATTGAAAGAAGTGGCATTAGCGTTAAAACTTTCTATACGAGATTCATAAAATCTACGCGAAATGATTGAGACGGATTCGCCTTTTGGCGGACATGCTAACTTTGGCGGTTGAAATGCAGTTTTCTCGGCGCGCGCAGATGGATGCAAAGAAAATTCGCACGAGCGGGTCTTATATCCGCAATGCGATGGTACTGGCTCTGGCCGCATCAGCCTTGTTCCCGGTCACGCAGGCGCAGGCAGCGAATTCACTTTTCGAGCTTTTCCAGCAGCGCCGCCAGCAGGCCGCGCAGCCTGTCGCTCCGCTTCCGCCTGCCGTCGTGGCTCCGAGTACAGCTGCGGCAGCGCCAACGGCACCAACACGCATCGTCCCGCCTGCACAGCGCGTGACGGTCAAGGGGCCGGAAATCTATGATTACAAGCCGGAATCGCTGATCAAGATAGATTTCACGGCGCTCGACATGCAGGTTACGGCTGCAACCGCGCCGGCAGCCATTGTTGATCCGCTGACATCGGGCATGTCCCCGATCCGCGTGGAAAAGACGCCCGATGCGAGCGAAACGGCTGGCAATCGCGCTTTCGATGCCGCGATGGATTATTTGAAGTCCGTCGATGTGAAGGCTGAAAAGCCAATCGCGGAAGCGATTGTTTCTTATTATTCGACCAACCGTTCTTTCATGTGGTCGGCTGACGGCAAGGTGCTGGATCGGGCCAAGGCCGTTGCAGCGTTCTTTGCACGCGCTGGCGAAGATGGTCTCAATGCCGATGAATATGCGGTGACGATCCCCTCGGACAATTTCGATCCGGCGCAGAACGAAGAACGCCAGCAGAAGCTGGCCGAGTTTGAAGTTCGCATGTCGGCTCGTGCACTGCGCTATGCAATGGATGCGGGCGAGGGGCGCGTGATCGCCGACCGTCTGAGTGGTTTCCACGATCTGCCGCGTGATCGCGTCGATCCGAAAGCGGTGCTGGCCCGACTGGCTGGCGAAGCCGATCCGTCCGCCTATCTGCACGGGTTCCAGCCGGATAATGCGCAATATGCGGCTTTGAAACAGGCTTTGTCCGAGACGGAAGCGCCGACGGGTGAAGCCGTTCGTGTCTCTCTCGATGGCGCCATTCGTCCGGGCGATACCAGCGACCAGCTGGCCAAGATCGTGGCGCTGATCACCAAACACGCGCCTGCCGACTATCTGGAAAAGCACCGCGACGTCTTGCAGGCTCATGCCGATACGAGCCTTTACGATCCGGAGCTGGTTTCCGCGATCAAGGACTACCAGAAGCTCTCGGGCAGTGCGCCTGATGGTGTCATCGGGCGAAACACGGTTTCTGCGTTGCAGGGTGAGCAATCATCGGTGAAGCGTGACCGCATTCTCTATTCGATGGAACGTCTGCGCTGGCTGCCGCATGATTTCGGCACGCGCTATGTAATGGTCAACCAGCCTGCCTACCGCGCCGAATATTTCGAAGGCGGTCAGGAAAAGCTGGGCATGAATGTGGTGATCGGCTCGCCGACCCATCAGACCTATTTCTTCTATAACAAGGTGCAGACGGTTGTTTTCAACCCGTCCTGGGGTGTGCCGCGTTCGATTATTCTGAACGAAATGCTGCCCAAGGTCATGCGCGATACGAGCTATCTCGACCGCAACGGCTATGAAGTTTATCTCGGCGGCAAGAAGGTTTCGGCGAGCGCCGTCAACTGGAGCGCCGTGGCTGCGGGCAAGGCGCATGTTGGCATTCGTCAGAAGCCGAGCCTCGACAATGCATTGGGCGAGCTGAAGATCCTGTTCCCGAACGAACACGATATCTACATGCACGACACGCCGGCAAAGTCCTATTTCAGCCGTGACATGCGCGCACTGAGCCATGGCTGTATTCGTCTGGAACGTCCGCGCGACATGGCCGCAGCCGTACTTGGCAAGCCGGTCGGCGATCTGGAGAAGTATTTCGGCAAGAACGAGCGCGGCATCAAGGTGCCGGAGCCAGTGCCGGTCTATATTTCCTACTTCACGGCATGGCCGGACGCGAATGGACAGATTCGCTATTACGGCGACGTTTATGACCGCGACTCAGGCATGCAGAAGGCTTCCGATAAAACGGCAGCCTCGCGACTGGCGGCGCTCTGATCGATGCTCAGCCTCTGGTGTTCAGGGGCAGTACAGATTTTCAAGTCTTGGACATGGCCGTTATCGCTCGATAACGGCCATTTTCGTTTGGGCTTGCCGAGTTGATTTACATGCGAAAATCAATTTGGGAAATGCAGCGGCGGGTGCTTGACTTTGCCCCGAGCGGGACCGTATATCCGCGTCACCTTGATTGAGCGCATTGCAGCTCTAAGGGCGCGTAGCTCAGCGGTAGAGCACTCCCTTCACACGGGAGGGGTCACAGGTTCAATCCCTGTCGCGCCCACCAGTCAAGTCATTGTTTCAGCTATATAAATCACTGTTTTTTAAACTTGTCGCTTGGCAAGAAATGGAAAACGAAAGTAGAACATGGCCGAGCTAAGCGGGTAAAATCCGTGGAATTAGTTCTTCTTCCGTTCCAGCTTCTTTGATACCGGCAGGAGATTAGAGCGCTTCGCCTCATCTGTCGCCACTACGTGCGCATAACGGGCCGCAGATGCCATGTCAGTCCATGCACCTGTTCCCACTAGCCCACGTACATCTAGCCCCCCGTATTTACGCATCCAAGTTGCCCACGTGTGCCGAAATACGTGAAAAGTCACGAAGTCCACATCGGGTCCGGCTTTCTTTTTCGCCTCTTCAAGCCATGTGTACAAACGGCCTGACTTGCTGAAACGGAACAGCTTTCCATCTCGTTCAAGTCCGCGAGGATGATTCGCGATAGCGGCGACGACAGTAGGCGGCATATGAACCGCTCGTGGTTTGCCGTTCTTCGTAGCTGGAAGGTAAGCCATCCCCTCAGTCAGATCCAATCTAGCTATCTCCAACTTGAGCAATTCGCCAAGACGCATGCCTGTATAAAGGAGCGTGTGAAGGAAGATTCCGAATTCGGCATCCTTTTTATATGCAGCGTCCAACAACCGAAACGCCTGCTTATCAGTCATCCAGTCGGTCTTCATATTGCCTCTGGAGCCTTTTGGGCGCTTCCATTGCTGGTTTAAGCCCGCATGCTTCAGAATAGCGGAAATGACCGTATAGACTTGTCTATTGCGCGTTGCCGGGGTTGCGGTCGGGTAGAGGCCAATTGCAATCGTATCGATAAGCTGTTGATCGATATCAATCAGGCGATGATGGCCAATGCGCTCGACAATGGGTTCGATGAAGCGTTCGTTGCCCGTTGCCGCGATATAATCCGTAACCGCGTCTAGGAAGGTCGGTTCTCCGGGCTTTCGGAAAACTCCGCCTTCGATTTCTTCTTTCCAGAGTTTGAGGAGTTTTGCTGCCGTATTTTTGTCAGTCGTCTTTGTACTTCTGTCCATTGAGACCCCGAAGTGGGTGCCACGAACGTAGTAGTACGGCGACTTGCCCGCACGGGGAGGGATGAGTTTGAGTGGCATTTCGTTTCTCGTCTTAATCCTTCAACAATCGCGTCCAAGTCCTTCTCAGTGAAGAATTTCTTGTGACCGACAGTGAAGTAGAACGCATGGCGCTTGATAATTTCTTGCAATGTTCTCCGGCCAATGCGGAGCCTTTCTGCGGCTTCATTCATGGAAAAGATGGGTGACATCCTCACTCCCTTTCCCGCAGTGCGGCGCGGCTAGAATGATCGACCTTCATCAGGTGTTTTCGGGCCTTGCCTTCCCATTCATGCAGATCGCGCTCGTACTGATCGAGCACCCAGAGGTGTAGTGTTCCGCTTCTCGTTGCCATCGGAGCATGCTCATTATCAATGTTATGACGCTCGACATAATCATCAAAACGGCCCGATGCTTCCCATTTTTCCGGTTCCTTTGATGCCTTGAGAGCGTTATTCCGGCGATCAATCGCATCCATCTGGCGGGCACGAACGACAAGGTTCAATGCTTCATTGAGCAATTCGGTGCATGTCTCGCACGTCATTCGCCGCCGCCTTTCAGGGCTTGGCGACCGGCAGTCTCTCCGCTGATTTCGATGTGATCCGCAATCTCGCGCAGCAACGAGGCCATCTGGCGAAGCTTCTGTTGGTTCGGGTCATCGTCGCGGTACGGTCGCATATGCGGCACATCACCAATCAGCGCCGAGAAATATGTCCGCGTGGGGTTGTGGAGATAACAATGCTCGCCATTTGGGAACAGAGTTTCCATAAAGGCAAATGCCTGTTGGCGTGTCAGCTTCATTCGCTCTGCTCCCCAAGTGGGCTGGTGTTGAGCATGGCGCGCCAAATGTCACGCTCCATATGGCGTGGATTTCCTTTACCTAGCGACTTGAAGCCTGCTTCTTTCATCCCCTCTGTCGGCTCCTGTAGAGTGGCGAGGATGGTGGCGGCAGTGGATCGAACGATGATCTCAACAGCCGCTGTAGGGTCTTTCTCGTAACCGCTATTGTCGGCGGCGACGATGCATCGATCAATGAGTTCCTTACTCGGCATGGCTGGCCTCCTGATCCATCTGCATCACTCTTGAAGCCTGCAAAAGTGTCAGTTTTGTATGATCCGCATCATTGAAAACCGGGATTGCCACGAACAGAATGCCTGCCTTGGTCATATCCTGCGCGATGCTCATGGCTTCACGTATCTGCGCGACTTTACTGGCCATTCGAAGCCTCCTTTGCGCGCAAGAGGGCGATGCAGATTGCCAGCGGGAATGTTGGCGCTTGACCTTGGACGCGCTTGCCGTTGACCATTTCGACGGTCCAGCCGAATGATTTATATCCGCTCGGAGAGTCTTCATAATCTTGGCCAACATTGTCGAATACCCACCCCGGCAACACCCTCTCAGCCAGCGCGATAGCGGCGTCTACAGATCGCGTGTATTCAGGTACGACGATCTTCCCTTCTGGCCCAATCCAACGGTCACCGGGGAATACCTGCCAGCCGTTTTGCAATACAATCTCCGCATCCACTTCCCTGTCAGGCGCGTCTAGCTTGGAGAGACGGGTAATGAGGTCGGTCATGAGCGCTCGCCTCGAGCTTTGGCGAGGACAGAATACGCAGCACGAATTGTCTGCTCTATAGGAATAAAGACACCTTCGCCCTTGGCAAACCCATCAAGTGCAACCGTCGCTTCTCGCAATACATCGTATAGCTCAGGCGCAGCGGAGATTAGATGGCCTGTCGCAACGGCTTCCTCTATGTCCCGCCATGAGTTCTGCTTTACTTTGCAGATAGCCTTCGCGAAGCCATTTCGGGTATAGTCATTGGCATCGCCATGGTTCAGGCAGACTGTTTCCATGTCTGCGCCTAAGCGCCATGGTCCGGGAGTAAATTTGAATTCATTCATAGCGCACCTACATAGAAAAGAACTGCACGAATAAGGTGATAGCCAAGGTAGAATAATGCCCCGCCAGCAAGTGCAAACAGCGTTGCCAATCCGACAAAGGCCAGCAAAATAAGCGGTGTGGGGTCAGGGTAGCGGCTCATGACGGCTTCCCTCCCAGCGCGGCGCGGGCACGGCGGCAGTCGCCAAGCGTTACAAATACGTCCTGAATGTCTGGCCAAGGACCGTTTTCGTCTGGATCGTCATAACCCAAAGCGGATTTGGCAAACGGCTCCAGCGCCTTTTCAGCCGCCGCTAGCTTGGCTTCTAAGGTATGCGCACGGCTCTGCCATTTTTTACGAGACTTACGCATGAAAGCATAGTCAGCAACCAACTCGGCGTTGTCTGCTTCTAGCCTTTCCTTCTCCGCCCGTTCCGCCGCCAATAGCTCCTCAGCCTGCGAGCGTGTGACCATCGCAACCGGACTATTTTCGGGCTGGATATACGATCCGTCATGAACTTCCACGTCTACATCCGGGTAACTGTCGGTTGGCGTGATGTGTAAGCTTACGCAAGTCACCAGACCCGTATCTGTAGCGGCAGGCGCGGGGCGGGTGTTCCAACTATGCGCGGCGGCACCGGGCTTTTTATATTCGCGAGTGGTAAGGCCGCACACTTTGCATTCAACGCGCTCCCTGTACCATTTCGACGGGCAAGCTCGGCCAGCCGTACCACTACGGCGCAAAAGCTTGGCTTCACCTTCACACAGCAGACAAGGCTTCAGTTCACTCGCCATGACGGTCGCCTTCCAAATATTCGTTAAAAACCGCCGCCGCTTTCGCCAAGTCGTCAATGTGGACAAAGGCGCGACGGAAGCCGTCAGGATGAGCTTGCACCTTGATGCGGTAGCCAGCCTTGCGAACGGCGGTCGCGGCGGCTTCGTGATCTGGCCCGCACAGATCGCACAAGTTCGGCCATCTCACGCCGGCAAACGTGCGGTAGCATTGCGATTGGTGCTTAATCGCCATGACGGTCGCCTCCTGATGGGTGGGAAAGCGCCTTCGCGCACTTCGGACATGTGGCCGTTCCGTCTTTGTGAAAAATCCAGCCGTAAGAGCGCAGTTGGTTTCGCGCCTCGCCGCCAGTCTCGCACGGCATGTTCATATGCGGGAACTCGCGCCAATCGTGTTCCGGGTTATCGTACTTGCAGTACGCATGCAGGTCGTAAGAACCCTTCCATGTTTCCGGGTTGTCCAGCAGTTTGATTTGCTTCCCCATCACGCCACCTCGCCGCTTGGAAGGGTGGGGAGAGGACGCCAGTGGGTGGGGCCTTGCGGGTTGTACAAGAAATCGTCGTGGTCTTCGTCATCCCAACAAAGATGCTCGCAATTCCAATGGCCTATTTCTACGCTTCCATTCACGAATATAAGGCACTCGACATACTCATAATCGGAAAGTCCCGGCTTTTCTGGAAGTCTGTCACCCGTGGAAATCCACCCCTGCGCGCCCGCTTGGTCGGGCTTATCCGCTACTGGATGGGATGCGAGGGCGCGGATAGCCTCGTAAACCTCAAATGCGCCTTGCTGATAGATCGAGCTTGCGCTGTCTACAGATGCCTCACCGTGGTATTCGCCATTTTCGGAAATATCGAACGCAATCCGCGCCGCTTCCTCCAGCAAAGCCGCTCCGCCAGCGGAAGGCTCAAGCGCGGAGAGGACTATTCTTATGCCATCAGCAACAGCGTTTCGGTTGCTCAAAGTCCAACCTTCAGGGAAAATGGCTTGCGTCACTTCCATTAGCAATTTTCCTTCGTCCTTCACCCGCACTGCTGCTAGGTGAGGGGCGGCTGCGGTGAGGGCTGATTTTGCCATTTCAGTATATGTATCGCCTGCTCTACGGATGGCGTTCGCTGCCGCCTGTACTGCCTGTTCTGGAATGGTCATGGCTGCACCTGTTCTGTGCTCACATAAAGCGGACGCTTACGGGGAGTGGGTTCTCGTTGGAGGCGTTTTGGCTGCTTGTCCTTGGTGGAAAGCTTCGAAGACGGCGATTTGATACCCAGGTGTTTATCCTGCTGCCGGTTCACCTTGGCGCGCACAGTGGCTTCAGCCTTGGTCTTGGCCGTGTGCTCATCCTTGCAAATCGCATGGAGATTGCTTTCGCGATGCTCTCCGCCCAGCCAGAGTGCAACCTTGTGATCGAACTCCGGTTTGTTGCCGGGGCCGAATGGCTTACTCGACAATGCGCAGCAGCCTTCCTGACGGTTTACGATGCGGCGCTTTACGCCATCCGGGATAACAGCATCGTCGTTCTTACCGATCCATTCTTTGACGGTGCGCGCCATCACAGCCCCCAATCCAGAGAGCCTTTGCGGTAGGAAATACCGCGCTCAACTGCGATAATGGTTGCCATGACGTTGCGAAGTTCAGCTTCGAAATGGCTATGGCGCTTCTTCTGCTTCTTGGCCTTTGCTATTTCAGCCTTGAGCGATTCCGCCTTGCGACGAAGGCTAGGGAGGGGGTCGACATAGCGTTCCCAGAGGGCGCGGAACTTGGATGCGATGAAATGAATGATCATGCTGCGTCCTCCAAGAAGGCGAGCGGGTCATAGCCGATGGCTTCGGAAAGTTTGCTCATCGCCAGTTCCATGTAAGTGGAAAACTCGTCATGGTTCATGGCTTCAAAAGAAGTGCTGTCCGTTGCGATGTAGGATGATCCGTCGAGGTTGTAACGAATTTCGACATAGCCGCAGGCGCGCTTGAGAGCGTCATGAAGCTTCTCGGCGTTAGGCCACTTGCCAGTTGCCTTGACGACTTCGCTTAGCGCTTTCCAATAGGTGCGATGCTGTGGAAGGGATCGCTTCGTCAGCGAAGCCAGGTTGAACTCAGTTCCAAGTGGAGCCGCCAGAAGCATTTCAGCGTCGAAGCTGGAAACAGGCTGCAGACCACGCGGCGTCTTGCGAACGATGATGAGAGACTTTTCTTTTTTCGCCATCATCGGAACTCCGGCGCAAACGGGATCTCATCGTCCAGATCATTCGAGAAGTTTGCGGGCTGTCCAGCATGTCGTGATGGCGTAGGCTCTGGCCGCTCATCTCGCTTCGGTGCGTCGAAATCGATGTGATCGACGCGGATTGCCGGATAGGTCTTTCCGTCATGCTCGCGCATGCTGAACTCGCCGGAAGCCGTAATCTTGGTTCCCTTGCGCAGATACTGCTCAAGGCTCTCGCCGCGCTTGCCCCAGATAGAAGCATCGAACCAGATCGTGCTTTTGTTCTGACCGTAGCCTTCATCGACGGCGACCGTGAAGCCGAGAACAGCATCACCATTCTGTGTGCGACGGAGAACAGCGTCTTTGCCAATGCGGCCCGTAATGTTGATGATCTTCATGATTAAGCCGCCTTCTGTTCTTCGGGAAGCGTGTTGCCGTATTCGGTGAGCGCCTGCTTCAAGTTGGCCTGCCAGTCAGTCGGCAGCTTGCGGCGCAGGGCTTCGCATTCAGGATCACGCCACCACCGGCCAAGATCGGCGCGGGTTGTGTTTTGGCGCATGTCTTTCTCAAGAGCCGCATAGGTTGCGCGGGTTTCGTCATTCTTCGGCGCTGGCTTTCCGGTGTTCGCTGGCTCCGAAGGCTTCGCACGAACTTCGTCCGGCATTTCATCCTCGGAGTAGACAAGGCCATGAATGCCAACCAGCTTGAGAACGACGCGATCCTTTGCCCGCTTTTCAGCCATGGCCCAAGGATAGGCATTCTTGTTGTTCTTCGGGCTTGCTTCTCCGGTCGCCCATTCAACTCGGTCGCCCATCTTCCCAGACACGACCATTACAGCGATGCCGTTGGCGGTATCGGCCTGAACGATTTGCGGCGCTGCCCATTCGACACTTGCCTTGGTAGCGACTATTTCCAGAGCGGCATGCTTGCAAACCCATTGCTTGTTTTGCGGGATTTGCCAGAAGTCGCTAGCTGAAAGTTCATACTTTGCGCGGACAGCTTCGATGCGCGGGTCAAGGTTGTTAGACATTACGCAACCTTCCGTTCTTCTTTGATTGTAACGCCGTCGATGTTGCGATTGCCGCGTGCAACGATCTGGCGAGCGAGATCATCAAGGAAGCCGGAAAGCTCAACCTTGTGATGTTGCCAAACGTAACGGGCAAAAGCGGTATAGTCGGTGACTTCCGCGACGTATGAGGCGCGGAGAGATGCGGCGCGACCGAAGCCCTTTGCTGTTGCCTTCTCGTTGCCAATGCGACGGGCAACTGCTTCCGCTGCTTTGGCATCCTTCACAAGCTGCTCTGCGCGCTCGCTCTGTTCGAGATTGTCGCCGGTACGCTGGCGCATGGCTTCCATTGCCGCTAGTTCTGCTGCTTCCGCTTCCTTTTTTGCGGCTGCTTCACGCTCAAGGCGCTCGTCCTCTAGCTTTTGAAGCCATGGCGCGAGAGCCTTCTTGCAGGCCTCGACAGCCTTAACAGTCTTGCCGGTGACAGACTTCGTCTTGCCGATCAGGAGATTGTAGCGCTCCTGAATTGCCGCCTTTGCATCGTCATGAGGCTTAGCCTCATCCTTACGGGCTTCGTCTGCTTCCTTCTCTGCTACCTGAATAAGGCGCATGAGCTTCTGGATTTCGTCAGCCTGCTCTTGGCTGGTGATGCTTTCACCATCGAGCCAGAGCTTGGCTTCATCATACAGGCCGTCGATCTTGTCCTTGACGGTTTCGTATGCCGATGGTGGGTTGTTACCGCCAATGACGGCACGTTCGTTTTCGCATGTCATGTCGTCACCGTGCTAGATTGAGATTGCGGAATGCGGAGTTCCAGAGGCGTTCGGACTTCTGCCAGTATTCAGCTGCGCGAAGGCCTTTTCCCTTGATCTCGGCGTAGATCGCCCAATCGCGGTATTCCTTGGCCAACTGGCGCTGAACTTGCGAAAGGGAAAAGAACTGCTGCTTTGCTTGCTCGCTCATGCTGCCAATCCTTCTTGAATAAGGTCGCGAGTGTCCGTCAGGTCGAGGTAAATCGACCGGATTTCGCGGCGGGCGTCATATGGGAGTGGGCGGGCGAGTAGATCGCCAGCGGCTTCAATTCGATCTTCGATAGGCTTGTCTGTGCTGATTGCGGTCAGATACAGTTCAACCTGATCGGCTGTGAGGTGATCGGCATGGTTGGTCATGATGCCACCCGCTGGTCAGTGAGCGCGTTTTCTGAAAGGCGCTTCATAGTTTCGGTCAGTGGGTTGATGAATTCGACTTCAATTCCATTCTTGCGGGCAAGATCGATGACATTGCCGAGCGCGCCCATGAACTCGCGGAACTTTGTTTCTTCCGCAGTTGGCAAAGAAGCAATGAACTTGCGGGCCTGATCAACTAGGTCGTAGGTGTCGGCACCACGGAACGCTTCTCCTTGCGTGTCCCAAGAATTGATGGCGTTTGGCTTTCTCCAGCACAACCGAAACAGATACTCGGTATGGCTTTCGATCCAGAACATCGCTTCAGCACCACTTTTGCCTTTATCGGCAAGGAGGCCCTGAAGCTCGTCGCAGACCTTCTGCATTTCTTGGATTGTCATGGACTTAGAGGCCATCAACTTCCCTCCTTGCGATATCCGCCATTCTTTCAAGGTGGCAGAGCATGAGAAATGCTGCTGAAACACCAGCAACGGCGAGGGTGAAAAGGATTGTTGCGAGGGTGCAGAGGGTCATTTCGCACCGCCTTCGCGGGCTGCGATCATGGCGTCGGCAAAGCGATAGAAAAATATGGCCTGCGCAAGAAGCACTTCATCTGACGCGTCTTGGTCATAGTAACCAATATCCATGCTTTGAGCTGAAAGATCGCCCGCCAGCGCCTGTGCTGCGAAGTAATCGCGCAGCGTCATGCCTGCGCTTGAAATGGGGTAACCATAGAGATTGCCATTTTCATCGCGTTGAACCATGTCGCGGGTCGGGAATGCTGGACCGCCTGTTTTAATCTCGGCCATCGTCTTACCTCCACCGGCTGTCAGAGCCGATAAAACGGGACTGTTCGTCTGTGATGAAAACGGGATTGTCCTGATTGCGGACAAAGCGGTGAGCGTGGCCCAGCTCGCTTGCGAACATGATCTTGCGGAGGCGGGCGCTCGCATTCTGATGCTCTGCCAGCCATGCGTTGTATGTTGCCCATGCGCGGGCCATTACGCGGCGCTGGCGGGAGTAATCACGAACCGGCTTTTCTGCCTTTACGGTCAGGCCGATAAGTGTCTTTGCCACTTCGTTGTAGGTATTCTGGATTGAGGGATGCATGTTGCGCTCCGATCTCTTAACTTGAGATCAGACTATGAGAAACTCATAACTATGTCAAACACGAATATGGAAAAGTCATAATATTTTTGACGAGCGCATTCCGCTATGGCAGAATCAGGGCTAAAGAATGAGGGGCACTTGGCTTCTCAAACCTCTTTTGATTTGCTTGACTGATGCGGGCAATTTGAGAGGGGGAATCATGGAACTTGATGACGCTATGCTAACCGTCGAGGTTAAGAACAGCAGACCTGTCGATCTGATCGATCTCACAAGCAGTTTGGCGGCGTTCGCAGAGGCGTTCAAAGATTTTGCGAATGAGAAAACCGGCGACCCGTTACCGGATAATATGCGTCTTTACGTGAAAGAAATTCGGTCAGGCAGCATCATTGCGGATCTGATTGCACTAAACGACCAAGCAGAATGGCTGCTAAAGCACGCTGAGGTTTTCGGAGCGTTTGCGGCGAACCTCAACGATATTGCCAATTTTTTCCTTGGCAAGCCAAATGATCTTCAGGAAGCGCCAACGGCTAAACAGGCCAAGCAAATATCACACATCATTGATCCTATCGCAAAGGATCACGGGTCACAGATGAACGTCATCGTTTCTAGCGGTGGGATAGTGAACATTAACAATGTCACCATCAATTCGACGGAGGCGAACGCAATTCAGAACAAGGTCGCAAACTATATTGCGCCGAAGCTTCCGGCCCAGATGGGGATGGCTGATCAGTTATTGGTTCTGGAGCAAGTCAAAAACAACCCATCTTCAAAGTCTGGTGACAGAGGGATCATTGAAACGATCAGCACCAAGGCAGTGAAACTCCAGTTTGTATCCGAAGAAGTGAAGCGGAAAATTCTGGAGATCAAAGAAAACCCATTGCAGTGCGTATTCCTGGTCGATGTTGATGTGCGTTCCATCGAAGGCAAGCCGATGCTGTACCGAATTGTAGAGGTCAAGGACACTATTGAGCGCGATTAACCTGCGCGGCAGCTATGTGTATGTGAACCGCAGCGCGGAGCGCGCAAACAAAAAGCCCCGGCGCGAACCGAGGCTTGCAAATTAAAAACCCCGCCGAAGCGGGGTGGGCGGTTTGCAATTAATTGCTATTCTAATGGAAAAGTTTGTACACACGTACACATCGATAAACTTGCAAGGTAAATTGAAAAAATCATTCACGACTCAAGTCAGGCAGCATGGTAACAAACGTGGATTCTGATTAACGAGATTGATGCAAAAATGCCTCAACGGCAATTATCTATATGTATCACAAATATTTTTTCTGGCGATCTAGCAAGCCTAGAAGGCTTCAGTCCCACTCGAAGACTGAGACTTCGTAGCACATTTTTAATCAAAAATCAATAGGTCAATGCAAAATTATCGCATTGACAGGGTATGCAATTATCCCACTTAGAGTAAGTGAAATTAATATTGACGCTAATTGCAACCACAAGGAAAGGAGGGTGCAATGAACATGATACAGCACTTTCTCGTTTGGTGGAATCGTAATGCTGTCAAGAATGGTAAGGTAAAGTTCCGCAACCAAAAGGAAGCAGCGGAATTTGTTCGACGTGTGCAGAATAGGACCGGGGGGCCGAATGCCAAGCTTATTGCAATGCGAGAGCGCTACGTAGAAGCTCATGCAGGCAAGGGGGCAAAAGGATCGTCTGGATCTATCCACCGTTGAGGTGAGAAAATTTTCGTCGGCTAGTGTAGTCAATAGGTTCGACTGCGGTAAAAGACCGATAGATATTTTCCTTAAAAACAAAGCTAAGCGGTATACGAAACGATATGAGTGCACGGTTTACTGCGCTCATATCGGTTCATCACCAACAGTTCTGGGGTTTTACAGCCTGTGTGTTGGGTCTGACTCTGTATCAGATATGATGCGGGAAAAGCAGAACTATGTGAAGCACAGGGTTTCTTTTCCTTCCCTTCATATCCCCTTTCTTGGCGTCACTACTGAATATCAACGGCAAGGGCTAGGGTCTTTCCTTCTAATGGACGCTTTTCAGAAGGTCAGACTGGTAGCAGAGTATGCTGGCTTATATGCGTTAACACTACAATCAATGGATGCTGAATCAACGGCGTTCTATAAGAGCTTGGATTTTGAACCTTACACTGAAGACGATGAGCAACCAAAGATGCTCTATCCGATTGATAATATCTTCAGGCTCGTAGACGGCAATCCAATTGATGAGTGAGCCGGGCGTTCGCTCTTTCGACTTCAAAGCCCCCATTCTCAGGGAAGCAGCACCGGATCCTATAACAGGCTCTAGCGCTCCGCATCTAGTCTGACACCACATCTAGCGGCGGCAAAATGCCGTTAACGCTTCGTCAAGAATGTTCTTGTTTCGTTCTCATTTGTGAGTCATCCTGTCGCACATAACAAGCGTACAGGGAGTAATGAGTATGGGCATGCAAACCAATTATATCGTGCAGAGCTACACGAAGGTAAAGGGCGGTAATCTGCGCCCGGACACCCCTTTCATTGCAAAGGACGTAGCGCATGCGAAGCGAACGGCAGAACGCATGGCGGCAAGCAGCCCCATGGTTATCGCCTTCACCAATACAGGCGATGCAGACACAGGCGATTTTGACCCGCCAAAGCTAATCTATGCTCATGGCGACAAACTGCCGCCAGAAGTCGAAGAGATGGAAAAAATTTAGCTCGGGGGGGTGTAAATGATCAGGTATAAGCCGCGTACAATTTCTAAAAGGGATCAGACCCTTGTGGAATTGCGGGGCATCGCTGGCGGCTTATCACTGCTGGAAATGCGCAGAATCATTGAGCGCGATGCTACTCTGAAGATGATTTTGCTTTTGCCTGAGCCTGTTCTTGATGAGGCTCTGCTGGTTGGTAAGGCGCTGCAAGCTTGCGCAAAACATCGGCATAGCTCTCCTGAAGATCTGGAGGAAGGCTATCATAAGCCATAAGTATCTCACGATACTTCGACGCGAGATCGACCATGGGGCCGGTCCCGCGCATCAGCCATTCAAAGCGCACTTTGAACCGCTTGGCATACATCTCCCCTTTATCAGCCCTGAAGCCTGAGCTTCCATTTTCATGCCCGGCATATGTTGGATATGGCACGCCGAGGGCCTCGGCAGCATCCGACGCTTTGTCGAAGCCTGCTTGCTTGCGAGCAGCTGCTAATCTTTCATGAAGTTCCATGGCTGTGATTATGTCATAATCCTCTATGAGAAACTCATTGACAAATAACTATGAGTTTTCCATAGTTGCGATATGGAACAGAAAATCGATGTCCGCTCACTCCGCACCAACTTGAAGATGACCCAAGCCCAGCTTGGCGCTGCAATAGGCGTTGACCAAAGCACAGTATCGCTGTGGGAAGCAGGCATGCAGCCACGCGGACCGGCGCTGAAGCTTCTTTCGATGTTGGCAAGTGGCGGCAAGGTTCCTTCTCCCAAGCGCCCCCGTTCTGTGAGGGCGTCAATATGAGCGACGTTATCCAAGTTGCCGAGCTTCGCGCATTTGTTGAGCGTATCGAACGTGATGAGGAATTCATCCGCGAGCGCAACGCTGACAAGTCCGAAACATACAAGGAGCTTAAGGCTCGCGGTTATGACGCGAAGATCGTCAAGAAGATCGTCGCCGCTCGGCGCATGGACACGCATGTTCGTGAAGAACAGAACATGGTTTTCGATCTGTATTGGGAAGCCCTTCATGGCTCCTCTCACGTGCATGCACGCGAGGGAGGTGCGGAATGAGCAAAATTTACTGTTCATTCTGCGGCAAGGATCAGGACGAAGTTCCGATGATGATCGCCGGACCGGCACACGTTGCAATTTGCCATGGGTGCATCTTTGTGTGCCTGCAGGCTGTCGCTGATTGGTCAAAGTCAATTCTCCTCCCAGAGATGGACCGCGCCACGGAAGGCTCTTTTGAGACTGGAAGTGCGGCAGCGGAAAACGCCCGTGAGGTGTCCCGGCAAAGGCCGGATGACGGTAGCGTGAGCCATGCCGGAGCGGGTGAAAGCCCCGCAACTGTTTCCATTTCGTCTGTCTCCCCTCAAGCCCCCCCCCAAGCGGCAGACGAAAAGAACCTCGCCACCTTCGATAAGCGTGGCGAGGTTCTCCCTCATGAGCAGAAGTAAGGCGGCGATGATGAGGAACATCTCCTGCTCAATCTCAAATTCACTATTCTGCGGGGCGTCGGGATTTCCGTCGCGCTCTTCCAAATTCAGCATGATCTCCCGCAGTTTGGGACGCGGCATGCTGTTGCGTGATCGGGGAACCCCTCAAACCCAGAACAGCAGGGTCACGTTCTACCGCGTCTTTGATTTCTTTCTGTCGGGCAATCGCTGCTTTTCGTGCTTTGCCGAGCACTCTCCAAGCCGCTTCGCCAATCGATATGAAGTTTTCATCTCTCAGGCCGACCGGGTTGCCGCCCGTGTCGCCCGTAACAATCCGAAGTCCTTTGTTTGTTTTCGCAAGTCTCTCTTCCATGGCGTCCACTATAGCCATGGAGAGCGACAAGGTGTTGTCAAAGCGTGACAAGAGATCGTCAATGAGTGACACGACTTTTTCAATGAACGCGATCAAAGAAGCGTTCCCAGAGAAAAGATACGGAAGCGCTAAGAACGCTCAGTACGAAGCGTTTTGCTTTATCCGTAGCCGTGTTTCCAAAGAAATTACCATGAGGCGCATTCGTTCCATTTGGGAAGGCGCAGCCCGTCGAATTGACGGGGAAGAAAAAGACGCCCTTCGGGAGGCGAAGATAGAGGAAGCCAGACGTGAGCAAAGAGACATTCGCCAGCGGCTTACAAAGATTGATGCTTTCCTTGCCTCAGTCGACGCGGGTCGCGATAGCTCGTCATCTGCAGAAATCCGCTAAAAGGCGCGCATCTCTCGCAGAGTGGATATGCCCGGAAATTCTTGACGATGAATTCGTACCAGCAAACATTGAGGCGCAGTCGATTGCAGCCGTGTTTGCGCTCATCATCGGTTTGCCTGTGCTCATTCTCATCATCTGCCTCAGCTATGCAGCTTGGAGGGTGTGATGACAGCAACCGCACGCGGCCTTTTCAGGGCGACAGGAAACAAGGCGAAGCCGGTTCACATCATGCTCGATGGCGAGATTGTAAAAGCCGATTCCCTCGTTCGTGAGAAAGACGATTTCTATCCGACGCCGCCAGAACCTACACGCGCATTCCTCCATGCTGAGATTGAACGCCTGCGCGACTTCCCTTGCATCTGGGAACCGGCTGCCGGTGACGGAGCTATGGTGCGCGAAATGGAATCTCTCGGCCTTGTCGTTCGTGCATCCGACTTGATTGATCGCGGCTGCGATGCGGATATCCGGTCTTTGTATGATTTCCCGGTTTCACCGGCACCAGCCATCGTTACGAATCCTCCTTTTCAGGAATGCAACAAAGACCCGGGTTGGGTACGCCACGCGCTTGAAAATCTCGCCGTGGAATACATGGCGCTGTTACTGCCGGTGAACTGGATGGGTTCAGGTGCTGAACGCGCTCAGCTCTGGGCGCAGTACACGCCGTCTCGCGTTTATATAATGCGCTGGCGCATCGACTTCACAGGGCAGGGCGCGCCGCCAATGCTCAATGCTTGGTTCGTCTGGGACAAGGAACACCAAGGCGAGACGGTTCTACGCATGCTCGACCGGAAAGACGCTCGACAGGGTGAACTATTCGGAGGTGGAGCATGAACAAGCTTCGCGTCCTCGATCTATTCAGCGGCATTGGCGGGTTCTCACTTGGCTTGGAACGCACAGGAGGCTTTGAAACCGTCGCGTTCTGCGAAATGAAGCCACATGCACAGGCTGTACTTGCAAAGAATTTTCCGGGCGTACCGTGCCATGGCGACGTGACAACATATGAATTTCATGAAGGAGAAGCAGATGTCATTACAGCTGGCTTCCCATGCCAAGACCTTAGCTTTGCCGGTGCAGGCGCCGGACTGTCCGGCTCCCGTTCTGGATTGTACCGGGAAGTCATTCGAGCCATTCGCGTGGTACGACCAGTCAGGGCAGTGCTGGAGAACGTGGCAGCTTTGCTTAGTCGAGGGCTGGGAACGGTTCTCGGAGACTTGGCCGAGATCGGGCATGACGCGGAATGGCATTGCATACCGGCGAGTTCCGTTGGTGCCCCTCACAGGAGAGACAGAATATGGATTGTTGCCAACCCCAGAGGCGAGCAACACGAAAGCGGTTGCGCGCCGATCAGCGGGTCGCTCTCCGAGGGACTTTCTAAAGCCTATCTGGCCAACACCTCGTGCGAACGAGGCGATGAAGCGGGGGAACTTCGACACTTCGAATCCGAGGAATGGGCTGCCAGCCGCGGCAAAACGTTGGCCGACACCGACTGCGACCATGCACAAAGGTTCTTCCCAGGCTGCTTTAACAAGGAAGAACGGTCGGGATCAGTCAGGGGATCGGCTGGATCATGCAGTGATGGCGTCGGACAGTGGTCAGTTGAACCCGGATTGGGTCGAGTGGCTAATGGGGTTCCCCATCGGGTGGACCGCCTTGAAGAATTGGGGAACGCAGTCGTCCCGCAAGTCCCGGAAATAATAGGGCACGCTATCCTCGAAGCCATCGCCCGCAAGGCAGAAGGCGAGGCGGCATGATGAAGCTCTCGCTCCCGTTCCCACCTTCTGTCTGGGATATCTATGTCGGCTGGGGCAAGACGCGCCGCCTCTCGCCTGAATATGCGAAGTGGCGCAATGACTGTGGCTATTTCCTAGCGCGGAAGAATGAATTCATCGACGGTCCATTCAGCATTCAGGTTGCCTTGAAGCGCCCGCATAAGCGCGCCGATCTGGATAACAGGCTGAAAGCCATCCTCGACGTTCTCCAGCATTACAAGGTCATCAAGAACGACAATCTCTGTGAACGGCTTTCCATGACGTGGTGCCCAAATATTGAAGAAGAATGTGTCGTGATCCTCACTAGAGCCGAGGAGGCGTTAGCATCATGATTACCCAAGATTATTTGAAGGAATGCTTGGCTTATGATCCAACCTCCGGGGCTTTTACATGGCTGGAGCGCTGCCGTTCGCATTTCAATACAGCCAGAGCCTTTAACGCGTGGAACGTTCGTTATGCAGGCAAAACGGCTGGCAGTGTTTTGGAGAATGGGTACGTCTCTATATCGATAGATAGCAGAGCTTACCGTGCGCATCGATTGGCTATTCTCTACATGACGGGGCGGATGCCATCTGATCTTGTAGATCACGCCAACCTAATTAGGTCGGATAACAGGTTCCCCAACCTGCGGGAAGCGACACGTAGTCAGAATGGCGCAAACAGGGCAGATGTATATGCGTCTTCAGGTGTCAAAGGCGTAACTTGGCATGTACATACTGGTAAATGGCAAGCTCGTATCCGGGTATCTGGAAACAGCAAATACCTTGGCCTCTACAGTGAATTAGAAGACGCAAAGGAAGCCTACAGACTAGCCGCACACAAGTATTTTGGGGAATTCGGCAGGGAAGCCATCTTGCAGCGCGCCGAGGAGGCGCAGGCGGCATGATCAAGCCAGAAATCCTTGATGCCATGGTTGCCAGCGGTTGCACAGCCGAGCAGATTGCTGCGGTCGTTAAGGCTTCGATGTCTTCGCGGTCATCAAACGCTGAACGTCAGGCCCGGTTCCGTGCCAAGCGGAAGGCAGCGCAGGGCGTTACTATTAACGAAAGTAACGTTACGGGCGTTACGGTAACGGATGTGGTTTCCCCTAAAAAAGAAACCTCCCCCACACCCCCTAAAGAAAAAACTACCCCTTCCACGATTTCGGAAGCTAACGCTTCCTCAATTTCGCTCGAAACCGAGTTCGAGCAACAGTTTTGGCCAGCCTATCCACGTCGTGTCGGCAAGGGGCAGGCTCTCAAGGCTTTCCGTGCTGCTCGAAAGCAGACCGAGCTTGAAACGATCCTCGCCGGCGTCCGTAGATACGCTGCTGACCGCCAAGGCGAAAACCCGGAATTCACCAAACACGCTTCGACGTGGCTGAACGGCCAGTGCTGGACCGACGAGCCAATCCCGAAGCGTGCTGATCCCCCTCCAAAGCAATCAGCCCCTGCCAATCCACGGCAACAGATGTGGATAGACGAATTCAACAAACACAGCGGACAGAGCCATGAACCAGATAGCGAAGAAGGATCAGTTTTGGACCTTAGCCACGGCGACGGATATAGCCGCAGCGATGGCGGGTCTGTCCGTCTTGCCTACTCGCGCCTTGGGTAACCCGGACGCCGAGAAAATGGCCTACATGAAGGCTCTGGACGGCGTGACGAAGCACGGGCTGGAACGGGCCGTGGATAACATCCTTCGCGGCTCGCTCGGCCACGGGTTCATGCCGTCGCCACCGGAACTCCGCCTTCAGTGCGATGAGGTCATGCGACCTATCCGGGAGGCAGAAGCCCGCGACCGACGCGAAGCTGAAATTCTCAAGGAACAGCACGAAGAAAAGCGTCAGCGCGAGCACTCGCAATCGACATGGACGCCAGAAAGCCGTCAGCGCGCATCTGCCAAGTGGCAAGCCATCAAAGCCCAGATGCAGGCAGAGGGCGCCAAGGATGACGCCAAGCGCGATCAATATGACGTCAGCCCGGAAGCATGCGCAGCTAGGTTGAAAGCCGCGGCAGAAGCCAACGGCCACGAATTCAATATCGACAATCTCACCTCCGCTCCTAGCGGATCATTCAAGCAAGTAGGGAGGGCAGCATGAACACGCTAACTCCAAAGCAGAAAGAGGCCTTGGATTTCATCAAGGGCTACATCGCATCAAATGGCTATGGACCGTCCTACGATGAAATTCGTATCGGCCTTGGCTTTTCATCAAGAACAAGCGGGCATCGCCTTGTGCACAACCTCGTCAAGCGCGGAGCCATCGAAAAGCCCGCTGGACTCGCCCGCTGCTATTCATTTCCAAAAGGGAGGGCCGCGTGATGGCCGACATTCAAACAGGTGGTCCAGCGTTTCCAGAAATTACAGGTTTCCATCAGCGCCAGCACGCCAAGGAGAAGCAACGCCTAGGTTACGACGCCCAGTGTGAAGGCGGCATGACGCTCCGCGATTACATCGCAGCTAAGGCGCTTCAAGGGTTTCTTGCCAGTGAATTCGTTTCCGATTTCAACAAGGAAATAGGTCCGTATCGTACGGACGCGGATATCAGGCGCAATTTGGCGACCAACGCATATCTATACGCCGACGCCATGCTCGCCGCACGCGGGGAGGCAGTCTAATGTTCGCCGCCTATTCATCCAACACAGAACGCGCAGCACGGGCTTACCTTGCAAGGAAGGCAGCGGAAGAACGAGCGCTTGCAATAGAAGCACAGCCGCCATTACCGGAACCAGAGATTGTTGAAAGCGAGCCTGCTATTGAGCCGGAACTTAGCTTTGACGACTTGGCGCGTGAGGCGGTTCGACAGTTTGAGGAAACAAAGACCGTAAGCGCAGATTTGCAGGACCGACATATTCCGGTGAAAGCCATTGTCGCGGCAGTATGCGCTGGAACTGACGTTACCCCAGCGGAAGTGTTTGCTGAAGGGCGTAGCCATAGAATCCTGAAAGTTCGGCATACAGCAATCTGCGTAGCTGCATTGGCGCGCCCGAAGAAATCGCTTCTCTGGCTGGGGCGGATGTTTCAGCGCGACCATTCGTCAATCCTCAATTGCCTGATCAAGCACGGCATCGAGCGCGACCTGTCCCACAGGCCGAAGAAGCTCACCAAAGCTGACGTCGAGCAAATCCATAAGCTTCGCAATCAAGGCATGGGCAGGGAACGGATAACAGCGACTATCGGCATATCTACCACTAAGCTCGAGTATGTGTTGTCAGGCGACCGGAAACGTTGCGCCAAATCCCGTGTGTCAGAGCTATTTGAACTTGGCAACAACACCTACGAAATAGCGAAGATCATGGGCCTGTCAGAAGCGCAGGTGTCAGCACGCCTTCATGCTGCGCGCAGTCTTTCCATGAAAAACCAATCCAAACACGCGGCATAGGAGAGATCGATGAACCGAATACTCGTGGAAATGGACGCTGATGGCTTTTTCACATTCTCATCGGATGAGCCGGTGACAGTCATCACCGTTTCGGAAAACGCTCCGAATGATCGCGTTTATCAGATGCAAGTAAAAGTCAGCCCCGACTATATCGACAGCATCCTCGGTGACGACCTTACGGGCCATATCAATGACGATGTGGAAGGCAAGCGACCGTCATTGAAGCGCAAGAGCATTCAATAACCCCAGTCAGCGAGGAACGGACATGGGAAAGATGACCCTAGAAGATAGGTGGCAGCGCGACGGGGAGCGGTGGCTATACATCTACCTTATGGAGATGGAATTAGAGCAGGTGCAGAAAGCTAACACCCTTCTGAAGCTGCTGTTCCTGATCCCTCTAGCAATAATCATCTGGCAGGCAGTTTAAAGGCAAGCGAGGAACGGACATGGCGGCGATGACTGAACAGAGGAAGATTGCAGACAAGAGATTGCGCGACGCCCTTAAAGTGGCGCGGCGCAAGCATGAGGAGCCGGGAAGCCTCAAATCAACGGTGCGCGTGTGCGGCACCCCCAATCCGCACTTTAACCCGGCGCATCAGCCCTCCAGGTCCAACCCGATCAAGGTTGACGCTCTGGTCAATATCAAGGAAAGCGCCGTGGGCACGCTTTACGCGCGCGGCCATATCAATGATGCGCAGTGGGCGGCGGCTGGACGGTTCCGCATGTACTGGGAGCAGTCCGGTGCTAAGGGCGCTATCGCAATCGACTATGGCCGGGTTCAGGTTGACGGCGGCAAGGCGCTCGATCCGCTGCCTGATCGCGTGGTCGAGGCAACGCATCATCTCAATAGCTGTCTGCCTATCATCGGCAAACGCACCTTCGATCTCATGATCAAAGTCGTCGGGCAGGGCATGGAAATTACCGACATAGCCAAGACCCAGCGCGAGAAGACGACATTCAGCGACTACATCAAAGATGGCCTTGAAGAATTATCGGTGCATTGGGGCTATAAAACGCGATAGGTAGTTGCCCGCTTAAGCGAATTACACTATATTTTGTATTGTGGTGATTTGTGCTTAAGGCGCAACCCGATTTGCAAGGCGGTCTTCGGGCCGCTTTTTTATTGCATGCGGGGTTGGAATTCATTTCGTATCAAATCAGCTATCCTTTCGCGCCAATTCGGTTCGTTCTCTACAATCCAGTTAACGAGTTCGACTTCGAGCCGTATCGACAAGCTAACTTTCTCGATTGGATTACGAGGTCTACCCCTTCGAGTTTTCTTGCTGCCGTCATTCATGAAACAGTTGCCCCCGTTGATTCCATAGAACAAGGGTCAGGTGCGAACCTTGCGCGAAAGTTTCGGGGCGGAGCATTCAACGGAAAGCGACGCGGCTCCTCGCATGTAGCTGACGGCAAGCGAAGAAAGCGTAGTCGGTTAATGGTGGCGTAAAGACGTTGTGAGAGCCTCGCCCGAAAGGGGCTGACAAGCGCATTAATAAATGGAATATGCGCTCTTTTCAGCCCCGCCTTGAGCGGAAGGTCAGTATGAAGTGCCCAACACGAGGTACAAGCACCACATCAATATTAAGAGAAAAATGCCAATGAGTATTTTAGTTACGGTTTCTGGTTTCATCGGGTACCTGTAATAAGAAGCCATCGGCCCTCAAACGCCTCTGCGCATTTCAGATAGCTATCGCCTTTAGAGTGTTAGTTGATAGGCGCCGGTGGGCGAGTATTCCCTCAGCAAACTAGCGACGTTGTAACAGAAGATACGCTATCGCCGCAGTCACACCGACGGCGGCCCAAACAGAAATGATACCAGGATTGTCTTTGGTGTACTGAATAGCCTTTTGCCCTTGATCCCGCGCCTCGGTTGCGATGTCGCTTACGACGTCGGTTGTTGTGTGAAAGGCGTGTTCTACGCTTTCGGAGGCGCTGCTTGTTTGTTTAGCTGCTCGGGAGGACAAATCCTTTATTTGCTCACGCAGTATTGTGATCTGTTCCGCTAGTTTTTCTTCGATGCTCTGAGCCATTTTGGCCTCCTTTTAGTTTCCGGGGCTCCGCCCTCATCGTCCTACCGATCAATGGTCTCTGCCATTGTCCGGTGTTTATCGATGAACGACTTTAGCGCGATCCGAAGGCTGTATTCATCAAAGGTGCCTTCCTGAAAACGGCGCGTTAGGTATCGCGCCGCACCGGTGCGCAAATCTTGCGTGTCTCCCGGTTTGCGAGCATCCCTAAGAAGGCGGGAAATCATATTAATGTTTCTGGAATTCAAGGCGGTGGAAGACATGACGTCCTCCTTCGTTGCGGGCTAGGCTTTTTGAAGCCTGAACGACAGCGCCCGTTCCAAATGCTGTCGTGATATCTACCATGCGCCTTATGTGACCGGAAAGCAATTAAGGCTAAGATGTGGGCCGGGCGTGTGGAAACGGCAAACGTCAAAATTCAAGTGTAGCGCGACATCACGCTAATCTTATCAAGAACGAGAAAAGCGCTCTGCTTTTCGGCCTAAAATACGATTTCAAGAATATCTAGACATCGATGGGGGTCAAGAAGCCCAACCACACAAGTACCGTAACTAGAACAAAAAGCGCAAATATTGATATCTGAATAATGGCTCGATTTTTCCGTTTCATCGACCGCGACGTGCTATTCTAGCGATGCGTTCAGCTATTATACTAGGAATTGGAAAGGGGGGCTTAGCCGGCGGCTCACCGTCCTCTTTTTGGCCCGCTGAGCCGGTGCGCGTCTGGTTTGTGGCTTCCTCGGTTTTTCGAAAGCCTAACAAATCCAGCATTTTTATCGGATCGCGTCGGGTTGCTAAGAACGCTGACATTGGCCCCTCATCTTCGTTCAATATGGATGGAGGAGCGTCGTTTGAAGAATCACTTACATGCGTGCGAAGAATTGCTTCACGCAACGACTTCAGATCAAGTTTTCGAAGGAACCGATTGTAGATATTGGAAGACATAAAAATCTTCCTTTTGTTAGGGCTGGGGTCGCCCCCTTGTCCGCAGCGCCCGTGTCAATTGCTGCCGAGAACATCACCATGCGCCTTTATCTGCGCCATTGCAATAAAGACGGACTCAACCGCATTCACTGCCATAGCTGGAAACAGCTGATTCAAAATCATCCTGTGCGCTTCGCAATCGGCGAAACTCAGAGTAGCAATCGTCTCGGCCTTGGCTATCGCTGACGCAATTGGCATATCGCTTAAGAGCGCTTTCTATATCGCTCGTTGCTGAGTTATAGCTGTTAACAGCGTCGTCGCAGTCAGCGAATGAGATCGTCGTGGCAGTTAGCACGAGTGCGAGCGACATAGCTGGCATCAGAACTGCTTTTTTCGTGGCCGTCATCTAAACCTCCTCCTTTTGCCCATCAGGATTACAACCGTGAGTCTCACGCCAAAACAAGAGCGGTTTGTCGCTGAATACCTGATTGACACAGACCGGTTCTGGTCAAAGGTGAACATTGCTGACGCCAACGAATGTTGGAATTGGCTGGGAGCCAAAGACAATCTTGGCTATGGGCGGTTTCATGTGGGCATATCGCGCAATGCTGCGATGTTGGCCCATCGAGTAGCTTTCGGTATCGCTACTGGCGATAGGCCGGAGGCAGTTTGCCACCGTTGCGACAATCCAAGCTGCTGCAATCCATCCCATTTATTTGGCGGAACGCGGGCCGATAATAATTTGGATATGGCAATAAAAGGCAGAAACAGAGTTGAGAAGCCCGCCCTTCAAGGCGAAAAGCACCATCAAGCAAAGCTTTCCAATGCAGACGTTCTAGAAATTCGGGCCTTATATGCGGCAGGCGGTATCACGCAAAGGCAACTTGCCGATCAGTTCGGTGTATGTCAGCGATCCATAAACAAGGCTGTTAGGTCTATAGGTTTCAAAAATGCCGAGCAAAGCCAAGTTAACACCTAAGCAGGAAGCTTTTGTTGCTCAATATTTGCTGGACCTGAACGCCACTCAGGCAGCAATACGGGCAGGATACAGCGAGAAGACGGCTCAACAGCAAGGTTCCCGCCTGTTGTTAAATGTTTTGGTGCAGGAAGCGATTGCCAAAGGGCGGGAAAAGACCGCTGCCAAGCTTGAAATCACCAAAGAGCGCATTGTCGAGGAACTGGCCAAGATCGGCTTTTCGAACATGCTCGATTACATGCGAGCAGGGACAGATGGTGACCCATATCTGGATTTCTCCGATCTGACGCGTGAACAGGCTGCGGCCCTTTCGGAGGTTACGGTAGAAGGCTTCAAGGATGGCCGAGGCGAAGATGCGCGAGACGTTCGCCGCATCAAGTTCAAGCTCCACGATAAGAAGGGCGCCTTGGTCGACTTGGCCAAGATGCTTGGATTTATGGTCGAGAAGCACGAACTCTCTGGGCCCGACGGCGCCCCTATACAGACAGAGACCAGAACATGGCGGGAAGTGCTGCGCAGCGAAAAGAGCTAGAAGCCGCGACATATCTCACCAACCCGAACCTGTACGACTTTTGGGAGCGCGTTTTCCTCGGAAAAGCCGATATTGCGGTTCTTCACGGAGGGCGGTCGAGCTCCAAGACAAGAGACACGGCTTGTCAGCTTATTCGATTGATTGATCACTTGCCGGTAAAGATGCGCGTTCTGTGCATCAGGCGCTTTCAGAACCGCATTCAGGAATCCGTATATACCGAGCTGAAGTGGGCCATTAATCACCTCGGCCTGCAAGCATCGTACGAAGTCCAGAAGACAACTATTATTCATCGCGCCACGGGCTCGGAGTTCATATTCTACGGCATCGAGCGCAATCTCGAAGACATCAAGGGCACGTCTGACGTTGATATCCTCTGGGTGGAAGAAGCCGAAAAGCTAACAGAGGATCAGTGGGTGGTTATCGGCCCAACTATTCGCAAGGAAGACAGCCTTGCAATCCTTCTGTTCAATCCGAAGTTTGTTACCGATTATGTCTGGAAGAACTTCGTTGTCACCGAGCAGCCTCATTCAGTAGTGAGGAAGATAGATTACACCGAAAATCCGTTCCTGTCGCAAAAGGCGCTGCGCGATATCGCTGCAATGCAGGAACGTAACCCGGAAATGTTCGAACATGTGTACGGTGGTGTACCGTTAGGTGATAGCGAGCTATCAATCTTCAAGCGCCGCTGGCTGAATGCATGCGTCGATGCGCACAAGCTTCTTAAGGTTGATCTTACGGGACGAAACATAATTGGATTTGATCCAGCAGACGATGGCGAGGACAAAAGTGCCACGGCTGATAAAATTGCGGGCGTCTTCGTTGACGCTGATGATTGGGCGTCGGGTAAGGATGAGCTTGTTCAGAATGCCAAGCGTGTCTGGGCGAAAGCAAAGCTGCTCAGTGCAACGGTGTCATACGATACGATCGGCGTTGGTGCTTTCGTCGGTGGCTATATCGATGAGCGGAACCAGACTGACGGATCAAAGGTCCAGCATTTCGCATTTCATGCCGGCGGCTCTGTCATGGATGGCGACAAGCCAAGCGATCCGCTCAATAGCAACAGCCCGCTCAATAAAGACGAGTATTTGAACCTCAAGGCTCAGGCATGGGCAAACACGGCGCGTCGGGCAATGCTGACGTTCAACGCTGTAACTCGTGGACAATCGATCAAGCCTGAAGATGTGTTGTCGTTCTCGTCTGAGATGGGCAAGGCGAAGCTTGATGCCTTGTTCACTGAACTTTGCGTTCCTTGGTGGGTGGAGAGCGAAGGCAAGAAGCGCGTTGTTCCTAAGCTGAAGCTCAAGAAGGATCTAGGCGTCAAGTCTCACAACCTCGCTGACGCGGTGATCGCGGCTGACAATATCAATATTGAGGCGCCTGCTACGGCTGCCCTATTCCTTAGCAAGAGGCACCGATGAACCCAATTCGAGCCTTGGCCAATGCCGCGGCGCGTCGGCTCGACGCTATATTCCCAGGCCACTTCGCTGCCGCCAAGCACAACCATTATGCTGACTTCGGATATCCAGAGCACCTGTCGTTTGACATGCTGTACGGCATGTATAGCCGAAATGGTGTTGCGGCAGCTGGTGTTGACAAGACCATCTTGAAGACATGGCAAGACAATCCATTCCTACAGGAGAAGCAGAGGGACGGATCAGAGGGCACGAAAAGCGACGAAACCAAGTTGGAAGCGGACATTCGCCAACGCTTCGAAGACCTGCGCATCTGGTCGCGCATTGCGGAAACGGATCGTCGCTCACTGGTTGGCGCTTATTCTGGCCTGATCCTTCGCTTTGCCGACAACAAGAAGTTCTCTGAACCTGTCGATACGGTGCCAGGCGGGCTGAAAGGCTTGGTTGAAGTCATCCCGGCGTGGGAAGGACAGTTACAGGTCTCGCAGTGGGATACGGACGAAATGTCCGATACCTACGGCCAGCCAAAAATGTACCAGTTTAATGAAGCGAGCGTTGGTGACGAAACACGACAGCCACGCCAGTTCATGCTTCATCCAGACCGGGTGATTGTCTGGTCACGTGATGGAACGCTAGATTGCCGCTCACTTCTGGAGCCCGGCTATAACGATCTGATTACACTGGAGAAGGTCAGCGGGGCAGGCGGCGAGGGCTTCTGGAAGAATGCCAAGTCAGCACCGGTTCTGGAAGTAGACGCCGAGGCCAAGCTTGATGAAATGGCCAAGATCATGGGCGTTCCCGTCGATGAGCTTGTCGATCGTATGAATGACCAGGTCGAAGATTGGCAGCGCGGCTTTGACAAGCTGTTGATGATGCAGGGAATGACCGCGAAGACACTTGGTGTCACGCTGCCGAGCCCTGAACACTTCTTTGCTATCGCCCTCCAAGCATTCGCAGCGTCCATCTCGATACCGGTCAAGATCCTTGTCGGTTCACAGACCGGCGAACGGGCCAGCACGGAAGATGCAGACGAATGGGCCAAGACGAACATGTCTCGCCGTACTAACACGGTTCGGCCCAACATCATGGACTTCGTCAACCGTCTGGAGCGATTCCGCATACTGCCTGAAAAGGATTGGTATCTGGATTGGGCCGACCTGACAGAAACGTCCATGGCGGAGAAGATCGACCGTGTCGCCAAAATGGCCGATACCAACCAGAAGATGAGCGCAACCAACGAGTTGGTATTCACTGCTGATGAGATGCGTGAAGTCGTCGGCAAGGAACCACTCACGGACGAACAGCGATATCGTGAGGATGACGACGACGATCTGACCGCCGCAGCCGGGCTTCCTGTCGATCCCGCAACCGAGGAATAACCAATGAAAACCGTTCGGGTGAATATCCGATCACTGGCTAACGCCGGTGCGATCCGACGCGAGAAGAGAAACGGGCGGGACGTGGTTATCGTACCGTCTGCAACTCTCCCAGACGACATCGTGATGAATGACATCATGTACCCGGCTGACGAGATCGAAAAGAGCTTTACCAGTCTCGAACGAACACCGGCGCCGCTCGGTCATCCGATGGTCAATGGTGTATTTGTCTCAGCGCGTGACCCGGAAGGGATCAATCTAGGCTGGATCGGTGCATGGAATGAGAACGTGCGCCGTGAGAATGGTCGGGTGTTTCTCGACAAGGTCATCGACGTTGAAACCGCAAGCCGCTCAGACGGCGGGAAGCGGGTTCTGGAAGCCATCGACAATGGCGGACCTATTCATACGTCAACCGGTCTCCTCGCGCTTCTGGAAGCCGCAAACGGTGACGTGAACTACAAGCATATCGCTCGAGCCCTTGAATTTGACCATGACGCCATCCTGCTTGATGAGCCGGGCGCGGCCACACCTGAACAAGGCGTCGGCATGTTGGTCAACTCCAAGGGTGAAAAGCAGGAAGTCGAGGTCATCAACTCGTTTATCGAGGATGCTGACCGCGAAATGGATTGGGCGGTGGATAGCCTCGCCCGAGCTTTGGAACGGCGCTCCAAGGCGTCCGTGCTGGAGCGAATGAAGACCGCGATTATGGAGGCCGTTGGCCTGTCCGAGCGGGTTCCCTCAACCAATCGAAAGGAAGACGACATGTCTGTCTCTGACGAGCAGTTCAAGGCGCTTTCCGATGAGGTCAAAACCCTCACGGACGGATTTGCCAAGATCGGCGAGACCATTGGTGCCGCAGTGGCCAACGCTGTGAAACCTCTGGTCGATGCACAAAATGAAATGGTCGCCAACCAGAAGGCCAAGGAAGACGCCGAAAAGGCTGACCTAGTCGAGAAGGTCGTGAAGGCCAATCTTCTCACCGAAGCAGTTGCAAACACGCTGTCGATCGATGCTCTCAAGGAACTGGCTCCGAAGGCTGAACCTGGCCGCGCAGCTGCTCTGAACGGTGCATTCAAGCCGACGAGCGATAAGTCCGGCTTCAAGGTTCCGGAAGGAGAATAATCCATGGCCCGCTATAACAAGATTTTCGCTGGCCCGTTCACTGAGGCCACTCCGCAAGTTCAGGAAGGCATTGCAGCCGCTGCAACCCTTCCGGGTCTTGCCGTTGTGCTGAACGGTACTGGCGGCTTTGCCATCGCTGGCGCATCCACCAATGAAAAGGTGTTCATCGCTCAGGACAACTACCTTGTCCTCAAGGGCGTCGATGATGCGTGGGCTGCCAATGATCGCATGATCGGCATGGAAATGCTCGATGAGCAGTTCTTTAACGTCCGCGTACCGACCGGCACCAACGTCGCCAAGGGCGCCAAGCTCACCACGAACGCCACTGGCCGTTTCATTATCGCCGCCGCTGACACGCGCATCATCGCGATCGCTGAAGAGGCTTACAACAACACGACCGGATCGGACCAGCTTGTGCGTGTACGCGCAGCCAAGGGCCATCTGGCCGCGGCATAAGGGAGTTACACCACATGCGTTACTTCTCCTCCCAGCTTCTCAACAGCTCGCGTATTCACGCCGGTTGGTGGGATGAGGTCTCGGCGGACCGTGAATGGTTCCACAATTCTGAAGATCAGCTAGCTGCTGTGCGAAATCAGGCTGCGGTTCTGCCCCGTGATGCTTGGCTTGAGCTTGACGGCATTACCCGCCGCGTCATGCGTAATGACGAAGGTCAGGCATACATGGCCGATCTGATGCCGCTCGCAAAGGCGGTCAATATCGGCAAGCTTGTCCACCTCAACCGCGTCTCGTCTGATGCGGGTACGGTTGTTCGCTCTCTGTCTGGTCAGGTGCCGGTTCCTCTGGACAAGGTCACCTATGACTATCGCGGCACTCCGGTTCCGATCTTCTCGACCGCGTATGGTCGTGAATGGCGCGAATGGAACACGCTGCAGTCTGAGAACTTCGACGCTCTGTCGGATGATCAGGAAGCACATACCGCCAAGATCCGCCGCGATATGGCTCTGTATGCCCTTGATGGTGATGCTTCCATCACTGTGCAGGGCTACTCGGGTTACGGTATCCGTACCTCGCCGTTCTCCAAGGCCATCAACCTTGGCTCGGCTGCTGGCGGTGCGAACATCGACCTCACCACGGCGGGCTCTGATGATGTTGATGACTTCATCACCCAGACGCTCGGCGCTATGCTTGATGACAACCTCATCACCGGCAAGGTCAACCTGTATATCTCGCCGGAGATCGGTCGGAACTTCGACAAGTCCTATTCGGGCTCGACTGGGTTCAAGGGCGGCACTCTGCTCTCCTATCTGCTCACCAATCGCCGCATCAACAAGATCGTGGTGACTTATGAACTGAGCGGGAATGAGTTCTTCGGCTTTGTCCCGAACTCGGAGTTCATCCGTCCGATTGTCGGCATGGCCGTGAATACGACCGCCAAGGTTCGTCAGAACCCGACCGACAACTACTCGTTCCTGATCATGGGTGCGATGGGTCTGGAAATCCGGGCCGATTACAACGGCAAGACCGGCGTTTTCTACAGCACCGTCGTCAACTGATGAACCAGCCCGGCCTTAGTGCCGGGCGTCCTCTTTCAGGAAGGAACAGAGCATGCGTGTGAAAATCACGAAGCCGGGCATCTTTGGCGCCAAGGGTGAAATCCCGGTTGGCACCGAAGTGACCGTGAAGGAAGAGCCGAAGGGCTGGGCCGGTCGATATGAAGTCATTACCGGAGACGGTGAAGGCAAGACCGCAGTCACGAATCCTGCTCAGGGAGAGCGGGAAGAGCTGAAGAAGCAGGCCGATGAGCTTGGCATCGAGTACGCCAAGAACATCTCGAATGGAAAGCTTCAGGAACTGATTGACGCGAAACTGGCGGAATAACGAACATGGCAGGCTACGGCACAGACGATCAGTTCCAGCAATGGCTGGATGATAACGGATATACATTGCCCGATGATGCGCCGTCGCTTGCCGTTCTTCGTCAGCGTGGCAGTCTGTATATCGATGCTGTCTATGGTGATCGGTTCATTGGTCGTATCGCCACATTCGATCAGGAAAGGGCTTGGCCTCGCGTAGGCGCGTCACTCAGAGGCACGGCGATCCCTTCTGACGTTATCCCGCAGGCGGTCATCTATGCCTCTTTCTACGCCGCCTATGAGGAAGCAGTGAACCCGGGCAGCCTGAACAATACAGGTTCATCATCTTCAGCGGTTGTGCGAGAGAAGGTCGGCGATCTTGAAGTTCAGTATGCGAATGCTCAGTCCGACGGTGCGGCAGCATTCCTCACACCATTAATCTCGACAGTTGATGGCATGCTCGCGCCGTATCTGCGCGACCTGGATGCAACCTGTCTCTGGCTCAAATCGGTGGGCTAATGGCTAAGTTCAATTACGCCCGCTCGGTAGCCACGGCGAACCGTTTGATTGACAAGTTCGGACAGACTGGCGCTATCAGGCGTACCGAGACATCTGGCGACCCGTGGAACCCAGGCACAAGTGATACGGACTATCCGTGTACTCTGGCAGTTCTGGAAATAAGCCTTCAGGACGTGGGAAAAGACATCGGTGGGACACTCATCAAGGCGAGCGATAAGCGAATACTGGTCGCCGTGGGTGGCTTACCGATCACACCGACAACCACGGACAAGGTTATTACTGCCGATGGCATCTTTACCATCACGAAAGCCAGCACCCTTTCTCCTGCCGGAATAGCAGTCTTTCATGACCTCGTGGCTTCCCGTTGACCGTTACCGATAGGATTTGGCTGAATGCTCAAACGTCTCACGCCTCGCGAACGGTTTGAACAGCTTGTCTCCTCATATGAACCATTGTTGCGCGCTGCGTTCATGGATGCTGTTAACGACATCAAGAGCAAGGTGCAGATCAAGCGCATAGTCGAGCGTATGGAGAAAGGCGACATCGCTGGCGCTATTCAGGCCATGCATATCGATGATGCAGCATTCCGGACTTTGGATAACGCGATAGCCAGCGCCTACAATGGTGGCGGAGTTGCGACGACGGGCCGTATGCCTCCAATCCGTCAACCGGGTGGCGGTCAGGTCATCATTCGGTTCGATGCTCGCAATATCCGGGCCGAGACTTGGCTTCGTGATCATTCCGGCAAGCTTATCTCCGGCATGGTTGAGGATCAGAGAACAGCAGTAAGAACGGCTCTGCAACTCGGTATGGAGCGCGGTAACAATCCGCGCACTACAGCACTTGATATCGTCGGGCGGATCAACCGGGCAACTGGTCGAAGGGAGGGCGGCATTCTTGGACTGACAAGCGCCCAATCCGATTATGTTGACCGCGCTCGCCAAGAACTGCTCTCTGGCGACCCGGAGGATTTGCGTCGCTATTTGACGAGAAATCGACGTGATAAACGCTTCGATAGAACTGTCATGAAGGCGATACGGGAAGAGCAGGCCGTGCCTGCCGAATCTGTGAGCAAAATCGTTGGGCGCTATTCGGACAACCTTCTTCGCCTTCGTGGTGAGACGATTGCCCGTACAGAGACCATGGCAGCTTTAAATGAAAGCCAGATGGAAGCTATGCGGCAGGCCGTAGACGGAGGCGTCGATCAATCGACCATCGTGAAGGTATGGCGATCCTCCAGCGATAACCGCGTTCGTGACACTCACAAGGCCATGCACGGTCAATCCGTTGGCATGGAAGATAAGTTCACCAGCCCGAGCGGAGCATTCCTTGCCTATCCCGGCGATTCAGAAGCGCCAGCAAGCGAAATCATCAATTGCCGGTGTTGGATGGAAATGAAGATCGACTTCCTCGCAGGAATTGAGTGATGGCCGGAACCACAGGCGTTCATGTCAGTCCGAATAATCGGCTGTCACGCGGTCAGGCGCGTTTTTCTGGCCAGGTTGACGATTGGGTTCTGGCTACTGAGAAGCGGCTTACCGCCGTGCTGCGTGAGAGCACCCGCCGAGTGATCGAAGTCATGCAAACACCGGTAAATGAAGGCGGCAATATGCCGATCGACACCGGGTTTTTGCGGGCTTCACTCGTTGTTGTCGTGAATGGCGATCCACCGCCGCCGAACCGCGATAAAGACGGCGCGAAGCACAATTACAATCCATCGGCCATTGTTCTCGAAATAGCCAAGTTCAATGCAGGTGATCGCCTTGTAGCGGCATATACGGCCAACTACGCGCAGTTTGTGGAATATGGAGCGGAGGGAAGACCGGCAAGAGGTTTCACCCGTCTAGCCGCTCAACAGTGGGGCCAGATCGTCTACGACGTGACAGTCGAGGCGAAGGCAAGAGCAGGATCGAAGTGATGGCAGTCGAAAGTACGATCCAGAACCTGCTGTTCAGCCGTCTTGCATCGCTAGTTCTTAGCCCGGCATTGCCGATCGCTTGGCCGAATGTGGCGTTCACACCGCCAACCGGTCCGTATCTGCGGGCTTCCTATATGCCGAATACGACAACCCGCCTGACGATCAAGGACGGCGGATTCAACCAATACATGGGCATTCTGCAGGTTAGCGCCGTCTATCCAGTCGGGCAGGGCGAGATCACGCCACGAAAGACGGCGGAAAAGATTGCAGACCATTTCAACGATACCCTGCGCATTCCAATGGCGCCGGGAAACATACGGGTGATGAAACGCCCTGATATCGGATCGGCCATTCAGGAAGCCGACCGAATTCAAGTTCCAGTGACCATTCAATGGGTCGCATACGCCTGAACATCACAACATAGGAGGCCGTCATGGCTCTTTATCCTGTCGCAGGATCAAAAATCTTTATCGGCGGCGTCCTGTCCGATAAGGCAACGGACTTTGTTGCAGCAGATTTCTCTTCTCAGACTTGGGAAGAAATCGATGGTTGGTCGACCATGGGTGCCGCTGGCGATACAGCTGCGCTGATCACATCTTCACTCATTAATCGTGGCCGTGACATCAAGCAGAAGGGCACATTCAACGCTGGCCAGATGCAGAACGTCTTTGCCATCGTTGATGACGATGCTGGCCAGTTGGCGCTTTTGGCCGCGGCTCAGACCCGTGATAATTATGCCTTCAAGATCGAGCTTGAGAACGGGGCTCAGCGTCTTTTCGTTGCTCTGGTCATGAGCGCGGAAGAGGCTGGCGGCGAGGCCAACACCATCCAGAATTTGAACTCCACGCTCGAAATCAATTCGAACATCGTCAAGGTCGCCCCTCCAGTTGGCCCATAGCCAGCAGGATAGCCGCTCAATCGCAATTCGTTTCAGGGAAACCCCATGGACCTCGCATCACTCGCCGTCACTCACGAAGGCCAGACGCTCCAGCTTCGCCATCCGATCGAAGGCACTATTCTCAAGACCGAAGATGATGAGCCGATCACGATCACGCTTGTCGGAACGGACAGTGACGTTTTCCGAAAGGCTCAGCGGACGATCCTTGATCGTCGCCTGAACCAGAAGGGTAAGACAAAGCTTTCTGCCGCTGAGCTTGAGGAAGAAGCTGTAACCACACTGATTTCCTGCACTTTGGGCTGGTCGGGAATTGTTCTTGATGGTGAGGAACTGGCTTTCAGTGCCGAAAACGTCCGCAAGCTCTATTCGCGCACCGATCTGCCATGGATCCGTGACCAGGTGGACGAATTCATCGCGGATCGTGCAAATTTTTTGAAACCCTCCGCGACGAGCTGATAGCATTCGCGGAGGCGGCCTTTGCGCAGGCGGACAATCCAGAACCCGACCTGCCGGCTTTCCCTGATCGGCTCGGTTATATCTGGGCTTGGTTCATGGAACTGAACGCCAGCCGTCAGGTTGGATTCGTGGCCTGTCCTATCACATGGCTTGAGATCGATGCTCTCTCCCGCGGTGCTGGACTTGATATCCGCCCGTGGGAGAGGGAACTCATCCGAGAGATCGATATGGCCGTGATGACGCTCTGGCGCGCCAAGGAAAACAAGACAGCGCCGAAAAAGCCAGTCGTTCAGCAGAGGAAGCTCAGCGAAGGACTCTTCGACGCACTATTCTGATGCTTTGAACTCAATATGAGGACGCGAATTAGAAAACCCCTCCGAAGAGGGGCAATCTTAACGAGGTTTCCAGCCGGTCTGAACGGGAACCTTCGATGATGTGTTAGTTGGAGTGGGGGGGGCAGGGCGATGAACATTAGATGGCGGAGGTGGGTTTAGTCCACCTTTGCGAACGTAACCCTCTGTCACCTTACTCATCGATCCATGGCCGCTTGAGTTGCTCGGCGGGCAACGGTTTGTAGCCATCGTTATAATCCTCCGGTTTCATCGGGAACTCTATATGAATAGCGTCTGTTTTTCGAGATATATATAATCGCGGCGGAGACGATATCAACTTTCCGTCGAAATCGTAGACATCGACGTCGGTCATTATTAGTTCTCGGAGTTTCTCGGTTTCTGAGAAAACCCTTATCCAACCAGCATAAGTAACTTTGTTGTCAAAATCGCGAATATGGGCGAAAAGAAATTCTGGATCAGATGAATTCAGAGTGTAATCCCATACGTCCTCATCGCCATATCGTTTTGTGGCTCGAATTAGCTGCAAAAATCGAGTTATGATCTTGTACGTCACACAGTAAAGCCACAATACGGCCAGAACGAACCCTACCAATACCGCTGCAAGCATCTGTGTAACTAGGTCGCGAGAAATGATGCTCATTTTCTCTGCCTTGGAAAGGTCTATCATCTCAAACTTCCAATGGAAGCATTGATAAATTAGATAGGTTGCAGCATAGCTCGTTAGGCCAAAAAGAATGGATCTAACTACGAATTCAAACTGTGACGGATCATTCTTCTTTCCGTATGTGGCGTCAAAGCGAGCCCATACAACGCCTGGCAGCAAAAGAATCGCTATCTGGATGAGAAATAAGCTTGGCGACAAAATGCCCCCTTTGTCGTTAAACAGAATTCCTTGGGTTGGGTGCCTAATCCTTAAATGGGTTTATCGGCTTCTTTTGCCCCGGTTCGCTGAATGTGATCAGGGTTTTACCGACCGGAGCTCCAATGAATGGAGCGCATCGTTCAATGGCGCGGGAAGCTGAAAGTACAAAGGTCTTCCCTACCGCATCCTTAGGGTACTTCTTAGCGGTGATGTCGATAACGTTGCCGTTCTTGTCGAACTCAACCTCAAGAGTAGCCGAATAGCCGCGACCAGCAACGCCAGACGGCATATTCCAACATTTCTGGGCCTGTTCTCCGATCTTCGTGGCTACGTCATCGGCGAAGGCCGGAGTGGCTAGAAGCGACGCGAAGACAATCAGAACCGCTTTCATTCAATCCCCCGAATAGGTGTGACATGGATCTTGCCACTCTTGGTTTGGCTGTCGACTCTCGTCCTGTCAAGGAAGCAAACGACAACCTCCGGACATTCCAGTCTGCCGCCCGCGGGGCTCAAAGCTCGGCTGAAGGTTACAGTCAGAGCGCAGACAAGGCTGCTCGCGCTACCGACAAGCTGTCTCAGAGCGCAAACGGCTCACTCCGGGTGATGAGTCTGCTTCGTACTGGTTTGGCGGCTGTTGGCGCCGCTTTCAGCCTGAAAGCTATTGTGGACATGGCCGATGGCTGGTCTGACCTGACCTCGCGAGTAAATCTCGCTGCCGGTTCAATCGAAAAGGGCTCCGCCGTGATGGAGCGACTTTCCGAGATTGCAAGGCGTACCTATTCGAGCATCGCCCAGACCACGGAAAGCTATATCGCCAACGCTTCCATCATGCGGGAGCTAGGCTATTCGACGAAGCAGACGCTGGATTATACGGCTGCGCTGAATAATGCTCTTGTCGTTTCGGGTGCAAAAGGCCAGCAGGCAGCAAGTGTTCAGAATGCCATGGCTAAAGCGATGGCTCTTGGCAAGCTGTCGGGCGATAACCTGAATACTGTGATCGCTACCGGTGGCCGCTTGGCTGAATTGCTCGCTGAACGTTTCAAGACGACGACTGGCGGCCTTCTGCAGCTCGGTCAAAAGGGCAAGATCACCGGCGATATCATTGCTGATGTTCTCCTGAAAAACCTCGAACGGCTGAATGAAGAAGCCGACAGCATGCCTGCGACGATCGGCGATGCTTTCACGCTTATCGGCAACAGCATTCTCCGCGCAGTGGGTGTGTTTGATCAGGCGAACAACATTTCCGGCACGTTTGCGGAGATGCTGATCAAAGTCGCGGACAACATGGACAGACTGATTGTGATCACCGGCACTGCCGTGACGCTCTATGGGACGGGATACGTCGCCGCATTCGTCGCAGCGCGCTTGGCAACCATGGGGCTTACAGGCGCGCTAAGCTTGCTCCGCGCGGCACTAGTTCGAACGGGTATCGGTGCGATTGCGGTTGCTCTGGGCGAGTTCGTCTATCAACTGATCAAGGCTCGCGAAACATCCGACAGCTGGGGAGAAGCATTCGCCCTTGTAGCCACTCGAATGAAAACGCTGATGGAAGGCATCCAGAACGTCTTTCTCGGGCTGACTGATTTGATGAAATCTGCGTGGTCGGAATCAATGGCGTCCATCCTACAGGCCACACAGGACACGTTTGGATCGATTGCCGGCCTGTTTGGCGCCACCTTCACCGGGTTTGGCGAGCAGATTGATAGTCTACGGGAAGCGAGCAAGGATTTCGGCGCATATTCGAGCATCTATTTCGATGAGGCTGGAAAGAAGTTCGCTGATGCTTTCAAGGAATTTCAGGCAGCCAATGACAACGTCGATTTGTCGGGTGACGCTGGAGTAGCCAAGAAGCTCGCTGAAACAAGCAAGGAAGCCGAACGGGCTGCCCGTGCCTACCGGGACCTGATCAAGTCTGCAAAGGATCGCATCCAACAGCTTGAACTTGAAGAACAACTCGTCGGTAAGACTGGTGTCGCCGCCGATACGATGCGCTTCAAACTCGAGCTGCTCCAGAAGGCGCAGGACAAGGGTCGGACGATCACCGCCGCACAGCGGGCGGAACTTGAAAAGCTCGCTGAGCAGTACGGCGCAGTTGCAGCCCGCGTTGCTGAACTTCAGATGGCGGAAGAACTTCGGTTCCAACGCGCTCAGATGTTCCGTAGCCCGACAGAACAACGCGTATACGGCGATCTTCGTCAGGCGGGCATTGATCCTGATAGTGCAGCCGGTCAGCGACTGGCTACGCAAATCAGGCTCAACGAGCAGCTTCAGATCAGTAAGGATTTGACGAAGGACTTCGCGTCCTCGTTCGTTTCCGACATGCTGAACGGCAAATCGGCGCTGGAAGCGCTGACCGGTGCACTGAGCAAACTCGCAGACAAGCTCCTTGATATGGCTCTGGATAGTGCAATCAATTCACTATTCGGCAACCTACTTGGTGCGACTGGTGGCGGAGGCGGTATAAGCAGCATCTTTGGCGGCGGAGGCTCTGACCCATGGTCTGGTCTTCGTCTATTCGCGAAGGGCGGCGTTACCAACAAACCCGCAATCTTCGGTGATGCTGGGCCCGAAGCAGCTGTTCCGTTGCCAGACGGTCGATCGATCCCAGTTCGCATCTATGGCGAAGCGAACAGCAACCAAGTATCTGGCGCTGCGCAGGGCGTTCACGTCACTGTCGGTTGGTCTCGTACCGCAGATGGCAATCTAAAGCCGTTTGTCGAGGATGTGGCCCAAAAGACCGCTGCGCCGATGATCAATGAGGGCATCAGTCAGTACGACAGCCAAATGCTGCCTGGTCGCGTGAATGAAATCAGTCAGGACCCGAGAGCAGTGGGAGCGTAAGCATGGCATTGACGTTTCCACTCTCGCTGGCTGCTTTCGCCGACAAACTGCCAATCGAGACTGTCAAATGGCGTCTTGCATTTCAGCAGGAAACTACTGGTCTAGGTTCCGGAGAGGTCATTACAGCCGATCTTGCGCCGCCTCGGTGGGAAGGCGATGTAACGCTTGGAAAGATGCGGCATGACCAAGCCGCATCAATTCAGGCTTTGATCGAGAGTTTAGGAGGGGCGTTAAGTTCGTTCTATCTCTATGCGCCGCAAAAGGCTTATCCGGTCAATGACCCGACAGGATCGATTATGGGCGGTGCAACACCCGCTATCGCGTCGGTTGGAGCCAATAACAAGTCTCTGTCGATAAACGGCCTACCATCTGGATATCAACTGACTGTCGGAGATTTGTTCTCGTTCGACTACGGTGAAAATCCGGTTCGGCGCAACATGCATCGATTGGCCGAAGCCGCGACATCGACCGGTGGCGGAACGACATCTGTTGTTGAAGTGGCGCCGCCATTTCGCCCGGGTGTGGCTGCGGGTTTGGCGCTTACATTCATCAAACCGGCGATCAAGGTGAAAATATTGCCCGGTTCATTCGATGAGGGGTCGGCCACAGACCTCTTTACCGATGGCATGGCCTTCAGCGTCTACCAGATACCATAAGGATCATTCGGATGAGAGATACCGATCCCGCCGTTGCGGCTCAGGTAAGGAGCCGTGCGCCTGTCGTTCCACGCTCCTTCGTCTGGATGAAGGCTAAGAACCGGACAAGTGGCATTGTCGAAGCGCTCGGGTTCTGGAACGGCGAGGATACCGTTACCGTGAGTGTGGTGAGTGGTGAAACCGGTTTGCCAGAGACGCGGACGTATTACGGGTGGGGCAAGCTGATAAACGTTCCGGCGATCCCGCTTGTGTCCGATCTGACGGTTCGAACAGTCACTCTGACGATGAGCCATCTCGATCCAACTGTTCAGTTGGCAGTTCGCGGATACGATCCTCGTTTTCAGCCAATCGAGATTCATCGCGGATACTTCGATCCCGAGACACGCTTGCTGATTGCTCCGCCGCGATCCCGGTTTCTCGGATTTGTGAACGGCGCGCCGATTGAAACGGCAGCCAAGGGCGGCGAGGGCAGTCTGAAATTGAACATCGTCTCGCACAGTCGATCACTGACGAAAACCAATCCTGCAAAGCGCGGCGATGGATCACAGCGTCTTCGCAGTGGTGATCGGTTCCGCAAATATTCCGATGTCGCTGGACAGTGGGAATTTTTCTGGGGCCAAAAGAAGGGTAAGGTCAATGGCTGAACGCTTCACAGACTGGCGAACGGCACTCAACGACTACGTTCATACGGTCATGCCCAAACTATTCGTCTGGGGCCATCATGATTGCGCAACATTCGCCGCTGGAGCCGTTCTGGCGATGACAGGATGCGATCCCGCCGAAAAGTACCGAGGCCGCTACAAGACGCTTATCGGCGGTTTGCGGCTGCTTCGAAAAGACGGTTTCGAGAACCATGCCGAACTTGCAGCCTCACAGTTTGAGGAAATCCATCCCTCACATGCTGCAGTTGGCGATATCGCCGCTGTGCGTATCGATGACAGCGCTTTGTGGGCGCTAGGCGTGGTGAACGGCCCTCGCATCTTTGTGCTTCGTCCTGATGCCTCCGGGCTCGGAACGGTCGATCTTCTGACTGCCGAAAGGGCATTCCGGATTTAGCAATGAAATCACTTCGGGTTCTGTTCTACGCCGTATGGTTCATGCTGGCGACGATTTCGCTCGCCCATGCAGGGCCGGTGGCGGCTGCTGTTGGCGCGATTGCATCGTCTATTAGCGCCATGGGTGCGCTCGGACAGTTTGTCCTTGGTATTGCGCTGAAGGTTGGGCTGTCGTTGCTGGAACGGGCTCGCCAGAAGAGCCAGGAAGCGCGAGGCGTACAAGGTCAGATACAGGTTGGCGGCGATAATCCGTTGTCATTCATCGTCGGCACTTATGCGACCGCTGGCAGTCTTGAATACGTCAACACATGGGGCAAGGCCGGTAAAACGCCAAATGCCTACCTGACACAGGTGATCAGCCTGTCTGATCTGCCCGTCACTTCGGTAAGCAATGCATTCTGGACGAATGGCGAGAAGACCGTCGCGGAACTCAGCGATACGTCATACGGCGATTGGGGCTTTCCGATCTATGCGTACCGCAAGGATGGCGACAACAACCATTATTGGTGGAAGGCCCATATCGGCAATGAAACCGTAGCCGACAGCCTGCTTGTTCGCGAGTTCGGCAGCGACAGCCAGCGTCCTTGGACTGCCGAAATGATCGGTCGCGGAATCGCCTATGTCGTCATCACGGCTCAGGTCGAGGAAGAACTGTTCACGGGGCCGCCGCAGTGCAAGTTCGAAGTACAGGGCATCCGCCTTTACGACCCGCGTAAGGACAACACCGTAGGCGGTTCCGGTTCACATCGTTGGTCTGATCCGTCAACGTGGGAGTTCTCGGACAACCCGGCTGTTGTGATCTACAACATTCTCCGCGGAATCTACTACAACGGCCAGTGGATCTGGGGCGGACAGGTGCCGCTCACTCGCCTGCCGCTGTCCAACTGGTTTGCGGCGATGAACGAATGCGACCGGCTTGTTCCGGGCGCAGAAGTGCCGACCGAGAAGCAGTTCCGCTGTGGCGCTGAAATTCGTCTGAACGAAGTGCCGCTTGATGTGATCGAGCGCCTTCTGAAGGTCTGCAACGGCAAGATGGCTGAGATCGGCGGCGTTTACAAGATCCGCGTCGGTGCGCCGGGTCTGCCGGTTTATGCCTTCACGGACGAAAGCATCGCCATCACGTCTGGTCAGAGCTACGAGCCATTTCCGGGACTGGAGACGATCTATAACGGTGTGAACGTCACCTATCCCGATCCTGATGCAGCGTGGGAAAACAAGGAAGCGCCGCCTCGGTATTTCCCGGAATATGAGTCCGAAGACGACAATCGTCGGCTGATGGCAGATGTTCAGTTCGAATATTCGCCATTCCGGTACCAGAACCAGAGGCTCGGCAAGGCCCTTGTGGAGACAAACCGGCGTTTCCGGTCGCACAAGTTCACTCTACCGCCCGAAGCGGTCGAATTGGAGCCATTGGACGTAGTTTCGTGGTCGAGCGTCCGTAATGGCTACGAGAACAAGCTCTTCGATCTGGAGAGCATGGATGATCTGGAAAATGTCAACCAGTCGGTGGCGATCCGCGAAGTCGACCCATCTGATTACAATTGGACGCCGGCAACGGATGAGTTGCTTACTTCGGTGGGTTATCTCGGGCCAATACGGCCACTGCCACAACCGATAATCGACTTCTACGCAGAACGTGACATTGCGCAGGATTCGAACGGTAATAACCGTCGGTGCGCCATCTTGCTTGGATGGGACCCGGAACAACCCGGCGTCGACCTCGTCATGTATGAGGTCAGGACGGCGTGGGACCTTGGCTTGATCTATGTCGGACGGACTGAACGTGTTTCAGAAGGATCGATACAAATTGCGCCGGGTACTCTGCTTCCCGCTCAGTCGTATGAGGTGAGGGCAAGATACGCCACCTATGCCGGGAATCGTCCGTTCGAATGGTCGGATTGGATTCCGGTCACGATGTACGACATTCGTCTCGGCCCGCTCGACATCTACCCAATCGACATCGACCAGTTGAATGAGGACATCCAGCGCAATTGGGAATGGATAGGCGAGAGCTTCCGATATGTTCAGGAAGAACTTGACCGTATCGGTGCACAGGCGACCGAGCAAGACAGCGCCAATTACTTCGACAAGCAGACGCTTCGCCGGGAAATGTCTGTCACGGCGGAAGGCCTCAAGGCGTCCTATACGGAAGCAATTGAAGTCGCCATCGGTCCCGGTTCGGCAATCGTTACCCGGATCGAAAGTCTGGAAGCTGTCGTCAATGACCCGGTAACGGGCTTGGAAGCGACCGCGAGCGCCGTTGATCTGTTGCAGGTTAAAGTAACCACCTTGGACGGTGTTGTGACCGCCACGGCTAACGCTGTGACCGGACTGACGGCGACCGTGGGTAACTTCTCAGCATCCGGTCTGTTCCGAACGACTGTAGAAGCAACACCGGGCGGCGCTCTGGCCCGTATAGGCCTCAGTGTCTCAGCGTCTGGCGGCGGTTCCACATCATCGGCGGCGATATTTCTGGATGCGCTGACCGGTGGTCAAAGCCGTGTCGTCATCAATGCGGATCAGTTCATTGTCACCAACGGCACGAACAGTCAGGCCCCGCTCACGTTCATATCAGGTGGCTTGGCGCTCCAAGTCGCGAACATCGGTGATGTGACGGCGGGTATCCTGCGCTCTCCTGACAATCAGGTCGTGTTCAATCTTGCCAACAAGACGCTGATCTTTAGCGATAATACGTGAGGAACGATGGCTCAGCGTCTTTACCTTTCAGGCAATCCACCCCGGCTGATCACCTCTAAGCCGGGGTACAATGCTGGCACCGGACTAGCGGACATCTATAAGACGTTCGATAGCGATTGGTTTCAGGGTGCGGGTATAAGGTGGATTTTCCGTGTGGCGATACCGGCAGGAAACCCGGCTTCCAAGACTGTCACATTCCCATACGCGCTAAACCATATCCCTCGCTATTCATGGATGTGGAGCGGTTATAGGACAAGTGGCGCTGCATATCCGTCAAACACGGGCGTGACATGGCCATTCCCGCTTGATGCGAACGCACCTTACTTCAGCACCGATTGGCAGAAAACGCCGGGTGGCGGGAATGCAAACACGCCGAATAATCGAGTGCAGATGTACAGCAACCGTTTTGAGATTGTTGATACGCTAGGCCTCTCTGGCGGCGTGTTCGGCACATTGATCGTGTACCTGTCATGAGCAAACGTATTTACATCGGGCCATCGGGCGGAAACTTTGTTTTTCGCATCGCTCCATCTGGGTATGACGCGGATAATCAGGCAAGTCCTGCGGTATTTTCATCGGACGGCGATTATTTGAAGGTTCACGCGGTCATTGATGTCACGCTGAACCGGACAAATAACTACCATTGGGGCGCTTATACGTTTCCGACGCTTGGATACTGCCCCCTCGCATTTCCAAGCATAAGTCTGCTGGATCGTGTTTTCTACCCGAACGACAGGAACCCAGCGACCGGCGAGATGAACAATTTCTGGGAATGGGGCGTCCAAGACGGCAAGGTATGGGCAGGAACCAACGCGACGAGCAGCTACGGCGGTAATTATCGCTTTCGCTGCATCATCTTCAAGAACCGAGCAGATAGGTACACAGCCGCATGAGTAGGAGAGCCGTATTTTCAACTGACGGCGTTCGGGTTGCTCGCGCTGGGTACGACGCCCTGACGGCTTCAGTGGACAATCTGGGTATGTATCCGGGCATGTCAACGATGACGATGGCCGTTCAAGACACCGTCACAATTCCCGGTGGGTCTCGCCAGACATACACATTCAGCAATACAACCGGTCGGATGCCTTATGTCATTCTCAGCAGCACGGCTGGCGACCCGCCTGACAGGGACACGTTTTGCGCTGAAACATTCCCGCCTTTTACGACGGTTTATATCCGCAATGATGTGCAACCGGGCGCGCCTGCGCGCACGATACGTTTCGCCGTATTGATCGATAACAGCTTCATTTAATCCAAGGAAAACCCGACATGACCGAAACGACGGTGAATGAACCGGCGAAGCCTACGCACGTGCAAATCGATCCGATGGCAGCGGCAAGCGAGGCGATGGCGCTGAATGAGTTCTACAAGAACCGGAACCTGCTTCTGGCTAACGAGCTAGTCGGTATGCGCGCCCAGATGGCCATTCTCGAAGCTCAGAGCGAAGCGTTTCGCACCGAGCTTGAGCAGCGCAACCAAGACCTTGAAGCCGCCTATGAAATGGCGAGCAGTTTGAAGGACCCCGAATAATGGCCAAGCGTCCTGATTATGACATCGGCACGGTGACCCTGACCTCAGGTAGTAGCGACTTCACAACGACCGGCTCAGCGCTCCAGACGGCAGCCGTACAGGCCGGTGACGCCATCATATCGCCGTCCGGTAATGTGCTGATCATCGCGTCCATTACGGGGCAGAATAGCGGGACCCTGTTTCTGCCTTGCCCAGCCGCAGCAGCAGGAACCGGCTTGCCTCTCCGTATCCGGTTTCAACCAGACGGCAGCCGGTATCAGGGCGCAGTTCGCAATCTGATAGACCTGTTATCCAGCGGGAATGTCGAGGCGTTTGCCGCTCTTGTCGGTTCTTCTGGGATGGTTCCGATCTTTACCGGCGTCGGCACGATGGATTTGGCCGATCCTGCTACGTTCGGCATTCAGGACCCGAACGGAAGTCTCGGCCAGTTGGCAGCGTTGACGCTGGCGGCACGGCAGATTTTACAGACTGATGCAGCGGGAGCACTGAAACAGGTTACTCTTGTTGCCAATAAGTTTCTCAGAACAGACGCGAACGCGGACCTCTCTCAAGGCGACATAACGGCTCTAGGTGCGGCGCTGTTAAACCTGACCGGCACGAACGGAAACATCCCAGTAATGACCGGGGCCGGGTCAGTTGCGAGCCGTCCAATACTAGGAACGGTTGCTCAGTCTGGCGGCGTACCGACTGGTGCTATCGTGGAGCGGGGAGGGAGCGCTGATTTTGGTTACATTCGAGATGCTAGCGGTCTTCAGATATGTTGGCGGGTCAGTGCGCTTTATCCTGATGTCTCTGTTGCCAAGGGCAACATCTTCGGTGGCAATAGTATTGCGTTCGGATCCTTCCCAGCAGCTTTCGTTTCGCTGCCCTCCGTAACTGTATTTGGAACAGACGCGGGCGGCGGCGGGTGGGCGGCGATGGAAACGTATCACTCCACGTCATCATTCGGGAGTTATTCGATACGAAATCATAAGGCTCTTGTTGGGAACAGCCAGATTTATGCTGAAGCAATTGGCAGGTGGTACTGATGAAAATAATCCTCTATCCGCAGCGCCGCGACGATGAACTTACGCTTTCATTGCAGGGCGAACGCCTGACCATATCGGGCGATGTGCTCGACCTTTCGACCATTCCAGACGGTGCCACGGTGCCGATGGAAGCAATCGACAATCCGTTTATAGCGGGTCCAATCGAACGCATTGACGGCGAGTTGCGCGTCAGTCTGCTGTTACCTCGATCCACACCGTTCGGCGTTTTCGATGAAACTGGGAAGATGCGGCCCTCTTTCGAAGTGACCGTCACACAAGACGGCGATATTTCCCTGCCGGTCGAGCCGAAGGCCAATCAGGAGGAAGTAGCCAATGCCGATTGATCTTTCCAAGATGGTCACAGCCGAACAGAAGCAGCAGGAACAAGTCGCGGCAGTCGTCGCGCAATATCGCGCTGCGATCCAGTCCCTGATCGACCGAACGGCCAATGAACGCCAATATGACGATGGAAACTCACTCGCGAGCTACGTCAACTCGACGGTGCCCGAATGGGCCGCAGAGGCTCAGGCCTTTGTCGCCTGGCGCGATCAGATTTGGTCGTATGCCCTTGGAGAATTGGAAAAGGTCCAGACCGGCCAGCGCGAGCAGCCAAGTTCGGGAGACTTCCTGGCCGAACTGCCCGCGTTTGAGTGGCCATCAGAACTTGTAGCCAATTCCTAGCGTTGCGGCGTGTTGCTGGTATTTGGCGTACCAGCCATTTCCAATGTCGTCTTTGCCAAAATCGAAATAACGATACTCGGCGCGGGCAAATAGATGGTCGGTAAATGCCCAATCGGTGCCAACGCCGATGTTCCAGCCATTACGTTGGAAATCGTCGGCGTTTGAATACTCAGACCAATATTGGTTGACATAGATTTCATCCGTGTACCAAGCACGAGAATAACCGGCAGTAATGTAAGGCAATGCGTTGCCGATCTGGTATCCAATGCGCCCATTCACAGAGATTGTCGCGTCTGATCGCAGAGTGTTCTCCGCATATCCCCAAGAGCCTGAGCGGCGTCGTTCAGTGACACCATCAGCGTCCGAGAGCATGAACGAGACTTCCGGACCAAATACGATCCGGTTGTAGGTGAAATTGTATCCGACGAAACCGCCGCCAGTAATCCCGTTCCCTGATGTGCTCCAAGTGTCTTCATAAAGACGATACGGAGCGTTGTAATCCATATCGGACCATCTGGCCCCGATGCTGACACCGCCGTAGATGCCTGACCAGTCGTAATCTTCTGCGACAGCCGTATTTGCCCACGCGCCAGCGAGTAGCGCCCCGATAAGAAATCTCTTCATTCCAGTCTCCCCAAGCCTGTGAGCCGGAGACTAAGCCGAGAAATTCAAATCTGCAACTGACAGTCGCCGCCCACTGAGGCGGCTTTTTCTTTGCCGAAAGAGACCCCATGAAACTCGTTTCCGACTGGAAGCGGGTGCTCGCGCGCGCGTGGAGCATCCGTCTGCTTTTGCTCGCCGGTATTTTGTCCGGCGTTGAAGTTGCGTTGCCGCTGATCGGTGACGCTCTCCCCATCCCAACCGGCGTGTTTGCTGCCCTGTCGCTGATCATCACAGCAGGGGCCTTTGTTGCGCGCATCGCTTCACAGAAGGAATTCAGGAATGAAGAGTAAGCGAGCAAAGGGCGCTTTGGCGTCCGGCCTCGGCCTTGTCGCGTTGACGGCAACCTATCTCACTGTCCCGTGGGAAGGCGTCGAGAACAAAGCCTATTGGGATAGCCTCGGTAAGGTCTGGACGGTCTGCGCCGGCGAAACCAAGGGTGTGAAGAAAGGCGATTACTATTCTGACGCCAAATGTCTTCAGATGCTGCAAACCCGGCTGGAGAACGATTTCCACAAGCCGCTACAGAAGTGCATCGCCACATTCGACGCCGCGCCGATCAGCATTCAGGCTTCCATGCTCGATCTGTCGTACAACATCGGAACAGGTGCGGCGTGTTCGTCCTCGGCGGCGAAGCGGATGCGAGAAAAGAATTGGCCGGCTGCTTGTAATGCCATGACCTTGTTCAACCGGGCAGGGGGCAGGGTTGTCGAAGGTCTGAAGAAACGCCGCGAGTACGGCGATGCGCAGCGGATTGGCGAGCTTGAGCTTTGTCTGGCGGGGCTGAAGTGATGTTCGGCCTGCTGGATTACGTCAAGATCGCTGCGGGTTTCGCACTCGGCATTTTGATCATGGGCCTGTTCAATACCTTCATCCACGATCCGATGATCGAGCGCGAGGCACGGCAGGGCTATGTCCTTGAAGCCCAGAAGACCGCCCTTGAGGCGCAATTGGCCGAACGTGACCGCCAGATTGCAGCGGGCGAGTACGTCATATCGGCATACCAAGAGCAGCTTTCCAATGCACGGGCGGCAGAACAAGCCAAATCGGAACAATCAGAACAGGAGATAGCGGCCTATGAGAAACGGCTTGCTGATGAAGGCAGGGCTTGTCGGCTTGATGGCGCTGACATTGACTGGCTGCGCAAATCTTGATCGCCAGTTGAAACAGGCGGCAACGGCGCAAGGGGCGGCACAGGCTCGCGTCACGCTTCCCGGCTACCCGGAAGACTGCCGCGCCAAAGAGCCTCACGCAGCGCTCACTGAAGGCGCTGAAATCCGCTCGATCCTGAAACGAGAACGAGACGCACTCGACCGGCAGAACGCAAGGACGGATCGCTGTGCGGGATTTTACGACGATTTGGCGAAGGGGATGAAATGAGTGAAGACTTGAAATGGCTGATGGGTACGGCGGTCACACTGATTGTCTTCTTCAGCGGTGCGCTGATAGCGGCCTTCCGCTCGCTTTCCAAATCACAGAAAGACGGTGACGATCAACTGCATGACCGCGTGAACCGTGTTCGCGATGAATATGTGCGCCGCGTTGATCTTGATGACCACGTCAAGCAACTGCGTGACGGCATGAAGGAAATGCGTGACGAAACTCGTGAAGGCTTAAAAGAGACGAATAAGCGGCTCGATCAAGTGCTCGCCGTTCTGGCTTCAGATAAAAAGGTTTGATGAAAAAGAACCCCGCAGCGAAAACCGCGCGGGGTTAAGGCTACTGAGCCCTTCTCTCCCAAGGGCGAGGAAAATTTATCTAATCGGTAAAAAATGTAAAGCCCCGGTATGCGGGGGGTGCAAAACCGAGGCTACGCAGCTTTAGCTTGGTTTGGGAAAAACGTGCGCAAGAGTGATGATAGGCAAGCAATGCCGCCCGTCAAGTGTACGGAGTTTCAGCGCTTCCCTTGCCAGATCAATGCCAATGCAATCAGCGCCAAAATTGATGTAAAAACGGCCTCAGCTAAGATGATCCAATTCATTATGCGCCCCCCGCAATTGAATGATCGCAATGCCAGCCAAAGTCACGGCAGCCGCAACGTTCCCCAGGTGCCAAAGAAGACGCCGTTATAAAGATAGATTAAAAAAGAGTAAACCCCGGTGCGCATCCCAACGACACCGGGGTTACATCATCCAGACGTTTGTTTCGCCGCACTCGTTTGGATGAATACTACAGATAACTGGACGGCCTATTTGCCTGCGACACTGGTCGCGTTGACAGCATTGTGAAAAAAGCCCCACCTGAGATAGGAACGGCGGGGCCAAATTTGGTGTCATTGCTGCAAATCAACTATCCATCGGGGCGTTTGTTCCCTCGGCCTTGTTCGAATTTGCCGGTATGGCACTGATATCGTGCCGTACTATAAATCTTTGGTGAGCCAAGCGAGATGCTAGCTCGCATAATTGCGACTGGTCACGTAGACCACTTTGAAAGAGCATGATTATGCATGATGCGAGTTCTTGAGCAGAATAATTTCGGTCGCTTTCTTCGAGGATAATGGCTGAATTATTAAAACAGCTACGTAAGAAATTGACTTCATCGGGCATAAATATTCGGCTCGCTTCGTTAAAAAACGGCATGTCAGCCTCCTTATACTAAAGGCGTAATCGTAGCTTCATTAGCGATATCTAAAAAGCAAAATTTTATCAATTTTGGCAACGTAACGCCCGGTCTAAGAATAGTGAACCCCGTCAGCCATTTAGCTGAAGGGGTATGCACCTGCCGAAGCGAGCCACCCCGTAAACAGGCGCATTTTGACATTCGTTGCAGCCTCTAACTGGTGAAACAACAGCTTGTTCCTCATTCCGCAGGATCAGTTCCTGTCACGCCGCGGTGCATGTTCTCGGCAACTATCCTGATTGCAGTTGCCGCTTCCTCCTCCGACCATCCGGCTGCTACAGCGTCCTGGATGAGTTCGGGCACGCCGATCACTTTAGTGCGGGCTATGGCCGCAGTGACTTCCGCGTCTCTGGCGCCGGATACCACAGCTCGCTCAACCAATTCCGCGATGCCTTGCGAAACCGCTTCTTGGCAGTCGATTTCACGATCTGGATAATCACCCGGTTGTTTTGGTCCGAACATCCCATCCTCCCTAGAATAAACTCGCCTGTACTTCCTCATTGTCATTGCGTGGCGTGAGGTTGATCAGATCAGCATCGGGCAGTGGCTTTTGCATTTCCTTGGCTTCATTCCACGGCGCACGTAGCCAGGTGTCTATTTCTTCCGTGGTGCGGAGAATAACGGGCATCGCCTTTGGGTGAACCGGCTTCACCACAGCGTTCGGTTCGGTTGTAAGAAACCCGAAGATATCGACCTCGACCGGCCCTTCCTTCTTCTTCCGCACACCTTTCCAGCTTGTCCAGATGCCTGCGAAGGCAAACAGCGGCTTCTCTTCATTGAGAGCGAACCAGTGAAGTGGTTTGCGCTTCGTCTTCGGGTCCAGTTCCTGTCCATACTCGGAGAATGAAGTTGCCGGGACAACACAGCGGCTTTCAACACCTTGCCAGCGCCGCCAGTGAGGCGAGGTGAGGTTGCGAATATTCGTTACTCCGCTATCCGCTTCACCCTTCACATAGATTGGTGGCGTAGGCATTCCCCAGCGGAGCATCGCTAATTCAGGCTCATCGCCTTTGACGTTTCTCAAAACTGGAGCGGGATAGTCGGGATAGATATCTAACTGCGGATCGATGCGGTTCGTCATATCCGAGAATTTCGGAAACAGGCGGCGCATGGCCTCATGGTTTGTCGTGATGTTGTATAGATTGCACATGCGCGCCTCCTCGTTTGCAAAAAGGTAGGGCGCTCATTTTCTGCGTCTAGTCGTGTCGAAATACGACAGATGCCGTATGGCGTTTCATCTGACATTGCCTTCCTCTTTATCAGGATCGTGTGCTTAGCCTGCACGGTCCTATTTGTCTTTTTGGCGATTTTCTGGCGAGGCCAGAGAGGAGGGCATATGAAAGCTATAGCTATATTGGCCATCGGATCGATGATGGTGTCTGGGGCAGCATTCGCTGCCGCGCCGGTGTCTGGCGTCGCAAAGCCGACCACAGAAATCAAGAAAGAAGGTGCAGCGCCGGTTCAGTTAGCCGTGGGTTCAAAGCGATTCTTATTTGGTGGGCTTCCGAATAGTCGCAAAGGGAGTTAGTTCCCGCGCTTGCCCCGTTTGGGCGGGGTAAGCGTTCATCTGCGCCGTCCAGCCAAGGCGTTTTCGCCTTCCTGTTTATGCTCACGGCAGAACCAGAGCTGACCATATCCGGTCTTGTACCCGAACGATCCCCACGCTTTGCAGCCCTTCGCATCGCAGTAGTGTTCGAACAGCTTGCCAACTTTCGCGGCGATGGCGTTGTCGTTTTTATATCCGCTCATTTGTACCAGTACCCACCTTCCCACGTAAAAGGCCGGTTAAACTCCAGCTGCTTGCTATCCCGAAGCACTTCAAACATCCTCTTCACCAGATCCACAACCTCATCCTTGCTGTCGCATGATCCGTAAGGCAGTTTTTGAAAGGGGCAGATGGGCATAACGAGCGCCCACTGCCACATTCCGGCGCTTGGGCCAAAATTGTTTCGTATGATCCGGCAGAAATCACCCCAGTCTGTGTAGGCAATAAAGTCGTTATGGCACGTCTGACCGCCGATGACGGTTCTCTTCCATTTCAAGATCATCATTTTTCTGGCAGCCCGTAGCTGATGAAGTTGTCATCCTTGTTCCCGCACTTGCTGCAAACAAGCCGAGGTTCCAACTCCTCAAGCGTCTTCCACTCTCCAAAGCGTGCGGCCATTAATGGCGCGGATTTCTCAAAATGATGCTGGCAACGCGCACAGGTGAACCTCACCACGTGCTGAAGTCGCAGCTCGCGCAGAACTGTTCGCATGGTCATTGCTGTTTGTAGGTTGTCGTTGGCTATTGCCGCGATGTTCCTATTTTGTTCACTAACGATGAAAGAGTCAAACTGATTCTGTCTGCACGATCGAAAAACATGAATCCGTGCAGAATCCGTGGAAAACGGTAGAATCGGTGCGCAAACACTTGTAAATGCTTGCGCACAGAATCCCTTCACACGGGAGGGGTCACAGGTTCAATCCCTGTCGCGCCCACCATTCCAAATCTCTGTTGAATTCATTTTGTTGTCATGCGCAAAGGTGCGCAACACGCTTGTACACGCGTTCAGTTGCCGGTCGGTGCCGTGGCACCTGGAACGCCCGTATTCGTCACGATATTTCTGTCGTCATCATATCTGGTAATGAGCATCAGGGCGGTGAGGGCGACTAAAATCGGCACAATAAGACACAACACCCTGACCGCAATCAGAGCAGTATGTCGGGTCCATGTCAGCGCTCTTGCTCTCATGGCTGATACTATCTCACGGATGACGGTAATTCGCCATAATGAGCAGCATTAACAATAAGCAATCTTGCGGATAAGTCGGACGACCTTATCGAGCGCACCGTTGCCGGTTGAGGCGCACTTTGATCTTGTCGGGCTTGCCTGAATCGGTAGTTTTGGACGAGACGATATGCGCCCGCACAGTGCAGGTGCCAGCGAGCACCTCAAAATTGTTTGCGCGGATGTACATGACCGTGTTGATCGGGTTCTTGGGTAGTTCGCGAGAGACCGCGTCTACGACCGCCTTGATTTCGGCGGCGCGCTGTTTGGGGGATGTTGCAGCCATAACTGTGCTGGTGGCGGTGAAGCCACTCACTGATAATGCCGCGATACAGATGAAAATAGCTTTCTTCATTGGCGATGCCTCCGATTGAGCTGAGTGGATGAAAGCGCGGCTCTGGCCTGAAGAAAACTATCGTCGCTTTCGCTTATTATGAGACTGGTAGCGTTTTTGCCGTCAGAAGCAAGTCGTGTCGAGTGGCAAAACCTATAAAAACGGGTATTTAAGCTCAATATAGATACATTGCCGGCTAATTGGCGGAACGTTTCGCAAACGCTGCTCATTGCCCAAAGAATGCGGCCCCGGATCTGCAAGAGAACGGGACCGCGACTATCAGAATCGCACTTTATGGGCGGGATTCGCTCCGGTAGGTTTACTGTGCCGGGGCGGGTGTTGCTGGTGCTGTGGTTTCACCGCCAGATGGCGCGTCGCTTTCCTTAGCCGCATTCGGATCGGCTACACCATTGGTGAACATCTTGGAGCGATCAAATGCAGGTGCTACCGTTAGCTCGTCCTTGGTGGCGCTGAGAACCAGCCACGTGTTTCCGTCACTACGGGTCGCCAGCTGCAAGACGTCCGGGCTAACGGCGACATCTTTTTCACCAACGCCGAGAAAGCCGCCCACACCGATCACTGCGGCCACAACAGAGCCGTCAGCGCTGACGATCAGATCGTTCAGCTTGCCGATGGATTTGGCGTCATTGGCGTCACTTTCATAAACGCTGCGGCCAATGAAGCTCGAAACCAGGACTTCTCCTTCCTTCGGCTCAACAAAACCGATTTTGCTCGTATCAGGCGAGGGAGAAGCACCGAACATATTCTTGGTAGAAACAGGCAAGTCCTGTTGAGCTGGTGCGTCTGTGCCGGGAGTGGTGGCGGAGGGAGCCGCCGTCTGCGCCAGAGCTGGGGCACTAATCAACAGTGCACACGCTGCCGTCAGAAGTGTCGTTCTAAACATAACTACTCTCCTTTCTGCATTGAGTGTTCATAGTCCTAACGGTCTGATTTCAGGATCGTTCCGACATTTTTTGCGCCTTGGTGGGATGGATGTCGGCTACGGAGTGCATGCGCGCGAAAACGCAAGCCAAAAGCGCCAGTCACAGTGAATCGGAAAGCCGACGCAACAGACGAGGTGTTTCGGGCATCAGAGCGATAGAGAAAACCGGAGATATATCCGGAGACGCGCTTACTGTACGGCTGGAACGACTGGAGCTGGATCGGATTGCACAGGAGCGACTACCGGTGCCGAGGGTGAAGGTCCGCAACGGTTTACACGGGTGTGGCGAACACCTTTCGACAGGAACACAATCTCAAGAGCATCGCCTATCGGGGTGATTGTCACATTCTCGCTGACCTGTTGGGCGTCGGCGCCGCAAACCAGATTGAGCGTGAACGTTCCCTTGTAGTTGTCGAGTTTCATCACCGTGCACTGCATGTCACGGGCGTCGAAGCGCTCCCGGGATATCGTGTAGCGCTTGTCATTATTGCTGCACCACGTGCCGATGATCGGCGTGGGGTCGACTGGCGACTTGGGCGGATTGACGTTGGCTGAAGGCGACGCCGTGCAGGATGCCAGCGCGGGAAGCGCCAATGCACAAGCAACATTCAGTTTACGCGACATTTCATACCCCTGCGAAGCAGATCAAACTGGAACAGTCAGGACTATTGGATATCGGGAAAGCAGCATGGGCTCAAGCGTCTAACGCGAGCAGATTGCGCGCTACCATGTAAAAAGGGAGACGCGGCAAGGGCATGCCACGTCTCCCTATAGATGCGTACCAGTTCAACGAAATACGCAACGGGCCATTTGGGGCGGCCCGTTGGAAACGATATTCCGCGCGCCAAAGAGCGCAATTGCAGATTTGTAACGAATTGTTGCTGGCACAATTTGGACCGGCAATGACACTAAAGGTCAGTCGCCTTTGACCGACACAACAACGCTGTCGTCATAAATCTCGACATAAATCAACGGCGTGCCGTTCAAAATGTCATGCTCGGCACGTCCGTAGAAGCTGCCATTGGCAACCATCCGTTCAAGGCGTGCCCGGTTGGCTTTGCTGCTGAAATAATCATCCAGATCGTCGTCGGAATCACGCTTGCCATAGACGTAAACATTTGCCCGATCCTGACGAATGATAGCCGCCGCCGTGGTCAGCCGCTCACCGGAAGAGTTGAAATGATCGGCAGCGCTGAGGCGCGCATAATATGAATCGATTGGTTTCTCAGCTGCACTGGCTACAGAAGCCGAAGCTAGCAAAAGCGCTGCGACTATAAATCCCCGCATGGTTTCCCTCATACTTAGTCAAAAGCTAAAGCAATTTGAGCGGGATAAAAACTGAGTCGCAAGCACAAGTCGAGTGGCTGAAAAGAGTAACGTTAGAGAGTGTCGAATGGATAAGAAAAACCCCGCTAATGCGGGGTTTCGTTCAGGACAACCATCGTTGGCGGTCATACCAGTCGTCAATTTCGGATTTGGCGCGGTCCTTGGCTACGCCATACCGCTCTTGAATCTTGCCTTCAAGCTGTTCACGACGACCGCTGATCTGATCCAGATCATCGTCGGTCAGCTTGCCCCATTGTTCCTGGATCTTGCCTTTAACCTGTTTCCAGTTTCCTTCAACGCGGTTCCAGTCCATCGGGATTTCCTCCGTTTTACGTTTTGGGGACAGAGGGGTAACGCGTGAATAGCCGGATAGTTCACCATTCGATGCCAAACCTGTAGGGGCAGTTATTGGAATGGAGGGAAACCAAAGGGAGAAACCCCGACGTTTGTGTTTGGTGCATAATGACGCCGGGGTGCGCTTCACCGCTGATGCAATAAAGCGCGCATGGAGATGATTGCATAAAGGCGGTAGAAAAATGAACCCGTGCAGGTTGCATCGAGAAGATGGAGTGGGAGACGCTCAACAAGGGCAGCGTGGCGTCTCCCATGTCAATTGCGCGCTATTGGGGCAACGCGCAATTTAACGGACTGGTGTGTCTTCCAGTCGGGCGGTTGCTTGGGCCGCCGAAGATGAATTTACAGTGGACCACGTTTATCTCAATCGAAGATTTGTAACGAATATTTGCTGGGTATTTCCCGGCTTTGCCGTCACGGTAACTAATTATTATACAGCTTCAAATTTTTTGAAGAATATTACTAATCTTATTAAGATGATCACAGATGGTTGATAAGTCGAAGCTGTTCATTTTGAGTTCATGCGCTAAGTTTCATGATACTTCCATCAAGAGGAGTACAGGAAATGAAGCTCTTTAGTGGACTTGTTGCCGGAATTGTTGGCGTTGGCTTATTGGTCGGCGCGGGAGCAGCTTCCGCTGCGCCGGTGGCCAATCTCGCAAAGCCCGGCGTAACCTCCAATGTGGAACAGGTGCGCGATCATCGCGGTTACCATTCGCACAAGCACTGGAAGAAGCGCAATTACCACAGGCGGGACCATTGGCGATCTGATCGTCGTCACTACAGGGATCACCGCTGGCAATCGCATCGTCATTACAAGCGCGATTACTATCGCGGGCATTACCGGCATCACGGCGGCCGATGGAATGGCCCGGGCAGTTCCAATCGATAAATAATAGGGGGCGCGTGAGCGCCCCTTTTTATGTGGCCCGTCGAACATCGTGATTATGCAAAACGTCGGTAATTGACTGAATCTCCGTTTCGCTGAAACATGCGATCAGTGTGATCAGACTCGGAGATCGACATGTCGGAAACCGACGATAAAGCCAGCAAGTTTCGTCAGGAAGTTCTCGATAGGGTGTTGCGTTATCTGGGAAGGTCTCCAGAGACGTTAACCGCCCGAGAAAAGTCCGTTCTTAAGCGATTGGCCGATCGGCAGACAATCGCGCAAGATATCAACGAATCCTTCGACGAAAAGCGGACTACCGGACAGCGTCTGGCCGATAAGGTCGCCGAGTTTGGCGGCTCGTGGACGTTTATCATTGTCTTTGGTGTCATTCTCGCGGCCTGGGTGGCGTTCAACAGCCTGCTGGCTGCGAAAGCGTTTGACCCTTACCCGTATATTTTTCTCAATCTGGTCCTTTCCATGCTGGCGGCAGTCCAGGCGCCGATCATCATGATGAGCCAGAACCGGCAGGCGGCTAAAGACCGGCTGGATGCGTCGCACGACTATGAAGTGAATTTGAAGGCCGAGATTGAAATCATGGCTTTGCATGAAAAATTCGATCAGTTGCGCTCAAACGAACTGAGAGGACTGATCGAGAAGCAGCAGCAGCAAATCGAAATTCTGTCTGGCATCCTGCTGGAGAAAAATCAGAAGCAATCCTGATTACGCGGCAACATACACCGTCGTCCAACGTATTTTTTGCAAGTCCGTATTCCCGAAGCCAGATGCGGGGCTTGCTCTGAGAGAAAACGGTATTTTATGTCGAAGTTTTTAAAGCGATTTCTACAGTCGGTTGTTGGTTTGGTCGTTCTGCTGCTTGTCGGCGCGGCGGTATGGCTCGGTTTCAGCCCACCGGAGCTTTTGCGGGTCGGCACGGGTTACGCAGCCAAGATCGTCTGCTCCAATGTCTTTATCGCCAAAAGAGATGCCGAGGCGGTTCTCGCCGATGACGTTCAGGCGCCCGGAAATCCGCTCCTGAAATTCCTCAATGTCGCTGTGGACGACAGTTCCCATACTGTAACAGTTCGGATTTTCGGTTTCTTCGCGCCAAGCAAGGCCGTGTTTCTTCCCGGTCAGGGATGCGCCAATGTTCAATCGACCGATAGTCGCAGTATCGCCAGCGATGAAGCTGCATCAGCGGCGATGCCGCCGCTGGACATCGCAATTTCTGCCAATGTGCAAAACGTTATCGAAGACAAGGAACTGACGGGCTCTGGCATGCGCGCCGTTGCCGTCATCCATAATGGTCAGCTGATCGCCGAAACCTATGGTGAGGGCTTCAGCGCCGATACACCGCTCCTCGGCTGGTCGATTACCAAATCCGTCATGGCGACACTGATCGGGATGCGCATCGCTGAAGGTCGGATGGATTTGGCTAAAAGCAATCTTCTGCCGGAATGGCAGAACGACGAACGCGCCAAGATTACTGTTGCCAATCTGATGGCCATGGAAAGCGGGCTGCGGTTTAACGAGAATTACGGAACGGTGGCGGATGTTACGCGCATGCTTTTTCTCGAAAAAGATATGGCTGGATTTGCGGCTTCGCTTCCGCTGGAGACGCAACCGGGGACGAAATTCAGCTATTCCAGCGGTACGGCGAATATTCTGTCCAAGCTTTTTATGTACAGTTTCGACAATCGCAATGAAGCACTGGTCTATCCGCGCATCGCTCTGTTCGAACCGCTCGGAATGAACAGCGCCACGTTGGAAACCGACGCGTCCGGGGTTTTTGCGGGCTCATCCTATATGTATGCCACCGCACGCGATTGGGCCAAGCTGGGTGCATTTCTGGCGGACGGAGGTAGAATAGACGGCAAACAGCTTCTGCCAGCGGATTTCGTATCGTTTATGCGCAAGCCTTCATCGGCCTCTGATGGGCGCTACGGTTCAGCGCAAGTCTGGTTGCGCGCAGGCGGGGCCAAGGCGGGCGAGGGCGGCATCCCCGATGATGCGTTCTGGATGTCCGGCCATGATGGGCAAACCGTCATGATCATCCCGTCCATGCATCTGGCTGTGGTGCGTCTCGGGCTGACACCTAACCGTTCCGGCTATAGCGTTCAAAACCTCGACGCGCAGATCATCGAAGCGCTTCGTTAGGCCGTCAGTCAGCCAGCACTAGCTTGCGAAAATCCTTGCCGCTCGGGTTCTGGAAGGCGCTCAGGCCGAATTCCGGCAGCACCGCATAGAGGTGGTCAAAAATATCGGACTGTATCTGCTCGAACGAAGCCCAGACCGTGGTGTTGGCGAAGCAATAGATTTCGAGAGGCAATCCTTCCGGGGTCGGGTCCATCTGGCGCACGAGCAGTGTCATGCCTTTATGAACGCCGGAGTGATTGCGCAGATAGTTCTCCACATAGGCGCGGAACGTGCCGATATTGGTGAAACGGCGCGTGTTGACGGGATTTTTGGCGCGGTCGCCGAGTCTATCGTTCCATTCGGCGATTTCCTTGGCCTTTTTGGGTAGATAATCGGCAAGCCAATCGACCGACGCCATGCTTGCACGCTCATCGTCGGAGAGGAAACGGATTGAGTTCTGATCGATGTAAAGCGCGCGCTTGATGCGTCGGCCACCTGATTCCTGCATGCCGCGATAGTTCTTCATCGGTTCGGTGATGAGCTTGCGGATCGGAATGGTGGTGATTGTTTTGTCGAAGTTCTGCACCTTGACCGTATAAAGCGCGATCTCCGTCACATCGCCATTGGCATCGAGGTTCTTCATCTCGATCCAGTCTCCCACGCGAACCATGTTGGAGGAGGCGATCTGCATACTGGCGACCAGTGAGAGCAGCGTGTCCTGAAAAACGAGGATCAGCACGGCAGCCATTGCACCGACACCGGAAAGCAGAATAACCGGCGACTTATCAAGCAGGGTTGCGATGATGAGAACAGCGGCGATGATATAGACCGCCAGCTTGGTAACCTGAATGTAGCCCTTGATGGGCCGATAACGCGCTTCAGGACGGCGATGATAAAGCGTGTCCACGACACCGAATGCCGAGTTCACTGCCAGCGCCAGTGTCAGAATGATGAAGGCGATTGCAACATTGCGAATAATGGTGATTGCCGTCTCCGGCAGTCCCGGGATTGCCACAATGCCGGAAGAAATGATCAAGGCAGGAATGATATTGGCCAGACGGCTGATGACGCTGTGCTGTTTCAGCTCTTCATCCTGACCGAATGGGGTCTTCTGAACAATCCGGTCAAGCAGCTTGAGCAGGATCGCCTTGATCAAAAAATTTGCGACGAATGCAGAGAGAAACAATCCCCCAAGAGCCGTCAGCGTCTCCGCCCACGGATGTGCAATAAAGAATTCCGACAATAGATTTTCCCGAGACGTGTTTTCGCGAGTGTTGATGGTTGCCGTTCAACGACTGCCACAGTTTTGATGATTGTATCATCGAGATCTATTGCGAAATAAGGCGACGTGGCTCTCAAATCAACCACTGAGAGTATTTTTAGGTGATGCCGATCCGGTCGAATTGTCCACGGACCGGCATTTGAATGCGGGTTGCTACAGTCGCTGAACTTCAAAGAGAGGCGGTTATGCCGCCATCGACATAGAGCACATGGCCGTTGACGAAAGACGAGGCATTGGACGCAAGGAAAATGCAGGCGCCGACAAGCTCATCGACCTTGCCCCAGCGCCCCGCAGGCGTCCGCTTTTCAAGCCAGCTCGAAAAAGTCGGATCAGAAACAAGGGCCGCGTTCAGCGGCGTATCGAAATATCCCGGCGCAATGGCGTTGCATTGCAGACCGTACTTCGCCCAGTCGGTGGCCATGCCTTTGGTGAGATTGCCAACCGCGCCTTTGGTGGCGGTATAGGGAGCTATACCCGGTCTGGCGAGGGCCGTCTGGACGCTGGCAATGTTGATGATTTTGCCTGCGCCGCGCTTGATCATATGTCTGGCGACAGCCTGCCCCACATTGAACACGGTGGAGACATTGGCTCTGAATAAGCGTTCAAAGGCATCGGCTGGAAAGTCTTCCAGCGGGGTGCGATGCTGCATGCCCGCATTGTTGACGAGAATGTCGATGGGGCCGACATCTGCCTCGAACCCGTCTAGGGCTGCGCGAACGGCTTCATGGTCCGTCGCATCGAAGGCCAGAGTGTGCTTCACGCCGAGGCTTTCGGCTGCCGCCTTCAGCTTGGCCGCATCGCGACCGTTGAGAATGACGTCAGCCCCAGCGGCGGCGAGACCCTTTGCCAACGCATAGCCGATCCCTTGCGACGAGCCGGTCACAAGCGCGCGTTTGCCTGTCAGATCAAAAAGTTGGACGCTCATATCTTCTCCCGGAGCTATTCGGTTAGAACGAAGCGATGGAATCCGCCGCGCACTTTTCTTGAAATTGCTTAGCTGAATGCGATCTGGGTTTTCATAGATTGCGTTTTATCCGACGCTAAATCGAAAGCCCTTAGCGCATCAGCCAGCGGCAGTGTCTGCGTGATGAGCGGTTTAACATCGATCAACCCGTCCTGCATAAGCTTTACGGCCAGAGCAAATTCTTCGTGAAAACGGAAGGAACCACGCAGATCAAGTTCCTTGGCCGTTATCATATTGATCGGCAGGTTCATCTCGCCGCCAACGCCGAGTTGGACGATGATACCGCGTGGTCTCACGGCGCGAATGCCTGCCACAAGGGCGGATGCTGCGCCGGAACACTCATACAATATATCGAACGAACCTTTGTTCTGGCTGAATTTGGCCAACCCTTCCGGGTTCTGCGAAAGATTGATCGTGCGATCCGCACCAACCTTGCGCGCAAAATCCAGCGCTGGCCCGGAAATATCCGCAGCGACGATCTCCGCCGCGCCTGCGCGACGGGCCGACAGGATCGACAGCGTACCGATCGGGCCGCATCCGGTCACCAGCACGCGCTTGCCCAATATCTCGCCTGCGCGGCGTGTGGCATGCAGCGTGACCGCGAGCGGTTCAGCCATTGCCGCTTCACCCGCGTTGAGGCCATCGGCCTTCACACACTGGCTCGCCTGTGCGACGAGCTGCTCCCGGAACGCGCCTTGTATATGCGGAAAGGGCATCGCCGATCCGTAAAAGCGCATATTGAAGCAGTGATTGGGCAGTCCTTTGAGGCAATATTCGCAGTGACCGCAAGGACGCGACGGTGATATGGCGACAAGATCGCCGATGGCCAGCCCGGAAACACCTTCGCCAAGCGCCGCGATATGTCCGGAAACCTCGTGCCCGAGGATCATCGGTTCCTTGACGCGCACGGTGCCGAAGCCGCCATGATTATAGTAATGCAGGTCCGAGCCGCAAATGCCGCCAACGGCGAGACGGATTTCAACCTCACCGGGGCCGGGCGTCTCTGGCTCACACTCGTCAATACGCAAGTCCTTTGCAGCGTGGATGACAATCGCTTTCATCGCGTCCTCACAGAGCCGGATTGGGAGTGGCCGACCCGCGAAGTGAGCCGACAAATTATTGAAGACCAGTATGCCCACAAGTCGCGCGTTTGAAACCCTTATCCGCAGCGAAACTCACAAAACATATGGCATTGCTTTTACAGCAGAACGTACGGGCAGTTTCCCTTCATCACAAACAGAAAGAGCGCCCCGAGGGGCGCTCTTTTATCATTTCGAAATGCTCGGCTGTTTCTAGCCGTCGTTCGATCAGCTGCAGCCGCTCGTCGCGCCGCAGGTGTCGCACTTCAGGCAGGTGCCGTTACGCACCATCGTGAAGTTCTGGCACTCCGTGCAGCTATCGCCGGTGTAACCCTGCATCATCGACTTGATGCGGCGGTCGGCTTCGATCTTCTTTGCTGAGGTGGCGCTTTCAGCACGGGCAGAAGCTGCGTCGGCAGCAGCCTTGTCGGAGAACAGTTCGGTTGCAGCCGAGGTTTCCTGCTGCTGAACCGGAGCGGTCTGCTCTTCGAAGTCACGCTTGAAAGCCGTTGCACCTTCCGTCACCAGACCGATGGTCGCCGGACGGCCAGCCGGAGTGGCACTGGACTTCAAGGTCGTGACATTCGACGCCTGCGGCGTCGATGCCGACGAGCCCTTGGCTTCGCTGCCCGGTGTCGTGTTGGTCACCAGCGTCGGCTTGTAGCCGCGCGTCCAGCCGGTCGAAACCAGATTGGTCTTGCCTTCCTGGATACCCTTGCCGAGCGCCGTGTTCGAAAAATCGCTCGTGTCGACATGGGCGAGATCGTTGCGGCCCAGATAGGACACAGCCAGTTCGCGGAACACATAGTCGATGATCGACGTTGCGGTCTTGATTGCATCATTGCCGATCACGATGCCAGCCGGTTCGAACTTGGTGAAGGTGAATGCCTCCACATATTCTTCCAGCGGCACGCCATATTGCAGGCCGAGCGACACAGCGATGGCGAAGTTGTTCATCATTGCACGGAAAGCAGCGCCTTCCTTGTGCATATCGATGAAGATTTCGCCGAGGCGTCCGTCACCGAACTCGCCGGTGCGCAGATAGACCTTGTGTCCGCCGACAACTGCCTTCTGGGTGTAGCCCTGACGGCGGTTTGGAAGCTTTTCGCGCTCGTGCACGATCTTCTCGATGACCTTTTCGACGATGCGTTCCGTCACCTGAACGGCGCGGGCTGCGGCCGGTGCTTCGATCAGCGCTTCGACTGCATCATCTTCGTCTTCATCGTCCGAGATCAGCGCGGCGTTGAGCGGCTGCGAAAGCTTGGAACCGTCGCGGTAAAGCGCATTGGCCTTCAGAGCCAGCTTCCAGGACAGCATGTAAGCGTTTTTGCAGTCTTCGACGGTCGCATCGTTCGGCATATTGATCGTCTTGGAGATCGCGCCCGAAATGAACGGCTGCGCAGCAGCCATCATGCGGATGTGGCTATCCACCGACAGGTAACGCTTGCCGATCTTGCCGCACGGATTGGCGCAATCGAACACTGCGTAGTCTTCTTCCTTGAGGAATGGTGCGCCTTCGAGGGTCATCGCGCCGCAAACATGGATGTTGGCAGCTTCGATGTCCTTCTTGGAGAAGCCCAGAGCCGGCAGCATTTCAAACGAAAAATCGTTCAGCTGTTCGTCGGTGAGCTTCAGCACGTCCTTGCAGAAATCTTCGCCCAGCGTCCACTTGTTGAAAGCGAACTTGATGTCGAAGGCGCTCTTGAGCGCTGCATTCAGAGCTTCGATCTTCTCATCGGTGAAGCCTTTGCCGCGCAGCGACGAAGGATTGACGCCCGGAGCCTGATTGATGTTGCCGTGACCGACAGCATAGGCTTCGATTTCGGCAATCTGGCTTTCCGAATAGCCGAGCGTGCGGAGTGCTTCCGGCACGGCGCGGTTGATGATCTTGAAGTAACCGCCACCGGCCAGCTTCTTGAACTTCACCAGTGCAAAGTCAGGCTCGATACCGGTCGTATCGCAATCCATGACGAGGCCGATCGTGCCGGTTGGCGCGATAACCGTCGACTGGGCGTTGCGGTAGCCGTGCTTTTCACCGAGTTCCAGCGCCTTGTCCCAGGCCGCACGGGCATGGGTGATCAGGTCCTGATCCGGGCAGTCTTCAGCAATCAGCGCCACCGGATTGACGGCGAGGCCTTCATAACCTTCAGTCTCACCATGGGCGGCCAGACGATGGTTGCGCATGACGCGCAGCATATGTTCCGCATTCGGCTCATAGCTTGGGAAGGTGCCCAGTTCCTTCGCCATCTCGGCGGAGGTTGCGTAGGCAATACCGGTCATGATTGCGGTCAATGCACCGCAGATGGCGCGGCCTTCATCCGAGTCATATGGGATACCGGAGGTCATCAGCAGGCCGCCAATATTGGCATAGCCAAGGCCGAGCGTGCGGTATTCGTAGGAGAGGCGGGCAATCTCCTTGGACGGGAACTGTGCCATCATCACCGAAATTTCGAGAACGATGGTCCACAGGCGCGCTGTGTGCTCGTAAGCCGCAATGTCGAACGAACCGTCCTTGTTGCGATAGGTGAGCAGGTTGATCGACGCCAGATTACAAGCCGTGTCGTCAAGGAACATATATTCCGAACACGGATTGGAGGCGCGGATCGGACCGGCGACCGGGCAGGTGTGCCAGTCGTTCATGGTCGTGTTGTAGTGCAGACCCGGATCAGCGGACGCCCATGCGGCATAACCGATCTTTTCCCAAAGATCGCGCGCCTTCAAGGTCTTCATGACCTTGCCGTCCTTGCGTGCGGTCAGGTTCCAGTCGCTGTCGTTTTCGACGGCGCGCAGGAATTCGTCCTTCAGCGAGACGGAGTTGTTCGAGTTCTGGCCTGAAACCGTGAGATAGGCTTCCGAATCCCAGTCCGTGTCATAGGTCTTGAACTGAATGTCGGTATAGCCCTGACGTGCAAACTGGATCACACGCTTGACGTAGTTTTCAGGAACCTGGTTCTTCTTGGCTGCTTTGATTTCGCGCTTCAGGGCAGGGTTCTTCGACGGATCGAAGCAATCATCATTGTCGGCTTCGCAGTTGACGCAAGCCTTCATGATTGCAGCCAAATGCTGCTTGACGATCTTGGAACCGGTGACGAGCGAAGCGACCTTCTGCTCTTCTTTCACCTTCCAATCGATATATTCTTCGATATCCGGATGGTCGATGTCGACCACGACCATCTTTGCGGCGCGACGGGTCGTGCCGCCCGACTTGATGGCGCCCGCAGCGCGGTCGCCGATCTTGAGGAAGCTCATCAGGCCAGACGACTTGCCGCCGCCGGAAAGCTTTTCGCCTTCGCCGCGCAGATGGCTGAAGTTGGAACCCGTGCCGGAGCCGTATTTGAAGAGGCGCGCTTCGCGAACCCACAAGTCCATGATACCGCCCTCATTGACCAGATCGTCAGCGACGGACTGGATGAAGCAGGCATGCGGCTGCGGATGTTCGTAGGACGACTTGGATTTGGTCAGCTTGCCGGTCTGCCAGTCGACATAGAAATGGCCTTGGCCGGGACCGTCAATGCCATAAGCCCAATGCAGGCCGGTATTGAACCATTGCGGGCTGTTCGGAGCAACGCGCTGGGTGGCGAGCATATAGGCAAGCTCGTCACGGAAGGCGAGGGCGTCTTCTTCCGAACCGAAATAGCCGCCCTTCCAGCCCCAATAGGTCCAGGTGCCGGCAAGACGGTCAAAAACCTGACAGGCATCCATTTCGGAGCCATAACGCTCGTCCTGCGGCAGCGATGCCAGCGCATCTTCATCGGCGACCGAGCGCCACAGCCACGACGGGACGTCGTTTTCTTCAACTTTCTTCAGATGGGCGGGCACGCCAGCCTTGCGGAAGTATTTCTGCGCAAGAATGTCTGCTGCAACCTGGCTGAACTGAGCCGGTACATTGATGTCTTCCAGGCGGAATACGATGGATCCATCGGGATTTTTGATCTCGCTGGTCGCAGTCCGAAACGCGATGTCCGCATAGGCCGACTGATTCTCTTTCGTGAAACGGCGTTCGATCTTCATCTTTTCCATCCAAACGTTCTATATATAGTAGCGCCAAAGGTGAGTTTCCACCATGGCCCGCCACTTGCTGTCTGTACCGCGTCTCTGTCTGAAAGCTCTTCTGCGAGGAAGGGCCTCTTGGTGAGGATTCCGGCATATAACCGGGATCCCGAATTCTGTTTCTGCTGCATCCGGCGCATAAAAAAACACCCCAAGGCAGCCTGAGCTATCCTTGTCAGGGGCATTGCAAACCAACAAATCAGCAGATCGAAAAATACTCTATCTTGTAAGAAGCGTGAGCGCAAATACTAAATCTAGTGTTAACGCTCTTTCGTCATGTGGCTGCATCTGCTTCTCCGAAGGTGGTCCGGCCCGGAAATCGGGCACGACGAAGCCCGGAGCGAATTCTACGCTGAGTAAGCGCAACGCCCGTTCCAGAACTTGACTAACCTGAAAGAAAGACCGGCAATTCAGACGCCCGGTCACGCCACTTACGCAACGATAAGTTCATAAAAAACGACTCGGCTGCGAGCGTCAAGCATTGGTTTGTTGTAAGGCGTCTAACGCTAGATATTGTGCGTAAGGCGCTGGGGGCTAATGTGGATAACGGGGAGAAGAGACGCTTTTGCGAATGAAGCCGGCTAAAACGCTTTTACCCCTTTTTAACCATTCATTGAGGGCAATTATTGCGCAAAAACAGTGGGATCGAACCACATTTTGATGAAAGATCTGAGCAAAAAGCGCGAGATGACAGACAAAATCGGTCCGCAATGGGCAATAAAAGCCTTGCTCGGGATGCTTTGAATTGCGCTCAGGGAGCAGTGGTGGCGGCGATTGCGAGGCCCTATGGGGCGGAATTGCCGCTGGAAACGCTACAGATAAGCCGAGCGAGCGCAGAAATGCAGCGTTAATGGAGAAATGGTGCCGCTATTCAGCGGCAACTCTCATACCCGAATCACCAAAGTGAAGAAGAATCTGCTTCAGTTCGGTTTCTTCGACGCGCCTTGCGGCCTCCTCCGGGCATACCCATTCGCAGATGCGCTGATCCCTCTCCGGCCAGCTCTTTTCCTGACCGGTGAAACGGACGGCATAAACTGCGACCGAAAACTGATTGATCCGCTCGGGCGGCATATCCATTTTGCAGTAATTGAAGTTGCCGACAGGTTCTGGAGTGACATCACCGCGTATGCCTGCTTCTTCGAAGGCTTCGCGCAATGCCGTTTCAGCGAGCGTGCGACCGACTTGCGGCCATCCCTTGGGGATGATCCAGCGGCCCGTACCACGGCTCGTGATGACGAGAACCTGAAGAGCGCCCATTTCGCGACGATAGACGAGGGCCGCAACCTGCTGCAAACGGCCAGAAGGCGTAAGAATACGCTTTTCCGTTGCAATAAGTTGTTTGGCTGCCGTCTTCACTGCGAAATTCCCTCTTTTCCTTAAAATGGTATGATTCGTCAAAATAACAACTGCTCAAATGCGCAACAGACCTTACAAAAGGACAAAAAAGTCCTTTATTTTAAAGCTACTATTGAAATACAGGGAGGGCGCGTTGCTATTCAACACCGAACCTGACCGCTATCAGCGCCATTTCGACCTTTTTCTTATAGCACGCGATTACGGCAGAAATATCCTTTTTTTCATTTTCGTTTATTTTCGTTTTTAAGTGCCTGTTTGGGCAGCGCCATCTTTGAGGAAAGTCTCGCCTTCCTGCTGGTTTCATACGCAGAACAATTGCGCCAAATAAAAATGCCAGCCGGTTAGGGCTGGCATTGGGAATGTCTTGGAGCGCGATGAAGTAGGGTTTATCCGCGCTTGTCGCCTGCAATCGGCTCCAGATAGGTGTAGCCCATATCCCAGGGGAAATAGATCCAGGTGTCCTGCGATACTTCGGTTACGAAGGTATCGACCAGCGGACGGCCTTTCGGCTTGGCATAAACCGTTGCAAAATGCGCCTTCGGCATCATTTCGCGGACGATAGCGGCCGTCTTGCCGGTATCGGTGAGGTCGTCGACGACGATCACGCCTTCGCCGCCATTTTCCAGAAGCTGTTCGCCGATGCCTTTGAGGATCTGCATTTCGCCCTGCGACGTGTAGTCGTGATAGGAAGCAATGCAGACAGTTTCGATAAGGCGGATGCCGAGTTCACGGCAGATAATGGCCGCTGGCACCAGACCGCCGCGCGTAATCGCGACGATTGCACGCCAGTCGTGCCCCATGCCGGAAATGCGCCAGGCAAGCGCGCGGGCATCGCGGTGGAACTGATCCCAGGATACGGGAAAGGCTTTATCGGGCAAGGACATCGAAACGCTCCATGGAACAGTCCGTGGGCTGTGGCCCACAGACTGGCTAAACCAAAAATGCGCGATGACCACCGTCAAGCGCGCTGAACTGTGTAGACCTTCGCTTTCGCCATCTGCGCCCACCATAATAGGGGCTGCAACACGATGAAAAGGTTTCTTCAACCCGGCACAGTCAGCGCCGGGTAGTGCTGATAACCGCAAAAACACCGATCTTGCAAGTCCGTTATGGCTTGAAGACGCCTGATGCGACGAATTGGGGATAATTGCCCGCTCAAAATGAGCGGACATGTCACCGAGAAAACAGTGTCAGAACGGGAAGATCATTGAGCATCGAGCGGGTCACGCCGCCAAAAACCAGCTCGCGCAGGCGCGAATGGCTATAGGCGCCCATGACGAGCAGATCGGCACGCTCAGCGATGATATGTTCGCGCAGCGCATCCTGTGCATAGCGTCCATTCGCGCCGAGCGGCGTGACATTCACTTCAATACCATGACGAGCAATGGATTCAGCCAGCTCGGTACCGGCCAGCGCTTCGTCCTCGCCTTCGGCTTCTGGCGGGTCGACCCAGACGATTTCAGTACGGCCAGCCTGTTTCATCAGGGGCAGTGCATCGAATGCTGCGCGGGCGGCTTCTCGCTTGCCGTTAAAGGCGACAACAATCCGGTCGAGCGACACTGGCCGCATCACAGGTGCATAAGGCACGAGAAGAACCGGGCAGCTTGAATTGAAGACAATCGTGTCTGCGGTTTCGTCATTGGTGGCCGGATCGTCGGGGTCCGGCTGGCCCGCAACCAGCAATTCCGCACCAAGACACGAGGTCAGAACGCCATCGGCAGCGGTGCCGGTTTCAGAGCGAGTGATACGAAATTCGAAATGCGCGTCCTGGCGGCGCATCTCTTCTTCAAAGACGTGTTTCAGCCGTTCGGACAGTTCCTTGTGCTGCTTGTCGTGCAGTTCGAACATGCCGGGATCAATGAACCCGTTGGGATCGGCATAAACGATAGGTGAGGGGATGGAATAGAGGCCGATGACATGAAGATCGGGCACTTTTCGCATCAAAAGCGCGATGGCGGACAGAACCCGCTTCAGCTCGGCCTCGCTCCGGGAATAGGCAACCACCGTTTTGTAGGTCATGACCGATCTCCTTCCAGCTGTGTTTCCATTTTAGCATAGAATGCAACGAGTTGCGCTGGCAAAAGGTTGCAAAACTTAAAGGACGTGTTTTCGAAATGTCGGTTTGGTCAGCTTGCGCCGGACGCCACCAGCCCGGCAATCATCGCTTCGATTTCGGCAGCTGCCGCATCAATTTTCTGTGGGTCACTGCCGCGCACCACAAGCTCGGTGCTGAAGCGCCCGCTTTCGAACTTCGGATAGGAACCGATAATGGTATCGGGGTTCTGCTTCTGGATTTCAGCCAGCGGCGCGCCGATTACGCCTTCACCGAACGGACAGAGCACAGCGCGCGACAAGAGCTTGCGGCCGGTCCGCAAGGTTGGGATCACATTGTCGAGCATGGCCTGAAAAACGGACGGAACGCCCGCCATCACATAGACATTGCCGATGTGGAAGCCCGGCGCGGAAGAAACCGGATTGTCGATATGTTCCGACCCTTCCGGCATACGGGCCATGCGCTTGCGTGAATCGGTAAATTCCAGACCGCGCCGCGCATAATTGTCGCCAAGAAGCTTCATGGCCTTTTCATCATAGATGCAGGGCACGCCGAAGGCTTTCGATACGGCGTCGGCAGTGATGTCGTCATGGGTCGGGCCAATTCCGCCCGAGGTAAAGACATAATCAAAGTTCGGACGCAGGGCATTCAGCGCGGCGACAATGGCATCTTCCTCGTCCGGCACGATGCGCACTTCCTTGAGATCGATACCCACAGCGGTCAGCAGATCGGCCAGATGCCCGATGTTCTTGTCCTTGGTGCGCCCGGAAAGAAGTTCGTCGCCAATGGCGAGCATTGCAGCCCTGATGGCCTGCTGCGAAGTGTCGGTCATGCCCAGACTCCATTTCAATTTGGCGACAGTTAAGCCTCAGGGGCACCCCGCCGCAACCGGTTTGTCGCAAAAGACAAAATGTTCCTCCGATCGGTCATCTTCCCAAAATGAAAATGCTCTCTAGTTGAGTGAATGCGGAAAAGGGGTTCCGCAAAACCGAAAACGGAGACGTCAGATGGTAAAAGTTCTGGTGCTGTACTATTCGTCCTACGGGCATATGGAGCAGATGGCCAAGGCTGCGGCAGAAGGTGCGCGCGAAGGCGGCGCGGAAGTCACGATCAAGCGGGTGCCCGAACTGGTTCCGCTCGATGTCGCCAAGGCCTCGCATTATAAGGTCGATCAGGACGCACCGATCGCATCGCCGAACGAGCTGGTCGAATATGATGCTATTATATTGGGTACTGCGACCCGCTACGGCATGATGGCCGCGCAGATGAAAAATTTTCTCGACCAAACGGGTGGCCTGTGGGCCAAGGGCGCGCTGCTCAACAAGGTTGGCTCGGTGATGGTTTCAACGGCGACGCAGCACGGCGGCGCGGAACTGGCCTTGATTTCGGCACAGTGGCAGTTGCAGCATCATGGCATGATCATCGTGCCGCTTTCCTATGCCTATCAGGGGCAGATGGGCAATGATGTGGTGCGCGGCGGAGCGCCTTACGGCATGACGACGACGGCGGACGGCGACGGTTCGCGCCAACCATCGGCACAAGAACTGGAAGGTGCACGTTTTCAGGGCAAGCGCGTCGCTGAAATCACCGCCAAACTGCACGGCTGATGGCATCCGATCAAAACAAAAGCCGCCGGGAAAACACGGCGGCTTTTGCTTATGAAAAAGTGTGGTGCGGTCGGCGGGACTTGAACCCGCAAGCCTAAAAGGCGACGGATTTTAAGTCCGTTGCGTATACCAGTTTCGCCACGACCGCAGCGACAGGATTTCTATGTCATGATTTGCGCGTCGATTTCAAGACAGAAAGCTTGTCAGCAATAACAGCTGAATTATCGAATATCCTTATGTTCTAAAATAGAAAAGCGGTATGATCGGCGCGTTTTCCCGACCATGAATTTGATCGGTTTGCGCCAGATGTCACTATTTCCGCAAAAGCCTGTCTGCTGACGAATTTTGGATATGACAAGCTGTCAGGAATGATTTACACCTAGAGCTGGACCGCTACGCGGCGGTCTGGGGCTTAGTAACCCCTTTATCACTGCGTGGTTGGCGTCACCGAAAGGCGCCGAACCTTCGTCCTTTATGGTCAGGGTGCTTGCGACGTATGTCCAAGCTTCTCTGAAGCCAAAGGTCGTGAGGCCGTCGCAGTGCGGTTACTAACACCCTGATCACCAAAGATCGAAGGGCACAATGCGGGGGCGTACCGCGAGAGTGCTTTGGGGGCGTGACCGGTATGACAGACACTGTAACCTATTACACAATCACCTATGATCATGTTCAGGATTGGTGCGGCGGATTTTTCCGTCAGGACCAGCGGCCAGAAGCCGAGGCCGCGCTTCGTTTGATGCAGCGCGAATTACAGAGGGAACGGTCTATTTCGTGGCAGGCGCTTTACCTCGAAGAAATAACAATCCCGCTTCCACTGAACGAAGCCGTTCTGTTTGAACTGCTGAATGACGGTCCGCTGGTGGTCTTCGGGGACCGCAAGATCGTCACTGTTTACTACGTGGGGTAGGTTGGCGTTTCCCTTCATCCTTGTTTGCATTGGCAAATCCGTATAGCGATGTGAACACCGAGTAGGAATGAAGAGAGTTTCAGTATGACCGCCTTCGTCAAATCCGTGGCTCAGGCCGAAAAGGCAATGCGTGCGCTTTTCCCCGAAACACAATTGCAACTCAACGACTATCTCTCCCGCAAATATGGCGCAGAGATTTGGTTGAAGCGCGAAGATCTGACGCCGGTGCGGTCCTACAAGATTCGTGGCGCTTTCAATTTTATCTCCAAGGCCGTCAAGACAACCGACGAGAATGTCGTGTTCGTCTGCGCTTCGGCAGGCAATCACGCGCAGGGCTTTGCTTTCGTCTGCCGCCATTTCGGGCGCAACGGCGTTGTTTTCATGCCGGTGACCACGCCGCAGCAGAAAATCGACAAGACCCGCGCTTTTGGCGGTGAATTCATCGAAATCAAGCTCATCGGCGATATTTTTGACGTCTGCTATGCTGCGTCGCAGGAATTTGCGGCCAGTAACAAGGGCGTCATGGTGCCGCCCTTCGACCATCCGGGTATTGTGGAAGGTCAGGCGACCGTCGCGCTGGAAATCGAACGGCAATTGCCGGAGGGCAAGAAACCGGATCTGGTTCTGCTGCCGGTTGGCGGCGGCGGCCTCTCCGGCGGTGTGACGCAGTATATTTCCGATCTTGGCTGGAAAACCACGTTCCGCTTTGTCGAACCGAAGGGTGCGGCAAGCCTGAAAGGCAGTCTGGAAGCGGGCAAGCGTATCAAGCTTGCCCATGTCGATAATTTCGTTGACGGGGCGGCGGTTGCCGAGATCGGCAAGGAAAACTTCAAGCTTCTCAAAGGCTTTGACGCGAATTCTGTCATAACGGTTCCGGAAAACCGTCTCTGCGCGACGATCATCGAAATGCTCAATATTGAAGGCGTCGTGCTGGAACCAGCGGGCGCATTGGGCATTGATGCGTTGAAGGATTTCAAGAAAAGCGAACTCAAGGGCAAGCGTATCGTGATTGTCGTTTCGGGCGGCAATTTTGATTTCGAGCGCCTGCCGGATGTGCGCGAAAGGGCACTGCGCTTTGAAGGTCTGAAAAAATACTTCATTTTCCGCTTCCCGCAGCGCCCCGGCGCGCTGCGTTCGTTCCTCGATCTGCTGGGGCCGGATGATGACATCGCGCGCTTCGAGTATCTGAAGAAATCCGCCCGCAATTTCGGCTCGGTGCTGATCGGCATTGAAACGAAGGATGCCGCGAATTTCAAACTTCTGGAAAAGAAGTTCGGCGAGGCCGGTTGGGCTTATCAGGACATTACAGACAATCAGGTTCTGGCTGATTTCATCATTTGAACTGAAGTCTAAAGCGAAAACATTTGCTTTTTTGGCAAAACCACCCCATATGGGCGGCAGGCGCATGGGCCGACGTTAGATGTCGGCTTTCCCGGCATTGGACTTGTTGCGTCACACCTCTGTCTTCCGGAATGGTCTGGTAGCGGAGGGGACCTGAGATCTGCTCGGGCACGGCTGCGCAAGTCGCCAGGGGTTTTCCCGGCGTCCCGTCGTTATCATAAATACGGATTTGGCTCGGGCAAGTTGCGCTTTCCCGGCATTGAAAGCGGACCGCAAATGTGCGGTGCCGCCGAAAGAGATTGAATTGACAAATGAAAATACGGGCGGCTTTGCCGCTCTTGGCGTCACCGGCGTTTTGCTCAAGGGCGTTGAAGCTGCTGGCATGACCGAACCGAAGCCGATCCAGACGCAGGCGATCCCGCCGCAGCTGGAAGGCAAGGACATTCTCGGTATTGCGCAGACCGGCTCGGGCAAGACTGCTGCTTTCAGCCTGCCGATCCTGCAAAAGATCATCGGTCTTGGCGACAAGCGCCGTCCGAAGACGGCGCGCGCGCTTGTTCTGGCGCCGACCCGCGAACTGGCCGTCCAGATCGAACAGACGATCCGCAACGTTTCCAAGACCGCGCATATTTCGACCGCGCTCGTGCTGGGCGGTGTATCGAAGCTGACGCAGATCAAGCGTATCGCACCCGGCATCGATGTGCTGATTGCAACGCCGGGCCGTCTGACGGATCTGATGCGCGAAGGTCTGGTTGACCTTTCGCAGACCCGCTGGCTGGTGCTTGATGAAGCCGATCGCATGCTCGATATGGGTTTCATCAATGATGTGAAGCGTATTGCGAAGGCAACCCATGCCGACCGTCAGACCGCACTTTTCTCCGCAACCATGCCGAAGGAAATTGCAGCGCTCGCAGGCAGCCTGCTTCGTGATCCGGTTCGTGTGGAAGTTGCGCCGCAGGGCACGACGGCTGCCGAAATCACGCAGGTTGTGCATCCTGTGCCGACCAAGGAAAAGCGCCGTCTTCTGTCGGCTCTACTGGCTGACAAGAACATGCGTTCGGTTATCGTCTTCACCCGCACCAAGCATGGTGCCGATGCGGTCGTGCGCCATCTTGAGCGTGATAAGTTCGACGTTGCTGCCATTCACGGCAACAAATCGCAGAATGCCCGCCAGCGCGCGCTGAACGGTTTCCGCGACGGCACGTTGCGCATTCTGGTTGCAACCGATATTGCCGCGCGCGGTATCGATGTTCCCGGCATCAGCCATGTGGTCAACTATGACCTCCCGGACGAGCCGGAAACCTACGTACACCGTATCGGCCGCACGGGGCGTAACGGTGCCAGCGGCGCTTCGATCACCCTGTACGATCAGGCGACCGAGGATTCGAAGCTGCGCGCAGTGGAACGCGTGACCCGCACCAAGCTTCCGATCAAGGATGCTCCGGTCAAGCTTGCACCGGCACCGGCAGCAGCGCCGCGCATTTCGATTGTGGGCGAAGACAAGCCGCAGAAGACGCAGCACCGCAAGGGCCCGTCGCCGCAGCAGCACCGTCGTCCAGCACAGAAGCCGGGCGAACATCGTGCAGGCAACCACGCTTCCGCAGGTGGTCATGCCAATGCGACTGGCGAAGCAGCACCGAAGGCAAAGCGTCCATTCCGTCGGAAGCGCCGTAACGGTAATGGCGGCGGTGGACAGCGCGCTGCATAACGCCGTTTCGGAACATCTTTTACAAAAGCCGCCCATTTCGGGCGGCTTTTTCTTTTGAACAGACATTTTGTGGATTGAGTTTGCCAGTTGCCGTGGAAAATTATTCCATCCTTCCTTGAAGGGCAGGGCAGTTCCTCATACTTTCCGGGCAAACAGCTCGGCCAAAGATGAAGGATGGAAGCCATGCTCCAATCGGTTCTAGACGCAATTGGTAACACGCCATTGATTCGTCTCAAGAAGGCTTCCGAAATCACCGGTTGCGAGATTTACGGCAAGGCTGAATTCCTCAATCCGGGACAGTCGGTCAAGGACCGCGCAGCGCTTTATATTATCCGTGATGCAGAGGAACGCGGCCTGCTTCGTCCCGGCGGCGTCATCGTTGAGGGTACGGCGGGCAATACCGGCATCGGCCTGACCCTCGTTGCAAAGGCGCTCGGCTATCGCACCGTCATCGTCATTCCGGAAACGCAAAGCCAGGAAAAGAAGGACGCGCTGCGTCTGCTCGGTGCGGAATTGATCGAAGTTCCGGCTGCGCCTTATCGCAATCCCAATAATTATGTTCGCCTGTCGGGGCGGTTGGCGGAACAACTCGCCAAGACTGAACCGAATGGCGCGATCTGGGCCAACCAGTTCGATAATCCGATCAATCGTCAGGCGCATATCGAAACCACTGCGCCTGAAATCTGGCGCGATACCAATGGCAAGGTCGACGGTTTCGTGGCAGCGGTTGGATCGGGCGGCACACTCGTCGGGACCGCTTTCGGCCTGAAAGATCACAATCCTGATATCAAGATCGGGCTTGCCGACCCCTATGGCGCAGCGCTCTATTCCTATTACACGACCGGCGAATTGAAATCCGAAGGGGATTCGATCACTGAGGGCATCGGGCAGGGGCGTATCACGGCCAATCTGGAAGGGTTTACGCCTGATTTCTCCTATCGCATTGCGGATGCCGATGCGCTCGATCTCGTGTTCGATCTCGTGGAGAATGAGGGGCTTTGCCTCGGCGGCTCTTCCGGCATCAATATTGCCGGTGCGATCCGGCTTGCAAAAGATCTCGGTCCGGGCCACACAATTGTGACGGTGCTTTGCGACTATGGTAATCGTTACCAGTCGAAAATGTTCAATCCATCCTTCCTGCGCGGCAAGAACCTGCCGGTGCCAGGCTGGCTGGAAACCAAAACCGAAATAGACATCCCATTCGAGGAATAAAACAATGGCCTATGAGACCGATGCGCTTTTCCGTGAAGATTCCTATCTTTCAACGGCTGAGGGCAAGGTTCTCGCCATTACCGAAACCGGCGGTATTATTCTCGACCAGACAAATTTCTATGCCACCTCCGGCGGACAGCCGGGGGATATTGGCTTTTTCGAGCGCGCCGATGGATCGCGGATTGAAATCGCAGCCACCGTTACCGGTGAAACCAAGAACGAAATCGTCCATATGCCAGCCGAAGGGCAGGCAGCACCGACAGTCGGTGAGACGCTCGTTCTACATATTGATTGGCCGCGCCGCTATAAGCTGATGCGCATGCACACTGCCTGTCATCTTTTGTCCGTCGCCTGTCCGTTCCCGATCACCGGCGCTTCAGTTGGCGAAGATGAAAGCCGCGTCGACTTCGATCTGCCCGATCCGACCTATACGAAGGAATTCGTGACCGAAAAGATTATGGAGTTGGTCAAGGCCAATGATCCTGTTTCGATCAACTGGATCAGCGATGAAGAGTTTCTCGCCAACCCCGATATTGTGAAATCGAAGAATGTCCGTCCGCCGGTCGGGCTTGGCCGCATTCGGCTTGTTGCGATTGGTGAAAATGGTTCGGTGGATTCCCAGCCATGCGGCGGCACCCATGTGTCCGAAACGCAAGAAGTGGGCGAAATCCACATTGGCAAGATCGAGAAGAAGGGCAAGGAAAACCGCCGTTTCCGCATTCGTTTCGGCGCGTTGCCAGAAGCTTGAGCATTTGAGGAGTATGATCATGGCTGAGAAGAGTGCATTTGTCGTCTCGCGCGACTGGCTGAAAGAACGCCTCGGACAACCGGGAGTAGCGATTGTCGATGCGTCCTGGTATCTGCCTGCGGCGGGTCGCAACGGCCTTGAGGAATATCATGCAGGCCATATTCCGGGCGCGGTCTTCTTCGATCAGGATGTGATCGCCGACAAGGACTCCGGTCTCCCGCACACCTTGCCATCACCGGAACTCTTCGCGCAGCATGTTGGTGCCATGGGCATCACAGCCGACGAGACAATTATCGTTTATGACGGCCCCGGCATGTTCGCCGCACCCCGCGTCTGGTGGATGTTCCGCGTGATGGGTGCGAAAAATGTATTCGTTCTTGATGGCGGTTTCGACGGATGGAAGGCCGCGGGCTATCCCGTGACCGGCGAGCCGACGAAGATTGCAGCCTCGTTATTCACGCCTGCTTTCGATCAGGCAGCCGTTGTTGCTTTCCCGGAAATGCGGGAGATCGTCGATGAGCGTCGCGCGCAGGTTGCCGATGCGCGGGCCGCCGGACGATTTACCGGACGGGATGCCGAACCGCGTGCAGGCATGCGTTCCGGTCACATGCCGGGCGCGCGCAACGTTCCTGTCGGCACGCTGTCGGAGAATGGCGAGCTGAAAGATCTGGATAGTCTGCGCGCGACTTTCGACAAGGCAGGCGTCGATCTCGCCAAGCCTGTCGTCACAAGCTGCGGTTCCGGTGTTACGGCGGCGGTCATCATGCTGGCGCTGGCCTCGCTCGGCCATAAGGATAACCGGCTCTATGACGGTTCCTGGAGCGAATGGGGCAGCAGGCAGGATACGCCGGTGGTGACGGGCGAATCCGACTGATCATGGTCGACAAACTTACAGCCCGCATTACGCATCTGGAAATGCAGACGCGACCGGCGCTTTCCGTGCCGGTTCCATCTGGCGTGCGGCTTGCCATCATGCGAGCCAGCGACATGCCAGTGCATTTCTATCGCTATCTTTATGAGCAGGTCGGTCGGCAACATCACTGGATGATGCGCCGCGTGCAAAGCGATGCGGAAGTGGCCAGCATTATCCACGCGGATACGAGTGCAATCCACGTGCTTTACGCGGATGGCAATCCCGCTGGCTTTGTGGAGCTGGATCTGACGGCCATGCCGGAAACGGCTGAAATCCTCTATTTCGGTCTGATGGCCGATTTTCAGGGGCGGGGGCTGGGCAAGTTCTTCCTCAGCGAAGCCATTTCCGCCGCCTGGGCTCATGGACCGCAGAAGGTCACCATCCATACCAATACGCTCGACAGTCCGCGCGCATTGCAGCTCTATCAGAAGATGGGCTTTGTTCCGATCGGGTGGTCTGAGGAAAAAGTCACGCCGTGGGTAGACTAACGACCGGTGTAAGTTAGCCGCGTGCCATTTCCCGGCCATTGGTGATGGAAACAACGGAAGCGCTCGCCAGTCGGGCGCTTTCTTCGTCCAGAACCACGCAATTGCGCCCGCGCTGCTTGGCCTGATAAAGGCAGCGGTCGGCACGGCTCATCACTTGCGAATTGCTCTCGGTCTTTGGAGCAGATGCCACGCCGATGCTGATCGTCAGTGGATAGACCTGATATTCTGTCGAGTTAAAGGGCGTGCCTTCCACTTCGGTACGGATGCGCTGCGCTACGCGCACACCCGTTTCACTACTGGCCCCCGGCAAGAAGACGCAAAATTCCTCGCCACCGATACGCCCGACCAGATCGCCCTTGCGTGTCACATTCTGCAAGGCGAATGCGATCAGCTTCAATGCGCGATCGCCTGCACTGTGGCCGAATGTATCGTTGATTGCCTTGAAGTGGTCGGCGTCGATGACCATCAACACGCCGGTTTCAATACGCGATCTGCTGATTTTCATGGCGTCGAACAGCGCTTCGCGATTGAGCAATCCCGTCATGTGATCGACGCGCGCCCGCGCCTGCAATTCGACATGCGCCTTTTCAAGCTGGTTATAGGCGTCTTTCAGCTTGTTATGCTGCCGGAAAATATAGGCGAGCGACGGGAAGGCCGTGGCAATCGGAATGCCGGAACTCAGCGCCAGCGCGACAATGCCCGGCCGTTCGCCAGAGAGGGCCGCAATTATCCAGGTGAGGGATACAGAAAACAACACAACAGAAAGAGTTATCACTCCTGCTTTCCATAGCGCTGCTTTCATTTCCTAACTCCCCGTCCCTGGATCAGGATTATTTAATTGTCACACGAAACCTTACGTTAAGGGAGCAATTAACTGGAGGGCTTATAAAAGCATCCGCCCGTAAGGAAAAGGTGCCAAACTGTATAATTGCAACTTTTCCACGAACAGTTTCCCGAAAGACACAATTTAGGGTTTTATAGCCTAAGACTGATCAAGCAAATTATACTTTGGGGGGATTGGGCGAATATCGGGATTTTCGAATAATCAAACCGATAGTTGCAATGGCTAACATAAGGGAAAGCCGGAAACAACCGCCTATGGGCGACGGAGACGAGCTTTTCGAAGCGCGCAGATGGCCATAACGCTCCGAAAGAACTCGTCTAACGTCGAGAGTGTTGTCTTGCGACAAGTGCATAATTTTTGGATATTTTTCAATTACGAGCGCTCACGCAAGCCGCTCGCAACCGATGCGCGACGATCGTCAGAAAACGGCGAGATATTTCAAAAGCGAGATGATGCCGATGATGATCACAATAACTTGAGCGATCTGCTTCACCTTCGCATCGAGCGGAAGCATGTTGATGAGATAAAGCACGAGGAAGATAACAAGAATTGTTATCAGAAGGCTGATGAGGATGGACATAGCTTTTCTGAACCTTCCAGGAACGGCACTGGTGTTCTTTATGTCCGACGGCCGCTCCTCCAGAACGCCAGACTAACATTATACGAAAAACGTGGGGCAAGATTCCCAGTGTTTCCGCAACATGATCGTTTCCAGTTAGAAAACGATATGCCGATTAACGTTTCGACTTGGAGAAGGTTCCGCTCGATCTGCAAGCGGGCAGGGTGACTGGCGGCCGGTTTTGAACGCCAGCCACCACAGGTGGGGTATTATCCCTGCAGCATGCTGCCGCTTTCGCGACGGCGCGTATGCCAGCTGAAGGCTTCTTCCAGAAGGTGCGGTGTGTGACCGCCACGCGCACAGGCGCGCTCGAAATAATCATTAAGCTGGTCGCGATAATCCGGATGAGCGCAATTGTCGATGATGACACGGGCACGTTCCCGCGGGGCGAGGCCGCGCAGATCGGCAAGGCCCTGTTCGGTCACCAGAATATCGACGTCGTGTTCCGTGTGGTCCACATGCGTCACCATCGGCACGATAGACGAAATGGCGCCGTTCTTGGCTTCCGATTTGCTGACGAAGATGGAAATATAGGCATTTCGCGCGAAATCGCCGGAACCGCCAATACCGTTCATCATATGTGTTCCATCGACATGGGTGGAATTCACATTGCCATAAATGTCGAATTCAAGCGCCGTGTTGATGCCGATGATACCAAGGCGACGGATGACTTCCGGGTGGTTGCTGATTTCCTGCGGGCGCAGGATCAGCTTGTCGCGATAGCGGTCGATATTGTTGAAAACGCGTTCGCCAACTGCCGGGCTCAGCGTGATCGAAGCGCCAGAGGCGTAATCCAGCTTTCCAGCGTCGAAAAGCTCGAAAGTGCTGTCCTGCAGCACTTCACTATACATGCGCAGATTGTGGAAGGGGCTATCGGCAAAGCCATTGAGCACAGCATTTGCGATGGTGCCGATACCGGCCTGAAGAGGATTGAGCGTCAGATCGAGGCGTCCATGCGCCACTTCGTCCTTCAGGAAATCAATCAGATGGCTGGCAATGGCGATGGTTTCGCTATCAGCAGGTTCGACTGTCGAAGCGCTGTCATTTTCCTGCGTGATGACGATACCGACGATCTTTTCGACCGGGATCGGAATGTAAGGCAGGCCAACGCGGCTGTCGCAGGCCGTAACCGGGATCGGATCGCGGGTAGGGCGCTTGGTTGGAATATAGATGTCGTGCAGGCCTTCCAGCGCCATCGGGTGGTTGAGATTGACCTCGACGATCACCTTATCGGCCAGAATAGCAAAACTTGCCGAATTGCCGACCGAGGTGGTTGGGATGATGCCACCGCTTTCGGTGATCGCCAGTGCTTCGACAACGGCATAATCTATCGGGCCGATCTGGTTGGAACGCAGCTGCTCGACCGTTTCGGACAGATGCTGGTCGATAAACATGACCTCGCCGCGATTGATCGCGGAACGCAGCGTGCGGTCAACCTGAAACGGCATACGGCGTGCGAGAACATGGGCTTCCGTCAGGATCTTGTCGACGTCGTGCCCGAGCGAAGCGCCGGTGATAAGGGTGATCTGAAAAGGATCAGTTGCCGCTCTGGCCGCCATTGCCACTGGAACGGCCTTGGCGTCGCCAGCGCGGGTAAAGCCGCTCATGCCGACAATCATGCCATCCTTAATGAGGCTGGCCGCCTGTTCCGGGGTAATAATCTTGTCTCGCAGCGAAGCGTTTCGAATGCGTGCTTCCAACATCTATGCTCTACCTTCTATCCCATCCAGCCAGCGGGCCGGGAATGCCCGTTTGATAAGCGTTATGACCAAGAACTGGTCCAAAACGCGAGTGCTGGAACCCGTGTCGGGTCATACAACATGTGCACGACGATTACATGCTGCTTTGGTCTTAGACCGTTCCACGCTCCAAACACGTTTCAGTCATTCTCACGATGCGGGCAATGAGGGAATGATTTTAATCAAGCGCAGAATTTGTCAATCGTTGATGAGATCGACTGTATGGGCAGCCATACGGGCAGGGTGCATTTCTGGCGCAAAAAACGCCGAGGCTGCGGCAATTCTCCAACGTACATTATGAGGCAATGCTTAAATTTATACAGTATAGTTGATATATAAATATAAATCTGCAATTATAATATCCAATTACCAGTCGAATATATAATAGGATTGGAATATGTTTCTATTATTATTTTATAAATCTAAATTTAATATTGTATCCGTTATTATTTTTATTGCGTTTCTGTCTGCTTTTTCCCAAGCCGCTAATGCGCAAGGGCCGACAGAACCATCAAAGCCGGTGCAAGTTGGCGTCTATGTCAGCGAACCCTTCGTGAATAATGAAGGCAATGGCTATTCCGGCATGGCGATTGATATCTGGCGAAACATCGCCGCACGTCTCAATATCAAGTCGCATTATGTGGAGTATCCGAACTACAGCGACCTCATGAAGGCCGTTTCTGAAGGCAAGGTTGATGCAGCCGTCACCAATCTTACAATCACCGAAAACCGCGCTGAAATCGCCGATTTTACCTATCCATGGTTTGATGCCGGTCTGCGCATCCTGGTGCATACCCAGGCAGGGACTGGATGGGATGACCTAATCGGTCGTCTCAATCGGGCTGGCCATCTGAACACCTATGTCTGGATTTTGGGCATCCTTCTGGCGGCAACACTGCTTTTAACGCTGTTCGACAGGCACTTTGACCAGAATTTTCCAAAACGATGGCGGGAAGGGCTGGCGGAGAGCTTTTATCATGTGGTGTCGATTGCAACGTCGGGCAAAAGCTCACGTAAAAACCTGTTCGGCTGGATGGGGCGTGTCTGGCAAACATTCTGGATGGTCTTCGGCATCGCCATCATCGCCTATGTTACCTCATCGATCACCAGCGTGATGACCGTGGCGCATATCGACAACACGATTTCAAATTTGAGCGATCTTCAAAGAAAATCCGTCGGGGTGCGAACCGGCAGCGTTGCGGAACAGTTTCTGAAATCCCGATCCATAGCTACCGTATCGTTTGACCATTTGCCGGAAGCCGTTTCCGCTCTGGTCAATGATGAGATTGCCGCAATCGTCGCTGACGGTCCCGTGCTGGAATACTATATGCATCAGCACACCGATGAACCGCTTGATCTTGTGGGCGAAGCATTCAGCCCGGACAAATATGGCTTTGCATTTCCGCGCCACTGCGAGCTTGTTCAGCCCGCCAGCGTGGCGATCATAAGTCTGCACGAGAGCGAGGAAATCGCGAAGCTGAGAACCAAATATTTCGGTCCTCCGAGCTGAGAACAGACGCGCGCTATCACGGAGCAGTTGTGTGGCGTAGCTGGAAACGAACGATAGAGCAGCTTGCGGTTTGGCTACGAGCGATCTTACATCGTTCGGGAAGTCGATGAGGAGCAGGCGTTTACATCGATTCATTTGCTGCTTTTCGTTCGTTGAAACCAACCTAAGACCGACTTCAAGCTAGAACCCACCCAGCTACATATAATGATCACATAAGATAGATTATGGAACATTCTGATGTGTATTTTGCACGGCCTGTCTATTCAGACGCTGTGCCCGACATCAGCAAACGCCGCCCTACAGCGTGAACTTAACACGATGACTCAACCTTTCGGTGACCGATCACGTGGTTAAGTTCTATCGCTGATACGAAATGTCAGCGACGGCGTGCGACGTAAAGATGTCCGGGAACCGGCGAACCTTGCTCGCTGCGTACAGTGATGTTTTCACATCTGATGCAGTCCATGCCGTGCGCATCCAGCATGGCTGTCACATATGACTTCGCATGCGCGAAACGCTGATAATCGCCGACCATGAAAGCCCGGCCTGCAAAGCGCGCTTCGTCCTGCGTTTCGCTTGAAAAGCCGAAATAGCCGTCCGGTTCCAGCTGCGTCGCCACACCTGCAAAGAAGCGATCCAGCTCCCCCATATAAGGCAGCACGTCGGTCGCGACGATCAGGTCCCAATTGTCCTCGGCGGTCGTTTCAAGAAAGCGTACCGCTTCGCCTACGAACAATGCATCGTAATCGCCTTTTTCAAACGCGACTTCGATCATGTTTTCAGAAATGTCCACGCCGGTCTTGTGCGTCGCCATATCGTCAAGCGCATCAGCCGAAAGACCTGTGCCGCAGCCGAGATCAAGCATACGATCACGATGAAATTCCTCATCGATTTCCAGCAATATCTCGCGCAGCTGCAACGGCACATCATAGCCAAGCTGGTCAACGAGAATTGTATCGAACATCTCCGCGTGCTGGTCGAATAGCGTGGCTACATAGGCGTCGGGTGCTTTTAGCGGAACAGCGCCGCGCCCCATACTTGCAAGCCGCACGGCTGCACCGCCGTGATCGTCAGGATCGATGGCCAGAACTTCTTCATAGGCTTTTGCGGCACCGTCGAAATCACCAGCTTTTTCAAGCGCGAGCGCACGATCATAGGCTTCCGCCAGAGCGTCCTCATTGAAGGATTTATCGTCGGTTTGCGCCATTGCCGTATGCCTTTTCAAAGTCTGTATAGTTTGGGCCGCTTATTTATGATCAGCCAGTTTACGCGCAATCACTGCACAAGCCATAAGCTGAATCTGATGAAACAACATCAATGGTAGCACAATACTGCCGACATTGGCGCTTGCGAAAATGGCGCTGGCCATTGGCGCACCACTGGCAAGGCTTTTCTTGGAGCCGCAAAACATGATCGTTATGCAATCGGCGCGATTAAAGCCCAATCGCTTGCTGCCGTACCAGGTAATCAGCAGGACGACAATCAGCAACATTATATTGACGCCGACCATCATCAAGAGATCGTCCCAAGAGACTGATTTCCAAAGGCCTTCCACGATGGCTTCGCTGAAGGCGAGATAAACGACCATCAGGATGGAACCGCGATCCACGAAGCTCAACGGCTTGCTGTTGCGTCTCATGAAGCTGCCGATCCAGGGTTGCAGAATCTGACCCAGAACAAAGGGCAGCAGCAATTGCAGCAGAATGGCTTCAAACGCATCAAGAGAAATGCCCCCTCCTCCACTCTGGACCGCAAAAAGCAGACCCACCAGCAGCGGTGTGAGGAACATACCGAAAATATTCGAAGCCGAAGCGGAAACAATTGCCGCAGAAACATTGCCGCCCGCCATGGATGTGAAGGCGATGGATGACTGCACCGTCGAAGGCAGAACGCAGAGATAAAGAATGCCGGTATAGAAGGCCGATTGCGCCAGTCCGGGAATAACCCAGCCAGCTGCGAGCCCCAGGATCGGAAACAGCACGAAGGTGGACAGGAAAACTGCCAGATGCAGTCTCCAGTGGGTGATGCCCGAAATAACGGCTTCGCGTGAAAGACGCGCGCCATGCAGGAAGAACAGAAGGCCGACCGCGACTTTCGTCGCCATGCCGAACCATTCCGCAAATTCGCCTTGCACCGGAAGCACCGAGGCCAGCAGAATTGTGGCGATCAGCATTGAGGTGAATTTATCCGGCAGGAAGCGCATAGTTTCGTCCAATCTTGTTCGGCGCGCCTTGGGGGAGGACCGGGCGCCGCGTCGCATCCATGAAACATGGGAAATATTCAGGGACATGGGCCCTGTTTTGCTGGGCCTGTTTATTCGAGCCTATTCCAAAAGTCGCCCTGTGTGGCTGCAAATGTCGATTTTCTACAATCCGGTGCTCACGTATCTTTCGTACGCTCCGCTCCGGTACTCGAAAATCACCATTTTCGCACACGCATGTCGCCTTTTCGATTCAGGCTCTTAAACGCATCGGGCCTGTTTTCAATCCTTGGTGGCTGGAAAACAGGCCCTCTTGCTTCACTTTTCCGGGATTTGCTTGCGATTAAAAGGCGGTTGCCAGCTTATTCGTAGCCGTTGGGGTTCTTCGATTGCCAGTTCCACATATCCTGGCACATCTCGCGCAGATTCTTCTCGGCTGACCAGCCAAGGAAATCGTTGGCAAAGGTCGGATCGGCATAACACTCAGCAACGTCGCCCGGGCGGCGTGGCGCGATTTCATAATTGATCTGGCGGTTGGAGACATGCTCGAACGCCTTGACGACATCGAGAACGCTGTAGCCCTGCCCCGTACCGAGATTAACGGCGAAGCATTTCGGTTCATCCAGCTTTTTCAGCGCCTTAAGGTGGCCCGCGGCCAGATCGACCACATGGATGTAATCGCGAACACCAGTGCCGTCCGGCGTTGCGTAATCGTTGCCCCAGATATTGAGCTTTTCACGGCGTCCGGTCGCAACCTGCGCGATGATCGGCATCAGATTGTTCGGAATGCCTTTCGGGTCTTCACCAATCAGGCCGCTTTCATGTGCGCCGACGGGGTTGAAATAGCGCAGAATGGCGATCTTCCAGCTATTGTCGCTATTGTAGAGATCGCGCAGCATTTCTTCGATGATCAGCTTGGTGCGACCATAGGGGTTCGTTGCGGAGAGCTGCTGGTCTTCGGTGATCGGCAGCTTCTGCGGGTCACCGTAAACTGTAGCGGATGAGGAGAATACCAGCGTCTTGACGCCGGTTGCTTCCATCGCCTGCAACAGCCGCAGCGTGCCCAGCACGTTGCAGTCATAATAATGCAGCGGCTTTTCGCTTGATTCCCCGACAGCCTTCAGGCCTGCGAAATGGATTACAGCCGTACATTTGTGGCGCGTGATGATCTGTTCCAGCAGTGCGCGATCACGAATGTCTCCCGGTTCGCGAATGGGTGCGCGTCCGGTAATTTTCTCGATCCGGTGAAGGGCTTCCGGGTTACTATTGTCGAAATTATCGACCACGACCACTTCATGGCCTGCCTCGATCAGCTGAACGCAGGTATGAGAGCCGATATAGCCGGCGCCGCCAGTCACAAGAATTGTCATCGATCAAGTATCCACTTGTTGAACATGCCGCCCCGATGTGCGATCCCGAGCTGACTATGCAAAATCGGCAACGGACTTCAACCCGTTCCAGATGATTCTTTGCCAGCAATTGGCAATGGAGTTAGCGAAGTTTGATGGAGCGCAGATGACCCCTTCCCGCAATATCGACCGCCTGCTTGAGATTATGGCTGCCCTTCGCGATCCGAAAACCGGCTGTCCGTGGGATGTCGAGCAGAGCTTCCGATCGATCATGCCTTATACGCTGGAAGAAGCCTATGAGGTTCTCGACGCTATTGAGCGCGACGACATGGACGATCTGCGCGAGGAGCTGGGTGATCTTTTGCTACAGGTGGTTTTCCATGCGCGGATGGCCGAAGAGCAAGGCAGTTTCGATTTCGGCAATGTGGTGGAGGCTATCACCCATAAGATGATCCGTCGTCATCCGCATGTCTTCGGAGATGAGGAAGCCCGCAGCGCTGGCATGGCCAAAGGCTCGTGGAACCGGATCAAAGCGGAAGAGAAGGCGGAGCGCGCCGAACGCCGCGCAAGTCTCGGGCTCGACACGCATGAGAATAACGGGTTTCTCGACGATATTCCAACCAACTTCCCTGCCCTCGTTCGTGCGCTGAAATTGCAGCAGAAAGCGGCGAAGGTCGGCTTTGACTGGTCAGAGGCTGCGCCGATTCTCGACAAGATTTCCGAAGAAACTGCCGAGCTGAAGGAAGCCATGGCCGCGCAGGACAAGGCCCATATCGCGGAAGAATATGGCGACCTGCTCTTTGCCATGGTCAATCTTGGCCGCCACCTTGAGATTGATGCCGAAACGGCGCTGATTGCGGCCAATGACAAATTCAAGCGGCGCTTCCATTTCATCGAGAAGACGCTGGATGAGGCCGGAAACGACCTCGATTCAGCAAGCCTCGAAGAAATGGAAGAAATCTGGACCGAAGCCAAGAAAAAGGGGCTGTAATCAGCCCCTTACTTATCGGGCCATTTCGGCCGGAACATCTGATAGACACTGTCCGTGGTGGCGTAATCCATATAGCCGAGACGCGTCACGGGTTTGACCTTGGCGATATCAACCAGTCCGTCCGTCAGAATGCTTTCATCAATGTGAACGCCGACGACTTCACCGATGACCATGTAATTGTCGGTCGGCTTGCCTTCCTTGTCCTGCAATCGCCTGATGTCGACGGCAACGCATTCCAGCGAGGCATAGGCCTCTTTCACACGCGGAGCGGCGATGACATTCGATGGGGCACGGGTCAATCCGGCATAATCGAACTCGCTGGTGCCGCGCGGTGCGTCGACTGACGACGCATTCATATGCGTCTTGAGGTGCTCACTCACCAGATTGGTTGTGAACTCACCAGTTTCCTCGATGAAAGTCACGCTGTCCTTGATGCCGCTGGATGAAAACATCACCATAGGCGGCGTATCGCAGATCGCATTGAAGAAAGAATATGGAGCGAGATTGACCACTCCGTTCTTCGAACATGTGCCGATCCAGCCGATCGGGCGCGGTGCGACAATTGCCTTGAAGGGATTGTGGGGCAATGGATGCCCCTCTTTTGGCTCATAAAACATTGTGATTTCCTCGCCTTGGGAAATAGTTTTAAAGCTCTATCTTATTCCGCCCATGGGCCAGAATAGTCGGAAACGATCTTGTCCATATCTGCACGGGGACGCTCCGGCATCTTGTTTTCTGCGGTGCCAATATGAACGAAACCAGCCACGCGTTCATTCGGTGCAAGACCGAGATATGCGCGCGACGGTGCATCGTCCGAATACCAGTTGGTGATCCAGTTGGTCGCATAGCCAAGCGCATTGGCGGCAATGCAGAGGTTCATCGCGACAGCACCTGCCGACAAAAACTGCTCCCATTCCGGAATACGCTCATGCGCCACCGGCGAAGACACAATGCCGATGACGAGCGGAGCACGCGCGAAGCGGGTCAATTCCTGCTCTTTGCGGCCTTCCGGTAGTGGACCTTCACGTTCTTCGGCGCGCTTGGCCAGAAACTCCCCTACCCGTTTGCGAGCATCACCACGGTAGAGGATGAAGCGCCAGGGCGTCAGGCGACCGTGATCAGGAACGCGGGCTGCCACTTTAAGCAGTTCAGCCAGTTCTTCGCCTTCTGGTGCTGGAGCGCCAATTGCTGAAATCGGCGTGGAACTACGCTGAGCTAGAAAATCGAACACCGGATGCGCCACGGAAAACCTCACGACTGGAACTTGCTAAAACCTGAATTGCCACTCCTCTTTTGAGTGGGCCGCCTCTTCTCGCCCGTTGTAAGAGCGGTGTAAAGTCAAAACTCGGAGAAACCGCAGCACGGCGACGGCTAAAAAATGCCGGTGTCAGAAACGATTTGGCCTTGAATTCGACACCCGCATGGGCTCAAAAAAGCTATGTCGGTTTTCAAACTTCTGCCTTGCGTGCAAACATCACGATATTTTCGCGGCGAATGGCTTGCTGTTGCGCTGCTGGCCGGGATGTCGGGTGCGCCAGCCTGGGCGCAGGGCCTTGACCCTGCAGCGGAGGCAAGCGGCGGTTTGAACCTTCCTGAACCCGCGCTCGACTTGCCGACGCTCAGCCCCTATGCGTCGCCGACGAGCCCGGAAAACAATCCGTTGATGAAAACCACCGAGCTGGATCTGAAAGCGCGTCTGATAGACGATGGCAGCGACATTCCGACGGGACTGGTCTGGCGTGTTTTTTCACCCAATGTCGGTCCGGACGGGCAATTGCCGCTGATCGCCAGTGCACAGGGTGGCAGCGCCGCATTCAATTTGCCGGAGGGTAGTTACCTCGTTCACGTGGCTTATGGGCGTGCAGGCGCCACCAAGCGCATCACACTTGGCAACAATGCCCGGCACGAACTGATGATGCTCGATGCGGGTGGAATGAAGCTCAGTGCCGTTCTGCCCGACAAGGGCAAGATCAATGACGATCTGCTGCGATTCTCGATCTATGCCGACGAGGACAACAGCGAACGCTCGCTGATTGTACCGGACGTGAAGCCGAATGCCATTATCCGGCTCAACAGTGGCACCTACCACGTCGTCTCGAACTATGGCTCGGCCAATGCCATCATCCGCGCCGATATTCGCGTCGAGGCAGGCAAGCTCACCGAAGCGACAATTGAGCATCGCGCTGCGGAATTGACTCTGAAGCTGGTACGCGAACATGGCGGTGAAGCACTGGCCGACACGTCATGGTCGGTTCTCAATGCTTCGGGCGATGTGGTGCGTGAAAGCGTGGGCGCCTATTCATCGCTGGTTCTGATCGAAGGCGATTATGTCGCCGTGGCGAAAAACAAGGACCGCATCTATCAGCGGGACTTCAAGGTTTCGTCCGGTAAGAATGAGGAAGTCGAAGTCATTGCCAACAAGGAATTCGAAGCATCTGACGATTCTTTAGATTAATGGCAATTTTTAATTAGATCATTATCCATAGCGCCATATTGGCATTTTCAGTTTTTATTTTTCGACTAATCTTACATTCGTCCCTTTAATATTTCTTCAAGGTGTTCGAATGAAAAAGCTTATATTTTTGACATTTAGTGTTCTTATGGCTTCACAGGTTTATGCAGGAGCTGCAGAGTTGACCGCAAATCAGGGCATGTCTCCGGCCCAATGTACGCAATGGGGTACCGGATGCCTCCCGATTCCAGCTAAACGGCTAACTCCTGCAAAGGAATGCAAATTCTTACCGTGGTGGCCGTTTTGTCTAGAGTCGTAAAAATAGAAAAGACCGCGCCTCGGCGCGGTCTTTTTGTTTGGAGCGAAGCTCTTGTTATCTGCCGCCATTCTTGAGGCGGATCAGATCAGGAGGGGTTGCCTCTTCGGTCAGACGGGCAATTGCCTCATCGCGCGTCATCGCTTCCTGATCGCGAGAGCCGAAGCGGCGCATATTGACGGTCTGCTCTTCCGCTTCACGCTTGCCGCAGACGAGAATGACCGGAACCTTCTGGAGCGAGTGTTCGCGAACCTTGTAGTTGATCTTCTCGTTACGCAGATCGGTGACAACCTGCAGACCGGCAGCCTTTAGCTTGGCAGCCGTTTCGATGGCATAGTCGTCGGCGTCTGACGTGATCGTCGTCACCACGACCTGAACCGGCGCGAACCAGAGCGGCATGTGACCGGCAAAGTTTTCAATCAGAATGCCGAGGAAGCGTTCCATCGAGCCGCAGATGGCGCGATGGATCATGACCGGCTGGCGCTTTTCCGATTCATTGTCGATGTAGAACGCGCCAAAACGTTCCGGCAGGTTGAAATCGACCTGCGTGGTGCCGCACTGCCATTCACGGCCAATGGCGTCCTTCAGCGTATATTCGAACTTTGGTCCGTAGAACGCACCCTCGCCCGGCAGAATGCCGGTCTTGATATCGTTCGACTGCGCCTGAATTTCTTCAAGCACGGTCATCATCACGCTTTCAGCGCGATCCCAAAGTTCGTCCGAACCGACGCGCTTTTCAGGGCGGGTCGAGAGCTTGATGGTGATCCCTTCAAAGCCGAAATCTTTATAGACCGACAGAATGAGATCGTTGATGCGCAGGCATTCCGCAGCCATCTGATCTTCGGTGCAGAAGATGTGCGCATCGTCCTGCGTAAAGCCGCGCACGCGCATCAGGCCGTGCAGAGCACCCGACGGTTCATAGCGATGCACATTGCCGAACTCGGCAAGCTTGATCGGCAGATCGCGGTACGACTTGAGGCCGTGCTTGAAAATCTGCACGTGGCCCGGGCAGTTCATCGGCTTCAGCGCAAAGACGCGGTCGTCGTCGGTATCGTCACCGGCAACCGTTACCTTGAACATGTTGTCGCGATACCAGCCCCAGTGACCGGAGGTCTCCCAGAGCGACTTGTCGAGCACCTGCGGCGCGTTGACTTCCTGATAGCCGTGGCTGTCGAGGCGGCGGCGCATGTAGCTCACCAGATTCTGGAACATTTTCCAGCCTTTGGCGTGCCAGAATACGACGCCCGGTCCTTCTTCCTGGAAGTGGAAGAGGTCCATTTCACGGCCAAGACGACGATGATCGCGCTTTTCAGCCTCTTCAAGCATATGCAGATAGGCCTGAAGGTCGTTGTCGTTGGCAAACGCCGTACCGTAGATGCGGGTCAGCATCGGATTGTTGGAATCACCGCGCCAGTAAGCACCGGCAACCTTCATCAGCTTGAAGGAATTGCCGATCTGGCCGGTGGAAGCCATGTGCGGACCACGGCAAAGATCGAACCAGTCGCCCTGATAATAGATCTTGAGGTCCTGACCTTCCGGAATCGCATCGACGAGCTCGACCTTGTAGGCCTCGCCCTTTTCGGCAAAAACCTGCTTGGCCTTGTCGCGCGACCAGATTTCCTTGGTGAACGCCTTGTTGCGCTGAATGATCTCGCGCATCTTCTTTTCGATCACCGGCAGATCGTCCGGGGTAAACGGTTCATTACGCGCAAAGTCGTAATAGAAGCCATTTTCGATGACGGGGCCAATGGTAACCTGTGTACCCGGGAAAAGCTCCTGAACGGCTTCTGCCAGAACGTGCGCCGTATCGTGACGGATCAGTTCGAGCGCGCGCGGGTCTTCGCGGGTGAGAATCTCGATCTTGCCGGAAGCGCCAAGCGGATCGGAAAGATCGCGCACGGTGCCGTCGACGGCATAGGCCACTGCCTTTTTTGCGAGAGATTTGGAGATTGATTCCGCGAGTGCAGCACCGGTGGTCGATGCATCATAGTCCCGTACGGAACCATCGGGGAATTGCATGGAAACGGTATTCGACATTCTATTCGTCCTTATCCAGTCCCGCCAACGATTGCGGGTGGTTCATGATCATGCGTTGTCAGTATTGTGAGGCTTCTAGTATTTTTTGTCGGGCCAGTAAAGCACGACATCCCGACAGGGCTATTTGTCGGGATGTTTAAAGCAATCCGTAAATGGGATGTCAGCTCTTGATCGGCAAGCAGTCGATACGCTGCTTCTTCAGTTTGGCGCAGGCCTTTTCAGCGGAAGCGGAATCCTTGAAGCCACCGAACCAGACGCGATAGACCTTGCGGCGCTTGCCGTCCGGCGAAATCTCGCCCTTCAGGCCATGGGCAACCTTTTCCACTGCGGGGCGCAGTTTTTCCTGAAGTTCGGCAGCTCCAGCGCGGGTCGGTGTCGCGGCAAGTTGGATTCGCCAAGCCGCACCAGCCGACGCCACGAGATAGCCGCCATCGCCCTGCTCGATCTGGGAATCATCGATGAGGTCAGCAACCGAATCTTTCTTAGGGGTTTCTTTCGGCGACGGTGCAATAGCGGCAGGCTTTGCCATTGCCACTGCCGTTCCCTCACCGCTGGCATTGCCATAACGGGTCAAAAGCTTGGCCATCTGGCCGTCGCGCTCGCCTGCCGAACCGGCGCCAAGAACCACACCAACAAGATGCTTGCCGCCGATAATGGCGGACGAAACGAGATTGTAGCCGGAGACGTTCGTATAGCCGGTCTTGATGCCATCGACGCCACCATAGCGGTACATCAGATTGTTGTGCCCGTTATAAACCCGGCCCCGATAGGTGAAGGAACGCTGGGAAAACAGCGCGTACTGATCCGGGAAGTCGCGGCGAAGCGCCATGCCAAGCACCGCCATGTCACGCGCGGTGGTGAGCTGAGTCATATTGGCCGTCAGTCCCGAAGGATTGACGAAGAAGGTGCTCTTCATGCCGATCTGGCGCGCACGCTGCGTCATCAGACGACCGAATCCCGCTTCAGATCCGCCGATATATTCGCCCATGACGGTCGCTGCATCATTGGCCGAAATGATGATCATTGCATTGACGGTGTCGCGCACGGAAATGGTCTGGTCCGGTTTGAGCCAGAGCTTCATGCGAACCTTGGCAGCCGCATTCTTCGAAATGGGCATCTGGTCGTCCCAATGGAGACGACCTGTCTTCAGTGCTTCGAAGGTGATGTAGAGCGTCATCATCTTGGCGAGCGATGCCGGCGCGCGCTGGAAATTGGCATCGTCCTGACCGAGAATCCGGTTGCTGTCGGCGTCGAACACAACCCATGAGGGCTTCGCCATTGCTGCGGAACCGCAAAAAACAGTAGCTCCAAACGCTACAGAAGCAACGAAACGTGCGATACGGGACGACGATGTCAGCATGATGGCTCGCGGATATGGAATTGCTAGCTGGATGTGCAGGCAAATTGCGGCCTGAAAAAGACCATAACGATGCCTCAATTCTTATTCCCTAAGAAACATTGATATCGTTAATGAATTCTAAGCATCACATAAAAAACACGGGTATTTAATCATGAGGGGCCGAGCAGCGCCAATAACGCCAGGGTAAATACCATTTCAGCTCGCCCGGCAATTCGCGCGGCACGGGGTCGAAACCATGGGTACCGAACGGGCCGCAGCGCATGACACGAAACAGCCCCATCCAGCCGCCGCTCCACAGGCCATGGCGGGCGATCGCCTCATAGGCATATTCGGAACAGGTCGGCATATGGCGGCAGGAGTTTCCGATCAGCGATGACAGTGTCAGCTGATAGAATCGGACGAACGCTGTGCCAAACACCCTTCCCGGCGTCTTGCGCCAGCGATCGGTGAAATTACGGCTGTATCGCTTTGCTTGAGGCGGCGTTTCAGTCGTGTGGTGTTTGCCACAGGCGCACATTGGGTCAGGCAGCCTTGGCTTTGTCTTCGATCTGGCGAATGCAATCGACAACCGCGTCGAACGTCAAAAGCGTCGATGCATGGCGGGCTCTGTATTCGCGCACCGGCTCGAAATATTTCAGGTCTTCGAATCGTCCTTCCGGTGACGGAGCGTTTTCCTTAAGCATGGCATACATCGCATCGCGGACGGCTTTCAGTTCCTCTGCCGTTGCGCCGATGACGTTGCGCGCCATGACCGAGGAAGACGCCTGCCCCAAGGCACAGGCTTTCACCTCATGCGCAAAATCGGTCACCACACCGTCCGTCATCTTGAGATAGACGGTAACCGTCGAGCCGCACAGCTTGGAATGCATGGTGGCGACGGCATCCGGCTCTGCCAGCCGACCGATACGCTCCATATTGCCCGCAAATTCCAGGATGCGTTTGTTGTAGATGTCGTCGATCATATGCGTAAGCCTTCCGCCTGGCGCACTGGGTCTGAAGCTCCATGTCCTTAACATGGTGCCAGCAGCCAGGAACTTCAAATTCTAAGCGCATCAGATTCCACAAGATACGGGTGTTTTTCGAATCCTGCCTCTGCCGCTTTCATTGCGCCAAAATGATACGAATTTCAAAACCTTGATACCAGTCAGAGAAAAAACAAAAAAATGTTTTCTGATATCAGTTTGAAGTTGCAATTTACTCCCTATATATTAGGCAAGTAACGCCTGCGCTTTTAATGGCGTTGGAACGTTGGACTTGAAACTATTATTCAACGTTCTAAAAGTCTGGTTTAGGACATGATAACATACGAAAAGCCTTTGTGTTTTTAGGTATCATGTTTTAGCACAGTGCCATGGTGAAGGCATGAAACCTGTCCGGTGAGCTTACGCCACCGGATCAATACATCGCCCGCTCGCAAAGCGTATCGTTGTATTGTCCGTTTAACTCGTCTCCTCCGTGAAGGAGACTACTGGAGAATACTGATGGACGCGCGCATCCTCAAAGAAGATGACGAATCCGGCCTGTCTTCAAAGAAGCAGGCAAATGTTACCCCGTTGCACGGTAAGCCGACGCAGGCCGACGCCGAAGCTGCAGTTCGCACGCTTCTGCTGTGGGCTGGCGATGATCCGGAACGCGAAGGCCTTCTGGATACGCCAAAGCGTGTCGCCAAAGCCTATAAGGAGCTTTTTTCCGGTTACGCGGAGAGCCCTGAAGAAGTGCTTGGCACTGTGTTCGAGGAAGTTGCCGGTTATAACGATATGGTGTTGGTGAAGGACATTTCCTTCTTCTCGCATTGCGAACACCATATGGTTCCGATCATCGGCAAGGCGCATGTCGCCTATCTTCCTGACCACAAGGTTGTGGGCCTGTCGAAAATCGCCCGCGTGGTCGATATTTTCGCGCATCGCCTGCAGACGCAGGAAAGCATCACGGCGCAGATCGCTGACAGCATTCAGAATATTCTGAAGCCGCGTGGCGTTGCCGTGATGATCGAGGCCGAGCATATGTGCATGGCCATGCGCGGCATCCGCAAGCAAGGTTCGACCACCATCACCACCACTTTCACCGGAGAGATGAAGGTCAAGGTGGATGAACAGGTGCGTTTCATGACCATGTCGCGCAGCAAATAATGCATGATCCCGAAAGGCTTCGGCTTTTCGGGTATGCACACCCCATGTTTTTCAGCTATTTCAAGGCACGTTGCTTATGGCACGTGCCTTTTATCCATTTCAGGTGAGACAATGACGACCTTCCCTGCCCAGCCATCCGATAAAAAGACGATTGAAGAAGGAGCGGTGTTCATGCCGCGCTTCGATGCTTCCGGCCTCATCACGGCAGTTGTCACCAACGAACGTGACGGCGTGCTTCTGATGGTTGCCCATATGAATGCGGAAGCGCTTCGCCTGACGCTGGACACAGGGATTGCGCATTACTGGTCGCGCTCGCGCAACACGCTCTGGAAGAAGGGGGAAACCTCCGGCAATCTGCAAAGCGTGATCGAACTGCGCACCGATTGCGATCAGGACGCCCTTTGGCTGAAGGTTCGTGTCGCTGGTGACGGCCCAACCTGCCACACCGGACGCCGCTCGTGCTTCTACCGTCAGGTTGTCAGTGAAGCGGGTGAAACCACACTGAAAATCGAAAACGGCGGCAGCTGTGATCACGATCATTGATCGCTTTCAAAACGATGTGATGATGCGAATAAGCCTCGCGTCATCAATTTGCAGCATTTATTCTTTGGATACCATGTTTCGCTAATCTGATCGAAACGATGAGGTGTCCAACGTGATGCTTAACTGGGGGGTACGGCGCAGGACTGTCAGCATAGACGTCGAAGCGCCTGCTCAGGAAGTCATTGAGAAGCCCGAGATCAAGCGTGAACCGCGCAAGATCGCGCTGGCGCTTGGCGGCGGCGCCGCGCGCGGCTGGTCGCATATTGGTGTATTGCGTGCTCTCGACGAGGCTGGCATCAAGATTGAGATGATCGCCGGCACATCGATTGGCGCTCTCGTTGGTGGTTGTTACCTCGCAGGCAAGCTCGATGAGCTGGAAGAATTCGCCCGTAGCTTGACCCGCCGTCGTATGTTCAATCTCCTCGACATTACATTTCGTGGAAGCGGCCTTTTTGGCGGCATGAAGCTCGATGGACGCCTGCGCGAACATCTTGATGGCCTGCGCATAGAGGAGCTCACCCGACCCTTCGTGGCGGTCTGTACGGAATTACGGACGGGCCATGAGATATGGCTGTCGTCCGGACCGCTGGTGGACGCAATGCGGGCTTCCTATGCCCTGCCCGGCGTATTTGAGCCTGTGCGGTGGGATGAGCGCGTGCTGGTCGACGGTGCGCTCGTTAATCCGGTGCCGGTATCCGTGTGTCGCGCTTATGAGCAGCGGCTCGTTCTGGCGGTCAATCTCCATTACGACCAGTATGGCCGCGCTGCGGTCATCAAACATGCCCAGATGCGCCAGGAAGGTCTACCCGGCGCGGTCCATGGTGAGAAGGAAGCGCGGCTCGGAATCACCGGCGTGATGATGGATGCCTTCAACATCATTCAGGATCGCATTTCGCGCGCTCGCATGGCGGGTGATCCGCCGGACTTATCGCTGATGCCAGTTGTGGGCCAGATCGGGCTTGCAGATTTTCACCGCGCTGCCGAGGCAATCGATGCCGGTTACGTCGAAACGATCAAGCGTCTGGAGGATATCCGGCGTCTTCAGGGCATAGCAGGCTGATTTTTCCGCTTTTTTGCGAATCTTCTGGAATCGGCATTCGCGTTTCCATGGACTTTCTGCATTGGTTGGGCGTTTTCATTGTCTGAATGGCGGGCCTTGTGAAGATTTTTTGAAAAAGCAGCATTTGCAGGAAGTCTTTGAAAAAGCCCACAAAATAAGCGTTCTCAGCCTTTGATGGGGGGAATGCGCTACGGTTTTTCACATTCTTTTCGAAAAAGATTGGCTGATGATGCAGATGGGGCTTGTGCACCCCAAGGTGATTTGCTAAATGCCCACTCGCCGGAGCAATTCGGCTTCTACCACGGGCGGTCGTGGCGGAATTGGTAGACGCGCAGCGTTGAGGTCGCTGTGGGGCAACCCGTGGAAGTTCGAGTCTTCTCGACCGCACCATTCTCTCTTTAGAGATTTGAAATCGTTAGATTTTAAGCAAACGCCCTCTGGGGCGTTTTTGTTTTTCCAAGCCCTGCTATAAACAGTTTCAGCGTCGACCCTCGATATTCTCCCTCTCTGACATAGATGTCTGTGCTAGTTTCCAGACCTGTACAAACTCATGGAGGATTGCATGAAGATCAGTGCGCGTAACAGGCTTAAGGGCAAGATCGTAGACGTCACCAAGGGCGCCACGACGGCGCATGTGCGTATCGATATCGGCAATGGCGTGATCGTCACCTCGTCCATCACCAATGAAGCTGTTGACGAACTACGTCTCGCCGTTGGCGGCACGGCCTATGCCGTCGTCAAGGCGTCAGACGTCATGGTTGCCGTGGAAGACTGAATCAACAGCATACCAGCAAAGAAAAACCCCGCCTGAGCGGGGTTTTTGATTCATGCCTTGTCCAGTTCCGATCGAACCATTTCGCTGTGCTCTCCCAGATTGGGCGAGCGGTGGTCGATTTTAAGTTCCGCATCAGAAAAGCGGATCGGCGTGCGCAATCCCGGCACGCCCTGCGGGTCGATCTTCATCCCGCGTGCAATGAATTGCGGATCGGCAAAGACATCAGCAACCGAATTGATCGGCCCTGCCGGAACACCGATCTTTTCCAGTCTCGCCAGCAGTTCGTCGCGGGTCCACTGGCGGGTGCGCTCTTCCAGAAGTTCCGTTAGCGCCGTTCGGTTCGCGACGCGGGCAGCATTGGTTGCGAAGCGTTCATCGCTCGCAAGCTCTGCAAGGTCCAGCAGACCGACCAGGCGGCCGAACTGGCCGTCATTGCCGCAGGCGATGATGAAATAGCCGTCGGAGACGGGCAGCGTCTGGTATGGCGCGATATTGGGATGCGCATTGCCCATGCGCTTCGGCGATACGCCGGAGGCCAGATAGTTCATGGCCTGATTGGCGAGAACCGCTGACATGCAGTCGAACAGCGCCATATCGATATGTTGTCCCTTGCCGGTGCGCTGGCGCATGATGAGCGCCGACTGTATGGCAATCACGCTGTAGAGGCCTGTAAAGATGTCTGCAAAGGCCACACCAATCTTCTGCGGCTCGCGATCCGGCTCGCCGGTCAGATCCATGATGCCGCCCATGCCCTGGATCATGAAATCATAGCCTGCCCGCTCGGCATAGGGACCGTCATGTCCGAAACCGGTGATGGAGCAGTAGATCAGGCGCGGATTGACCGCCTTGAGGCTTTCATAGTCAAGACCGTACTTGTCGAGTCCACCGAGCTTGAAATTCTCGATGACAACATCTGCATCGGCCACGAGGCGACGCACCAGCTCCTGCCCCTCTTCCGTTCGGAAATCAGCCGTAATCGAGCGCTTGCCGCGATTGCAGGCATGGAAATAGGCAGCCGACTTCTCGCCTTCGACTTCAATGAACGGAGGGCCCCATTTGCGCGTATCGTCACCTTCCGGGCTTTCGACCTTGATAACGTCCGCCCCCAGATCGGAGAGCGTCTGACCGACCCACGGACCGGCCAGAATGCGGGCCAGCTCAACCACTTTGAGACCGTCAAGCGGTGTGTTCTGCATTTCGGGAACCTTGTAAAAGCAAAAAGCCCGCCCGCAGAAAGCGAGCGGGCCTTGGGAGGACATTGCGGGCGGTTATTTTCAGAAGAAAGCCTGAATGCCGGTCTGCGCGCGCCCGAGGATCAGTGCGTGAACGTCATGCGTGCCTTCATAGGTATTCACAGTTTCGAGGTTCTGCGCGTGACGCATCACGTGGTACTCGATCTGGATACCATTGCCGCCGTGCATGTCGCGCGCCTGGCGGGCAATATCGAGCGCCTTGCCGCAATTGTTGCGCTTGACGATGGAGATCATTTCAGGAGCCATCTTGCCTTCGTCGAACAGGCGACCGACGCGCAGCGATGCCTGAAGGCCGAGCGTGATTTCGGTCTGCATGTCGGCAAGCTTCTTCTGGTAAAGCTGCGTGCCAGCCAGCGGCTTGTCGAACTGCTTGCGGTCGAGGCCGTATTGACGTGCGCGGAACCAGCAATCTTCGGCAGCGCCCAGCACACCCCAGGAAATGCCGTAGCGGGCACGGTTGAGGCAGCCGAACGGACCCTTGAGGCCCGATACGTTTGGCAGCAGGGCGTCTTCCGACACTTCCACGCCGTCCATAACGATTTCGCCGGTGATCGATGCGCGCAGCGACAGCTTGCCGCCGATCTTCGGAGCGGAAAGACCCTTCATGCCCTTTTCAAGCACGAAACCGCGGATGGCATTGTCATGGGCTGCGGACTTGGCCCACACCACGAACACGTCGGCGATTGGCGAATTCGAAATCCACATCTTGGAGCCGGTCAGGCGATAGCCGCCGTCAATCTTCTCGGCGCGGGTCTTCATGCCTGCAGGGTCGGAACCGGCATCCGGTTCGGTCAGGCCGAAGCAGCCGATCAGTTCGCCCGAGACGAGACCCGGCAGATACTTCTTGCGCTGTTCGTCCGAGCCATAGGCATAAATCGGGTACATGACGAGCGAGGACTGCACGCTCATCATCGAACGATAACCGGAATCAACGCGCTCGACTTCGCGGGCCACAAGACCATAGGCAACATAACCGGCATTGGCCGCGCCATATTCTTCCGGCAGCGTAACGCCAAGCAGACCGGACTGGCCCATCAGGCGGAACAGTTCCGGATCAGTGGTTTCGTCGAGATAGGCCTTTTCTACACGCGGCAGCAGAACGTCGCTCGCAAACGCCTTTGCGGAGTCGCGGATCATGCGCTCGTCTTCAGTCAGCTGTTCGTCGAGCAGAAAGGGATCTTCCCAGTTAAAGACCGTACGCGACATTATGAATTCTCCTCATTTCAGAATTGACCGGACTATGAACCGCAGGGCGTTCTGCTGCAAACGATGTTTACTCATCGATCTATTCCATTTAGTAATAGATCATGACAACACTCTCGCGACGGCTCCTTCCATCGACCAGTGCGCTTGCAGCGTTTGACGCTGTTGCGCGGCTGGCAAGCTTTTCAGCAGCAGCCGAAGAACTGGCGCTGACGCAAGGTGCTGTCAGCCGCCAGATTGCATCACTTGAAGAACAGCTTGGAACAGCGCTTTTCGACCGCACCAGCCGCCATGTCGTGCTGTCGGATGCGGGACGCGCTTATTTCAATGCTGTTGCGCCTGCCCTTTCGGCTATTCGTGCTGCTTCGCTTCAGGTGATGTCGCAGATGCGCGGCAAGACATTGAACCTCGCCTTTCTGCCGACATTTGGCACGCGCTGGCTCATTCCGCGCATTCCGCGTTTTGTGGCGCAATATCCGGATATTATTCTGAATTTCGCAACCCGCATTGGTCAATTCGATTTCGACCGCGAAGGTCTGGACGCGGCCATTCACATCGGTCAGCCGGACTGGCCCAATGCGGATTGCGTGTTTCTGATGGATGAGACGGTTGCGCCGGTTTGCAGTCCGGCTTTTCTGAAGGAGAACCCGGTGTCAGCGCCCACTGATCTTCTGCGGCTGCCACTGTTCAATATGGCTTCGCGACCGGGCGCGTGGGATCACTGGTTCCGTAGCCTCGACATTACCGTGCCAGCGCCGGGCGGCATGCGGTTTGAACAGTTTTCCAACGTTTCGCAAGCTTGTATTGCGGGCTTGGGCGTCGCCCTCATGCCGCTTTTTCTGACCCGCTCGGAAATCGATAGCGGGCAACTCGTGGTGGCCTATCCGCACACGGTCAAAAGTCCGAGCAGCTATTATTTCGTCACACCGAAGGCGCGCACCAACACGCCTGCGGTGAACGCGTTTCGCGATTGGCTTCTGGGTGAAGTCAATCGCGAATTCGATCCTCACGCAATCGAGTTGCTGACAATCTCATAGGAACGCAGGCGCTTCTTGTGATCATGAATCATGCCGGTGATCATCAGTTCGTCAGCGCCGGTGCTTTCGGCAAAGGCCTGAATGCCCTTTGCCACCGTTTCTGGCCCACCAACCACGCGGCAGGACAGCATCTGGCGAACAAGCGCTTGCGCTGGCGGGTCGAGCTGTTCCATGTAGCCTTCTACCGGTGCCGGAAGCTTGCCCGGACGACCGCTGCGCAGGTTCACGAAAGCCTGCAATTGCGAAGTGAAGAGATAATGCGCCTCTTCGTCGGTATCGGCGGCGATGACATTGAGGCCAAGCATCACATAAGGCTTCTGCATATATTCCGACGGCTCGAAACGCTCGCGGTAAAGCGCGATTGCGCGTTCCATTTCCGCTGGCGCAAAATGCGATGCGAAGGCGTAAGGCAGGCCCAGCATGGCAGCCAGTTGCGCGCCGAACAGGCTTGAGCCAAGAATCCAAACCGGAACCTCAAGCCCCTCGCCCGGAACGGCGCGGACGCGCTGGGCGGGCTCTGCCGGTTTAAAATAGTTGAGCAGTTCGACCACGTCCTGCGGGAATGCGCTGGCATCGCCATCAAGATTGCGCCGTAACGCGTGGGCCGTAATCTGGTCGGTACCGGGTGCACGGCCAAGGCCAAGATCGATACGGCCCGGAAAGAGCGAGGCCAGCGTGCCAAACTGTTCAGCAATCACCAGAGGCGAATGGTTAGGCAGCATAATGCCGCCCGCGCCAACGCGGATTGTCGAAGTGCCATTGGCGACATAGCCGATCGCGACCGACGTGGCCGCGCTGGCAATGCCGGGCATATTGTGATGTTCAGCCAGCCAATAGCGATGAAAGCCAAGTTTCTCCGCATGCTGTGCAAGCTCAAGCGTGTTGCGCAGAGACTGACCGGCATCGCTGTTATCGGGAACGGGCGAAAGATCGAGTACGGATAAAGGTATCATACTGGCTCATATGGGATTGAGTACTGCGGTTGCAATGACCGCAAAGAAATAGGGCACCCTAGAAATAGGGCGCCCTATACTTAATTCAAAGCAACTAAGAGTGATCAGACAATATTAGTGCGGTTGCGCCGGGGCTGAATCATGCCCCTCTTCCGGCTTAACCACATATTCGCCTTCCACGTCCTTCTTTGCGATGAAGGTGTAGAACATCGGCACCACGAACAGCGTGAACATCGTGCCGATCACGATACCGGTGAAGATCACCAGCCCCATCGAGTAACGGGCGGCGGCACCGGCACCCGTTGCGATGATCAGCGGAACAACGCCAAGCGCCATAGCCGCAGTGGTCATCAGGATCGGACGCAGACGGGTTTCAGCGGCGGCGATGATCGCATCGCGACGCGAAAGCCCGTGCAGACGGCGCTGCTGATTGGCAAATTCCACCATCAGAATGCCGTGCTTGGTAATCAGCCCGACAAGGGTAATCAGACCAACCTGCGTGTAGATGTTCAGCGTGCCGAGACCGATATTGAGCGGCACGATAGCGCCGAAGATCGAAAGCGGCACCGACATCATGATGATGAACGGATCACGGAAGCTTTCGAACTGCGCAGCCAGAACCAGATAGATCACGACAACGGCGAGACCGAAGGCGATCAGGATCGTGTTGCCTTGCTCTACTTCCAGACGCGACTGGCCGGAATAATCAAGGAAGAAGCCTTCCGGCATCTTGGCCTTGGTCAGATCGACAAGTGTTTGCAGGCCTTGGCCCGTGGTCACGCCCGGCAGAGGCAGCGCGGAGATCGTTGCCGAATTGAGCTGGTTGAACTGCTCGATTGCTGCAGGCGATGCGTTCTGCGTGATCGTGATGACCGACGACAGCGGGATCATCGAGCCCGAAACGCTGCGAACATAGAACTCACCGAGCTTTTCGGGATTCGAGCGATAGGCATCCGGCACCTGAGTGATGATGTCATAGCTGTTTGAATCGCGGTCGAACTTGGCAACCGACGCGCCGCCGGTCAGGAGACCAAGCGTTGCACCGATATCGCTCACCTGCACGCCAAGCGTTGCCGCACGGTCGCGGTCGATGGTGATCGTCGTTTCCGGTGCGTTGAAGGACAGTGAGTTCTGCACGATGATGAATTGTCCCGAAGCCTGCGCTTCGTTCTTGATCTCTTCGGCCAGTGCGAAAACCGTGTCCGCCGGACCGGTCGACTGCAAGGCAATCGAGATCGGCAGACCGCCGCCAGTACCCGGAAGCGATGGCGGAGCGAAGACGAAAGCTTGCACACCGGCCACCTTGTTCAGACGATTTGTCAGGTCTTCCTGAATCTGCTTCTGCGAACGGGTACGGTCGTTCCAGTCGCTCAACACCCAGAGTGCGATACCCGAGGTCGTGCCGCCATCCATGCCGACGATCTGGAATCGGGTCTTTTGCTCAGGCAGATCTTTCGTCAGCTCATCAATCTGTTCGGCATAAAGGTTGGTATAGGCCGAAGTCGCATATTGCGGAGCCTGGAACATCGAGAACAGCGCGCCCGAATCTTCTTCAGGAGCCAGTTCGCTCGACGTGTTCATGAACAGGAAGCCCGTCAGGCCCATCAGCGCTATGACGATCATCAGCGTGATGCCGCGATAGTTCAGCGAGTTCGTGACCCGGCGGTGATACCACTTTTCCACGCGAGAGAAGGTGCGGTCGATGAACTTCTGGAACCGCGTTGCCTCGCCATGCTTGAGCATGCGCGAGCACATCATCGGCGAGATGGTCAAAGCCGCTACACCGGAAATGATAACGGCACCCGCCAGCGTGAAGGCGAATTCGCGGAACAGCGCGCCGGTCAGGCCGCCGGTGAAACCGAGCGGAGCGAACACGGCAGCTAGCGTGATCGTCATGGCGATGATCGAGCCAGTGATTTCCTTCATACCCTTGAAGGCGGCATCCATCGGACGCAGACCCTCTTCGATATGGCGGTGGATATTCTCCAGAACGACGATGGCGTCATCGACCACGAGGCCGATAGCCAGAACCATGGCGAGCAGTGAGAGAAGATTGATCGAGAAACCGAGCGCGAACAGGAAGAAGCACACGCCGATCAGCGAGATCGGAATGGTCACAATCGGGATCAGAACCGAACGGAACGAACCAAGGAAGACGATGATGACCAGAATAACGATGGCCACAGCTTCGCCGATGGTCGTGAAGACTTCCTTGATCGAAGAGCTGATCTGCTCGGTCGCGTCATAGACGAGAACGAGAGACATGCCTTCCGGCAGCGAGTTCTGGATCGACGGCAGTTCCTTGTTGACGGCAGCCGCCATGTCGATCGGGTTTGCTGCTGGCGTCGGGTAGACGCCAAGGAAGGTACCAGCCGAGCCATTGAACGACACGATGGTGTCGGTGCTCTTGGCCGCCAGTTCCACCTTCGCCACATCACGCAGGCGCACGATTTCATCGCCCGAAGTCTTGATCGGCATTGCGCCAAAGGCTTCCGGTGTTTGCAGCGTTGATTTCAACGTGATCGAAGACGCAACATACTCGTTCTTCGTCGTGCCCGGTGCGGACAGGAAGTTGGACGCATTGATTGCGGCCAGCACTTCTGGCGCCGTTATCTGACGCGCTGCCAACTGGATCGGATCGAGCCAGACACGCATCGAATAGACCTGACCACCAAGGATTTCAGCCTTGGCGACACCCTGAATAGTGGACATGCGCGGCTGGATAACGCGTTCCAGATATTCGGTGATCTGCTCGCTCGTCATGTTCGGGTTCTGCGCAGCCAGATACATGGTTGCGAAGCTCTGACCCGTTCCCTTGACGATAATCGGATCATCGGATTCGTCCGGCAGATCGCCGCGAACCTGATTGACCTTGGCGATCACTTCCGTCAGCGCAGCATCCGGATTGGCGCCGAGCTTCATCTGTACCGTCACCGTGCTCGACGATGGGCGGCTGGATGACGTCACATAGTCGATGTTTTCAGTCGTCGCGACCGATTCAGCGATAGGCGCGGTGATGAAGCCCTGAATGAGTTCAGCGCTTGCACCAGCATAGTTGGTGGTGATGGTGATGACCGTTTCGTCAACCTTCGGATATTCGCGCACGGAAAGCTGCGCGATACCCTGAAGGCCGAGGAGAATGATCATGAGAGCGACCACCGTTGCAAGAACGGGTCGCCGGATGAAAATGTCTGAAAAACTCATCGGTTCGCCTATTTCTTGTCAGCCGGATTGGCCGGGTTAACCGCATTGTCGATGTTCACCGGAACGCCGGGCGAAAGCCTGTTCTGTCCAGCGGTGATGATGACGTCGCCTGCCTTGAGGCCGCTGGTGATTTCCACCACGCCATTATAGCGACGCCCAAGCTTCACGAAGACCTGCTGTGCGACCAGCTTTTCGCCGTCTGCGGGCTTTGCATCGGCAGCAGGCGTCTTGGCTTCTTCAGCAGGCTTCGCTGCTTCCGCATTGGCCTTGCCGTCTTCAGCCTTCTTTTCGGGACGAACGGCATAGACATAGTCGCCGTAAAGGCTCGACACGATGGACGTCTGTGCAATGGCAAACACATTGCTTTCTTCGGGCAGTTCAACACGAACCTGCACGAACTGACCGGGCGTCAGCTTGTGATCCGGGTTCTTGACCTCGGCGCGCACCGAAACAAGGCGTGTGGTCGGGTCGATCTTCGGATCAATACCAACAATCGTGCCGGTGAAATCAAGCTTGTCAGCCGTTGAGCCGACCTTGACGGTCTGGCCGAGTTTGATCGAGGTCAGCGACTGTTCCGGCACCGTGAAGTCGATGCGCATCATGTTGGTGTCCTGCAAGGTGGCGATCACCGTGCCGGGCGTCAGATACTGACCGATGTCCACCTTGGCGATACCGATAACGCCGGAGAACGGCGCTTTCACGGTCTTTTGGGCCAGCGTTGCACGCATCTTTTCAACTGCCGCTTCCGCAGCATTAGCAACGGACGCCGTCGTATCGACGTTGGAAACAGCACCCACGCCGCGTGTGCGCAGCGTGTCGGCGCGCTTCAGGTTCTGCTGGGCAAGAACAGCCTGCGCTTCGGCAGCGACGAGGTCAGCCTTCTGGATGCTGTCTTCCAGCTGAAGCAGCACGTCGCCTTCCTTCACGTCCTGATTGGAGGTGAAGTTGATCTTCTGCACGATGCCGTCGAGCTGAACCGTCAGGTCAACGCCGTTCAGCGCGTGGGCCGTGCCGATGGCTTCAACACCCGGCTGCCATGTGCCCGGCTCCACCGTGGTGGTGGAAACCGTCTGCGCTGGCTGCTGCATGGTAGCGAAAAAGTCCTTGATGGCCTTAGATCTGAACAGATTGAAGCCGACAAGCCCCCCGACGACGATCACCAGGAACACGATTGCCAGAATTAGGCGCTTTATCATTGCGGTTGTACTCCGGGGTGGCGCCCTGAACGCTGTTAAAAAGCGCCGAGGGGGGACGTTGAGCGCACCCTTTCGCAATCACACAAAGGTCGCGCGTATTTTACTTGAATTAGCGGAGCGAATAACTGTACCGTCTGGACGGTATTGTCAACTCATGAACTGTCAGGAGACCCGTCGAAGTTGTTAGCTAAAAAGAAGGTCTCTTCGCGCGAGCGTATTTTACGCGCGGCCGTGGAACTTGCCCGGGAAGTGGGGCCAGCTCACATTTCACTCGACGCCGTTGCGGCCCGTGCCGGGCTGTCGAAGGGCGGATTGCTTTATTCTTTTCCGACCAAGGCAAAGCTGCTCGAAGGCGTTGTCGAAGAATATATGAAAGAACACGAACGGGCGATGGAGGTTCAGGAAACGCTCCAGTCCGGCGATAAAAACCGCGTTGCGCGGGCTTTTCTCGATGTTTATCGCGTTCAGGCCGATGATGAACCGCCAGCATGCGGTGTTCTTGCCGCACTTGCCGAAGATCCGGGTTTCATGGTGCCCGTTCGCCAGTATCACCGGACGTTTCTCGACCGCATGATCAAGGATACGACAGACCCTGATACAGCGCTGATCGTCTATCTGGCCGTGGCTGGACTTGAGTGTTCTAAATTGATGGAATGCGAGATTGTAACGGACGAAGAACAGCGCGCCGTTCTCTGCCGTTTGGAAAACATGCTGACAGAAAACTGACATTATTTAAGAAAAAAGGGCGCTCAGCGCCCCTTTATTTTAGCAGTTTGCGAATCACAGAGCCGGGATGTCTCCCCGCTCCCACCCTGCGGTGGTTTCAGCGGCAAAATCGTTGAAGCGACCATCAGCAACCGCTGCGCGGATGCCCTTCATCAGATACTGATAATAGGCCAGATTGTTCCAGGTCAGCAGCATGGCGCCCAGTGCCTCGCCGGATTTCACCAGATGATGCAGATAGGCGCGGCTGTAGTCGCGCGATGCCGGGCAATCGGATTCCGGATCGAGCGGACGATGATCGTCGGCATGGCGTGCATTGCGCAGATTGACCTTGCCAAAACGTGTGAAGGCCAGACCGTGACGCCCCGCGCGGGTCGGCATCACGCAATCGAACATGTCGATGCCGCGCGCGACTGATTTCAGAATGTCATCTGGCGTGCCGACACCCATGAGATAGCGCGGCTTTTCGGCTGGCAGGATTGGGCAGACCACTTGCAGCATGTCCAGCATGACGTCCTGCGGCTCGCCGACAGCAAGGCCGCCGACGGAATAGCCCTTGAGGTCCATGGCCTTCAGCGCTTCTGCTGAACGTTCGCGCAAGCGGGCATTATCGCCGCCCTGCACGATGCCGAACATGGCTTTGCCGGGTTGGTCGCCAAAGGCTACCTTGCAGCGTTCGGCCCAGCGGAGTGAAAGCTCCATTGCGCGTTCGGTGTTCTTTTCCGGCGAAGGCAGCGCTACGCATTCATCGAGTTGCATCTGGATATCACTATCCAGCAGGCCCTGAATTTCGATGGAACGCTCCGGCGTCATCTCATAGGCTTTGCCGTCAATATGCGAGCGGAAGGTTACGCCCTTCTCATCCAGCTTGCGTAGCTGCGCCAGAGACATGACCTGAAAGCCGCCGGAATCGGTCAAGATTGGTCCTTTCCAGCCGCCAAATTCGTGCAATCCGCCAAGACGGGCAACACGCTCCGCACCGGGGCGCAGCATGAGATGATAGGTATTGCCGAGGATGATATCCGCGCCAAGCTCCTTCACCTGATCCATATACATGGCCTTAACGGTACCGGCGGTGCCGACAGGCATAAAGGCAGGCGTGCGCACCACGCCGCGCGGCATGGAAATTTCACCCTGACGGGCCGCGCCATCGCGGGCGAGGACTTTGAATTCAAAATTTTCGCTGGTCATGGCCGTTGTCTAGTATGTCAAGCGCGTTCAAGCAAGCTGCCGTCGCCATAGGAATAGAAGCGATAGCCGGTTTCAATGGCCCGTTCATAGGCGGCGCGCATCGTGTCGAGGCCGCTGAATGCGGAAACCAGCATGAACAGCGTCGAACGCGGCAGATGGAAATTGGTCATCAGCATGTCGACAGCGCGGAATTTATAGCCCGGCGTGATGAAAATGTCGGTTGGACCGGACCACGGACGAATGATGCCATCTTCACCGGCTGCACTTTCGATGAGCCGCAGCGACGTCGTGCCGACACAGACAACACGGCCGCCACGCTGATGCACCGCATTCAGCGCATCCGCAGTCTTCTGCGAAACATAGCCGATCTCGGAATGCATCTTGTGATCGCTCGTGTCATCAGCCTTGACGGGCAAGAAAGTCCCCGCCCCGACATGCAATGTCACGAAATGCTCTTCAATGCCCTTGGCCTTGATCTTTTCCAGAAGGTCGGGCGTGAAATGAAGTCCGGCGGTCGGTGCTGCAACAGCACCTTCCTCACGGGCATAAACAGTTTGATAGTCGCTGCGGTCGCGGTCATCTTCCGCGCGCTTCGAAGCGATATAGGGTGGAAGCGGAATATGTCCGACAGCGGCGATGGCCTCGTCGAGCATCGCGCTCGACAGGTCGAACACGAGAAGCGCCTCGCCTGCGTCGCCTTTCTCCGCAACGGTTGCGTCGAGTGTTCCAAGGAAGCAGCTTGAACCGGAATGGCCGAAGCGGATGCGGTCGCCTTCCTTGACACGCTTGGCCGGACGCAGAAACGCTGCCCAGCGGTCAGGCCCCATGCGCATATGCAAGGTTGCGCTGACTTGGCTGATATTGCCGTCGCGTTCGCGCATACCTTCAAGCTGCGCCGGTATCACCTTGGTATCGTTGAAAACAAGCGCATCGCCCGGCTGCAGAAGATCGGGCAGATCATAGACGTGGCGATCCTCGAAAGGCTGGCCCGGAACAACGCGCAAAAGCTTGGCATGGTCACGGGGCTCTGCTGGGCGCAAAGCGATACGCTCTTCCGGCAGATCGAAATCAAAAAGATCAACACGCATGATGGGCCTCGTACATAGCTACGGCCCCGGCATGAACCGGAGCCGCAATTTTTATTAATAGTAATCGATCAGATATCGGCTGCGATACGCGCAGTTACGATCTTGTCCGGATCGGTGACCGGTTCGCCGCGCTTGATCGTGTCGACATTGTCCATGCCTTCGATGACCTGACCCCAGACGGTGTACTGGCGATCGAGCCAAGGGGCGTCAGTAAAGCAGATGAAGAACTGCGAGTTGGCCGAATTCGGGTTCTGGCTGCGTGCCATCGAAGCCGTGCCGCGCTTGTGCTGGGTGTTGGAGAACTCAGCCTTCAGGTCCGGCTTGTCCGAACCGCCCATGCCGGCGCGCGAGCCGTTGAAATGCGCGCCGCCCGACTTGCCGAACTTCACGTCGCCAGTCTGCGCCATGAAGCCGTCGATCACGCGGTGGAACACAACGCCGTCATAAGCGCCTTCGCGTGCCAGTTCCTTGATGCGCTCAACGTGGCCCGGTGCGAGGTCCGGATAGAGTTCGAGCACGACATTGCCCTTGGTGGTTTCGAGAACGAGCGTGTTTTCGGGGTCTTTGTAAGCCATTTGGCCTCTCCTGTTTCAATGCGTTCAATAAGACGCGTTGTATTGGATAGTTATTTCTGAATGGTCGCCTTGACGATCTTGTCCGGGTTTTCCACGGATCCATTATCGGATTCGCTGCCCTTCTTTATCTTGTCCACGGCTTCCATGCCGCTGACAACCTTGCCGACCACAGTGTACTGGCCGTTCAGGAATGCGCCGTCATCGAACATGATGAAGAACTGCGAGTTAGCGGAATTCGGGCTCTGGCTGCGCGCCATACCAACCGTGCCACGCACGAAAGGTTCCTTCGAGAACTCAGCCTTGATGTCCGGATATTTGGAGCCGCCGGTACCGACGCTCTGAGCGTTGAAGCCCTTGTCCATATTGCCGTACTGGACATCGCCAGTCTGGGCCATGAAGCCTGGAATGACGCGGTGGAAGGCAACGCCGTCATAAGCGCCGTCGCTGACCAGCTTTTCGATCTGGGCCACATGCTTCGGCGCGAGGTCGGGACGCAACTGGATCGCGACATCACCGTCCTTGAGCTGCAGAACGAGCGTGTCCGCCGCATTGGCGACGGAGGCCATCACGCCTTGAGACAATGTCAGGATCGCGGCAGCGGCGAGCGCCGAACGGATAAATTTCATGATCGAAAAACTCCCAAACCTCAGGATTTGAATTTTGCTTCAAGGGCAGCGGCAACAACAGCCGGTACGAAAGGCTTGATATCGCCGCCCATCGACGCAATCTGGCGAACCAATGTGGCGGTAATCGTGCGCACGGCGGGATCGGCTGGCAGGAAAACGGTCTGCAATTCCGGCGCCATGGTGCCGTTCATCCCCGCCATCTGCATTTCATAATCAAGATCGGTGCCGTCGCGCAGGCCGCGCACCATCAGCTGCGCCTTATGCTTGCGCGCTGAGTCGATCACCAGTCCATCAAAGGAGATAACGGAAATGCGGGCCGCATCGCTGGCGAGAACAGCTTTCGCGCTCTGGCCGATCAGCTCTACGCGCTCGTCAAAACTGAACAGTGGTTTCTTGCCGGGATGCACGCCAATGGCGACAATAACCTCATCGGCAAGGCGCAGAGCGCCTTTCAGGACATCCATATGGCCGTTTGTCACCGGGTCGAAGGAGCCCGCATAGATCGCGATTGTCATTTCTTCCAGCTAGCCTTTTCTGACAGGATTTTCAAGAAGAACCACAGCGATAAGAAAATAGAAACCAAGAAACCAATTGAACGCGTTGTGAACGCGGTTTTCACAGCAAGTTCACAACCGATTTACCAGAATAGGCGCAAGTTTGGTGCAACCTTTTCGTTTCTGAAGCGTATGTATGCTGAAAGGATATGACGATGATGATCTTTCTTCTGGCATTATCCATGATGGTCGCAATGGCCGCATCGGCAATCATACTGCTCCTTGAGGAGAACGAAGCCAAACGCCAGCGCGTGCGTCAGGTGGCATTCGACCTCAACAGCATCCGCAATATGCGTTCGCGATAATCCGCATCTTCGTGGTTCTAAGTCTCGCCTTATCGGCTTGAGATGAAGCGCCAGAAGAACACATCGCCGTCACGCTAATCTTCTAAATATCTCGCACTGAATAACTTAAATATCAGCATCTTATCGCCGTCTCATCGACGTGATCTGGTTAGAAGACCGCCAATTCCTCCAGTCTTGGCATCTGAAAAAGGCCGATGGTAAAACCATCGGCCTTGTTCGTTGTGCTTGCTCTAGAGCAGTTCCGGTTAAAACGGAATCGTGGAACCGCTCTATCCATTTGTTTTTACGCATTATCCTGCGCAAAACCGCTACGCACTTTTGCTGGAAGTGCTCTAACCGGGCGCATGCGCCCGGCCAGTTTGCCTTATTCTTCGGTAGCCGTTGGGGCTTCGCCCTCGGGAGCAGGTTCGCCACCCTCAACGTCGCCATTGCTGCCTTCTTCGTCGCTTTCCGTTTCGGAAATGCGCTCGACGGAGACGACCTTTTCGCCGTCAGCCGTGTTGAAGATCGTCACGCCCTTGGTCGATCGGCCTGCTAGACGAATACCGTCGACTGGCACACGAATAAGCTGGCCGCCATCGGAGACGAGAAGGATCTGGTCGCTTGCTTCAACCGGGAATAGCGAGACCAGCTTGCCGATTTCGTCGGTCTTCGACGTATCGGTTGCACGGATACCCTTGCCGCCACGGCCCGAGACACGGAACTCGTAAGACGACGAACGTTTGCCGTAGCCATACTCGCTAACCGTCAGCACAGTCTGTTCGCGCGCCTTCAGTTCCTGATACCGGTCTTCGGAAAGCTCGGCGTCCGTACCGACTTCTTCACCGACAACGACGATATCATCAGCGTCGTCTGCACCTTGAGCCCGGCGTTCGGCAATCGAACGCTTGAGATAGGCGGAACGCTGCGAGGCATCAGCATCGACATGGTGCAGGATCGCCATGGAGATGACCTTATCGCCATCCGCCAGATTGATGCCGCGCACGCCGATGGAATTGCGACCTGCGAAGACGCGCACATCGGTTACCGGGAAGCGGATACACTGGCCACCAGCACAGGTCAGAAGCACGTCGTCGAATTCCGTACAGGTATCGACGGAGAGGATTTCATCACCCTCATCCTCGAGCTTCATGGCGATCTTGCCGTTGCGGTTGACCTGAACGAAGTCCGACAGCTTGTTACGGCGAACCGTACCGCGAGTCGTCGAGAACATGACGTCCAGATTTGCCCAGGAATCTTCATCCTCCGGCAGCGGCATAATGGTCGTAATACGCTCACCCTGCTGCAATGGCAGCATGTTGATGAGCGCCTTGCCGCGTGATTGCGGATTGCCGACCGGCAGACGCCAGACCTTCTCCTTGTAGACAATGCCACGTGAAGAGAAGAACAGTACCGGCGTATGCGTATTGGCGACAAACAGGCGCGTGACGAAATCTTCGTCCTTCGTCGCCATGCCGGAACGGCCCTTGCCGCCGCGACGCTGTGCACGATAGGTCGCCAGTGGCACACGCTTGATATAACCAGCATGGCTGACGGTGACGACCATGTCTTCGCGGGCGATGAGGTCTTCATCGTCCATTTCCGCGCCACCAAGACCGAATTCGGTGCGGCGTGGCGTGGCGAACTCGTCACGAACGGCGATCATTTCGTCTGTGACAATCGTCATCACGCGCACGCGCGAGCTGAGAATGTCGAGATAATCGCGAATTTCCTCACCGATCTTGTTCAGTTCGTCGGCCACTTCATCGCGACCAAGCGCGGTCAGGCGCTGCAGACGCAGATCGAGAATGGCGCGAGCCTGTTCTTCGGAGAGGTTGTAGGTGTTGTCGTCATTGATGCGGTGACGCGGATCGTCGATCAGACGGATCAACGGCGCAACGTCGACAGCAGGCCAGCGACGTTCCATCAACTGCTCACGCGCCGTTGTTGGATCGGGCGCGCGACGGATCAGTGCAATCACTTCATCGATGTTGGCAACGGCAATCGCCAGACCAACCAACACATGCGCGCGGTCACGCGCCTTGTTGAGCAGGAACTTGGTGCGGCGTGTGACGACTTCCTCACGGAAGGCCACGAAGGCGCGCAGCATGTCGAGCAGCGTTAACTGTTCGGGCTTGCCACCGTTCAACGCCACCATGTTGCAACCGAAAGAGGTCTGCAACGGCGTATAACGATAGAGCTGGTTCAGCACGACGTCGGCTACGGCGTCACGCTTCAGCTCGACCACAACGCGATAGCCTTCGCGGTCGGATTCGTCGCGCAGATCGGAAATGCCTTCGATACGCTTGTCACGCACCAGCTCGGCCATTTTCTCGATCATCGAGGCCTTGTTCACCTGATACGGTATCTCGGTGATGATAATGGCTTCGCGGTCGCCGCGCATCGGTTCGATTGCAGCGCGCCCGCGCATGATCACCGAGCCGCGACCTGTCGTATAGGCCGAATTGATGCCAGCGCGACCAAGAATAATACCACCCGTCGGAAAATCCGGACCGGGTATAATTTCCATGATCTCTTCCAGCTCGATAGCCGGATTGTTAATCAACGCGATGCAGCCATCGATGACTTCGCCAAGGTTGTGCGGCGGAATATTGGTCGCCATACCGACCGCGATACCACCAGACCCATTGACGAGCAGGTTCGGGAAGCGAGCAGGCATAACCACCGGCTCACGTTCGCGACCGTCGTAATTGTCCTGAAAATTGACTGTGTCCTTGTCGATGTCCGACAGGAGGGCTTCGGTGAGCTTTTCCAGACGGCATTCGGTATAACGCATCGCCGCCGGTGGGTCGCCGTCGATGGAGCCGAAATTGCCCTGCCCGTCGACAAGCGGATCGCGCATGGAAAAGTCCTGCGCCATACGCACGAGGGCGTCGTAAATCGAAGAGTCGCCATGCGGGTGATACTTACCCATGACCTCACCGATCACACCTGCCGATTTACGGTAGGGGCGATTATAGGCGAGATTCATCTCGTTCATGGCATGAAGGATACGACGATGCACAGGCTTCAGGCCGTCGCGCACATCAGGCAGAGCACGGCTCACGATAACGCTCATTGCGTAATCGAGATATGAGCGCTGCATTTCCTCAATAATGGAAATCGGCTCAATACCGCTCGGGCCGCCATTCATATCGTCGGAACCGGGTGGAGGGGTTTGATCTGACACTATTCAGATATCTTTCTCAACAGAATCGATAAAGTCTCTTTATAAAGGAAAGCAGCGCAAAACGCCAATTTCGAGACCGTTTCGGCGGGTTAAATCGCTTTTATAAATCAACGACTTATAAGATATTCACATAAACATGGCGCAAGCTTGTTGCCCGATCAAGCGCTTTGCATCAACCAATGCGCCTCCATCGTTTGGGGCGGCTCCAATTTTGACGGAATCGTCAAAACCGCTCTATCTATTTGTTTTCATGCATTTCCAATCGCGAAACAGCTTCACAGTGTTGCTGGAAATGCTCTAGAGTTCGATCACGGCCGATCAAAAAGAGGGGCGCGAGCAGCATGGGTTTTTACGATACCGTTTTCAGCGCTTTCGTCACCCTTCTCGTCACTATCGACCCGCCCGGTCTGGCGCCGTTGTTTCTGGCGCTGACGCCGGGTATGGATCGCAGTCATCGCGGTCAGGTCGCACTGCGGGCTTCCATCATCGGCTTCATCGTCATGGCGCTGTTTGCCGTGGCGGGCGTGCAAATTCTCGGCATGTTCGGCATTTCCATCGGCGCATTCCGTGTCGCCGGTGGCTTGCTTCTGTTCTGGATCGCATTTGAAATGATCTTCGAAAAGCGGACGGAGCGTAAGGAAAAGAGCGCTGAAGTCGCCATCACCAAGGATCATATCCGCAACATTGCCGCCTTCCCGCTCGCAATTCCGCTTATAGCGGGTCCTGGCGCGATTTCGGCTATCGTGCTGACATCGAACTCGTTCCACGGCATAGGGCCGCGTGCGGCCCTCGTTGGCGTGATCTTCATCTGCCTGCTCATTACCTATGTCGTGCTTCTGCTAGCAGAACGCGTCGACCGGTTCCTTGGCGAAACCGGTCGATCCATTCTTACCCGCTTGCTGGGTGTCATTCTGGCCGCACTTGCCGTGCAGTTCGTCGCCGACGGCATCAAGACGCTTATCAGTGGTTAGGCCGACTTCTGCGCCTTCTTGCCGATCATGGCGTGGCGCAGCCTGGACGAGAACCAGTCGATAACCGCGACCGCAACCAGGATCATGATAATCAGGAACGAAACATCCTGAAGGTTCAGAACCTTGATCTGTTCCGCCAGATGCGCGCCGATACCACCTGCCCCCACAATACCGATGATCGTTGCCGAGCGCGTGTTGGATTCGAAGAAATAGAGCACCTGACTGCCAATCAACGGCAGAACCTGCGGCAGCACGCCGAAGCGATAGCCGTGAAGACGATTACCGCCGGATGACAACACGCCTTCCACTGGCTTCTTGTCCGCGCCCTCGATGGCTTCAGAGAAAAGCTTGCCAAAAGCGCCAAAGTCGGAACAGGCAATAGCCAGAATACCGGCGAAAGGTCCAAGCCCCACGACAGACACCCAGATCAGCGCCCAGATCAGCGTATCGACGCCACGGATGGTGTCGAGAAAGCGGCGTATGCCGAAATGCAGGAACATGTTCGGGATGATGTTCTTCGCCGCCAGAAAACCGAACGGAAAGGCGAGAATTGCCGCCAGCAACGTGCCCAGATAGGCGATGGCGAGCGTTTCCAGCATAGACCAGAGATAAAGACTGAAACGGCCATTGGATGCGGGAGGCAGCATCATGAGTGCGAAGTCGCCCAACCGCCCAAGCCCGTTCATGATCCTCAGAAACGAGAAATCGAGCCAGTAGAAGGCAAACCACACTGAAGCGACCAGCAACAGGCTGAATATCGCCAGATTGCGCCAGACACGTCCGTTGCCGAAGAGCGAAGCATATTCCGCGCGCAATTCCTTTTCATGCGCATGGGCTTCGCGGGAGAGGCTTTGTGCAATATCAGTCATAATATCCTCCCCTTCAGCCGATGCGGCCCAGAAGCGCGTGACGGACACGCTGGGTGATGAGATCGATCGCGACGATTGTCACAATGATCAGCAGCAGAATTGCGCTGACGTCGCTGTAGTAGAACTGCCGGATCGAGGTGAGCAGTTCCTGACCAATGCCGCCTGCCCCGACAAAGCCCATAACGGAAGCGCCGCGCACATTGATTTCAAAGCGCAGCAGCCCGTAGGAAGCAAAATTGGCCGAGACTTGCGGCAGCACGGCAAAACGGATGACCTGAAGGCCGGAACCGCCCGACGCCCGAATACCTTCGACGGGTCGCATATCGATGTTCTCGACCACTTCCGAAAACAGTTTGCCAAGTGCGCCCGTCGTGTGAAGCATGAGCGCCAGCACACCCGCCATCGGTCCAAGACCAAAAGCAATCACGAACAGCAGGGCGAAGACGATTTCAGGAACGGTCCGCAGCAGTTCCAGTCCGCGGCGAACGATGAAGCGCACCGTCGAATTGGGCGCCATATTGGAGGAAGCCGCAAATGAAGCGGCGAATGCAACGACTGCACCGATCAGCGTCGCAAGATAGGCGATCAGCAGCGTCTCGAAGAGCATTTTAAGCCAGCCGCCGATATTCCAGTACCACGCGGCCATATCGCCCCAGAAATTGGCGATGGTCAGGTCCGGCAGAATGCGGCCAAGATAACTTGTAAAACGATAGAGATTTTCAACCAGTGTGCCCAGCCGAACATCGGCAACAACAGAGGCAGCTATGGCGATAACAACCAGAATGAAGAGGAAACCGATACCGTAAAGGCGTCGTTTCCCGACTTCCCTGCGATACTCGGCGAGCAGGTCCTTGGAGCCGCTGCCGTCGAGAGAGGATATCGTCATGCGAGATTCCCTAACAAAAATGCCCGAAGCGTTTGCGGCTTCGGGCATTTCGATTGTTCTACGGATTAGGACTTGCGTGCCTTGTCGTTGAACTTCAGCATCTCGATGATCGGTTCATAATCCTTGGCTCCGGTCGCCACGAATTCCTGGTCCTTGCCGTCGGAAAGGGCGTCAAAGCCGGCCTTGTCCTTCTTCGGCATTTCAAGGAAAGCCTGCTTGATGTCAGCCTTCAGCTGGTCAGGCAGCGTGCTGAGCACGGCAAACGGGCCTTCCGGCAGGAAGTCCGACTTGAAGATGATGCGGAAATCATCCTTGGTCAGTGCCTTGCCGTCTGCATCCTTGAGAACGCCGCGGCTGATCATGCGGGTCAGGTTGGAATCGTCTTCCGAATTCCAGGAATTGGCGGCGGCGTCAGCTGTGCCCTGAGCGAGCGCCAGAACGGCGTTTTCGTGGCTACCGGCAAAGAAGTTCTTACCGAAGAACGTATCGACGCTATAGCCATCGCGGTTCAGGAAGTAGCGCGGTGCATTGTTGCCCGACGTGGAGTTCGGATCAACGAGCGCAATGCTCTTGCCCTTCAGGTCGTCCATTTTCTGGTACGGGCTGTTGGCGCGAACATAAACAACCGAGTAATAGCCGTTGACGCCGGTGTCGTGACGCTGGTTGACGAGCGGCGTGGTTTCAACGCCGGTCATGACAGCGCGTGCAAAAGAAGCCGGGCCGTAGAAAGCGATCTGGATATTGCCAGCGCGCTGGCCTTCGATAACGGCAGCGTAGTCATTTGCAACGCGCAGCGTAACCTTGGTGCCGAGTTCCTTGCCGAGATAAGCGGCGAGCGGTGCATAACGGTCGCTGGTGGTCGAGGCGTTTTCAGCCGGGATAACACCCAGAACGATTTCTGGATAATCCTTGCTCCAGTCAGCAGCCTGGGCATGAAAGGTCATGGTAGCGGTGAGCGCAACAGCCGCCAGAAAAGTTCTACGGTTAAGCATAAGTCTCTCCTGTTAATCCTGAGTTTGGAGCGAGTTTTTTTCCGGAGCGTTAGTTGCTCAGGCGGAAATCTGGCGCAGAGCGGCTTCAGCCGACTGCGGAACCGGTGCAGGCATCGCATCAACCGTGTCGTCACTATCGACAACGTCGGCGGCTTCCATGCCGTAAAGGTCGCGCGATGCCATATCGGTCAGCATCGATGGCGTGCCGCGGAACACAACCTTGCCAGCAGACATGCCAACGAGGCGGTCGCAATAGCTGCGCGCGATGTCGAGTGAATGCAGATTGCAGAGAACCGTAATGCCATATTCGCGGTTGATGCGGCGCAGGGCATCCATGACGCTGCGCGTATTGCGCGGATCAAGCGAGGCAATCGGTTCATCGGCGAGGATAATGCGTGGCTGCTGAACAAGCGCCCGGGCAATTGCAACGCGCTGCTGCTGGCCACCGGAAAGCTCATCGGCGCGGTGAGCGGCCAGATGGGCGATATCGAACTGCTGCAAAGCGGACAGTGCGATCAGGCGTTCTTCATCGCTCCAGATACGCAAGAGCGACTTTGGGGTCGAAACGTAATTGAGACGCCCCATCAGCACATTGGTCAGAACATCGAGACGATCGACCAGATTGAAATGCTGAAAAATCATAGCGCATTGCGCGCGCCAATCGCGAAGTCCAGAGCCTTTCAGCCCGGTGACATCGCGCCCATCCCAATGAATTGTTCCTTCTGACGGCTCGACGAGGCGATTGATCATACGCAGAAGCGTCGATTTACCCGCGCCCGAACGCCCGATAATTCCCACAAACGTGCCGGGTTCGATCTCGAGGTCAACCCCCGAAACCGCCACCTTGTCATTATAGCGGCGCGTTACGTTTTTCAGTTGAAGCATGAATTCATCTCCATTCATGCTCACTCTGAATTGCTTCCATGACACTGCAATGAAAGCATCGTGACGTTTGTGTAAATTTACACGCCACTCGAAGTCCGTTATTTAAACTATTGTTTTCCCTTGAATTTCCATCAGGTGACGAATGAATGCATCAGTGGATTCAACGACATCGCCGGAATTGTCTATTATGACAACATCGCCAGCCCCGTTGTCGAAGCTTACTTCGCGCGAAAGGCGCAAGGCGATCTCTTCTCTGCTCTCTCGTCCGCGCGCTGCCAGCCGCTCAGCCAGAACCTCCGGACGGGCACTGATCACAACCACGGAACGCGAAGGATAGAGCTTGCGCATGTCGTCCAGAACGCGGCGTGAGAGGTTGGCAATCACCACGGTTCCGCCATCAATGAGCGTATCGAGCGACTTTGGCAGACCATAATCGAGGCCATGAGCACGCCAATGCAGCGCAAAGGCACCCTCGCCTGCGGCTTTTGCAAAAGCTGCTTCATCCAGACTGTCGTGATCTTCCGTTCCCGGCATTTGCGGGCGCGTTACGATGCGGCGCACAAAGTGAAATTGCGCATCGCCTGCAAGGGCCATGCGCGCGCCATCCATGATCGTATCCTTGCCGGCCCCGCTGGGGCCGACAACGGCAACGAAACAGCCTTTAGGCTGGATATTCTCCATACGCATCAGAGCACCCGCTCGCCTTCACGCCAGACAGTGCGTACCACCGGAATTGCACTTCTCGTGCGGGCTCGTACCAGATCGGCGCGCTTGCCGACAGCAATTTCGCCACGATCATCCATACGCATTGCATCGGCGGGGTTCTTGCTGACGAGGCGGATGGCTTCGGGAAGCCCAATCGGGCGCTCGCCGGAAGCAAGCCCGAAGACCGACTGGATCAGGCTGAACGGGATGTAATCCGACGACAGAATGTCCAGACTACCGTTATCCACCAGATCACGGGCGGCAATATTGCCGGAATGCGAACCGCCGCGCACGATATTCGGTGCGCCCATCAGGATGGACAGGCCTGCCCCCTTCGAAGCCGAAGCCGCTTCCAGCGTGGTCGGAAACTCGGCAATCCGGACGCCGTGATCGAGCGATTCATCGACATGGGCGCTTGTAGCGTCATCATGGCTTGCCAGCACGATGCCGCGCGCGCCCGCCAGATCGGCAATCGCCCGACGATGCTTGGCAGAATAGGCGTCTGAGTCCGCCATGCGCCTTTCACAATGCAAACGAAACTCTTCGTCGTTGAGTTTCAGCTTGCGCATGTAATAGGTGCGGTAGGTTTCGACCTCCGCAAACTGGCGCTGCCCCGGCGCATGATCCATCAGCGAAGCAAGCTTCACGCGATCATCGTTTTCAAACAGCGCAAAGCCTTCAAGGCAGTCCGCTGCCGAAACTTCGCAACGCAGATGCAGGAAATGGTCGGCGCGCAGACGGTTTTCGCGCACACCGCTTTCAATCGCATCGGCCAGCAGACGCATATCTTTGCCGGCGAAGTCGCGATCATAATCGGCACCGACCCGCATAGCATCGAAGACAGTGGTGATGCCCGATGCGGCAACCTGCGCGTCGTGGGCCTGAACGGCGGCATCCACGTTCCAGCGCACCTTGGGGCGCGGCGCATAATGCGATTCCAGCTGGTCGGTATGGAGTTCGATCAGGCCGGGAATGACATAATCGCCATCCATATCCTCGCCACCATTCACATTGCCCTGATCAATGGCGGCAATCCTGCCGTCGCGGATCAGAATGGAGCCGGAGACGACCTCGTCGGCAAGCACGATGCGCGCATTTTTGAGAACGATTTCATTCGCCATGAGAAAGCTCTTTCATGACCGCCTCGGTATTGGCGGCAGTTTCATATTTCGAGAGAAAAGTTTCGATATCGAGCGCGCGGAAGTCATCGAGCGCGCCGCGCAGGCGTTCATGGCTCCAGTCCCACCAGGCCAGCCGGTCGAGACGATTGCCGGTCGCAGCGTCAAAGCGCTCACGGATAAGACGCGCCGGTACACCGCCGACAATCGTGTAAGGCGCAACATCCTTGCTGACGACAGCGCCAGCGCCGATCACCGCACCATTGCCCACGGTAACGCCCGGGAGAATGGTCGAGCCGTGACCGAGCCAGGTGTCATGGCCGATCTTCACAGCATTGCCGCGACGCCAGTCGAAAAACTCGGTTTCATTCTCAGCATCCGGCCAGTAATCGCCTGCGCGATAGGTGAAGTGATGCAAGGTTGGCCGCCATGTCGGATGATTGGTGGCGTTAATGCGCACATGACTGGCAATGTTGGAAAATTTGCCGATTTCCGCACACCAGATTTCGCAATCGATACCGAGATAGGAATAGTCATCCAGCACGGTTTCGGAAAGTCGGCTGCGTGCGCCGACTTCCGTGTAGCGGCCAAGCCTGCTGCCGCTGACATCTGCCGTTTCATGAACCAGTGGTTCGACCGAGAGTTTGGTCATGCTGCGGCCCTCGGCGAAAAGGCGGTCACGTCGATGATGCGGTCGGCCACTTCCTCACGCACGTCCTCGTCGTGGAAAATGCCGAGCATGGCAACGCCTTCGGCCTCCTTTGTCTTGATCAGATCGACCACAACCGCGCGGTTCTTCGCATCGAGCGAGGCTGTTGGTTCGTCCAGCAGCAACACCGGATGATCGGTGATGAAACCGCGAGCAATGTTGACGCGCTGCTGTTCACCGCCGGAAAAGGTTGCAGGCGGGAGCGCCCAAAGCCGTTCCGGCAGGTTGAGCTTGCCCAGCAGTTCCCGGGCGCGGTCCAGCGCCATGTTGTGGTCGGCACCGCGAGCAATCAAAGGTTCGGCCACGACATCGATAGCCGCCACACGCGGCAGTGTGCGCAGAAACTGGCTGACATAGCCAATCGTGTCACGGCGCACGGCCAGCACTTCGCGGGGATCAGCCTTGGCCAGATCGACGGCGCGATCTGCGTGGCGGATCAGGATGGAACCGCCATTCACCGCATAATTGCCGTAGACCATCTTCAGGATGGAGCTTTTGCCCGCACCAGATGGACCGCCGAGCACGGCGCATTGACCGGCATTGAGTTCAAAATTCACGCCATGCACGACCGGCAATTCAATGCCGCCCTGCAAATGCATGATGAAGGTCTTGGTTACGCCGGATACGACCAGTGGTGGCACGACCTGCGAAGCGGATGTTTGCAACATAGACATTTTTCACCTCACGCACGAAGTTCCGCTATCTTGCGAAAAACATGCGATAAATATCTGTTTTAATTGACCTATACCTGCAAGATCGACGATACGAGTAACTGCGTATAAGGCGCTTGCGGGTCATCCAGCACGCGATCTGTCAGCCCTTGCTCGACAATATGACCGTCTTTCATGACCATGATCCGGTGCGACAGAAGCCGCGCTACGGCCAAATCATGCGTCACGATGATGACTGAAAGCCCCAGATCGTTGACAAGCCCGCGCAACAGGTCGAGCAGGCGCGCCTGCACCGACACGTCGAGACCGCCGGTCGGCTCATCCATGAACACCAGTCGCGGTGCCGTGACGAGATTGCGCGCGATCTGCAAACGCTGGCGCATACCGCCGGAAAAAGCGCGCGGCTGATCGTCGATACGGTCAGAGGCGATTTCCACACGGCCAAGCCACTCGGTCGCCGTCGAACGGATATTGCCATAGTGGCGTTCACCCACCGCCATCAGGCGCTCGCCGACATTGGCGCCAGCCGAAACCGTCATGCGCAGTCCGTCAGCCGGGTTCTGATGGACAAAACCCCAATCGGTACGCATCAGGAAACGGCGCTCGGCCTCGCCAATCTTGTACAGATCGCGGAATTCGCCATCGCGCATCCGGTATTCAACGGTACCGGATGTCGGTTCCAGACGGGTTGCAAGGCTGTTGAGCAGCGTCGTCTTGCCCGAGCCCGACTCCCCGACGATGGCCAGAACTTCGCCGGGCCAAAGATTGAAGGAAATATCCTCGCAGCCACGGCGGCTGCCGTAGAACTTCGAAAGGCTGTTCACTCTCAGCAGAGGTTCGTCACTCATCTTACCGTTTCCTTGGCTGCAGCCTCGTTATTGGCGGCCAGATGACCGAAATGGCCTTTTGCCTGACGGTCTTCGCAATAATCAGTGTCCGAACACACGAACATCGAGCCGCCGCGATCATCCAGCACGACTTCGTCCAGATAGACGCCCTTTGCCCCGCACAGTGCACAGGGTTCCTTGAACTTCTGCACTTCAAACGGATGATCCTCGAAATCGAGGCTCACGACCTGCGTGTAGGGCGGAACCGCATAGATGCGCTTTTCGCGACCTGCGCCGAACAGCTGCAAGGCAGGCGACATATGCATTTTCGGATTGTCGAATTTCGGCGTCGGAGATGGCGCCATCACATAGCGCCCTTCGATCATCACGGGATAATCATAGGTCTTGGCGATCTGGCCGTGACGCGCAATGTCCTCATAGAGCTTCACATGCATGAGGCCATATTCGGCGAGCGCGTGCATCTTGCGCGTTTCCGTTTCGCGGGGTTCCAGAAAGCGCAGCGGTTCCGGGATTGGCACCTGATAGACAATCACCTGTCCTTCGGTCAGCGGATATTCCGGAATACGGTGGCGCGTCTGGATGATCGTCGCCTCGCCGGTGCTGGTTGTCACGGCCACATCAGCGGTCTTCTGGAAAAACGCCCGGATCGAAACGGCATTGGTGGTGTCGTCTGCGCCCTGATCGATAACCTTCAGCACATCGTCCGGCCCAAGAATGGAAGCCGTCACCTGCACGCCGCCCGTGCCCCAGCCATAAGGCATCGGCATCTCGCGGCTGGCAAAAGGTACCTGATAACCGGGCACCGCAATGGCCTTCAATATGGCGCGGCGGATCATTCGCTTGGTCTGTTCGTCCAGATAGGCGAAATTGTAATTGGCCAGATCACTCATTCTGCGGCCTCCTTCGCTTGGCCTTCCACTGTGCCTTCAGCCTCGCTCTGCGTTTTCTCATATTCCGCACGCATGCTGCGGATGAGTTCGAGTTCAGCTTGGAAATCCACGTAATGCGGCAGTTTCAGATGCTCAACGAAGCCAGTCGACTGCACATTGTCGGAGTGAGAAATGACAAATTCCTCGTCCTGTGCGGGCGCGGTCACGTCTGTATCGAATTCGCGAACCCGCAAGGCGCGGTCACAGAGCGACATGGACATGGCCTTGCGCTCACTCTGGCCGAACACCAGACCATAGCCGCGTGTGAATTGCGGCGGCTGCTTTGCAGAACCCTTGAACTGGTTGATCATCTGGCATTCGGTCAATTGCACCCGGCCAAGCGAAACGGCAAAGCCCAGCTCAGGCACGTCGAATTCGACCTCCACTTCACCAATGCGAATTTCTCCGACGAAGGGATGGGTGTTGCCATAGCCGCGCTGGGTGGAATAGCCGAGTGCGAGAAGAAAACCTTCATCGCCCCGCGCCAGCGCCTGCAAGCGCAGATCGCGTTCCATCGGGAATGTCCACGGCTCGCGTGTCAGATCACCCGGCTCGTGGCCTTCCGGCAGAGAACCATCGTCCTCGATCATGCCGTTCACGCCGAGAATATCGGTGACGCGCGGCGTCTCTTCCTTCTCGGTTTCACGCGCTTCCGGCTCCGGCACTGCAACATCACCCGCCAGATCAGGATCGAGAAGACGGTGGGTGTAGTCGAAGGTCGGACCAAGCAGCTGGCCGCCCGGAAGATCCTTATAGGTCGCGGAGATGCGTCGCTCGATCAGCATCTGCCCGGTTTCCATCGGGCGGGAATAGCCAAAGCGCGGCAATGTGGTGCGATAGGCGCGCACGAGGAAAATGGCTTCGATCAGATCGCCCCGTGACTGACGCACGGCAAGCGCGGCCAGCTCGCGATCATAGAGCGAACCTTCCGCCATCACGCGATCAACGGCCAGCGCAAGCTGTTCGACGATCTGGTCCAGCCGTAGTGCAGGCACCGCACGATCACCCCGGCGGCGATCATCGAGAAGTCGGTGGGCGTTACGGATGGCTGTTTCGCCACCCTTTACGGCAACATACATGTTCAGCCCTCCAGTTTGGTTATGCGCGTGGTGCGCGGAAATGCGATGACAGCATCGTCGCAGACCAGAACCAGATCGACGCCCAGCGGAAATTGCGCACCGTTGTCGCGCCATTGCGCAACGAAGTCCTGCGGAAGACCGTCGATATGAACTTCCCGCTCACCGTCGATGCCGGGGCCTTTCAGAACAAGACCCTGCCCGCTTTCAAACGACTTGACTGCCAGAACCACCGTCGTCGAGCGGTCGGGAAATTCTGGCTGCCCTTGCGAAAACTCTGCCAGTGCTGGCAATAGCGAAGCATCGGTAACCAGTGCGAATTGCGCTGAAGCCGAGCCGTCCACCTGCGGCGCGCCGGTCTGAAAGGTCAGCCAGGCTGTGGCGTCTGCATTGGCTGCAATGGCGCGGTCGCACCAGACGGTGGCGTCGTGGTCGAGCAAGGTGGCAGCGATGACGCCCAGTTCCGGCGTCAACGGCTGGGGCGGCGTGGCCGCACGAACCAGAGCGTAAACGCGGCCCGGATTGGCCATCGCATGCATGACCGCATGAAAGGCCGATTGGGCGTCCGTGACCGGATTGGCGAGACCGCCTTCAAAGGCCGGAGATGAATGGGATGAAGAATGAAGCATCAATTGTCTCCCCGAACCATGGTGAAGAAATCAACTTTGGTGGCGGCGGCTTCGCTGCGCAGCTTTGCGTCGGCCTGCTCCAGCCGATTACGCAAGACGTCGAGAACCTGACGTTCCACTGCATCGCGACGTGTTTCACCGATCCACAGAGCATCAAACAAAGCGGCCAGCCGCGCCTTTTCCTGATCGCGACCAAGCGCATAGGAATGCCCGACCGAACCATCGGCTAGACGCACCGTGGCGCGGGTCACCGTCGCCTCACCAACATTGAACGGCGCGCCGCCGCCGCCGATACGGCCGCGCAGCATCACCAGTCCGGTTTCCGGACCACGGAGAATTTCGAAATCGGGCTTGTCCGACCATTCCAGCCAGAAAGCTTTCAGCTCTTCGCCGCTCGCCTGCGCAAGTGTTGTCATGCTGGCCTGACGTGCAGCCTGCATCGCATCAAGCGCCATACCGTTTCCGGACTTGTCATTGCTGGCCGAGGCGTGGATCCCACCGGCGGCAGTGCCATTGCCTGCCTTGGGCTCTGTCGTTTGCATGAGCTTTTCCGCCCTGTTTCAATCCTGTTGACTTGCTTCGCATATTTGTCTATTTATCTAGACAACCATACAATAACAGAATTATTACCCCCTGCCAATGACAGGACGATGACAGTTGATGACAAAGACCAAACGAATTGAGCGAAACAGCGGTGTGGCCATCTGGCGGCAGATTGCCGACGAAATACGCGGCGACATCATGGCCGGAAAACTTCAGTCCGGTGCACGTATGCCTGCCGAGATGGAACTGGCGGATCGCTTCGGTGTCAACCGTCATACGGTGCGCAGCGCCATCGCCGCACTGACACAGGAAGGCGTTCTCCGCGCCGAACAGGGACGCGGCACATTCGTGGCCAACGCCAAGCGCCTGACCTATCAAATCGGGCAACGCACCCGCATTTCACAGTCGCTGGGTACACAGGCCAGCGAAGTCAAAGGCATATTGCTCAGCAGCGGTAAAGAAGTTGCAACCCCCGACATAGCGGACGCCTTGGGTATTGCTGTCGGCAGCGAAGTCACGAAACTTGAAACGGCACACAGTGCTGATGGACGTCCGGTATCGCGCGCAACACATTGGGTGAATGCGGCGCGATTTCCCGATTTTGCCGTCGACTATGCTGAAAATGGGTCCATCACCTGGGCGCTTCGGAAAGCCGGGATTGAGGATTATTTCCGCAAGTCGACAACCATTTCGGCCCAACACGCCGATTCAGATGATCTGAAACATCTGAAACTCTCGCCCGGAGCCATTGTGCTGATGGCGCGTGCGATCAATGTCGATACAGACGGTCACCCGATCCAGTATTCGCTGACGCGCTTTTCCGCAGACCGCATGGAGTTTTCAATCGAGACTTACTAAGCAGGAAAATACAACAATTGTATTATTAATCAAAAAGATAATGCGAATATATGATGTTCTGATTTAACAATTCGTCTAGCCATAAAGAAACGGGCGCTTAAAGCGCCCGTCAAATTCATCAAAATGGAATTTCGTCGTCGAGATCGCGGGAGAAGCCGCCACCACCACCGCCACCCGAAGAAGACGGGCCGGACGAACCGAAATCACCGCCGCCGCCGGAATAATCCGACATCTGGTTGCGACCGCCGCCGCTACCACGATCAAACGAACGGCCCTGATCGCCGCCTTCGCCACGGCTGTCGAGCATCTGAAGCTCACCGCGGAACTTTTGCAGCACAACTTCCGTCGAATAACGGTCATTGCCGTTCTGATCCTGCCACTTACGGGTCTGGAGCGCGCCTTCGATATAAACCTTGGCGCCCTTCTTCAGATACTGTTCTGCGACCTTAGCAAGGTTCTCGTTGAAAATGACAACGCTGTGCCATTCGGTGCGATCCTTGCGCTCGCCGGACTGACGATCACGCCAGCTTTCCGATGTCGCAATACGCAGATTGGCAACCACATCGCCTGAGTTCAGACGACGAATTTCCGGATCGGCACCGAGATTGCCGACCAGAATGACCTTATTGACGCTACCAGCCATCGAAAATCCACTCCGGGTCTCATTCGCGTCTCTTCGGATATTCTTAACCCCGACAAGAGCGCTTACCAAAAGAAGGATCAGGCGCATGAATTGCGCCATCACCTGAAACTCATTCATTTACCTTACAGGACTGACGCGTGGAGCGCTCAATTCCAGTACAGCGAAATGCCAATGTCCACAGAGTTTATGTTCTTGTTTTGTTCAAAATGCAAGCTTTTGCATCATCAAAAACTGCGCCTCTCCCAATTTTCAGAAAACTGCATGGATGAATTTGCGTGGGTTTCTGAGCTACAAAGCCCCTCGCTGCCTCCCGCCAAATCCGGGCAACTCTGCAATCATCATATCGCAAGAAAAAGCCCCGCCGCTCACTGTTTCTTTGGCGCGCGGGGCTTGGGGTTTGAGCAAAGCTCATATGTCGGCATTAATTCGTCGACAAAATCTTTCGGAATTCGAAGGCGCGCGGCCGTTCGTTTTCCGCGCATATATAAATTGTCGGCAATCGAACTTCTTATCAACGATGCATGGTTCCTTGCGAAAAAATGCATCCGCGACCAAGATCGACTGTGCTTTCATCTGTGTGAAAGCTAGGCAGTGTAGTCAGGTGGACTCATGCTCCTTTACCTCCCTACCGGATTTTCCCGCTTCCTGCGAACCTCTTGCCGATATCGCGTCATCCCTCCGCAATACCTCTCCGCCATCAGCGAGCAACCAAAGTGTGCTCCTGTCAGGAGTGACAGTCAACGCTCTTGCGTTCACATTTCGTATCGCCTATCAGAAGGCTGGTTGTTCGATATTTGTTCCGGTGCTACAAGAGCGCAAATTAGGATGACCTAACCCCTTCTTCTTTGGAGGGCGTCGCCCCATATTACGGGATTGGCGCGGCAGCATCAGAGCCGGAGCCAGTCTATCCATGGCATCACGAAGCAGGCAGGACGCGGAATGAGCGATCAGAAATTCATTTCCATACGTGGCGCGCGCGAGCACAATCTTAAAAACGTCGATCTGGATTTGCCACGCGACAAGCTGATCGTCATGACGGGCCTTTCCGGCTCGGGCAAGTCGTCGCTTGCCTTCGACACCATCTATGCAGAAGGCCAGCGCCGCTACGTGGAAAGCCTCTCGGCCTATGCGCGCCAGTTTCTGGAAATGATGCAGAAGCCGGATGTGGATCAGATCGACGGTCTGTCGCCTGCCATTTCCATCGAACAGAAGACGACGAGCCGCAATCCGCGCTCGACTGTCGGCACTGTTACGGAAATCTACGACTATATGCGCCTTCTTTTCGCGCGTGTGGGCGTGCCCTATTCGCCAGCAACCGGCCTCCCCATCGAAAGCCAGACCGTCAGCCAGATGGTGGACCGCATCATTGCGCTGGAAGAAGGCACGCGTCTTTACATTCTGGCGCCGATCGTGCGCGGGCGTAAGGGCGAGTACAAGAAAGAACTGGCGGAGCTTCTCAAGAAGGGGTTTCAGCGCGTCAAGGTTGACGGCACGTTCTATGAGATTGCCGATGTTCCGGCACTGGACAAGAAATACAAGCACGATATCGATGTGGTGGTGGATCGCGTCGTCGTGCGCCCTGACCTCACCTCGCGCCTTGCGGACAGCCTCGAAACCTGTCTGAAACTCGCCGAAGGGCTGGCTATCGCAGAATTTGCCGACAAGCCGCTTCCGCCGGAAGAAACGGCGGAAGGTGGTGCGGCCAACAAGTCGGCCAACGAGACCCACGAACGTGTGCTGTTCTCGGAAAAATTCGCCTGCCCTGTTTCCGGCTTCACCATTCCGGAAATCGAGCCGCGCCTGTTCTCCTTTAACAATCCATTCGGTGCCTGCCCGACCTGCGACGGTCTTGGTACGCAGCAAGCCATCGATCCGAACCTGATCGTGCCCGATGAAAGCGCTGCCCTGAAAGACGGAGCGATTGCGCCATGGGCGCGGTCGTCCTCACCTTATTACAATCAGACACTGGAAGCGCTGGGCAAGGCCTATGGCTTCAAGATAGGCACCCGCTGGTCAGATCTGCCTAAGGAAGCACAACGCGCCATTCTTCATGGCACGGACGGCAAGGAAATCACCTTCCAGTATGACGACGGCCTGCGTTCTTATCAGACCACCAAACCTTTCGAAGGCGTCATTCCAAACCTAGAACGTCGCTGGAAGGAAACCGATTCCGCCTGGTCGCGTGAAGAGATTGAGCGCTTCATGTCTTCGACGCCCTGCCCGGCTTGCAATGGCTATCGCCTGAAGCCGGAAGCGCTGGCCGTGAAAATCGGCATGAAGCACATCGGCGAAATCACCGAAATGTCCATCCGCAAGGCGGATGCCTGGTTCCGCGACGTCGATGGCAGCTTTAACGACAAGCAGCGGGAAATTGCAGCGCGCATCCTTAAGGAAATCCGCGAGCGCCTGCAGTTCCTCAATGATGTCGGCCTCGATTATCTGACTTTGGCGCGCAATTCCGGCACGCTTTCCGGTGGCGAAAGCCAGCGTATCCGCCTCGCCTCTCAGATCGGCTCCGGTCTGACCGGTGTTCTCTACGTGCTGGATGAGCCGTCCATCGGCCTGCATCAGCGCGACAATGCCCGCCTGCTGGACACGCTTCGCCATCTGCGCGATCTCGGTAATACGGTTATCGTGGTGGAGCATGACGAAGACGCCATCCTGACGGCCGATTATGTGGTCGATATCGGCCCGGCAGCTGGTGTCCACGGCGGCAAGGTGATCGCACAGGGCACACCGAAAGACGTGATGTCGAATACCAATTCGCTGACCGGCAAATACCTTTCGGGCGTCATGGAAGTCGCCGTTCCATCGGAGCGTCGCAAGATTTCCAAGACCAAGCGTATTCGTGTTGTCGGCGCACGCGGCAACAATCTGAAGAATGTATCGGCAGATATTCCGCTTGGCACTTTTACCGCAGTGACGGGTGTTTCGGGCGGCGGCAAGTCCACCTTCCTGATCGAAACGCTGTTCAAGGCAGCTTCGCGCCGCATCATGGGATCCCGCGAGCATCCGGCGGAACATGATCGCATCGAGGGGCTGGAGTTCCTCGACAAGGTGATCGATATCGACCAGTCGCCGATTGGACGCACGCCGCGCTCCAATCCGGCGACCTATACCGGCGCTTTCACTCCGATCCGCGACTGGTTCGCCGGCCTGCCGGAAGCAAAGGCGCGTGGCTATCAGCCAGGTCGCTTCTCCTTCAATGTGAAGGGCGGACGTTGTGAAGCCTGTCAGGGCGACGGCGTTATCAAGATCGAAATGCACTTCCTGCCGGATGTGTATGTGACCTGTGACGTTTGCCACGGCAAACGCTACAATCGTGAAACGCTGGAAGTGCTGTTCAAGGGCAAGTCCATCGCTGATGTGCTGGATATGACCGTTGAAGAAGGCGCGGAGTTCTTCTCCGCCGTGCCCGCAGTGCGCGACAAGCTGGAAACGCTGGTCAAGGTCGGCCTCGGCTATATCAAGGTTGGGCAGCAGGCGACAACGCTTTCGGGCGGCGAAGCGCAGCGTGTGAAGCTCGCCAAGGAATTGTCGCGCCGCGCAACCGGACGCACGCTCTATATCCTCGACGAGCCAACCACTGGCCTGCATTTCCATGACGTAGCAAAGCTGCTGGAAGTGCTGCATGAGCTGGTCGAACAGGGCAATACGGTGGTGGTGATTGAGCACAATCTCGAAGTTATCAAGACTGCCGACTGGGTAATCGATCTTGGCCCTGAAGGCGGCGACGGCGGCGGTGAGATCGTTGCTGTGGGTCGTCCGGAAGACATCGTGAAGGAAAAGCGCTCCTATACCGGCCATTTCCTCAAGGAACTGCTGGAACGACGCCCCAAGCGAAACTCGGAAGCTGCGGAGTAAGCGCAGCTAGACAGTGAAGATACAAAGAAAGCCGGGCCTAGCGCCCGGCTTTTTTCATAAATCCTCTGACACGGAAGTTTCCAAGTTTCGGGCCTTCCAGTCAGCTTCAAGCCAACTGCGCTCAATCCTGTTCGGCAGATCATCCAACACGACACCGAAATCCGAGACTCCAAAATAGAAGGCACGGATACCCTAAACCTCAGAGCTTATTCTGATTGGTGAGCCGTCATGTTCAAACGAACGGGATATCACTGCACCAAAGAAAAAAGCCCGGACGAACCGGGCCTTCTCGACAGCCGCTCACGTTATACCGCAGCGACCGAAATCTTGCCTTCACACACAAATGCTTCGAAAAGCCTGTCGGCTTTCCGAGATCATGCATTAGCCGTTTACGGCATCCTTCAGGCCCTTGCCGGCCGAGAACTTCGGCACGTTGCGGGCCGGAATAGCAACTTCCTTGCCGGTCGACGGATTGCGGCCGGTCGAAGCTGCACGGTGCGAAACGGAGAAAACGCCGAAGCCTGGCAGGCGGACTTCTTCACCAGCCTTCAGTGCGCCGGTGACAGCAGCGAGCACAGCGTCAACAGCCGTACCGGCATCAGCCTTCGTCAAACCGCCCTTTTCCGCGACTGCGGCAACCAATTCGTTCTTGTTCATTGGCATTTCCTTTCTTTACCTACCGGAACGGATAACGTGACCGGATTGGGCGGAGTTTATTCGAAACGCTCGCCAAACCAAGCCTGTCAATGGCAAAAAAGCCCGGTTTTCTGGGGTTAAACACAGAAATGCCGGGCTTTTGGCCCGGCATTTCGTTTGTTGGTCGTCTTATCGACTGTCAATGCGCCGTTGTAGCGCCTGCTTCATCGTCAACAGCAGCCACATTTGCAGGTGCTTCGGGCTCCGTCCACTCGATTGGTTCGGGCTGACGCACGAGTGCATGCTTCAGAACTTCACCAACGCGAGACACCGGAACGATCTCAAGATTGTTCTTCACATTGTCCGGAATCTCCGCCAGATCCTTGGCGTTTTCTTCCGGGATCAGAACCTTCTTGATGCCGCCGCGCAGAGCCGCGAGAAGCTTTTCCTTCAGGCCGCCAATCGGCAGAACCCGACCGCGCAGCGTCACTTCACCGGTCATCGCGATATCCTTACGGACCGGAATGCCGGTCAGCACGGAAACAATGGTCGTGACCATGGCGATACCTGCGGACGGACCGTCCTTCGGCGTCGCACCTTCCGGTACGTGGACGTGGATGTCGCGCTTGTCGAACAGCGGAGGTTCGATGCCGAAATCAACTGCTCTGCTCCGGACATAGGATGCCGCAGCGGAAATCGATTCCTTCATCACGTCACGCAGGTTACCCGTGACGGTCATGCGACCCTTGCCGGGCATCATGACACCTTCGATGGTCAGCAATTCGCCGCCAACTTCCGTCCATGCCAAGCCGGTAACAACACCGACCTGATCTTCGCCGTCGATCTGACCAAAGCGGAAACGCTCCACACCCAGATAGTCGGAGAGATTCTTGTCGGTGATCTTCACCGACTTCTTCTTCGTCTTCAGGATTTCGGTGACGGCCTTACGGGCGAGAGTCATCATCTCGCGCTCAAGGCTACGCACACCGGCTTCCCGGGTGTAAAGGCGGATCACATTGCGCAGTGCATCGTCCGTGAGCGAGAACTCCTTCGGCTGCAATGCATGATCCTTGATGGCCTTCGGCAGCAGGTGCCGCTTGGCGATCTCCAGCTTTTCGTCCTCGGTGTAACCGGCGATACGGATGATCTCCATACGATCCAGCAACGGACCCGGGATGTTCAGCGTATTGGCAGTCGTCACAAACATGACGTTGGACAGGTCGTACTCAACCTCAAGGTAATGATCCATGAAGGTTGCGTTCTGTTCCGGATCCAGCACCTCAAGCATTGCCGACGACGGATCACCGCGGAAATCCTGACCCATCTTGTCGATTTCATCGAGCAGGAAGAGCGGATTGGACTTCTTCGCCTTCTTCATCGACTGGATGACCTTGCCGGGCATCGAGCCGATATAGGTGCGGCGGTGACCGCGGATTTCAGCTTCGTCGCGCACGCCGCCAAGCGACATACGCACATATTCACGACCGGTTGCCTTGGCGATGGAGCGCGCAAGCGAGGTCTTACCCACGCCGGGAGGTCCAACGAGGCAGATGATCGGGCCTTTGATCTTGGTCGAACGAGCCTGCACCGCGAGATATTCGACAATGCGTTCCTTGACCTTATCGAGACCGAAGTGATCGTTGTTGAGCACTTCTTCCGCAAAGTTCAGGTCCTGCTTGACCTTGGACTTCTTGCCCCACGGAATGGAGAGCAGCCAGTCGAGATAGTTGCGTACAACCGTCGCTTCGGCAGACATCGGGCTCATGGTGCGGAGCTTCTTCAGCTCAGCCTGGGCCTTTTCACGCGCTTCCTTGGAAAGCTTGGTCTTGTTGATGCGTTCTTCCAGTTCAGCCGCTTCATCGCGACCGTCCTCGCCGTCACCAAGCTCCTTCTGGATCGCCTTCATCTGCTCGTTGAGATAATATTCGCGCTGCGTCTTCTCCATCTGGCGCTTGACGCGCGAGCGGATGCGCTTCTCAACCTGCAGAACCGAAATTTCGGCTTCCATGAAGGAAAGAGCCTTCTCAAGACGCTCACGCACCGAGAGAATGGACAGCATTTCCTGCTTTTCAGGAATCTTGATCGCGAGATGCGAAGCAACCGTATCAGCAAGCTTGGAATAATCGTCGATCTGGCTGGCAGCGCCAACCACTTCCGGCGAAATCTTCTTGTTCAGCTTGACGTAGTTTTCAAAGTCGGAAACCACCGAACGGGCCAGCGCCTCGATTTCGACAGCATCTTCTTCGGGCTCCGGCAGAGCCGCAGCGTAAGCTTCGTGATAGTCTTCGCGATCTGTAAACTTGGAAATCTTGGCGCGCGCTGTGCCCTCGACCAGCACCTTTACAGTGCCGTCCGGCAGCTTCAAAAGCTGAAGCACATTGGCAATCGTGCCAATTTCGTAAATCGCGTCTGGCGCCGGATCGTCGTCGGCAGCGTTCTTCTGGGTCGCAAGCAATATCTGCTTGTCGACGCCCATCACTTCTTCCAGAGCGCGAATAGACTTTTCGCGTCCGACAAAAAGCGGAACGATCATGTGCGGGAAGACCACAATATCGCGCAACGGAAGAACGGCATAAAGCCCGTCTGCACCGCCCGCTTCTGCTCCACCCATCGGGGTCTTGTCTTCAATACCCGTCATAACTCAAGTCCTTTCTCAGGCCTTTCGACCCGACTGCCACGCCGACGCCCCCTTTCATCATGAGGCAGGTCGCACAGCGTGCTTCGGTTCATACTTGGAGAGCCAAGCCCAGCAATTCAATAGCCAGTATCGGGGCAGCTTTCATAGAATCGTTAACTATCCTGCGCCGTCCCGGCAATTTGCACAATATGCCGCTTTGGATATGCCCCGATACAAGAGCAATAAGCCTATAACACTAAGGCGAATTGTCTGACTGGCAACAAAAAAGGCCGCTTTCGCGGCCTTTTGAGGATATTTTCAATCTCTTAGGCCGAAACGTTGCCCTTCTCGTCCTGACGCTCCGCATAGATGTACAGAGGACGGGCACTGCCATCCACGACATCACCGGATATCACGACTTCGCGAACGCCTTCGAGTGTCGGCAGTTCGAACATCGTGTCGAGCAGGATCTTTTCCATGATCGAGCGCAGACCACGAGCACCCGTCTTGCGTTCTACTGCCTTGTTGGCAATGGCGCGCAGAGCGTCGTCGTGGAACACCAGCTCGACATTTTCCATATCGAACAGGCGCTGATACTGCTTCACGAGCGCGTTCTTCGGCTCGGTCAGGATCTGGACCAGTGCATCAACGTCAAGGTCTTCAAGCGTTGCGATAACCGGCAGACGACCAACGAATTCCGGAATGAGACCGAATTTCAGCAGATCTTCCGGTTCCAGCTCGCGGAACACCGCACCGATACGACGTTCGTCAACCGAGCGGACCGTCGCGCCGAAGCCGATGGAGGTCTTCTCGCCACGTGCGGAGATGATCTTATCGAGACCGGCAAAAGCACCGCCACAGATGAACAGGATGTTCGTCGTATCCACCTGCAGGAACTCCTGCTGCGGATGCTTACGACCACCCTGCGGAGGAACCGAAGCAACGGTGCCTTCCATAATCTTGAGAAGCGCCTGCTGCACGCCTTCACCCGATACATCGCGTGTGATGGACGGGTTGTCGGACTTGCGGCTGATCTTGTCCACTTCGTCGATATAAACGATGCCGCGCTGTGCGCGTTCGACGTTGTAATCAGCAGCCTGAAGCAGTTTCAGGATGATGTTTTCAACGTCTTCACCGACATAACCGGCTTCCGTGAGTGTCGTCGCGTCGGCCATGGTGAATGGCACATCGATGATGCGAGCGAGCGTCTGGGCAAGATAGGTCTTGCCGCAGCCGGTCGGACCAACGAGAAGAATATTCGACTTCGCCAGTTCGATATCGTTGCTCTTCGACTGATGCGCGAGACGCTTGTAGTGATTGTGCACCGCGACCGACAGAACGCGCTTGGCATCCTTCTGGCCGATGACGTAGTCGTCAAGAACGGCCATGATTTCCTGCGGCGTAGGCACGCCCTCGCGGGACTTCACCATCGAGGATTTGTTTTCCTCGCGGATGATATCCATGCAGAGTTCGACGCATTCGTCGCAGATGAAAACGGTCGGGCCTGCAATCAGCTTGCGCACTTCATGCTGGCTTTTGCCGCAGAACGAGCAATAAAGCGTATTCTTGGAATCGCCGCCGCTGTTGCTGACTTTGCTCATTGCAGTTTCCTTTCAATAAACCGAAACGAACCTTGGGCTGTTCATTCCGATCGTTTCTTCCGGTTCGGACCCAGTAAAGAAGGAAAAACACGCCTTCTACCGGTCACAATGACAGTTGATACGCACTGTCCCTGTAGTCTCTAGGTTTCCGTTCACCGTAGACTCCCCGACCGAAGGAGTCTTTCAGTGACTTTTGCAGAACCTGAACCTTCGAACAAACAAAAAATAAGTTCCCGGCAAAGATTCGGCCTGATCTGACCAACTTTAGCGCCTTGATGCCCAACAGATGCTTAACGCGGCGCGTTAACCTTCACGTTGGTCCAAGAATTGAGCCCCTTTTGTGGCAAAAGGGGCCAAAAATTGGAAGCGAGCCGGATTCAGGCTCACTTCGATTCGTCGGCGCTCACATCGCGTGCTTCTACGACCTTGTCGATGAGACCGAATTCGAGCGCTTCCTGAGCGGTCATGAAATGATCGCGGTCGAGCGTGCGTTCGATGGTTTCGTAGTCGCGGCCCGTGTGCTTCACGTAAACTTCGTTCAGACGGCGCTTCATCTTGATGATGTCCTGCGCATGACGCTCGATATCGGACGCCTGGCCCTGGAAGCCGCCCGAAGGCTGGTGAACCATGATGCGGGCATTCGGCAGCGCATAACGCTGGCCGGTTGCACCTGCCGTCAGAAGCAGCGAGCCCATCGATGCGGCCTGCCCCATGCAGAGCGTGGATACCGGCGGACGGATGAACTGCATCGTATCGTAGATCGCCATGCCGGACGTCACCACGCCACCCGGCGAGTTGATGTACATGTTGATCTCTTTTTTCGGATTCTCGGCTTCGAGGAACAGAAGCTGCGCGCAAACCAGCATTGACATACCGTCTTCGACTGGTCCGTTGACGAAGATGATACGCTCTTTCAGAAGGCGCGAGAAAATATCATAGGCCCGCTCGCCACGGTTGGTCTGCTCGACCACCATCGGCACGAGGTTCATGACGGTTTCAATCGGATCTCTCATTATGGGCCTCTGGATGTAATGATGCGAATTGAGTGGATTTGAATCGTCGGACTACCATACATAGGGCGTTGCGCCCCTGTTCCGCAAGTGGTGCTCGGTTCCTCACGGAATCATGACTAATCCCAGTCGTTTTCCGGCTTCTCCGGCTTGATACCGCGCTTGTCGTCGAGCGTCCGGCGCGCCACTTCCGTGAGACGCGCCTTGACCCGAACCGAACCGTCTTCCAGGTCTTCGCGCTGCACTTCACTGCCGTGCTCGTAGATCCAGTTCAGTATGTGCAGCTCGAAAGGCGAAAGAACGATATCGATAGCGCCAAGTACGCCCGCTATCCGTGTTTCGATCAGACTAAGCAAGCGATCAACACCCTCGCCTGTAATGGCTGACAGGGGTATCGGGCGGCCTTCATCACCACCGGCAGCAGCCAGACGCAATGCCGCCTCACGGCCGCTCTCGTCGAGGTTGTCGATCTTGTTCCAGATTTCCACGACGCGCTTGCGATCCTGCGGCTCAATGCCGAGACCGGCAAGGATATTCTCGACATCTTCAGCCTGCGCGGCGTTATCCGGATCGGAAATATCGCGCACGTGCAAAATGAGATCGGCTTCCACTACTTCTTCCAGCGTGGCGCGGAAGGCTGCCACCAGATGGTGCGGCAGATTGGAAATGAAGCCCACCGTATCGGACAGGATCACCGTCTCGCCATGGGGCAGACGAATGCGGCGCAGTGTCGGATCCAGCGTGGCGAAGAGCATGTCCTCGGCCAGCACCTCAGCACCCGTCATGCGGTTGAACAGCGTTGATTTACCGGCATTGGTATAGCCGACAAGCGCAACAATCGGATGCGGCACCTTGCGTCGCTTCTGGCGATGCAGCGTGCGCGTGCGAACAACTGTTTCAAGCTCGCGCTTGATCTTCAGAATCTTGTCCTGCAACAGACGACGGTCGGCTTCAATCTGGGTTTCACCCGGACCACCAAGGAAGCCGCCGCCACCGCGCTGGCGCTCCAAGTGGGTCCAGCTGCGAACCAGACGACCCTTCTGATAATTCAGATGCGCCAGTTCGACCTGCAACGCACCTTCCTTGGTCCGTGCGCGCTCACCGAAAATCTCAAGGATCAGGCCCGTACGGTCGATGACCTTGACGTTCCATTCCTTTTCGAGATTGCGCTGTTGTACCGGCGTCAGAGCATGATCGACAATGACCAGCCCGATGTCGTTTTCCTTAACCGTATCGGCAATGGCTTCCACCTTGCCCGCGCCAAGCAAAGTTGCGGGCCGCGGATTGGCAATAACGGCGACTTCGGCGTGAATGATTTCAAGATCGATAGCGCGCGCCAGACCGACAGCTTCTTCCAAGCGCGCTTCGCTGGAGCGCTGAAACTGCGTGCGTGCACCTTCTTCGCCTGAACCGTTGGTATTATAGCGCTCCGGCAAAATGGGAACGACAACGGCAGCTCTGGTCGGTTCTTGTTCGGAAAGGCCGTAGCCCTTGTTTGCATCGTCTTTATGCGCGTCGAAGGACGACGCGTTTTTATCCTTGAATTTGGACAAATAAATATTCTCCGGGGAGAGCAGACACATTGCGCTCCATCATCAAGCACAAATAGGTCACCGCTATGCGTGTTTCAAATAGAAGACGCCCCGGGCGTTAAGCAATTGTATCCGAGTCCCATGGCTGGAACCCGGAATCATCGTCTAACAATACATCAGGGCGACGCGACCTCGATGGACGAAGCCGCTACACCCGAATGGAATTCGGAAAGCGTCAGGCTTCCTCACCTTCGAACATCTGAACCGGCTGGCTCGGCATGATCGTCGAAATTGCGTGCTTATAAACAAGCTGCGAATGACCATCGCGGCGCAGCAGCACGCAGAAATTGTCGAAAGACGTCACAATACCGGTCAGTTTTACGCCATTGATCAGAAAAATCGTCAGGGAGATCTTCTGTTTGCGTACGGAGTTCAGAAAAAGGTCTTGAAGATTTTGCGATCGTTCAGCCATTGTTTTTATTCCTTTAATCGATCAGCAGCCTGTTCGCGATACGTGAAAGCGGTGAACCCGCTCTATCTCTTTGTTTTCATGCATTTCTGGATCAGCAAAACCGTTTCAGACTTTTGCTGGAAATGCCGTTATTCCTTGTCGCATTTCCTAACGCAAAACCGTTTCACACTTTTGCGGGAATTGCTGTAGACGAGCATGCGCATTTGCATAAATCAAGCACCGGAACGCGAGGTGCCGGTACGGAACTGCAATTGCTGTGGAAAGACAACTGCTTCGCCCTCAGCTTTCGGTTAACAGGATGGGAATCTTTGCGCAACCGACAATTTTGTTGAACACGTGTCAAATATTGGTAGCAACGTTAGTGCGGCGTGATCAGCTCGCCTTGGAAAGCTCAATATTATCATTACTTTCGGGCAATGGTTTCACCTGATCCCTCATCCACATGTAAAAACTGCCGGGTTGTAATGAAACAACAGCCTTGTGTTTTTTATGGACATGGAAGCCTATAAAGTCCGGATGGTTGAGTGGCTCCAGACCGTAGGCCGGATCGTAGATGCGGGTCGCATCCTTGCCGACCCAATAATAGAAATTCTCACGCGGTGCTGCGTTCTTGAAAATCCCGTATTTGCGGGCGAGCCGCGAAATACCGTCATTGCCGAATACCGTGATCCCGATGGAGGCAGGCGTGACTTCCTTGCCAATCGTCCGGTAATAGAGTGGTCGCAATCGACCGCGCCGCAATCCCAGCCAACGCGGCAGAGGATAGGTCGCGGACATATAGGCTTCGAACTCGCCAATGATCGGATGATCATGCGGGAAATAAAGCGCTGACACGCCCACCCGATATCTGTTTTCGCGCGCAAGATAGGGCTTCGCCGGATCGGGATGGAACTGTTTCGCGAGAAACACATCGGTGTCGAGCCACACGCCCTGCCGGTGCTTCATCAACATGATACGGAAAATATCGCTGAACTGGACAATCGTGCGTGACGAACGAAAAGACGGATAGCCGGGATCAAGCCGTTTGAAAGCGAGTTCAGGCAAGACCGTGTTGGCGTCATGCAATTCCACGCCAGCGGGTACATTTTCAATCGGCGCGTATGCAAAAAGCTTCACGCGCTGACCGGTCATGACCATCGATGCCAGACAAATCCGATCAACTTCGCGTAAGCGAGGTCCGTACCAAAAGGTACAAATATCCATATAAGCCCCCAAGATTGTACCTTGATGACTTATACCACTCATATTTAATTAACTATATCAGAATTCTATCTTCAAAAGAATTCCAGGCTGACGCGGAACATTTGCTCCACATGTTTCACCGCTTCAGCCGTGGCGAAAATCACCACTCGGTCCTTCGGCTTGATGCGAACATCGCCATTGGGGCGGATAACCTGCCCGTCCCGATAGATCGCGCCGATTCGCAAGCCGACCGGCAGATCGAGATCGCGCAACGGCGCGCCGACGAGCGACGATGTTTCCAGCGCTTCAGCTTCAATGATTTCCGCCATGTCGCGATAGACGCTGTAGACTGCACGGATGCGGCCCCGGCGCACATGCTGGAGGATTTTGGAAACGGTTACCGCTTTCGGATTGATATAGGCGTCGATCCCCACCATGTGGGTGAAATCCTGATAGGCGACCGTGTTGAGCAAGGCCATGTTGCTTTTGCAGCCAAGGCGTTTTGCCATGATGCTGGATAGAATATTCACCTGATCCTGATTGGTGAGCGCAACCATCAGATCGGCATCCTGAATATCGGCCTCTTGCAGCAAAGCCTGATCCAGCGCACTGCCATGCAGCACCATGGTCCGCTTCAACTGATCGGCAATCGTGAAAGCGCGCTCATGATCGCTTTCGATCATCTTCACGCGGGTCTGCCATTTCCGGTCTTCGATAGCCTTGGCGACATAAAGCCCGATATTGCCACCGCCCGCGATAACGATGCGGCGCGCTTCCGGCTTTTCATGCCCGAACAGTGACAGCGTCCGGCGCACCTGCTCGCGCGTGGTGACCACATAAGCGAGGTCGCCTGCATTCAGCTCATCGGACGAGCGCGGAATGAACAGATTTTCATTGCGCACGACCCCGACCACCGTTGCCGCCAGATCGGGAAACAAATCGGTCAATTGCTTGAGCGGCGTGTTGATGACCGGGCATTCTTCAAGGCATTCAATGGCAAGGCCAATAACGCGATCATCGGCAAAGCGCAAAACATCCGTCGCGCCCTGCAAGGCGATACGGCGCAGCACCACCTCGCCCACTTCCAGCTCGGGCGAAATGATCACATCGATCGGCAGGTTTTCGCGGAGAAACAGGTCCTGATATTCGGCCTGAAGATAGGACTGGGCGCGGATGCGCGCAATCTTCGTCGGCACGTTGAACACCGAATGCGCGACTTGACAGGCGACCATGTTCACTTCGTCAGACAGCGTAACGGCGATAATCATATCGGCTTCGTCGGCGCCAGCCGCAGCCAGTACGTCCGGCTGCGAGCCATGACCGACGAATCCGCGCACATCCAGCGTGTCACGCACGATTTCGATGTGACGCGCCGACGTATCGATGACGGAAACGTCGTTTTCCTCGGCGGCCAGTCGCTCGGCTATGCCATAGCCGACCTGCCCCGCTCCGCATACGATCACCCGCATGGCTGCTCCGCTTGTAAAATCACTAGGTGCTTATACGCCGAGTGATTTCAATTTACGATGAAGAGCCGAGCGTTCCATGCCGACAAATTCCGCAGTGCGCGAAATATTGCCGCCAAAGCGGTTGATCTGCGCGATCAGATATTCCTTCTCAAAACGTTCGCGCGCTTCGCGCAGTGGCAGAGCCATGATGTGCTGGTCCGATTCTGTTGGCGCACGCGGCAGCGTGTCACCAATTTCAGCAGGCAGAAGATCAGCCGTCACCGGCGCATCGGCATCGTCACCGCGGGCCAGAATCATCAGACGTTCCACATTGTTGCGAAGCTGACGAATATTGCCCGGCCAGCTATGGGCCTGAAGCACGGCCATGGCATCGGCACCGATCTTGCGTGGTTTGATACCTGCCTGCCCGGCAATCTGGGTCATAAAATATTCGACGAGCGACGGAATGTCTTCGCGACGCGCTGCGAGCGGCGGAACCTGAACTGGCACAACCGACAGGCGATGGAACAGATCTTCACGGAATGTGCCTTCGGCAATCATCCCTTCCAGATTCTGTGCCGTTGACGAAATGATGCGCACATCAACCTTGACGCGCTTGGTGCCGCCGACACGCTCGAACTGTTGGTCTACCAGCACGCGCAGAATCTTGTTCTGCGTTTCGCGCGGCATATCGGCAACTTCATCGAGATAGAGAATGCCGCCATGCGCTTCTTCCAAAGCACCGACCTTGCGCTCGCCACCATCCATTTCCGTGCCGAAAAGCTCGATCTCCATGCGCTCCGGCGTGATCGTCGCGGCGTTCACGGTGACAAAAGGTCCGTTCGAACGGGTCGATTGCGCGTGAATGGCACGGGCTGCCAGCTCCTTACCAGCACCCGAAGGGCCGGTGATCATGATACGGCTGTTGGTGGGCGCGACGCGCTCGATGGTCTGTTTCAACTGGCTCATGGCCAGCGATGCGCCAATTAGCTCCATGCTTTCGCCGGAACGCTTGCGCAGATTGGAAACTTCGCGTTTCAGCTTGGAGGTTTCCAGCGCGCGCTCGGCAACGAGGATCAATCGATCCGCCTTGAAGGGCTTTTCGATAAAGTCGTAAGCACCGCGCCGGATGGCGGAAACCGCCGTCTCGATATTGCCGTGACCGGATATCATGACCACCGGCAGATCAGGATGCAACTTCTTGATTTCATCCAGCAAAGCCAGACCGTCAAGACGGCTGCCCTGAAGCCAGATGTCTAGAAACACCAGTCGCGGCACGCGGTCACCGATGGCCGCCAGTGCGCTATCCGCATCGAAGGCGGTACGGGTTTCATGACCCTCATCGCTGAGAATACCAGCTACGAGCTCCCGGATATCCGCTTCGTCATCAACTACAAGAATATCGGCTGCCATATCAATTCACCTGTCCAGCTATCTTTGTCGTGTCATTTCCATTGGCAGCCTCGGTTATACCGGATTGCGTATCTGGAAAGACCATCCGTATCATTGCGCCACGACCTCCGTGGAAATCCGCTGGCGCGTCATGCAATTCGAGATGTCCGCCGTGATCCTCAACGATCTTGCGAACGATGGCGAGGCCAAGCCCCGTACCCTTTTCACGCGTGGTCATATAGGGCTCAAGCAGCTTCTGACGGTCATCGCCCGGCAAGCCCTTGCCATTGTCGATCACGTCGACAACCAAATTCCCGTCAGCCTTGTAAGAACGAATGAGAATGTGCCCATCGCCGCGGTCTTCCTTGGCAACGGCATCAATCGCTTCGCTCGCATTCTTGATGACATTACCGAAAGCCTGACCGATCAGACGGCTGTCAAAAGAACCAGTCAGCTTTTCCGGTCCGAAATCATTTTCGAATTTGATGTCGCTGCGGCTGACTTCGATCAAAAATGATGCTTCACGCAGTGCTTCACGCATATCCATCTGCCGCATTTCCGGCTTCGGCATACGCGCAAAAGCAGAGAACTCATCGACCATACGGCCAATATCACCGACCTGCCGAATAATAGTGTCGGTGCATTGATCGAAGACTTCACGGTCCTCGGTAATGACCTTGCCATAACGACGGCGAATGCGTTCAGCTGAGAGCTGGATCGGCGTCAGCGGGTTCTTGATTTCATGCGCGATGCGGCGCGCGACATCAGCCCATGCAGAGGTGCGCTGCGCCTGCACCAGATCGGTAATGTCATCCACCGTCACGACATAAGAATGATCTTCAGATTCAACATCTTCGACCGTAACCTGCACGTTGAATGTACGCGCCACACCATTGCGCGTCATGCTCACCTGTTCGCGATGCATCGGCTTGTCCGCAGTGCGGGCGACTTCAAATGCCTGACCGATTTCCGGCGCAATGCTGCTCAGGCTTTTGCCCACCGCATCTTGCGATGTAACGCCGAACATGTGTTCCGCCGAGCGGTTTAGAATCGAGATCGACCCATCAGTCTCGATGCCTATCACGCCCGCTGTGACACCCGAAAGCACGGCTTCCGAGAAACGGCGACGTTCGTCAATCTGATCCTTGGCAGAAATCAGTTCGTTGCGCTGGCTTTTCAACTCCGCAACCATGTTGTTGAAGGTGCCCGACAAGGCGCCCACGTCGCCATCCGAAGAGCGAACGGGAACCGATACGTCGAGATCACCGGCGGCTACGTCATCGGCTGCGCCAATCAGCAGGCGGATTGGGCGCACCAGACGATCCGCAACCGCGATACCGGTCCAGATTGCAGACAGAAGGACGATCAGCGTCAGACCGAAATACAAAAGCGCAAACGCAATCTGCGTTGGAATGCGGTTCGCATCCATCTCCTGATAGCGTTGCGTGTTGGCTTCCATCAAGCGCATTGCATCGAGAATCTGCGAATCGACCCGGCGGACGGTATAAAGATAGACATCCGGTATCTCGCGCATCTTGATAATAGCGCCGACGTAATCGAGGTTGCCGGGCGGTATGATGACGGGCTTTCCGTCAGTTGCCGTTTTCAGCGCATCTTCAGTTGGCGGCGGCAACGGCGCTTCCAGACCTGTATTGCTTTTCACAACGATGGAGCCGTTTTCACGCACCAGAAATGCGCCGAGCAACCCGCGTCCGCGCGTCTGCAATGTCAGCAATTCAATGAAACCGCCTCGGTCCAGACTGTAAAGCGTGCGCTGTGCATCCAGATCCTGCAGCATCGAATAGGACGTGCTTTGCAGGTTGAGCGCCGTCTCGCGGATATAGGCCGTTGTCAGGCTCTGCGAGGAATTCACGATATCGCGCGTATTGGTATCGAACCAGCGATCCAGACCGAGATTAAGCGTTACCGACGCGACAATCGCCACCACAATCGCCGGAACTGCGGCAATCAGGGAGAACAAGGCGACAATACGAACATGCAGTCGCGATGCCGCCTTGCCAGACCGGCGTGCTGTTACGATGCGATAGACCTCGCGGCAAATCAGCAGAATCAGGAACAAAATCAACGCGACGTTGATAATGACCAGAGCCAGCGTGACAGTGCGATCAGGCGTGATCGGGGTGATGCCAATCAGAATCGCAAACGAAATCGACGCTGTAACAAGCGCCGAAACGACGGTAATAATGCCGGGCAATGCCAGAAGCCTGCGCCCCTCGCCCTTGCGCGACGATTGTTCCGTCTTATCCTTATCTGTGGTCAGATTCGCTGCGTTCATATTAACCATGATACCCAATAGCGTTGCATCTATGCAACGCATTGTGGCGAAAATGCAACGTTTGTTTTCGGAGATTGTTGATAATCAACAGCACACGCATGACGAGCGTTGGCTCGTGGAACGCTTTGCACGGGATAGTCAGAACTTTTATTCCCCAGTTGGCGGCTATGATTGGGAAATCAAAGCGCACAACCATCCCAACGCAGGTGGTCTGTTCTTTGACGTTTAGAGATGATGACTTCAAAATTCACATCATGGAAACAGCTCAGTACATCTTCGTACTTATCGCCGCCTCGCCCTTCGTGATCTGGGGCGTCGTTCTTTACGGCCTGTCTGTTGCGGTGCCACTCAAGAGCGATGCTGGCACAAGCGGGACAGGTGAAGGCACATCCAAAGCGGCAGATGGACAATCATTTTATCTGTCCGAACTTCCCGATGTTGCTATCGAGCATTATTATATTCACCAGACCGAACGAACACCCTATATTTCCAGCTGAAGACCATTCATTTAAAAAGAGATATACAGGCATAAATTCAGTAATCGATTGCTGACATGCAATATTGACTGGAACCAACTTCAAAATAATGCATTCTATTCGGCACAGTCATCCATGTTTTTTGGCTGATTGACGTGTCCGACCATGTCTGTTCAGACAATTCACCGGTCGGGCCACCTGTTTTACAACTGGAGTTCGACATGGGCATTTTCGACAAGATCAAGGGCGCAATCTGGGGTCAGGCACAAGCAGCGACACCTGCCCCGGAAACGACCGCAACAGCCGAACCAAGCCAGACCACGGCAGCAGCACCTTCCCCGACGGCAGCTCCCTCTTCGTCAGCACCTGCAGCCACGGGCGCAGTCGATGTCAGCGCTGTCCTTGATGCGGCAGTGGCGAAAAGTGGTCAGAAGCTCAACTGGAAAACGTCTATCGTCGATCTGATGAAGGCGCTTGGCCTCGACAGCAGCCTCGAACATCGCAAGGAACTTGCCAAGGAGCTCGGCTATACGGGTGACACGAGCGATTCCGCGACGATGAATGTCTGGCTGCACAAGCAGGTCATTCAGAAGCTGAAGGACAATGGCGGCATTGTGCCTGCCGGGCTCTGATATTTTTGCGGCCGGTTGGGAACTTCCGGCCACATAACACGTTCATTAACAGATGCTTGGAGCGAAGAGTTTATCCCGATAGATAAGCCGATGTTCCAAGCATTTGTCGACTGTTCGAACGATCGATCCGATTTCTTGCGGTGTAGCGTAAAGCGCAAACGCTTCGGGAACCTGTTATCACACATTGTCGTTTCCTAAGCGGGTCCGCTTTTCGGTCCCAATTTTGGAAGACGTGTTTCAAGGCTTGGTTTGGCCAAACATCGTGCTTGCTGGGCTGGGATTAAAGGAGTGGATCAAATGAGCGGTGCAGGCGTAGGCTGGATTGCTGCCATCATCATTGGTGGTCTCGCTGGCTGGATTGCTTCCAATTTCATGAATAGCAGCACTGGCATATTCATGAATATCATACTCGGCATCATCGGTGCCGCAGTGGCGAGCTTCATATTCGGTTTTCTTGGTGTCTCTTTCGGCGGCTGGCTCGGCTATCTGATTTCCGGCTTCGTCGGAGCCTGTATCCTCATCTGGATCGGAAGAATGATCAGCTCATGAAACAAGGCGCCAGTGGCGCCTTTTTTTATGCTTGCCAGCCTGCCCTTTGACTAAAAGTTCCTCATGCGTCGAACATGGCAAGCGTTCGTAACAATGTTTCGAACGTCGCTGGCTGGTTCTGATCCTGCTGCATATCCGCGATGGCATCTGTTCTTGAAGATGCCTTGCGCACAGTGCTTGGGCTGTAGCCGAACTGCTGCGTGAACGCCCGGGTAAAATTGGCGGCGGAATCAAAGCCGAAAGCCAGGGCAACCTCCGCCACCCTTCGATTTTCGCTAGCCTCTGCCAGCATGGCATGGGCAGCGAACAGTCGCCTTTGCCGAATATAGTTCAGGACGCCGCCCGACCCTTCAAAAAGCTGGTACAGATGCGTGCGAGAAACGGCCAGCTCACGGCTTAAAGCTTCCGGCGTCAAATCCCGCGACATGAGATTTTTCTGAATGAAACGCCGCGCCTTGGTCATCAATCCCAATTGGGAAATCTGCTCGCTGACATCGATTTTCTTTACCAGCGGCGCAATCGTATCGAATATGATCTGCCGCAGACTGTCCCGCAAACCCGGCAAGTCTTCATTGGTAGCGCGCCCGAGACCGTCCTCGAGGCTTGTAACGAAATCGATCAGCAACTTGGCGCGGTAACCGCCCAGAGTGACATTGTTGCTGGCTTCGGGCATTCCGCCGCGACCGGCAAACTGGTCGACAGGAATGATCAGGGACACAGATTCCGAAGCAATCGCCCGCCCCCGGAACGGATAGCCGAGCGAGCGCATATCGATCATTCCCGGCTCGTTTTCGGCGACGCGACCGTCAACGCCTGTCCAGCTATGACCGCTGCGCAAGAAACTGATCTGCCAATGGTCAATCGAGCTGAAACGAACCTTTTCCTTCGGCCTCTCATAGCTGAAGGCCGGTGCTGTCTGCTGGATGAGAAGCATGCCACCCAGGTCCCACACGGTTTGAGAGGCCATAAAGCACTCACTGGGGCGAGTTCCATCTGGTAGACGCAAGTCCAGCAAGGGTGCCATGTGCTGTTGCCAGGCGGAAAACTGCTCGGATGGCTCAAAACTCTCTGTGGTGAAAACCAGAGGCGCCAACCGGTTAACGCTGCCATTAATTTCGCCCAATGGCGACACCGGCACGCGCACCGACTGTCGACGCTCGACAAATTCCGAATTCAGATCTTGCCCGGTCTTGTCATTGTCGGACGTCACGGAAAATCCCTAATTTCACTGCTCATTTCAGGCGGTGCATTTCGGTATTAGACTTTATGCTAAGATAATAGCATTGGGTAAAATTAAATAAATCGAATTCGCCGGCGAAAGATTAAATTAGTTTCATGTATGAAAGTAAAAACTTGTCTTTATTTCTCCATTTTTGGAAAAATCATTCAGCGCGCATTCGTAATTCAAATTCCTAAGCAAATCCAATTGCTAAGAGGCTTGGTTGCTATCTGTCATCCTTCGCATGCTATATTAGCAATAGCTAACAGTAGACAGGCGCGCGCCTTTCATGGGATATATGCTTCACATCCCATTTGATGAAAATTGTCTCGAATTTCCGGCAGGAATATTAAAACGCGCTTGCTAAAACACCTCCAAAATAACCAACAGGAGGCAGTCGCATGAACAATGTATTTTTCAATGCTGTACGCCGTGAAAGCGTAAAATGGGTAGCAACGGCGGCAATCGGTATCGCAGCCACTTTGTGCCTGTCAGCAAACGCCCAGGCGAAAGACAACCATAAGCCCAAGAATGACACGCGTTCCGTTTATCTCGTCAAGTATCGCGTCAATAACGAAGTCCGTTACAATAAGAACCCGATGGGCAAGGTGATTAAAGTCTCGGCTTCGCAATATTTCGGCGGCAATTCCCTTGTCTGCACGCCAAGCGGCTTTGGTCAAAAGTCGCGCTGCTTCATGCGTGACTAATGATGTTCGTGGTCCGGATCCGGCATTTGCATTGGTCTTGATCGAGGATGCAAATGTCGGTTTCCAAAGACCACCAGCCCGCCAACTCCGCTCATGCACTCCTAACGCACGAAGTTGGCGAGCCGGTTTCCCCGCCTTTTATTTTTTGGCCATCGCTTTCATGCGGTCCAATCCCTTCCCGACCAGATCGCCCCGCACAATCTTTTGCGCTTCATCGGTCTGTTTCGGAGGGTTATTCCGGAATACGTACCAGTCGCCGCCAATAGAGCGCTTTTGGTAGATCACGCCTGCCTTCTCGCGGTGCAAGAAGCAGGTTATATCTCCGCCACCGCCGCTCGCCTTGTTACGCCAGTAAGCCTGCATGCAGAGCTTTCCGCCGTCAGTTGCGTACCAGCGTCCTTCGCCATAGGACCAGGCTTTGCCTTTTTGAGACCACGCGGTAAATTTGTGACCGTTGGCTGAAAAGAAGCCGCCGCCATCCTTCCATTTCCATGTCTTGCCCGCATAGATCGCCTCTAGCGCCTGTGCGGACATTGGTGATGCCGCAGCGGCCAGCTTGGCCGTTGCATCGTCGGTTTTTGGCTTTGGCGCAGCTTCGGCTACACCTGCCACGAGGAGTACGGACAGCGCCGCACTCACGGCTGTGAAACGGATCGAAAACATTTTGCTTTCCTGTCCAATCGTTTAACGGTCGGGGTTAGACGTTCAGTTTTAATCCAAAGGATGGTTCGCAACGCGCCAGTCAGGCCGTCCGACACCCCTTGGCCAAGGATAAACTTCGCGGTCGTTGAAATAGACGACGGCTGTCAGCGCCGGGAATTCCGGTTGAGGCTTGTTGGCCTCTGCGGCCCATGCCCGGACATAATCGTCGCTGCCTTCATAACCGAGTTCCGCAATCACGATCGGCTTGTTAAAGGCCACGACCCGATCATAACCCGGCTTTGCGCGTTCGACGAAACTCGTGGGACGACCAACCTCCAGCTTGTCGTAAGGCTCGTAGCCGAACACCGAGAGGCCAATCACATCCACGAAAGCGTCACCGGGATAGTAGGCCTGAAGCCCCTCTTCTCCCTTTGGCGACCACATATATTTGGCGTTTGGCAAAGTCTTTTTGCAAACCTTGACCACATGCTGATAAGCGGCAATGTATCCCTGCGGCGACCAGTAGGACCAGGTGAACTGTCCCGATTTGTCGTCCATTTCCTGTGCCCAGCGAATGGTCACCGGGCTTTTCAGTTTTGACGCTGCCGAACAGACGGCGCCCATGTTGGAGTCGTAACGACCGTTTTCGATCCCGCTCAAAAGTGCGTCGGGAGCAACGCGCCAGTCACGCGCCCATGACCAGGGTTCGATAGTGATCAGCAATTCACGACCGCGTTCTCGCGCATAGGAATCCGCCTGGGCAAGGCTCGTCAGATCCACATCTTCCCATGGCAAGAAGAGATGTTCGATCTTCGAGTTGGGATCGTTTGTGTAATCCCCGTGCGGATCGTAAGCGCCGGGCTTGATCGAATTCGGCGTGATGACCGGGCGCTTGTCGTGGAACAGATTGCGCGTATCGACTGTCGCACCGGAAACGCCGCTCGCGGCGTAAACGGCAGTGGAGACAAGTGCTCCGCAGAGCAAAATAGAGGCTATCTTATAAGGGGTTTTCATGGCCCCCTCCCTTCTATTGTTTTGGCGATTGCGGAGTCGTTGCTTCCGCTTTCAGCGCGCCATTCTTTTGTTCCGTTGAAAGACTGATGGATACGAGCTTGCGCGCTTCGTCGTCCGCCCGGCCGTCGGCATGACGGAAGACGTACCAAACGCCATTGGGCTCGCGCTTTTGATAGACAACGCCATCACCAATACGGTGCGAAAAGCATGTCTTGACCGGAAACTTGCCCTGATCGGTATGCCAGTCAGCCTTCAGGCACATCAGCCCGGTCTTGGTGATCATCCAGCGACCTTCGGCCCAGGCTTTGCCCTTTTCGCCATCAACACGTGCGGTGAAACGACGATCCGTGATCTGCATCTGACCCGAGCCATCGGCCCATTGCCAGTTCTTGTCACGGTAAAGTGTGTAGATTTCAAACGGCGTCATCACACGCGTGCCGGTGGGGGCATTATCACCGGGCATGGCAGCGGCATCGGCTGCGCCTGCGGCAAGCCCCGTCAGGCCAGCCATCAGGGCAAGAGATGCACGAGTCAGCTTACCTCGGCGGCTGGAAGAGCGGCCGGTATCAAACATCGATAGTTTCATTTGATCCTCCCACAACTTTGAGATTGCGCGCGCCCGCCTGGGGTTCTTGTGGTGGGCGGACGCGCGCCTGCGGCAGCGGGTTTATTGATTTTATTTCCTGCCGCAGATGAACGGGGCGACCGATGGTCGAAACACGAAATCCAAGTCTTTCGGCCGCGGTTCGGGAAAAAACATTTCTGAGATCAACGAGAACAGCCCGGCGCATCAGGCGCTTTATGCGAGCGAGGTCGAGTTTGCGAATGCTGTCCCATTCGGTCACGATCACAGCGGCGTCCGCATCTGTGACGCAGTCATAGGGGTTCTCGAAAAACTCCACATCAGTCAGGATGCGGCGCGCATTCTCGATACCGACCGGGTCGTGCGCCTGTATACGTGCACCAAAACGCTGCAAAGTTTCGATCAGCGGAATGGACGGCGCATCGCGCATATCGTCTGTATCCGGCTTGAAGGTCAGTCCAAGGACGGCAATCGTCCGGCCCTCAATATCTCCGCCGAGCGCATCCATAACCTTCAGCGCCATGCGACGCTTGCGCGCTTCGTTTGCGGTCACGGTTTCCTCAACCAGACGCAGGGCGACACCGTGGTCCTGCGCGGTGCGCAGCAAAGCAATCGTATCTTTCGGGAAGCAGGAACCGCCATAGCCGGGGCCTGCATTCAGAAAGCTGGTGCCGATCCGCTTGTCCAGCCCCATGCCCAGAGCCAGATCGGTAACGTCGCTGCCCACTTCCTCGCAGAGATCGGCGAGTTCATTGATGAAAGTGATCTTGGTGGCGAGGAAGGCATTCGCCGCATACTTGATCAGCTCCGATGTACGGCGCTGCGTCACCACGATGGGCGTCTCGTTTGCCTCCAGCGCCGCGCTGTAAAGCTCAACGAGAAGCTTGCGCGCCCGCTCGTCTTCAACGCCGATCACCACGCGATCGGGTTCCAGAAAATCGCGAATTGCAACACCTTCGCGCAGGAATTCCGGGTTGGATGCGACCGAGAAGGTTCCTTGCTTACGCACCGAACCGATAATCTTCTGCACCACATCACCGGTACCGACCGGAACGGTGGACTTCACGACCACAACCGTATTGTCATCGATCAGCGGAGCCAGTTCGCGGGCGGCCATATAGACGAATGACAGGTCGGCATCGCCATGTCCGGCGCGTGCTGGCGTACCGACAGCGATGAGCACGAGCTGCGCGCCCTTGACCGCGTCCGCCAGATTGCAGGTGAAGCTGAGACGGCCAAAGGCGAAGTTGCGTTCGACCAGTTCATCAAGCCCCGGTTCGTAAATGGGCACGACGCCGCGTTCCAGTCCGGAAATCTTCTGCGCGTCCTTATCCACGCAGACAACCTCATGCCCCCAGGCGGCGAAGCAGGTGCCGCTGACCAAACCGACATAACCCGTTCCAATGACAGCGATCTTCATAACAAGTCCCGCCTCTCCGCTAATTGTTATCGTTGCTCGACCCGTTGAACGGGTTCTTGCGCCAACGAGGGTTGAATATTGTCTTGTGAGTGTCGCGTCCGCCGACGCCTGCTCCAGCTACCGAGAATTGGTCGTCGAATACTGAAAAGCTCAACGTGCCCCAGGTCAGTGCTTCAATGCCGTCACGGCCCCGTTCAGCGGTCGTAAAACCTGTGACCATAACAAGCGCCATAAAGCTGCTTGCGAGGACCGGCTGATAGAACCGGCTTTGCATCCGCACCTTATTTTCGCGTGCATGCTGCACAATGATCATGCCGATCAGAAACAGATAGAAGCACGCATTGATGATGGCAAAGACGTAGAAGCCGCGTGTTTGATCGGCGTCGTCGACCAATAGAACCGGAACGAGCGACAGCATGGAAATGAGGGCATAGGGTGCAAGCACTCGAAACGGCACCGGATCGACTTCAGAAGAGCCCTTCGGCGTGACGCGGAAGTCGACGAACGAACCCGTTGCCCAGTCACGAAATGCCGCAAAGGTTCCGTCCAGCACCCAGGGCCAACGCGCCAGCAGAAACAGCATCGCTTCCCAGCTGAAAATCTTGCCATCGACTGGCCGGAACGTCTTGCTCGACCGCCACCAGAACGCGAGGAACAAGATCATCAGCGACTGCGGCATGAAGTGAAGCAGGAAATCCGGATATGTGACGCTGACAAAATTATCGCCATAGGCAAGGATAATGATCGGCAGCAGAAAGGTCATAGCCAGGAAGAAGGCATAGAGCGGATACCAGACCTGTGAAAACAGGAACTGGAACTTCAGGCGCAGCGGCAAACGGCTGATCAGCTTCGGCGTGTACTGCAAAAGGATCATCACCAGACTGCGTGACCACTGAAATTCCTGCGTCACGAGATCGCCAAAGGTTCGCGGACCGTCGCCATGGGCAATCGCATCCAGTGCGTGAACGCCACGCCAGCCGTGCGCATTCATGAACAGGGTCGTCGAATGATCCTCGGCAAGTTCGGGACCAAGGCCACCGATTTCCTTCAGCGCAGCCGTCCGAACAGCATAATGCGAACCGATGCACACAGGTGCAAAGCCGCCGTTGTAACCAGCTTGCAACGAGCCATGCATACTCGCCTCGACATAGAGACGTCCGCGTGCCGACCAGCTCTCATGTGCATTGCGATCACAGATGCTAGGCGCTGAAACATAGCCGATTGCCGGGTCTGCGAATGGACGCAGTATGTTGTAGAGATAGTCTGGTTCTGGCACATGGTCCGCATCGAGCTGCGATACGAAGTCGTAGCGCTCATAGCCGTAATGATCGTAGAAAAACGCCAGATTGCCTTCCTTGCACCGCGTACGGCGCGGCCAGGTTTGCCGGTGATAATCCGCGCGTCCCTTGCGCGTCGAAACGAACACGCCATGCTCACGACACCAGTCCAGCGTTGACGGTGACGGATCTTCGTCGGCAAGCCATGTGTCATGCGGGACATTCTGGGCTAGCATGGCCAGCAATGTTTCCGAGACAACTTCAAACGGCTCAGACGGTGCCTTGGTGACCACCATGGCCACGCGACTTCCTTCCGGCAGCCGCAACGGGCCCGTCGGGCGCGCAGCATGGAAGAAAATCAGGATGAAATAGAGTGGCAGGATGGTTATCCAGGCCAAAAGCGCTGTAACCAGAACAGAACCAACCGGATGGATGTGTTCGGCGCTGATCAGCCACCATTGCCAGAAATAGGCGATGGCCATAGCCCAGAGAATGATGCCGATAATATATTCCACCCGCTTGCGGCCGGTGAAAATGGGCGTCAGCAATGGTTCCTTATTGTCTGTGACCGGAGGAATCCGGGGCGTCTTCATGATCGCGTCTCCAGACCAAAGAATGGAGCAGCCGTGCGAATGATCGTATCGAGATCGGAATGGAGCGTTGTGAAGCCAAGCTTTGCTGCAGCTTCCGCAGGATCGGCATAAAGTGCTGGCGGATCACCTGCCCGACGCGCGCGCATCTCAACCGGTACTTGACGTCCTGTAACACGACCGATGGCATCGACGATCTCCTTGATCGACGTGCCGCGCCCGGTTCCGAGATTAAGAACCAGATTACCGCCGCCATTCACCAGATGTTCGACGGCCAGCACGTGAGCCCGCGCCAGATCGACAACATGGATATAATCGCGAATGCAGGTGCCATCCGGCGTGTCGTAATCATCGCCGAAGACTTCGAGAACATCGGCGTTTCCGGCGGCAGCCAGCATGGCGCGCGGGATAAGATGGGTTTCAGGGTCGTGCTTTTCGCCCAGTTCCCCGTCGATATCGGCGCCGCAAGCGTTGAAATAACGCAGCGCTGCATAACGCATGCCATAGGCTGCCGAATAATCGGCAAGCATATGTTCTGCGATCAGCTTGGTCCGTCCATAAGGATTGATCGGGCGTTGCACTTCGCCTTCCCGGATCGGCAAGCGATCTGGAATGCCATAGGTAGCGCAACTGGACGAGAAGATGACCGGACGACCGCCCGTCAAACGGCACGCTTCCAGAAGCGATTGCGTGCCGCAGACATTGTTCCGGTAATATTTGGCCGGGTCCGTGACGGATTCCCCCACATAGGCCGAAGCCGCAAAGTGAATGACCGCAACAGGATCGTAAGTCTCAATCGCTGCGATGAGCTTGTCCTGCGAGAGAATATCGCCTTCGACGAATTCGCCCCAACGTACCGAAGCCTTATGACCGGTCGACAGATTGTCATAGACGACCGGTGAAAAACCGTGCCCGGCCAAAAGCTTGGCCGTATGGCTACCGATAAAGCCAGCACCGCCGGCAACGAGTACGTTTTGCTGGGTCATCATGCCACCTCAACAAGCTCTCCCGAAGGTCGGACCAGCTGGCGCTCGAAATAGGAAATCGTCGACTTCAGCCCTTCCGTCAGGGCGATCGCTGGTTCCCAGCCAAGCTCGCGCTTGGCAACCGTGATATCCGGTCGACGCTGACGCGGATCATCGGTTGGCAACGGACGCTGCACGATCCGCGATGACGAACCGGTCAGAGCAATGATCTGTTCCGCCAATTCACGTACCGTGAATTCGCCTGGATTACCGAGATTGACCGGCGTGTGGATTGCAGGCTGGCTGCCCATCAGGCGGCAGAAGCCTTCGATGAGATCATCGACATAGCAGAAGGATCGCGTCTGGGAGCCATCGCCATAGATGGTGATATCGTCGCCCTTGAGGGCTTGTACGATGAAGTTGGATACGACACGGCCATCGTCCGGGCGCATGCGCGGACCATAGGTATTGAAGATACGCACGATGCGAATATCGACGCCGTATTGCTTATGGAAATCATAAAACAGCGTTTCAGCCGACCGCTTGCCTTCGTCGTAGCAAGAGCGCGGGCCGAAGGAATTGACGTTGCCCCAATAGGATTCCGGCTGCGGATGCACCTGCGGATCGCCATAGACTTCAGATGTTGAAGCCTGAAAAATCCGGGCCTGATAATGAGCAGCAAGTTCGAGCAGATTAAGCGAGCCGATAACGCTCGTCTTCATCGTGTGAACCGGATCGGCCTGATAATGCGGCGGCGAAGCCGGGCATGCCAGATTGTAGATTTCATCAACCGGCAGATCGAGCGGATGGACGATGTCGTGGCGAACGAAGCTGAATGTGTCATAGCGCAGGAGATTGCGCAGGTTCTCAATACGACCCGTGGAACAATTATCGACACAGATAACGAAATTGCCTTCGCGCAGGAGCCTCTCACAAAGATGCGAACCGAGGAACCCTGCTCCGCCAGCAACAAGAATACGACGCGTTGACATGCGCTCTGCGGATATACTCGAAGATTTGAAGATGATGCTCACAAAAACCTCCCGCGATACTCATCCGGCTTATGTCAATTCTTCAAACACAAAGAGACACCCCGGCAGCCACAGAATTATGGATGCCATAATCATTGGTTTTGGATGTTCTTTATTGGATGATTGACGATAGCCGTGCGGGTTGGTTCTGTCGTTAGCGTAGAATCCTGAAACTTGTCTCCGCGTCCAATTTTTCTAGAAAACCCAGATTTTGTACTTTTTTGAGCGAAAACCGGCGTTTTAGTAACTTTAAAGCAGCCCGATCAGGCGGACAATTGTTTAACGTGGTGACATCTTCGTTGGTAATCCCGAAGGCCAACAGAAGGAAAAACGATCGCGGAAACAGGCGATTTCCGCGAATCGCGGATCAACAAATCAACGCTTTAATACGAGCTGTAACATTTGTTTAGAGGATCAATAAATTCATTAGAAGTGTGCTTTATTTGCATATAAATTATTTCATATTGCGCTGCTTCTACAGCAACCCATAGCCAAACTTATGAGCCTCAAAACCTCACCCACGTCTCCAAGTATTCATATTTGCAGTCTTTATCCATATACGGGTTTCCATTAGCTTGCGCGCATTCTTGAGGTGATGAGGAGGAGACACATCGAGATGAGTGCTGCACATATTGATACTGCTGTTCGAAAGGCCACCCGGCGACTACTGCCATTTCTGGCGCTGATGCTGATCATGGCCTTTCTGGATCGCGCGAATATCGGCTTTGCCAAAAAGGAATTCCAGCTCGACACTGGCTTAAGCGACGCCGCCTATGCTTTCGGAGCGGGCATATTCTTCATCGGTTACGCTCTGTTTGAAGTGCCAAGCAATATTATCCTGCACAAAGTCGGGGCGCGGCTCTGGCTTAGCCGCATCATGATAAGCTGGGGTCTTGTATCGGCGGCGATGATGTTCGCCCATACGGAAACCGTGTTCTATTCGCTGCGTTTTCTGCTGGGTGTTTGCGAAGCCGGTTTCTATCCCGGCGTTCTGCTTTACCTGACCTACTGGTTTCCGGCGAAGGAACGCGCGAAGGCGACGGGTCTGTTTTATCTCGGCGTGCCTTTGGCACTGGTGCTGGGCAGCCCGCTTTCCGGCTGGCTTCTCACCCATCACGGCGTTTTCGGGCTGACCAACTGGCAATGGATGTTCCTTGTCGAAGGTCTTGGCGCTTCGCTCATGGGCATCATCGCTCTATTCTATCTGACCGACAGGCCTGAAAAGGCAAGCTGGCTCACACCAGAAGAAAGAGACGCGCTGACCACTGTCGTGAGAGCGGAAGAAGCTGCCAAGGAAAACACGCACAAGCATTCAGCGCTTTCTGTTCTGAAAGACGCCAGAGTGTGGGCGTTCATCGCGATCTACTTTTTCCTGCAAATCGGCACCGCACCGCTGACGTTCTACTTCCCGTCGCGATTCGCTGATGCGGCGTCAGGTGGCGAGATGAACCTCTTCATCGGCACGCTGTTGAGCCTGCCGTGGCTGTGTTCGGTGATTGCAACCCGCTATTTCACCGTGCTTGCAGATAATACCGGCAAACACCGGCTTATCTGCGCCCTGATGGTTACCGCTGGCACCATCGCTTTGGGCATGATCGGCCTGACTGGAAACGCATGGATCATGCTGATTGCAGCATGTATTGCGGTGCCGGGGCTAACGGCGTCGCAGCCGGTTTTCTGGAGCCTCCCTACGCGCTATCTCGGTGGTGTTGGCGCGGCAAGCGGTATCGCCTTCATCGTTTCCATCGGCAATCTCGGTGCATTCTTCGCGCCGCAGATCAAGAACTGGGCCGATGTTGCCGTCGGCAATCACGATGCCGGGTTCTATGTTCTGGCTCTTCTATGCGCTCTTGCCATCGTTGTTTTGATCGGACTGCGCACATGGAATGGCGGAAACGAACTCGCCAAGCGCCCTGCATAGGCATTTCGAAAACAGAGCTCCTGGCTGACCTTTCAGCCAGGAGTCTTACGCCGCGTTACTCATTCACGCAGCCCGCGTCAGATTTAGTCTGGTTTATGAAAATAAGTCATTGATGCGATTGCGTGGTTCAGCTAGAAACGCGGCAGATCAGGCTTTCAGCCATCCAGTTTGCACCCGTAGCTCAGCTGGATAGAGTGCTGCCCTCCGAAGGCAGAGGTCACAGGTTCGAATCCTGTCGGGTGCGCCATTAATTCCTTATATGTTATTTAAATCATTAAGAAATAAATTTTGAGATAAGAGTCCTTCCTAATCATTTTCCTAATATCATTCGATTGCTTTAATGACTAATATGGTCGGAAACGTCATCACAATATTGAACGGTGAATCACACCCCGCCCACTGACTTGGCAGGCGGGGCATTTCTTTACAGCTTGATGTGCCCAGCCTGAATTCCGCTTCGCACAGCGGCCAGAACAGCCATCTTGAATTCCTGGCTTTTCAGTAGACCCTCGTAGTCGGGTTCAGGCAAACGGGCAATGCTCTCTGCAACACCGGATGACGGCCCCGTCGCTGCCGCGATATCCTCCCGCCAGCTTTTGCAGACTTTGGAGAACGTTTCTCCAACGTGCTTGCGCGGATCGAACAGCGGGACTTCGGTTGGCTCGACCGTCAAGCGCGGCTCGCCAGCATAGAAATTCATCGATACGTGGCTCGTATGTTCGCCGCCAGTTTTGGCTGAAATGCGCAAGATTTCATTCCGGAGCGTGCCGATTCTCGAATCTAGGAACTGCATCAGTTCGCCGACATCCTTGTTGATGGCTTCATAATCCACCGCAGCAGCCTTCACCTGGACCCCGCCGAATTCATCGGTTTCAAAGGCCTGCGCTTCTTTGCGCGAAGCCAGCCATTCATCAACGTCCTTGATCGTCAAACCAGCTTTTGCGATACGACCGACAATCGTATCGCCCTCGGCCTCTCGGCACCAATCATTGATAATGCCTCGCTCAAGGATCGCTCTGGTTCCTATAAATTTGCGATCGGCAAAGACGTGCGCTTCCGTCTCTCCTTCGGGGATGAAAACACTAATTTCCACATCTCCGCTCATGTCGTACGTGCAGCCGTTATGCTCAATTGTCTTACTCATAGTCATTCCTCGTTTTGGTGGCGATTGACACATGGCGTGGTGAAGGCCATATGCCGGTTGCCGGGGTGGTACCCGGAAGAAACGCCAAGGTTGGTGGCTTTTAGTCTCCTCGTGTCCTTGGCTAGTACGGAGGACGGCGGCTTACGGGTGGTGCCGGGCATAACGCCGTCCTTTTTATTTGCCGTGCTCACTGGCGCAGGGCGTGTTCCTCGTGTCGGTCGTCGCCAGCGCGACCTTCTGCTGGTGAGGCAGATGATGGAGAACCCAGCCGGGCACGATCCGGCAACCTGCGGCTTAGAAGGCCGCTGCTCTCTCCGATTGAGCTATGGGTCCAATTGGAGGCCGGGTCTGGGGAGAATGCCATCCTGGCCCGCAACTTGGGCAATGCAGAACCCTCGCTGCTGCGGCACACACAGGCCGCGAAAACTTGTTAGGCAGCCGCCTGCTCAGGCTCGCCATCCTCGGAGAGTTCCTTCTGCCAGGCTGCTAGAGCGCGGTTCATCCGTTCCGTGGCCGAAACCAGCTGGCGGGCGAGAAAGTCCTGTCTTACGTCGTCCTTGTCGAACAGATCGCCGATAATCAGCGAAAGAGCCGTGGCGTCGTTGATTGCTTGTACAAGGCGTTCTTGCGGGGTCATGATGCTTCCTTAAACTTGATGCCAGTGATGTTTCTGCGCAGGATATCTGCGCGCAGGGTGATTTCGTTCTCGCCGCCGTGGTACAGATCCCACGCTTTGATTTCAGGATGGTACTTTCCGAGAACGTAGGACTTGCCGCCCATGAAAACCGTCGCCCCTTCGTGGAAGAGGTCATCGCCAAAGTCCGGAAGTGATGGCGCCGCTTTCACAACCGTTGGCCATGCGTCGCTTAGCGCCTCGCACAATCGCCGATAATTGTGATGCAGCGGGTTGGTTGCCTTGCTAGCGATATGCCCCTCAGTCAGAGCTTCAATCACGTCGATTGCGCATGAAAGCTGGCCCAGAGCATCGTCCATTTCAAAGAATGTCTGTCTCGCCGTTTCGAGTGCGTTCACGTAACTTTCAAGTCCGGTCATGACAAATCGCCCTCAATTAACCGACCGCCGCGAATGGGTGCGTCAATGACCATCCCGACAACGATCACACTGTTGCGGGCAATACCGCCGTGGGGCGACTGAAAGCGCTGTCCTAAAGCAGTACGAGCGCCAAACGGACGAAAGCCGATGTGTTCCTGTTCGATTTCCATCAGGCGAATGCGTCCATCATGTTCGATGATTACGGCGCGCCCAGTTTCGTCATAGCGGTTGATATCAACCCAGACGGCTTCGCCATCGATAACCATGGCGCAAAGGTTGCGGGGCTGCTGGTGCCTGGCCCGTATCGGCATGTCGATGGCGATGGGCAAGCCAGTGGCGTTTGCTGGCACGGTGTGCTGCATGATGGTGTCTCCTCTACATAGCCGATGAAGGGCCTAACGATCGGGAACTTTATTAATTAATGTGAACCATTTTCGTTCATGTAAACTTAACTATAGCGCTTAAAACGTCACGTCAACTATTTTCGTTCACATTGCGCAAAATAATTTTTCAAGCTACATATGCGCCATGAACATCACCGCTTCACAAATAAGAGCCGCGAGAGGCTTGCTTGACTGGTCACAGCAGCAATTGGCGACAACAGCCAATGTCGGGCTGTCGACGATACGTGGTTTCGAAACTGGCAAGCGAGTGCCGATCGCCAACAACCTGCAAGCTATTCGAACTGCCTTAGAATCTGCAGGCGTCATCTTCATTGATCAAAACGGAAATGGCCCTGGTGTCCGCCTACGCGACCGCCAACCATGAGCCGAACGATAATCCACCAAGAGCTTAGCCCCGACGCGCAAACCAGGCTGGTGTTTTTTCAACGGACGGATGGCGCAATTAGCTGCATCGCGGAAAAATTCTGGATTGATGATGTACCTGAGTACAATTACCACGCAGAATACTGGGCTGCGTTTACCGACAACGGCTCGATATTTGATAGCCTAGAAACAGCTATTCGTGAGCTCGGAGTGCAGTATCCGTGGCTGACGTCGGCGAATGGGTAGTAAGCCGCACGCGTAACCTACAATAAAACCGCTTGATACATTACGATCTGCCATTCTATCGTTCCAAGTAATTGGGGCGATTTGGGGATAAGGAAATGGCATTGATTCAGTGCGGGGAGTGCGGACGCGAAATTTCCGACAAAGCAGCGTCCTGTATAGGTTGCGGAGCGCCGATTGAAAATGCGCCATCGGGGGTGGTATCCCCCACATCAGTCAAACTAAATTCCGATGGTACTTTCACTGGAACCCGCCCATTACTAGTCAAGTTGGCGGCAAAGGCGATTTTAGAGATCGGATGGAAATTAGACAATTCAGACGAAAAATCCGGCTTAGTCGCGTTCACCACGGGAGTAACATGGGGGTCGTGGAGCGGTGTTTCTGGGACGATATACATTGATGAGGTCGGGGAATATCGCTTCAACGCTATCGGATCTGCCAAACAGAACGTTCGAGGCGCCCAGATGTTAGCTTTTAATATTGGAAACGAAGCTCAAAACAAGGCCAATAAAGTAATTGAAACAATGCGCCAATTAGCTCGATAAAACAAAAATTCTCAATTCGAATAAGCTAGGTGCATTATGAGATTGCCTATTGTAGGATTGTTAACAACCGTTGCCATTATATTCGCGATATGGGTGTCTGGAACTCGCATTATTGTGATCCAACCCATTGGTGCCATACCAGACGGTATAACGGTTATAGTTTCTGGCATACACAACGTGAACTTCATTGATAGCCCTGACGCGATTTGCCAGCGAATGCAAGGTGGCGTCAGTCTGCTATGCCGAGGCGCTACTGCTGCGGCCATATCGCAAAAAGGTACAATTCTTTTGCGTTTGCCATATAGTGAATACCTGTTTCGCCTAACCGGAGCGCCACGTTTAGATCGATAGATAATCAGGACCGAGGGTTATTGATGGGGAATATTGCTCAGGCAATTGGTTATGTAATGATCGCGATTGGTGTCGTAACGGCTGGACTCGGCCTTATGGCCTACGAAACTGGCGGTACGATCGCTATTATGTATGGCGCCAGTGCAGTCGTGTCGGGCGTAATAATATCCTGCCTCGGCCTTATCGTCGAAAACACCGCCCGCTCTGCAGCCGCCCAAGAGCGCATTGCGGAGAAGCTGGGGCGGTAGCCGACCCTAACGGTGTGAGATACATCAATGGCTGATCATTGGCGCTGTTTATTGCTGTATCGAGCAGCGTGAAGTCGAGTCGCTCAAAAAACTTCTCTGCTGACTACTTCGCATCAACGACGACAAAACGGCATCCGACGTGCATGCTGCTATTGAGAAATTGCTGAAAGACCGCGATTTGAGTTGAAGGAAATGAGCGAATAAAGCCCCTGCCTTTTGAGGGTTTGGGTTAAATTGCTCCTGTGCGAAAGAGCAGATTCCGAGCGACTGATTTACCGTAACGTACTTGGCGATTGAGATTCTCGATGGATCATCCAAAGTGCCCCAATGGGGCACGTTTGCAATCTGGCGCAGGACATTTGCGATCAGGGTGTCAGCGCCGACACTCTATCACTTCCGCCACGGGCAGTCCGGGCTTCGCCCGGACCGCCATGAATTTCGCAACATCTTCTCACCCTAGTGGCGCGCCTGAAGGTCAAAGCTTGACGGCATCTTCCCTCGCCCAAAGCCGGAGCTTGCGGCAAGATGCGACAAACTCCTTGGCTGCCTGTGCATTGTCGAGGGGAACCAGCCCCTCATCCATTTGGGGCTCTATACCTGCTTGGGCAAGCAGCGGCATAGCGCCCGCTGTAAAGCCGATGAACTTGCAGTGGGCAAAAGCGTCTGCAACGAAGTCCCGTGCGCTGGATTCGCCGATAAGCCGATTGGCCGCTTCTTCCGATAACACGAGGGCGGCAGCATCAAACAATACGGATGGACCGCCATCAATCATATGATTGGCCTCCATCCATTCGCCGCTGGATGCTTCGAAACCTCCGACCGTCGGCGCAACCAGTTCCACCATTGCGCCTTCCTTCTCCGCGGCGTGCCGGATACCCTTGAGCACCTGCGCATCAGTGCCATTGGCAACAAGCACGCCGATCTTTCTGCCCTTGAAGCTGCTGGGTCCGTTCTCAATGATGCTCAGTGCGGGGGACGGAGCAAGATCGTCGCGCACAGGCGCCATCGCATCCGCAGCCTTCGGCATCTTGCGGATGCCGAGCTTGCCGGCAACCGTTTCCGCAAGGTTGGCATCAATGTTGAGCAGATGAGACACGATACGCTCGCGGATCACAGGTGTTTCCACTTTCGACAGTTCGAACGTCAGCGCCATTGCAATATGCCGTTGCTCCACAGCGGTCTGGCTCAGATAAAACTGACGAGCCTGGCTGTAATGGTCGGCGAAGCTCTCCGGTCGAAGGCGCCCCTTCCGTCCCTCTTCCTGCGCTGCAAACGATCGGAACCCACGACCGGGATCAGGCCTCGGCCCTTCGCCCCACGAATTAGGCTGGTAATTTGCTCGTCCGACAGGATTGCGCATCGCCATATGGCCGTCCTGTTGGAAATGATGGAACGGGCATTTGGGCGCGTTGATCGGAATATGGGTAAAGTTGGGACTACCCAGTCTCTTCAACTGCGTGTCGAGGTAGGAAAAATTGCGTCCCTGTAGCAAGGGGTCGTTGGAGAAATCGATACCAGGGGGGACGTTTTGCGTCATGAACGCAACTTGTTCGGTTTCGGCAAAAAAGTTGTCTGGCATACGATCAAGCACCAGCCGCCCGACCGGGACAGGCTTGATGACTTCTTCCGGAATCAGCTTTGTCGGATCGAGCACATCGAAATCGAAGCTGTCGGCGAAGTCCTGATCGAAAAGCTGCACGCACAACTCCCATTCCGGGAAGTTACCTGTCTGAATGGCGGTCCAGAGATCGCGCCGGTGAAAGTCCGGGTCGGCCCCGTTGATCTTCACGGCCTCGTTCCAGACGACCGATTGCAATCCGAGCTTCGGTTTCCAGAGAAACTTGACGAACGTCGATTCGTCCTTGGCATTCACGAAGCGGAAGGTATGGACGCCAAACCCCTCCATGAAGCGGAAGGAGCGCGGGATGGCGCGATCCGACATGACCCACATGATCATGTGCATGGATTCCGGCGTCAAACCGATGAAGTCCCAAAAATTGTCGTGTGCCGACTGGGCCTGCGGAAAAGCCCGGTCCGGCTCTTCCTTGACAGCGTGAACCATGTCTGGAAATCGGATGGCGTCCTGGATGAAGAAGACGGGAATATTATTGCCGACGAGATCCCAGTTGCCTTCCTTGGTGTACATCTTGACCGCGAAGCCACGCACATCACGGGCGAGGTCGAACGATCCTTTCGATCCCGCAACGGTTGAAAATCGAACGAAAACTGGAGTTTTCTCGCCGACGCGTTGGAAAATGTCGGCGCGCGTATATTCGCTGAGGGATTTTGTCGTTTCGAAATAGCCATGCGCGCCATAGCCACGTGCGTGCACAACGCGCTCGGGAATGCGTTCGTGGTCGAAATGAAAGATCTTTTCCCGGAAGTGAAAATCTTCAATCAGCGTCGGGCCGCGCGCGCCGACCTTGAGCGTATTGAGGTCATCCGATACTGGCCCTCCTTGGGCGGTAGTCATGATTTGCGTCTTATCGTCGGCGAGTTGATGAAGGTCTCCGCCTTGGCCTGCGTCGAGCTTCTGATCATGAAGCTTGAGTGACTTCCGTCCATTTGTGGCCTTGTTGCTGGCTGACATGGCTGGCTCCAATTCTTTCGCGATCTATGTTCAAATGAAAAGGGTGCCACTCGGCACCCTTAACTCATGATCACGCTGCTTTGGCGCGTTGGTTAGCTGACGCATCCGCAAGTTTCGTCAGATCACTGTCCGTCTTGGATTCCTCCTGCAGCGTCTGGTCGAGTAGTTTTGCGGCATCAGTCATGCCAAGCTCCGTCGCCCAACGCTTCAATGTCCCATAACGTGTGATTTCGTAATGTTCGACCGCTTGTGCAGACGAGATCAGACCAGCGTCGAGCGCGGCGGTATCCTTAAACTCCTCCATGATCTCCTCGCCTTCAGCGATGATCCCCTCAATCGCATCGCAAGTCTTGCCTCTTGCTGTCTTGCCCATGATTTCAAACACTTGGACGAGTCGTTCGACGTGGCCTTCAGTCTGTTCACGGTGCTTTTCGAATGCTGCTTTCAGATCTTCGGACTGTGCCGCACGCTTCATTTTTGGCAGGGCTTTGAGAATTTTACGTTCAGCGTAGTAGATGTCCTTGAGGGTATCGTGGAATAGGTCTTCAAGATTTTTTTCCTTGGCCATAGTTCATCTCCTCTCATGAATTGGTTACGTCAACGCGCCCGAAAATTCCCGGCAGGAAGTGAGCGATAGTTGATGAGACAGGCAGGTAACTGCATCTCTGTCCCTCGATTAACGCTATGTCGTAATTTAAGTTCCCGGCGCGGGCGGACACGGTTCCTACATCGTCTGGCGAGATATCTGCGTCTCACATTTGGGAGCCCCAACTCGCCCAACCGCCAGCCCTGCATGCTCAGACAGGCCCTAGTGCTCCCGCGGAATATGATCCGATCGCCTGACATGGAACAATTTCTCACGCGGGCAGTTTTCCACGAGGTGATGACATCCGCCGAGCGTCCGAAACACATTTAACACCGGGGAATTTAACACCGGGGATATGCGTAGCCCAGCCCTAGCTCTTCTATGGGCAGGGCAATTTATTATCCGCAAGGTCGTACGAAGCTTAGCGGATAAAGCGCGCGGCAAGGTCATACACCTCAATTGTCGAGCGCGACCCCGACGTTTGTAGAGAACGTCGGGCTTCAAGAATAAAGAAGGCCAGCAAACTGGAGCACAGGCGATGGCACAAAAAAGAAACCCATGGTCCGATCCCGATCTGGTGAGAGAGAAATCAACAACTGAACCGTCCCAGGTCGAGCCAAGCGATCATCAAGAAAAACCTACACACGAACAATCAAACGCTCCAGGAAATCCGAAGATCAAGGTTCCGAAAGAGCCCTATCCGGATAGGTCAAAGGATTGATCACGCAATAAATCGCCTTTTGCTGAAACCTTTTGCTAGCTAGCGAGTTGTCCCAGTTGGAAAACCCACCGCAGTACAGAAATACAATCCAAGTGCTCGGCTGTCGATAGGAGACAATCAACATGAACTCTATCATCTATTTAGTAGGACTAGTTGTCATCGTGTTGTTCATTCTCTCTTTTCTGGGGTTACGTTGATGGTAGATCCAACTGTCGTAGAAAAGACGTCTGATCGCGGCTATGTAGACTGGGCGGCAATCTTTGCTGGCGCTACAGTGGCATCAGGCGTGATGGCCGTCCTAACCACATTCGCTAGCGGCCTTGGCTTAAGCTCATTTTCCGTCGATGAAGGCGGGGATATAAGTACCGTATGGCTCGTTATTACGGCGCTCTTTATCGTCATATCGACGGTCGCCTCTTATATGCTCGGTGGATATATCACCGGAAGAATGCGCCGCCCCGCGGGAACCGCAACCCGTGACGAACTGACCGTTCGGGACGGCCTGAATGGCTTGGTCGTATGGGGCTTGGGGACTATCGTTTCCACGCTACTACTCGTCAGCGCTATTTCAGGTGGTGCAAAAGCGGTAGGCAGCGCGGCTGAGACAGCAGTACAAACTGCAGGCACGGTTGTCGGCAGCGCCGCTCAGGGCGCCGGTCAGTTAGCGGGCGGCGTCATTTCAGGTGCAGGGCAAGCTGTTTCCGGGCTTGCGCAAGGTGCAGGACAAGCCGCCGCCCCATCCGTAGTACAGATGTTGCCGCAAGGATTGAAAACAAACCCATTAGACTATCTTACAGATAGCTTGTTGCGCACAGACGCCCAAGGAAGCTCCGTAGCTGGTCAGGAAGCACAGAACTTGGCGGATTTCCAACGTCAGATAAGCGGTATTTTGGGCAACCTGCTTAGTACCGGGGAAATTTCTGACGCAGATCGCGCTTGGCTCACAAACCAAGTCGCCACTCGGACGGGGCTTAGTCAAAATGACGCCCAACCTCGCGTGAACCAGACCGTTGAACGCGTTCAGGCCCTGCGCTCCGAAGCCCAGGCGAAAGTGGAAGAAGCAAAGAAGGCAGTCGCCGACGCTCGAGCACAAGCGGAAAAAGCTGCTGAAGAAGTAAAGGCTCAAGCGGCTGAAACTGCTGAAAAGGCCAGAATAACTGGCATTCTCACTGCATTCTTGCTTGCAGCTTCTGCTCTCGTTGCCGCTGTGGCGGCCTACATCGGGGCCATACACGGTGGCCGTCATCGTGACGAAGGTAGAATTTGGGGTGGCTTATCTTACCACAGATAATCAACCCGCTTACGCGGAGGGGCTCTGGAGAAATCCGGGGCCCTTATTCCTGTTGGCAGCCTTCTAGCCAAGTGCTTTTAAGCGGCCCGTTTGCCTTTCAAAGACCAAGCCTCTCCGCGAAGAAATTGATCTTGTTTAGATCATAAACGCGACTGGCTGCGTCCTTCTCCTCAAACAGAGACCAAACCGCCCGAGCTTCGTCATCGCGTGAGTAACGTTTCTATTGGGAAAATCTTGAGAAAAAGGTTGTCCATCGACCAAGCAAGAGTCATTACCGCCCGATCTTCCCCAAGACAGAGGTAATTTAGACAATGCTTATAAGATGGTCCGGTTTCGGCATGGTCTCAGTTTTCGTGCTGATCGCAGGTATGGTGGGCGCGACTTTTCTGCTGCGACCGTATTTCATGCAGAGCATGGCACTTCACCCAGCCGCCTACGTCGCCAACGGTATCGGCTTGATCTTTGGTGCCGTAGCCAATTTGCTGGTCGCGATGGCTTTTAAAAAAGTCTCCGATAAACCCTATCACAGCTTCATGGGCATCAGCATGCTGGGATGGTCGGTTATTGGTGTGGTCGGCGGGATCGCACTGGCGGCTTACGGCTACTCTCTGTAGCCGTCGAAACTCAGACGCGTGCCGCCAGATGCAGCGTACGTTATCGTACAAAAACTCGTACAGCCCCTTGTCCGACGTATTGCGCACGATATTTCTCGAGTTGCGCATGGCTTTCCAATCCGATGGCACCCCGTGCGCAAGCCCTGGTCAGTACGTTACACCCTGCTGATCAGGGCTTTCTGGTCTATATTTACTTCCCCGTTGAACCTTTTTCCGCCAAGCGAGTTAATTCGCCTGGAGGACCTATATGAGCCTATTTGTTCATTTTTTAGCGCAATGATGTTCTCGCTGTTCGCTCTAATAGGCTTCACGGTCTGGACCGAAAAGAACAGAGACTGAGATGCTGGATATCACGATTTCAGATCGCATCGTCGTGATGGGCGGCGTTATTGCCGCTCTCGCCGTTACGTGCTTTCTATTATCGCGAGTTCCTCGTTAAACGCGGAATAGTAAGCCGCAAGAAGGGGCGCGATCTTTGCGGATAGGTAAAGCGCCTAGAATGGAATCTCGTCGTCTAGATCACGACTGAAGTCGGGCTCTGATTTCTTTTTCTCTTCGGCGCGAGGCGGAATAAGTGCAGCTGGTTTTTCGACTGGCGGCAGACGTCGGCGCTCGTCTTCATCAATTTTCTCTTTGCCGATAGTCTGCATTATCTGATTAATCATTTTGACTGACACATCGTAAGTGCCAGCCAAAGCACCCGGAACCGCAAGGATTTCAATGGCTACTCGCGCCACTGCCAAGATGTTGATCCTGCTCTTTTCAAGATCTTTCTCGAATTCATCCAAACGCGCCCGAAGCCGCGCACGAGTACGCTCGTCGCATTCTGAGCGTTCCAACGCCTCTCGTAGATGATGCAGCTTTGTTCGGATGTTATCCTTGGCGGCAGGCGATAAACCAACGGTTTCTTGACGCTTCGCAATGCGGCTATCCAGTAGCAGCTGCGTCATATAATGATCTAGATCAGCAACAAATTGTTGATATTCATTTTGGGAAAAATTCTTGATTTGAGGAACATCCATTGTGGCAAACGGCTCAACTCGAAACCGTCTAGCGGACGCTATTACGACGTTCATAAAACCGTGACGAGCCTCTTCAATTATATGCCAATCGCTTTCGTCATTTCCGTTTAATTGATTCAAGCGTTCTTGCAGACGTCTGCGAGATATCCGGACGAACTCAAGAAATGCAGCATTATCATCTTCAGGAAGTTCATCCAATTCGTCTTGGCTGATGAAATCGAATATCTGCATTATTCCCGCCTTTCGCTATTTAAGGTGGCGGGCGCGGACGATGTTGGCAAGGGATCCGGCTGCGGCAATCCTGGTTTTCCGCAAGAAAGAAACGCCAGTCGGAATTGACGGCCACCCCCGGTCAGGGCATTTGGTTCGTTCTGATTTAGGGAGTGATTAATTTGGCTATTCCATCGGCATATCCAACCAAAGAAATTCTTCATGTTGATCAAACATTGCAAACGGGAGATTTTCTTGAAGCTGTGGAGACAATCAGCGATGAGACTGTAAGTCGGATCGGTCGCTGCGTGATCCGATTTAGCTTTATCGAGCTAAATCTAAGAAGAGCCATTGAAATGGCCCACAAAAGCGGAAAGCTGCCTGAGAAAATTGGAAAACATCCGATATTGAAACTTCCCATCTACTCGTTGGTTTCTACTTTAAAATCCTGCGTAGACAAGCTAGGGCAGTCTGAATCCGATCAAGAAATAACCTCTAAGTTTTTGGACGAGATCGAAGAACTGCGAGCCTTCCGCAATATACTTGCTCACTTTGCCCCTTACGCCGTGACTGGCCACGATGCCATTGTCTTTCTTTCACGCAGCGAATCGGACGCGGAAAAGGTGTTTGGCGCGCCTTTGAATGATAGCGGTTTAATGTACGCATTATTGCCAATCAGCGGCTTAGAGTACTTGGATCAACGCACAAAATGGCTCGATAAACGGCTCGCCGAAAAGATATTCATGTGGGGTAGCTAAATCCTCCCTCCCCGTCTCTGACTCTGGCCCTTGGCCATACTTGGGCCCTGCCACCGCCCGCACATCACGGAAGCGGAGTTTTCGATCCGAGATATAAGCGACAGTCAGGCGGAGAGACGCCCCTAGGGTGAAGCCGTACTGATCGTCCCGCTCTGGACGCGCTTGGAACATGAATGAACCGGAGAAGTTACGAGACGCTGAGGACGTAGTGGTCAAGGAAATCAATCGCCTACACATCCGCACGCCAGTTTCACTGTGAAAGGTAATCCTGCATAGCGGCAATCTAGGTGAGATTCAGCGTCAATCAGGATGAGACTCGCGCCGGGGTGTGACGAAGTGAGGGCGTAGCCCGATCGTAGTCATA
>NZ_JASAMQ010000006.1:0-367522 GCF_029909865.1 Ochrobactrum sp. 19YEA23 | reverse complement strand
CCGTTGGCGATTTCGAGGGCCTCCTTGAGAATTTCCCCTTCCATCGTCTTCTTGCCCAGAAGGCGCTGTAATTCCTTCACCTGAGCCTGAAGCGCGCGGTATTCCGAGGCAGGGACAACCTCTTCTTCGGCTGCGGTGGCAACCAAGGCACCCTGCGATGCAAGTTTGCGCCACGCGAACAGCTGGTTAGGCGCAATGCCATGACGACGGGCGACCAGACTGACCGTCGCGTCCGCCTCGTAGGTTTCGTGGACAATCGCAAGCTTCTCCGCTGTACTCCAGCGTCGACGCCGCTCAGGGCCGGAAAGAATTTCCATCTTAATGCTATTACCAGTCATAATGTGAACAGTAGTCCTATCACTTATTTAAGTGGCAGAAACTGTCCGGGCAATTAGGGGGCTATTCCAATCCGGCTATGCCGTTCCTGTTCACGCAGGTGACAACATCGGACGATATCGACGCGCTTTATGCTTATCTGATGACGATACCGCCGATTGCGGTCGCCAATAAGCGCAATAGTGCTATTTTCCGCCTTCCAGTCCGGCCTTTTGTGAATTTCTGGGCGCTTCTCAATTTCCCCAAGCGCGAAGCACCACACAATGACCAGCGATCTGCTGACTGGAATAGAGGCGCGTATCTGGTTGAAGGCCTGGCGCATTGTGGTGGATGTCACACGCCGCTCAATCTGATGATGGCTCCTGACTTTGCGCGCAATCTGCAGCGCGGCATATTGGAAGGCATGGTCGCGCCCGACGTCACGCAGCCGGTTCTGACACGTCAGGGTTTCGATATTCGGGCATTGAGCCAGTATCTGAAAACGGGCATTGCGGCGCAGGGAACGTCGTTCGCTGACATGAACACGGTGACTCATTTTTCCACCAACGTCATGTCCGATGAGGATATTCGTGCGATCGCCACTTATCTCCTGACGGATATCGACGGCAATATTCCGGTAGTAAAACCTGAGCCCGAAGCTTTGCCGCAGGCCGTTACGCTGCCTTTGGATAGCGACATGGACAAGGGCCGCATGGCTTATATTTCGGCCTGTGCGGATCAATCCGCATCTATATTGAGCGCGCAGACTGGGATCTGTTGCGACAACTCAATGTGGAACGTGGCGCAAGGCGCGCTGTTGCCGTAATGACCGATCTGGATACTGGCGCGAACCGCCCTATCCGCAACGGCAACGAACTTCCCGCTTCATTCCGATCAACCATCGGGCAAAGCTTCGCGCGGGGAGTATCGTCCCTTGTCGAGACGGATAATAAAACGCTGTTTTGCAATATGCATCTTCCCAGCCCGCGTTTCGTGATCATAGGCGCGGTCCACATCGCGCAGGTGCTGGTGCCAATGGCGCGGATGGTGGGTTATGAGGTCGAAATCATCGACCCGCGCACGGCCTTCGCCACAAGACAACGCTTTCCTGATAGCACCCTGTATGCCGAATGGCCGCAGGATATATTCGCCGCACATCCGCTTGTTCCCTATACGGCGGTAGCCGTCATGAGCCACGATCCGAAGATCGATGACGCCGCGTTGATCGCCGCCTTGCAGGCGCGGTGCTTTTATGTCGGCGCGTTGGGCAGCCACAAGAGCCACGCGAAGCGCCTGCAACGGCTTGAAGCGATGGGCATGGACCCTGCAAAACTGGCGCGTATAGAAGGGCCGATAGGTTTGGCTATCGGCGCAACCAACCCGGCGGAGATTGCGGTTTCCATACTGGCGCGGCTGGTCCATTCCCTCCGCCAGCCAGATGTATCACCCGCGGCCGGAATGAAACGTCCGACTTTCGATGATTCCGTGTTGGTCTTATGACGGGCAATTTTGCTTCTTATTAATATTTGCTATCGCAAGAATTTCTTACGTCTCCGGGCTAAGTGCGGCTATCATGGCAGTAATACTTATTAACTCCCACTTTCTGCAGTCTTGACAGTTTTCTAGTTCCGGCTCTACCTTGAAGTCATGCTGAAGCTCACCGCTGAAGCGAGGGGAGGAATTCATGACTAAAGGTTCAATGTTTAATGGGCTGGGTCTAGGTTCAATTTCGCGACGCCAGTTTCTAACGACCAGTGCAGTCGGGGCCGGCGCCCTGCTTTTACCGTCTTTGCCGTCTTTTGCAGCAGATAAGCCGAAAATCGGTCTTGTCATGAAATCGCTCGCAAACGAGTTTTTCAAGCAAATGCAGGCGGGCGCAGAAGAATATGCTGCCAAAAATACAGATAAGTTCAGCTTTGCTGCCGTTGGCATGAAAGACGAGCGTGATTTCGCTGCACAGGTCGATGCGGTGGAAAACTTCATTACACAGCAGTTCAATGTGATTGTCTTAGCGCCAGCCGATTCCAAAGCCATGGTCACGCCTGTGAAAAAGGCGCTGGAAGCTGGTATCAAGGTCATCAATATCGACGTTGCACTGGATGAAGAGGCGAAGAAGCAAGCCGGTATCGATTTGGCCTTCTTTGGGCCCGACAATCGTGAAGGCGCGAAACTGTCCGGCATGGCTCTGGCCAAAGAGCTGGGTAAGGGCGGCAAGGTTGTTATCCTTGAAGGTAATCCGGAAGCTGATAATGCCAAGGAGCGCAAGAAAGGCTTTGACGATGCTGTTGCCGAAGGCGGTTTGACACTGCTGGATTCCAAAACGGCGCATTGGGAGACGGAAGAAGCCAATACGCTTATGACGAATTTCCTGACGCAGTATCAGGACATTCAAGGCGTTATGGCTGCCAATGACTCCATGGCGCTGGGTGTCGTAAAGGCGCTCGATGCGGCAGGAAAGGCGGGCCAGATCAAGGTTGTCGGCTTCGACAATATTCCAGCCGTCCAGCCACTGATCAAGGATGGCAAAATGCTGGCGACAATCGACCAGTTTGGCGCTCAGATGGCGGCGATGGGCGTTGATTATGGCCTTAAGGAACTCGCGGGTGAGAAATTCTCCGGCTGGGTCAAGACGGATATCAAGCTGATTACAGCCAAAGATCTCTAGGAACTCGCAAGATAGCGAGGCCGCATCGGTAACTACTCCGTTGCGGCTTCCCGCTATTGGAGCAGGCAGGAGAAGTCATGCAAGCAGCCGACGCGATCTTGAAACTGGATAACGTTGGCAAGACCTTTCCGGGCGTCGTCGCGCTGGACGGTGTCAATCTGCAACTGATACGCGGCGAAACGCATATCATTCTTGGTGAAAATGGGGCTGGAAAATCGACCCTCATCAAGCTGCTCGCGGGCATATATCAGCCCGACGCGGGCGAAATTTTCCTGAATGATCAGCCCTATCGGCCTAAAACGCCACATGACGCGCAAGTTCAGGGCATTCGCATCGTTCATCAGGAACTCAACCTACTCCCACATCTTTCAATAGCAGAAAATCTGATGCTGGAGAGCCTCCCACGGCGTTACGGCATTGTGGATCGCACAGCATTGAATCGGCGTGCCGGGGAGTTGCTGGACGAGGTTGGTCTGGCCCTTGATCCCCGGACGCTCGTTTCCGAATTGGGCGTTGCTCAAATGCAATTGGTCGAAATTGCAAAGGCGCTCGGCTATGATAGCAAACTGCTGGTTCTCGACGAACCGACGGCGACGCTGACCCCGCCGGAAATTGACCGGCTCTTTGCCATTATCGGGAGACTGAAGGCCAGGGGCGTGACCATTATCTATATCTCGCACCGCCTGCACGAAGTCTTCGAGATCGGTGATCGGGTCACTGTGTTGCGTAACGGTCGGTTGGTTGAAACGCGACCCTTACTAGGGCTCAGCGTGCCTCATCTGGTCCGCATGATGATTGGCCGGGATATTGCTGACGAGTATAGTTTTGACTCGTCCATCATGCCAGGTTCGGTTGCGCTGGAAGTTCAAAATGTTACGCGTGCGGCACCAACAGCAGCCGTCTCCTTTTCGGTACGTCAGGGCGAAATTCTTGGTGTGGCAGGTCTGGTTGGATCGGGCCGCACTGAAATCATGCGCGCGATTTTTGGCGCCGATCCTAAAGGCGGTGGACAAATTCGGGTGGATGGCAAGCCCGTCAATATTCGCGACCCCAAGGATGCCGTCAGAAACGGGCTAGGGTTCCTCACCGAAGATCGGAAGGGGCAGGGGCTAATGCTAGACATGCCTGTCGACATAAACGCCACGATTACCGATCTGAAGAAGATATCGCATGGTGGATTCCTGGACAAAGGGGCGGAAAAAACTGCGGTTACGAAACTGGTCGAACAGCTGCGGATCAAAACGGCATCGATCGACACGGCGGTACGCGATCTGTCAGGCGGAAACCAGCAAAAGGTGGTGCTCGCAAAATGGCTGTTTCGCGGCTCCTCGACACTGATACTGGATGAGCCGACACGCGGTGTTGATGTCGGCGCCAGACGCGAAATCTATCAATTGCTCTGGATGCTGGTTGCAAACCAGAAGGCGATCATCATGATCTCGTCGGATTTGCCGGAGCTCATCGGCATGTGCCACCGCATCATTGTCTTCTCCAACGGCAAGCTGGTGGGAGAGCTGCCCCGGTCGCAATTTGATCAGGAGCGTATTCTCTCACTCGCCTATCAGGAGCATGTCAACCATGATAGATAAGACTTCAATTTCCGAGAAACCCGTTTCAGCCGACCGTCAGAAATTGAAGCGTTTCTTATTGCGAGACGCTGGTGTCTTTCTGGCTCTGTTATTGATCACCTTGGTATTTTCCTTCACCGCGCCTTATTTCGCCACATCGGGAAATGCGCTGAAGATATTCGTTCAGATTGCCATCAACACGGTTCTTGCGGCGGGCATGACTTTCGTCATCCTGACTGGCGGCATTGACCTCTCCGTAGGTTCGGTGCTTGCGCTATGCACTGTCGTTGGCGCGCTCATCATGACTTCGGGTCTGGAACCGGCCTTATCAATACCGCTCGCCGTTCTGGCCTGCATTGCAGTTGGTGGATTTTGCGGTTTCATCAATGGCAAAGTATCAACCTTCTGGAAGATACCTTCGTTCATTGTGACGCTTGGTATGTTGAATATTGCTGCTGGCGCGGCGCGGGTAGTGTCCAACAACTCAACGATAACAGGACTGCCCCAAGGCTTTGTCGATTTCGGTAATCTGATAATCGGCGGCTTCCTGCCCTCGATTTTCCTCGTTGCAGTGGCGGTGATTTTTGTTGGCTGGTTCATACTACGGTTTACTGTTTTCGGTCGTATGATCTATGCAGTCGGGGCTAATGACGAGGCGGTTCGTCTATCGGGGCATAATCCGAACACATATAAAGTTGCGGCCTTTGTCATTTCAGGTATCACCGCTGGCATTGCAGCAATTGTCTATTTGCTGCGTCTGAATATTGGCAGCCCGATTGCCGGTGTTGGCTATGAATTGAACGCAATCGCAGCAGTTATTATTGGCGGAACCAGCTTGTTTGGCGGGAAAGGCTCTATCGTTGGCACACTCGCAGGCGCCTGTATTCTTCAGGTTCTGGCCACAGGTCTGCAATTGCTCGGCATTGGCGACAATTACAAACCAATCATCATTGGTGCGGTGATTATACTTGCCGTGATTGTCGATACCTACCGAGAAAGATTGCTGCGGCGCATTCGCTGATGCGCCGCCCAATCCGATAAAAGAGAGCTATGTTTTAATGAGGTCGGCGGCGATCCTCATGGGTGGGCACCGCTTTCATTCAGAGCTTTCTGGTTCTTTGTCTGGCTTTCCCACAAACCAATTCCGAAGAGAATGGCGGTTGTGAGCCATCCAAGAGTCAGGAGATCCGCCATTTGACCGAACGGTGCAATGAGGGCCACCAAGACAACACCCGCGATATGGGAAAGCGGTAAACGGCCATAGACGACATATTTATAAATGGCGCTGCCAACCAGATAGATAGCGGGGCCGATTGCGATGACGAGAATCTCAGCGAAACTCGCGTGTTCGGCGGGATGCTCCATGGCAAGATCGTTACCAACGGCGCTCACGATAATACCGAATATCAGAATGGCGTGGATATAGTGGAAGTAGGCGCCAATCTTGCCCGGATCGCGGGCTTGCGTGATGCGCGCGGTCGCATCCTTGCTCGAGGTGCCGAAATAGAGCCACCACATCGCAATGGTGCCGAGAAAAGTGGCGAGCATGGCGGACAGCTCGGCAGTGTTCCAGTTTTCCGCACCTGCAAGTGTGGCTCCCGTCGCCAGAAGGCTTTCACCCAGCGCAACAATAACAAAGAGTTGGCAGCGCTCCGCAAGATGCCCGCCCTCAATGGTCCAGTCGCTGACCTCAGAGCGACCCATTCCCGGCAACGCAAAGCCGATCATGGGCGAACCATACTCGCAGAGAACGGCGACGATCCAAAGCGCCAGTCGCAGTTCACCTTCAGCAAAGGCACCGCCGATCCAGAAACAACCAGAAATGACAAGCCAGCCCAGCATTCGCCGGTAATTGGCTGTCAGCGGGTGATTACTTCCCAATTGCCAGACGATGAAGCCCGTTCGCCCCAGTTGCATTGCAACATAGCAACTAGCAAAAATAAGGCCGCTTTTGCCAAACGCATCCGGTATCGAGGCTGCCATAACCAGCGCCAGCGCCATACAGCAGAACAAGACAAAGCGCAGTTTGGGCTGCTCGGGATTAAACCAGTTTGTGACCCAGCACGTATATTGCCAGCCGAGCCAGACGGCGAACCACAGGACCAGCGTTTCAAGCGCGCTCCAGGCTGTCAAATGATGAAGCAGCGTATGGCTAAGCTGCGTGACCGCGAAAACATAGACGAGATCGAAGAAAAGCTCTTCATACGTGACATGCGCATGGTGGCCGTCTCGCAGACGCAAAAGTGGATGAACTGATTGGCTCATGGATTATTCCCCAGAATGTGGAGCATCAGATAATGAGTGCCGAATTCGAAACGAACGGAGGAGAGCAATCGGCCGGGCGATCAGAATCGACATAAGCATGTCCGTCCCCTTAACTCAAAGCGGCACCTGCAATTTTCACATTATCCTAGGTTGTAGAAAGCGGAAATACTTAAGAGATAACTTATTTGTAGCCGACGTCATTTTCGGTGGCTTATCGGTTCCACAATCAGACGCATACCCTACCCATTTGGATGTAGACAGATTGCCGTCTCTTCTTTTGTGATAATTCAAGGCACAATAGCTGTAATGCAAAGAATCCTGGAGAACGTCGAGCGTTGCAAGCTTGCGAGGAGAAAGGGTGATGACCGAGCTACGTCCCATATCCAATGAGAATGATAGCCTGAACGTGGGCGGCATCCAAAGTACCGCTTTGGGTACAGCCGCCGGTCATCTCGCACTCGTGCCGACGTGGCTCCCCTTCGATGTAGCATCTGCTTCGCCCGGTAGTTCCGCCGGAAATGGCGGGATGGGAATGAGCGTCGGTGTGATCAGCAGCGACGCTTTGGCCGTTTTCGTTCCGTCCAATACCGCAATTGCTGGTCCGGGGGGCGAGGCAGGTGCTGACCAGTTCAACAATGCACTGATTAATCAGCATGTCGCCGAAATGGCAGGGATGGGCGGTGATGGCGGAAACGGCAATGCCGCGATCGGCAGCACAGAAGGCGCTACATCCAACCATGCTGGAAGCGGCGGCGACGGTATTTTTCTTGGCGGGCTTGTCAGCTCCAATGTCGCAGTGTTCGCCCCGGTCAATACGGCGGTTGCGGGCGGAGCTCATTCCGTAGCGTCCGCCAATCAGAGCAATAACGCCGCCTTTCTGCAAGGCGCTGACCAAATGGGGGGGATTGGTGGATCAGGCGGTGACCACAACTATGCCGGGTCCGTTTCAGCATCGCCCATACATACCGATACGGGCAGCACCTATGTGTTCACTGGCGATAACTATGCCGGACATGGCGGTGCGGGCGTTTTCGCAGGCACCATGATCGACGTGAATGTGGCGATCTTCTCGCCTATCAATATCGCCGTCGCGGCTGCTGGCGGCAATGCGGATGCACACCAAACGAACAATGTCATCTTCGATCAGGGTGGTACGCAGATCGCCGGGATCGGCGGTAACGGCGGTGGGTTCAACTTGGCGTCAGATACCATTTTCACGGGCAATTCTGCTGCGGGAGGCGGTGGCAATGGTGTTTCAAATGGAAGTCTGGTTGACGTGAATATCGGCTACTTCCATCCGATCAACATTGCAGTTCCAGCTGGCGGCACAGCTGATGCCCAACAGGTAGACCATTTGCTTGTCGACCAGCATGCACTTCAACTGGCGGGTATTGGTGGTGCCGGTGGCCACGACAATTTGTCGGATACAAGCCACGATGCGCTTGCGCACGATATTCTTGCACTTCTCCATGCATGATCAGCGCGCGCGGACCCACCCTAAAGTAGATATCCGAATTTCTAGCTATTCCCGAATGATCAATACGCGCAATCTTTAAGCGCGGTCGGGTCCCCGATTTCGCGACGCCTGTTTATGGGCGCTTTGGGAGACCAGGACTGAAGTTCAACCGAAACAGGGCAGGGGCCATAACAGGGAGGAATAAAGCGATGCCTATTCCACAAGTATCCGACACAATTCATCTCAGTGACGTGCATGCCGGTGATGCCAATGCCGGTAACGGCGCTGATGGCTATAACTACGGTAATATCAACTATAATCCGAGTGCAGTTGTTGCCAACACGCAAAGCGTGGCGGGCGCAACAGTAGACGTGCATAGCGGCGATTCCCCCTGGTTAAGCGCCAGCTGGGATGCAGGCCATGCCGGTCATGGCGGTGGAGCCGATGCAGCCAATGGCTTTCTCGCCAATATTACCAATCATGGCGATGGCGGAGCCGGTGGTGACGCGAACTCCAATGGCAGTCTGGGCTCGTCAAGCGGCGGCAATGTAGGGGCAGCGACTGCCGATACAAGCGCTGTTCAATATACTGAGCTTCTTGCGGACCAGCACGCCACTATTCTTGCAGGGGTTGGCGGCAATGGTGGTAACGGAAATATGGCACGCGGTGGCGATATCTCGGCCGCGCTCGTGCACTCAAACCCGGAAACCCACACGACAACGACGACGACCAATGACATCGCGAGCTTTGCTAATAGTTTTAACGACAACTTTCACGATATTGATCTGAGCCACATGCCGATCTGATCGGTAGTTGGCTTCAGATTGAATCATTGGAAAATTCGATCTGGGAGCAACGGCTTCGGCCGCTGCTCTCCCGTTTTACCGGTTTCCACAAGGCTGATGGTGCATTGCGAGCATTGGAGGCGGTTGCAAGGGGCTGGTATGTCAACGGAGATTGGACGATGACGGCGGCATTTGCGCAACCACGCTATACGGTGACCCCACTGGTCGCAGCGCTCCGTCGGTGTTACGCCGCCTTTGGGTTGGTCTTCGCCTATAGCTGCGGATACAATATTTTTCTGCTCGCACCTTCCATCTATCTTCTCCAGATTTATGATCGCGTTTTGTCGAGCCGCAGTGTCGACACGCTGTTGATGCTGACAATCATCATCGCCGTGGCGGTTGTGGTTGGGTCTTTGCTCGATATCGTGCGCCGCGCCGCATTGTCCCGGATCGGTAGTTGGCTCGATCACCAGTTGCGTCCTATCGTCATGAACGCATCGTTCGAATATGCGGCACGCGCTGATGCGGGAGCCGCCGCAGAACATTATCGCGACCTTTCGGTTCTGCGCCAGTTTCTGGATTCGCCCTCCTGCGCGCTTTTGTTCGATCTGCCATGGGCCCCGGTTTTCCTTGCATTACTTTTTCTGGTTCACCCACTGCTGGGCTTCATTGGGCTGGGCAGCGCCTTGATCCTGCTCCTATTGGCGTTGCTGAACGAGCTTGTGACACGTGAATTGAATGAACAGGCAAATCTTGCGCAAGCGCGAAGCCATTCCCGCTTCATCATGGCGCTGAAATATATTGGCGTTATTCGCGCTATGGGCATGCAGCATGGTGCGGCTCACCTCATCTATCGAGATGCTGAAGCTGTCAGAGCGGCTCAGGACAGTGTGATACGCAGGACCGAGGTTGTTTTAGCGTTTTCGAAGTCGGTACGCACGCTGACCCAAATTCTGATGATGGGTGCTGCGACTTGGCTCGTGCTTCAAAACAACAGCAATCCCGGAATTATTTTTGTAGCCAGCCTGCTGCTTGGACGTGGACTGGCGCCGGTCGAGGGCGCAATCGGAGCCTGGCGCGCGCTTGCTTTCGTGCGCGGTGCATTCAATCGCCTGAACCGGATGCTCACGCTTATTGTTCCTTGTGAGGACAGGCGAACCATTCTTGTTCCGGAACCGAGGGGCCAGCTGGTTCTCGATAATGTCGGCTATCGGCTCCCGTCATCGGATCATTTCATTTTGCGGGGCGTCTCGTTTCAGGTTGCCGCGGGCGATTGTGTGGCGCTGATCGGGCCGTCCGGTTCGGGTAAATCCACGCTTGGGCGGATTCTGGCGGGCGTTTCACGGCCGACATGCGGATGCGCTTTTCTGGGTGGCATCGACATCGCCTTGTTGCGCCATTGTGACAATGCCCGTCACATTGGTTATCTTCCGCAAGACATTGAGCTCTTCGGCGGTGCAATCAAGGATGTCATTGGTCGGCTTGATGGATCCGACCCTCAAAAGGTGATTGAGGCGGCAAAACTGGTCGGGCTGCATGAGGCGATTATGCGGTTGCCCCAAGGTTATGATACAGACATTGGAGAAGGAGGGAGCCTGCTTCTTCGGGCACAGCGCCAACAATTGGGACTGGCGCGCGCAGCTTATGGCAATCCGCCTCTCGTTGTGCTCGACGATCCGAATTCTAGCCTCGACTATGAAGGCGAGCGCCTGTTGTTTGACGCCATTGAGCGCATGAAATGCAGGCAGATAACCATTGTGATCATTACCCATCGAATGGGCATATTGCCCGTCACGGACAAGATTGCCGTGATGCGTGATGGTATGGTCAGCGCCTTTGGTGATAGCGAGAAAATTTTCGATGCTTTCCTTCGCGTTCCTGCCAAAACCGGACCATGAGGGGGCAATGCAATGGCGCTGGTCTATCTTGATGTTCCATTGAAGGTCGTGAACGCGTTCAAATTCCGTCTGGAGCTGGTTGCGCAACAGCTGATGCTGTGGCGGCTCGCATCTCCACCGATACTTGTAGACCAACGCAAAACATTGCCAGCGCCGGTGACCTCCCGGCCAAGGTTGCGCGGGGTTGCCTGGACTGGAAACTTGCTGGTTTTGACGTTTTTAGCCGGGTTTGGTCTGTGGGCAATTCTTGCGCCACTCAAAAGCGCGGCAGTTGCTGTGGGCATCGTCGAAGCGGAGACCAGTCGTAAAACCATTCAACATCTGGAGGGCGGTATCGTTCAGCAGATTTATGTCCACAACGGAGATCTGGTTTCTTCCGGGCAGGTGTTGATCAAGCTTGATGATACCAAGCCGAGAACGGAGCTTGTCGGCCTTCAGGGCCAGTTGTGGGATGCGGAGGCAAGCCGCGCGCGGCTGGTCGCGGAACAGGGAAACGAGGCGCAGCTCGCGTTTCCGCCGGAGCTGGCGCGACTTGTTTCGCATAATCCGGCAGTCAGCGCGATTGTTGTTGGCCAGCGGAGAATTTTCGAAGCGCGGCGTGATGTCTATCGATCCGAAATTGCTATAACGCATGAAAAAATGGAGCAGGTGAAACAGGAGATCACCGGTCTGGTAGCCCAAAAACTGGCGCTGTCGTCACGGGTGGAGATTACCCGTCAGCAGTTGGACATGATTGATCCGCTGGTCAAGAAAGGTCTTGAACGCAAAACAAGCCTGCTGAACCTCGCGCGGGAAAAAGCGGACCTTGATGGACAATTTGGAGAAACGACGGCTCAGATTTCCCGTGCTTACCAGGTGATCAATGAAGCGCAGGCCAATCTCATCAAACTGGAAAGCGACCGGCAAAATGAGATCGCAAAGGAACTGCGCGACACTGAGAACCAGCTGTTTTTGTTGAACGAGCGATATCGCGCCATTGATGATCAACTAAACCGTACGGCGATTAAGGCACCAGAGGCGGGCATTGTTATGGATTTACGTATTCATACAACAGGCGGAGTGATTGGCGCAGGCGAACCGTTGCTCGATCTTGTGCCACAGGACGGCAATATGGTTGTGTCTGCACATGTCAGACCTGAAGATATCCATCTTGTTCATCAGGGGCTGAATGCGCAGGTACATCTTCTACCCTATGATCAGCGACGCGTGCCGCTTTTGAAAGGGAGGGTCACTTATGTTTCTGCTGATCGCCTGTTGGATAAGGTCACAGGTCAGCCCTACTATGCTGCAACGATCCAGGTCACCGATGATGAATTGTTGCAGGCAGGGGATATAGAGATGATCCCAGGAATGCCGGTGCAAGCTTTGATCGAAACTGGCCAAAGTAGCGTCGCTCTTTATGCCGTCAGGCCTTTGCTGGATAGCTTCCATCGTGCATTCCGCGAGAATTGAATTTGTTTCGCTTATTGCACCGTGTTTATACCCGGAGATGTCTTTGCTCCCAAAAGCAGCACGACCTCCGTTCTGTTTTGAACCCGCAGTTTGCGCATGATATGCTGCAAATGCATTTTCACGGTATTCCCCGAGAGGTTGAGTTTTTCCGCAATGATCTTGTTTGAATGACCACGCTGAAGCTCGGTGAGAACATCGACTTCACGAGGTGTGAAACCGGCAATGGCGGCCATCCGCGGAGCGCGGCTCACCGTCTCATTGTCATCGTCGAGCATGTCTTCTAAAGCTGACTTGCCATTGATGGAGATGGTCGGTTGGATGCTGCCGTGAGCGCCTAACGGATGTGGGCAAAATACGCCGCCTGCAAGCACCAGCCGCACACCAGCAAGCGCTATTTCCACCGGAAGAGACGAGGTGAAAAAGCCTCGTACTCCCATTTTGATCGCCTCTGATTCCATCAGGATATCGTCCCGGTTGGAAAGCAAGGCGATCGATGCTGCCGGAAAATGCGTTTGAGCAGCCAGCAAATCTTCCAGCAGGGTTGGGCTATCGATTGCTCGCCCCGCCAGATCCAGGGCGATAAGCGCGACATCTCTTCCAATCGCCTTTGCCAGATCGGCAGTAGAAGCCATATCGATAAAGTCCCACCCGGCGAGTTCGTGAGCGAGGAATTTAACGACGCATGTGCGCGCAAGCGTATGTTTGGCCACGATAACCATGGTCGGAAGGCTGCGCATTCTGCGGCGTTTTCTCTCAAGATCGGCTGACACTACAGGCTCCGCTTTTCCAATGACCGGAGGTCTTTTCCATCGCTCACGAGATCTATCGAATGCTGCACAATGTCCGAATGAAGTCATCTCACGCCACGTTGGTGGCGCGAGAAATTAACATCCCATTCTACCATAAAAGGTGGTACCGGATTTAAGCATTTTCCGGCCTAAGCTATACAATTGGGTTTATTGCTTCCTAACTTATTGCGTTGATTTGGATTAATGATTTCCCGTTCTGCGTGGGCGCGTTTCACGATGGCCAACGCCGTTACAAGCGTGTTACTCAACGGATAGGATAAATTGGCAGTCCACTATGCGGCGATAAAATGGAAGAGAAGCAAAAGACCACCGTAACAATCGCTGTGTTGGCCGCTGGGCAATCGTCGCGTTTGGGTGGCGCAAACAAGCTGCTTGCCATTTTTGACGGCAAGTCACTGATCCGCCGTTCTGTTGAAGTTGCGATGCAAACCAGTAGTGATCGGGTTATCGTCGTTACCGGACATATGGCCGGAGATATCGCGGCAGCGCTGCAGGGGATGGACGTTGCCATCGTGCATAACGCGGCATATGCCACAGGTCTTGCGAGCTCGATCAAAGCTGCATTGGGGGCGACAACGGCAGATTGCGATGGGCTTATGATTCATCTTGGTGATATGCCTGCCATCAATGCACATCATATGCGCACGATGGTCGATTGCTTTCGACAGCATAGAGGAAAGGCCGTCATCCGCGCCGTTATCGGTGAGGGCGAGCGAGGCAATCCCGTCATTTTACCGCGACAGCTTTTTAAAGCCATTTCCGCGCTCTCCGGCGATTTGGGTGCAAAGCGCGTTATAGAGGCGAGCGATATTCCTGTCATTGATGTACCAATTGGCGCCGCTGCCAGAATTGATGTCGACACGAGAGAGGCACTTTTGGAGGCCGGGGGCCGTATCGTTTGACTGACGACAAAATGGTGTCCCCTTGACCTGACCACTATTTTCGACAACCAGTATCGGTCTTCGCATTCATTCAACGATAGCATCAGCAAGCGGTCCTTTTCCATGAACAAAACAGCCCGAAGCATTCTGGCCGGAACTGCCGAGGGGCCAATCCTCGCAACAACCGAACCGCTCAGCTTCTGGGGCGGGGTCGATCCCGCTTCGGGTAAAATCATCGACGTGCATCATCCGCTTCACGGACAGAGCATCAAGGGCGTTGTGTTGATGATGCCATCGACGCGCGGTTCGTGCACAGGCTCTGGCGTGCTGCTCGATCTTGCGCTGAACGGCATGGCGCCTGCAGCGCTGGTCTTCTGTCAGGCTGAGGACGTGGTGACTCTCGGAGCGCTGATTGCGGATAAGATGTTCGGTAAATCTTTGCCGGTCCTGCGTCTGGCACCGGAAGATTGGGAGCGTCTGCGAAAAGAGGAGAAGGCCGCGATCACGCCAACGGCCTTAACCGCGCCCGGTCTCACGCTGTCGCTCGTTCAATCGAAGGAGGCCGGTCTCGATCTTTCTGCCACTGATCAAGCCATGCTTGCGGGTGAAGAGGGCGAGGTTACCAAACTTGCCATGGAAATCATCTGCACGATGGCGGCAAACCAGGGGGCTGAACGCCTTATCGACGTTGCGCAGGCTCATATTGATGGCTGCATCTATGCAAGTCCGGCCAATCTGACCTTTGCCGAAAAAATGGCGGATATGGGCGCGCGGGTCCGTGTTCCGACGACGATGAATGCCATCTCTGTCGATCGGGAGCATTGGCAGACACAAGGTGTGCCTGCAGCCTTTGGACGGCCAGCCGCACGGCTCGCCGATGCCTATGTGCGGATGGGATGCCAGAATACGTTCACCTGCTCGCCCTATCTGTTGGAAACCGCTCCGAAACAGGGCGAGAGGATTGCATGGGCCGAAAGCAACGCGGTCATCTATGCCAATACCGTGCTTGGCGCACGCACTGCGAAGCATCCGGATTTTCTGGATCTTTGCATAGCGATCATCGGGCGCGCGCCGCTTTCCGGCGTTTATCTCGATCAACATCGGTTTGCGGAACGGATCATTGATGTGGATGTGCCGGTGGCGTTCGATGATGCCTTCTGGCCATTGATCGGTTATCTGGCGGGTAAAGTTTCGCCGGATCGGATTCCGCTGTTGCGGGGGCTCGAAGAAGCCAAGCCGACCGCGGAGAACCTGAAAGCTCTCTGTGCTGCCTTCGGTACGACGTCCGCCGCACCGATGCTGCATGTTGCAGGCGTTACGCCGGAAGCACATCTCGTCTCGCCCGCAGCTGATGAGGCGCGTATCACGAAGCATGATATGGCGGACGGCTGGCAGTTGTTGAACGACGGGCCCGATAGCGTGGATCTGGTAGCTATCGGCAGCCCGCATGCTTCACTGGAAGAATGTCGCGCATTTGCTGATGCATTGCAGGGCACTAAGGCGGTCACGACGACAATTATAACCGCAGGGCGTCAGGTTATCGCCAGCGCGCGTGGCGAGGGCACGCTGGAAAGGCTGGAAGCTTCAGGCGTTCAGGTTATTCCGGATCTTTGCTGGTGTTCGATTTCCGAGCCGGTTTTTCCAGTTGAAGCCAAGGCGCTGATGACCAATTCTGGCAAATATGCCCATTATGGGCCCGGTCTATCCGGCCGCGCAGTACGTTTCGGCAGTTTGGAGAATTGCGCGCAGGCGGCACAGACAGGTCGCGTTGCGCATGGCTTGCCAAAATGGCTGGAGGCGTAACGAGCCGGAAAGGCCGTTCTGCCCGTCATGTTCTGGGCTGTAACGCGGGCTCATGGCGATCAATGAGCGGCGAAGGTGACGCAAACTGCCAAAGCTTGTTGTAGTCGCCAATTTTAATGCTGGAGGCGTGGGTGGTCACGCCATATTCGGAGAGGCTTGCAAAACTGCGTGACAGATTTTCGGGCGTCATGCCGAGATAGGCTGCCAGTACACGCTTTTCATATTGCAGCACGACGACGTCAGTACGCTCGGTCGCCAAAGACTCCCTGATGATCCAGTTGGCAAGACGCTGAATGCTGCTTCGCAACTTGTGTGCCTTAAGTTCTTTTACGAGCTTTCGGTAGGCTCTTGCTGTTTCGAATACAACAGCGCGCATGAACCCGTTGTCTTCGTTGAGAATTTCGCGCACCAGACTGGATGGGACCATTAAGATACGCGCAGAGGTCAGGGTTTGCGCGGTCTGCAGGCAAACGTCGTCATTGAGCACGGCGGCCAGTATGAAAACGTCGGCGGCACCCAGAACTTCGAGAACTGTCTCGCTGTCGTCGGACTTGGCGGACATCACGACAAGCCCGTCCAGAACGACGAACAGAAAGTCGGCCGGCTCATCTTCTTTCAGAAGCACAGTGCGGGCAGGAAATGATTGGACGAAGCTTGGTCGAATAATCCGATCAAAATTCGCGTCCGCGATCTCCGCAAACAGAGGAAGCTTTTTCAGTCGATAGATATCGTCTTTCTGCATAAAGCATACTCTTATGATCAAGTTATCGGTATAAATTCTTGATAATTATCAATCATAAAATTACATAAAGTCAATACATAGAGCGATATAATTCTATTGAAGTCTTAATTATTGTAGCATTTCATTTTATTCTTGAAAAAATTAATAATTTTGATCTTAATCAATGTATCCAGCAAACAATCGACGCATATGTGCAAACGAAACCTATGATGGTATTCAATTCGGAGTGCGCCTATGCCAAATGTCGAGGGAGCTGCCCCGAGGGGGCAATCAACAGCTCTTGCCATGAGCACCGTTGCGTTCACGACATGCTTTGCGGTTTGGACAATATTTGCAATCATCGGAATTCAGATACGCTCTGAGCTTGGTTTGTCCGAGACGCAGTTTGGTTTGCTTGTCGGCACGCCCATTCTAACCGGGTCTCTGATCCGTGTCATACTGGGCATTTGGGCCGACCGTTACGGCGGGCGCCTGATTTTCGCGCTGACCATGCTTATTTCAGCGCTTGCAACCTATCTCCTGACCTTCGCGACAAACTATCCGCAAATGCTGATTGCCGCGCTTGGCGTTGGTGTGGCTGGCGGATCGTTCTCGGTCGGTGTCGCCTACGTATCGCGCTGGTATCCGCCTGAAAAGCAGGGCGTTGCGCTCGGTATTTTTGGCGCAGGGAATGTCGGTTCCGCCGTCACGAAGTTCTTCGCGCCGATCGTCATGGTCGCCTTTGGTTGGCATGCGGTGGCCGAAATCTGGGCCGCGGCAATGGTCATCATGGCTCTGGTCTTCTATTTCACGACAAGCGACGATCCCGTTCTGGTCGAACGTCGCCGCACTGGCGAAAAGCCTGCCAGCACACTCATGGAGCTTGAGCCGCTCAAAAACGTGCAGGTCTGGCGCTTCTCGCTTTACTACTTCTTCGTTTTCGGTGCGTTTGTGGCTCTGGCCCTATGGCTGCCGCAATATCTGATCCATGTTTATGGTGTCGATATTCGCGTTGCCGGTATGATCGCCGTCTTCTTCTCTGTTCCTGCCAGCTTGTTCCGCGCCTATGGCGGCCATCTTTCCGATGTCTACGGCGCACGAAAAGTCATGTACTGGACGTTCCTCGTCTCGCTGGCGGCAACGTTTGTCCTGTCATATCCGCCGACGGACTATATCATCCAAAGCGATAAGGGACCGCTTAGCTTTCATGCTGAAATGAGCGTGGTTGGTTTCACCATTACTGTCTTTATCCTCGGCTTCTTCATGGCTTTGGGCAAAGCCGCCGTGTTCAAACATATTCCGGTCTATTATCCGGGTAATGTGGGTTCGGTTGGCGGTCTGGTCGGCATGATCGGCGGTCTGGGCGGTTTTATCCTGCCTATTCTGTTCGGTGTGCTTCTGGACCTGACCGGCTTGTGGACGAGCTGCTTCATGTTGCTCTTTGTCATCGTCGCCGTCTCCTTTGTCTGGATGCATGTTTCGATCCGCCAGATGGAGCGCGCGGCACAGGGTAAGGCTGCGGAAGAACTTCCGGCCTTTGCAGAATTGCAGGGACTGAAGAAAGCGGAGATCAAGCCGAGCAAGAGTGACGCGGTTTTGACCGATTGGCGCCCTGATGACCCAGTCTTCTGGGAGCAGAAGGGCAAGAAGATTGCCAAGCGTAATCTGTGGCTTTCCATTCCTGCCCTCCTCTTGTCCTTTGCTATCTGGCAGGTCTGGTCTGTGGTGGTGGCAAAACTGCCGCTGGTAGGCTATCAGTTTACCACTGACCAGTTGTTCTGGCTGGCGGCTCTTCCCGGTATTTCGGGCGCAACATTCCGTATCTTCTATTCCTTCATGGTGCCGATCTTCGGCGGCCGCCTGTGGACCACATTGACCACCTGGTCGCTGGTCATTCCGGCCATCGGCATTGGCTATGCTGTGCAGAACCCGAACACGCCTTACTTCGTGTTCCTACTCCTTGCGCTCTTCTGCGGCTTTGGCGGCGGCAACTTCGCCTCGTCCATGTCCAACATTTCGTTCTTCTTTCCGAAACACGAAAAGGGCAATGCAGCGGCGCTCAATGCGGGCCTCGGTAATCTCGGTGTCAGCGTGGTGCAGTTCGTGGTGCCGCTCGTCATTACTGCCGGTATCTTTGGCAAACTCGGCGGCGATCCCGCAATGGTCGCGACCGAGGCTGGCAATGCACCGCTCTGGCTGCAAAATGCCGGTTTCATCTTCGTACCGTTCATTGTCATCACAGCGTTCGCCAACTGGTTCGGCATGAACGATATAGCCTCGGCCAAGGCGTCCTTTGCCGATCAGGCTGTCATTTTCCGCCGCAAGCACAACTGGATTATGTGCTGGCTTTACACCGGCACATTCGGTTCGTTCATCGGCTATTCGGCGGGCTTCCCGCTTTTGACCAACATCCTGTTTCCAGAGGTCAATGCACTCCATTACGCCTTCCTTGGCCCGCTCGTCGGCGCACTGTCACGGTCAGGTTCGGGTTGGCTGGCGGATAAATATGGCGGTGGGCGCGTGACCATCTGGGCATTCGTGCTGATGATGATCGGTGTTGCAGGCGTGCTGTGGTTCGTCGGTGTCAAAGACCAGCCGAACGCTTTCTGGGGCTTCTTCGCATCCTTCGTCCTGCTGTTCTTTGCAACCGGTATCGGCAATGCATCCACCTTCCAGATGATCCCTGCGATCATGTCGAAGGAAATGGTCCGGCTGATGCCAAATGCCACCCCGGAGGAGCGCCGTCACGAAGCGGAAAAGGAATCTGCCGCCATCACCGGCTTCACCTCGGCCATCGCTGCTTTTGGCGCGTTCTTCATTCCGAAGGGCTACGGCACCTCGATCAGCATGACTGGCGGACCGGAAGCTGCACTCTGGGCGTTCCTGATCTTCTACGTGACCTGCCTCGTCATCACCTGGGGCGTCTACACCCGAAAAGGCGGTCTGCTCTACGACGTGGAACATGCCCGCAAACCGGCACCTGCCGCTGCCTAACGATAGAATGTGAGGATAAAATCATGAGCCTGCTCCTCGATCGCCTGAACTTTCTTGCGCGCAAGAATGTCGGCACCTTTTCGGAAGGCCATGGCGTCACCACCAATGAAAATCGTGATTGGGAAGACGCCTATCGCAAGCGCTGGCAACACGACAAGATCGTCCGCTCTACCCATGGCGTAAACTGCACCGGCTCCTGCTCGTGGAAGGTTTACGTCAAGGGCGGGATCATCACCTGGGAAACCCAGCAGACGGACTACCCACGCACCCGCGCCGATCTTCCCAACCACGAGCCGCGCGGTTGTTCGCGCGGGGCGAGCTATAGCTGGTACGTCTATTCTGCCAATCGCGTGAAATACCCGCTGATCCGCTCGCGTCTCCTGAAACTGTGGCGCAGAGAGCGTGCGATGAAAACGCCGGTCGCCGCTTGGGCTGCAATCCAGCAGGATCCCGCCAAGCGCGCGGATTATATGAAGGTACGTGGTCTTGGCGGTTTCGTGCGCGCCAGCTGGGAGGAGGTCAACGAGATTATCGCTGCCGCGAACGCCTATACGACCAAGACCTATGGGCCGGATCGCGTGATCGGCTTTTCGCCGATCCCGGCGATGTCGATGGTGTCCTACGCGGCGGGCTCCCGCTATCTGTCGTTGCTTGGCGGCGTCTGCATGTCGTTCTACGATTGGTATTGTGATTTACCGCCAGCTTCCCCGATGACATGGGGTGAACAGACCGACGTGCCGGAATCGGCTGATTGGTACAATGCCGGGTTCCTGATGCTCTGGGGTTCCAATGTTCCGCAGACCCGTACGCCGGACGCGCATTTCTACACCGAGGTGCGCTACAAGGGCACGAAGTCGGTTGTTGTTTGTCCCGACTATTCGGAAGCGGCCAAGTTTTCCGATCTGTGGTTACATCCCAAACAGGGAACGGATGCCGCGCTCGCCATGGCGCTTGGTCATGTCATCCTGCGCGAATATCATCTGGACCGGCAGGTTCCCTATTTCGAGAATTATTGTCGCCGCTATAGCGATTTTCCGATGCTGGTCATGCTCAGCAAGAAGGACGGGCAATATGTGCCGGATCGGTTCTTGCGGGCTTCCGATTTCAAGGGTGATCTCGGCGAAGGAAACAATTCAGACTGGAAGACCGTCGCATTCGACACCAAGTCAGGCGCCTATGTTGCACCGCAAGGCTCCATCGGCTTCCGCTGGGGGGATGACGGCAAGTGGAACCTCGAAGAAAAGGACGGCAAAGGCAAGGACGTCGAACTGGCCAAGAGCTTCATCGATGTGGACAGCCATGATGCAGTCGCTGATGTGGCTTTCCCTTACTTCGGCAACCGCGAGCATGATTATTTCGAAGGCACAGACCATGAAAGCGTGCTTGTGCGCAAGGTTCCAGCCCGCAAGCTGAAGCTGAAGGGCGGTGAGGTTATGGTCGCCACCGTGTTTGACCTGTTTGCAGCCAATTATGGTCTTGATCGGGGTCTTGCTGACAAGAATTCAGCCAAGTCTTATGACGAGGCTCTACCCTATACCCCGGCATGGGCCGAAAAGATTACTGGTGTTCCACGCGATCAGATTATCGCGGTTGCGCGAGAATTCGCGACCAATGCGGAAAAGACCAATGGTCGCTCCATGGTCATTCTGGGGGCTGGTCTCAATCACTGGTACCATATGGACATGAACTATCGCGGCATCATCAATATGCTGGTGATGTGCGGTTGTATCGGCCAGTCTGGTGGTGGCTGGAGCCACTATGTGGGACAGGAAAAACTGCGCCCGCAAACGGGCTGGACAGCGCTTGCTTTCGCGCTCGACTGGAACCGTCCGCCGCGCCACATGAATTCAACCTCGTTCTTCTATGCTCATACCGACCAATGGCGCTACGAGACGGTGAAGGTGCAGGATATCTTGTCCCCAACCGCGCCTGACGGTGCATGGGACGGCACTTTGCTCGATTACAACATTCGTGCCGAACGCATGGGCTGGCTGCCATCTGCACCACAGCTCCAGACCAATCCTTTGGACATAGCAAAGGAAGCAGCAAGCTCCGGCAAGGAACCGAGGGACTTTATCGCCAATGCGCTGAAGAATGGCACAGTCACCATGTCCTGTGAGGACCCGGACCACGAAGCCAACTGGCCGCGTAACATGTTTGTCTGGCGCTCGAACCTGCTTGGCTCATCAGGCAAGGGACACGAATATTTCCTGAAGCACCTGCTCGGTACCTCCAACGGATTGCTTGGCAAGGATCTGGGGCAGGACGGCGCGCAGGAAAGCCGCGAGGCGGTCTGGCACGAGAATGCGCCGGAGGGGAAGCTCGACCTCCTCGTCACGCTCGATTTCCGCATGTCTACGACCTGTGTTTATTCCGATATCGTTTTGCCGACTGCTACCTGGTACGAGAAAAACGATCTCAACACATCCGACATGCACCCCTTCATCCATCCTCTGTCGAGTGCGGCGGACCCGGCATGGGAAGCGCGCAGCGACTGGGATATTTTCAAGGGCATTGCGAAGAAATTTTCCGAAGTGGCCCCTGAAGTGCTAGGTGTCGAACAGGACGTTGTTCTGGTGCCGACCCTGCACGATACGGCGGGCGAACTGGCGCAACCAAAGGACGTGCTCGACTGGAAAAAGGGTGAGGTTGAACCGATCCCCGGCAAGACCATGCCTTCGGTCGTCGTCGTAGAACGTGACTATCCAAACCTCTACAAACGCTACACCTCGGTTGGACCTCTTCTTGACAAGCTCGGCAATGGCGGCAAGGGCATTTCGTGGAATACCGAGCATGAGGTCGATCTGCTGGCCAAGCTCAACGGGAAAGTTGAAGAGCCGGGTGCAAGCCAGGGCCGCCCGCGCATCTATACCGACATTGATGCAACGGAAGTCATTTTGTCGCTCGCGCCGGAAACCAACGGCGAAGTGGCGGTCAAGGCATGGGAAGCACTTTCGAAGTTTACCGGACGCGACCACTCCCATCTGGCGATCCCCAAGGAAGACGAAAAAATTCGCTATCGCGATATCGTTTCGCAGCCGCGCAAAATCATTTCGTCCCCGACATGGTCGGGCATTGAATCAGAGAGCGTGTGCTACAATGCGGGCTATACCAATGTTCACGAGCTTATTCCGTGGCGCACCCTGACAGGCCGCCAGCAGCTCTATCAGGATCATTTGTGGATGCGCGCCTTTGGTGAAGGCTTCTGTGTCTATCGGCCACCGATCGATACAAAAACGGTCAATCCAGCGATCCGCGAAAAGGCGGACGGCAAACCGCATCTGGTGTTGAACTTCATTACGCCGCACCAGAAATGGGGTATCCACTCGACCTATACTGATAACCTCTTGATGCTCACGCTGAACCGTGGCGGGCCGGTGGTGTGGATTTCGGAGCCGGATGCCGCAAAAGCGGGCCTCGTCGATAATGACTGGGTGGAAGTCTACAATGCCAATGGCGCCATCGTGGCTCGTGCAGTTGTCTCCCAGCGCATGAAGGACGGGACCGTCTTTATGTACCATGCGCAGGAGAAAATCGTGAATACGCCCGGCTCACCGCTCACCGGCCAGCGTGGCGGCATTCACAACTCCGTTACGCGTATCATTACCAAGCCGACGCATATGATTGGCGGCTATGCCCATCAGTCTTATGGCTTCAACTATTACGGAACAGTTGGGTCCAACCGCGACGAGTTCGTGGTGGTTCGCAAGCTTGACCATGTGGACTGGATGGAAGGTCCGCTGGAAGAAGGCAAAGCTTCGTCATTCGCCAAGGAGGCAGCAGAATGAAAATTCGTGCTCAAATCGGAATGGTGCTCAATCTCGACAAGTGCATCGGCTGCCATACCTGCTCGGTGACGTGCAAAAACGTCTGGACCAACCGTGAAGGCGTGGAATATGCCTGGTTCAACAATGTTGAGACCAAACCCGGCATCGGCTTCCCCAAGGAATGGGAAAACCAGAAGAAATGGAACGGCGGCTGGGTCCGCAAGAAGAATGGCAAGATCGAGCCCAAGATGGGTTCGAAATGGCGCATCCTGGCCAAGATTTTCGCCAATCCCGACCTGCCCGAAATCGACGATTATTACGAACCGTTCGATTTCGATTATGGTCATCTCCAGACGGCAGGCGAGAGCAAGACCATGCCGACCGCCCGTCCGCGTTCGCTGATTTCGGGCGAGCGGATGGAAAAGATCGAATGGGGTCCGAACTGGGAAGAAATTCTCGGCGGCGAGTTTGCCAAGCGTTCGAAGGATTACAATTTCGAGGGCGTCGAAAAGGAAATTTACGGCCAGTTCGAAAACACCTTCATGATGTATCTGCCGCGTCTGTGCGAGCACTGCCTCAATCCGACCTGTGTTGCGGCTTGTCCATCGGGCGCAATCTACAAGCGTGAGGATGACGGCATTGTCCTGATCGATCAGGAAAAGTGCCGCGGCTGGCGCATGTGCGTTTCCGGCTGCCCTTACAAGAAAATCTATTACAACTGGAGCTCGGGCAAATCCGAGAAGTGCATCTTCTGCTATCCGCGCATCGAAGCCGGTCAGCCTACAGTGTGCTCGGAAACCTGTGTCGGTCGCATTCGCTATCTTGGCGTCATGCTTTATGATGCTGATCGTATTTCTGAAGCCGCTTCCACGGCCAATGAGCAGGATCTCTATCAGGAACAGCTCAACATCTTCCTCGACCCGAACGATCCTGCGGTGATCGAACAAGCCCGCAAGGACGGTGTGCCGGAAGCCTGGCTGGAGTCTGCCAAGCATTCGCCAGTCTATAAGATGGCGATGGAGTGGAAGATTGCCTTCCCGCTCCATCCTGAATATCGCACCTTGCCGATGGTCTGGTATGTTCCGCCGCTCTCGCCACTGCAGTCGGCCGCCGCCGCAGGCAAGCTCGGCATGGACGGACCATTGCCCGATGTGCGCTCCATGCGCATTCCGGTGCGCTATCTCGCCAACCTTTTGACGGCGGGCAAAGAAGAGCCGGTCATCTCGGCGCTGGAGCGCATGCTCGCCATGCGCGCCTATATGCGCGCCAAGACCGTTGACGGTGTTCTTGATGAGGCGATTGCTGATCGCGTCGGCATGAGTGGCGCGATGATCGAGGAAATGTATCACATTATGGCTATTGCCAATTATGAAGACCGCTTTGTCATCCCGACCACCCATCGCGAAGTGACCGAAGACGCTTATGATATGCGGGGGTCGTGTGGCTTCACCTTCGGGAACGGTTGTTCAGGTGGTTCGTCGACAGAAGACCTGTTCGGCTCCAAGCGCCCGAAGCTGGTCCAGACGCCAACAGATATTTTCAGGGAGCGTGTGTAATGAACAAGACCCTGAAAATCATATCGCTTTTGCTTTCCTATCCGACCGCCGAGCTCCAGCTTGGCGGGCATGAGCTGAAAGATGTGCTTGCGGAGGAAAAACTTTCATCCGGTATCCGCAAGCTTCTTGACGGCCTTACCGATTACGTCTGCAACTGCGATCTCTATGAGGCGCAGGAGCGTTATGTTCATCTGTTTGATCGGACGCGTTCGCTGTCGTTACATCTTTTCGAACACGTCCATGGCGAAAGTCGTGATCGTGGTCAGGCCATGGTTGACCTGATGAAGATGTATGACGACAACGGCTTTGTCGTGGACGCCAAGGAATTGCCGGATTATCTGCCGCTGTTTCTGGAGTTCCTCTCGACGCGGTCGCCGGAAGAAATCCGCGATCTTCTCAGCCAGACAGGCCATATCACAGCAGCAATCGGTGAACGTTTGCGCAAGCGTCAGTCGCCTTATGCGAACGCCTTTGCGGCGCTGCTTCATGTCGCCAATGCCAAACCGGACAAGAATCTTGTCGGTGAGTTGCTTCGACAAGAAGAAGATGATCCGAACGATCTCGCTGCGCTCGACCGCATATGGGAAGAGGAGGTCGTGACCTTCGGCGGCAATGCGGGCGAAAATTCCTGCGGACCGGACCGGTTGCGTACGCAGATGCGTGCTGCGCAACGAAAAGCCGGAAGCCAGTCCAACCCATCACACCTATAGGAGACGGAAAATGGCTTATATCCATACGTTTCTGTTTGGCATCTATCCCTATATTGCGCTCAGCGTGCTCGCGCTCGGTTCAATCTTCCGCTACGATCGCGAGCCATATACGTGGCGTTCCGGATCGAGCCAGCTTCTGCGGCGCAAGCAACTTATGTGGGGCTCGGTGCTTTTCCATGTCGGCGTATTGTTCATCTTTGCCGGGCACTTTGTCGGGCTTCTGACGCCGATCTGGGTTTTTGACACGCTTGGCATCAGCCATGAGGCCAAGCAGATACTGGCCGTTGTCGCAGGTGGTATCGCGGGCGTGATGGCAATCATCGGCGCATCACTTCTGGTGCATCGCCGGGTTTTTGATCCACGTGTTCGTGCGTCGTCGCGTCCAAGCGATACGCTGATTATCATTCTGCTCTGGATCCAGCTTCTGCTCGGCCTTAGCTCAATCCCGATCTCGTTGCAGCACATTGATGGCCATGAAATGGTGAAGTTCATGAACTGGGCGCAAGGTATCTTTACCTTCAATCCCGAAGCCTCAAGCTATATCACCGATGCATCAATCGTCTTCAAGATGCATATTTTCCTCGGCCTCACCATCTTCCTGCTGTTCCCGTTCACACGTCTTGTGCACATGTTGAGCGCTCCGGTGCGTTATATCTGGCGACCGGGCTATCAGGTGGTACGTGAACGCAACCATACGGCGCAGCCCTCGCATATGCGCCTGCCTGCGGAGTAAATCTCATGGTGACACTTTTTGATCGGAAACAGCCATCAGATCAGCCGCATGGCGCTCATGCTCATCAGGAAGGTTACACGACCTATAAGGAACCGGATACGCGCGTGCCGCCAAAATCGCGCCCAGTTTTCGACGCCGTATCCGTCAATGGCGTAGCGATTGATGAAACCAGTATTTTGACAGAGGCGCAAAACCATCCATCGGAAAATCCCGGGGAAGCGCTACTGGCTGCAGCGCGTGCGCTGGCGGTGCGTGAACTTCTTTTGCAACGGGCAGGAGAGCTTGGCCTCGCGCCAGCGCACGAAAAAGATGCCGAAGGGCGTAGCGAGACCGATGAAGATGCGCTTGTACGCATGGTGATCGAGCAGGAGGTTGCAGTTCCATCGGCAACGCAGGATGAAGCCTTGCGTTTTTACGAGAAAAATCGACAACGTTTCACCAGTGAACCTATTCTGGAGGCCAGTCATATACTGATTGCTGCTGATCCCGCCGATGAGAAGCAGCGCGATAGCGCGCGTGAAGCTGCGGCGCAAATCGCAGCCTCAGTGATTGCCGAGCCGGATCGTTTCGCTGCGCTTGCCCGTGATTGCTCTGCGTGTCCGTCCAGTGCACAAGGCGGTAATCTGGGACAACTAACACGGGGCAGCACTGTGCCGGAATTCGAGCGGGCTCTGGAACGTCTGAAGCCAAGCGAGATCACAGCAGCACCGATCGAAAGCCGCTTTGGCTTTCACATCATCCGTCTCGACCGCAAGGTCGATGGCGAGGCGCTTCCCTTTGATTATGTTGCGGACCGAATTGCGGGCTGGCTGGAGGCATCGGCTTGGTCGAAAGCTGTTTCGCAATATATCGCAATTCTTGCCGCAGATGCTACAATCACCGGAATTGATCTTCTGGCGGATGATCGGGGAAATGCATGAACCACAGGCCCAGTCTGGCTGCTATTCACTGTGTGAAGGATTTGCCGGTCGATCATTTTCTGGTCGATGTTGTGGCGCGAGCGCGGGATGAAGGTCTGCGGGTCACGGGGTTTCTTCAGTACCGTGGTGCTAAAACCGATGAATGCTGCCGCACAATATCTGTCGAGAATATCGACAGTGGCGAGGTGCGGCTCATTTCGCAGCCATTGGGCGCAGGGTCTGCAGGGTGTCGGCTCGATCCGGCAGCGCTTGCAGACATCGCAGGTGAGTTGCTGGTCGAACTCGACATGCCGACGGATTTGCTGGTCGTTAATCGCTTTGGCAAGGGCGAATGTGAGGGCCATGGTTTGCGCGCGGTTATCGAAACCGCGTTTGCGCGCGGCGTGCCGGTTCTGACCATTGTGCGCGATACTTATGCAGATGGGTGGCGCGATTTTGCAGGTCATTTCGGTGTCCTGCTGGCCGCTGATCAACAGAGCGTAACTGACTGGTTTGACGAGCACATTTCGCGTCGGACAAGGGTTCTGCAAGACAGTTTTTAACAATAACCTCTCTACCTTTTGCACCCGACATGCGGGTACGTTTCGCCGCACCTATAAAGAAGTATTTTATTTGCATGTTTTCGTACAGGCATATAGATGCATATCAGATACATGATTTAATCATGTGGCGCGCGTTCCGGCGGTCCCTCCGCCGAAATGCGCAACACGGCCGGACAAGGATCGGGCCGCCTGACATGCATTTGATACGGAGACACACATGTCGCAGACACTGAACGAAAACACGGTTGCTATCGTTAAGGCTACCGTTCCCGCGCTCAACGCCCATGGACTGGATATTGTTCATGAGATGTATTCGCGCATGTTCCAGAATCCTGAGATCAGGGACCTGTTCAACCAATCGCACCATGGTGATGCCTCATCGCAGCCCAGAGCCCTTGCGGGGGCCATTCTTGCTTATGCCAGCAATATCGAAAATCTGGGTGCGCTTGCTCCGGCAGTGGAACGGATTGCGCAAAAGCATGTCGGCCTTCAGATCCTGCCGGAACACTATCCGCATGTGGCCGAGGCTCTGCTCGGCGCGATCAAAGCTGTTCTGGGCGACGCTGCAACCGATGAAATTCTGGACGCCTGGGGAGAAGCCTATTGGTTCCTGGCGAACATTCTGATGGCGCGGGAAAATCGTATCTATGACGAGCAGAAAGTCGCCGATGGTGGCTGGAATGGCTGGCGCGATTTTCGCATTGAGGAGATCATTCGCGAGAGCAGCACCATATCGTCGTTCGTTCTTCGCCCGGTGGATGGTGGGCCGGTTATGGAGCACAAGCCGGGCCAGTATCTGACTTTCTGGTTTGAAATCGACAATCAGGCGCCAATCAAGCGAAACTACTCCATTTCAAGTGCAACCAACGGCAAAACCTATCGCATCTCAGTCAAGAAGGAACCAGCTGGCGTCGCCTCCAACTGGCTTCATGAGCAGGCCGGAGTCGGAAGTGTCATCAAGGTTGCAGCACCAGCTGGCGAGTTCTTTTTGGCAGAACAGCCAACGCGTCCGGTTGTCTTGTTGTCTGGCGGAGTGGGTCTTACGCCGATGGTCGCCATGCTGGAAACCATTGCCGACCGGCATCCTGCGCTTCCAACGCAGTATATTCACGGTACGCATGATCGTGATACTCACGCGATGCGGGATCACGTTCGCGCACTTGCTGCAAAGGGCAGTGCTATTCGCGTGAGCGACTTTCATCAAACGCCGCTCGCCGGTGAGGAAATTGGCGGCGATTACGATTATGCGGGACTGATTACGGATGAGTGGCTTGTTGCAAACACGCCATTGAAGGACGCTGACTATTATATTTGCGGACCGCGTCTTTTCCTTCGTGCCGCCGTGTCCGCTCTATCTCTTGCTGGCGTGTCTTCCGACCGAATTCACTACGAATTTTTCGGGCCTGCCGACGAACTTCTGGCAGCGTGAGCTCGCTTTCAAATAGTGTGCGACGACACAATAGGGAACGGGTGCAAGCCCGTTCCCCGGACTAATCCACCAGGTCAAAGCCAAGCGGCGGCTTGCGTTCAGTCAATCGGCGCATGACTGTCTTGTCTGTCAGCAGGTCTTCAACTGTATAGCTATCGAAGACACGAAGCATCGCTTCAACACCCTGAGCGAGCACGCCTGTGAGGCCGCAAGCGGGTGAAAGCGCGCATCCCGGGCAATCTGCCAGTTGATGGAGCCCTTCTTCAGTATGTCGGACAACAGCGCCAACCGATATCATCTTCGCAGCACGCGCCAGACGCAGGCCTCCGCTCCGGCCGCGAACAGTTTCAATGAAGCCACCGCTCACCAGACCATTGACGACCTTCATCAAATGGTTGTGGGAAATTGAATATGCGTTGGCAATTTCTCCAATCGAGCACAGACGGTCCTCATGAATTGCCAGATGGATCAAGACGCGAAGCGAAAAGTCCGTATAGAGCGTCAAGCGCATATGATTTTGTCGGTGCCTTTCGTTCGCCTAAGATGTGAGAGAAATATGAGCTGTTCGGTATTATACAGGACGTCGCCAGACATCTCTTGTTTGGCGTGCGTATAATAGCCGTCTCAGGCAGCTTTCCTATCAGTTTATGCCGGGCATGTTAAGCAGAACCCAAAACGGCTTTCGTTCAGCCTTACGAAGGTGAGCCACTTTTCAAAAGCGCGGCAAAACGCGGGTCGAAATGCCTGCTGATCTGCTCCAACGCCGCTCCTTTCGCTACTGCCCATATGTCGGTTATCCCGACCAGCAAACGGGGCAGCGTTCGCACTGGATAGTCAACACTGGAAGAAACAAGCGGTTCGATGCGGTCTACCAGCCGATTGACCAATAGTTTTGGTGCTCCGCCGCACAAAATGACGGTTTGGGGATCGAAAAACGCCTCTATCGTATGGATCGCTGATCTGAGTTCCAAGGCTGCCCGTTCCAGCCATGCTTCGACTCGAGGGTCGTTCTGCAGCAATATGGTTTCAAGCTCGGCGGACAGATCGGGCTGTGCCTCGTCGAGTTTCAAATGCTTGTAGAGTGACGAAAGAGAGGCGTGGTGTTCCAGTGGTGTCTCCGGACCCCGATTGGCCATCAGCATAGTGCCAATTTCACCGGCATTGCCTTTGCTGCCTGTATAGATTTCTCCATTCAGTATCAGACCGGCGCCAACGCCATATCCGATATAAACGCAGACAACATTGTCGAGCCCGTCTGCGAGACCGACCATCTTTTCTGCACGTGCACAGGCCGTCGCATCGTTCTGCAACGTTACTGTCAGGCCGGTGCTTTCGGTGAGCCTGTCGATCAGCGGGAAAGATTGCCATGCGCTCATCACCCACCGGTCATCCTCGGGAACGGGTGTTCCAAATGGCCCCGGCATCGCGACACCAAGCCCCGACATTCGGTAGTGCCCATGGGGAAATTCGCGTGCAAGCGCAGCCTGCACTTCAGCAATTTCCTCCAGAATGATGGTACAGCCCTTTCCGGGGTCATCAGGTGGCAGGACGGCTTCCCGACGCATCACTTCATCGCCGGTCAGATTGACGACGACGATCCGCGTCAAATGCCGGTCGATCTGAACCCCCAGTGCAAATGCACCCTCCGACACCAGTCGGTAGGGTGTTGCCGGTTGTCCGCGACCTTGCCTGACGACATTCTCCGAGCTTACCAACCCGTCGCTTTCCAGACCTTCAATCAGATTGGAAATGGTCTGTTTCGTGAGGTTTGTCGCGCGGGCAAGTTCAGCCCGTGAAAGCGATCTGTTCTGGCGCAGGGCGTCAATAATCACCCTGCGATTATGCGCACTTGTGCCTTCATGGTTGGTGCCGCTTGTGGCCCGAATGTCGCTCTTTCTTGGCATCCTCAATCCCTCTTGACACCAATAGATATTTATAACACGTTTAAGTCAATGGATTTGACTTAATAAAGAACATGAACATTTAACGGTGGAACAACAGCTCTGAATTCACGGCAACAAGGCAATGTGCGGGGCACTTTGCACGGGCCAAAGTCAAGTTAACGGGAGGTAACATGCTTAAATCAATTCACTCGATCCTGCTGGGTACGCTGGCCGTATCCGCTTTCTCCGTCCCCCACGCTTTTGCCGAGGCGACCTTGAACGCTCTGTTCATGGCGCAGGCCGCTTATAGCGAAGCAGATGTGCGCGCGATGACGGATGCCTTTCAGGCGGCCAATCCGGATGTGAAGGTCAATCTGGAATTCGTGCCTTATGAAGGCCTGCACGATAAAACCGTTCTGGCTCAAGGGTCGGGGCAGGGCTATGACGTCGTGCTGTTCGATGTGATCTGGCCAGCCGAATATGCAAGCAACAATGTCCTCGTTGATGTCTCTTCGCGCATTACAGACGAGATGAAAAAGGGCGTTCTGCCGGGTGCCTGGACGACGGTTCAGTATCAGGACAAATATTACGGTATGCCGTGGATTCTGGATACCAAGTATCTGTTCTACAACAAGGAAATTCTTGAGAAGGCAGGCATAACCAATCCGCCAAAGACCTGGGCCGAGCTGAACGATCAGGCCAAGATCATCAAGGATAAGGGCTTGCTGGCATCGCCGATTGCCTGGAGCTGGGCGCAGGCCGAAGCAGCCATTTGCGATTACACCACCTTGGTCAGCGCTTATGGCGGCGACTTCCTGAAGGATGGGAAGCCTGCGTTCGATAAGGATGGCGGACTGGATGCCCTCAAATATATGGTGGACAGCTATAAATCCGGCCTCAGCAACCCGAATTCGAAAGAGTTCCTCGAAGAAGACGTGCGCAAGGTCTTCCAGAATGGCGACGCCGCTTTCGCTCTGAACTGGACCTATATGTATAGCAAGGTCAATGATCCTGCAGAAAGCAAGGTGGTTGGCAAAGTGGGTGTTGTGCCTGCACCGGGTGTTGACGGCAAGAGCAAGGTCTCGGCGGTCAACGGCTCGATGGGGCTTGGCATCACGACCACCAGCAAACATCCCGACGACGCATGGAAATATATCGTCTTCATGACATCGCAGAAAGTCCAGAACGACTATGCGAAACTGTCATTGCCAATCTGGGCATCCTCTTATGAAGACCCGGCTGTGTCCAAGGGACAGGAAGATCTGATCGCGGCGGCGAAGCTCGGTCTGGCTGCCATGTATCCGCGTCCAACGACGCCGAAGTATCAGGAAATGTCCACGGCATTGCAGCAGTCCATTCAGGAAGCCCTGCTGGGACAGTCTTCGCCGGAAGATGCCCTTAAATCCGCAGCTGAAAACAGCGGTCTCTAACACGCTAACGGGGGTGGGTGCGCGCGTATCCACTCCCTTCTTTTATACAGGCTGAGGTGCAAACAATGTCCGGCAACTGGATGACAATGCGAGCGTGGTTGCTGATGCTCCCGTTACTCGCCGTCATGATCTGCGTGATCGGCTGGCCAATGTTTGAAACGGTCCGTCTGTCATTCACAGATGCAAAGCTTGTTGGCACTGGCGGCGAATTTGTTGGCATCGCCAATTACGTTAAGATGCTGTCCAGCACCAATTTCCAGCGCGCCTTCTGGACGACGACATGGTTCTCCCTCATCTCGGTCACGGCCGAAATGGTTCTTGGCGTTTTGGCCGCCCTTTTGCTGAACCAGCAGTTTTACGGACGCACTATTCTGCGCGCTTTGCTCATTTTGCCATGGGCGCTGCCAACGGTGGTCAATGCAACTCTTTGGCGTCTCATCTACAATCCTGAATATGGTGCTCTCAATTCACTGTTGACCCAGCTCGGCATTATTTCGAAATATCAGTCATGGCTCGGTGAACCCTCAGCGGCAATGACAGCCCTGATTGTCGCCGATTGCTGGAAGAATTTCCCGCTGGTAGCCCTCATTGCATTGGCCGCGCTGCAAGCGGTGCCACGAGACATAACAGCTGCATCGCTTGTGGACGGCGCGGGTCCGCTTAACCGCTTCCGATTTGTCATTTTGCCATATCTCGCAGGACCGTTGATGGTGGCCTTGGTGCTCCGCACGATTGAGGCATTCAAGGTCTTTGATATCATCTGGATTATGACTCGTGGCGGTCCGGCCAATTCAACACGAACACTTTCTATCCTTGTGTATCAGGAAGCCTTTTCCTTCCAGCGGGCCGGGTCGGGCGCATCGCTGGCGCTTATTGTGACGCTGATCGTTACAGTTCTGGCTTTGGGCTATGGACTTCTGGTGCGTAAAACGGCGGGAGCGGCAACGTAATGGAACGTCGAAGCCCAATCGCTACTTTCTTCGTTTATTTCGCCGCGCTATTGCTGGCAGTCGTGATCCTCGCGCCGTTGTTCTGGCTTTTTGTCATGAGTATTTCGCCGATGGCGGATTTGTCCGTGCGTCCGTTAAAATGGTGGCCTACAACGGTCGATTTCTCACGCTACCAGGCTCTGCTGTCCGCTGTTCCAAACAGTGCTGGCACGGCCTTCGTCGCATCGATGTATAACAGTTTGAGAGTGGCGGGCATGGCGACATTGGTCGCGATCCTCGTTGCAATTCCTGCCGGTTGGGCAGTTTCGCGAACGTCGCGTATCGGGTGGTCACTGACACTGGTCATTGGAACCTATATGCTGCCCCCGGTTGCGCTTGCCGTTCCGCTCTACATGGTCTTGGCAAAACTTGGCCTCCTGAATTCGGTGTTTGGTCTCGCGCTGGTTTATCTGACCATTCTCGCGCCTTTCACCACATGGCTGATGAAATCCGGCTTCGATGGTATCCCGCAGGAGATTGAACAGGCGGCCATGATCGATGGTGCAAGTCTTTTCCAGACATTGCGCATCATCACCTTGCCGCTTGCATTGCCAATTGTTGCGACATCGGCCCTGTTTGCATTCCTGCTCGGCTGGGATGAGTTCTTCTATGCACTTTTGTTCACGTCGGATCAGCGAGCGCGAACACTGACAGTTGCCATTGCCGATCTCGCTGGCGGGCGCGTTTCCGATTACGGCCTGATTGCAACCGCTGGCGTTCTGGCTGCGCTGCCTCCGGTTATTGTCGGCCTTTTGATGCAGCGCGCACTTATATCCGGCCTGACCAGTGGCGGTGTGAAAGGATGATAATGAATACGCAAAAGCCCCGTCCAGAAGGACTTGTCGCAATCGATAAGGAGATGGCGCGCCAGTTCAGCGATGCGCTGATTTCCTTTCAGAACAATCGTGAACTTGCCGAAAAGATCGCCGGAAGTTTGCGTAAGACTGGCAAACTGTTGCTGTTAGGGATGGGCGGTTCGCATGCTGTCAGCCGTGTAGTGGAGCCGCTATATCGCGCCCATAATATTGATGCGGTCGCGATTCCTCTATCCGAGCAGCTTGGTGCGCCTTTGCCCATCGAGGGCAAGACAGTTCTGGTCACATCACAGTCTGGCGAGAGTGCCGAGGTTGTGCGCTGGTTTGCAGAGAAGAAGGGCAATGCCGACATATTCGGCCTGACGCTCGACGCTCAGTCGTTTCTCGGCGAAAAAGTCGATTGCCTGGTGGGCCATGGCGGTGGAGAGCTGGCATTTGCCGCAACTCGTAGTCTGACGATCAGCTTTGCTCTGCATCTGGCCATACTAGCGGCGCTGGGCGACGATCCGGATTCGGCGTTGAAGGTACTGAAATCACCTCGAACTGTAGCGATCGATGCAGCACTTGGCTGTATTGCCGACGTCGATACGATTGTCACGTCAGGGCGCAGTCTTCAGGGTGTTGCGGAAGCAATCGCTCTTGGGTTAACGGAGCTTTCGCGCGTGCCGAGCTATTCCCTGGAAGGCGGTCAGTTGCGTCACGGCCCGATGGAAATGCTCTCGCCCAAGGTTGGCGTGGTCTTGTTCAAAGCTGATGATGCGACCGCACCACTGGTGACAGCAATGGCGCACTCAGTCGCGGAAGCCGGTGCGAAACTGGTGGTGTTCGACGCTTCTGGCGAACCGCCTGTTCCGGGAGCCGTGACAATTTCCCTTGCCGCAGCGAGTGGGCTTGCAGCCATATTTGAGGTCCTGCCCGCGGCACAGCGGCTCATGATGGCTTTCGCCGATATGCGTGTCGAGAACGCCGGAACGCCGGTCCGCTCTTCCAAAATCACACGGAGCGAGTGAGTGAGGCCAATCGCAATTATCGGCAACGTCAATGTCGACATGATCCTCGGTCCCACTGCAGCCTGGCCGCAGCCGGGAACCGAGAACATTGTCAGCCATGATGAGTTGCGCGTCGGCGGTTCGGCGGGGAATTCCGCGCTGACGCTTATGGCGCTTAATGTGCCGTTTCAGATGGCTGCCAATACCGGTTCAGACCAGTTTGGGCGTTGGCTTGCAGAGCATTTTGGTGATCATGCCAGTCAATGGGCGGTGTTTTCAGGCAAGACTACTCTGTCAGTTGGTCTGACGCATCCAGACGGCGAGCGGACGTTCTTCACGACGCTCGGCCATCTGCCGCATTTTTCCATTGAAGATACTTTGGCGGGACTTGATGGTCAGGCTTTGTCTGGTGGTCTGGCGCTGCTGTGCGGAAGCTTTCTGACTGACAGACTGGCCGATGCTTATGACCAGTTTTTCGATTGGACTGATCATCACAATATCGACGTGGCACTTGATACTGGCTGGCCTGTTGAAGGCTGGACCGAACGAAACCGAAGTCGTGCGCTTTCATGGTTGAAACGCTGTAAGTTCGCAATGTTCAATGAGGTTGAGACAGTCAATCTTGGAAACTCGGCTGACCCTATAGAGGCTGCAAGAAGCCTTTCTCAGATTATGCCGGACGGCGCCCTTTTTATCGTTAAATGCGGCCCGAATGGTGCTTTTGCGGTCGAGCGTAATGGCAGTGTTATATCGGTGGATGCACCGCAGGTGACGGTTATCGACACCATTGGTGCGGGCGATGTCTTCAACGCGGCTTTTCTTGCGTCTTTCGCCAAGGGGCAGCCGGTTGAAGCAAGTTTGCGAGCCGCTACACGCAGCGCTTCGAGGGCAATCTCGACCAACCCGCGGGCATATGAATCGGATATCGAAGGAGCGCTTGCATGAGCACCCTGACCATAAGCAATGTATGCAAGAGCTTCGGGACGACTGACATCCTCAAGGGTATCGATCTGTCATTGGCCAGTGGTGAGTTTCTGGTTTTGCTTGGCGCTTCTGGCTCCGGCAAGTCCACATTGCTCAACATTATTGCGGGTCTGGCCGAGCCGACGAGCGGCGACATTCGCATCGATGAGCGCTCTATCGTTGGCGTTCATCCCAAGGACAGGGACACGGCGATGGTGTTCCAGTCCTATGCGCTGTACCCAAATCTGAATGTAAGGCGCAATATCGGCTTCGGTCTCGAAATGCGCAAAGTGCCAGCCGCAGAACGGGACAAGGCTGTCCTAGAGGCGGCGCGCCTTCTACAGATAGAAAACCTGCTGGATAGAAAACCTGCGCAGCTTTCTGGCGGGCAACGTCAACGTGTTGCAATCGGGCGCGCACTGGTGCGACATCCGAAGTTGTTCCTGTTTGATGAACCGCTGTCCAATCTCGATGCCAAACTGCGCATGGAAATGCGTGCCGAGTTGAAGCGACTGCATCAACTCATGAAGACCACAATGGTTTATGTCACGCATGACCAGATCGAAGCGATGACATTGGCGACGCGGATTGCGGTTATGCGCAACGGGCGCATCGAGCAATTGGATACACCAGAGAACGTTTATAATCGTCCTGCGACCCTTTATGTGGCGACATTTGTCGGCGCTCCGCCGATGAATATGCTGGAAGCCACGTTTAACGGGGATCGTTTGACCATCGATGGCACAGAAACCAGCATTCCGGCGAGCAGTCTCCCAAATGTTACCCATGGCAAGCGGGTCCTGCTGGGTGTCCGGTCAGAAGCAATCGGGCGGGAGCGCAAAGATCACAGTGTTGCCCTGCGTATGAAATGCGATATCGCAGAACTCACCGGCCCAGAACTGATCGTCACCGGGACTGTCGGTTCGCAACGGCTCGTAGCAGCGTTACCGCCAAGCCACAAAGTACAGCCGGGTGAAGAGTTCGATGTCATGCTCAATCCCGAAAATGTCCATCTCTTTGATCCCGAAACCGAATTGCGACTGAACTGATTTCTCCGCTATAATACAGCCCGGAAAGTCAGTCCAATAGCTTGATCGCCGTCTCTTCGTCTGTAATGAGGCCATTGATGATCTGGCCTCGAAGCGCCGACAGCAGCGGCTGTACTTTGCGCTGTCCTGAAGCCACGCATATGCGTTGTCTGCTGACATTGATCTGCGGCGCGACGCTGGTAATCCGCAGATTTGTCGCGCCATTGACGATCTTCCCGTCGATATCGAATGCCCAGCCGCAAATCTCACCAACGCCACCGAGCCTGTTGAGTTCAAAAAGCTCATCACGGCTGAGAAAGCCTTCTTTGGCGAGTGGTGAATCCGCAGCCAGATCGCTGATGCCTGTCAGCCAGAGGTCGGCAGTTGACGCCAGTTCATGAACGCGTCGTACCGGCTCAATTGCCAGCAAAGCATCCCTTTCTTCCACTGACGAAAGATAGAGCGGCAGGAGGAGCGGGTAATGCTGTGCGCTGACTGTTTCCGATAGCTTGATCAAGGCATCGAAAGGGCTTGCCGATCCGTCGATGCCGATATGGCCCACCAACGATACCAGGCGATGAACAGAGCCGTTGAGTGGCGAAACGCGCTGGACCGTGGCGCGCATGGTGCGGCCGGTGCCAAGCGCCATGACGATGGCAGTTCTGGATCGTAATTGCCGTTCGATAAAGACAGCTGCCGCTTCAGGAACCGTCGCCGAGCCTTCCGGCCACGCACCTTCCGAGGGGACGACGTCGCAGTAAACGAGGTCGAATTTCTCCGACAGTCTTCCTGCAAGCTCCATGCAGTTTGCAATTGGATGGTTCATCCGAAATGTAATCAGCCCTTCGGACCGGCATTGCGAAACAAATCGCTGCGCCGTCGGGCGGGAAACGCCCAGCATCTGGGCGATCTCGTCCTGGGTCTTGCCGGCAATATAATAAAGCCAGCCCGCTCTTGCGGCATCGTCCAGTCTGGGCTTGTCGTTATCGGCCATCGGCGGAAATTTCTCTTAGTAAGGAAGGTAGATCGGCAGCATGCTTTAAAATGTGATCCGCACCGGCATTACGCAATGTTTCTGTATTGTCCAGTACGGAATAGTGACTCCCACCGGTAAATCCGACAGCCGTCATGCCTGCAGCCTTGGCTGCTTTCACGCCGCTTGGGCTGTCCTCAATGACGACACATCGCGAGGCCGATACGCCCATCTGTCTGGCCGCATAAAGAAAGAGGTCAGGAGCTGGCTTGCCATGCTTCACCATCGTTGTACTGAAGATATTGCCTTCGAAAAGCGGCAGCAGACCCGTCTGCCCCAATGATATCTGAAGTCGCTCCTCATCGCTAGACGATGCAACGCAGCGGGGCAGTGGTATCGCTTCAATTGCCGAACGAATTCCCTCGACGGCAATCAGTTCCTTTTCGAAGCGTGCAAAAAGATACTCTCGCCAGCTTGAGACAAAGGTGTCGGGCAGCGGCTTGTTGGTTTGCTCGGTAAATGCATCCGTCACTGCCGATGCCGGACGCCCCAAAAACGTGCGCAGCGCGTGATCGAGTTCCGTTGGTACGCCATGCCTGCTCAGCACATCGGCCACTGCGCCGCAGCTGATGATTTCGCTATCGACCAGCACGCCATCACAGTCAAAAATCACCAGATCGAATGCCAGTGGGACGGAGTTTTTGGGATTGATATCCATTGAGCGACTCGTGAGAAAATGATTGATGTATGAGCGTATGATAAGCATGACGTATTGCGAAGAGCAATAAGTCTTCGGTAAAATAGTCGGCTTAATGCGATTAAAGCGTGATTATGCCGAATCTCGCGCGATTATAAAAATTGGCTGGACAAACCTATATCGGAGCGTATGCTCATTATTAAAGCACTTGATCGATATGGGAGGAAACGATGAAGCGTCTTCTGGTGGCATCTTTGATGCTAGGCTGTTCTATGCTCTCTACGCTGGCAGCAGAGGCCAAAACGCAGCTCGAATTCTGGCATGCGATGGGAGGCGTGCTTAACGACCGCGTCAGCGAACTGTCCAAGAAGTTCAATGAATCTCAGGATGAGTATGAGGTTGTCCCGGTAAACAAGGGCAATTACGAAGAGCTCATCAATGCGATGATTGCGGCTTATCGTGCAAAGCGGGCGCCTGTCATCGTGCAAACCAATGAGCGTGCATTTCTGACCATGCTGAACTCGTCGGCGATTATCCCCGTCGCCGATTTGATGGCCAAGGAAGGCTATACTATTGATTGGAGCACGGTGATTGCGCCGGTTGCCGCGTATTACAGCGACAAGGGCAAGCTGCAGGCTTTACCATTCAACTCGTCAACGCCGATCCTTTGGTACAATCAGGATCACTTCAAAGCGGCAGGTTTTGAAAAACCTGCCGACAACTGGGAAGAGCTGACGCAACAGCTGCACGCAATCCATGACAAGGGCGTTTCAAAATGCGCAATGGTCTTGCCGGGCGACTATGAATGGAGTTTCCTCGAAAACTATGCTGCCGTGAACGACTTCCCTTATGGCACAAAGCGCAACGGCATTGACGGTATCGACACCGAGTTTATTTTCAACAAGTCTCTGACCCGTCAAGTTGAGCGTATGCATGACCTTGTTTCGAGTGGAGTGATGGAAATCGCGGGTCAGGGAATTCAGCCGGTCCAGCTTTTCACTTCAGGCACCTGTTCGACGATTATTGCATCGACTGCATCCCATGCCGCCGTAGAGGCTTCGGCCAAATTCCCGTGGAATGCGACTTTCCTTCCCCATGAAAAGGACCGCACCGCACATAACAGTGTCATCGGTGGCGGCGCTTTATGGGCAATGAAGGGCCATTCCGATGATGAATATAAAGGCGCTGCAGCATTCTTTGATTTTCTTGCTAAGCCCGAGACCCAGGTTTGGTGGAGCAAAAACACCGGCTATGTTCCTGTTACGACGACAGCTTACGAGGCGCTGAAAAGCGAAGGCTACTTCGACAAGCACCCGACCCGGGCCATTGCGATTGAGCAGCTTATGCGCAAGCCGAATTCCGATAATTCGCTTGGTTTCCGGTTCGGTAATTCCAATCAGGCCAATATCTTCATTATGGAAGAAGTGATGGCAGCCTCACTGGGGCAAAAGCCGGCACGGGAAGCGCTGGATTCCGCTGTTACACGGGGCAACGAAGTGCTTCGCCGCTTCGAAAAGCTGAACGCAGGAAAATAATACAATGAAAGCACAAGGTGGAGGTGCTTTCCGACTGCGCTCCCCATTTGGGGAGCGGCAGGAAAGCGGTCTGAAGCGCGCGCATTTTCGGGAATGGAAGACGCCGGTTCTGCTACTGGCACCGCAATTGCTCGTCCTGCTATTCTTCTTCTTTATTCCCTCATTCCGAGCGCTGATTCAGGCGTTTCAGCTCAACGATCCGTTTGGCGGCTCGGTGCAATGGGTCGGGTTTTCCAACTTTGCGGCATTGTTCGCTAGCCCGCCTTATTGGATGTCAGCCAAAATGACGCTCTGGTTCACGCTGGCACAGAACGCAATCACGCTTTCGGTCGCGCTGCTGTTTGCCTTCGCGACCAACCATGTCATTCGTGCGCGTGGCGCTTATCGTACGATCCTGCTGCTTCCTTACGCAATTGCTCCTGCAGTCGCGGGTATAATGCTGGCATTTTTGTTCAATACCCGTGTTGGTCCCATCGCACAGATGTTGCATATGCTGGGGATCGGCTGGGACCCCACAAAAAACACCACTGATGCGATGATCCTTGTCATCCTTGCGGCGTCGTGGAAGCACATCTGCTACAATTATATCTTTCTGGTAGCAGCATTGTTGGCTGTGCCCCGTTCGATCCTGGAATCTGCAGCCATTGATGGTGCTGGACCACTTCGCCGGTTTCAGCGAATTTCCCTACCGATGATCGCGCCCACACTGTTCTTTCTGGTCGTCATCAATTTCGTCTACGGCCTGTTCGACACATTCGCGATTATCGATGCCACCACACGTGGCGGCCCCGCAGGTGCGACGTCGATCCTCGTCTATAAGGTCTATCAGGATGGCTTCGTCAATCTGGACATGGGCTCATCAGCTGCTCAATCCGTTATATTGATGATACTCGCTCTCGCCCTCACATTCGCGCAGTTCCGCCTCGTCGAGCGGCGCGTCAATTATGCGGTGTAACTCATGCATGAAAGAACACCGATCCTCGATGCAATTTGCCATGCGGTTCTCATAATCGGGATCGTTCTCGTTTGTCTGCCGCTTTATTTCGTGGTGGTCACGGGTTCGTTGAGCCAGCAGGACGTGTTGAAAGTGCCGATGAGTTGGCTGCCGGGCGATCAGTTTCTGGTCAATTCGCGCGAAGTTCTGACAACGATTCATTTCGGACAGCTTTTGCTGAACACATTTATCGTGGCTCTTGGCATTACGGTTGGAAAACTGGCTCTGTCAGTGCTCGCCGCCTTTGCGGTCACTTACTTTCGCTTTCCGTTCCGAATGACCGCTTTCTGGCTGATATTCATATCGATGATGCTGCCAATCGAGGTCCGCATTGTTCCAACCTATGAATCCGCAGCCAATATGGCGCTGCCGTTGAACATCATTTTTGCGTGGCTCGGTGTTTCGGTAGAGTTGAACTGGAACATGGTGAACACCTATCCCGGACTAATCCTGCCGATCATCGCTTCCGCGACGGCCACATTTTTGTTCAGACAGTTCTTTCTGACAATTCCGGACGATCTGTGTGAAGCAGCGCGCATTGACGGCGCCAAGCCGATGCAATTCTTCTTTCGCATTCTGCTACCGCTATCGCGGTCGAACATTGTGGCGTTGTCGATTATTCTCTTCCTGATGGGCTGGAACCAGTATCTGTGGCCTTTGTTGATGACGACCGACCCCAATATGGCAACGGCCGTTGTGGGTTTGAAACAGGTCATGCCGCAGTCGGACGGTCTTCCGACATGGCATCTTCTGATGAATGCCTCGCTTTGGACCATGCTTCCACCAGTGCTGGTGATCCTCATTATGCAGCGATGGTTCGTGAAGGGCCTCGTCGACAGCGGCAAATAGCAAGATAATTGGAGAATATGAAAATGGTGAAGATCATTGGTCATCGTGGCGGGCGCAATCTGTGGGCTGAAAACAGCATAGCCGGATTTCAAAACCTGCTCGCCTTGGATGTCGACGCGGTGGAGCTTGATGTTCATTTGAGCTCTGATGGTGTACCGGTTGTGATCCATGACCCATTGCTTGATCGCACCACGAATGGTCAGGGGCCGGTTCAGGCGCAAAGTGCAGAGGCGCTTGGAAAAGTCCTCCTGAATGACAGTCGCGGTCAAACCGTGCCCACTCTGGCGGCCGTTCTGGATATCTTCGCTCCCACCAAGCTGGAGCTAGAGCTGGAGATCAAGATAGATGAGCGCGGGAGACCTTATCCCGGTATGCCCGAAAAGATCATCGCGCTTGCTCAAGAGCGCAATATGCTCGATCGCGTCTTCCTTACCTGCTTCGTGCCGGAAGTTCTGGAAGATGTCCGTATGAAGTTTCCTGACCAGCAATTGCTGATGTCGATAGACCGGCGCTCGGCGGAGTTCTTCGGTGGATTTGAAAAGGTGCTCAAGCGCGGCAACGATGTTGCGACGGTTCTGGCTTTCGAGAAGAGCTTGCTCGAGATCGTATTGGACCAATGTGTGGCAGAGGTTGGGACGCCAAGGCTGGGATGCTGGGTGCCTAACACGGAAACCGAGCTCGAGTATTGGTTGAACAAGCCAATCGGCCAGCTGACGACTGATAGGCCCGACCTCGCGGTTCTTGTCGCTGGCCGACAGTTATCATCGGTCAATCGGCAGAAAGGGTGAGCCTATGGCATCGGTTGAGCTTCGTTCAATTCACAAGATCTATGGCAATGTGGAAGTCATTCCGGGTATAGATCTGTCGATTGCTGATGCCGCGTTTGTTGCGCTTGTCGGACCTTCAGGGTGCGGCAAGTCAACATTGCTTCGCATGATTGCCGGTCTTGAACAGATAACCTCTGGTGATCTGCATATTGGCGACAGGAATGTAAACCGCGCTAATCCCAGCGAGCGTGATGTTGCCATGGTTTTCCAGAACTATGCGCTTTATCCGCATATGTCTGTGTTCGACAACATCGCGTTCAATCTTCAGCTTGCGGGCCGACCGAAAGCCGAAATACGGGATCGGGTGAATGAAGCTGCTCGCATGCTGGATCTGACTGCTCTATTGGACCGCAAACCGCACCAATTGTCCGGAGGTCAGCGCCAGCGTGTCGCAATGGGGCGCGCCATTGTGCGAAAACCTTCTGTTTTCCTGTTTGACGAGCCGCTTTCCAATCTGGATGCAAAATTGCGCGTTCTGATGCGCGCCGAGATCAAGGAACTACACCAGAAGGTAAAGATCACGTCGATCTATGTCACGCATGACCAGATTGAAGCGATGACACTGGCGGATAGAGTGGTGGTGTTGAACAAAGGGCGGATCGAACAACAGGGAACGCCCATGGAACTCTACACAAAGCCCGCCAATGTCTTCGTCGCGGGCTTCATAGGCTCGCCGTCCATGAACTTCCTTGACGCGACCGTCGAGCAGGGTTCGGCGGGCGTAACAATCCTTCTGGAAAATGGTGCAAAACTGGATATGCCCAACAGCAAGATTGGTAGAACCGGCAAGGTTACGCTGGGATTACGTCCTGAACATCTGGAAGTGCGACGTGACGGTGGCATTCCAGCGAAAGTGCGCCTTATTGAACCAACCGGGGCTCAAACGCATGTCGTGCTTGAAGCAGGTTCCGACAAAGTGATGGCTGTGGTTGACAGTGAGATGCCGCTCGCAGTCGGTGATGTGGTTGGTCTGACTATCGCGCAGGACCGCGTGCATCTCTTCGACCCGTCCAGCGGTGCTCGTATCAACTAGTGACCGCCGCTTGGCATGTCGGTACAGCTCTAAGACCGCTCATTTTTGATGGCTTCAAAAAGCCAGGGACAGTCAGCCACTGCCGGTGCGCGAATGCCGCGAGCGGCAGCGTCGAGCCGCATGTCGCGCAGCCGCTTTCGACCACCTTCTTCTGTCAGGTAGAGACGCTCATGCCCCCAGAAAGAAGGGCCGTCTGTTGTCTCATGCGGTTGCCAATTTGCAGGCTCTATCTGCCGTCCACCCCAACCATTCTCTACGAAGAAGCCGGAAGGTGTGTTTGCATAGAATGATGTCATATAGTCGTTAGTATGGCGTCCAAGCGTATAGGCCAACCTGTCGTCTTCAAGTCCCGCAAGGTCGTATCCCTGTCCGACATCGTCGAGATTCTTGAACTCAACCATAAAATGATGGAAGCCTTGTTGACCTGACCCCACCATCGCAAAACTATGGTGTCGGTCATTCACATGGAAGAAGTAGAGCCCATAGGGCTTCAGTCCATAATCCGTGACATGGAAATCCAGATTATCCCGATAGAAGGGCATCATAATCTCGATATCCTTCACATGCAGCACTGCATGTCCCATGCCGAGCGGCCCGGTGTTGAACCCTGATATGGGGCGGCCCGGAACGAAAAGATCGGAAGCAATCATCGGTTGCCAGATCAGTTCGACGCGATTGCCCATCGGATCGTCGAACCATACCATATCTGCGCAAAATCGCTGATCGCAAAGCGCGGCATTGGCGCGATGAACGCGGGTGCCGACCGCTTCCAGACGCGATGCATAGTGATCGAGGTCTTGTTGAAACGCGACTTCCCAGCCCATGCAAGCCAGTGTTTCGCCCGGTTCATCCATCACGATCAAGCGCTGCATGCGGTCATCCATCCGGAATGCAAGTTGCCCGGCCGTGCGGTCAATCTTCTGCATGCCAAGCAAACCGGATGCAAAGTCGGCCCAGTCATCAAGCTTGTCGGAGCGCACGCCGATATATCCCAGAGCATTGATGGCCATGGCCTTTTCCTCCTCGAAAGTTCCGATTAGCCCCGCTTTGGGCGGGGCCGTAAGCATCAGGCTGCGTCGGCAATTGGATTTGACAATGTGCCAATGCCGCTGATTTCAACCTCAACGCGGTCACCCGCAAACATATAGAGCTGAGGCTCACGGAATTTGCCGACACCGCCAGGCGTTCCGGTGGCGATAACGTCGCCGGGCAGCAGTTTGGTCACCGTTGAAACATAGGCAATGATTTCGCCAATCGAGAAAGCCAGATCGGAAATCGGGGTCGTCTGGACTTCCAAACCGTTTACCCGGGTGCGCAGATGCTGTTCTTCCGGGTTCGGCAGCTCGTCTTTCGTGACCAGCCATGGTCCCATGGAGCCGGTATCATCAAAGCTCTTTCCGGGCCAGAACTGGGTCGTATGGCGCTGGAAGTCGCGGATTGAGCCATCGTTGAAGCAGGAATAACCGGCAATGTAATCAGCGGCATCTGCGGCGCGGATATTGCGGCCGGCTTTGCCGATAATGACGGCGAGCTCACCTTCATAGTCGAATTCCTTGGAAACGGCTGGCCGCAGCAGCGCATTCTCATGCCCAAGAACCGAAGAAGAATAGCGCGTGAAGATCGAAGGATATTTTGGCTTTTCGCGACCGGTTTCTTTGATATGTGCGGCGTAGTTCAGGCCGATGCAGAGAATCTTGTCCGGGTTTGGAATTGGCGAAACCAGCGTGACATCCGTTAAAGGAACCGGCGCTTCAGCATTTGCAGACAGTTCGGCTACGGCGTCGGCGTTCAAAACAGCCCGGAGATCGCTGTATCGAGCCTTTAGCGCGGCGGTAGCCTTGTGCAGCCCCGCATCCGTAATGAACCCATATCCTGCACCTTGATCCGCTGTCGTGAATGAAACCAGTCGCACCGTTGTAACTCCCTTCGATCCGTCGAGCGCGGCCCAACCGGGGTCGCGCATTCGTTGGCCTTATGGTGTGGGCAACGAAGCAAGGCCAGATCGAATTGGGGTTGCGTTCACCAGATGAACGGCGTGCTTCAGGCGGAGTGTCTAATCCGCAGCTTCTATGCTTTCGCGCTGATAACGCATTGTCATATCGGGAAAGGCTTCGCATTTGTGGGCGATGCGCGCTGCGCATTCTCGCGCAGGTTCGAGGAAACGGCGGATACCTTCGGCAACAGGAAGCGCGGATACAAACCAGACGACGGTCACCACGGCCTGCACCCGGCCTTTGGCATGTACGGGTACGGACAGGCTGTTGGTTGCGCGGATCAGTTCGCCACAACGCAGACCATATCCTTGCTGCCGGGTGGTGGCAATCTGCTGTGAGATATGGCGACGATCGCCAGCAAGCGCCGCCTGATTGGCCGGATTCTGCGCAAGCCGGTCCAGAATGGCCTCTCGTTCTTCATCCGGGCAGAATGCCAGATAGGCGCGACCGGATGACGTGTGAAGAATGGGTAATCTCGTTCCGACCAGCCCATGCTGGATTGAAAAGGGGCTGGTGCGGTGGGTGGACTCTCGCACCAGCATCATGTCGTTTTGTAATGTGTGCAGGTCGACCGGCCACAAGATCTGCTTGCCAAGCCGTTCGATCTCGGGTGCTGCGCATTCGCGCACCCACGCCTCATCATTATATCCGTCGGAAAGCGAGCGCACATAAAGCGTCGGATACCAGCTGCCGTCTGAAGGGCTGCGTTCGACGAATCCCAGTCCTTCAAGCGTTTCCAGAAGCCGAACCACGGTCGGACGCGGCAAGTCGAGCCGCCGCGCAATCTGCTGCGGATGCGCGCCTTTGTAGAGTGACAGGTCTTGAAGCAGGGCCAGACCGCGCTCCAGAGCGCGGACAGGGGCAAAATTTCGTTTGTTGGTCGGTTCCATGGGCACTTACGCTCGGCGGCGCGGGAGATTGCGTTCGACAGGTGAACTCTAGTCGAAAATGGGTTGAAGTTGAAGTTTCAATATCCCAAACCCGCCGAGAGTTTTTATGGGAGATAATCATGCCGATCAATCGTCGCAACCTGTTGCTGTCGAGCGCCGGGCTTATGGCCGCTGGGCTGTTGCCGGGTTTTCAGTCTGCTGCCCGCGCCGCCGCAGGTGATCCGTTGAAAATCGGCTGGTTTGCCGCACTTTCCGGTCCGTATTCGACGGGTGCGCTGGCGCAGGATGCAGGCCACAAGGCAGCAATTGCTGAACTGAACGGCAAAGGCGGTGTGCTTGGCCGTCCGTTGCAGCTTGTCGCTCGCGATACGGTTGCCGATCCGGGCAAGGCTGTAAACTTCGTGCAGGAACTTCTGTTCTCGGAAAAGGTGAATGTGCTCTTTGGGCCGAACACGTCCGGCGAAGCGATGCCGATCCGCGACTTCATTGCGGAAGCCAACACAATCAACATGCCGACGGCCCTGATCGATCATGTGATCGACCCGGAAGCCTATCCGACGATCTTCCGCGTTGGCGGATCAGCCGGACAGCAGATCGAAGCGGGTATCAATTTCGCCGTCGACCACTATAAGAAGCAGAAAATCGCGCTTTTCGTCGACAATCTGTCTTATGGCGTGCTCTGCCGTGATCTCGCTCTTGAAAAGATGAAGGCACGCAACATCGAGCCGGTTTGTGTCGGCACGCTTGACGCCAACAAGGTTGATCTGGGTGACGATGTCATCAAGGCGCGCGACAGCGGTGCAGATGTACTTCTGGTGTGGTCAGCTTCGTCATCCTTCATGGCGCGCGTTTTGACGGCGCGCGGCGAGCAGAAGTGGGGCATCCCTGCGATTTGCGCCCCGATTTCGCTGAACGCCCAGATCACCGATCTGGTGAAGAAGGAATATCTCGACGGCGCTGTCGGCGTCGGCTTCCGCCACCTTGCGGTGGATGGCGCTGGCAAGTTTGCAGCTGGCATTGAAGCACTGCTTGCCGAGCAGGCACCGATTGTCGGGCCACAGCTCAAAAACGGCATTACCTGGATACTTCTTGGCTACGCTTCCACCAAGCTCTGGGCCGCAGCCGCCGAAAAAGCCGGTAGCGTTGAGACAGATGCTGTGATCGAGGCGCTCGAAACCATGGGAACGACGGACACGCTGTTTGGTAAAGTCGGTTTCGGCTCGGGACGCCGTGAAGGACTTTCGATGGAAGAATATGCGCTCTTTACGATTTCTTCGTTCCAGAACGGCGGCTTCACGCTGGCCTGATTGATTGCGGACGGACTCCCGCATGTTGTGCGGAGCCCGTCACCAAGAGGACTAAACCATGTTTCTCGTTCTGATCTCGGGGCTTGCTCTGGGATGCCTCTACGCCACGGTGGCGCTAAGCTACAACGTGATGTACTCGACCTCGAAGGTGCTCAGCATGGGTGCCGGACAGTTCGCCATGGTTGGCGGCATTGTCGGCGCCTGGACGTTGGGCGATCTTGGTTGGCCGATCTGGGCTTCACTACCACTGGTTCTGCTTGTCGGCCTGATCTTTGGCTGGCTGACAGAACTGGTTGCCATTCGTCGCACGATGAATGGAGGTGATGATCATCTCTGGATTCTCTCGACGCTTGCCGTTGCAACCATTGTCCAGCAAGGCATGGCGCTTTGGTGGGGAACCGAGCCGAGACCGTTCCCTCGGCTCATTCCACAAGACTATGCAGGCGTACTGGACCAGAAATACTGGTTGCCGATTGTGACGGCCTTCGTCATGGCGGGCGGGCTTGCGCTTTTCTATCGCAAGACGACTATCGGCAAAATCTTCGTGGCGCTTTCCGACGATACATTTGCTGTCAGCGCCCGTGGCATTTCGGCGATCCGCATGCGCTCGCTTTCCTATGCCATTGCGGGTGCGCTCGGCGCTCTGGCCGGGTTCATGACGGGGCAGCTCACTTACGCTTATTTCGCACTTGGATTGTCGCTGACGCTGAATGGCTTCATTGCACTTGCGATTGGCGGTATCGGCTCCAACATCGGCGCGGTGGCAGGCGGCATCATTTTCGGCGTGGTCACCACCTGCGTCGCTTATGTCTTCGGCTCGGAGTTCCAGCAAACCATCGCCGTCGGGACGCTTGTCATCCTCCTGACCTTCATCCCTTCGGGATTGTTCGGCAAGAAGCGGGTACGCCAGGTATGAACGTGAAATCGCATCAGGGCCTTCTCTTTGCCCTCATTGGTATCGGCCTTGCCGTTGCCTTCCCCTTTCTCACCAGTGATCGCTATCTGCTCCGGATCGGAGAAATGGTGCTGATCTACTGGATCATCGTGGCCGGTCTGAACCTGCTTGTGGGTTATGTCGGACTGATGTCCATTGGCCATGTCGGTCTTCTGTCGATTGGCGGTTATGCATTCGCAATTCTCGCCGGCAAGCTGGGGCTCCACCCCTATGCGGCGCTGATTGCTTCCGGTGGTGTTACGGCGCTTGCTGCGGGGCTTCTTTGCCTGCCATCGCTGAGACTTCCGGGCTTCTATTTCGCGCTCGCCACGATTGCCTTTGCGCTTATCATGGTGGAACTGGCGCTCGGCTTCTCCGGTCTTACCGGTGGCACCGTGGGGCTTGCGGTTCCAGCCTTTCCAGCTCCCTTCAAACGGACGATTGGGGAATATTGGCTGGCACTTGGCATCGCCACAGTGGTAACGGCCATGACCTGGAATCTGGCACGCAGCATGTGGGGCCGCGCGATGATTTCCATTCGCGATAGCGAAGTGGCGGCGCAGAGTGTTGCGGTATCGATCTTCCGGACAAAGCTCACGGTGTTCCTCTTCTCCGGCTTTTGTGCGGGCGTTGCAGGCGGACTTTTCGCTCGGGCTCAAAGCCACATCACACCCGAAGCCTTCAACTTCGATGTCTCGTTAATGTTCTTCACGGCGATCATCATTGGCGGACGCGGATCGATCATCGGTCCAATGGTTGGCACTCTGTTGTTGGCAGTGATCCCCGATGTGTTCGCTTCGATGCAGCGCTATACCGCATTCTTCTACGGCGGCATTCTGCTTGCTGTCGTGCTGGCGATACCGCAGGGCTTGGGCGTTTGGGCCAAGGATCATCTTGGCAACATCTTCGGAAAGAGCACAGCAGACGATCAGCGCGGCGCGCAACAGCCCAACATGCCTGCATTGACGGCCCTTTTGCAGGAGAAAGCCTGATATGAACATGATCGATCCTGCAATGAGAAAGAGCGTTGGGGCTTCCAGTCCGGATATGCTGGAAGCGCGTAATGTCTCCAGAAGCTTTGGTGGGGTGAAGGCCGTCAACAATGTGTCGCTGTCCATTCAGGCTGGCCAAATTCATGGGCTGATCGGCCCCAACGGATCGGGCAAGACCACCATGCTCAATCTTATCAGCGGCTATTACATGATTGATGAGGGTGCCGCGGTACTCGGCGGCGACAATATCAGCCGTCTTGACGTGCGCGCCCGTGCCCGCGCCGGTATTGCGCGAACCTTCCAAAAACCAAGACTTCTGCCGTCCTTGAGCGTGCTCGACAATGTCATGCTTGGCGGTTGGGGAGCCGTTCAATCGGGTTTCGTTGAAACCGCGCTGCATATGCCGCGTCCAAAGCGCGAGGAGCGTCAGATGCGCGAACGCGCCCAGGCGTTGCTCGATGCTTCGGGCCTCGGGCATCTATCAGAACGGCGCTGCGAACATCTCGAACATGCTGAGCGGCGTTTCCTTGAAATCGTTCGCGCACTGATGATCAGGCCAAAGCTGTTGCTTCTCGATGAACCTGCTGGCGGACTGACGGGCCGCGAGATTGAGTATCTTGGTCAGATCATCCAGTCAGTGGCGCAGGCAGGCATCGGTGTACTGCTTGTCGAACATCATACTGATTTTGTCTTCCGCTTGAGCCATCACGTCACCGTCCTGAACCTCGGCGCGGTTCTGGCAGAGGGCGCTCCGGACATGGTGCGTAATGATGCGGAAGTCGTCCGCGTTTATTTGGGGAGTTGAGAGCATGGCAATGACGCAGAACGGCACGCCGTTGCTCGAAATCACAGATCTGAGCGTCGCCTATGGAAAGGCGCCGGTCGTCATCGGCGCATCTCTCAAAGTGCATGCCGGTGAGTTCCATGCCATCCTCGGTCGCAATGGAGCGGGAAAAAGCACCATGCTTCACGCGGTCTCCGGTTTGATTGGCAAACGCAGCGGTCAGGTCCGCTTTGGCGGCGAGGATATCACCAGCGCTAGCCCCGAAAAGATCGTCGAGTTGGGACTGGTTCAAGTATTGGAGGGTCACCGTATTTTCCCTTCACTGACAGTGCAGGACAATCTGGAGGTTGCCGCTTATCCGGGAAAAAAGCGCGGTAAAAAGCCTGATTACGAGCGCATCTATCAGTTTTTCCCTGAATTGGCTGCCAAGAAGAATGATCCAGCGTCCTCGCTTTCCGGCGGACAGCAGCAGATCCTGGCGGTTGGTCAGGGCATTCTTGCCGAGCCGCGCCTGCTTGTTCTGGACGAGCCGTCCGGTGGTTTGGCGCCTATCGTCGTGGATCGAATTCTGGATGTTGCGGCGCAGCTCGCAAAAGAGGGCGCGGCGATCATTCTGGTGGAGCAGTTGGTTGAAAAGGCGCTGCGCCATGCCGATACGGCGTGCGTGATGGATACCGGACGTGTGGTGCATACGGGCAGCGCGGAGGAAATCGCTTCCAGTCCTGTCATTCGGGAAATCTATCTCGGCCACGCATCGTAACCTATCCGACCTGCCAGCTAACAGGCACGTCAACATGGGGCGCAAAACACGCGCCCCGTGAAAGATTTCTCATGTTCAAGGATGAAGCAAGTGTCAAAGACGACAGAACTCGCGCGCTACCACGGCAGGGTGGCTTTGATTACCGGTGGGCTTGGCGCCATGGGATTGGCTATTGGTCGGCGGCTGACCGAAGAGGGCGCAACCGTCTATCTGGCCGATCTGACCGTCGATGATGGCGGTCGAATCGCCGAAGCTTACGTGGGCGTGACTCATCCGAAGGTGCTTGCCCTTGATGTCAGTTCGGCGGAAAGCTGGGAAGAGGTGATCGATGTGATCCTCACCGCAAGCGGTGCTTTACACCTGCTCGTCAACAATGCAGGCGTGATAACGCCAGTGCCTCAGCCCATTACCGATATTCCGCTGGCCGAGTTTCATCGCGTGCTGAAGGTCAATCTGGACGGCGTTCTGCTTGGTACTCAGGCCGCTTTGAAAGTGATGAACCCGGGAGCAGGGGCGGCAATCGTCAATCTCGGTTCACTGGCCGCCTATACCGGGTCTGCGGATAACGGCACTTATGGCGTTTCGAAAGGGGCGGTGCGTTCGCTGACGAAACATGCTGCACTTTCGGCGGCGCGTAATGGGCATGATGTGCGCATCAACGTGGTGCATCCGGGTTATGTCTGGACGCCACTGGTGGCGGCAAAGGCGGCTGGTCAGTTCGGAACTGAAGAGGCTGCGCGCGAAGCTTTTTCGAGAATGAACCCATCGGGCCGCATCGTCGAACCGTGTGACGTCGCAGCCGCGATTGCCTTTCTAGGCTCAAGCGATGCACGTATGATCCACGGAGCGGACCTCGTCATCGATGGTGGTCGCCTGATCCAGTGATAATTCAGGGCGCGGCCTTCAATAGGAGCGTGTATGGCTCTGGTCGCGCCCGATCTACTGTCCTTCAGGAATGATTTTGTCTTTCCTCGAATGCGCATTGACATTCTACCTACTAGTAGGTAAATACTACGTATGAGCAATTTGACGACCACCTCTGAAGACATTCTGAACTGCGCGCGATCTCTGGTCATTGCGGGTGGATATAATGGCTTCAGCTATGCCGATATCGCCACCGTTGTCGGCATCCGTAAGGCCAGTATCCATCACCATTTTCCAAGTAAGGTGGATTTGGTGAAGGCGCTGATTGCCCGCCATCACGAGGATACGGAAGCGGGCTTTGCCAATCTTGAACGCAGCATTTCTGACCGGCTTGAGCAGCTGCGCGCCTACACGCACTATTGGGCTGCCTGTATCAAGGATGCCAGCGCATCTTTTTGCGTCTGTGCTTTGCTTGCCAGTGAGTTGCCGGTCCTTCCTGCCGAGATTGTTCCAGAGGTCCGGGCCTATTTCAAAATGCTCTCGTCATGGCTTACCTCTGTGCTCGAACGGGGCGCGCTAGAGGGTCGGGTTCGCTTGAACGAAGCCCCGCATATCGAGGCTGAAGCATTTATGGCGACGGTTCATGGGGCTATGCTATCGGCAAGAGCATATGGTGATCCGGATATGTTCCCACTGGTGACTGAGCCGTTGTTGAGGCGATTGTCAGCGGAGTGACCTCCGGCGACTGAATGCAGACAGCAGGCCGGTTCTATTCGTATGATGGCAGTTTAAAAACTGTGCGGCATTAATAACTACCTACTAGTAGGTAAAAATGAATGTGATGATCAAAAATCGCTCTCGATCCGCGAAAAGGAGCTTGAAATGTTTGGTATTTCCTCGCTTGGATGGGTTCACACCCTTGGTAGTTTGCCTGCGATCCCTCTGGCTTTTTATATGCTCGCCCGACACGGGCGGATCGTGCCGCGCTCAACGCCGGGGATCCTCTATTTCATTTCAATGCTGGTTGGGGCCAGCACTGTATTTCTCGTCGCAAAACAACCAATCAGCAGTGGCGTTGGTGCGGCGACATTGGTTCTGTTATGCGCGGGATATGTCGTCGGTCACATCGCGATTTTGGGGCGTGCTGGAAAATATCTGGAGACTATTCTTCTAAGCCTGACGGTGTTCCTGCTCATGGTGCCGACTGTCAGCGAGATTCTTCGCCGTGTCCCTGATGGACATCCTCTGGTGACGGACCTCCACTCTCCACTTCTTCTGGGTGCGCAGGCCAGTCTGCTTGTGCTCCTTATTGTCGGCTTGACCGCTCAGATGATTTATCTTTGGAGACGTAACAGGACTAAAACGACTTGATGAGCACCTCATCTCTCCGTTTTGGTCAGGTGAGTGATGAAGAGTTGGAAAAGCTCCGACTGGCTCGATATGGATAGCCGTTTGTAAATATTGTGGCGATGAATCTTTGCGGTCCCCTCTGAAATATTCATATGGCGTGAAATCGAGATATTGCTATGGCCGCGCAGGATCAACTTTGTGATTGATTGCTGCGCGGGCGTGAGCTGCCCATGGAATGCACCAAGAAATGTCTCCTCGATGTCCTCTTTTGTATATTCATGATTGATATAGCTCGCATTGTTGCGGCAATGGGTTGAGATAGAGGCAGCGATAACCGGCTCAATCTGTCTTAAATTATCCAGTTCAGACCTCGTAAAGGGAACGCTTCCGTGGTTGCGCATCAGCGAATAGACAGCTGCCGTTCGATGTCGCAACGGCACGATAATGCCTATCTCCTCCACAAGCGCGCCGGCTTCGGATGAAACGCAGGGATGGATATCCTTTGCGATGACAAACTCCGATGTAAAGAAGCTGTCGGGGGCAAGGTCGCCCATTCTCCAAACGCCAGATGTGTGTTCGTTGATCGACGCCACATAGAACGGATCAAGCAGATAACCGCCCCGCAAATAGGTTTCCAGCGTCTTGCGCGGTACGGAACTGCAATAGCCGTCATGGAGGAAAAGCGGGGTGTTATTGAAGCTGAACAGGAAAATGCAGCTCATGTCGAATTGCACCCGGCCACTGATGGTCTGGTCGAGTCTCTGGCCGAGCCCGTCCGTTCCGATGGACCGGATTATCTCTGACAGTCCGTTGGCATCCAGCGGAAACACGGTTTCTCCTCCCGTATAACTTTCGGCATATCGACGCATCTGCGTATGATTTCTAGACTTCGCATCAAAAGCAAGAGTTCGGCGGATGTATCGAACCGATTGGGGAAAATAGTTGGACTTTGTCCAGAAGGAGGAAACATGGCTGGTCGTTTGTCAGGAAAAGTAGCGCTTATAACAGGTGGCGCTGGAGGCTGCGGTCTCGCAGCATCGGAACTCTTCGCTGCGGAAGGGGCAAAAGTCGGCATCGTGGATTTACCGTCAAGCCCCGGCGCCGATGTTGCCAAAAGGCTCAACGAAGTCGGTCACGAGGCGGTCTTTGCGCCAGCCGATGTCTCGGATGCCGCGCAGGTCGCATCGGCAGTGGAGAAAATTATAGGGGCTTTCGGACACATTACGGTTCTGATGAACCATGCAGGCACACTGGCGGCAGGTCCGTTTCTCGAAACGAGCGAAGAGGAATGGGACCGCCTTATGGCGATCAATGTGAAAAGCATGTTCCTCGTCTCAAAGGCCGTACTGCCATCGATGATCAATGCGGGTGGCGGTAGCATTATCTCTACGTCGTCGATTTCAGGCGTCGTCGGAACGCCCATGGAAGTGCTTTATTGCACGACCAAAGGAGCCTGCCACATGTTCGCACGCGCCCTTGCCGTAGAGTTTCGCGACAGGAATATTCGGAGCAATGCGATCTGCCCCGGCTTCATCGCCACGGCGCACGGACGCAAGGAATTGGCGGTGCTGCAAAGCTTCGGCGTCGATGTTTCGGAAGAGGCAATAAAAACTGCGCAAGGACGGCTCTGCCTGCCATCCGAAGTCGCTTCCGCCGCACTTTTCCTTGCAAGTGACGAGGCAAGCTTCATCAATGGCACGCATCTGTTTGCCGATAATGGTTACACTGCCATCTGACAAAGCCGTGTCGCTTCCAGCGACACGGGACGCCCACAACAGCAATAAGCAAAAAGATGGGAACGAGAATGTCGAAGCAGAGCAATATGAGTGCAGGCGGCCACTGGCGCAATTGGGTCGGCAATCAGTCATGTGTGACATCCGCTATGGGCACTCCTGCCAGCGAGGCGGAACTTTGCGAGATGGTCAATTCCGCAACGTCTCAAGGATTGAATGTCCGATGTGCGGGGTCTGGTCATTCCTTCACGCCAGTTGTCGCGACCAGCGGGCTTATGCTCACTCTTTCAGGCATGAAAGGGGTGAAAAATGTTGACCATAATCGCAAGCGGGTCACCGCGGCGGCGGGTACGACCATCAATGAGCTTGGGCGATATCTCAAGAACAATGGTCTATCGATGGTCAATCAAGGCGATATTGACAGTCAGGCTTTGGCTGGCGCGCTGACAACCGGCACGCATGGCACGGGCGCAAAACTGTCCAATCTGGCATCATCGATTGTCGGTATGAAGATCGTCCAGCCCAACGGTGCCATTCTGACAGTCGACGAAACCACGCCGGATATCTTGCGTGCGAGCCGCGTTTCAATTGGTACACTCGGTGTGATTTCCGAGATTACCTTGCAACTCATGGATTCCTATAACCTCTATGAAAGGCTCTGGCGGGAGGATTTCGATGCATGCATGGACATGCACGACGAACTTGCCTCCAAACATAGGCACTTCAGCTTCTTCTGGTGCCCGACGGAAAAAAGCCGTCATTGCTATTGTCTTCCGGATACGGCTTCGACGTCCCGCTCGGGAAAGACAACCGATGTCTGCGAGATGAAAATCATGGACATTACCGACCAGCCGCCAATGAGCCGTGGGTTTGAGAAAGTCGCATATAGCTCGGAGATTTATCCAATTGAGTATGTGCCAAACTTCCACGAGCTTGAATATGCGGTGCCTGTTGCGCACGGCAAAGAGGCGGTCAAGGCAGTCCGAAAACTGATGCTGGAGAAATATCCAGAGTGCATCTACCCTATCGAGTATCGCTTTACGGCTGGTGATGATGCGTGGATGAGCCCATTCTTTGAACAGGACAGCGTGACGGTGTCGGTCTCAGGCGAGCCCGGAACCGACTATTGGCCCTATCTCAGGGACGTGGATAAAATTTTGCGGGATTTCGGTTCACGTCCGCATTGGGGCAAGCTGCACTTTCTGACGGGTGCCGATGTGACATCGATCTATCCGAAAGCCGATGCGTTTCGCGCCTTGCGTCGCAAGCTTGACCCGCAAGGCTATTTCCTGAATGACCATCTGACGCAGTTGTTCAGATAGGTGAGATCAGCGCTTGCGGCATGTGCACGGTTCGTAGCCTCCTGCAAACAAGCGCCCTGGTTTCATGCCGATCATCGCCGGAACCTCGCTCAATGCTTGCGCACCTAGCGCGCGCGCGATCGAGATCGTGGTTTCGGCGCAGATCGCTGCGTCTTCAGCCGCGTTGTGATGCTTGAAGGTGAGGCCGAGGTGAGAGGCCAGAACATTTAACTTGTGCGATCCGAGGTCCGGCCAGACCTTCTGCGCCATCTTGACCGAACAGAGATACTGAAATTCGGGATAGCTCTGCCGGTACTGATCAAGGCATGCACGCCAGACACTGAAATCGAAGGCGGCATTGTGAGCGATCATCGTCGCGCCCGCAAAATCTTCCGCGAATTCATCCATGACTTCGGGAAACTCTCCGGCATCTTCCACATGTTCGGGGCGAATGCCGTGGATCGCGATATTGAAAGAGGAAAAGCGCATGTCCTTCGGTCGGATAAAGCGCTCTTCAACACGCACGACGCGACCATCTTCAATCCATGCCAATCCAACCGAACAGGCGCTTCCGCGCTGTTCATTGGCCGTTTCAAAATCAACTGCGATGGTTTCCAAGGGATGCTCCGGCTGGCTTTGCCACGCTTCTACCGTCAAGCGCACCATTTGGCAAAACCAAAGCATCACCTGCACCTATTCGAGAGAAATCGGTGCAGGAGAAACGGTACCGGTTATTTCAGTTCGACAACGGCAGATTTTATGTCCGGCTTTTGCGGAATGATGCCGCTCTTAGCGTACCAGTCAGCAATTTTTCCGATCTGACCGACATCTGCTGCCGTAACCGCTGTGGTCGGAACGGCATTATTCGCGCCGATCACTTCACCCAGCTCGGCGGGGATGTTCATTTCCTTTGCCCAGATCGCGCCCGCGTCGGCCTTGTTCGCCACTGCCCAGGCGTTGTCTGTTTTCAGAACCTCGAAAATGGCTTGAAGCTCGTCGGCTTTCTTTTCGGCAAATTCGCGGCTTGAAACGAGAACAACGGCATTGTCCGAGCCGATGGCCGCGCCATCCGCGACCACCTGACCGCCATAGGATTTCTCAGCGATTGCCACGAAGGGGTCCCATGTTGCCCAGGCGTCGACATGTCCCTGTACAAAGCTTGGACCACTGTCACTTGGGCTAAGATAGACGCGCTCGACGCTTTTGGGATCAACGCCGTTTGTCTCCAGCCCCTGCATCAGGAGATACTCGCCCGTGCCACCTCGGTTGACGGCAACCTTCTTACCGGCCAGATCCTTGATCGACGTGATGCCTGCATCCTTTTTGGCTACGATCCCTTCAGAACCGGGCGACATTTTCTGATAGCCGAAGATCGTCAGTGGAATATTTGCAGCCAGCGCTGCAATGGCCGATGTGGAACTGCCAGCGGTGATATCGATGCTGCCCGCGTTCAGTGCTTCAAAAGCGGGAGCGGCAGCGGGAAATGGACCGGCCCATTCTACTTTGATGCCTTTTTCCGCGAGCGCCTTTTCCAATGTACCGCGCGATTTTGCCAGCGTGATATCATTGGGGCCGCGAAGCCATCCGATACGCACAACCTGATCGGCGGCGAAGGCGGCTGTACTCACCAGTGTCATCGCCGCACCGGTAAGGGCGGCCAGAATTTGAAGTCTTTTCATTAATTATCTCCGCTTTTCAAGGGTGCAGAACAGGATGCCGGACGCCAAGCGCTTCCAGCAATTCGGTTTCGATGGCAGCAGCGCGTCTGTCTGTTCTCTGCCTCGGATGATCGATATCGACACGCAGGTCGTGACTGAAACGCCCCTGATCCAGAACAAGAATTCGGTCGGCGAGAGCGACTGCCTCCCAGACATCATGCGTCACCAGCAGGGTTGCTGGCCTGTGCTTGCGCCAGAGATTGAACACCAGATCGTGCATGCGAAGACGCGTCAACGCATCGAGGGCTGCAAATGGCTCGTCGAGCAGAAGCAGCTCAGGCTCGCGAACCAGCGCTCGCGCCAAAGCGGCGCGCTGGGCTTCACCGCCAGATAGCGTCAACGGCCAGGCATCGACCCGGTGCGACAGGCCGACATCGGCAATTGCTTGCACCGCTTTGCCGTTGCTGCGCGCGTTGGGCACACCGAGTGCAACATTGTCGATGACGCTCTTCCATGGCATCAGTCGTGGTTCCTGAAAGACGACGGCACGGCGTTGCGGAATTTCCAGTGTAGTGGCCGGAGCTTGGTCGAGCCCGGCAAGCACACGCAGAAGCGTGGATTTTCCAGAGCCGCTTCTGCCAAGCAGAGCCACGAATTCTCCCGGTGCTATGCTCAGATCGATATGGTCAAGAATTGCCGGCCCACCGAAGGACCGCGACAGGCCGCGAATTTTAACGATGTCGCTCATGATACCACCGCCGGACGCCAACGCAGGGCATAGGCTTCGATTGCACGCACCAGCCCATCCGTCAGCAACCCCATGAGTGCATAGACCAGAAGGCAAACCACGATGACGTCGGTTTGCAGAAAGTCACGCGCATAGGTGATGATGTAACCAATACCACTGGACGCATTGATCTGTTCCGCCACCACAAGGCTAAGCCAGGCAATGCTCAGTCCGTAGCGGACGCCTACAAGCAGGGAGGGCAGAGCGCCGGGGATCACGACATGTCGAATGATTTCAAGCGTGCTGAGGCCAAGAGTGCGCCCAGCCTCGATCAATTTGCGGTCGACGCTGCGAATGCCGCCATGAAGTGTCAGATAGATCGGGAAAACGGAACCAAAGGCAACCATGCCGATCTTGGGTGCTTCACCAATGCCGTACCACAGGATGAAGAGCGGCAGGAGGCCCAGAAAAGGCATCGCCTTCAGCATTTGTACCGGCGGGTCGATAATCGTTTCGCCAAGCCGGGAAAGCCCGGCGAAAAGCGCCAGAGCGACGCCTATGGCGAGCGCGATGGAGAAGCCCGCAATGACACGCAGGAACGAGACGGCCAAGCCCGTCGCCAGTTCTCCGGATGTCAACAGTCGCAGGCCGGTTGCTGCAATGTCGATTGGTGAGGCCAGTGTGCGGGCCGACAGAAGCCCGGTGACGCTCGCCAATTGCCACAAGATCAGAATGACGATGGGCGACACGAGCCTTAGCATCCATTGCGGGAAGTGCGGGCCTGATTTGGCACTCTTGGCTGGAGGAGAGCCGACGCCAGCCGCTTTCTCCAAAGTGCTTGTATCAGCCATTGGCGGCCTTTCCGGTCAGGTCCCGGTCGAACAGCGTCGACCATGTAAACTGCTTGCGTTCAGAGACAGGGCGTTCAACGGGAAGACGCGGCAAAACCATCTCGCCGAAGCGATATGCTTCCTCAAGCAGAGGCATGCCGGAGAGGATGAACGTGTCGACGCCAACAGCCTGATAGGCTTCGAGCGTGCGAATGACTGTGTCTGGTGATCCGACGATTGCAGTGCCCGGACCGGGGCGCACCAACCCAATGCCCGCCCAGAGATTGGGCGAGATTTCAAGGTCACGCAAATTGTCGGGTTTCACGCCACCATGCATTGCAGTCATACGCTGCTGGCCGATAGAATCTGTGTTGGAGACGAAACGTTTGTTGCCAGCCATGGCCGCATCGTCCATCTGGTCGTAAAGGTCGGCAGCTGCTTCCCACGCTTTCGCGTCGGTCGAGCGCACAATCACATAAAGCCGGATACCGTATTTCAGCTCGCGTCCATGGGCTGCGGCGCGTGCTTTGACCTGCTTGACCTTTTCCCCCATCTGCTCGGGTGTTTCGCCCCAGGAAAGATAAGTGTCGACGTGCTTGGCCGCGACCTCTATGGCGCTATCCGACGAGCCGCCGAACCAGAGCGGAGGTGGGGCAATGGACGAACCAGCCGGAAGCGCCAGTTTTGCGCCTTCGGTCTGGAAATATTTGCCCTTATGGGTGACGCTTTCACCCGCCATGAGGCGATGCCATAAGCTCAGATATTCGTCGGCCATCAGATAGCGTTCATCATGCGGCAGCATCATCCCGTAAGCGCCAAGCATTTTGGCGTCGCCCGAGACGACATTCAACATCAGCCTGCCGTTGGAGAACTCCTGAAATGTCGCCGCCATTTTGGCAAGCAGCGTTGGTGCTATCAGACCCGGATGGAAGGCAAGCAGAAACTTCATGCGTTCAGTATAGGGCAACAGCGCACCAGCCAGCGGCCAGACGTCATGAGCGCCGGTGGCAAAAAGCGCGCCCGTATAGCCAAGATGATCGTAGGCCTGGGCAAGCTGCTTGTAATAGCCGTAGTCGACGACGCGCGAGCCTTCGGGTTTCCAGGGATAAGCGCCATCTGGAGCGCACATATACCAAAGGACGTTCATGCTTTTTCTGCCTCGTTATGCTCTGCAATAATTTCGATCTTGCGGCCGATCGCAGCATGGCGCAGCAATATGTCTGCTTCCGCCTGCTGTTCGCGCAAAAGAGTGTCGTCAGCGGGCAGTATGTGCCAGTTGCGTTCCTGGATAACCCGCGTCCAGGCGCGGCGTTCGTGGTCGTCGGCGTCCTTGGCAAGAAGAGCTGCAGCCTTTTCGGGATGTGCAATGATCTCTTGGCCGACCCTCGCGAGTTCCACCGCAAATGCATCGATAACATCGTCCGGGAGATTGCGTTGTCCAATTGTCCAGAAGACCGAGCGGTTGGGAATGGTGGTGCCGCAATGCAGCAGGACATGAAATTCGCCGCTGGCGAGCGCCTGTTCGAGATGTGGGGCCATGGCAATCCATGCCGCGACCTTGCCTGTGCGCAGAAGTTCACGCGAGGGGCTTGCCAGAAGATCGTGACGCTTCACGTCATTGAGGCGAAGGCCCACCTGTTCCAGACTTTTAGCGAGAAAGTAGGTGTGAAACGAGCCGTCGACGAGTGCAACATCGCGCCCCTTCAGGTCAGCCACGGTCTGAATGTCGGTATCCTTGGCAACCAGTATCGCGCCATTGGCAGGTCGAGGAGCCGACGCTGCGGCGTAGATAACTTTGAGCCCGGCTTCAGCAGCAAGAATAGGTGGCGTAGACCCTGTGCCGCCGATATCGATGTCTCCGGCAACAAGCTTCTTGGCGGTATCACGACCTTCAGGAAAAAGCACGAATTCCGGTTTTAGATCGGCAAAGGCACCCGGCCAGCGGGACGCAAGCGTCAGATGCAGATTGTTGGGATGAAAGCCGATCTTGAATGCCATGAAAACGCGATCCGGTTGTAAAATTGTTATATAAATTTATATAATGGGATTCAGGCAGGCACCGAAGGAAGGCTTGATTAAACCTTCGGCAAAACGTGGAAAACCATTCCTTGTTTGCTCGATTATTGAGATTGGACAACGGGGCGCGACGATAATGAACGAGAAAGCCACGCCAAATGGGCACACGCCCAAGATAAAATGCCGGGCCATTGGCGCAGCGTCTGATTTCTTGAAAGCCATATCCAATCCGGTGCGGCTTTCAATCCTGTGCGTTTTGCTGGAAGGCGAACGCACAGTAAGCGAATTGGAAGAAATGCTGGATGTTCACCAGCCGACGCTGTCACAGCAGCTCGGTGCGTTGCGCGAGACCGGTATCATCGAAGGCAGACGCGAAGCCCGCGCTGTTGTCTATCGCGCGGCCGATCCACGCGCGGGCCAGCTTATCGGCCATTTACGCCTGCTGTTTGCCGACCCCGGCGCATCGGCAATATGGAAGGGCGCACAGCTTGGTGCGCCCGCTCCGACGGAAATGATGGATGGTTGAACAGGTTCGCTGAAGCAGTTTACCAGTTCACGCGCATGCCGAGCTTTCCATTCCAGGCATAGTTATCAGCATCGAAAGTGGTGCTGTAACTGACATTGCCGTAAAGCGACATATTCTTGGTAATTTGCCTTGTGGCACCGCCTCCGATTTCGATCCATGTCTCTTCGAGATCGGACTTGAACGGAACAAAGCCGGTTGCGGAGGAAATGTCGACCTGAGCCTTTGCGGTAAACTCGTGCCAGAGGTTGACGCGGCCCCAGATTGTGGCAAGACGTGCTGGTTCGGTTGAGGTTGCTTCTTCAACGGCCCATGTGCGCGATATGCGTGCACCGATACGCCCGGCCAGGGAGTTCAAATCGTCGTACCGAATATCGGCGGCCCCATCGTTGAAGTCATCGAAATTGATGGTTTGCCAGACGAGTTGCGCTTGCGGTTCAATTTGCCATTGGTTCCCGAGGTCAAAAGGATAGCCACCCTCAAGCGAGGCCGCAAAACCGAAGCCTTTGACATCTTGATCTGGAAAGCCAAATTCTGTTGCCCGGTTCGAGCTGGTTGTCATGTTGTACCAGGTGCCCTGCAGGACACCATCGAGATACCAGCCATTATCTCCAAGACGCGTCCAGTAACCACCAACCGAATATGCGTCGAAATCATTGCGCCCTGCATCACGGGTTTCGATCAAACGGTTCTGGGTCACATCCATTCGACCATGACCATAAGCGAGATACATTCCGGCATGGTCGGTGACGCCGTCGGCTTCGTGTCGATAGAAATCGAGCCCCGCCTGTATTGCGCCGAACCGGTAGTCATATTCGGGAGCGCCATCATAAATGCCGTTGGTGTCGCCGTTCCGGTGTCCCGAATGACCCAATCCCCGGACCCAGTAACCATTGAATTTCGGATCAGCGCCAATATCAGTGCGGCCTTTAAGCTGTTCCTCTTCGCCGACACGCTCATGGTAAGAGCCAATCAACTGCCTGCCGTAAATCGCTCCCATCGAAGGTATTGCGGCATAGAGTGACACTTCAGGACGGTAGTCCGGCGTTGGGTCAGGGATTGGTGGCACCGGCGGGATTGGAGGATCCGGCGGGGTAGGCGGTACTGGCGTTAGTTCTGACCGGAGATACCAGTTCTCTGCACTGGAAGCGTCAACACTGCTTCTATAGAGCGAATATTCGTAAGGGCCCGCAACCACAGGCGTGACGAGATGGAACGCTCCGGCGCTGGTCGTTCCATCATTGACCGTATCGACGACGAGAATGCCGTTTCCCATGGTGAGAGCACCTTGCCCACCCGCATTTGCAATCAGCAACCGGCTGGAACCTGATGCGGTGCCGCCATCAATAATCAGGCGGTCGGATGGCGAACCGTCCGTATCGAGATACGTATTGAGGCCGATCTGGCCTGCATTGCCGGTATAATTGCCGACAGTCAGCGTCTTATATGTGCCGCCGTCCGGCGCGCTGAACTGAATCAGGCTGTTGGAGTTGGTCAGGTTGGTGAGGATCGAATTGCCAGTGAGGTTCCATTTCGATTGATCGGAAAGCGTAACGTTCGATATGCTCCCTACTTCTGTCTGGGCTGCGCCTGTCAGCTCGGAATCTGATGCATTCAAATCGAGACGGCCACCGCTGACGACCTCAAGCACATCGGCATTACCGGTAACCGATGAGGACGTCAGATCGACGTCGAGAAATGCCGTACTGCCGAATACACGAATGGCTGCCGACTGGGCTGACACTATTTCCGCGCCTGAAATCTGCGCGGTGTTGTTGCCTGCCGCGCCATAGAGCGCACGTGCACCAGTCCCGATCGTTGAAATCGAACCGCCTGTCATAGTCAGGCTGCTATTGCCACTCAGATAAATACCGGAAGCGGATGTTCCGGTTGTGCTGACGGAAGTGTCGATAAGGGTCACCGTTGCGGCAGTACCGGTTTGAATGCCAGTCGCACTGCTTTCGATAGATGAACTGGTCAGCGAGAGAGCACCTTCCAACACCACGGCGCCGCGCTCAGCACTGGACGTAACGGTCAGTCCTGTGCCGGTAATGCTGGACCCTGCCGCCTGAATCCAAAGCGCCAGCCCGGTATCCGTTTCAACCAGACTGTTGTTGATCTCAACCTGACCGCCCGTAAAGGCTGCGATACCTGTTGCGTTTCGGGTGGTCACGGTGCTGTTGCGCATTTCGATACGGCCCGTGGTGCCGGCAATAAGGCCGTAGCCGACGCTATCAACTTGAACGTCTGTACCTTCGGCCGTTACGAGGCTGCCACCAGAAGAGACAATACCGTCGGCGCCGCTACCGGTGGTATGGATTGTTGTGCCATTGAAGAGATTGATCTGGGATCCTCGTATCGACTGTGCGCCGATAGCATTGCCGCCGCCGGTCGTAATCGTGAGGGGTGAAAAGCTCTGAATAATGCCACCGTCGCGGGCCAGTAGCGCTATGCCAGCGGTGCCTCCAGTCGTGCCTGTATCGATAACACCCGAAGCGGTAACGGTCACACCGTCGGCCACAACCTGCTGAGCCATCGCTAATCGCGTTGAAAACGACAGCGTGCACAAGAAAGTCGCAGAAGACAGCAGACTGACCAGCAGCCGACTGACAGACTTTTCCGGCATTGCAGATGACAGATTGAACATTCGCACCTCTCCGTCCCCACCCATCGGAGATTAGCGCATGATTCTTTACGTGGAAAAAGCTTGTTACAGTAAAATACGCCCGTTCTGACGCACCTAAAATGGATAATTGTCCGGATGAGGGTAATCAACCTCAAGTATTTTCTTTGGCGGACAGCGTTGTATACTCATCAGCAAGAAAGTCGAGAAGCGCGCGAACGGAGGGAAGAAGACCCCGGCGCGACGGAAAAGCAGCATGGATTATGCCAGTGCGGGGTGCCCAACCGGGCAGGACGTCGACCAGTCGCCCGGCTTTCAGATCCTCATCAATTACCATCGTTGGAAACTGACAAATGCCAATGCCCTGAAGGGCGGCCAGTCGCAGCGCCACCATGTCGTCGGTAATCAGCAAAGGCTCGTAAGGGACTTTAGTCGTTGCGTCGTTCGGGCCTTGCAGTTTCCAATCGAAATTATTCTTTGACGATCCCCAGGCAAGACCGGGCATGTTTGCAAGGTCGGCTGGCGCTGGTCGGTGACCCTCCTGGATCAATTTTGGGCTTGCTACCAGTCGCTGATGGCTTTCCGCCAGTTTTCGTATGACAAGATCGCTATCATCCAGCGGGGGAAACCGCACCCGAATGGCGAGATCAAATCCCTCCCGGATGACATCCACCCGGCGATTGGTGCTTTCCAGTTCGACCTTCACTTGGGGATATTTTGCCATAAAGCGCGCAATCATCTCTCCAACCTGAAAATAGATCACCGAGGCAGCGCAGCTTACGCGCACGGTGCCTTTCGGTTCTGCCTGCATACGGGTAATGACGTCGAGCGCGGCGTCAGCTTCGATCATCATGGCAACGCAATGACGATAAAACTCCTGACCAAGTTCGGTCACGGCGAATTGTCGGGTGGTCCGCTGGATGAGCCGGACGCGAAGATCATCTTCCAGCAGGCCGATCCGGCGGCTCAGCCGCGAGCGCGGTAGCCCGAGTTGTCGGGCGGCAGCCGAAAAGCCGCCAAGTTCCACGACTTTTACGAAGAGGCGCAAATCATTGAGATCTGTCATGAGAGGTCTTTCATTGTCCTGTTTACAGGACAGATTAACCCGAAAGCCGATCTACAGACCAGTTTGTTTCAGTCTTATCTTGCTCTCTGACGATGAATTCATCGCCGTTCACACAGCAGATGAGCCAAATAGGAGACTTGAAATGAGTAGCCCAGCAAACTTCAATGGTCAGCGTCCGGTAATCGATCCGAATGACGCAGTCATGCTTCTCATCGACCATCAGAGCGGTCTTTTTCAGACTGTTGCGGATATGCCGATGCCTGTTCTGCGCAATCATGCGACAGCTCTTGCCCGCATGGCGACACTGATCAACATGCCGGTCATCACCACGGCATCTGTGCCACAGGGCCCGAATGGGCCACTGATCCCCGAGATTCATGAAAATGCGCCGCATGCGCAATATGTGGCGAGACGGGGTGAGATCAACGCCTGGGACAATCCCGAATTCGTCAAAGCCGTCAAGGCGACCGGCCGCAAAACGCTGATCATAGCAGGCACGATTACCAGCGTTTGCATGGCGTTCCCGGCCATCAGCGCTGTTCAGGATGGATATAAAGTATTCGCTGTCGTGGACGCTTCCGGCACCTATTCCAAGATGGCGCAGGAAATTACACTGGCGCGCATTGTTCAGGCAGGCGTGGTGCCGATGGATACGGCTGCCGTAGCGTCCGAACTCCAGAAAACCTGGCATCGCGACGATGCGCAGGAATGGGCGAATGTATATACGAAGATTTTCCCTCCCTATCAGCTTCTGATCGAAAGCTACATGAAGGCGCAGGAAGTCGAAAAAAACAACGAACAGCTCGATTCACAGCGCGGCTGATCAGAAACGAAAAAAGGGCGGCAATCATTGCCGCCCTTTTTACAATGAAGTTGTCTGGTGCAACACTGATCCGCAATACGTGGTCATCATCGCAAGGTGATGGTTTGAATTGATACGATCATATGAATCGATTTTCAATTATCAATATATCATATGATTGACGGTTGACCGCTATTCACGAAATTATGGCCCATCTACATAGCTTATATGCAAGGGAGGTTTGCATGTGGAGGGTTGGAATTGACGTCGGCGGTACTTTTACGGATTTGTTTGCCTGGGAGGAAAAGACCGGCAATCAGGTTACCGCTAAGGTTCTGACAACAAAGCAGGATCGTTCCATCGCAGTCCTTGAATCCATTGAAAAAGCCGGGATCGATATTTCGGATATTTCATATCTGATGCACGGTACGACGACTGCAACCAATGCACTGATCGAGCGCAGCTATCCGGATGCTGCGTTCATCACGACGGATGGTTTTCGCGACACGATCGAAATAGGGCGGCAGCATCGTCAGTATCTGTATGATCCCTACCAGACCAAGCCCAAGCCCGTCATCAAACGGCGTTATCGCTACACGATCCCGGAACGCGTGAATGTTCGTGGTGAATCCGAGCGTCCGATGGATGTCAGTGCGGCACGCGAGGTGGCCGCCAGAATTAAAGAAGCAGGCATTCAGTCTGTGGGCATCGGCTTCATCAACTCCTATGTTGGGTCGCAGCATGAAGAGCAGATGCGCGATATTTTGCTCAAGTATTGCCCCGATATTCACGTTGTTCTTTCTGCGGAAACCCGTCCGATTTTCCGCGAACATGGCCGCTTCGTAACGACTGCTGTTCGTGCGGCATGTATGCCGGTCATGGTGCAATATATGGACGATCTGGAGAGCCGTCTTGACCAACATGGCTTTGCCGGAAAACTACTGATCCTGAAGAGTAGCGGCGGTGTTATGTCGGCGGGTGCAGCACGCCAGCATCCAGAAGACATGCTGGAATCGGGTCCGGCAGGTGGCGTGGCCTATGCCGGCTACCTTACCAAGCAAAGCGGTTTTGAGCGCATTCTGCACACTGATGTTGGCGGCACGAGTTTCGATGTTTCCATTGTCGAGAATGGCAAAGGTCTGATTACGCGCGACCACGAACTCGAGTGGGAAGTGCCGATTGTCGTTCCTATGCTCGACATCCACAGTGTGGGTTCGGGTGGTGGTTCCATCGGCTGGGTTGATCAAGGTGGCTCGCTGCGTGTAGGTCCCAAGAGCGCCGGTTCAGAGCCTGGGCCCGTATGCTACGGCAGAGGCGGTACGCAACCGACAATCACCGACGCCAATCTGATCCTTGGTCGCCTTGATCCGACGCTGAATGGTAAGTTTGATCTGGATGCTACCGCTGCGGAACAGGCTATTTCCGCGCTTGCCGAAAAGATCGGGCTTTCCACGCTTGCAACTGCTGAAGGCATGATCCGGATCGGTTGCGAATATATGGTGCAAGCGGTGAAAAAGGTACTCGTTGCTCGTGGTCGTGATCCGCGCGATTTCGTCTATGCCAGTTTCGGCGGTGCAGGTGCCTTGCACGCATGTATCGTGGCCAAGTCGTTGAATATCCCTAAAGTCATCGTGCCGCCCCATGCGGGTGTCGCCTCGGCATTCGGCGCGACGGCGATGGATCTGCGTCAGGATATCGAGCAGTTCTACCATTCCCCAGTCAAGGAAGCAGACCTCGGCAAGATCAATGCCATCCTTGCGGATCTGGAACCGAGAGCCACGCAGGCCTTGCTGGATCAGGGTCTACAGAACAAAAAGCGATATCGAACTCATCCGAACCGTCCAGATGCGCTATGTGGGGCAATCCTATGAGGTGGAAACACCTCTACCAAAGGGCGTGCTGACGGCTGAACTGCTGCCTGATATCGAGAACGATTTCCACGCCGGTCACAAACAGGATTGCGGTCACATTGTTTATTCGTCAATGTGATTGCGATATTTGATGTTTATGAATGAGCCTGCCCCAAAGTACAAGAATCATCGCTTTGCGATCTTGATTGTAGCGCGTGCGATCTGGCTTTACTTTCGTTTCAATCTCAGCCTGCGTGAAGTTGAAGAAATGGTGCTTGAGCGTGGCGTTGAGGTTTCTTACGAAACAATCCGTCGATGGCGCCGGTCGCATGGCTCTTTGCTCACGTCGCGATTGCGTCGCAAATCACCTTCGGTCAGCGATGTCTGGCATCTTGATGAAATCGTTGTTAGCATCGTTAGAAAGAAATGCTGGCTGTGGCGTGCAGTTGATCAGCACGGATATGTGCTTGATGAGATTGTACAAACCCGTCGAAACACCAAGGCAGCAACGCGTTTGCTGGTTCGGCTTTTGAGGAAACAAGGTTGCGCCCCAAACGTATCGTCACCGATAAGCTGCGATCCTATGGCGCTGCCCGGCGTCACGTCATGGCTAGTGTGGATCTTCGATCACACAAAGGACTAAACAATCGAGCCGAGAATTCGCACTTGCCGTTTCGGAAACGAGAGCGAACTCTGCAAGGCTTTCGATCAATCGGATCTGGGCAACATTTCGTATCTATCTTCTCTGCCACGCGAAACCATTTTGTTCAATCCAATTCCAACAGTTCCCCGGGACACGTCCAAGCGCATCGCAAAAACGCAATCGCTGAATGGAACGTCATAGCGCATCAACTTGCCCGAAGTCCAATTGTCCGCTCCACCACGAGCCTATTTTAAATAATGCGACAGCACCGCTCATTGTTTTTTCATTTGAAGGTTCTGTTGTGGTCCGGATTATTTGGTGCGCCTGATTGTCAATGTCGTGCTTGCCAGTATGATCGCGGTGCCAATAAGCGCTTCTGTGCTGGGGGTGATTTGCCAGACGACCCAAGTAACGACCATCGACCAAGGCAGGCTGGAATAAGCGAAGGGGGCAAGAAACGAAGGCGACGCCATGCGATAGGCTACTGCGCTAAGCCCGAGGGCGAGACTGGAAAAGCAGGCGGCAGCGCAAAAAAGCAACGCATCGGAAGGAGCAACGGGCGTCCAATGCGAAAGAGCAATGGGCATGATGAGAAGCGCCGAGAATCCCGCGCCATAAAAAGCGATCGACCAGATATTATCTTCGGGTGGAATGTGGCGCGAGCAGACTGCATTGATGGCATATAGGAGGCTTGCCGCCGCCACAAATAGCATGGCGGGCTTGAACCCGGTTGTGCCCGGCTGGATAGCCACCACCACCCCGCCAAAGCAAAGCAGTACGGCCGCCCAAGCTGAGAGGCCGATTTTCTCCTTAAGGACGCCCCAGGCAATGCAGCTGATCATTACGGGTGAGAGAAACAGGATGACGGTCGCTTCAGAAACAGTCAGGCTTTCCAGTGAGCGAATATAGAAAAACGCTGCCGTAAGGCCGATAACGCCTCGCAATGCGTGAACATCTATTCGTTTTGTACGGATACTGGTTTGTTTGGTTGCGCATATGTGGATCAGATAGAGTACAGGCAGCGCGATGAGACTGCGTACCAGAATGATTGAGGATACATGGTAGCGGTCAATCAGCAGCTTTGTCATTGTATCGTTCAAAATGTAAGACAGGCTGCTGAAGCAAATGAGAATTGCCGGGACTATTCGTTGCAACATCATGGAAGAAGCTTCCCGGCGGGGGCGTCGAGACTATTGGCGTAGATGGACCCATTGCGCCGCCGATAGGCGCTGTACCCGTTCCTCAAGGATGGAATCGATATCTGCACGGTTTTCCCCATTTTGCCGTTATAATCGATTATAGTTAAATGATTTCAACAAATTAAAAAAAAGTTGGACGTTCAGCCAATATTTGTATTGACTTACAGTCTCAGAATTTGAAAATTTACTCAACAAGTTTTCCAGCAGGAGGGGAAGAAGTGAGGACACGCGTTACCGAGCTTCTGAAGACGCGCTACCCGATCATCCAGGGAGGGATGCAGTGGGTAGGCAGAGCGGAGCTGGCGTCGGCAGTATCCAATGCCGGTGGGCTTGGCATTCTGACGGCGCTGACCCAGCCGACGCCAAAGGATCTGGCGCTAGAGATTGAGCGCTGCCGCCAGATGACGGATCAGTCCTTTGGTGTCAACTTGACCATCCTCCCAACGACCTCGCCTCCTCCTTACGAGGAGTATCTCGATGTAGCGTTGTCTGCAGGTGTCAAGATCATTGAGACCGCCGGACGAAGCCCCAAAGAGTTTATTGCCAAGATCAAATCCGCTGGCGCTATCGTTGTTCATAAGTGCACGGCGGTGCGTCATGCGCTTTCTGCTGAACGCGCCGGGGTTGATGCCGTATCCATCGATGGTTTTGAGGCTGCGGGGCATCCGGGTGAAGATGATATTGGTGGTTTGATACTCTTCGCCGCTGCGGCGCGACAGGTTCGAGTGCCATTGATTGCTTCAGGCGGCATTGGAGACGGTCGGGGCATGGCCGCTGCCTTGATGCTTGGTGCCGAGGGCGTGAACATGGGAACGCGCTTTTGCGCAACCAAAGAAGCGCCAATTCACGACAACATCAAGCAAGCCCTGCTTTCCGCGAATGAACGTGACACCAATCTTATTTTCCGCACCTTCCGCAATACCGGACGTGTTCTGAAGAACACTGTTTCTGATGAGGTTGTGACTATCGAAAATCGCGCGGGAGGCGCGGAATTTTCGGATGTTCAACCACTTGTGTCGGGAAGCCGGGGGCGCGCTGCGCTTTCGACAGGGACCATTGATGACGGTTTGATATGGGCAAGCCAGGCCATCGGGTTGATCAATGATATCCCTAGTTGCGGCGAGCTTATCGAGCGGATGGTTTCTGATTGTCGTGCTGCGCTGAAGGGAGGGCTGGAACTCTTTTCCAATTGATGGGCATAGGCCGCTCGAAACGCCTTGGAGGAGGAACGGTTCGGGCAAGGCCATAAATCAAAGCAAAATGATCTGGCAAGACAATTGCCAAAATGGGAGGAACAATGAAAACCAGGATTATGATTGCGACGGCTGTAGCAATGTTCGCCAGTGCCGCATATGCCAACGAGACGGTCAGCTATGCGTCCTATGGTGGTGCCTATCAGGAAGGCGTGCGTAAGGCCATTCTTGACCAGCTTCCAGCAGATCACGGCATGGACGTTGTCGACTATGTGTTGGCTGGCGGTATACGCGATATCAGAACCAAGGTGCGCGCAAAGGCTGTCGATATCGACGTTGCGGAACTTTATGGTGGTCTTTGCGATCTGGCCGGAACTGAAGATCTTCTTGTGCCACTGGATTACTCCAAGATCCCCAACGCGTCCGGTATCCCAGAGCATCTGCGCAGCAAATACTGGGTTGGTTTTACCGCTTATACGACGGTTCTCGCTTATAACAAAAATGTCTATGGAGACAATCCGCCCAAGAACTGGACCGACTTCTTCGATGTCGAAAAGTTCCCGGGTAGCCGTGCCATTTCCGGCAATTCGCCAGCGACGAACATGGAAATCGCGCTCATGGCGGATGGCGTCGACAAGAAGGATATCTATCCCATCGATATGGATCGCGCGATGGCGAAGTGGCAAAAGCTGAAGCCGGATATTGCGGTTCAGTGGGCCACCGGCGCGCAGGCCACACAGCTGGCCACATCTGAAGAAGTCGACATGCTCTCCATTTGGGCAGCCCGCATTGATGCGGCCATCAAGGAGGGCGCGCCTTATGCCTATAAGCTCAACGACGCCGTGATGGATGTCGAATGTCTCGTCATCCCAAAAAACTCGCCAAACCCCGAAGGCGCGATGCGCTTGATCAATCATTTGCTTGATCCGAAGTATCAGGCACGTCTGCCCGATTACATTTCATATGGTCCGATGAACCAGGACGCGTTTCGTCAGGGTCTGGTCTCACCTGAAAAGGCCGCCAGGATCATCACAAGCGGCGATAACCTGAAACAGCAGCTCATCACCAATATGCCGTACTGGGCGAAACACAGTGAAGAAGCTCAGACGAAGTGGGATTCAACCATGATGAAGTAACCGGCGGTCGGGGTGCGGGTTATTTGAGCTCGCGCCCTGTTTGCTGGTCCAATTCAGGTTCCCATTATTCTCACCGGTTCGACGCCCGGAATAGACGGTGTCGTCAGATGGAACATATAGATGCCTCACTCACCGATCACGGCTCTGCCGGTTACAATCCGGTCATTGTCAAAGCATTATGGATCAGTTCGCGCGGTTGATGATGTCTCGTTCAACATTCAGGCGGGCGAGTTCCTGACTCTGCTCGGTCCGTCGGGCTCCGGCAAGACTAGTCTTCTGATGATGATTGCGGGCTTTTCCAGACCGAATGCCGGATCGATCCGTATTGCCGATCAGGAAATTATTCATCTGCCGCCGCATAAGCGTAATATCGGTATGGTGTTTCAAAACTATGCTCTGTTTCCGCATATGTCGGTGCAGGAAAACGTCGCCTATCCGCTGCGTCTGCGCAAAGTTTCGAAAAGTGATGTGGAGACCCGCGTTAACCGTGTCCTGGATATGGTCCAGTTGTCCGGTTATGGCGCACGGCGCATCAACGAGTTGTCAGGCGGTCAACGCCAGCGTATCGCACTGGCACGCGCTATCATCTTTGAACCGCGCATCCTTCTCATGGATGAGCCACTCTCTGCGCTGGACAAACAGCTGCGAGAGACGATGCAGATCGAAATTCGCAAGCTGCATGACCGTCTTGGCATGACCACCATTTCCGTTACCCATGATCAGCGTGAAGCACTCACCATGTCGGATCGGATCGCTGTTTTCTGCAACGGTAAACTGGCGCAGATTGCCACTCCGGCAGACCTTTATGAGAAGCCTGACAGCCGCTTCGTTGCCGAATTTATCGGCGAAACCAGCTTTCTGCCTTTACACAAAACACCGGATGGCTTCAGCTACGACAACAAGCCCGTGCGCTTTGCTGGTGACGTGTCTGGGCTCGGCGGTGATGCTCTGCTGTCATTGCGCCCGGAACATCTTCGCATTGTCGTTGACGAAGGTCGCGCCGAGCAGAACGGTGACAACATTTTCAAAGGTCTGGTCACCTCATCGATTTATCAAGGCGAGTGCCTCCTCTTCGAGATCATGCTGGATGGCGGCCACAAAGTCTTCACACGTGTCGCGAACCGGTCAGACAATCACGGTTCATTGCCGCGTGCGGGTGAGCGTGTGACGCTCGGTGTTGAAAGAGCGGACACACGCTATGTAAGGGCGGAGGCTTCGTCATGAAGGAAGCAGTCATTTCAGCTCCGATAACGGGCCGGGAACTTGATGAAAACAGCCGCCTCTTGAAAAAGGAGAGACGGAACGAAATCTGGTCGATGCTGGGCCTGACAACGCCTGCACTGCTGATCGTTGGTGTGCTGATGGTGGCGCCGCTGGTGTGGCTGCTCTCCATGTCGGTGATCGATGTGACGGGTCAGATGAGCCTTGAAAACTATCGACTGTTCTTCTCGGAAGAAGCCTATGTTGAGATGTTTCTAAACACGTTCCGGATTGCGCTGATTGTCACGGTCATTTGCGTGCTTTTAGGCTATCCTGTTGCTTATCTGATCTCGATACTGCCGAGCAAATGGGCTGGCCTGTTGATGCTTCTCGTACTGGTTCCATTCTGGACATCGGGACTTGTGCGTACCTTTGCCTGGCTCATTATTTTGCAGCGCAACGGCGTGGTCAACAAGACGCTTGCCTTTCTAGGCGTCATCGACCGGCCGCTCGCGCTTGTGCACAACACGACAGGCACCGTCATCGGCATGGTGCATATTATGGTGCCGTTTCTGGTGTTGCCGCTCTATGCTTCGATGAAGACAATTGACACCAATCTGATGCGCGCAGCCGCGAATGTTGGCTCATCGCCTACCCATGCGTTCTTCCGCATATTCCTGCCTTTATCCATGCCCGGATTGGTAGCCGGCACCGTCATGGTCTTCGTCATGTGCCTTGGCTTCTACATTACACCGGCATTGCTGGGCGGCGGGAGGGTCAAGCTGATTGCGCAACGCATCGAAGAGTCGATCTCGCTTTATCCAACCTGGGGCCCCGCGGCAGCCCTTGCAGTACTTCTGCTTGCGATGACGGCACTGTGCCTGTGGATCAGTCTGGTCCTTGTGCGCTGGCTCTCGTCAGGTCGTTGAGGTGATATCATGGAATCTCACATCTCACATCGTGATCGGCTCTGGCTCTATATTCTGGTTGGCGCAGTCATCTTCTTCCTGATTGCACCCACACTGATTGTTATCCCTGTATCCTTTAGCTCCAGCACCGCACTGATATTTCCGCCTGCTGGATGGTCGCTGCGCTGGTATGATGCCTTTCTTCATCAGGAAAAATGGATCGATGCCTTGTGGGTATCCTTGCGGGTTGCTTTGGGTACCATGGTGCTGGCAACGGTGACCGGCGTCGCCGCATCCTATGCGCTCAATCAGGGCCGGTTTGGCCTGAAGCACCTCATCCGTACCACGTTGGTCGCGCCGCTCGCTGTGCCGTCGATACTGATCGCCATCGGCATATTCTTTGTCTATGCGAGCATCGGCGGAATGCTCAACACGATCTGGGGTATGATACTGGGTCATTCGGTTGTGGCAATGCCATTTGTCATCCTCACGATGACGGCCGGGTTCAGCGCCTATGACGAAAGCCAGGAAATGGTTGCGCGCAGCCTCGGTGCCAATCGCTTCAAGGCCTTCATGACCGTAACACTGCCGCAACTGAAGTTATCAGTGATTACCTCCATGCTGTTGTCATTCCTGATATCTTTCGATGAACTAATCATTTCGTTAATGGTGGCTTCCGGACCTATGTCCACTCTGTCGCGTGTCACATTTGCGACCTTGCGTGATGATGTCGATCCAACTCTCGCAGTCGTTTCAACGGTGATGCTGGTCGTGACTTCGGTGCCCCCATTGTTGCTGCATCTCTACAGTTTGAAGACTGCAAAGAAGGGAGCTCAACAATGATTGAAACGTTGAATGTCGAGTTCGCTGGCTATCTTTCGTTGCAGCGCGATGGGGCCGTCTTGGTCATCCGTATGGTCAAGCCGAAGGTCAATGCGATCTGCCGGACCCTAAGCCGACATCTGGAAAAGGCTGCATTGTATCTTCAGAACGACCCCGATTTGCGTGTTGGTATTCTCACAAGCGGATCTGACAAGGCTTTTTCTGCGGGCCTCGATTTCAATGAGGCGGGTCGCGAAGATCAATCCGGTCCAGGAGCGCTTGAAGGCGGCTTTGGCGGCATCACCACCTTATGGTCCTTGAAGAAGCCCTTGATTGCGGCCATCAACGGTCCAGCCGTTGGCGGTGGGCTGGAACTGGCGCTTGCGTGCGACATGCTTATAGCTGCGGAAAGCGCCTTCTTTCAACTGCCTGAACTGGAGCGTGGGTTGTTGCCAGACGGTGGTGGTCTTCAGCGTTTGCCGCGCCGTATCCCTTATCATGTGGCGACCGCGATGATCTGGACCGGCATGCCTATGAGTGCTCAGGAAGCATTCCGCTGGGGGCTTCTCTATCGCGTGACTTCGAAAGAAGACCTCATGGTCACGGCCATGTCGGTTGCCCAACACATTGCGGGAACAGCGCCGCTGGCGCAACAAGCTCTGAAGGAGGCTTTGCGGGCGGCGGACGGTCTTTCGGAACGCGAAGCCATGCATCTGCGCGCCGACGGACGGGCGGATCTGACCATATACGAGAAAATGCTGACATCGCAGGACATGATCGAAGGGCAGCGCGCCTATCTGGAAAAACGCACGCCGCGATGGAGCGGAAGCTAGAGGATCAATAACAACGGAACGTGCCCTCCACTCTTAGGGCAGAAATGGGAAAAATGTATAAGTTTATCAAAGTCGAACGGCACGGCGCCGTTGGGGTGATCGCGCTCGACCGTCCGGAAGCCAGAAATGCGCTTGGCATGGGCCTGACGATTGAATTGCGCAGGGCTCTTCGCGAAGCGGCATTGGACGCCGAGATGCGCGCATTGATCTTGACCGGTCGCGGCGGCGCATTTTCTGCCGGAGCGGACGTCAAGGAATGGGCAGCGGGCAAGACCAACTGGCCGGATATGAACTGGGTGGAAGAGTCGCTGCGTCTTGTCCAGCAGGTCAACGACATGCCGAAGCCGGTCATTGCGATGATTGAAGGGGCGGCTGTCGGAGCCGGTCTCGATATGGCCCTCGCCTGTGATTTCCGATACGCATCAAAGACGGCCAAGTTCATCTGCTCCTATACCAATGTCGGCTATAATCCCGACTGTGGTGGAACCTGGCTTTTGCCGAGAATTGTCGGATTGGAGACGGCCAAACATTTCGTCTATACCGGCGAATTGTGGAATGCAGAGAAGGCGCTGGATAACAGACTGGTCAGTCATGTCAGTGCGCCTGAGAATCTTTGGGCCGAAACGCTCGCATTTGCACAAAAGCTCGCAAGCGGTCCGACGGTCGCTATCGCGCAAGCGAAGAAGCTTCTCAACGCATCTAATCTTCGCAGCCTGTCCGATCAACAGCTTGAGGAAGTACTGGCCGGGAAAATCTGCGCCAAGTCGAAAGATCATGCAGAAGGTTTGGCGGCGGCCAATGAACGTCGCGCGCCGCGCTTTACTGGTGCCTGAGGGGGATAGAATATGGATTTTTCACTGAGTTTTGAACAGCAGGCGCTCATCGATTCCCTGGAAGAGTTCTGCAAAAGAGAACTTTATCCGCATGAAAACATCGTTGAGGAGTTACGGTACGTTCCTGACGAGATCAAGGACGAGATTAAACAGAAGGCGGAGGATGCCGGGTTTGCTGGCATGAATCTGCCGGAAGAATGGGGCGGGCCCGGTCTCGACAAGCAGACGAAAATGCAGGCGGAACGTGTGCTCGGCAAGGTCAGTTCGGCGTTGACCATGTGTATGAACCGCGGTGTCACGGGCATTCTCTTCAAATGCAAGGGCGAGCAGATTGAGGAATATCTGAAGCCTGCGATCCGGGGAGAGCGCAAGGATGCTTTCGCATTGACGGAGCCGGGGGCTGGTTCTGACGCGCGCGGTATCACCACCAAGGCGGTGAAAGAAGGCGATCATTGGGTCATCAATGGAGTCAAACAATTTATTTCCCATGCTGACATCGCCGATTTCATCATTCTGATTGCCGTTACCGGTGTGGACGAGACACCACGGGGTCGTCGGAAAAGGTTTACGTCATTCCTCATCGACAAGTCTCTGCCTGGCGTCCGCGTTGAGCCGATGAAATCGATCGTGACACGCGGTTACAATCCGACCATGGTGTATCTTGAAGATGTGCGCGTGCATGAGGACAAGATACTGGGCGAGGAGGGCAAGGGCTTTGATATGGCCAATGAATGGCTTTATGACGGTCGCGTTGCCTTGTCGGCGCATTGTGTCGGACGCGCGGAACGCATCTTTGAGATGAGCAAGGAATGGGCGGGAACGCGCAAGGCATTTGGCAAAACTATTGGCGAATTTCAGGGCGTCGGTTTCAAGATAGCCAACATGGCTGTAGATGTTAGGCTGGGCGATCTGATGGTGAAGGAGGCGGCTTGGAAGATCGAAAATGGATTGATGAACCGGACGGAAGCCTCGATGGTCAATTACTATTGCTCAGAGATGGTTTTCCGGGTCGCTGACAATGCGGTTCAGGTCTTCGGGGGCATGGGGCTTATGGAAGAATTCCCGATACAACGCTTCTGGCGCGACGCTCGTATTGAGCGCATATGGGAAGGAACATCGGAAGTTCATCAGGATATTATCGCCCGGGATCTGCTTAACCCGTATCGACAATAATTGACGCAGGATTTCGTATTTTAGAAGGTAGCTGATGAGAAGACAGAGCAAACCACGGCAGACGAATGAAATCAGGAAGCAGGAGCTGATCATTGCTGCGTTGAATTCGATCATCAAGAACGGATATCTGAATTCGACGATTAACACGATCAGCGATGAATCCGGGTTCTCGCGCGGACTGATCAATCATTACTTTGCCAGCAAAGAGGATTTGCTGACTGCTGCTCATCGTTATTATCTTCAAAATGCGGATGACTTCTACCGTCATCTGATGACCTCGACCACCACCGGCAATTTCCAACGGCTGATTTTTGCAGCATCCGGCCCGTTTCTGCGCGATATCGGGTATCATCCACTGCTGATCCATTACATGAGCGCAGCCTGGGTGGTGCCTGAGATACTCGCACTCCATCGCAGTCTGTGGGGCAAGTACCGGTCGTTTATCGAGCGTCGGCTGCTGGCCGTCGCCCATGACAAGGGTATGGAGATTGATGTACGGCTGGAAGCCATCACACTGACCCAACTGGCGGATGGCTTGTGGCTTGGTCGTGTGATGGAACAGACCTACACGGATGAAGAATGCTGCATCATTCTTCGCAGATGGCTTTGCGGTCTGTTCGGCGAGAAGCCGGAGGACTACCCGTTGAGGCCAGACTTCGGGGTGGATGAGTTCCCAACATCAGCGCCTTTGCCAAAGAGATTTAATACCTATCCCAACCAATCCGACGGTCACTGACTCGTCGCGGAGGCGATAGGGAGCGTTCACGGGAGGAAAGAATGCTAAAGACCCATGCGCTTGCGCAGGATGGATTCGTGCGCCCAGCGTTGCGAGAAAATTTCAGGCGATTGCTGGCGCCAAAGACCATGGCCTTCATTGGAGGTGGTCAGGTTGAATCGACTCTGAAAACCTTGCGCGAGCAGGATTTTGCAGGCGAAGTTTATGTGGTCAATCCAAAGCGCAACGAGATTGCCGGATATCCATGTGTTGCATCGATTGCCGATCTGCCGGTCTCTCCCGATGCGGTCTTTCTGGCTGTGAATGCCGACGCCACGATTGTCGCGTTGCGGCAACTGAAAGCGCTTAAGGCCGGGGGCGTCGTTTGCTATGCCTCCGGATTCTCCGAGATCGGCGAAGCGGGCATGGCACGCCATGAGGCGTTCATTGAAGCGTCCGGCGATATGGCTGTGGTCGGTCCCAATTGTTATGGCCTTGTCAACTACGTCAATCACGGCAGCATTTGGCCAGCTCTTTATCCGCAGCTCAAAGGCGGCCGCGGCGCGGCCGTCATCTCGCAAAGCGGCAATGTCACGGGGCATCTGGTGTCCAACAGCCGTTCGGTCCCTTATTCCTACCTTATCAGCGCGGGTAATCAGGCTGTCCTCGGCTTTGAAGACTATATTGACTGCCTGATTGATGATCCCAATGTCACCTGTCTTGGCCTGTTTATGGAGGGTATCCGCGATGTGGAAGCCTTTTCACGGGCCTGCCTGCGTGCACGGTCTAAGAAAATCCCGGTGATTGTCTACAGGTCTGGCCGGTCGGAGTTGGGCGCAGTTATGGCGGCTAGCCATACCAGCTCGCTGGCAGGGCAAAATGAATATTACGAAGCACTGTTCAAAAAACTCGGCGTGTTGGAAACCGATACCGTTCCGCAATTTCTGGAGATGATGAAACTCGCTTCGATCAGCGAACCTTTGGGCGGCGATCGGGTTGCGGTGTTCTCAAGTTCGGGCGGCGACAACGGACTGGCCGCTGACTATTGCTCGTTCTCAGGCTTGAAACTGCCTCAGCCGGACAAACATCAGGTCGATACGATCAAGCCGATGTTGCCGGATTTCGGGCATGTTTCCAATCCGCTCGACTTTACAGCCGGTTACTGGGGCAGCGAGCCGTTGCTCACTCCGATGTTTACAACGATGCTCGAGGGTGAAGTCGATGCCGGAATTCTCGTGATCGATTATCCGCCTGTCGGATCACCCTACAAAGACAAAACAGCTCATCAGGCAATGGATCGCGCTTTGGCTTCCGCGGGACGTGCAACCGGCAAGCCGGTCTTTCACGCATCGGTCAATACTGAGAGCATTCCTCCGGAAGATGCCGCCATGCTCATCGAGCAGGGAATTGTGCCTTTGAACGGCTTGCATGACGCGGCTCGCGTTATTGCATTGTGGGCCGGATATTGCGGAATGATCGCAAACGACGTTGCGACCGGATGCGAGAGAAATTTGGTGCCGCCGCGAGCCAGAAAGAGGTCTTTGGATGCCGATGCTCGGGTTGTGCATGAGGCAGAATCCAAACGGCGGCTGAGCGCCTTTGGGTTGCCCATACCGGCGGGACGTGTCGTTTCCCTTCCAGAGATAAGCGCTCTCCCCGAACATTTCGAAAAGCCGGTCGTGTTGAAAGTGCTGCATGAAAAGCTGGCACATAAGACCGAGGTTGGCGGCGTTGCATTGAACATCAAGTCGCGCGCTGACGCGATGATCGCTGCCGAGAAGATGGTCGCGTCGGTTGAACGTCACGATCCGTCAATCAGGCTTGAAAACTTCCTGCTTGAGCCGATGCAGTCCGCGCTCCTTGCCGAACTGATTGTCGGCGTCAAGCGGGATCCGCTATTCGGTCAGGTTCTGGTGATTGGTGCAGGTGGAATTCTGGTGGAGCTGCTCAAGGATGCGGCTACCTTGCTTCTCCCGGTCAAACGGGATGAAGTAAGATCCGCTCTGCAAAATCTGAAGAGCTTCAGTCTGCTCGACGGTTTCCGCGGGCGGCCAAAGGCTGATTTCGAAGCGGTTGTGGATGCAATCATGGCAATCGCCAACTATGCCGACGCGCATCAAGAGACCCTGCTTGAACTGGACGTTAATCCATTGATGGTGGGGCCTGATAGTGCCGTCGCCGTGGACGCACTCATAGTTGAGGCAGTTGGGGCTTGACCTAAGCCCCACGCTTGTGGCGGGATACTGTAATCTGGGGTTGGAGGAAACATGACCGATAATAGCCTAACCGGAGCCGAAGCTCTTGTGCACACCCTCGTTGAAGGGAAAGTCGATACGTGTTTTGCCAATCCCGGTACCAGTGAAATGCACTTTGTTGCCGCGCTCGATACCATTCCGGGTATCCGGTGTGTGCTGGGGCTGCAGGAGAATACGGTTACCGGAATGGCCGACGGCTATTATCGTGTGACCCAGAGGCCAGCAGTCACGCTTCTTCATTGTGGACCCGGCTATGCCAATGGCATTGCCAATATCCATAACGCAAAACGCGCGGGCAGCGGAATGCTGAACATTGTCGGCGATCACGCGATGGATCACGTCGCCTATGACAGCCCGCTGACGGCGAATGTCGAGGCACTTGTTGGCGGTACGTCGCAATGGGTTCGCTTTGGGACTGATCCGGCGAAGATTGGTGAGGATGCACTGGCGGGATTGGCTGCCGCATCGTCCGATAATGGCAAAATCGCTTCGCTCGTGCTTCCAGCGGATGTATCCTGGAGCCAAGGCGGTGTGATCGCCCGGGATTATACAGCCGGAAATCCCGAGCCATTCGATGACGAGGCCGTCAATAAGGTGGCCAAAGCGCTTGGTTCAGGAAAGAAGGCGCTGTTACTGCTCGGCACGGCAGGGCTAGCCGCTGATCTACATCCAGTTCTTCATGGAATATCCGTCAAGAGCGGCGCAACATTGATGGGAAGTCCGATGATTGCGCGACAACCCAAAGGACGGGGACGCCTGAACCTGCCAGCGGTACCTTATTCAGTTGCAGATGCTGTTCGTACGCTGGAGCCTTTTGACATTGTTGTTCTGGTGGGATGCCCGCCGCCGGTCGGATTTTTCCGCTATCCGGGACTGCCCAGCCTCACGCATCGAGAAGATGCAGAAGTCCTGACATTGTGCACGCCGGGCGAAGATGCCCATGGTGCGCTTGCGGCGCTGGCTTCTCGCATCGAAGCCAGCCCGATAGATGTACCCGTTCAAAGTGAAGAGTTGCGTAGTCCTCAATCGGGCCCGATTACGCCCGAAACCCTGGCCCGGATTGTGGCCTCGCAGTTGCCGGAAGGTGCAATCGTTATCAACGAGGCTTTGACTTCGGGCGGTGGATTTGAGGCGGTTATGCCCTTGGCTGCGCCATGCGATTGGCTGGCTGTCACTGGGGGCGCTATCGGTGGCGGCATTCCACTCGCTACGGGTGCAGCTATCGGCGCCCAGGCGATGGGCGCCGATCGGCGTGTGATCACTCTGCAAGCAGACGGTTCCGCAGCCTATACATTGCAAGGCCTGTGGACACAGGCGCGCGAAAACTTGCCGATCACAACGCTTCTCCTCAACAACCGGTCCTATGCGATCCTGCTCGGTGAATATGTCAAAGTTGGCGCAAAGCCCGGTGAGACAGCGCGGGATATGATGAGCCTCGACAGGCCAGAGCTTGACTGGGTTTCTCTGGCCCGGGGTTTTGGTGTCGATGCCGTATCGGTTTCAGACAATGCTGCCCTCGCAGCAGCGCTGAAATCGGCCTTGTCCAAAGACGGACCAATGCTGATCGACGTTCGTTTGTAACGCGAATACGCTGATGTCCGGCCCGATGTCCGCCTCACAGAAATATGAACGCAATCTGCTGATTTACTGAAGACTGCGTCGTGACCGTCACCCAGTGCAAGATAACACCAGAATAAACAGTGATTACATATGCATTTTGAAAGCGCCGGGACCGCTTTTCACTTGCAAGACTTCGGTTGCGCGACCTGAGCAACCGAAGTCCGGTTGCCAAAAAACCATAATTGCTCCACATAGATTGTCACTGAACATTTTCGCGCTGAACAACAGGCCAACTCTTGAAACGTCTAAAATTTGGTTCCCTTTGCCTCTTTCTGGCAACCGTCTCTCCTGCACTTGCCTTTGAGGCTGGTTCACCGCCAGCGCTCGAACCGCAACCGCAGCAGGTCGAGGCTGCGCACCTGACCGCAGAATTCCTGACGCGTTTCCATTATAAGCCTGTGCCGCTCAACGATGCTCTGTCGGCCAAGATCATGGACCGGTTTATCAAATCGCTGGACCCGGATCGGCTGATCTTCCTCAAATCGGACGTTGACGGTTTCATGGCCGACAAGTCCAAGATTGACGACGCGATCAAGCAGGAAAATCTGAGCATCCCGTTTTCGATCTTCAACCTGTATGAAAAGCGCATTACCGACCGCATGACCTATGCGCGCAGTCTGCTCAACACGAAGTTTGATTTCAGTGAGCAGGAAACCTATCCGCTTATGCGCGACAAGGCGCCATGGCCCGCGACAGACGAGGAAAGCAAGGATCTTTGGCGCAAGCGCGTCAAGAATGACTGGCTGCGCCTGAAGCTGGCAGGCAAAGATGATGCCTCCATCCGCGATACGCTGGAAAAGCGCTATCAGAACTCGCTGGAACGTATTTACAAATACAAAAGCGACGACGTTTTCCAGATGTTCATGGCGGCCTATACGACCTCGGTTGATCCCCATACGGATTATTTCGGTGCAAGTGCATCTGCCGAGTTCGATATATCGATGAAGCTTTCTCTAGTTGGTATCGGCGCGGTGCTGCAGGAGAGGGACGATTATATCACGATCCGCGAGCTTGTTGCCGGCGGACCGGCTCAGGTGTCAGGAAAGATCGCTGTCGGCGATCGCATCACGGGCGTTGGTCAAGATGAAAACGGGCCAATGAAAGAAGTGGTCGGCCAGCGCCTTGATGAAGTCGTGCAGTTGATCCGTGGCGCCAAGGGTTCAACGGTGCGTCTGGATATCTTGCCAGCCAATGCCGGTCCGGACGCGAAGCATCAGATCATCAGTCTGGTCCGCGACAAGATCAGCCTTGAAAAGCAGGCTGCGCAGAAATCGGTTCTCGATGTCAAAGACGGCAATGGTACCCGCAAAATCGGCGTTATCACGTTGCCCGCTTTCTATGAGGATATCGAAGCGCGGAGAAAAGGTGACAAGGATTATCGCAGTGCCAGCCGCGATGTCGCCAAGCTTATCACCGAGCTGAAAGAGGACAAGGTCGACGGCATCCTGTTCGATCTTCGTAACAATGGCGGCGGCTCGCTGTCGGAAGCCATTGAGCTGACCGGTCTTTTCGTTGGAAAGGGACCTGTGGTCCAGCAGCGTAACGCTAACGGCAAGGTCAAGGTTGAAAGCGACGATCTTCCGACCCCCGCATGGCAAGGGCCGCTCGGCGTGCTGATCAATCGCGGTTCGGCATCCGCATCCGAAATCTTTGCCGCAGCGATCCAGGATTATGGCCGGGGCGTGATTATCGGCGAACCGAGCTTCGGTAAAGGCACCGTGCAAACGGTGGTCAATCTTGACGAGGTCGCGCATAATCCCGAACCAAAATTCGGTGAGCTGAAACTGACGATCGCCCAGTTCTTCCGTGTGAACGGAGGCACGACGCAGCTGCGTGGTGTGACGCCGGATATCAGCCTGCCCGGGCTTTTCGATCTCAAGACCGTTGGCGAGTCGAGCTTCGACAATGCCTTGCCGTGGAGTGAAGTGAAGCCGGCAAAATACAAGCGCCTTGGCGATATCAAGTCCTTGTTGCCCCAGTTGCAGAGCCTTCATGATGCCCGCGTCAAGGATGATCCTGAATTCCAGCAGTTTGTGGAAGATATCGCTGTATTGAAGACGCAGCGCGAAAAGACCGAACTCTCTCTCAATGAAACGGAACGCCGCAACGAAATGACGGCGGAAGAAAACCGTCTGAAGTCGCGCAAGAAGTCCGATGATGGTTTGAGCAGCAGTCCCGATGATGGTCTTCAGTCCAATGAGCGGAGCCTGAGCGCAGATATTGCTATTGAGAAGACCCGCAAAAATGCCAAGGATGTTTTGCAAACCGAAGCGGCGGGGATCGTGGCCAATCTGTCGGATTTGCAGGCTGGAGCCAAAGCTGCGGCGAAGTAGTCGAAACAGAGTTCGCCACTATGCGGAATACTTCGCATAGTGGCGAATATCGTTCCCGGACCATTCAGGCCTAAATGGCCGCGGCTTTACTGTCCGATCTTGACGACCAGTTTCCCGAAATGTCCGGCGCCTTGGAGAGCATTATAGGCGTCCTCGGCTTGGCTGAACGGATAGACCTTGTCGATTTGCGGCTTGACGCCGGTGCGGACAAGGGATGCAAGCGTTGAAACCGGGCCGACATAAATGCCCTGCAGGGTAATCCGCTTTTCCAAAATAGCGGCGGTTTCGATGGGTCCGTTAAACCCTGTCAGTACGCCCATAAGCGATATACGTCCATCAAAGCGCGTCGCCTTGAGGGTCTTGTTCAGCGTGGCCGGACCTGCCGGATCGACGGCCAGATCAACGCCCACATTATCGGTGAGCCGCAGCACTTCATTTTCCCAATCGGGATGTGTTTGATAGTTTATAAGGTGGTCAGCACCGAGCTTTTCAGCCCGCTCCAGCTTTTCGTCGGAACTCGATGTAATGATGACGCGAGCGCCCGCCATTTTGGCAAGTTGCAAGGCGAAAATCGACACGCCTCCCGTGCCAAGGAGCAAGACTGTCTCGCCGGGCTGGATTGGCCTTCTTCCAAAAAGCGCTGACCATGCCGTGACACCGGCGCAGGGAAGCGTTGAAGCTTCTTCAAATGTCATCGTGTCCGGTATCCGCACGACACCGGTTGCCGGTACGACGATGCGTTCGCTCAACACGCCATCGACCGTATTGCCGCCAAGGCTTGCAGCCTTCTTCGCCTCAGAAAATGGACCTTCCACCCATTCAGGCATGAAGCCGATGACCACACGATCACCAATGGCGTAATCAGTTACGCCTTCTCCGATAGACGATATGACGCCCGCTCCATCAGACAAGGGGATACTGTCCTTGGTGCGCTTTGCGACAATAAGATCGCGATAGTTCAACGATGCAGCACGCAAATCGACTGCAATCTCTCCGCGACCCGGCTTGCGATCCTGCTTTTCAACCAGCTTCAGGCGTGGATTTTCGTTTCCGGTCAGAATGTAACTTTGCACGGCATTGTCTCCTTTAATGCCAGAACAAATAAGCCTATATTGACCTTCGAAAAAGTACGTACAAATTTGGCATGTAGTATCATGGATGATAGTGTCAGGGCGCGCGGTAAACGGCGAAACGTCAGCAAAACAGGCTGTGCGGTAGAAGCAACGCTTTCGGTTATTGGCGGCGTGTGGAAGCCGGTTATCCTCTTCCATCTGCTGAAAGGAAAGCTGCGCTTCAACGCGCTATGCAGACTTGTTCCGGCAGCCACGCCACGGATGCTGACTTTGCAACTTCGGGAACTCGAAGCGGACGGCATCATCAGCCGCACTGTTTTTCCGGAAGTGCCGCCAAAGGTGGAATATGAGCTGACGGACCTTGGCCACTCTCTGGCACCCATATTGATCAGTATGCGTGACTGGGGTGAGCGTATGCAGGGCGATCAAGCGCAGCCGGGAGCAAAGTGCTGAGTTGGTTACATCGGGGTGACTTCATCCTTGACGGGCGGCCACTTGCGCGTTTAAGCGGAAGGGCAGACGGAACCAACAGCGGAAGCCTCTGCCAATGAGCACTTTGCGCATTCTCCCTAGCGCCGATATCCCTGAACTGCCGAACCGCTACAACGGCAAGGTTCGCGAGAATTACGATCTGCCCGATGGCAGCCGCATCATCATCTCGACCGACCGTTTGAGCGCATTCGATGTTATCCTGACGTCGATCCCGTTCAAAGGTCAGGTTTTGACGCAGACGGCGTCTTACTGGTTCGAGGAAACGGCTGATATCTGCCCGAACCATGTTCTGGCCTATCCGGATCCGAATGTCGTCATCGGCACACGATTGAATATTCTGCCGGTTGAGGTGGTTGTCCGCGGCTATCTCGCAGGAACGACCAGCACCTCGATCCTCACGAAATACCGCAAGGGCGAGCGCCAGATGTATGGCGTCACATTGCCGGATGGTCTGAGGGACAATGAGAAGCTGCCGCATCCGATCATCACGCCGACGAGCAAGGCTTTCGATGGCGGCCATGATGAGCCGCTGTCCGGTGAGGAAATTCTTGAACAAGGCCTGCTGACTGCAGAACAGTGGGAAACCGTGTCGCGTTATGCGCTGGCGCTTTTCGAGCGCGGACAGGCGCGTGCGGCTGAGCGCGGACTGATCCTTGTCGATACCAAATACGAGTTTGGAACAGACGCTAACGGCCGCATCATTCTTGCCGATGAAATCCATACACCGGATTCAAGCCGTTACTGGATTGCCGACAGCTACGAAGCGAGCTTTGCTTCGGGCAGCCGCCCAGCAAGCTTTGACAAGGATTTCGTGCGGGCCTGGGTCACGGAGCGTTGCGATCCTTACAAGGATCCGATTCCGGAAATTCCGTTTGATCTGATCGAACAGACTTCGAAGGTCTATATTCAGGCCTACGAACAGATCACCGGCAAGACTTTCGAGCCTGATCTGACTGGTGAGACGGTTCTGGATCGTGTTCGCGCCAATCTCGCGCCTTACTTCGTGAAGAAGGCTCTAGCCGCCAAGCCGAAAACGCGCGCGCCGCGCAAGAAGGCAGAACCCAAGCCAGTGGTGGCAAAGCCAGCCGCAAAGGTAACCAAGGTTGCTACAGCCGTCGCCGCACCGGTAGCTGCCACGAGAAAGAGATATTCTCCGGCTGAACGTGCTTCCATTCTCGCTTCTGTCGCAAAGGCATTGAAGAGCGGTGAAACCACGCTGAAAGCTGCGTTGCAACAGACTGACATCAGTGAACAGACTTACTACAACTGGAAAAACGCTGCTGGAAAGACGGCGGCACCTGTGACTGTGAAGTCATCTGAGGGCGACGATCTGAAGGCGCTTGTGGCGCTGGAAGCTGAAAATTTGAAGCTGCGCAAGGAACTGGCTGCAAAACTCCGAGCCGAGAATGCCGAATTGCGCAAGCGTCTCGGCAAAGCATAAAACTTTACATGCAGGCGGCCTGAGTTCAGGTCGCCTGTTTTGCTTTAAGACTAAATGCCGATCCGCCGCTCGATCAGAACGGATAATGTTGCTGCGGATCTTCGATTGTGATCCAGCGCAGATTGGTGAAAGAGTCTATGCCAGCCGATCCGCCGAAACGCCCGTAACCGCTCTCCTTCACGCCGCCGAATGGCATTTGCGGCTCGTCTCCAACCGTTGGTCCGTTGATGTGGCAAATGCCGGCATCAATTTTGCGCGCCGCTTTCAAGGCGCGGTCGATGTTCTGGCTGAACACGGCTGAGGATAATCCGTATTCAGTATCGTTTGCCAGTTCTATGGCGTGACTGTCGCCGTTGGCGCGTATGACGCAAACAACCGGACCGAAGGATTCCTCCCGGAACAGGCGCATGGCGGGGGTGACCTTGTCGACGATAGTTGCGGGCATGATCGTGCCGTTCGCTGTTCCACCGGTTGTCACACTGGCACCGGCGCTTTTCGCGTCCTCGACAAGTTCCAGTACCCGGTCGACTGTGCCTTGCGCGACGACAGCACCAAGAGCGACCCTTTCGCGCGGGTTGCCGACAGGCAAGGCGGATGCGCGCGCCGTAAAGCGTTTCACAAATTCATCGGCGATTTTTTCGTCAATGATAATGCGTTCGGTCGACATGCAGATCTGACCTTGATTCATGAAAGCGCCGAAGATCGCCGCGTTGACCGCGCCGTCCAGATCGGCGTCATCCAACACCACTAATGGAGCCTTGCCGCCGAGTTCAAGGAGAACAGGCTTGAGGTGTTTCGCTGCTTCAAGGGCGATGATCTTGCCCACGCGTGTCGAGCCGGTAAAGTTGATCCGCTTGACGAGCGGATGTGAAACCAGCCCCGACACAACTTCCGGCGCGTCGGCTGCGCTGTGACTGACGACGTTCAGAACGCCAATGGGCAAGCCAGCATCCAGCATGACATCGCCAAGCATCCGATGCAGGCGAGGGCACATCTCGGAAGCTTTGAGCACCACCGTATTGCCGCAGGCAATCGGCATTGCGAAGGCGCGGACAGCCAGGATCACCGGCGCATTCCAGGGCGCCATGCCGACCATGACGCCAACCGGCTCACGCATCGCCATGGAGAGCGTGCCGGGTTTGTCGGATGGAATGATTTCGCCCTTGATCTGCGTCGTCGCAGCAGCGCATTCACGCAGGATCTTTGCGGCGAGCCCGACATTGAAACCGATCCAGGGTGCGGTTGCGCCGGTTTCCTCAATTCCGCAAGCGACAAAGTCTTCAAGCCGCGCGTCGAGAATATCGGCAGCCCGCAGCAAAATGGTGCGGCGCTCGCTTGGGCCCGTCTCCGACCATGTGGCGAAGGCGGTAGAGGCGGATTTTACCGCCAGATCGATATCAGCCAGTTTGGCAGCCGGGGCGGTTGTGGCCTCTTTTCCAGTAACCGGATCGAGGCGGTTGAATGTCGCTTTATCTAAAGCGGCAACGTCCTGTCCGTCGATCAGCATTCCAATATTCATGTTTTTCTCCCGGGTGAATGAGTAGAGAGCGGCTGCTGTGGTCCATTGCAATAGAGCTGACAGCCGCAGTCAAATCAACTGAGATCAACTATCCGATCAAACGAACGCATGAAATGGTTGTTCTCTTCCGGGCTGCCGATGCTGACGCGGATGAAAGTCGTATAACCTTGTTGCTTCCAAGGTTTGACAATAACGCCGTCTCGCAAGAGCTTCTCTGCAAAAGAGACGGAATCCGCCTTTACGTCGATGAACAGAAAGTTGCCTTTCGACGGGGCGAACCGGATTTTTCGCGTCGTGAGAAACTCAGCCACCCGATCCCGTTCACGCAAGGCAAGTGCTACGCCTGTAGCAAGATGTTCGGTGTCGCGACGAGCGATCAACCCTGTCGCCTGCGCAATCGCATTGGCATTGAAGGGCGTGCGGGCGCGGTCGAGATATCCGCGCAAGACGCTGCTGCTTGTAAGGCCAAAGCCGAGGCGCGCGCCTGCCAGACCGTAAGCCTTGGAAAAAGTCCGCAGCACTACCCAGTTGAGATCGGTATTACGTAACAGGTCGATGGCTGACGGATAGTCATCGCCAGCGGCATATTCCGCATAGGCTTCATCCAGTACAAGCAAGGTGTCTGGCGAGACGGCTTTTATAACCCGTTGCAGTGCGTCTGGATCAAGCCAGCTGCCTACCGGATTGAGCGGATTTGCGAACATGACAAGGCGCGGGCCTTTCGCGACGGCCGCCACTAATGCGTCGATATCCACCTCCAGTGATTGCTTGACTTCAACCCGTTCGACGGTTGCGCCCATCAAGGTTGAATAGTCTTCATGCAAAGGGAAGGAGGGATAAAGTGTTACGACGCGATCGCTGGCGCGAAGGACAGAGCGGCAGATCACCCCAATGAGATCTTCTGACCCATTGCCCAGAATGACCTGATCTTCGGGCCACTGAAATTCTCGTGCTATCTCCAGCGCCAAAGTGCGACCGGAGGGATCTGGATAGAGTCGCAGCAGATCATGCACGGATGCAAAAAGCTCTTCGATTTTTGGGGATGGGCCTAATGGGTTTTCGTTCGAACCGAGCTTTGCGATCTGAGCCGGGTGATATCGCCCTTCAACTTCGGCCATGGTGAGTCCCGCATTATAGGGGCTAAGCGCCCGTATTTCTGGACGAATCAGACTGCCGAGCGATGCTTCATTTTTGGTCATTTGCGTTCTCCTCTGACGGCGCGCTCTTGGATGTGGCGCGTCCTTCATAAAGAGAGTTCTAAGACTAAACTCCTATTTTGTATATATATGTATAGACAAGTTCCGAAAAAGATGGCTTTATGTCGGGGAGACCATAAAAAATTGCTAAACATTACTCGCAGAATGATTAGAAGTTCTGGCGATGTTTTGTTCAGGCAAGGTCCATAGGGGAACATGATGCAGGTTTTATCGCTTTTCGACCTTAGCGGGCGTAAAGCGCTGGTCACCGGTGCAAGCCGGGGGCTGGGACAGGCTATTGCCGAAGCACTTGCATCGGCAGGAGCTGATGTTTCCATAACAGCGCGCAAGTCCGACGATCTGACCGAAACGGCTTCTCGTATTGCCGCTCTTGGGCGCGCTTGCGTGCCGCTCTCGCTGGATGTGCGCGACGTTGCTGCCTGTGCTGACGTGGCTGCGCAAGCTGCTGCAAAACTGGGCGGTCTGGATATTCTCGTTAACAATGCCGGTTATGAAGAAATACGGCCCTCGCTCGACGTTGACGAAGAGCTGTGGGATCGCATTGTCTCGACCAATCTGAAGGGCGCTTTCTTTTGTGCTCAGGCTGCCGCGCGTCACATGACGGATGCCAAAAACGGTGGCGCAATCATCAATCTTTGTTCACTCACCTCCTATGTCGGCGTGCCGACGGCAGCGCCTTATGGCTCGTCGAAATCCGGCCTTATGGGTATGACGCATGCACTCGCAACGGAATGGGCGCCGCATGGCATTCGGGTCAACGGTATCGCACCCGGCTATTTCCGTACGTCGATGACGGACATCTTTTATGAGAATGACGAGTGGCAAAAATCCATGCTGGACAAGATTCCGCAAGGTCGGTTTGGCCGGATGGAAGATGTCGCCGGAGCCGTCGTTTTTCTGGCGAGCAAAGCTTCGGCTTATGTGACGGGGCAGATTATTCCAATCGACGGCGGCTATCTGGCATCGATTTAAGTGTTTCGGAGTATCGAAACACGATTTGAGACAATTCTATCTGGCGTTTTTAAACGCCTTCGAATGAAACGGGAAACATTGATGAAAACCACCGAAAACGGAACAGGCTCTGCTGCGAAGATCGGACCGGTTGCCGTCTCGGCCAAGAACGTCAGCATGATCTATAACGGCTTTCATGCCGTCCGATCGGCTTCATTTGACCTCGAACAGGGGCGTTTCCTGACTATTCTCGGGCCGTCCGGCTCGGGAAAAACGACTTTGCTGCGACTTATCGCAGGCTTCCAACGCCCGAGTGTCGGCGAGATCTTCATTAATGGTCAGGCTGTCAGCGCAGTCCCGTCGCACAAGCGTTCGATCGGCATGGTGTTCCAGAAACTCGCCTTGTTTCCGCATATGACAGCGGCGGAGAATGTCGCCTTCCCACTCAAGATGCGCCGTTTTGATGCTCGTACCATTCCCGAACGGGTTGAGCGCTATCTCGATCTGGTTCGTCTTGGCGGATTGGGTAGCCGACGTGTCCACGAACTTTCCGGCGGTCAGCAGCAGCGTGTCGCCATTGCGCGCGCCCTTGTATTTGAACCTGATCTTCTGCTGCTTGACGAACCGCTGGCCGCACTCGACCGCAAGCTTCGTGAAGAAATGCAGCTTGAATTTCGCCGCATCCAGCGCGAACTGGGCGTCACGACCATCAACGTCACCCACGATCAGCGGGAAGCACTGGTTGTGTCGGATGAGATCATCGTTATGGATGGCGGCGAAATACAACAAATGGCAAGGCCGTCGGAAACCTATCGTAACCCGTCCAATGCTTTTGTCGCAAACTTCATCGGCGTCACCAACTTCATCACCGGTAAAGCTGCCGCCATGGATGGCAGCGTTGTGCAGATTGATGCAGGGCCGAAACTTGCTGGTGTCGCTGTCGATGGTCGTAAGCCCGTTGCGGCAGGCGATACCGTTTCTTGTGCCATTCGCGCCGAACAGATCCGCATTGGTTCCAATGCCGAGAGCGGTGCAGGGCTTGATACGAAGCTTGAAGGTGTGGTGACTGATGCGATTTTTGAAGGCGAGCGCATTGTTTACGAATTGCGCGTGCCCGCGTTGGGCAACGCGTTGATGCGCGTGTTCGATCACGATCCGGTTGGACACAGCCAGTTTGAAGAAGGCGCGACTGTTCCCATTGGCTGGAATGCCCGCGATCTAATCGTTTTTGCAGCATGAACTGAACACCTGACTAGAGACAAAACCCTAGAGGAGAGAACATAATGAGCGCTCTGAAGAAGCCATTTTTGATACTCGACCGCCGTCGCTTCCTGCAAAGTGCGGGCGCTCTTGCTGCTGCAGCCGGAACGACTTCACTCGGCCTGTCCCGCGCCTTTGCAGAAGAGCCTGCGAAGCCAAAGGAACTGATTGTTCGCGCCTGGGGTGGCAGCTGGGTCGACGCGCTGAAAGCGGGCGTTTCCGATCCCTTCACCGCGAAGACCGGCATTTCAATTCGCCACGATCTGACTGAAGACAACGAGATCCAGCCGAAGCTTTGGGCTGCGGTGGCGCAGAAGCGCATTCCGCCGATCCATGTCAACTGGGATACGACGACCAATGCGACCAAGTCGGCATTGCGCGGTGTGACGGAAGATCTGGCCGATCTGCCGAACTTGAAGAACACTACCGATCTTGCCAAGCCGGTCGGCCTCGACGGCTATCCGATCGTCAATACCTATGGCTATGTCTATGTGCTGGCCTATCGCCCGGAAGCGTTCCCGGACGGCCCACCGAAGTCGTGGCATGCCCTGCTTGATCCGAAGTTCAAGGGACGCATCGCGCTTTACAATGATGGCATCGGTTTCCACTTCCCGGCGCAGGTTGCCGGTGGCGGCAAGCTTGAAGACATTCCGGCCAATATGCAGCCAGCCTGGGATTTCATTACAAAGGTGAAGCAGCAGCAGCCGCTTCTCGGTGAAGATCCGGATTTCACCACCTGGTTCCAGAAGGGTGAAATCGATCTGGCCTGCACCATCTCGACCAATGCACGCGAAGCGCAGAAGAACGGCGTCAAGATCGACTGGACCGTTCCAGAAGAGGGTGCAAAGTTCGACACGGATGGTCTTTGGGTTCCAAAGGGTCTGCCAGAGAACGAACTTTACTGGGCCAAGGAATATGTCAATTTCGCCTTGACCAAGGATGCACAGCAAGTCTGGCTCGATGGTCTCGGCTTGCCGGGTGTGGTTCCGGGTTTGACCCCGCCGGCCGATCTGGTGAACGACCCGGCTTATCCGACGACGGAAGAGGATTTCAAACATCTCATCCGCATCTCGGCCAAGGTACAGGTTGAGAACGAGAGCGAGTGGTTCTCCAAGTTCAAGGCAATTATGCAGGGCTGAGCCAGCCTCGTGAACAACAAGGGTCGCCCCAACAGGGCGATCCCGATGCCCGATATCTCACGGCAAATATTCAGGAATTGAAACATGCGAGCGGCACGCACTGCCTATCCCATGACATGGCGCATCATGGACGCGCTGGAAGCAATCGCAGCCTTTTTATGGCCCGCGCGGTTCAACCGTGCTGTGCCCTATCTGATGCTGCTTCCGGCAATTGTTCTGGTTGGCTTGTTGGTGCTGGGGCTAATCCAGATCGCAGATGCCAGCCTGCGCACGCTCGATACGTCGACATTCCTGATGTCGGACTATTATACGCTTGCAAACTACAAGCGGGCCCTGACGGAATCCCTTTTTGCGACGGTCGCCTGGCGCAGTCTTCTGGGATCGCTCGTCGTGACCTTTTTCACACTCGTTCTGGCATTTCCTTATGCGTATCTGATGGTCAGAACGCCTTCGGCCGCGCTGCGCAAATTTCTGCTGATTGCGCTTTTTCTGCCGTTTTTCATCGGGCAGGTCGTGCGCGCCTATGGATGGCTTATCATTCTGGGTAATCAGGGCATGGTGAACGAGGCGCTCGGTCTCGTCGGCATCGCGCCCCTGCGCCTGCTCTATAACTACCCCGCGGTTCTGTTCGGCCTTGTGCAATATATGCTGCCATTCGCAGTTCTGATGCTGGCGCCGGCACTGACGGCCATACCAGAAGAAATGGAAGCTGCGGCAAGTTCGCTCGGTGCGAACTGGTTGCGTACATTTGCGCATGTTGTGCTGCCCATGGCACGCCCGGGCCTGATCGGTGCGGGGCTGGTGGTCATGACGCTTTCGCTCACCGACTTTGCCATTCCGGCAATTCTCGGCGGCGGCTCTCAGGACTTTATCGCCAACGCGATCTATGACCAGTTCTTCCGCACGTCAGATCAGGGATTGGGGGCGACATTGGCGCTGCTTTTGGTCGGTGTCGGCTCCATCCTTGTCGGGATTGTGTTTACTCTGTTCGGGGCGGGAACGCTTGCCATGGGGAGGGCGCGCAAATGACCGCTCCATTGTCCAAATCCGTCGTTATCTGGACCTTTGTCATTGCCGTGCTGATCCTGCTTTCGGCCCCGACCATCGTGGTTCTCGGAGCCTCGTTTACCTCCGGTAATATGATCACCTTTCCGCCGGAAGGGTTTTCACTGAAGTGGTATCAAAAGATCGTCGGGACGAGTGATCTGTGGGACGCATTCCTGCGTTCGCTCTACGTCTCCTTCATCTGCACCATCGCGGCCATTCCGATCGGGACGCTCGCCGGTATTGCTCTGGCCAAATATGCGGTTCGTTTTGAAAAGACGATCCAGATCTATCTGCTTCTCCCTTTTACGATCCCGCTGATCGGTTCGGGCATCGGTTTGATGCTGATCTTCGGGCATGCGGGTATTCTCGGTCAGCTCTGGCCGGTGGGGATTGCAGCCTGCGTCATCAATCTCCCATTCATGATCTGGGCGGTGACAGCAAGTGCTGCCAATCTCGACGCCGATCTTGAACTGGCCGCCGCCAATTGCGGGGCAGGGCCTATATCGACATTCTTCTTTGTCACACTGCCCGTGGTGGTGCCGGGTGTGATCAGCGGCTCATTGCTGATGTTCATTCTGGCACTCAACGAGTTTTTGGTGAGCCTGTTGCTGGTTGATGCCCGTATCGTCACCTTGCCGGTGCAGATTTACAATTCGATCCGGTCCATCATCACACCCGATCTTGCAGCGATCTCCGTTGTTTTCATCGCCTGCGCTGCGTTTGCCATTTTCCTGCTCGACCGGCTGGTCGGGCTCGACATTTTCCTCAAATCGAAATGACCAGCTGCGTCCCCATCGCGGCAAGCAAGGAGCCGACTATGTCCGATGTTACCTTTCACGAACTGGCAAAGCTCGACGATGCTGGACGCGCGGAGCTTCTGAAGCGTTCGGAAACCGATCTTTCCGGCTTTGTCGAGAAAGTGAAGCCGATCATTGAAGCGGTGCGTACGGAAGGCGACGCCGCACTGGTGCGGTTTGCGCGCGATCTGGACAAGGCTGAAGTTGATCCGGCCAATATCAAGGCAACCGAGGCGGAGTTTGACGCGGCGTTCGACAAGGTTGAAAAAGACGTCATCGAAGCCATTCAGTTTGGCATCGACAATATCCGTCACTTTCACGAAGAGCAGAAGCCGGAAGCGATGTGGCTGAAGGAAATGCGTCCCGGCGCCTTTGCGGGTGACCGCTTTACGCCAATCCGCTCCGTGGCGCTTTATATTCCGCGCGGCAAGGGCGCTTTTCCGTCTGTCACCATGATGACAGCCGTTCCCGCTGTCGTCGCCGGTGTGCCGGAACTGGCCATTGTGACCCCGCCAACACCGGATGGCTCGGTTGATGCCGCCACGCTTGTTGCGGCACGTCTTGCCGGTGTGGAAACGGTCTACAAAGTGGGCGGCGCGCAAGCCGTTGCAGCGGTTGCTTACGGTACAGAGACCGTGAAGCGTGCACTCAAGATCGTTGGTCCGGGCAGCCCGTGGGTTGTCGCTGCAAAGCGGCTTCTTGGTGGCGTCATCGATCCGGGATTGCCTGCAGGCCCATCCGAAGCGGTGATTTTTGCTGATGATACCGTCAAGGGCGGTCTTGCCGCGCTTGACCTTTTGATCGAAGCCGAACACGGCCCGGATTCATCTGCATGGCTTGTTACGCATAGCCGTCGTGTGGTTGAGGAAGCACTTGCCGCTCTGCCCGATCATTGGGCACGCATGACGGAACAGCGCGTCGGCTTCTCCAAGACTGTGCTGACCGGCAAATATGGCGGCATCGTTCTGACGTCGTCAATCGAGGAAAGCTATCGCTTCATCAACGAATATGCGCCGGAACATCTGGAGCTTCTTTCGACCGATCCGTTTGCGCATCTTGGCCACATTACCGAGGCGGCTGAAATTCTCATGGGGCCGCATACGCCGGTCGTCATCGGCAATTTCGGCCTTGGCCCGAATGCCGTGCTGCCGACCAGCCGCTGGGCTCGGACCTATGGCCCGCTTTCAGTGACCGATTTCGTGAAGCGCTCTTCCATCGGCTATGTGACGGCTTCCGCCTATCCGGAATTCGCCAAGCATGCCCGCACGCTTGCCCGTTATGAGGGCTTTTCTTCTCATGAAAATGCCGTTTCGGAAATCCGTAAAGACTATCTCTGAGCAAGGTGAGTTCCATGAAAGCGGTCAGGCTTTATGCGGCCAAGGATTTGCGGGTCGAGACTATCGACCCGCCAGCGGCGCTTGAGCCGGGCTGGGTCCGACTGAAAGTGTCAGCGGCTGGAATTTGCGGTTCCGACCTGCACAATTTCGCCACCGGACAGTGGATCAGTCGCTCGCCATCGGTCGCGGGACATGAATTTGCCGGTGTCGTGACCGAGATTGGTGCCGGTGTCAGCGGGTTCAAGCCGGGCGATACGGTGATTGCCGATTCCAGATATTGGTGCGGCGAGTGCCCGGCTTGCAAGAGCGGTCGGCACAATGTCTGTTCCACTCTCGGATTTATCGGTGAAGTCTGCGATGGCGGCTTTGCCGAGGAGACTGCGCTGCCTTCCCGGTTGCTTGTCCCTTATGCCGCAAACATCAACCCTGTTGTTGCCGCGATGGGAGAGCCGCTTTCGGTCGCGTTACATGCCATTCGCAAGCAGCGCGTGCCGTTGGGCGAGGCGGTTCTCGTTGTCGGTTGCGGGCCGATTGGCGGGCTTGTTGCTTTATTATTATCGAGGTTGCACGATGGGCAAGTGCTGGTCTGCGACCGTAATGAACAGCGGGCACAACTGGTTGCACGGGTTACCGGCGCGACCAGTGTTCAGCTCAACAAAACAGCGCTGGAAGCAGCTCTATCAGGAAAGACTCTGCGTTATGCAATCGATGCGACGGGCAATATCGCCGTTTTGAATGCGATAATCGATGTTCTGTCGGGTGGTGGTTCTCTGGCGCTTGTCGGGATTTCGCACGGCAAGATTGAGCTTGATCCGAATGTTCTGGTCGAGCGTGAAATCAGTCTGATCGGCTGCCACGCCTATCAGGACGAGCTTGCGGAAATCGCAGCATTGCTCCCAGAACTGGAAGCATCGCTTGTCGAATTGATTGATCGAGAAATTTCGCTCGATGACGTACCAGAGGCTTACGACCGCTTGCTTGCAGGGCAAGCCGAGGGTCTGAAAACGATCATACGGATAGGAGCGTAGTTTATCATGGGCTCTGGCGGCAAGTCGGATACTGACCACGCTTCAGCGATGGAGCTGCCCGAAACAGCGGGGCCGCTTTACGAGAAGGTCAAAGCCCAGGTTCTGGAAAACATCAGGTCCGGTCGCTGGCCAGGCAATTTCCGCCTGCCTTCAGAACATGAGCTTGTCGATGCGTTAGGTATCTCACGCATGACGGTCAATCGCGCGCTGCGCGAACTCACCGACCAAGGCATATTGAAGCGCATTCAAGGTGTTGGGACGTTTGTGTCGCCACCAAAGCCCGAAACGACATTGATCGAAGTGGTGAATATTGCCAATGAGATCGTCGCACGCGGCGGCACGCATCGCGCTCAGGTGGTGGCGCTCGATGTTGTGCAGCCGGACGCCGCACTGTTGAACGCTTTTGAACTGCAAAGCCCAATACCTGTCGCGCATTCAATCATTGTGCATTTCGAAAACAATGTGCCTGTGCAGTTGGAGGAACGTTTCGTCAATACGCAACTGGTGCAGGACTATGAGCTGCAGGATTTCCGCATTATGACGACCTATGATTATCTGCAAAAGAGCACACCGATGACGGAAGTCGAACAGGTGATCTCAGCGGTTACTGCAGATGCAACGATTGCGGCTTTGTTGCAAATCGAGGTCAATGCGGCGTGTCTTCATCTCGACCGCCGCACATGGACCAGAGATACAGTCGCGACCGTCAACAAGCTGATCTATGCTGGTGATCGCTATCGTTTGGGCAGTCGCTACAAGCCCGAAATTTATAGGTAGTGTTTGCCTGTTTCGCGTCCTCAGCGTTTCCGAACCATCTCGACATTGCTGTGTTGAATACGCGCTTTGAGCAGGTCCTGACGCGAGACCAGACCAACGACCTTGTGTGATTGCGGGTCGAGTATAGGAATGCGTGGAATACCGCTCATGACCATGAGATCGGCCACCTCGCCCAGCGGCGTTGATGTAAAGGCTGTTGGTTGCGAGGCGTCGGAGAGCGTTTCGGCAAGGGATGCGGCCACAGGAGCGCCGGAAACCTGCCATTGCAGAACTTCCGATCTTGAAACAAGACCGAGCAAGCGCCCGTCATCGTCCAGAACGGGATAGGCTCTGTGGCGTGCGTCTTTGGTGAAGAATGCAATTGTATCGTCAATCGACTGCTTGCCCGACAGGCATTCGGGGCTGGGCGTCATCACGTGAGAGGCCTGCAGGAACGCAAACGGGTCCACCGAATATTCCTGCAATATATGCCGTCCCCGACGTGCAATTTTCTCCGTCAGAATTGAACGATTGAGAATGAGCACGCTGACGGCATAGGCCGAGGCCGAAGCGGCAATTGTCTCGGGCAGCGCGGCAAAATGGCCAGTGAGTTCAACTGCGAAGATCGCACTTGTCAGTGGTGCTCTCATCGCGCCGCTCAATATACCGGCCATGCCGATCATCGCCCAGAAACCTGCGCCGCCGGGCAAGAACTGACCAATCAAAGCGCCCAGAGCGCCTCCGAGCAGAAGAAGCGGAGCAAGGACGCCGCCGGAAGTGCCCGACCCAAGCGCGATCAGCCAGACCGCGGCCTTGACCACCAGCAGCAATGCGATTGCCTTCAGAGTCATTGAGCCATCCAGCAATTGCTGAATGCTGGCATAGCCTGCACCAAGGACATGTGGATCAATAAGCCCACCGACGCCAACCGCGATCGCTCCAAGAGCTGGCCACCACATCCAGTGAACCGGCAGCCGGTGGAACATATCTTCGATGCGATAAAGGCCGGTGGAGAGCAGCACGCTCTGGATGCCGACAATAGCGCCAAGCAGCAGCGCAAACAAAAGAGGCATTCCGCCGCTAACGTCGAGGCTCATAAAGGGGAAAAGCGGGCCTGAACTGATCAGAAAAGGCCGCCAGGCAGTTGAGACCAGAACAGCGACGACAACGGGTATGAAACTGCGCGGCTTCCATTCGAAAAGCAATACTTCCAATGCAAGCAGGATGGCCGCCATAGGCGTGCCGAATATCGCAGTCATGCCTGCAGTGGCGCCAGAGACAAGCAGGGTTTTCCGCTCCGCTGCACTCAGTTCAAAAAGCTGGGCAAACAAGGAGCCAATGGCGCCGCCCGTCATGATGATCGGTCCCTCGGCACCGAAAGGGCCGCCGCTGCCAATGGAGATTGCAGAAGATAGCGGTTTCAGCACCGCAACCTTGAGCGACAGACGGCTTTCACCAAACAGGATTGCTTCAATGGCTTCCGGGATTCCGTGCCCACGGATTTTTTCCGAACCATATCGCGCCATCAATCCAATAATGAGGCTGCCGATAACGGGAATAATAAGCGCCAGCCAGCCTAGTTGATTGTCGATGATTTCAGAATTTACGAATGAAAATCGTCCGAACCAGAAAAGATTGGTCGAAAGGGCGATGAGTTTTAGCAGCAGCCACGCCCCGAACGCGCCACCTGTGCCAACCACAACAGCCGCGAGCGCGAGCATCAACATACGGCGGTCGGTCGTATGGTCGCGCAACCTTGGAAGATTTGGTATGGCTGAAGGCGTGGACATAATCGCTCCGGGCTTGATGAGATCGGAAGCGAGATATATCGTATTACGATATAATTCAAGAAGGTAAAAATGGCTTCGAGAAAAATGACTGATAGCGATTATGCGGTGCTGGCGGATTTCCGCTATTCATTGCGAAATTTTATGGCTTTCAGCGAAACCAAGGCTGCCGAGTATCATCTGACACCGCAGCAGCATCAGGCTCTTTTGGCCATTCGTGCATCAACGGATGGCAAGGCCACTGTCGGTTATGTTGCGGAGCGCCTGGTTTTGAAGCCGCACAGCGCCAGCGGATTGATTGCGCGTCTTGAAGCTTTGGGCCTTCTCAGGCGGTTGCCCGGAGCGGACGATAAAAGGCAAACTCTACTCGGCCTGACCGACGAAGCCGACCACATACTGGCCGAACTTAGCCTGACCCACCGCGAAGAAATCCGTCGGTTACGTCCTCTGCTGCTTGATTTGCTGACGCGAATAGAAAGTGAAGCCTAGCAGCCTATTTCCGGTCCCAGCCTGTGTGGTTTGTCTAACCGATGGGTAGACCGCTCTCTGATTTCATTGTGCGTAAGGCGATTTCGGACTGTACCCGGGCAACCTGCGGATGCGGCAGCAGCACGAGGTGAATGAAATCAGCAAAGGCGGCCAGATCTTTGGCAACGATGATCAGAACATAATCCGCATCGCCAGAAACCGAATAGGCTTCGCGCACTTCTTCATGTCTTGCGAGAAAGCTGACAAAAGATTCATCGGTGCGTTCATTGTGCGTCGACAGATTGATGCGTGTGATAGCCCGCAGTCCATAACCCAGTTTGGTGGCGTTGAGACGGGCAGAATAGCCTTGAATAATGCCTTCCTGCTCCAGCCTTGTGCGGCGACGTGAGCATTGGGATTGTGACAGATTGACGAGTTCGGAAAGCTCGGCATTGGTCAATGACGCGTCCCGCTGCAATGTTTGCAGAATTGCACGATCAAAGGAATCGAGGGTAATTTCGTGCATTGAATATCCCTATGTCTCACAATTCATGCAAATCTTCCACAATAATGCACAACATTGCAAGCCCTTCGCGTAATTCGTCTCGTAGAATCTATTCCAATCACGATAAGGAGGATTCAAAATGGGACCATATCCGCACGACGCGCCGAAAGCGGAAATCAACGACGCAAACCCCGCAGGGACGGATGGTTTCGAGTTTGTTGAATTCGCGCATCCCGAGCCTGAAAAACTCGATATCCTCTTCCGGCAGATGGGTTTTCATCCAGTCGCCAAGCACCGCAAGAAGGACATTGTTCTCTACCGTCAGGGCGACATCAATTATCTTCTGAACCGTGAGCCAAACAGCCATGCCGCTGCATTTGTTGCAGACCATGGTCCTTGCGCGCCTGCAATGGCATGGCGTGTGGTGGATGCAGACCATGCGCTGCAGCGCGCAGTGGAGCTTGGCGCCGAAGAATATCGCGGCGACGGCAAGTCACTCGATGTTCCCGCTGTCATCGGCATCGGTGGCTCGCTGCTTTATTTCGTGGACACTTATGGCGATGACGGTTCGTGCTATTCAGCGGAGTTTGAATGGCTTGGCGAGGTCGATCCGAAGCCGAAAGGCTTTGGCTTTTACTATCTCGACCACCTCACGCATAATGTGGTGCGCGGGAATATGAACACCTGGTACAAATTCTACCACGACACATTCAATTTCCGTGAGATCCGCTATTTCGACATCGCCGGGAAAATGACCGGGCTGACCAGCCGCGCATTGACGTCTCCTGATGGAAAAATCCGCATTCCGATCAATGAAAGTGCGGATGATCATAGCCAGATCGAGGAATATCTTCGTGAGTATAAGGGCGAGGGTATCCAGCATATAGCCATCGCCAGCAATGATATTTATGGCGGCACGGATGCGATTGCGGAGCAGGGGCTGGAATTCATGCCCGGTCCTCCGGACATTTATTATGAAAAGTCGAAGGCGCGTGTCAAAGACCACAATGAGCCGCTCGATAAACTGAAAAAGCGTGGCATTCTTATTGATGGCGAAGGCGTTCTTGGCGGTGGCGAGACACGCATTCTTCTACAGATTTTCTCAAAAACCGTTATCGGGCCGATCTTCTTTGAGTTCATTCAAAGAAAGGGCGATGACGGCTTTGGCGAAGGCAATTTCAAGGCCCTGTTCGAGTCCATCGAAGAAGATCAGATCCAGCGCGGGGTCCTGGGCAATGTGCAGCCGGCAGCTAAGAGCGGCCAACTGGCTGGCAATCGTGCATGAGTGATGCGTGGCGCTCATATTCCGGAGCACCTCAGAATGGCACTGTTTTATGCGCGTCGGCGGACATAGCCGACGGGCATACAAAATGTATGGTCTTGCGTGGTGACGGGAAGGAGTTCCCGCTTCTTCTCATCCGGCGCAACGGTGTCGTGCGCGGGTTTGTCAACGCTTGTCCGCACCAGTATCTCCCCTTGAACTACCGATCAGACGCGATACTTTCAGCTGATGGTGCACGTCTCCTCTGCACGGCGCATGACGCGACGTTCAATGCCGAGAGCGGCGAATGCCTGTCTGCCGGGCTGGATGGACTCGATGTGGTTCCTGTAGCGGATGATGGACACGGGAATGTCGTCATCTACGAACGGTAGTAAACAAGAAATGGGAGGAAAACATGCCGAGTACAATTCGTCTGCATCGTGTCATTGCTGCTAAGCCTGAAAAGATTTTCCGGGCATTTATCGAGCCAGACGCAATAGCAAGCTGGTTGCCACCCTATGGATATCTTTGCACTGTTCATGAACTGGATGCGAAGATTGGCGGCAGCCACAAAATGTCGTTTCGCAATTTCACGACGGGCCGTGGCCACAGCTTTGGCGGTGCGTATCTCGAGCTGGAGCCCGGTGAACGTCTTGTCTACACGGACAAATTCGACGATCCGAACCTGCCGGGCGAGATGAAGGTCACGGTTGTTTTGAAAGCTGTGTCTGTCGGGACTGACGTCACAATCACACAGGAGGGTGTGCCGGATATTATTCCTGCAGAGGCCTGCTATCTGGGCTGGCAGGATTCCCTGCACAAGCTGACCAAGCTGGTCGTGCCGGAGATAAACGAGTAGCTATCGTGGCTATGTATAAGCATGTGAGTAGCCTTGGCGGCTATGAGCAGCATCGACCTTGCCGGTTGTAATGCAAAAAATAGTGCAACTGCTTCATTTCGGGGCAGGGCGCGTTATTCTGATGATGAGCTTGCGAAACGTTTTGCCCTTAGTCTCGCGAAAGTATCAGGATCAGCCACGGCGAATGCTTATTTTATAGCACTCTAATTTTTCTTGGTGACTTTTCTTGCCTTAAAGCAACTGCGCCCTACTCTCCTTATCTGTCCGATTGTGGCTTGGAGGGCGGTATGCAGTGGCTTCAGTCCGTATTTGAGCAGGCGCCGGAGATAGCGTTGTTTCTATCTCTGGCTGGCGGTTACGCGCTGGGAAAAATACATTTTGGGAAATTTCAGCTGGGCGGCGTTGCTGGCTCGCTGCTCGTGGCGGTTGTGATCAGCCAGGTGGGCGTTCACATAGATAATGGGGTGAAGGCAGTGCTCTTCGCTCTTTTCATTTATGCCGTCGGTTTTGAAAGCGGTCCGCAATTCTTTCGGTCGCTTGGACGTCAATCTCTTCGCGAAATTGCAATGGCCGCAGTGCTGGCCATCAGCGGATTGGTGACGGTCGTTGTCCTGGCGCGTATGTTCGGCCTCGACAAGGGTCTTGCGGCTGGCATTGCCGCCGGAGGACTGACACAGTCAGCCATCATAGGCACTGCCAGCTCGGCGATTTCGAAACTTGGCCTTGCCGCTGACGAAGTTCAGCGATTACAGGCCAATGTCGCGGTCGGTTACGCGGTTACCTATATTTTCGGGTCTTTTGGCGCGATCCTCGTTTGCGTCAATTTGCTGCCGAAATTCATGGGAAGAACCATACGCGACGATGCCATCAAGGCGGAAGCGGAGCTATTGGCCGGTATTCGATTGCTCGGTCCTAATGAACAGGAAGCTGCGCCTGATCTCGTCGGGCGTATTTATCAGGTGGACAAGGCTGCCGGAAAATCGGTCGCTGAAATCGAGGCCAAGACCTCCATCGACAATTCCATCACGATCGAGCGTGTCAAACGCGCAAACAAGATCATCGGCGTTTCACCGGATTTGAAGCTGGAGGCCAATGACATTGTGCTCATTGTCGGACGTCGCACCGGCGTTGTTACCTTGGGCAATGAAGTTGGTTCCGAGCTGCAATCATCGGATGGCATGGATGTTATCGTGGCCATCCGCGATGTGACGATCACCGCTCCGGAATTTGTCGGAAAGTCGGTCGCAGATATTAAGCAGCATATCAGCTCGGAACTCCGTCACGGCATTTACGTGATTGGCGTCAAACGAGCTGATAAGCCGCTTCCATTGAAGCCTGATACCGTCATAGCTGCAGGTGATGTCGTTTCGCTTTACGGAACGGATCAGGATTTGCAGCGCGTTGCAAGCTCCATTGGGCCGGTTATCGTCGTCAGCGACAAGACGGATTTTGTCTTCCATGGTTTGGGGATTGCCGTCGGTCTGTTGATCGGTCTTGCCGTGATCCGGCTGGGCTCCATTCCGCTGACGCTGGGAAGCGGGGGTGGCGCCCTTTTGTCCGGTCTGTTGTTTGGCTGGTATCGCAGCCGCAACATGGCTATCGGCAATATGCCAACTGCGGCTTCCACGCTTCTGCGCGATCTCGGCCTTGCCGGTTTTGTGGCAGTCGTCGGTCTACAGTCGGGGCTGCAAGCCGTTCAGACGATCGTCAGCAGCGGTCTGTCGATTTTCCTGATTGGCGTTGTGGTGACTATTCTCCCACTCATCATCACAATGCTGTTCGGCCGCTATGTTCTCAAATATGACAACGTAGCCGTCTTTGCGGGTGCGCTCTCTGGCTCGCGCAGCGCAAACCCGGCCTTTGGCGAGATACTGGACAAAGCCGGTAACTCCATTCCTACCACCCCATTCGCAATCACCTATGCACTTGCCAACGTGTTCCTGACCTTGCTCGGGCCACTGGTAGTCGCGTTTTCCTGAGGAATAGATCATGGCGAAAAATGAATATAGCAAATATGCAAAGCTGAGCCCGTTTGAGCTGAAGGATGCGCTTATCGAACTTGCTTCCAGCAAAGCAAACCATGCCATGTTGAATGCGGGCCGTGGCAACCCGAACTTCCTGGCCACATTGCCACGCCGGGCATTCCTGCGTCTTGGGCTGTTTGCGGTTGCAGAAGCAGAGCTATCCTACTCTTACCTCTCAACGGGTGTCGGCGGACTCCCGAAGATTGAAGGTATTGAGGGCCGATTCCAGCGCTTTATTTCCGACAATAGCGATCAGCCTGGCGTCCAGTTTCTAGGACGGTCGCTCTCTTATGTGCGCGATCAACTGGGGCTTTCGCCGTCTGAATATCTTCATGAAATGGTGGAAGGTATTCTCGGCTGTAACTATCCGGTTCCGCCGCGCATGCTGAAAATCAGCGAAGAGATCGTGAAGCACTATCTCGTTCGCGAAATGATCGGCGGCTATATGAGCTCTGATAAAATCGATCTGTTCGCGGTCGAAGGCGGAACGGCCGCAATGACTTATATTTTCGATACGCTGAAACAGAACAAAATTCTGGCGGAAGGCGACACGGTTGCTATCGGCATGCCTGCTTTCACGCCCTATATCGAAATCCCGGAATTGAACAATTACCGGCTGAAAGAAGTGCATATCAATGCAGATCCGAAGCAGGGTTGGCAATATCCAGAGGCCGAGCTGAACAAGCTGCTCGACAAATCGGTCAAGGTCTTCTTTCTGATCAATCCGAGCAACCCGCCATCAGTCAAGGTTGATCAACGCGGACTGGACCAGATCGCTAAAATCGTCAAGGAAAAGCGCCCCGACCTCATTATCCTTACCGATGATGTGTACGGAACATTCGCCGACGACTTCAAATCGATCTTCGCGATCTGCCCATACAACACGATGCTGGTTTACTCGTTCTCGAAATATTTCGGCGCGACTGGCTGGCGTCTTGGTGCGATTGCCATGCAGAAAGATAACGTTCTGGATGCAAAACTGAAGGACTTGCCGGGCTCGGCGAGAAAGGAACTGGATCAGCGCTATTCATCGCTGGTGCCCAATGTATCAAAGCTGAAGTTCATCGACCGTCTTGTCGCGGACAGCCGCACAGTCGCGCTCAATCACACTGCGGGCCTTTCCACGCCGCAGCAGGTCCAGATGGTTCTGTTTTCTCTGTTCGGTCTCATGGATGAAAAGGATGCTTACAAGGCAGAGCTGAAGAAACTCATCCGTAATCGCGAGGCTGCACTTTATCGCGAGCTTGGATTGTCGCCGCAAACCGACAGCAACGAGGTCGACTACTACACCTTGCTCGATCTGGAGGAGATCGCACGCCGTCTTTATGGCGATGATTTTGCCGCCTGGGTCAAAAAGAACATATCGCCGACCGAGCTCTTGTTCCGTATTGCGGATGAAACCGGCATCGTTCTCTTGCCGGGTACAGGCTTTGGCACGCAGCAACCCGCTGGCCGTGCATCGCTCGCCAATCTCAACGAGTATGAATACGCCGCCATCGGGCGTGCATTGCGGACGATGGCTGACGAAGTCTATCAGAAGGAATACAAGTCCAAGAAATAATCAGGTTTAGTTCTGGCCTAAGAGCCAATACTGCCCTTTGAAACGAATGCGCCGATCTGTTTCACACAGATCGGCGCATTCGTTAGATGTGTCAAACTCATCATACAAATAGGATAAATCCGGGTAAGACCTCCGATGACTGTCATTGCATGACTTGTGAGCGCCCCGTTGGCCTGATACCAAAGAGTTGCAGGAAACGGGTGCGCAGGATGGTGGCGATGGTGACAAAGAACGATGAAGCAACCATTCGCCCCACAGGCAATCTTGTTGTCAAAGTCAGTGGTGAACTGAAAAAGCTTATTCAGTCAGGCGCGTTTAAGCCCGGAATGAAACTACCCAGCGAAGCGAAGCTGACGGAATCTTATGGTGTTAGCCGCACGGTTATTCGCGAGGCTGTTGCAGCCCTTCGTGCCGATGGCCTCGTAGAAGCGCGTCAGGGGGCTGGCGTTTTTGTGCTGGAGGGGCAGTCGGCTGAAACTATGCCGTTCCATAACCTCGATTATGACCGGGTTTCCTCGGTTATAGAGCTGCTTGAGCTGCGCACGGGGGTGGAAGTGGAAGCCGCAGGGCTTGCTGCGCTGCGCCGTTCTCCCCAGCAGGAAGAGGCAATCATCAACTGTCATCGGCAGGTGCTGAGCTGTCTCGAGGCAGGTCTACCGACAGCCGAAGCTGATTTTGCATTGCATCTGGCGATTGCTGATGCGGCCAACAACCCTCGTTTTCGAGAGTTTCTGACGATGATCGGTAGCGGCGTCATTCCGCGTGCGGCTTTGCATTCCCAATCGGATACGAATTCGGCCGACTACATTGCGCGTATCCATGAAGAGCATTCCCAGATCGTTGATGCCATTTCAAATGGTGATGAAGAAGCTGCGCGGTCGGCGATGCGACGGCATTTGAAGGGAAGCCAGATGCGGTATCGCAGTATTCTCAGACAAGTTCGCTCAAACTTATAATATAAGTTGTTGACATGTATTATCTGATCGCGCTAGGTCATATGCAGACATCAAAAAAGGGGTCAACATATGGAACCGCATCAGATCAAGGAAAAGCTTGGAGCAGGACTTCTCTCCTTCCCGGTAACGCACTTCGATGCCGAGGAGCAATTTGCACCTGAAAGCTATAAAGCCCATGTCGAATGGCTTTCGGGCTTCGACGCACCGGTCTTGTTCGCCGCTGGCGGCACTGGCGAGTTCTTTTCTTTGCGCCCGAGTGAGATTCCGACCATTGTGACAGCGGCAAAGGAGGCTGTTGGCAATAGCGGCACCGCGATTGTTTCAGGCTGCGGCTATGGCACCGACATGGCGATTGAGATTGCAAAGTCGGCTGAAAAGGCTGGCGCGGACGGCATATTGCTTCTGCCGCATTATCTGATTGATGCTCCCCAGCAAGGTCTTTACGAACACGTCAAGCGCATTTGCCAGTCGATTGGCATCGGCGTGATGGTCTATAATCGTGATAATGCTGTCCTTCAGGCCGACACGCTGGCGCGCTTGTGTGATGAGTGCCCTAATCTCGTCGGTTTCAAGGATGGCGTGGGCGATATCGGGCTTGTCCGCCAGATTACAGCCAAGATGGGTGATCGTCTGACCTATCTCGGCGGAATGCCGACGGCGGAACTCTTCGCCGAAGCCTATCTGGGCGCAGGGTTTACGACCTATTCTTCTGCGGTTTTCAACTTCGTTCCGGGCTTGGCGGTGGAATTCTACCGTGCGCTGAGGGCTGGTGAACGTGCCGCGTGCGAGCGCATTCTCAACGAGTTCTTCTATCCGTTTATGGCCATTCGCAACCGCCAGAAGGGTTATGCCGTGGCTGCCATCAAGGCAGGCGTGCGTCTTCAGGGTTTCAAGGCCGGAAAAGTTCGTTCTCCGCTTTGCGATCTGACCGGAGAGGAAGAAGGCCTTCTCGAAGCGCTCATCGGTAAATATAGCCGCAAGCAAGCAGCTTGAGCGACCAGTGGGAAAAACCGCGGGTTGTTAACCCGCGGTTTCTTTACGAAATGCAACATAGGCTGCGTTTAAAGAGACGCGGCCATTTCTTTCAGGCGTTCACAAGCCTTGGTCAGTTCTGCTTCCGAGGCGGCAATCGACAAGCGAATGAAGCCGGGCGCGCCAAAGGCGATACCCGGCACGCTGGACACACCAAAATCATTGAGCAGATATCCTGCAACATCAGTGTCGCTTTTCAACGCCACGCCTGCTGGCGTTGTTTTGCCAATCAGCTTGCTGACACCGTTGAAGGCATAAAACGCGCCGTCCGGCTGGCGAAAATCGATGTTGGGTATTTCTGAAAGATAGGTCGCGACAAGATTGGCGCGGCGACGAAAAGTCTCTGCCGCTTCCTGCACACAACTCTGGTCTCCGTCGAGCGCGGCTTTCGCGGCCGCCTGTGCAATGCTGCAAACAGACGTGACGCTTTGCGATTGCATTTTGTTGATCCCGGCAATGAGCGCCTTTGGGCCAGCCGCGTAACCAACCCGCCAGCCCGTCATTGCATAGGCTTTCGAGACGCCGTTGACGATGAGGGTCCGATCACGCAATTGCGGGCATATGCTTCCGAAGGAAACGAAAGGATGATCGTGCAGCAAGATGTGCTCATAGATCTCATCGGAAAGGATGAGAACGCGCGGGTGTTGTTCCAACGCCGTTGCGAGTGCACGATATTCCGCAGCGCTGTAAATCGCGCCCGTGGGATTGGATGGTGAGTTCAGCATCAGCCATCGGGTGCGTGGCGTTACGGCCTCTTCCAGTTGTTGAACCGTCAGCTTGAAATCGTGTTGCGGCCCGCATTCAACATAGATCGGCGTGCCGCCATGCAAGGAAACGATATCGCCGTAAGAAACCCAGCAAGGTGTGGGGATGATCACTTCGTCGCCCGGTTCGAGCGTCGCGAGGAAAGCATCGAACAGAATTTGCTTTGCGCCATTAGCGACAGTCAGCTCTTCCGGTGAAAAATCAAGATCATTGTCACGCCTGAACTTGGCGATAATCGCGGTGCGAAGGGCTTCAGTGCCGGCTGCCGCTCCGTACCGCACGCCGCCAGCGTTGACTGCTGCGCAGGCTGCATCGATAACATGGCGCGGCGGCTCAAAATCAGGCTCCCCCAGAGACAGGTCGATAATGTCGCGGCCCTCCGCGCGCAGTTTTTTGGCGGCCATCGAAACAGCCATGCTCGGCGATGACTGAATGCCCGCCGATCTTCTGTTTTCATATTGCATTGCTATGCTCTCATCTGCTGATCGAAAAAAAGAGAAGCCGCCCTAAAGGCGGCTTCTGGCAGGGTTTGGTGTCAGCCATTCACGACATAGTCGAATTCTTTGTCGCGCTGCTTGGCATCCGGGCATCGTTCATCCGCAGCGCCATAACCGCCGCCGCCTGGCAATTGCAGGATGAGCCTGCGTCCAGCGGGGACATGCTGTCGGCCCTTGGCATTGAGCACCGAGCCATCATCGAGCAGGACCGCACCCGGTGCGCCATTCTCGCCGCCTTCACGCCCGCGCGGCGGGTGTTTGATACGATCAAACATGGCATTGAAGTAAATTTCATGTCCGTCCGTCGGTGCAATTTCGACAACCTGACCAAGCCCGCCACGGAATTTCCCCGCACCGCCGGAACCGTCGCGCAGCTCCTTGCGCCAGAAAATAACAGGGCCGACATGTTCGGTCGCCTCGATCGACATCGAATGAACACCGCTTGGAAAGGCGGTGGCGCTTAGTCCATCAAGATGGGAGCGGGCACCGGCTCCACCGCTGTTGAACAGAAGAACCTCGGCTCTCTGGCCGCCATCTTTCGGGGCCTTTTCGCCGGAAAGCGGTCGCGCGCTAACGTGCAGGTTCCAGAGCGCGCCTGAGCCTTCCGCCGGAACCCGACCGGGCAGCATTTTATGGACGGCCCCCAATACGGCATCGGGCACCAGATGGCCGAGCACATGGCGCACGGAAACCGGAGCAGGGTGCTGCGCGTTCAAGATACAATCCTTTGGCGCTATTACCTTGAAGGGAAGAAGCGATGCATGATTGTTCGGGATTTCCGGTGCAATCGAGCATTTCAGGCCATAGCACGCATAGGCAGCCGAATAGATCAGCGGACAATTGATGCCTTTAGGGCTTGGCGCAGATGTGCCGTTGAAGTCCGCAAGTATATGATCGGCATGGACATCGATCCGTACCGCGATATCGATAGGATCGCCGTAACCGTCCACTCGCATCACGTTGGAATAGGTGCCGTGCGGAAGTGCTGCGAGTTTTTCAAGCGTGGCATCATAGCTGCGTTTGAAGATGAATTCGGCCAGCCCTTCCAGATCGTCGAGCCGGAACTCATCCATCATGTCCATCAGGCGACGATGACCGATTTCGTTACAGGCTGCGAGAGAATAGACGTCGCCTACTACCTGATGGCTTTCGCGAACATTGTTGCGCAGAATGTTCACGAGATCCTTGTTGACCACCCCGCGTTCCGCGAACTTCATGATCGGCACAAAGATGCCTTCCTCATAAACTTCGTTGGCATCGGGACCAAAACCACGGCCGCCAACATCCACCACATGGGCGGTGCAGGCAAAGAAACCGGTCAGTGCGCCGTCGCGAAAGCTTGGTGAGACGACGGTGAAATCGTGCAGGTGGCCGGTGCCCTTCCACGGGTCGTTGGTGATGTAGACATCACCCTCGAAGATGTTCTCGCGTCCGATATCATTGATGAAATGGCCAACGGCCTCCGCCATCGCATTCACATGGCCGGGCGTACCGGTCACCGCCTGTGCGATCATCTGTCCGGCGCGATTGAACACACCAGCCGATAGATCGCCGGATTCACGCACACTGGTACTGAAGGCTGTGCGAATGAGCGTTACGGCCTGTTCTTCAACGACCGAGATCAGGCGGTTCCACATGATCTGCATGTGAACATCGGAAATAGGTTTCACTGACATGGGTAAACTCCTTCAGGCAGCCTTGGCGCGCAGCAACAGGCAACCATCGGTCTGCATGATCGCTTCGCGGCTTGAGGTCACGATGGTCGACGTCTCGCGTTCTGTGATGACGGCCGGACCAGAGATCCAGTCGCCCGGCTTCATGTCGCTGCGGTCGACGACACTGGCGTCGAGGAAACGTTCTTCGAGAACGTCGAACACTTTGCGCTGGCCTGATATGGTTGCTGTCGACTGTTTCGTCACGGGCTTGGCGGGGGTGGGTGCGGCTGCATCGGCGCTGGCGCGGAGCGACCAGCTGACGATTTCGACGTCCAGTCCATCGATAACGCGGCCGAAGAAACGCTCGTAGCATTCATCGAAAAGCGCGCTGAAAAGCGAGGCATCCGCTTGGGTATAATCGCGAACTTCGATGGTGACCGGAACTTCCCATCCCTGCCCGACATAGCGCATGTAAGCCGTGCATTCGAGCGAGGGGTTAGCATTGGGCGCGCCCGACCGCACGAAAGACGTCGCTTCCTGTACCAGTTCGGCTATCACAGCATTGACGGCGTTGGCGTCGAAGCGGCTGATGCGGCTATAAGCGCTGCGAACCGATTCAAAACCAAAAGGTGCACGCAGAAAGCCGATTGCAGAGCCTACACCGGCACCAGGCGGGATCAGCAGGTCGTTGACACCAAGCTTTTCGCAAAGCCGCGCGGCGTGAACAGGGGCCGCGCCGCCAAAGGCGATCATGGTGAACTCGGAAAGTTCCTTGCCATTTTCCACCGCATGCATACGCGCTGCGTTGCTCATATTCTCATCGACGACTTCGCTGAGGCCATAAGCCGAAGTTGCGATATCTGAACCCAGCTTGCTGCCAATATCTGCATCCATGGCGCTTTCGGATGCCGAGCGCGACAGTTTCATCGAGCCGCCAGCAAAGCTGTCCGGATCAAGGCGACCAAGAATGACATCTGCATCAGTCACGGTTGGATTGACACCGCCACGATCATAGCAAGCCGGTCCCGGTTCCGAGCCAGCACTGTGCGGACCAACGCGTATCTGACGCATGGAATCGACGGTTGCAATCGAGCCGCCGCCAGCGCCGATCTCGACCATTTCGATGACCGGGATGGAGATTGGCATGCCGCTGCCCTTCTTGAAGCGATAGGTGCGCGCCACTTCGAAGGTCTTCGACGTTTTGGGTGTCTGCTGTTCAATCAGGCAGATTTTTGCAGTGGTGCCGCCCATGTCGTAGGACACGACCTGATCGAGCTTGTGGTTGGCTGCAATATGGGCCGCGAAAATCGCGCCGCCAGCCGGTCCGGATTCAAGCAGGCGAACGGGAAACTCAATTGCGCTGTCGACGCTGATAATGCCGCCGCCCGAGTGGATCATAAAGACCGGTGCAACAAGCCCTTCATCGTGAAGACGACCAACCAGTCGATTGAGATAGGATGCCATCAACGGTTTGACATAGGCATTGGCGCAGACGGTATTGAAGCGCTGAAACTCGCGCATTTGCGGCGAGACTTCCGATGAAATCGAGACGGAAAGGTCAGGCTTCCTGGCCAGCAGCCTGTCGCGGAAACGGCGCTCATGTTCGCCATTGAGGTAGGAGTGGATGAAGCCGACCGCGACACTCTCATAGCCTTGCGCGATGATGCGATCACAAAGCGCTTCCATCTCGCTCTCATCCAGAGGCTTGAGCACTTCACCTGTTGCGCCCATGCGTTCATCGAGGACGAAGCGGTCGCTGCGGTCGACCAGCGGCGCCGGGAGGACAATATCGAGATCATATTGTTCGAAGCGGCTTTCGGTGCGCATTTCGATGACGTCGCGAAAGCCTTTGGTCGTGACGAGCGCGGTTTTTGCACCACGACGTTCGATCAGGGCATTTGTCGCCAGAGTAGTACCGTGGATCACTGTGTCGATCTGGTTCAGCGCTATACCGGCCTTCTCCGCAACTTCGCGAATGGCTTTGACAATCGCATTTTCAGGAAACGCGTAATCGGTCAGAACCTTGGTTGAGTGAAGTGTTGAACCAACTTCCATCGCCACATCGGTGAAGGTTCCGCCAATGTCGACGCCAACCCTGATCAGTTTGCCATCTATCGTCATGTCTTGCCTAACTCCCAAGATCAGATTCTATGCGTTAAGTGCGGGGCCGGGCTGGAAGGCCGCGGTTCAGGCACGTGTTTTCTCGTTCCGGCAGGCGGTGCCTGTCGGCTCAAAACTGTTGCTTCGTATTGTTGCGGCTAACTTGAAACGTTCAGACGTTCACCAGTTAGTCTGCCTTAGTTCTTGCCGGTGAAATCCACCCCTTCGACGGTAGTCGGCAGCTTTGCGCGATCCACACCGATCCATTTCTTGTAAAGGCCGTCGAGCGAGCCGTCCGCCGTATGGCGGGTGACAAAATCATTCAGATAGTCGAGCATTTCCTGGTCGCCTTTGCGAACCGCCATCGCCTGGAAATTGTCTGCAACTTTGTATTTGCGACCGTAATTGCCGCTGTTACCGGTCTTGTCGATCACGAGCCCATAGGTCACGCTACCCAGAATGGCATCGACCTGACCGGACAGGAGCGCTTGTACTGTGGTTGCATCGTCATCGAAGCGCTTGATCTGCGTGTTGGCTGGAGCGACTTTCTTCAGGACCGGCTCGAAAACGCTGCCGCGATTGACGCCGATGATGTATTTGCCCAGATCGTTATTGCCCTTGATATCAACGTCGTTCTTGCCCCAGACAGTGATGTCGTTGGATGAATAGGGAATGGCGAACTGAATGACCTTGGCACGCTCTGGCGTGATGGTCATGGACGGAACAAGAAAATCGACCATACCATTGGTGAGTAGAGGAATACGGTTCTGACCGGTGATGCGCTCGAACTTGATTTGAACGCCCAGTTCCTTGGCAATCAGGTCAGCTACATCAACGTCATAGCCGCCATTCTTGCCATTTTCATCGATGAATCCCCATGGAAACTGATCCATCTGCACGCCGATGGTTACGGTGCCCTTGGCCTTGATTTCTTCCGGCGTTGCGGCCCCAGCTGCAGTGGCCATGCATACCGTTGCGAGTAGGCCCATCGTGAAACCGAATGAAGCTTTGGAACGAGCGAAACTTGAATTGAACATGTTCTTACCTCTGATTGTTTTATTGTTATTCAACGAGACGCATTCAGGCGCTTTTCGATACGGGCGCTGTAATAGGTGAGCGGAATGCAGATCACGAAGTAGACAAGGCCGACAGCGCCGTAGACTTTGAGCGGCTCGAAGGTAATGTTCGCCATCAGCTGCCCTGAGCGCGTTAACTCGGTCAGTCCAAGCAAAGCCGCCAGTGCTGTGCCCTTGATCAGATTAACCATAAAGCCAATGGTTGCGGGCAGGCCGATGCGGAATGCCTGGGGAAGCACGACATCCGACATGCGACGGAGATAGCCAATGCCAAGCGCGCGGGCCGCTTCATCCTGCCCCGCCGATACAGCCTCGATGCTGCCCCGCCAGATTTCGCCGAGAAACGCACTGGTATGGAGCGAAAGACCGATGATCAGCGCGACCCAGACATCAACACGAATGCCGAGCAGTGGCAGGCCGAAATAGACGAAGAAAAGCTGGATCAGCAGCGGTGTGCCCTGAAAGATCTGGATATATGTCGCCATGAAATAGCGAAGCCATTTCTTGTTGCTCGTGCGTCCAAGGGCCACGATGAGGCCGCATGCGCCACCGAAGACGAAGGCGAGGAGTGACAGGATGACTGTCCAGCGAGCCCCTTCGAGAATGAACAGGAATTCTGCAAAGCCGAAACTGCGTATCATCGGTCTGCCTCACTTCGTCGGATAGGAAAAGTAAGTTCTGCCAATGAGTTGGAGAACTATGGAGAAGAACTGCGAAAGCGCGAGATAGATAACGCCGAGTGCGAAATAGACTTCGAAGCTGCGGAATGTCTCGGAATCGATCATTTGACCGACATAGGTGAGTTCTTCTGCGGAAACTGAAGCCACGAGGCTGGAATTGAGCATCATCAGGATGAACTGGCTGCAAAGCGCCGGGTAGACCGCACGAATGGCCGGCCGAAAGATGATGAAGCGATAGACGTCGAGCGTATGAAGACCAAGCGCGCGTCCTGCTTCCACCTGACCCTTCTTGATGGACTCCACCCCGCCGCGCACGATTTCGGCTGCATAAGCTGCACAATTGAGCGTCATGGCGAGGATTGCCGCCTGTGTGGCTGTCAAGGTGACGCCAAGAGATGGCATCCCGAAGAAGATGAAAAATACCTGTACCAGAAACGGTGTGTTGCGGATCAGTTCGATATAGGCAAATGCAGTCCGGGATACGGTTCGTATTGAACTCATGCGCATCAGCATGAAGACAATGCCGAGAATTAGCCCAAGTGCCATCGAGATGGAGGATATCTTCAGGGTTTGTAACGCGCCGCTCAGCAGCAGTGGCCAGGCCGCCAGAACCGGCCCCATGTCGAAACTATATTGCATTGGCAAGCTCCCGTAATTTCGCTCGGTTCCCCTTTGTTTTGTTAGTGATTGAGGATCTGGCCCAGAAATGCCTTGGCGCGTTCGTGCTTGGGATTTCCGAAGAATTCTGCGGGAGGAGCGCTTTCGATAATCTCTCCGCGATCCATGAAAATAACGCGGTGGGCAACGGCGCGCGCAAATCCCATTTCATGGGTCACGCAGATCATGGTGATGCCGTCGTCAGCAAGGGAGATCATGGTATCGAGAACTTCTTTCACCATTTCAGGATCAAGCGCCGATGTGGGCTCATCGAACAACATGATCTTGGGCCCCATGCAAAGCGCGCGTGCAATGGCCACACGCTGCTGCTGGCCTCCGGAAAGCTGGGCTGGATATTTATTGGCTTGTTCCGCGATATGTACCCGTTTGAGAAAATGCATAGCCTTTTCTTTGGCCTCGGCTGTCGAAGCCTTATGCACGCGGCGTGGCGCAAGCATGCAATTTTCAAGCACAGTCATATGGGGGAAAAGATTGAACTGCTGAAACACCATGCCAACGTCGCGTCGGATATGATCGACATTGGCCCCTTTATTGCCGAGGCGCGTTCCATTCACATCGATGGTGCCGTCCTGAATTTCTTCAAGGTGATTGATACACCGAATAAGCGTTGATTTACCCGAGCCGGAGGGGCCGCACAGAACGATATGTTCGCCCCTGTTCACGTCCAGATTCACATTCTTGAGTACGTGAAGCTGGCCATACCATTTATTGACCGCGCTCATCGTGATGGCTTGTTCAGACATCTATCTCTCGCTTCATATGTGTAGGCAGAAAGGAAATCGCCGCTCAGGACTGAACTTCGAAAATGGCGTCGACTTCGACGGCGAAACCGCGGGGTAGGGAACCTGCTCCCAATGCGGTGCGGGCATGTCGACCCTTCTCGCCGAGAACCTCGACCAGAAGACCGGATGCGCCATCGATCACCGCGGGATGGTTCTTGAAGTTTGGCACGGCATTCACAAAGCCTCGCACCTGCAGGCAGGCAGAAATGCGGTCAAGATCGCCATCAAGGGCCATCGAAGCACGCGCCAGAAGATTGAGCGCGCAGATACGAGCGGCCTGATACGCTTCTGCGATATCCATAGTGTCGCCGACAAGCCCCAGATAGCAGTCGACGCCGTCGACACGGGGCACCTGTCCGGAAATGTAGAGCGTGGTTCCACTCAGCCGGAACGGAACATAGGTTCCGCTCGGTGCCGTCACACTGGGCAGGGCAAGGCCCAACTCCGCCAGTCTGGAAGAAACGATTCCCATCTCGAATTCCCCTGTTTTAGTTACGCATTTCGCAATCGCCAAGTTTGAAACTGCGCGGCTTTTGTATAGTGATATTATCACTGTGCGCTGTGTTATGGTGTCAGGTTTGCCGAAATAATATCACTTGTCAAGAATGAATCTCGGACGACATTCTAAGTGTCGAGGGAGCGGGAGGCGGAAAACAAGGCAGTAAAACAAGGACTTGGCCGCGAATTTGACGCTTTTTAGCTAGTCTTCTATAAGAGCGGAATTTGTTATGTTTGGATTTTTTTGGCTGGAGTAAGCGGTGCGACAGCCTGTTTGTGACTGTCATCGTCGTTAGGCGGAAGGTAATATCCATAGAGATAATATCTCTATCTACGATGATAATATCTTGTATTGCTTTTCCGAACCGCGTATCACGCTAGAAAGATATTATTTTTGACTGGGATTGGCTCATATTGAAAACATTGACTTCGCGAACGATTGAGAGCCTCAAGGCATTGATCGGTGACGGTACGCTTCAGGTTGGAGATAAATTGCCGACCCTGGCCGAGCTTGGCGACAAGTTGGGCGTCAGCCGCACGGTCATCCGAGAAGCGGTGGCAGCATTGCGCTCGGATGGATTGCTGGAAGCCAAGCACGGTGTTGGAATTTTCATTCGCGAGCCCGGAAAGGAAACAGCACCAATAACGGACGAATCCATGCTGGAACCCCTGGCCCGGCTCTCGCTTCCATTCATGGATCTGCTCGAATTGCGCATGGCTTTTGAGGTTCATGCCGCCGGGTTGGCTGCGCAGCGGCGCTCCTGGGCGCAAGAAGCAAACATGTGGGATGCGCTGAAGCAGTTTGAGGTGTCTATCGAAAATGAAGCTGCGTTGGATGAGCTGGACTTCATTTTCCACCGGTCCATATCGGAGGCCACGAATAATCTGGCGTTTATCGAGTTCTTCAGTGTCATGAGCCTGAAAATACTGCCGCAGCCAGCATTTTCGCGGGACCTCAACCCTTCGCTTATCACGCCCGACTATATCCAGAACACGGTTATCGAGCATCGCGCTATTTGTGAGGCGATCAGCGCCGGAAATGCTGAATTGGCTCGTGAAGCGATGCAGGCGCATCTCAATCGCAGTCACCAGCGCTATCGCGGCTTCAACGGCGCTTTCGGGTCACCATTGAGCAATATTGTGGACAGCTGAATGCTATTAAGCTGGCTTTGCCAGAGCTCATTTATCGGCCATCTGGCAATAGCCGCCGGTTTTCAGCATTCAGGCGGGGACGGTGGAATTACCGGCTGCTCGAAAGTGCGCTGCAACTGACCCCAGCCGGGACTGTGCATATGGGCCTCCAATCCTGCTCTGGCTACCAATGCGCGCGCTTCGGTTTCGCCGAAAGCAAGCGCCTCGTGCATATCGGCAGTTAGGACCACGCCGTCCTGCATGATAATCTTGCCATCGACGATGACGGTATCCACATCGCTGCCAAGAACCTGATGAACCAGCCGGTGGACGGGCATCCAATTGGGCGTCAGATGCGGCTTGCGCATGTCGATAATCGCAATATCGGCTTTCTTACCCGTTTCAAGCGAACCGATCTCGTGGTCCATACCAATGGCGCGAGCCGCATCGATGGTGATCATCTCGAAAACTTTGCCGGGTGGCAGAAGATACCGGTCATGGTTGTGCAATATATGCTGTGTCGATTGTGCTATACGGGCGACTTGCAGCATATCGAAATGGCGGCTCGGTGCAGCGCCATCCGATGTGATCGCAACGGACACGCCGCGTGCGAGCATTTGCATAATCGGCGTGGAGCGTCCAGGCGGTGCATGGGTGACGTGTGTGCCGGTTTCGGCGAGGATCTCTATCTCCTCGTGGGATATGCCCCAGCAGTGCTGTAAATGCACATCGGGACCGAGCAATGCATTTTCCTTATCCTGATACGCCATTCGAATTTGTCCGGCAAAGGCATCGGAATGGATGCGCACGCCCCATTTGCGTGCGGTTTCGCGAATGCTGCGTGCCTGCATCCGGTCGTTCTCCGTCAGATTGACCGCGAAATCCGGTGTGGAAGCGTTAGAAGGCTCGACCGAAGGGACGATTGTGAAAGGCGTCAGAAAAACCTTGATCCGGCCGTCAGCTGTTCCGTTGAGACTCTCAATAGTGGCTTCCGCGCCCTCAATCATTTCTTCGAATGAAACAGCATGACGCACAGGCTTGCCGCTTTCCCATCGTGTCACTGACTGCGGCCATGGTAAGCCTGCGGGGCCGACGCAGATGATCTCGCGCAGTCCGATTTCCGCATAGGCGCGGGCGTGGTTGGCCGCAAAGACCGGATCGTCACTACGCGGCATGGACGTGATGATGCTGGCAGAAGTTGTCACGCCTGCGCGCAGCCTTTCCAGACCGGACACAAGACCGTCGGCATACCAGTAGTCGCGCGTCACATAATGATAATAGGTCGGCGTGACGATCCGCATCCAGAGCGAATTGGTGTCGGCGGCAATGCTGCGGATCAGCGCGTGACCAGCGTGGCCGTGCGCGTCGATGAGGCCCGGAATGAGCATCTTGCCACGACAGTCGATTTTCTTCTTGTCAACATGGTGAGGGGACAATTCCAGTGAGGTGCCAATATCGACAATTCTGTCATTCTCGATTGCCACAGCGCCATCCTCGATGATCCGCCGTGTTTGGTCGACAGTTACGACCGTTCCGTGAAGCAGCAACAATCCAGCCATGTCATCCCCTTTTTATATGAGCAACGACGTCTTTGAACGTCGGAAGGGCTCATTCTATTGTGTCGATGTTTCTAAACATAATTGGCGACAATATCGTTGACAATAAAAGAATGGATTAAGATACTGCCGCGAAATTCAGACCAACAATCTTATCGTTATGGATGAGGGGAAAAGCATGTCGCGTTTAAATAGGTTTTTCATATCGGCCCTGACAGCGGCTGCCATTGCGGCGCCGACGCTGGCCGGTTCTGCCGATGCGGCTACGCTGCGCTGGGGCAGTCGCGCGGATATCTACTCGCTCGATCCTGATTCTGTTCCATCCACATCCAATCTGGCTTTCCTGAACCACATTTACGAAGGTCTGATCCGTTACGGACCTAATTTCGAGATCGAGCCCGCGCTGGCTACCGAATGGAAGCTGGTCGATAACAAGTTCTGGCGTTTTACCCTCCGCAAGGGCGTGAAGTTCCACAATGGCGCAGATTTTACGGCTGATGACGTTGTGGCCTCGATGAACCGTGTTTCCGACCCAACATCACCTCTGCGCGGCAATATTCCGCTCTATGTCGGTGTCAAGAAAGTGGACGATTCCACGGTCGATATCGAGGTTTCGGCACCATCGGCGTTGTTCCTCAACGACATGACCAATATTTTCATGTTCAACGCCAAGTGGCTGAAGGACAATAACGCCGAAAAGCCGACCGATATCGCGTCCAAGACCGAGAATTATGCAACGCATAACACCAATGGGACGGGCCCGTTCAAGCTCGACAGCCGCGTTCCCGATTCAAAGACGGTTCTGATCGTCAATGATCAATGGTGGGACCAGAAAAAGCACAATCTGGATCGCATCGAATACATTCCGATTTCCTCGGCTGCGACGCGCGTTGCGGCACTTCTTTCCAATGAAATTGATCTGGTCGATTCAGCACCCATTCAGGATATTCCTCGTCTGGAATCGACGCCGGGCATCAAGGTCGACAAACGCACCGAGCTGCGTACGGTATTCATCGGCTTTAACGGCAAGGAAAAGCTTGAGGATGGGCGTCCAAACCCATTCCTGGATGTCCGTGTGCGTCAGGCCGTTGAAGCAAGTATCGATCGTGATCTCATCAACAAGAAGATCATGCGTGGTTTGGCGCGGCCTTCCGGTTCGCTGATTGCGCCGGAAATTGCAGGCTATTCGAAAGCACTCGACACTTATCAGCCAGCCGATCCCAAGCTCGCCCAAAAGCTGCTTGAAGAAGCTGGCCAGAAAGGCCTGACTTTCAACTATCTTTGCATGAATGATGAGAGCATCAACGAGGAAGATATCTGCTCGGGCATCGCCAATATGATGAAGCGCGGCGGTTTCGAACCTTCCATCGATATGGGACCGCGTGCCGTTCAGCAGCCTAAGCGCACCAATGGCAAGGCCGATATGTTCAATCTGAGCTGGGCTAATGAACCCACGCTCGATGCCTACTCGCTGCTTTCGCAGGTGCTTTCTACACGCAGCGGTTCTACCGGCGTGTCGAATTATGGTGGCTGGTCTTATCCTGAACTCGATGAGTTGATGAAAAAGGCGGCACAGGAGCCAGATACGGCGAAGCGTTTGGCGCTGGAAGAACAGGCGCTGAAAGTTGCCAAGGACAAGGCAATTCTGATCCCGCTTCACCAACAGCCCATTGCATGGGGAATGCTGGATAAGGTCAAGAGCGTAGACTTCAGGGCTGATAACAAGCCGCGCCACTGGCATACAAAAATGGCCGAGTAAGGCCAGCAACGCGAAAACCGAAAAGCGCTTCACCTTGGTGAGGCGCTTTTTTTATGTGGTGCACAATCTGGAGATGCGACAACGCTCATTCAAAAGCCGCACTTTGATTGTTGCTCAGAAATGTGGCAGCGCCTGATCAATTGTAGAGCAGAGTTGTCGACAAATAGGTTATTGAAACTCAAAAAATTGTCTACAATTACGTTGACAACTTTATGTCGACTGGCAATACTGCCCTTCGTGATCTGGGAGGCAGGTCACCTCAAAAGGGAGAGATCAGTATTATCCGCCTGAATGGCGTGAGCAGGCACTGAAACGCAGCACCGAAATGGATGCAGCGAAGCATGAAAACAGACCTCCAGAAAAGGAGGCGCAAATTTCCAGAAGCGGAGCAAAATCTATGTTAAGAAAACTTGGCCTTGCGGCCACAATGCTGGCTGGGCTGACATTGGCCGGCCACGCCGAAACGCTCAAATGGGGCGCTGCGCGCGATATCTATTCGCTTGATCCTTATTCCTATGGTGACAGCTATACGCTGTCCTTCCTCAATCACATCTACGAAGGTCTTGTGCGTTACGACGCCGAGCTGAAGATCGAGCCTGCCCTTGCTGAATCCTGGGAAAATGTTTCCGAGACGGTTTGGCGTTTTCATCTGCGCAAGGGCGTCAAGTTTCATGATGGCGCAGATTTCAATGCAGACGATGTGCTCGCTTCGCTGAAGCGCGTCAGCGATCCGGTTTCGCCGCTGCGTGGTAATTTGCCAGCCTACAAGTCCTCCAAGAAAGTGGACGACTACACAATCGATATCGAGTTGAGCGGCCCTTATCCGCTGCTCCTCAACGACCTAACCAATATTCACATCTTCGATGCTGGTTGGCTGAAGACCAATAATTCGGAAAAGCCCACCGACGTTGGTGCCAAGATTGAAGGTTATGCAACCTATCACACCAATGGTACGGGTCCGTTCAAGCTGGAAAGCCGCGTGCCGGATTCCAAGACCATTCTGGTCAAGAACCCGGATTGGTGGGACAAGACGTCGAAATCCAACATTGACCGCATCGAGTTCAATCCGATCACTTCGGCTGCGACACGTGTTGCGGCGCTCCTCTCCGGAGAAGTCAATTTTACGGAAAGTGCGCCATCACAGGATTTGCCGCGTCTTCAGGCGCAGCCTGACCTGAAGGTCATGGAACGTACCGATTTGCGTACGGTCATGATGGGTTTCAATCGCAAGCCGAAGCTCGACAACGGATCGGAAAACAAATTCAACGATTTGCGTGTGCGTCAAGCTTTCGCACATTCGCTTGACCGCGACCTGATACAGAAGCGCATCATGCGCGGCAAGTCGCGCTCGGCTGGTGCTGTGGTTGCGCCGGAAATTCCGGGCTACACGCCGGAACTGGATACCACACTTGCCTATGATCCGGCCCTGTCGAAGAAGCTTCTGGCCGAGGCTGGGGCTACGGATTTTCCGTTCACACTGGTCTGCACAACTGATGCCTATGTGAACGAGGAAGAACTGTGCCAGGGGCTCGTGAATATGTTGAGCCGAGGCGGTTTCAAGCCGCAGCTTGATATCGCACCAACGGCTGCACAGGCACCCAAACGCACGGGCGGCAAGGCCGACGTTTATATCATTGGCTGGGCGACAGAACCCATGCTCGACAGCTATTCAATCCTGCTACAGATGATTGAAACCAAAACCGATAATGCCGGTGTCTTTAACTGGGGTGGCTGGAGCTATCCGGAAATCGACAAGCTGGTTATTGAGGCCTCCACGGAGATGGATCGCAGCAAGCGGCTGGCGTTGCAGACAAAGGCTCTGCAAATGGTCAAGGACGAGATTGTCATGCTGCCGCTGCATCAACAGCCAATGGCGTGGGTCATGTCGAATAAGATTGATCATATCGTACAGTTGCCAGACAACAAGCCGCGTCACTGGCTGACCCATTTTGCCGAATAGTCTCATCATGATGCTCCGGGGCACACCGCTCCGGAGCATCCTGTTCCCAAGGAATTCACATGCTGGTTTTTATCATCAAGCGTCTGGCCAATGCCATCATGGTCATGCTGGCTGTTGCCCTGCTGGCCTTTTTGATCTTTCGTCTGGCGGGCGACCCCGTCGAGATGATGGCCAACGAACAGATGACGCAGGCCGACCGCAATAATCTGCGTGAGCGTCTGGGGCTTAACGATGGCCTGATGACACAATATACGCGGTTCGTGGTGAACGCCGCTCAAGGCAATTTTGGCATATCCTATCGCAATGGACAGGATGTTCTGGGCCTTATCGCTGAGCGGTTTCCAGCAACACTGGAACTGGTTCTGGTCGCCACGTTGATCTCGTTGCTGCTCGGCCTTCCACTTGGTGTACTGACGGCAATCAAACGAGGCAAATGGTATACGGAGGGATTGCAATTTCTCTCCATTGTCGGTGTCTCTCTGCCAAGCTTTGTCGTCGGTATCCTGCTCATTCTGGTTTTTTCAGTCACGCTTGGCTGGTTCCCGGCATTTGGACGGGGTGATGTTGTACAGCTTGGCTGGTGGTCCACAGGATTGTTGACGCATTCCGGCCGGATCGCAATTTTGCTGCCGGCTGTTGCACTCTCGCTTTACCAGGTCACGCTTGTCATGCGTCTGGTTCGCGCTGAAATGCTCGAAGTGCTACGTTCGGACTATGTGAAATTCGCCCGCGCCCGCGGTATTCCGCGCTGGCGCATCTATTTTCGTCATGCGCTTCGCAACTGTCTGATGCCGGTTGTGACCATGACGGCGATGAATGTCGGTTCGCTGATCGCCTTTGCGCTGATTACCGAAACCGTGTTTCAATGGCCGGGCATGGGCATGTTGTTCATTCAGGCCGTTACCTTCCTGGATATCCCGGTCATGGCAGCCTATCTCTGCATCATTTCCTTCATCTTCGTTGTGCTCAACACTTTCGTGGATATCGCCTATGCGGTGATCGATCCACGCCTGCGCACAGCGCGTTGAGTTGCCCATGGAACCGATTGTGGAGTCAAAGCCGATGAGCACCCCAACCACGCAAACCACCACCATCTCCCGCCCGTCGTTTGTACAGCGGGTTCGTAAAAGCGACTTGTGGTGGTCGTTCACACACAGCAAGACCGCGATGATCAGCGCAGCACTGCTCGCAATCCTGATCCTGACGGCATTGTTTGCGCCCCTCATTGCGCCGCAAAACCCTTATGATGGCGCAGCACTCGATATGTGGAAAGCAGAGCTGCCGCCTATCTGGGAAGAGGGCGGCGAATGGCCCTTCCTGCTGGGCACCGACACCCAAGGGCGCGATATGCTGTCGGCCATTCTTTATGGCACGCGCATTTCCATCGTCATTGGCATCGCTTCCGTTGTGCTTTCCTTGGTCATCGGCATGAGTGCCGGTTTGGTCTCAGGCTATTTCGGCGGCTTCATCGATAATCTCCTGATGCGCATCGGCGATATCACGCTGTCGATCCCAACCATTCTGGTCGCCATTCTGGTTTCAACCGTCGTGCGACAGATGTTGCCGGTCAGCCTGCGCGAGGTAGGAGCCTCGGCGGTTCTCATTCTGGCCATCGCGCTCTCCGCATGGGTGCAATATGCCCGTACTGTCCGCGCTCAGGCCATCGTTGAAACCGGCAAGGACTATGTTTCCGCCGCCCGTCTGATCGGGGTGCCCGCGCGCCGCATCATGGCGAGACATATTCTGCCAAACACGCTGACCCCCATCATGGTGGCGGCAACGCTTAACTTCGGCATGGCCATCCTTACCGAAGCCACGCTCTCCTTCCTTGGCATCGGCATGCCGCCGAGCCAGCCATCTCTCGGGACTTTGATCCGTATCGGCAACCAGTTCCTGTTCTCCGGTTCCTGGTGGATCGTGCTTTTTCCCGTCATTCAGCTCTGCCTGCTGGTCGTAGCCGTCAATATGCTTGGCGACTGGCTGCGCGATGCTCTCAATCCGAAACTGAGGTAATATCGATGAACAATCTTTTGCTCCGCAATGTGCGCCCTATGGCTGGCGATACATGCGATGTTTTGATCAAGGATGGGAAGATTGTCGGTTTCGGACAGTTCGAGGCAGAGCCGGGCATGGCCATCGAAGATGGTGGCAATGCAATTATTGCGCCCGGCCTGATCGATGCGCATACGCATCTCGACAAGACGACCTGGGGCATGCCTTGGCATGTCAATAATCGCGCCGCGGTCCTGCGCGAGCGTATCGACTATGAACGCGAGCACCGGCTGGAAATCGGCCTTGATCCACATCGCCAGTCGATGCGTCACGCCATCGGTCTAGCCGCTCACGGCGCAACGCATATCCGCAGCCATGTCGATATCGACCCCACCCATGGATTGTCATTGGTCGAAGGCGTCTGGGCAACACGCGAGAAGCTGAAAGGCATCATTGATATCGAGATCGTTGCATTCCCGCAGTCGGGTCTGATGGTCATGCCGGGTACGGAAGCATTGCTTGATGAGGCCTTGCGTCAGGGTTGTGAAGTTCTGGGTGGTATTGATCCATGCGGTATTGATCGCGACCCAAAAGGGCAGCTCGATATTCTGTTCGCGCTCGCTCTCAAGCACGGCGTACCGATTGATATTCATCTGCATGAGACCGGCGATCTTGGTGCTTTCACGATGGAACTCATCTTTGAGCGTATCCGCGCCAACGGTATGGAAGGGAAGGTGGCGATCAGCCATGCTTTCGCGCTCGGCATGAATGATTACTTGCGCGTTGGCCAGTTGATCGAACAGATCGCGGCTCTGGATGTCGCAATTCTGACGACCGGCGCGCCATCGGCTACGGTGCCGTCAATCAAACGCCTGAAGGAAGCGGGAGTGCGCATCGGTGGTGGTTGTGACGGCATTCGCGACACCTGGGGCCCATGGGGGCAGCCCGATATGCTGGATCGCGCCAAGATCATTGGCATGAAAAATGGCGTCCGTTCAGATCATGATCTGGAACATCTCCTCTATATCGTGTCGCAGGGCGGCGCAGACGTGATGCGTCTTGAAAATTATGGTCTGGATGTGGGCTGCAATGCCGACTTTACCCTTTTGACGGGTGAAACACTGGCCCACGCCGTGGTGGATATCGCGCCGCGCCCTCTGGTGGTCAAGAACGGTCGCGTCACTGCGCGTAATGGCGTTGCTGTGGTGGAGATGCCGTGATGAACAATGCTATCGATACATTAACGCTTGGTCAGCGACCTGATGGACGGACCCTGATTACCGCCAGCTGGGTGGTTGGGCACAAGGATGGCAGCCATACGCTTTTGCGCAATGGTGAAGTCGTTTTCGACAATGGTGAGATTGTCTTTGTTGGACATGGTTTCACGGGTGAACTGGCGCGCCGTATCGATTTCGGCAATGCGCTGATCTCGCCGGGTCTTATCGACCTTGATGCCTTGTCTGACCTCGACACCACCATTCTTGGTATCGACAACCATCCCGGTTGGGCCAAGGGCCGCGTCTGGCCACGGTCTTATGTCGAGGCTGGCCCTTATGAGATGTACAGTCAGGATGAGCTGGCTTTTCAAAAGCGCTTTGCGTTCGGCCAGCTTCTGTTGAACGGGATCACCACGGCAGCCCCCATCGCTTCCCTGTTCTATCGCGAATGGGGCGAAACAGTTGCCGAGTTCGATGCTGCCGTCGAGGCAGCCGGCGAACTGGGACTACGCGTTTACCTGAGCCCTGCCTACCGTTCCGGCGGTATGGTTCTGGAGGAGCCGGGAAAGATCGTTCCCGTTTTCGACGAAGAACGTGGCTTTCAGGGACTGAAAGACGCCATTGCCTATATCGAGCGTCAGAATGGCCGTCACGGCGATCTGGTGCGTGGTATGCTGGCCCCGGATCGGGTCGAAACCTCGACGCTTGGATTGTTGCAACGCACTGACGCGGCGGCGCGCGATCTTGGCTGCAAGTTTCGTCTTCATATGGCTCAAGGCACGATGGAAGTTGATACTGTGCGGATGCTGCACGGCTCGACGGCTCCGGTCTGGCTTGCGAAACATGGTCTGCTCAGCGACCGGATGATTGCGCCTCACGCGACGAATGCCACGGATGAAGATCTGGGCCTCTATGCGGCCAATGGCGTTTCCATTGTGCATTGCCCGCTCGTATCGGCACGCAGTGGCTCGATCCTCAAATCGTTCTCTGCTTGCCGCAAACGGGGTATCAATATTGCCATGGGCACCGATACCACGCCGCCTGACATGCTGATGAATTTGCTGACGGGCCTTATTGCCGGTCGTATCGCCGATGGTGCACCGGACCGTTTGCGGTCGGCCGATCTTTTTGACGCCGCGACGATTGGCGGCGCAAAGGCGCTTGGACGTGCTGATATCGGTCATCTGTCGCCAGGTGCAAGGGCAGATATCGCGATCTTCGATCTTGACGACACCATCATGGCCGCGACGGTTGACCCGATCACGACGATCGTCATCGGCGGTTCGGGCAAGATCACGCGTGCGGTCTTTGTCGATGGCCGAGCTTCCATGATCAATCGAAAGCTTGCAGGGCTCGACATGAAACAAGCCCGTCTTCAGGCGCAGGCCCAGTTCGATGGGCTTATAGCGAAATATCCCGAGCGCAGCTGGAATCATCCTCCTGTCGCGGAAATCTTTCCTTCCAGCTATCCGATAGAAGGTGATTTCAATGCATGACATGCAAGAACCAGTCATTGAAGTGCGCAATCTGCGCGTGGATTTTCCGGGGCGTCATGGCACGGTTACCGCTCTGTCGGATGTGAGCCTGTCGATCCGCCCCGGTGAAATCCTTGGCGTTGTGGGTGAATCCGGTGCTGGCAAGTCCATGACGGGCTTGGCCATTCAGGGCTTGCTGGAAGCGCCCGGACATATCGCCGATGGTGAAGTGTGGCTTGGCAAGCGCCGGATAGACGCGTTGGACGATCGCGCTATGGAGAAAATTCGCGGGCGTGAAATCGGCGCAATTTTTCAGGATCCTCTCACCTCGCTCAACCCGCTGTTCACGGTGGGCGCGCAGCTTGTTGAAACGATCCGGCGGCATCTTGGTCTTGGTAAAGCTCAGGCGCGTGAACGGGCTATCCAGTTGCTGCGCGATGTCGGTATTCCTTCGCCGGAGGATCGCGTCAACCAGTATCCGCATCAGTTTTCGGGTGGTATGCGGCAGCGCGTGGTGATTGCACTTGCACTTGCTGCATCACCAAAATTGGTGATCGCGGACGAACCGACGACTGCCTTGGATGTATCGATCCAGGCCCAGATCATTTCGCTCCTGCGCAAACTGTGCAAGGAAAAGCAGACAGCCGTTATGCTCGTTACCCACGATATGGGCGTGATTGCAGAAGCCGCGGATCGCATCGCCGTGATGTATGCAGGGCGACTGATCGAGATCGGGCCGGTCGAGCAAGTACTGCATCAGCCGCGTCACCCCTATACACAGGGCTTGATGGCGTCGATTCCATCGCTAGGTGCGCGCGTGGAAAAGCTGAACCAGATTGATGGCTCAATGCCGCGTCTTGACGCTATTCCCAAGGGTTGCGCTTTCAATCCGCGTTGCAAAGTGGCGGTGCCCCGCTGTCTTGAAGAGCGCCCTGAACTCAACCTTGTCAGTCAAAATCCCAATCTTGGCGCAAGCGCTTGCTGGCTGAATGCAGGAGGCCCTGTATGACAACCCCATCGAAAGAAACTGCGGCTTTGACCGTTGAGCGTCTGGTCAAAACGTTTGATGTCTCTGCTCCATGGCTCAACAGAGTGATTGAGCGCAAGCCGCGCCAGTACCTCCAGGCCGTAAACGATATCAGTTTTACGGTGCCAGCAGGTGGTTGCTTGAGTATCGTTGGCGAAAGCGGATGCGGAAAGTCTACTGTGGCCCGACTGGTCACTGGATTGCACGGCGCGACGAGCGGCCAAATGCGGTTTGCGCCCGGCAAAAGTGGTGCGTCTTTGTCGGCGCAGATGATATTTCAGGACCCTTATGCGTCGCTCAATCCCCGTTGGCGCGTCAAGAACATTATCGCTGAACCATTGCGGGAATTGAAACTGCGAAAGACAGCGACGGAAGTCACCGAGCGCGTGGAAGAACTTCTGCGTACTGTCGGGCTTTCACCCTCCGACGGCGAAAAGTTTCCGCATGAGTTTTCCGGTGGGCAACGGCAGCGCATTTCAATTGCGCGCGCCTTGGCGAGCGAGCCTGAATTTCTCGTTTGCGACGAGCCGACTTCGGCGCTGGACGTTTCGGTGCAGGCACAGGTGCTCAATCTTATGCGCCGGTTGCAGGATGAACTGGGTCTGACCTATCTGTTCATCAGCCATGATATGAGCGTCGTTCGCCACATGTCCGACCGCATCGCGGTCATGTATCTGGGACGGATTGTTGAGGAGGGCGATACGGAGGAACTCTTCGCGCAGCCCCGGCATCCCTATACGCAGCTCTTGCTACAGACGATCCCCAATATTGCAGCACCCAACCGCAACCGCGCCCCGGCAAGTGGTGAAGTTCCAAGTCCGTTAAAGCCGCCATCAGGCTGTACGTTCCATCCGCGCTGTCCGTTTGCGGTGGCGCGCTGTGCGCAGGAAGCGCCGAAGATGCAGACTTTGTCGAATGGCACACGCGTGGCCTGTCATCTCGTCGAAGAGGCAGCAGCTGCTGCCTGATGCCCGATCCGCAATCGCCGCTTTGGTCATCGGTTTGACGTTTGAAAAAGGTGACAAGATCTGCGGAAAAGTGCTTCAGGCGAAGTTAAAGCGGGTTGTTAAATTGTCGACAATATGAAATATTATTGTAGATAATAAATCAGGTCTCGGGGATGTGATGGAATTCGATTTTGAAGAGCTGGACCCTCAAAGCCGTTACAGGCTTCTGACGAATTTCATCGGCCCACGACCGATTGCACTTGTGACAACCCGCTCACCGGCGGGCCACAGCAATGCAGCGCCGATGAGTTTCTTCAACGTGTTTTCGCACGACCCGGCCATTGTCGTTCTTGGCATTCAACCGCGTCTTTCCGGTGAGGAAAAGGACACGCTGGCGAATATCCGTCGCACCGGCGAGTTCGCAATCAGCATGGTCGACATGGCATTGTCGGGACAGATGCTGATTTGCGGATTGGGCTTCGACAGCGAGATCGATGAGCTTGAAATGGCCGGGCTGGCAGGGACACCTTGCCAAAAAATCGATGTCTCTTTCGCTAAGCAAGCGCCATGCACCTTCGAGTGCCGTGTCGAACGGGTGATCGATTATCCGCGTCGCGCGCTCATACTGGGCGAAGTCGTGCATATGCATGTCCGTCGCAATTGCCTGGATGCCAACGGCCACTACGTCGATCCGGAATTCTATCAACCGATTGCCCGGCTTCATGCCGACAATTACATCACTTCAGATCGCCAGTTCGTTTTGAAGGCACCGCCCATCGCCGATTTCGTGAAGCCGGAAAACTAGGCCAGAACGACGGTTCTTCGAGAATTTTTATCATGCACATTCATCTGATCAATCCCAACTCAACAGCGTCTATGACAGCGCAAGCTCTTGATAGTGCTCTGCTCGTCAAACACAGTAATACCAAGGTCTCAGCCTCAAATCCTGCCGACACGCCTGTCAGCATTGAAGGTGGCGCCGACGAAGCACTGGCGGTGCCGGGCATGCTTGCGGAAATCCGAAAAGGTGAAGCGCAAGGTGTAGACGCCTATGTGATCGCCTGCTTTGACGATCCCGGCCTGCATGCGGCGCGCGAGATCGCAAAGGGTCCGGTGTTGGGTATTTGTCAGGCCGCAGTACAGGTGGCCATGACGATTAGCCGTCGCTTTTCAATCATCACGACCTTGCCGCGGTCGGTTCCGATTATCGAAGATCTGGTCAGTGACTACGGCGCGGATCGTCATTGCAGGAAAGTGCGTGCGATCAATTTGCCGGTGCTGGGTCTGGAGGAAGATCCTGCGGAAGCTGAACGGCTTTTGATCAATGAGATCGAACTCGCCAAGCGTGAAGATCGGGCAGAGGCGATTATTCTTGGCTGCGCGGGCATGACATCCTTATGCGACAGGCTGCGCGATGCAACCGGCGTTCCAGTGATCGACGGTGTCGCGGCGGCGGTGAAGCTTGCCGAAGCTTTGGTCGGAGCAGGCTACGCGACTTCGAAGGTGAACACCTATGACTATCCGCGCGTGAAGACAGGCAATACCGACGCCATCTGCGGAATATGTGCCTGAAATAGAAGCATCACGATGTATTGTTGACAATTTTGTAGGCGCTTTGCGGTTGCAATAGTTGACTTTTTCGGTCGCATCACGCTTCCTGAATCGGAACGGGAGCAAGACCATGACTGATCAGACAGGTGTCTCGACGCAGCAGATTGTTGAGAAAGTATGGCTATCCATTGCCGAGCGCCGTCTGCGTCCGGGGGTGCAACTTAAAGAAGAGCAGATGGCGGCGATTTTTCACGTCAGCCGTGCGCGTATCCGTCAGGCGCTTGCCGCGCTTGAACGGGAGGGGCTTGTCACGATCATTCCCAATCGCGGCGCTTTTGTTTGCAAACCGACCGTGGAAGAAGCGCGGGACGTTTTCTTTGTGCGTCGTACTGTTGAGCGATGCGTGGTCGAGCGCCTCGGACGCTCGGCGTCGAAGGACAAGATCAAGATCCTGCGCGAACATGTTGCGAAAGAACGTGTCGCCAACAAAAACAATGTCACGACCGATATCATCAAACTGTCGGGTGGTTTTCATCTGTTGCTGGCCGAACTGACAGAGTCAGATTTTCTGTTTACGACCATGCGCGATCTCATTTCGCGCACGTCTCTCATTACGGCTGTCTACCGCAATACCAACCGTTTCAACTGTGGGCCCGATGAGCATGCGGAGATTGTGGAAGCGATTCTGCATGGCGACGTTACAAAGGCTGCCGATCTGATGGCACACCACCTTGAACATGTGGAATCCGAGCTGGACCTGCGGGAGATCAACGATCTCTCCCATGATTTGAGCGCGGCGCTCGCCTGAACGGTATCACCGGCAAACGGGCGACGGTTCTTTGTCGCCCATAACCGCTCTGGTCGATCCTAGACGCGGTTTTATTAAACTATTTCAATGCATTGTCATCAGATCAAGCCAGCCGGTCATTGCCCGGCTGGTTCGTTTTGCGTCGTCTGCGTTGAGAGCGGTTCCGGTTAAATCGGAATCGTGGAACCGCTCTAACTTTTTGTTTTTACGCATTATCCTACGCATAACCGCAACGCACTTTTGCTGGAAATGCTCGAGCGTGCAAACAATGATCTTCGATTGAAAACCGGGATGAATATCGGGTGAGTTGGACAATTTCATCCACATCGCAAAGAAATCCAGCCCTCATCTTGACATATGTCATAAGTTAGAATTAATTTGATTGAAATTGAGCAGATGTCGCTTCGAGGAGACCCTTGCGAGGGTGGAGCGCATCGAGCTTGGGAGGAAATACTTGTGTCTGGATTGTACGCTGCAATCTTCGATTGCGTGATTGCACACGGCTGTGTTTCAGCTGGAGAGCCCGCCTGCCAACGGTTGGGCGCGGATCGGAAACTCGCTTGTGCTTTGCAGGGTTCTTCGCCCGAACTGGTGAAGTCTCTATGAGTTACGAATTCAGTTTCAGCTTCCTCAGCCAGTACTGGCCGCTACTGCTCAAGGGTACATTGGCGACGATTCAGATGTCCCTGATCGTCACGGTGCTTGGCTTCGTGCTGGGTACGATCTGTGCGGTTGCCAGCATCAGCAAATACAAGTTGCTGCGTATTCTCGTGGCGATCTATGTGGAGGCAATCCGCAATACACCTCTGCTCGTGCAGCTGTTTCTGGTCTATTTTGGACTGTCTTCCATGGGCGTCAAATTCTCCGCCCAAACATCGGCGCTGATCGGCCTGACCATCAATGTCGGCGCTTATTCCAGCGAGATCATTCGTGCGGGCTTGCAGGCCATTCATCCCGGTCAGCTGGAAGCCGCAGACACGCTGGGTTTGTCACGGTTGCAGATGCTTGCGGGGATCATGCTACCCCCTGCACTTGAGAAGGTCTATCCCGCTCTCGTCAGTCAGTATGTGCTGTTGATGCTGGCAACAAGTGTTGCATCGCAGATATCGGCTGAAGAGTTGACCGGGGCTGCGTCCAGAATCCAGTCGATGACCTTTCGTTCTTTCGAAGTCTATCTCGTCATTCTGGTGATCTATCTCGTCCTTTCCCTATTGATGCGGGGGCTGTTCAAGCTTCTGGGGTTGGCGTTGTTTCCACGCAAACGCCGTCTTGGCATCAATCTTTAGGAGGTCAGGATGTTTACGAATTTCTCCTGGATTCATATCGAAGTTCTGCTGCAGGGATTGGTTTGGACAGTTCTGCTCTCCATCATTGCCTTCATATTCGGCGGCCTGCTTGGCTTTGCCGTGGCGCTGGCTGGAATAGCGAAGAACAAGGCTCTAGTTGCTCTGGTCGATGGTTATATCGTTCTGGTGCAGGGTACGCCGGTTCTGATCCTGATGTTCATCGTTTACTTTGGTTTGCCGGTCTTTGGCATTGAAGTTTCGTCGCTTTTTGCGGCCAGCCTTGCGATGACGATTTTCGCCAGCGCCTTCCTTGGCGCCATCTGGCGGGGCAGTCTGCAATCCGTGCCACGCACGCAGTGGGAAGCATCCGACTGCCTGGCACTGACTGGATTGCAGGGGCTGTTCCTCGTCATCATGCCTCAGGCTGTTCGCATCGCGACGCCGCCAACGGTCGGCTTCATGGTTCAGATCGTCAAGAACACGTCGCTCGCATCGATCATCGGCATGGCCGAGATGACCTATATCGGCAAGGAGATCAACGCTTCGACGTTCCAGCCTTTCACGACTTATCTCGTGATTGCATTCTTCTACTTTTGCATTTGCTTCCCGCTCTCAGCGGTCAGCCGGAAATTCGAGAGGATGTACAGTGTCAGCCGTCGTTAAGTTTGTTGACGTTCATAAAAGTTACGGCTCGCTGCCGGTGCTCAGAGGTATCAATCTCGAAATTGAGAAAGGGCAGGTTGTTGCTCTGATTGGACGAAGCGGTTCGGGCAAAAGCACCGCGCTTCGTTGTGTCGACCGGCTCGAAACAGTCAATAGCGGAGACATCTGGGTTTGCGATCATCGTGTCAGTGATCCCGATATCAATCTGCGCGCTCTCCGGCAGGATGTTGGCATTGTCTTCCAGAGCTACAACCTGTTTCCGCATCTGACGGTCGAGCAGAACATCACTCTGGCGCTGCGATGGGTCAAGAAATTGACAAGACCAGCCGCGCGCGAATTAGCCGAGACGGTTCTGCGGCAGGTTGGTCTGGCGGAAAAGATCGACTCCTATCCAGAACAATTGTCCGGCGGACAACAGCAGCGCGTGGCCATTGCCCGATCACTTGCGATGAAGCCGAAGGTCATGCTGTTCGATGAGGTGACCTCGGCGCTTGACCCGGAACTGACCGGCGAAGTGCTGAAGGTCATCGAGGATCTTGCAAGAAATGGCATGACAATGCTGCTCGTCACTCACGAGATGGATTTTGCTAAGCGCGTTGCGGACAAGATTGTCTTCATGCATCAGGGCCAGATTTGCGAGCAAGGCGGCCCGGCGATTTTGGCCAGCCCGCAAACGCCTGAATTGAGCAGCTTTGTTGGCGCGCATCACTAACCATCCAGTCAAAGCATGTGGTGTCGATGAGGAGCGACACCATCAACAACAGGAGGAGGAAATATGACTATTCTGAACAAGAGAAAATTTCTGGCGATGATGGGCCTTGGTATCGGCATGGCGGCCATGATGACACAGCCATCCTTTGCCGATCAGCTGGATACGATCCGCCAGCGTGGCAAGCTTCAGGTCGCTATTGATCTTGGCAACCCGCCTTATGCGATGCGTGATGCGAAGTTCCAACCGACCGGCTCGGAAGTCGAAACGGCACAGCTGCTGGCCAAAGACATGGGCGTGGATATCGAGTTTCTGACGGTTCCGACCTCGGGCCGTATTCCGTTCCTTGTTTCGGGTAAGGCTGATCTGGCCGTGTCGACGCTGTCGATAACAAAGGAGCGGCTTGAGGTTGTGGATTTCAGCATTCCTTATGCTGAAACCGCAATCGTCGTTGCAGCTCCCAAAGAAGCAAACGTGAAGTCCTATGCGGATCTGGCAAATGCGTCGGTCGCCGTCACACGCGGCACGGTCAACGATACCAATCTGACGGAAAAGACGGCGGATGTTTCCGGCGTTCAGATCGTGCGGTTTGAAGATGACCCAACATCGAGCGCGGCAGTCACCAGCGGCCAGATTGCAATCTATGCAACTTCCCGTCCGCTTCTGACCGAGTTGATCAAGGCCAATCCCAAGCTCGACCTCGAAGAGAAATTTGTCGCCAAGGCTTATCCGCTCGGCATTGCGCTTCGCAAGAACGAGCCAAAGCTCAAGGAATGGATAGACGCCTGGATCAAGACCAATCTCGACAATGGCAAGTTGATCGACATTTACGAAAAGTACCACGGCGCTCGTCTGGACCCGCAGAAGCTGCTGGCCAGTGATTTGCCTCGGTCGTGACGAAGCTGTCGTGGCGGGGCGGTGAGAACCTCGACCCGCCACGGCGTTGGTCTGGATACTGATGGAACGGAACCTTGCTCTTGAGAACTTGGACGATCCCGAAACCAGTAGATGAGAGCGCATCCCGAAAAGTGTGAAACGGCTTTCGGAAAAGATGCGCGTTAAAACAAACATTTTGAGCGCCGATCTGGCCCGATCAGATCGAAACGAGTTCTAAGGTGCAGGAACGAAATAATGACAGACAAGTTCAGTGTAAGAGATAAGATTGCCATTGTGACTGGCGGGTTAGGGCAGCTTGGAACGCAATTCAGCAAATCGCTCGCGGAATCTGGCGCCAAGGTCGCGATCTTCAGTCGCCGGGCAATTAACGCTGCCGATCTTGAAGCGAAGTTTCCGGGCTTGACGAAGAACATTCGCGTTTATGTCGCGAGTGTTACGGACAAGGCCAGCCTTGAGCAGGCAACCGAACAGCTCATCGCCGATTGGGGCGTGCCGCATATTCTGGTCAATAATGCAGGCATTGATTCAAAGCCGTCGGGTTCGGCAGACCAGAACAGTCCATTTGAAATCTACCCGCAGAAATACTGGAACGAGATCATCGAGACCAATCTGACGGGTGTGATGCTGTGCTGTCAGGTGATCGGCTCGAAGATGGCCGATGCCAGACGCGGCAGCATCATCAATGTCGGTTCGATCTACGGCATCGTGTCACCCAATCAGGCGCTCTACGCGTATCGCGAGGCACGAGATGGCGAGCCCTTCATCAAGGCTGTCTCCTATGCGGCTTCCAAATCCGGCCTTGTCAACTTGACCCGCTATCTTGGCACCTATTGGGGAACCAAGAATGTCCGGGTGAACCTGATTTCATTCGGTGGCGTGAAAACCGCAAACTTCGACAAGGAATTTGTGGATGCGTTTCTCGAACGCGTGCCGATGAACCGACAAGCTGAGATCGATGAATATAATGGCGTGATACAGTTTCTGGCATCCGATGCCTCGTCATATATGACAGGCTCGAATGTCGTCGTCGATGGAGGCTTTACGGCATGGTGACAGAACAGGCAGACAATCGATATCTGACGAGGCGCGCGTTACCTGATCGTGACAAGCTGCACGTCTCGGTCGTTGAGGCGCTGGAAGCGCAGATTCTTTCCGGCAAACTCAAGATTGGCGATCGTCTGCCTGCCGAAGCCGCAATGGCGCGTGAATTCAATGTAAGCACGCGGTCTGTTCGTGAAGCGCTTCAAATTCTCGAAACAAAGGGTCTCGTTCGCCGCAAACACGGTGAAAGAGCGCTTGTTGTGCGCGACGATGTCGGAGAATTTCTCGGTTCGCTTGCTACGACTGTCAAACAGCTCTTTGCCAATAACTCCGACTATCTCGTCCAGCTGATGGACGTGCGCCGGATCATCGAGACGGAAGTCGTAACGCGGCTGAGTTCGGAAGATCTGGTGATGACGCCGGAAGTTGACGAGGCACTTGCCAGCATGAGAGCTGCAGCTGACGCCAATGACATGGCCCGGTTTACCGACAGTGACGCCGCTTTCCATCTAGGGCTCGTGCATTCCGTGGGCAACGAGATCCTCAATGTCGTCTATGACAATCTTTTCTCGATCATCATCGACGTCATCCGGGTCACGAGCCGCGTGCCGAACAAGTCGCTGGAGGACGGGTTTGCCGAGCATGAGGAAATTTACAACCTCATCAAGGCCAGAGAACCCGAGACCGCCCGACAATCCATTCGCAGACAGATCGATGAAAGTTCGCGCTATCTCAAGGTCGCGCTGGACAATTCAAATCTTAAGAACAAGGTCAAAACCAAATGAGCAACTTCGATTATTCCGATACTGACTGGGCGTCGATCGAGCGTCTTTCGAAATGGTATTCCGGCGATGTCCATGACAGCCTGGAACAACTCGGCGGCTGGGGTTATCTGGACGGTATATCGTTACAGGGTGAATTGAAGCCGGGCGAAGTGGTCTGCGGCCCGGCAGTCACGGTGCAGTTTGCTCCAAGCGAACGTCGCAATCAGCCGCAAGATGTTTATCACAACGCCATCGACAACGCGCCAAAGGGCGGCATTGTTGTCGTTGATGCATCCTGCGCGCAGGGTTCGTGTTCGGGAGAGCTGATGAGCTCAGGCGCTAAAACACGGGGCGCTGCGGCTACGATCGTCAACGGAACGGTGCGTGATATCGCGCAGGTTCGCCATCTCGGCTATCCGCTTTTCGGTCGTGCAAGGTCTCCGGTTTCAGTATCCGGCAAGATGGAACCGAAGCTGTCGCAAGTTCCAATCGAAATCACCGGCGTGAAGATCATGCCGGGCGACGTTGTCTTCGCGGATATCGATGGCGTTGTCGTCATCCCCAAGGCCATGGTTGCAGCAGTTGCTGATCAGGCCGACAAGCTGGGCGCAAACGAAGCTTCGGCTCGTGACCGTATTCTGGGTGGCGAAAAGCTTCAGTCGGTCTGGCCAGTGGAATCGAAATATGGCGCCTGATCAATTGGCGTCATGACATAAAAAAGGCCGCCCTTGAGGCGGCCTTTTCATAACATTGCGGAGGAACCGATTACGGCGTCACGTCGAAGCCGAACCACTTTTCGGAGAGGCGCTTGATGGTGCCATCAGCCTTGGCGGCTTCAATGGCTTCATTGAACATCTTCTGAAGTTCAGGTTCGTTCTTGCGAAGACCAACGGCAACGCCGCGACCCAGAATGCCACCCTTAAAGAAAGGGCCGGTCATGACGATATCTTCGTTGCCCGGCTTCTTGGCGGCATCGCTGAGATAAGCCAGTGAAGCGACGACGAGATCGACGCGGCCCGACTTGAGGTCGAGGTCATGCTGATCGGTGGTCTTGTATTCGCGGATGTCAGCAGAATCCTTGAAATACTTGTCGAGCAGCGACAGGCCGAGCGAGGCCGTCTGTACACCGATGGTGCGGCCCTTGATTTCAGCCTTGACGTCGTCAATGGCCTTCTGAGCAGCGGCTTCATCCTTGGCCAGATAGAGCGTTTCGCCCGTATGCGGCAGCTTGGCGAAAGGGCTGTCCTTCAGCGTGGCGAAGGTCTGTGGGGTCAAGCCATAAGAGACGGAAAAGTCGATGGTTTCTTCGCGCTTCGGCGTGGCAGTCAGGCCAGCCATGATCGCGTCGAACTTGCCTGCATTCAAGGCCGGAATGATGCCGTCGAAAGGCTGTGCAATCATGGTGCACTCCACTTTCATGCGGGCGCAGAGGTCTTTGCTCAGTTCGATTTCATAACCGTCCAGCGTGCCATCCGGCTTGGTGAAATTATACGGACGGAAAGCGCCTTCGGTTGCGATGGTGATCTTGGTCCACTTCTTCTCTTCGGCATGGGCCGAAGCAGCGGTCACAACGAGGGCCGAAACGAGCAGGGCTTTGAACAATCCCTTGGTCTTCATTTTAATTACCTTACTGCAGTTAAGTGCTGAGCGGTCTTTTGGCATAAATCAGTGACGTTTGAAATAATCAGCCAGCGTTTTCGTGGCTGATAAACTTGCGAAAACGCTCTGATTTGGAGTTTGTGAACACATCTTCGGGCGCACCGTCTTCTTCAACGAGCCCCTGATGGACGAAGACGACCCGGTTCGACACGTCGCGGGCAAAGCCTATTTCGTGCGTGACGACAAGCATGGTGCGGCCTTCCTCGGCCAATCCGCGCATGACGCGCAGCACTTCGCCGACGAGTTCGGGATCAAGCGCGGAGGTCGGTTCGTCAAACAGCATCACTTTTGGCTTCATCGCCAGAGCGCGTGCAATGGCGGCGCGCTGTTGCTGACCGCCGGAGAGATGCGACGGGTAGAAGTCGCGTTTGTCTGCGATGCCAACCTTGGCCAGCAGCGCTTCGGCTTCTGCGATACATTCCGCGCGCGGCCGACCCTGAACATAGATCGGCGCTTCGATGATGTTTTCAAGAATGGTCTTGTGCGACCACAGATTGAAGCTTTGGAAAACCATGCCCAGTTCAGAGCGGATCCGCGAGACCTGCTTCTTGTCGGCGGGATAGGCTTCGCCCTTGGAATTCTTGGCCATTCGGATCGTCTCACCGGAAACGGTCACGGTGCCAGATGTTGGAATTTCCAGAAGGTTGATGCAGCGCAGCAAAGTTGACTTTCCCGACCCCGAAGAGCCGAGGATAGAAATGACTTCGCCTTCGCGCGCTTCAAGCGAAATGCCTTTTAGCACTTCGTTCGCGCCAAAGCTTTTACGCAGGTTTTCGACTTTTAGCGCCACCGGTGCGTTAGGAGAGATGGCTTTACTCACGATGTTTTTCCTTCGGTGGAGATGCTAACGGCTGGCTGGCGCAAATAGGGCGTGAGCCTGTATTCGGCAATCAGGAGCAAGCGTGTCAGAACGAAATTGATAGCCAGATAGATGGCGCCCGCGATCACGAACACCTCAATCACGCGGTAGCTTTCTGCAATGAGCTTGGCCGCAATGCCTGTGACTTCCATGAGCGTGATGATGGAAGCAAGCGAGGTCGCCTTGATCATCGAGATCATCTCATTGCCGTAGCCGGGCAGCGCCTGACGGATGGCAAGCGGCATGACTACTCTGCGGAAGCAGGTGAAACGCGACATGCCGCAGGCTTTTGCCGCCTCGATCTGGCCATGTGGCACCGACAACAGGCCACCGCGAATGATTTCGCTCGCATAGGCCGCGTTATTCAGCGTCAACGCGATGATCGCACACCAATATGGTTCACGAAGAACGGGCCACAGGAATGAATAGCGGATCGTCGAAAACTGGCTGAGGCCGTAATAGATGATGAAGATCTGCACCAGAAGCGGTGTGCCGCGGAACACGAAGACATAGAGCCGGGCAATCCAGTCGAGAACAGCTATTCCCGACAGGCGCATCATCGCAAATAGCAGGGCAAGAATTGCGCCGCACACGATGGATATAGCAGCAAGCTGCAGCGTCAGCGGCACGCCGCCCATCATTGCGAGAAAGGATTCTGTATAGAATTGAAGGTTCATTTTGCCCTCCTGACGCCGCGCGAGAAGTGACGTTCAGCAGCTTGCAGAATACCGCCGGAAACGGAGGAAATCAGCAGATAGAGCGCGCCTGCGATCAGGAAGAAATTGAAGGGCAAGCCCGTGGAGCCTGCACCAATCTGTGCTTGACGCAGAATATCAACCACACCAACGACAGAAATCAGTGCAGATTCCTTCAAGGCAACCTGCCAGACATTGCCAAGGCCCGGCAGCGCATGGCGCAAAGCCAGCGGCGCGATAATGCGGCGAAACTTCAGTGCCTGGCCCATGCCGCAGGCCGATGCAGCTTCAAGTTCTCCCTTGGAGACGGCTCTGAATGCGCCACGGAACACTTCCGTGTGATGTGCGCCGCAGGAAATACCGATTGCCAGTACGCCAGCCAGAAAGGCGGGGAAGCCGATGAAACCCTGAGCGCCGAAGAACTTTCCAAGCGCTGTGATGGCGGCGCTACCGCCAAAATAGAACAGGTAGATCACCAGAAGATCGGGGATGCCGCGGATGACGGTGGTATACCCGTCAGCGATGCCGCGCAGTGTGCGTCCGCCGGAAATCTTTGCCCATGCAGCAAAAACACCAATCGTTGCACCAAGCAGAAAGCCGACCACGGCCAGCGAGACTGTTACCAGAGACGCCATCACGAGAACATAGCCCCAGCCATCGGGGCCGAAGCTTAAAATATCGAAAAAAGCCTTCATGATGCTTCAGGCCAATTCTTGAAGGAGCGATTGAACTTCATTTCACTTTCCGGCGGCCGTATCGGGCCGTCTTTCACTTCGCTGCGACGGGCAGGGCAGGTTGCACGTTGTCGGGAATGGGATTGACGAAAACGTCGCCATTCAGCTTTTTCATGTGATCCTGTTTGGCTTCTGCAATCCGTTCGGGATTCAGAAACAGTTCCACTGCCGTGCTTCCCATAACCTTTGCTGCGTGAGCCATTCCTTTATGAGCGGCAGGCAATTTACCCTGCGCCACCATTTGCCACGAATGGAGCGGCGTGCCAATAGCGCAGGTCGCGCCACGCATCTGCACGGTGGGGACAACCCAGCTCACACTGCCGACGTCTGTTGAACCAACAAGGGAATTGTCTCCCTTATACGGCTCATAAACATCTTCACAAAGAGCAAGGCCGTCCTTGGGCTCGACGCCGAAACGGCGAAAGGCGTCAGAAATGTCTTCCTTGGATAGCGTCGCCTGAAAACGCTGTGCCATTTCCTGGTCTTTTGCGTCGAAAACCGGAGCCCCCAGACGTTCTAGCTCGCGCTGCATGAGCTGTTCCAGCGGCTTGTTGCCGATCAGATTGGCGTCGCCGCTGACGATTTCGCTGCGAACTGTCGTTTCCGTCATGAGTGCTGCGCCATCAGCGATTTTTTTGACCCGTTCAAGTAAGGTCTGCATGACGGGCAGGCTCAGAGCGCGGATCAGATAGCGGACACTGGCTTTGGCCTGTACAACATTGGGCGCGAAACCGCCCGTATCTGTTACGGCGTAGTGGATGCGGGCCGTTGATGGCATATGCTCGCGCATGTAGTTAACGCCGACATTCATCAGCTCAACGGCGTCGAGCGCGCTGCGTCCCAAATGAGGAGCGGAAGCGGCGTGAGCCGCGCGACCCGAGAAATGAAAGCTTATTTCGTTACAAGCCAGCGACACAGGGTCGTTGACGCCTGCGAAAGGTGCCGGGTGCCAGCAAAAAGCAATATCGACATCGTCAAAAAGGCCTTCACGTACTATGAAGCCCTTGGCCGATCCGCCTTCTTCTGCCGGGCAGCCGTAATAGCGCACGCGGCCTTTGATTCCATGCGTTTCCAGATATTGCTTCACTGCGGCGGCTGCCAGAAGGGAACCTGCGCCAAGCAGATTATGCCCGCAGCCATGACCATGGCCGCCTGCCTCGACGGGCTGTTCTTCGGCAATGCCAGCGATCTGGCTCAAGCCGGGAAGGGCATCGAATTCGCCAAGAATGGCAATGACCGGACCTTCGTCGCCAGCTTCGCCCATAACGGCGGTTGGCAGTCCTGCGATGCCGCGTGAGACGCGAAACCCTTCGGTTTCAAGCATCGCAGCATGAGCGGCGCTGGACTCATATTCTTCGTAATTGGTCTCGGGATTATCCCAAACCGTGTCGCTGAGTTCGAAATAAGCGGCACTTTTGCCGTCTACGATATCCCAGATATCGTGATGGTTCTTTGCCATAGCTCGATCCTCCATCGTCTGGCTCCCATTGTATCGGGGTCCGTTATTGTCGGCCCTTATGTTCGGGATTGCGCTTTTCAGCGCAATCCCGTCGAAGGGGGTAATCTGAAGTGGTGCTGATTACCCCCTTCTGCGTTCATGTCAAACATTGAATTGAAAGCCATCAACCGTGAATGCCTGACCGGTGATGAAACACGGTTCGGATGTAGCAAGGAAAGTGACAAGGCGCGCCACGTCGTCAGCGCAGCCAAGGCGACCGAGCGCGATGCCCTTGATGACTTCATCGGCACGTTCGGTAACATTCGTATCGATCTCGGTGCGGATGACGCCGGGGCAGATCGCATTGACGACGATATTCGGGCCAAGTTCCTTGGCCAGTGAGCGCGTCATGCCGAGAATGCCAGCTTTTGCAGCGGCATAGGCGAATTTGCTCACGGCTGCGGTCACTCCGCCGGAAAGTGCATTGAGCGACGACATGGAAACGATGCGACCACCGCCCTGCTTCAGCATATGCGGGGCTGAATGCTGAATATAATTGAAGCAGCTTTTCAGGTTGATCGCGATTGCGCGGTCGAACTCGTCTTCCGAAATTTCGAGAATGCCAACCGGGGCAGAACGGCCTGCATTGTTGAGCAGAAAATCGAGACGGCCAAATGTTTCAATCGTTTGCGCAACGACTTCACCAGCCCGCTTGTGGCTGGAAACATCGGCCACGCAGGAGATTGCCTTGACGCCGAGGCCTTCGATTTCGGCTGCGGTTGCCGCCAGTTCCACTTCCAGCAGATCAACCAGCGCAATGTTATAGCCCGCACGCGCCAGATCGAGAGCGCAAGCCTTTCCGATGCCCCTTGCTCCGCCGGTAACAATGGCAACCTTGTTTTGTGAGTTCATTTCCAGATGCGCTCCTTTTTGTATTGCCACTTGATCGTATGTCTGCCACATTATTCCACAATAGGAATTTGGTTCACATATATGAACATTGAAAACAGTGGTGAAGTTAAGTCGGCCGTTCGGGTTCTTGAGATCCTCGAGTTCCTCGGTCGTGCGCATAAGCCGGTGACGCTGAAAGCAATCGTCGCTGAGCTCGGTTATCCCAAAAGCAGCACGTTCAATCTGCTGGCTACATTGGTGGCGCGGGCCTATGTCGTTCGCGACGATACCGAGTCCTATCGCATCCATGAGGCATTTCGTGACGGGCCGGGCTGGTCGAGCGGAAGCGACGCCTATCTGATCGCAACGGCCCAGCCGATCATGGACGCCATGCGCGACAGCGAAGGCGAGACCGTTTTTCTCGGCACGCGCCGCAAGGACGGGCGGGTCAAGCTCCTCGCCAAGAGCGTCAGTCATCAGGCGGTTCGTTTCGATTCCGATCTGACAGGGTCTGATCCCGCTTATTGCACCGCGATGGGACGGGTTCTTCTGGCGCATTGGCAGCCGGAAAAGACGTCTACCTATCTGGCCAAAGAACGGATCGTTCCGTTGACGGACAAGACCGTGATTGATCGGGTACAGATACGCCGCATCATTGAAGCGGCCCGCGAAGCTGGCTTTGCCATCTGCGACGAAGAGGCAGTGGTCGGTGGTTCGGGTGTTGCAGCCCCGGTTTTCGACGCCAGCGGCGATGTGATCGCTACGCTCAATATGGCCACGATCTCATCGCGCTTTACCGCGTGTCGCCAGCGTATGATTGACGCTGTCGTCAAGCACGCGGCGGAGTTGAGCGCACGTCTCGGATATAAACCAACAGCGGCAGACAAGCAGTAACATGGATATAGAATTCAAGGGAAAGCGGGTCCTGGTGACCGGGGCCGCAAGGGGAATTGGACGGGCTATCTGCGAGGCATTTTCTGCGGATGGTGCAATCGTCACAGCCACCGACGTTCTGGATGCCGAACTGGCAACATTGGCCAGTGAAGCGCGGCCCGCGCGTGGCGGCTCGATCAGAACGGCGCATCTGGATGTGACCGATGAGGCCGCGATTGCTTCGTTGGCGGCGGAAGAAGACGCCAATGGCGGTTTCGATATCTTTGTCCATGTTGCAGGCGGCGTGCTCGGGCAGAAGAAACGCCCTGTGGATGAAGTTCCGGCTGCGGATTGGGATCGTATCTACGACATCAATGTGCGCGGCGCATTTCTGGTTGCCCGGGCGCTTGTCCCCGCCATGAAGCGGAGGGGCACGGGCAAAATGGTGTTCATTTCCAGTGGCGCCGGTCTTGGCGTCAGTCTGACGGGCATTCAGGCCTATGCGAGTGCAAAGGCAGCGCTGATCAGTCTTGCCCGCCAGCTGGGTCACGAGCTTGGACCGTTCGGGATCAACGTCAATGCGGTTGCTCCCGGCTTTTTGCGCACCAGCCCTGACTATGAGCGTCAGTGGGCTTCTTATGGAGACGATGGGCAGGCCGCAATGATCAACGAAATTCCGTTGCGTCGTATCGGGCTGCCCGAAGACATCTCAAATGCTGTGCTCTTTCTCGCATCCCCCTTTGCGAGCTGGATCACGGGGCAGACATTATCGGTCAGTGGAGGGCCGACATCATGACAACCGACGCTCCTGTGCCAACCTGGACCTGGTCCGAAGAACGCCTTCAGACCATCATGAACCGCGCCCGCGCTGGCCGTAGTTTCAAGCCTGCATCCTGGCAGGGCGGCGCTCGATGCGCAGTCGCTCTGTCCTTCGATTCAGACCATGACACATTCGAACTGCGCGATGGCGGAAAGTCGATTTCGGCTTTGTCGCAGGGCCAGTTTGGGCCAAGGCAGGGTATTCCGCGCATTCGCGAAATTCTGCGCCGGGACAACATTCCGGCCACATTCTTCGTACCTGCCATTTCCGCCATGCATTATCCTGAAGAGCAACGTGCATTGATCGGCGAGGGGCACGAAATTGCCCTTCATGGCTGGATACACGAACGCAACACATTGCTTGACGGTGATACAGAGCGCGATCTTCAACATCGTGCGGCTGATGCGCTGGAAAAGATCACCGGTGTTCGCCCGGTCGGCATTCGTACGCCGTCCTGGGATTTCAGCGACAACACATTGCAGATCACTTCTGAAATGGGATTGATCTACGATTCATCGCTTATGGCGGATGTTGATTGCTACGAGCTATTGCTCAATGGCGAGCCGTGCGGTGTCACCGAACTGCCGGTTGAGTGGATTCGCGATGATGCAGCCTATCTCGTCATGGACCGTTGGGGCGGGTTGCGTCCGCAGATCGCGCCGCACGATATTCTCCAGATATTCCTTCGGGAATTTGATGCAGCCTATGAAGAGGGCGGCATTTTCCAGCTGACGATGCATCCGGATATCATCGGTCATCGTTCGAGAATCTGGATACTGAAAAAGCTGATTGCGCATATTCGTACCCATAAGGATATTTGGTTTGCGACCCATGCAGATGTTGCACGTTATGCCAAGCTAAATGGCTGATAATTAACGCTTTGTGACGCAGTTGCAACTAACCTTGGCCCGATTTTCGGGTCGGGCGCGTTTTGCGATCGGTGGCCATGGATGCCTTTCAAAAAGCGGAATTAAATTCATATATATGAACATAATTCCGCTTTTCATCGCTCGCTCGTGGGTTCAAACTCTTTGCAAGCGGGTAGAGAAAAGCGCGTAACCGCCGCCCGCATTGCCGATAGAAAACACAAATAAGCATGAGGGAACTATGCTGAAGAAAATTGCGGCCATTGGCCTTTGCACTTTGTCGATGCTTTATAGCGGCAGTGTTTTGGCGAAAGACTGGAAAGCTGTGACGGTGGGTGTCGAAGGCGCTTTTCCGCCTTTCAATCTGACAAGCCCGGGCGGTGAGCTTCAGGGCCTTGATCTTGATGTCATCAAGGAGGTTTGCAAGCGCGCCGAACTTGAGTGCAACATTGTTGCGCAGGATTGGGATAGCCAGATCCCGTCGCTGCTGGCTGGCAAATTCGACGTTGTGCTGACGATGGGACCGAACCCCGAGCGTCGCAAGGTTATCGATTTCTCCGATCCATATGTGATCACGCCGAACACCTTCCTGGTGCCAGCCGATGGTCCTCTGGCCAACCTGCCGCACACCGGCGAGAGCCTTTCCACGGATACCGAGGAAGGCAAAAAGGCGATTGCTGACCTCAAGGAAGCGTTGAAAGGCAAGACGATTGGCGCATCGCTTTCGACCAGCCAGCTGCAGTTTGTCGAACAGAATTTCGGTGATGCAGTTCAGGTCCGTACCTATAAAGGATCGGAACAGGTCAAGCTGGATCTCGAATCCGGCCGCGTTGACGGTCAGTACGACAATGTGGTTTTCGCACGTGACCGCGCTGAGAAGAGCAATGGCAGGCTGAAGATCACTGGGCCGCTTCTGGTTGGTGGCATCCAGGCAACCAATGTCTGCATTGGCCTGCGCAAGGAAGAGCCGGAACTGAAAGCCAAGCTCGACAAGGCATTGGCCGAAATGCGGGCAGATGGCACACTCGCCAAAATGTCGGAAAAGTGGTTTTCCATGGATTTGAGCCCGAAGAGCTAAGCGCGTTCAGCCCCAGTCTTTCAGGAAAGCCCCGTTTTGCGGGGCTTTTTCTATTTTAGGCGCCGTAAAAGGTCCGAGCCATATGGCGATGCGGTCATCTTAATTGCAAAGCGTACGACCTCATTCATCCTCTATTCAAATATCTGGAATTAAAGCATAGTCCGGCACATATGGAGGGACCAAGAATGGTATCTGTAGTTAAGACGACGGTTGCATCGCTTTGTCTCGGCGGCGTAATGGCAATGCTTTCGCCCATGCTCGCAACGACCGCTTCCGCAGCAGAGTTGCAGCGTTGTGCAAGTGAGGGCGGCATATGCCGACTGCCTTATCCGGCTGAAGTTGTTTACGGAACAGGCGGGCGCAACACGTCCCGTTTCATCGACCGCCCGGAAGTGCCGTGCTCAAACCGCGTTTTTGACGATCCCGCACCGGGCAAGAAGAAAAGCTGTTCTTTCGTTGTCCGTGACCGTGACTACCGAGACGGTCGCCCCGACCGCCCCGACCGTCGGGGTCGACCAGATCGTTACGACGACCGGGACCGGGATTGGAGGCCTTGCGCCAAGGAAGGCGGATATTGTGACTTCTATGGTCGCAAACGGGTTCGCTATGGCGCGAACGGCCGCTTTATAGAGCGCACTTTCCGTGATGGGGTTGATTGCGGCAATTATTCATTCGGTGATCCGGCACCCGGAAAAGGAAAAGCCTGCTACGTGCTGGACTAAGTTCTTAAGCATTTTGCAAGCCCGAAGGCGTCCAGTTTAGGGTGCCTCCGGGCTTATTTTCTGATGAGACCTCAGTTGCTGCGCGCTTTCAATACGCGTTTACAAGACTGTGTATGATCGAGAACATTGTGCGCGCTCCATCGGCTGCGGCAAGAATGGCCTGCTGCATCGGCCCTGCCGCGCAGTCACCTGCAGCGTAGATGTCCTTCATTGAAGTCTCGTTCATTTCGTTGCGCCACAAGCCGCCGTCATCGCGTATGTTGAGTGGCAATCCGGTGACGATGGACGTCTGGCTTTGAAGTGGCCTGATCCACAGCGACTGGATATCTTCCCGGCGTCCATCCCTGAGCACTATTCCACCGATGGTGTGACCATCGCCACTGAGGACTGCTTTGACTGGTGTTGTGACCAGATTGATCTCTGCGCGCGATAGATCGGACAACTTCTCCGCTGGAAGGTCAGCGCCGTTGGTGAAAACAGTCAGGCGACCCGCCCAGTTTTTGAAGAATGCGGCGTGATCCAGCATGGCTGTTGTTTCCGCAAGCACACCCCAATGCTCGCCGCGATGTTCAAAGCCATCGCAGAAAGGGCAATGATGAACGCCGCGCCCCCAGTTTTCTACGAGGCCTTCAATTGTCGGTAGTTGATCAGTCACGCCAAGGGCGAGGAGAATTTTGGGCGCAAAAACAATGTCTCCATCGGCTAACTCCAATGAATAGCCGCCGTCCGCTGACTGTATAGTCTGGACCAGACCTTCCCGATAGGTCACCGTGTCATAACGCAATAGCTCTTCGCGCGCCGCCTTCCGGAATTCCTGCGGCAGGATACCATCCCGCGACAGGTAGCTATGCATTGCAGGCGCTTTCCGGTTTCGCGGTTCGCCGCCATCAATGACAAGCATTTTGCGCAACGCGCGCCCAGCAATCAGGGCCGCAGAAAGTCCGGTGGGACCGCCGCCGATGATGATGGTCTCGTAATTTTGCATGATTGTTGATCCGGTCATCTTGATAGTCGTTGATGGTGTCCCTGCTGAAACAGCTTTTTGAGCTGCCATTGTGAACCTCCATAACGGTGTTTATCGAACATGACACAACATAAGTTACATGAAATGAGAGAGTCAATAGTCATGTAACTTCACTTGTATCAATTTGCTTTCCGGCCAGAAATATCCGATAATCCGGCCTGTCTTTTCAGGCCGATACAAAGAGTGAAAATATATGAGGCAGGATAGCCGGCTATCGCGCATGTTGCATGTTTTGATCCATATGGAGCATCACGACGGCGCCATGACGTCAGAGGAAATCGCATCGATGCTGGATGCCAATCCAGTGGTGATCCGACGCACGATGGCGGGACTTCGGAAGGAGGGCTATGTGCGCTCGGAGAAGGGGCATGGCGGTGGCTGGACACTGGCGCGACCGCTCGATCAGCTGACATTGTTTGACATTTATCGCGCTGTCGGCGAGCCGTCTATTTTTGCGGTCGGTCCGGCCTACGACATGCCAGGTTGCGTTATAGAACAAGCAGTTAACGAAAAACTCAAAAGCGTTTTCAATGAAGCAGAACAACTGCTTATGACGCGATTGCAAGGCGTCACCCTTGCCGATATTGCGCAGAATTTTTCTACAAGCATGGCGAGGAATGGCCATTCGGGAAAAGCAGACTCAACTTCTGCCTAGAGTTTCCATCGCAGGGCAACTGCTAATCGGTGCTTGTCTCAATCGGGCGCTCTCTCCCACAGTTACGCGACCATGAATAAGCCACAGTAAGCCATGGCTCCTTGTGTCGGCATTTAAAGTCAAGCTCGCGCTCTTTTGCTTTAAAACCGTGCAAAACCGCATTCAGCAACGGTTCATGATCATACCGGTAACGCTTCTGTGAAGTTGCCGCAATTTGCCTCTATTCGCATTCCAGCATGCGCGGAATCGGAAGCAGGCCCTTTGCTTATCAGTTCTGCCTTCCAGAAGGAGAAGGATCTATGTCTATTCGTTCCAAGCTTCGCGCCACTGTTGCGATACCGGTGATGTCGGTCTGCGTTTTTGCGCAGCCATCTTTCGCGGATATGCTGTCGCAGCCTTATCAGGTGGCTCAGGAAAACAGCGAAGAGCGAGCACCTCAGGAGCAGCCCGTTGAACAGCCACAGGCAGAGGGCGAGCGTCCTTCTGAAGAGGGCCACGGGCGTCGTCAGGCTGAGGAGCAGAAACAGGCTGAGCAGGAGGAAGCCCAGCGTCAGGCCGAAGAGCGCAAGCGTGCCGAACAGGAAGAAGCGCATCGCCAGGAAATAGAAAAGCAGCAGGCGGAAAAGGCAGAGGCTGCAAGGCAGGCTGAAGAACGCAAGGCGGCTGAAGCGGAAACGCAGCGTCAGGCGGCTGAACAGAAAAAGGCCGAGGAAGAAGCTGCCGCACAGCAGAAGGCGGCAGAACAGGCACAGCGTAAAGCTGAGCAGCAGCAGAAAGCGGAGCAGGAAGCAGCGGAACGCCAGGCCGAGAAACAGAAGCAGGAGAAGGCTGCTGCCGACGAGGCTGAAAAGCAGGCTGTCGAGCAAAAGAAGGCGGCAGAGCAAGAGACGCAGCGCCAAGCCCAAGAGAAGAAGCCTGCATCGGAAGAAAGCGTGCCGAAAGGCGAGGCTGAACCAGAACAACAGGTTCCTGCCCACAAGAAGCCAGCAGCGAAGACGCCGGATGCAAACGGTGCATCGGAAGAGACTGCCAAGGAGCCAGCAGAACGGCCAAAGAAGAGGCCGGCTCCTGCCGATGATGCACAGGCAGAGAAGCCAGCGCCACAGCCGGAATCTGCACCTGTTCCAGTGCAGCCGACCGAACCACAGCCTGGTGAAGTCAATCCCGTTCAACCTGCGGAACAGCCAGCTGTCAAAGAACAGCATGGAAAGAAGAATCGCGAGCCGTCGCCGGTAGAGCAGCAACCAGTGGAGCAGCCGCAGGAAGCTGAAAAGAAGCCAGAGCCTGTGCCTGCAATTGTGGACAAGCGCTCAGCTGCCGAAAAGGAAGCAATCGCGAAAGATCCATCGAAGACCGACGAAACGGTGGTTCTACCGGTCGAAAATGGCGCTGCCATTCTCGATAGCGACAAGGATGCCGATAATAGCGGTGGCAATCAGGCCCGCGAGCAACGTCGCAAGCAGCGTGGTCAACAGCGTAAAGCCGAAGCCTCAGCACCGCCCCCCGCAGACGACGCATCCGCGCAGGTTGCCATCCCCGAGCAGATCAAGGCCGATCTTCCCAAGAAGATTGAAGCCAATCTGAAGGAAAAGGGAAAGCGCGTCGACGAAGCACCCGCTTTCGTTGTCCCGGAAACCACAAATATCGTGAACAACACCGTTGTTAACAACACGGTCGTCAATAACACGACGGTTAACAATGTGACGAACAACGTCAGCAATGTGAAGGTACTTGAGCAGGTCGATAACCGCGTTGTTATGGATGTCGGCGACCGGATGTTCGTGCGCGGCGATGATCGCCCACGTCTGCGCCACAATGCCGAAGAAGCCTATTATGATGAGCTGCCACGCGGCCGCATGCGCGAAACGATTGTGCGTCCCGGTGGCTACCGTGTGGTCACTGTTTATGACCGTTATGGTGATGTTGTGCAGCGCTCCCGTATCGACCGCGACGGCAACGAATATCTGATGGTCTATGCCCCCGACTATGAAGATACGCCGCGTGCCGCTATCGCCGATGTTGGTTACGATCTGCCACCGATGCGCCTCACGATCCCTGTCAGCGATTATATCATCGACGTAACAGACGACCGTGATCGTGACTTCTATGACTTCCTGGCCATGCCTCCGGTCGAGCGTGTTGAACGCGTCTACACGATCGATGAAGTGCGCCATTCTGCACGTCTGCGCGATAAGGTGCGTCGTATCGATCTCGACACAATCCACTTCGCGACCGGCAGCGCGGAAGTCTCGCTTTCGCAGGCCAAGACACTGCGCAAAGTGGCCGACGCCATGCAAAAGGTCCTTGCCAAAGATCCCGGCGAAACCTTCTTCATCGAAGGCCACACAGATGCTGTCGGTTCTGATCGATCGAACCTTGTTCTCTCTGACAAGCGCGCAGAGTCGGTCGCGAGCCTGCTGACGGAAGTCTATGATATTCCGGCTGAAAATCTTGTCACACAAGGTTATGGTGAGCGGTTCCTGAAGATCAAGACCGATGGACCGGAACAGGAAAACCGTCGGGTTACCATTCGCCGCGTGACGCCGTTGGTTCGCCCGGTGGCGCAACGCTAACCACCGGTGGCGCATCTCAAGTAACTGCTCAGGCCGCATGATAAATGCGGCCTGAGCTATAAATATCAGTCCCCTAGTACCTGTTTGTCGTCGCCGTCGCGGGACCGGACAAGCTCCTCCTTGATCTGTCGGAGCACATGGGCGGAGCGACTGCGGTCGGCATAGGCTACCATGTTGGCCAGAATATCGATTGTCGCCAGATAGGCATATCGGGTGGATGTGGGGCGAAAGATGTTCTTGCCCTCATCGAGATCGATAGCGATCACCAAATCAGAAGCTTGTGCTACGGCGGAATTGCTTTGGGTTATCGCAATGGTGGGAATAGCGCGGGCGCGCAGCAAATTCATGCAATGCACCAGATCGCGGTCGCGACCTGTGATGGATGAACCAATCACAACCGTCCCCGGCTGGGCAGCGGCGGAGAGCATGTGGTTCATGCTGTGATCCGTCGATGCATTGATGCGGCATCCAAGACGAAACAGCCGGTTGTGGAGCTCATTGGCGATCATGGCCGAGTTGCCGGTTGCACCGAAGGCTTGGATGAAATCAGCCCCACGCAGCAAATGGGCAGCCTTTTCCATGGCAACCAGATCGAGTTGGCGGTGGAGCTGGAAAAGCGCATTCTGCGCTTTAGTGATAATGTCTTCAGCCACTTCTTCTACCGTGCTGGTTTCCGTTTCCGGCATCAGGTAACGCAACCCAACATAGGTGATCTTTGCCAGTTGCACCTTGAAGTCGGAGTAGCCCTGACAGCCTATCCGCCTGCAAAACCGCGTTACGGTCGGCGGAGATACGCCCGCTTTTTCTGCCAACTCGCCAATGGAAGAATTGACGACGAAATCGACATTCTCAAGCACAACAGTGGCGAGCTTTTTCTCGAGACCGGAAAGTTTGCCTTCCTTGTCTGACAATGCGTGAATGACGTCCATGGGATCTCCGGTCGGGGTGCAAACTGCGTTCGGCAGACGGTCTATCGTGTTTGTATTATGAAAAATAATTACAGAACTATGGAAATTTTCCACGTTCTGATCAATGATTATCTCTTACAAGAGAGCTATCAAGAAAATAATATACACCGCTAGCAAGCATTGCATTCCGCACCCGAGAGAGGCACTTCATGACGTTCCCCTGGCCAGAAGCAGGCACGCCACTTGAAAACATCCCCACGCCAATGCCGGTCATCGATGAAGATCGTATGGCTTCGAACATTGCCCGCGCGCAGGCTTATTTCGATCAGCATGGGAAGGCTTTTCGCCCACACATCAAGACGCACAAAATCCCCTCTGTTGCACGACAGCAGGTGGAAGCGGGCGCCAAAGGCATCAATTGCCAGAAGATCACCGAGGCGGAGGTTTTTGCCGATGCCGGTTTCGATGACATCCTGATTACCTATAACATTCTGGGTGCAGCGAAGCTTGTGCGGCTGAAAGCGCTCAATGAGAAAATTGGCGGTTTGAAAGTGACGGTCGACAGCGACGTCACGATTAAAGGGCTTGGTGAGACCTTCAACGCCGAACGATCGCTCTCAGTACTGGTGGAATGCGATACGGGCGGCAAACGTTGTGGCGTTCAGACACCCGATGCCGCTGTGGCGTTGGCTGAGCTGATCTCTGCGCAGCCGGGGTTGCGTTTTGCCGGCATTTTGACCTATCCGGCGGCGGGTGGGGCAGAGCGGGTCGAGAGTTTCATCGTCGAGACGATGGATAAGCTTTCCGCGAAAGGAATAGACTGCCCGATCCGCTCCAATGGCGGCTCACCGGACCTTTACTCCGCACATCTGGTGCCATCTGCCACGGAGCATCGTGCCGGCACCTATGTCTATAATGACCGAAGCATGGTTCGCGCAGGGCATTGCACCAATGACGACCTTGCCATGCATATTCTGGCGACTGTGGTTTCCAGACCTGCGCCGGGCAGGGCGGTTCTTGATTGCGGTTCCAAAGCTCTGACATCCGACCTTCTTGGCTTTGTCGATCATGGCATCATCGAAGGCTTTGATGGCGCGCGGGTTGTTTCTCTTTCGGAGGAGCATGGTGTGGTGGACCTGACAGATTGCAAGCAGGAGTTTCCGCCAGTGGGTGCAATTGTCCGCGTCATCCCGAACCACACATGTGTCGTTAGCAACCTTTTCGACCGCATGGTTTTTCATCGCGATGGTGTGGTGACTCGCGTTGAAGATGTTGCCGCGCGTGGCACTGTTTGGTGAGTTGTGTGGTGTTCGACGTGTGAATTGACGGTGTACCGCCAAAAAAATGAGTAGAATTTATGAAAAAAGAGCCGGATTTTCCGGCTCTTTTTTCATCTGATAAGTAAAATTGCTTCGGTTGAAGCATTGCGTCAGCATCGAAAAGCCTTGATTGATCGAGCATTTTCGACTTGTCACCCCTCGAGCCATCTCCATCGACCTGTGAAAATGAATTTCATGAATTTTCATAGGTCGGTTAGATTGGCGACGTCTGCCGCGATATCCGGTTGACACAGCCAATATTCAACGCATTATCAAGAAAATAAATTACAGAAAATAATCAAAGGGTGAACATAAGGCGGAGACTACCTTCATACTCCAAATTCAATGGTTGTATCGGCTTATTCGCCGGGCTGCGTGAACTGTTCCTTGCGTGCAGGACGTGGAGACAATCTTGAAGCCAGCGCACCTGATCGTCGGGTCTTGTGCATGACCATTTGCAAGCATGCCTTGCTTACCCCGTCCACTTGGAACCAATTCATGCGCATATTCACAGCCTCAATGGCCACGGAAACAAATACATTTTCTCCCGTTCCAACGGACATGGATGCATTCAAGGCTGCCTTTTATGCGGGGCCGGGTGAGCACCCGGAAACACCGACCCTGTGTTCATCGGTTGTGCCTATCTTGCGACGCCGCGGCAAAGCCGAAGGTTTCACGGTTATCGAAGGCACGTCGTGCTGGGCTGAACCTGCAGGTCTCATCCAACGCCAGACCTATGAGACGCTGCGCGATACAATTCTGGCCGAACTGAAAGCAGCGCTTCCCGTGGACGCCGTCGTTCTTGGACTGCATGGTGCAATGGTGGCGCAGGGCTACGATGATCCGGAAGGCGACTTTCTGGAAAAAGTGCGCGCGATTGTCGGTCCTGACATTCTGGTCGCTGCCGAATTCGATCCGCACAGTCACCTGACGACCAAGCGTGTGGCCAATCTCGACATTATGGCGACGTTTCTTGAGTTCCCACATACGGATTTTGAGGAACGGGGAGAGCATGTCGTCGATCTGGCTCTCAGGACGCTGCGCGGAGAAGTCAAGCCTGTCATTTCGACCTTCGATTGTCGCATGATCACAATCTACCCCACCAATCGCGAGCCAATGCGGTCCTATGTCGATCGCCTCGTGGCCATGCAGGGCAAGAATGGCATCCTGTCGATTTCCGTGATCCATGGTTTCATGGCCGGTGACGCGCCCGATATGGGGACGCGGATTGTTGTCGTTACCGACAATGACAAGGCCAAAGGTGACCAGCTTGCGCGCGAGCTTGGGCAGGAACTTTACGGCATGCGCAAACTGACCGCCATGGAGATGTTCGATACCGAAGCCGGTCTGGACCGCGTACTGGAAGTGCGCGCCAGCGATCTCTCGCGTCCTGTTGTGATCTCCGACATATGGGATAATCCGGGCGGCGGCGTGGCGGGTGACGCGACCTATATTCTGCGTCGTATGTTCGAGCGCAAGCTCGACAATTTCGCCGTTGCGACCATCTGGGATCCGGTTGCAGTCGCCTTCTGCCATGCGGCAGGCGAGGGAGCCGAGCTTGAAATCCGCGTCGGCGGCAAATCTTCATGGCAGGGCGGTGAACCACTGGATTTGCGCGTGACCATAGAAAAGGTGGCGGATGCAGGCTGGCAGAGTTTCCGCAACAGTAGGGTTAATCTGGGACGCGTTGCGGTAATCCGTCCCGTTGGAACACAAATTGATATCATTCTGATCACCAGCCGGTCTCAGACCTATGAACCGGATATCTTCACTAACCTTGGGATCGATTTTGCCAACAAGGATTTCCTCGTCGTCAAGTCGACCAATCATTTCCAGGCCGGGTTTCAGCCTGTCGCGTCGGAGATCGTCTATATCGCAGCGCCGACATCATATCCAACCAATCCGGCAGTCACGCCATACAGGAAAGCAAGTCTGGAACTCTGGCCACGGGTCGCCGATCCGCTGAGGCTGGACTAACAACAGCGAACCATCAGTCAGTCCAATTATAAAAGGGGAGTCACAATGAAGAAACGTTTCCTGCTCGCGACCACCGCAGCACTTCTATGTTCGAGCGCGATGGCTTTCGCGCAATCGTCAGATGGCATTCTGACCATCGCGACCATTGGCGAGCCGCCAACGCTGGATGCGATGCAGACTCCAACCGATATCGTTTTGACGATTGATCAGCATATCTTTGAGACGCTCTATACCTATGATGAACAGTGGAAATCGGTTCCATTGCTCGCCGCTGGTATGCCAGAAATCTCCGAAGATGGTTTGACTTACCGGATTGCGCTGAGAGAAGGGGTGAAGTTCCACGACGGCAGCGACTTTGACTCCAAGGACGTCGTTGCATCCTTGAAGCGATGGATGGAAATCAATTCCAAGGGCAAGCAGGTTGCCGGCATCGTGGACAGCCTGGCTGAAGACGGCGACCACGCCGTCATCATAAAGCTCAAGTCGCGCTATGCACCGCTCCTTGCCACTCTATCGCAGGCATCGATCATCATTCCGTCCGAGACGATCGCCGATACGCTGACGAAGTTCGTCGGCACTGGTCCCTATGCGCTCAAGGAACGCAAGCCCGATCAGTACACACAGCTTGTCCGCTTCGACGACTATAAGTCCCCGGAAGGCGAGCCAAGCAATTATGCAGGCAAGCGCGAGGCCATTGCAAAGGAACTGCGCTTTGTGCCCGTTCCTGATGCGAATACGCGCGTCGAGGGGCTGATTTCCGGTCAGTTTGATTTCGCAGACTCGCTTCCTGTCAGCGCCTATGAGCGCGTTGAGGCAAGCGGTAAGGCCAAGCCGGTCATATTTAAGAACTCTGGCTGGGCCTCCATGAATATCAACATGAAGGAAGGCGCGCTCGTCAAAAAGGAACTGCGTCAGGCAGTGCAGGCCGCACTCAATGCGTCCGACATGATGCTCGCAGCCTTCTCCGATGACCGTTTCTACAGCGTCGACGGTTCCATCTTCCCAGAAGGTTCGTTCTGGCACACGGAGGCCGGTGTCGCTCGCTATGGCGAGGGTGATCCGGAAACCGCTGCCAAGCTCTTGACAGATGCCGGATATGACGGCACGCCGATCCGGCTCCTGACCAGCCGTCAATATGAGTTCCATTACAAGATTGGTGAAGTGGCGAAAGCCTATCTTGAGGCAGCAGGCTTCAAGGTGGATATGCAGGTTGTCGATTGGGCTACATTGACGACACGCCGCGCCGATCCGAAAGAATGGGATATCTTCATTACCCATTCGAATTTCCCGGGCGATCCAACGACAATCAACACCATCACGGATACCTATCCAGGCTGGTATGTATCAGACCAGAAAGCCAAGGCTGTCGCGACCTATATGGATGCGACGAGCGATGAAGCAAAACAGAAGGCGTGGGAAGGCATCCAGACCGTCATCTATGATGACGCACCGCTCTACAAGGTCGGCAATTTCAATGCGCTTGCCGGCGTTGCGGATGGAGTGTCCGGTTATACGCCAACTTACTGGCCGCATTTCTGGAATGTAGCCCCTAAGAAGTGAGGCAGACTATGTCGAGGATCGCCCGGGCGCTGTTACACCGTTTGATAGGCATGGCCGTCGTGCTTGCCCTTGTTGTCACAGTTGTATTCGTCATTGTCCGGGTCACACCGGGCGATCCGGCTGCCGTCATGCTGGGGTCTGACGCGACCCCGCAGGACATCGCAGATTTGCGAGCACGGATGGGGCTGGATGCGCCCCTTCTGGTTCAGTATGGACAGTTTGTGCTCGGCATATTCCAGGGTGATCTTGGCCAGTCTATCTTTCTCAATCAGCCTGTTACGCATGCGCTTGCGTCGCGTGCGGAACCGACATTCTTTCTTACGCTGTTCTCGATACTTATTGCGGTGCTGATCGCCTTGCCTGTTGGAATTTTCTCAGCGGTCAAACGGGGTACTTTCTTCGATCAGACTGTGGTCGTGCTAACCATGGTGGCAGCAAGCGTGCCGAGTTTCTGGTTGGGTCTCCTCCTTATCCAGATTTTCGCGGTGCAATATGGCTGGTTCCCGGCATCTGGTTATGGTGGTCCCGACACGAGCTTTCTGGAAAGACTGCATCACCTGATTTTGCCTGCCGTGGCGCTTGGTGTGGTCAATTCCGCTCTGATTACCCGATTTACACGGGCCGCCATGCTTGACGTGCTGGGAGATGACTATGTTCGCACAGCTCGCGCAAAAGGCGCGAGTGAACGGCGTGTGATCCTCAAGCATGCTTTCAAGAATGCGCTTGTACCCATCATCACCGTCATTGGCTTATCCATTGCAATGCTGGTCGCTGGCGCAGTCGTGACGGAAACCGTCTTCGGTCTGCCGGGCATTGGAAATCTGGTGGTGTCGGCGGTTTTGCGCCGTGACTATCCGGTAATCCAGGGCACCCTGCTTGTTGTAGCCGCCATTTATGTCTTGATCAATTTTGTGGTCGACATGCTTTATATTCTCGTAGATCCGAGGGTACGCCTGTGACGCTCGCTTCCCTTTCCATGCCCTTTGCATCAAGCTTGCGGCGTCTGTTCGGCAACCGTGCAATCCTGCTCGGATCATTCATTTTGCTTGTCGTGGTGTTGGCAGCCATTCTCGCGCCGTGGGTCGCGCCTTACGCGCCCAATAAACTGTCGATCGTCAACAAGTTGCACGGGCCGTCATGGTCGCACCTCTTCGGCACCGACGAATTCGGGCGCGATATCTTCTCGCGTTCCATTTATGCAGGGCGCATTTCGTTGCTCGTCAGCCTCGGTGTGGTTGTGATCTCAACCGTGCTGGGCGTCATTCTGGGTGTTACAGCCGGGTATTTCCGAAAGCTGGATACACCTATCTCCAGACTGCTCGACGCGATGATGTCCTTCCCGGATATTCTGCTCGCCATTGCGCTTGTTGCAGCGCTTGGACCTTCGCTGATGACCGTCATCATTGCGCTTGGGATTACCTATGCGCCACGTCTGGCGCGTATCGTGCGCGGCTCTACACTGGTGATCCGCGAGATGCCTTACATCGAGGCTGCAATTTCGCTGGGACTTCCGACCTGGCAGATATTGTTGCGTCACGTGCTGCTCAATCTGGCGTCACCCATTCTCGTTCAGGCAACATTCGTTTTCGCCTCAGCAATGCTGGCAGAGGCAAGCCTGTCGTTCCTGGGGGTTGGCGTTTCGGCGGACATGCCGACCTGGGGCACCATGTTGGCATCGGGACGCGAATATATGAACAACGCGCCCTGGCTTATGCTTTTTCCCGGCCTTGCCATCGTATTTTCCGTCCTTTCGCTGCAACTCGTCGGCGACGGCCTGCGTGATCTGGTCGATCCGCGTCTCGCGAAGGAAAGCTGATCATGTTTGAACAGCGTAGCAATGATACTCGTCCCGTTCTGTCAGTTGAAAACCTGACCACTTCGTTCAAAACGGCAGAGGGTTGGCGGCCTGTTATCCGCAACATCAATTTCCATGTGAAGGCCGGCGAGACAGTTGCAATTGTCGGCGAGAGCGGCTCGGGCAAGAGCGTTACCGCGCTTTCCACCATGCGATTGCTGCCGCCTGCAAAATCGAAGTCGGAAGGCCGGATTCTGCTCGATGGGCGCGATCTTCTGCAAGTGTCCGAAGCCGAAATGCGCTCGGTACGCGGTGGGTCCATCGGGATGATTTTTCAGGAGCCGATGACTTCGCTCAATCCGGTTTTCACGATTGGCAATCAATTGGCCGAAGCCTTGGTGCTTCATCAAAAATTGAGCTGGAAGCAGGCCGAAGATGAGGCTGTTCGTCTCATGGAGCGTGTCCGCATTCCAGCCGCCCGCTCCCGCCTGAAAGAATATCCGCATAAGTTCTCCGGCGGCATGCGCCAGCGTGTGATGATTGCGATGGCGCTCGCCTGTCGCCCCAGGCTTTTGATTGCCGACGAGCCAACGACTGCTCTGGATGTAACAATTCAGGCCGAGATCCTTCACCTCATTCGCGAGTTGCAGCAGGAAGAGAACATGGCTGTTCTCTTCATCACGCATGACATGGGTGTGGTTGCCGAGGTTGCGGACCGGACTGTGGTTATGTTCCGTGGCGATATGGTCGAGACCGGTCGAACGGAAGACCTCTTCGCTGCACCGAAAGAAATCTATACCAAATCGCTGCTCGCGTCCATTCCGCGTCTGGGGACCATGGGCGCTGCGACAGCGCCAAAGCGGTTTCCATCCGTTGATCCGCAAACCGGAAAAGCCACGGATGGTGTGCAGACAAAACCCGTGTCCGAAGACCGAAAGCCGCTTCTTCAGGCGTCCAATATTGTCGTGCGGTTTGATCTTCCAAACGGTCGCATTCACGCCGTTGAAGATGTTTCGTTCGATCTTCGCCCCGGCGAAACGCTCGCATTGGTCGGGGAATCCGGTTGCGGAAAATCGACGACCGGACGAACGGTCATGCGTCTGCTCCAGCCGACATCGGGAAATATAGTCATTGATGGCCAAGATGTGACCAAACTGGGCGCATCGCAGTTGCGTGAAATGCGGCGCAGCGCACAGATGATTTTTCAGGATCCATTTGCTTCGCTTAATCCCCGTATTCGCATTGGCGCGGTGATTGCAGAGCCAATTCTGGCCCACAAGATGATGGGAAAGCGCGAGGCGAAACAGCGCGTTGCGGAACTGCTGGAGCAGGTCGGACTATCGACTTCGGTTGCAGAGCGCTTTCCGCATGAATTTTCAGGCGGCCAAAGACAGAGAATTTCCATCGCGCGCGCCCTGGCGTTGAAGCCAAAGCTGATTGTTGCGGATGAGGCTGTTTCGGCGCTCGACGTTTCAGTCAAAGCACAGGTGGCCAATCTTCTGCTCGATTTGCAGGAGGAGCATGATCTTGCCTACCTGTTCATCAGCCACGACATGGCCGTGGTCGAGCGGATCAGTCATCGCGTTGCGGTGATGTATCTCGGTGAGATCGTCGAGATCGGGCCTCGCAAGGCGATTTTTGGCAATCCTCAGCACCCATATACGCGCCGCCTCATAGCCGCCGTGCCGGTTCCTGATCCATCATCGCGTGGACTGGTGCGCCCAGAGCTTGGCGAGGAAATAAAGAGCCCATTGCGACCGCTCGACTACGTACCTCCAAAACGCAGCTATATCGAAGTCTCGCCCGGTCATCTGGTGCAGGACTTTGCTGAATGGGGCGAACGCTTATCCGCCGCGTGAATGATACGACCATGCCTGTCATCAAGCGAAAACACGAATTAAATAAGGAGCTTAGAGATGAGCAATGAAAAGCTGATCCGTTACGAAACCGCTGATAATCAGGCTGGCGGACAACGCCGACCCTTTGCCAAAGCGGTTCGTGCAGGCGATTTTGTCTATGTCTCCGGACAGGTTCCCACAGTCAATGGCGAAGTGGTTACAGGTAATATCGTTGCGCAGACCGAACAGGTCATTACCAACATCAAGGATGTGCTGGCCCTTGCCGATTGCACATTGGCTGATGTGGTCAAAGTGAATGTCTGGCTTGATGACGCGCGCGATTTCTCCAGTTTCAACGCAGTGTTTCAAAAACATTTTATCGACTATCCGCCAGCGCGTTCCACAGTGCAGTCACCGTTGATGATTGACGCCAAGGTAGAAATGGATGTGATCGCCTATAAGCCGCTGGCGTAAGGCACGCACGACACCCGGCAAGCCAAGCCGAGACGGCTTGGCTTGCCGAAAATATTCTCTCAGTTGTGATCGAGCACGCGCGACAGGCTTAACGCGGCTAGTGTGCATATTGCGCCGGATATCAGATATCCGCCGATGAAGATAATGCCGAGGCTGGTCGCAAGCCCAAGGGCGACGAGCGGGGCAAACGCCGCACCGACGAGCCAGGCAAGATCCGATGTCAAAGCCGCGCCGGTATAACGATAATACTGCGTGAAACGGGAAGAGACAGCGCCCGAAGATTGGCCAAATGTCAGTCCCAGGACACCAAAGCCGATCAGAATATAAGCATCTTGTCCGGCGCTGCCTGCATCAAGAAGGAAGGGGGCGGAAAAGCTGAATATGGCGATGATGATGGCGCCAACCATCAATTCACTGCGCCGTCCGATGCGATCTGCGACAAACCCCGACAGGATGATACCGACAACCCCAATCGCGGCACCTGCTACCTGCACCCAGAGGAAGCGTTCGGCAGGCTGCGTGCCCGAAAGAACAACCCAGCTGAGTGGAAAGATCGTCACAAGATGGAACATGGCGAAGCTTGCCAGCGGAACAAATGCGCCGAGCAGGACGTCAGTGCTGTGCTTGCTCAACATCTCAAATACCGGCCGCGGCTGCAATTCCTGCGCCTCCATCGCCGCGCCGAACTCACTACTTGCAACGATGCGAAGACGGGCAAATAGCGCAACAACATTGATCGCGAAGGCCACAAAGAAAGGGTAGCGCCAGCCCCAGGCAAGGAAGTCCGCTTCGCTGAGATTATGCACGAAATAGGCAAAGAGAACGCTGGCAAGCGCAAAGCCAATGGGTGCCCCCAACTGCGGGATCATTGCATACCAGCCCCTTTTGTTCTGGGGCGCGCTCAAACTGAGCAGTGAAGCCAGGCCATCCCATGCGCCACCGAGCGCGAAGCCCTGTCCAAGTCTGAACAGAGCGAGCAGGAATACGGCCCAATATCCGATCGTCTCAAAGCCGGGCAGGAATGCGATGGATGCCGTCGAACCACCGAGAATGACAAGGGCAAGCGTAAGTTTCGTTCCCCGCCCGTACTGCCGGTCGATCCACATGAAGATGAAAGAACCCACGGGGCGCGCAATGAATGCGAGCGAAAAAACCGCAAACGACATTAATGTCGCCGTCACCGGATCAGGTGCAAACGGGAATATGAGCTTCGGGAAAACCAGAATGGACCCGAGTCCGTAGACGAAAAAATCAAAGAATTCGGACGTGCGGCCAATTACAACACCGATGGCGACGTTGCCCGGAGACAGGGGCTTTCCGTCACTGTGGATGCGTCGTGCGTCTTGTTCAAGACCTGATGATGTCGGCGTGGCGGACGAACTCATGAAACTCTCCGAGGGAAACGTATCATGTGCTTTATGATGTCGCACCAGCGCACGATATCAAGGAACAGGGCAAAAAAAAAGCATATATAGTTGCCTAAAAGCTGCTTTGCCGCGAAATTTTCACAAACTGAAAAATGGGTCTTCCCGAAACGCGATTGTGCCTTATCATGATTAAAGGAACAGAATGTAGGTCGGGTTTAACATGGACTCATTCTTTAGTTTCATACGAAATACGATCCTAGCTTCACTTCTTCTGGGGCTGGCCGGGTGCAATATGGTCGTCATGTCGCCATCAGGTGACATTGCCGTACAGCAGAGGGACCTCATCGTCATATCGACGATCCTTATGCTGATTATCATTGTGCCGGTTATTTTCCTTACGCTCTTCTTTGCCTGGCGATACAGGCAGTCCAACAGCGCGGCCAAATATGATCCGGAATGGCATCATTCGACTGCGCTGGAGGTGGTTATCTGGACGGCCCCGCTGCTCATCATCATCGCATTGGGCGCGATTACATGGGTCAATACGCACAAGCTCGATCCATACCGCCCCCTAGATAGAATTGATGGTGCGCGACCGGTTGAGGCTGGTATCAAGCCGCTGACGGTTGAGGTCGTAGCTCTTGATTGGAAGTGGCTGTTCTTCTATCCGGACTATGGAATTGCCACCGTCAACGAGATGGCGGCTCCTGTTGACAGGCCAATTAACTTCAAGATCACGGCCTCATCTGTCATGAATTCCTTTTATATCCCGGCACTTGCAGGCATGATTTACGCGATGCCCGGAATGCAGACCCGGCTGCATGCTGTCATCAACAAGGCCGGCGAATATGAAGGCTTCTCATCGAATTACAGCGGTGAAGGCTTTTCACATATGCGCTTTCAGTTTCACGGTCTTGATGATTCAGGTTTTAACAACTGGATAAATCAGGTGAAGCAGAACGGCACGGCTCTGAACCGGGACACATATCTGAAGCTCGAAAAGCCGAGTATCAAGGACCCCGTTCGGTATTTCGGCGCAGTTGATGACGGGCTCTTCGAAGCCATACTCAATATGTGCGTTCGACCGGGCCAGATGTGCATGAGCGATATGATGCATATTGACCGGATGGGCGGTGCAGGTGTCGATAGCCGGGAGAATAAGGCCAAGCTCCAACACGACAATCGTTATAGCAATGAGGAAGCTCAACCCGCGGCGACGGATGTTCAAACCACTCCTAATACCAATCAGGAGCAGGGTCATGACATGCACAATATGCACAACATGCCCTGAAGTCGGTTCACGTCGATTGCGTGATACAGGTTAGTGCGACTTCAACGTAGAGTTCAGGTGAATACACAGGTCCAACAATGAAAACGCGATGATCGCGTGAATATAACTTCGGGAATGTTCTATCATGATTGGCGGTAACAGTCCTACGAGTATGATTTTCGGGCGTCTCACTCTTGAGGCGATACCATATCATGAACCGATCCTCCTGCTGACCTTCATAGTGGTCGCAATAGGAGGTATCGCCGTCGTGGGGTTGATCACCTATTTCAAGTTATGGGGCTATCTCTGGAATGAATGGTTCACCAGTGTAGACCACAAGAAGATCGGCATCATGTATGTCGTTCTCGCCCTGATCATGCTTTTGCGTGGTTTTGCGGATGCTATCATGATGCGTATCCAGCAAGCGCTCGCCTTCAACGGATATGAAGGCTATCTGCCTCCTCATCACTATGATCAGATATTTACAGCTCATGGCGTGATCATGATTTTCTTCATGGCCATGCCGTTCGTAACTGGTCTGATGAACTATGTGGTGCCGCTTCAGATCGGCGCGCGCGACGTGTCATTTCCGTTTCTCAACAATTTTTCGTTCTGGATGACAACCGGCGGTGCGATCATAATCATGATGTCACTGTTTGTGGGGGAATTCGCTCGCACAGGCTGGCTGGCTTATCCACCCTTGTCTGGCATTGACTACAGTCCTGACGTCGGGGTTGATTATTACATATGGGGCTTGCAGGTGGCAGGCGTCGGCACGACACTATCCGGCATCAATCTGATCGCTACGATCGTCAAGATGCGTGCGCCGGGCATGTCGTTCATGAAGATGCCTGTGTTTACCTGGACGTCTTTGTGCACCAACGTACTCATTGTCGCGACATTCCCGATTCTGACCGCAACGCTCGCGCTGCTATCGCTGGATCGTTATGTGGGGACGAATTTCTTCACCAATGATCTTGGTGGCAATCCGATGATGTATATCAACCTCATTTGGATTTGGGGGCATCCAGAAGTTTACATTCTTGTTCTGCCAGCCTTTGGTATTTTCTCGGAAGTGGTGGCAACATTTTGCGGTAAGCGCCTGTTCGGATACGCGTCGATGGTCTATGCGACCTGCGTCATCATGATCTTGTCCTATATCGTCTGGCTCCATCACTTCTTCACCATGGGGTCCGGCGCGTCGGTCAATGCGTTTTTCGGCATCACCACAATGATCATCTCCATCCCCACGGGCGCGAAGATGTTCAACTGGCTCTTCACGATGTATCGCGGGAGAATCCGCTATGAAGTGCCGATGCTGTGGACCATTGGCTTCATGGTGACATTTGTGATCGGCGGCATGACTGGTGTTATGCTTGCCATTCCGCCTGCTGATTTTGTGCTGCATAACTCGCTCTTTCTCATCGCGCATTTCCATAATGTGATCATTGGCGGCGTTGTCTTTGGCCTGATGGCGGGGCTGGTCTACTGGTGGCCGAAAGCTTTCGGCTACAAGCTCGATCCGTTCTGGGGCAAGATGAGCTTCTGGTTCTGGCAGATCGGCTTCTTCTTTGCCTTCATGCCGCTTTATGTGCTTGGTCTCAAAGGCGTCACGCGCCGCCTCAGTCAGTTTGAAGATCCTTCGCTGCAAATATGGTTTGTCATTGCCGCTTTTGGCGCGGTTCTTATCGCGCTCGGTATCGCATCCTTCGTTATTCAGCTCGTGGTCAGCTTTCTGAGACGGGAACAGTTGCGTGACCTGACAGGCGATCCATGGGGTGGGCGAACGCTTGAATGGTCAACCTCTTCCCCACCGCCGGAATATAACTTCGCTTTCACGCCAGTCGTGCACGATCACGACAGTTGGTATGACATGAAAAACCGTGGTTATGAACGCCCGCTCACCGGCTATCGACCCATCCATATGCCGCGTAATACGGGTGCGGGCGTCATACTTGCAGGGTTCAGCGTCGGTCTTGCTTTCGCTCTCATCTGGCATATCTGGTGGCTCGCAATCGTATCTTTCGTCGCTTTGCTGATCACCGCCATCGGCCATACGTTCAACTATAAACGTGATTTCTACATTCCCGCTGAAACTGTGGCGGCGACTGAAGATGCGCGTTCGAAACTTCTCGCTGGATAGGCTGAATTATGACAGAGACACATCTGGACCAAGCCGAGAAGCCGCAGTTTTATCTGACGGAAGACCATCATCCGGAAAACAGCACGATGCTGGGCTTCTGGCTCTATCTCATGAGCGATTGCCTGATTTTTGCTGTTCTCTTTGCCACCTATGGTGTGCTTGGTCGCAATTATGCAGCTGGACCGTCACCAGCCGACCTGTTTGATCTCAGCCTTGTTGCGATTAATACCGCGATGCTGCTTCTGTCGTCGATCACTTATGGTTTTGCGATGCTGCAGATGCAGCGCAATGACAAGACGGCTACGCTGTTCTGGTTGGGCATCACCGGGGTTTTCGGCGCACTGTTTCTTGCAATCGAAATCTACGAGTTCAGCCATCTTATCCGTGAAGGCGCAGGGCCGGGTCGTTCGGCATTCCTATCGTCGTTCTTCACGCTTGTCGGCACCCATGGGCTGCACGTTACATTCGGCATTATTTGGCTGATCACGCTGATGTCGCAGGTCATGCGTCATGGACTGATCGTCGAAAACCGCAGGCGTCTGATGTGCCTCTCGATGTTCTGGCATTTTCTCGACGTGATATGGATCGGCGTGTTCTCGTTCGTATATTTGTTGGGAGTTCTGGGATGAGCGTACAAGGCGAGCACCACGGAGCCCAATCGGGGCATCATGACCACCATGGGTCGGGCGCGGATGAAGTTCACGCAACCTTTGGCGGATATATGACAGGCTTTGTCCTGTCGGTCATTCTGACGGCCATTCCATTCTGGCTGGTAATGGGCGACGTCTTTGCCAGTAAACAGTTGACAGCGATGCTTGTTATGGGGATCGGGGCTGTCCAGATCGTGGTTCACATGATCTATTTCTTGCACATGAGCCCACGGTCGGAGGGCGGCTGGACGCTGATGGCGTTGATCTTCACGCTCATCATCGTTGGTATCGCCTTGGCTGGCTCGCTTTGGGTTATGCATCATCTCAACGAGAACATGATGCCGATGAGCCCGGAAATGATGAAGAACATGCCTTAATCGCGCGGTTCTGCATGTCATGGTTCGGTTTGGAGGCGATGAATTCTAACATCGTCATGCGAACCTTTTTCAGAAGTTGTGGCAATTTAATCAGCATTTGTTGAATATGCCTTTTGCGGACGTGCATTCAGGCGAGAAACAAATGCTGACATTGCGACAAATCGAAGTGATCCGGGCGATCATGGTGACCGGGACGATCGCCGGTGCGGCTAAGCTGCTGAATGTCTCCGCTCCGGGCATCAGCAGGCTCATGAAATATTCGGAAGATTCCCTCGGTATCCGGCTCTTCGACCGTCGTGGCGGGCGATATGTTCCAACATCACAAGCGCGCAACATCTTCGATCTTCTGGATACGGTGCATCGGAAAATCGATGATCTGCAATCAGCCGTCGCGGATTTGAGCAGGGGCAAGGCGCAGGAACTTTGCGTTGCCTCTGTACCAAGCATCGCCAATGTGATGGTGCCGCGTGCGGTCGCAAAAGTGCGCGAGCGTTACAGCGATGTTCATCTCGATCTCAACATTCTCAAAATTGAAGAAGCGGTTGACTATCTCCTTCTCGGACGCGGCGAAATTGTCGCGATCTCATCGCGTTTCGATCATCCGCTGATCGAATTTGAACCGCTGGCGAAAGGCCGATTGCTTTGCATCGTACCGGAAACAAGCCCGCTGGCGTCGCGTGACAAAATAACACCGCAGGAAATGTCGGAACATCCGCTGATCGGCATCAATCCGAAAGACCCTTACGGCGCGATTATGGCGGCGATGTTTACGAATGCGGGTCTCGACTATCGCATGAATATCAAAGCCCGTTTCGGAACGACCGTTTGCAGTCTGGTCGCCGCCGGATTGGGTATAGCGATAATCGATGAGTTTACGGTCGCACATGGCGTGGTGCGAGGTCTCAAGAGCATTCCAATCGACGCCGAGAGCGCCTTTCATACCTATATTGCGTACCGTAACGACCTACCGCTTTCCGTCTATGCAGAACACTTCATCGATGTCTTGCGCAAGGAAATGAACGCGGTCAGCTCATTCAGCCAAAAAGGCTGACTTGTCGCCAGTTAACATGATGTTATGGAATCCTATTCATTTGGTAGGCGATATTATCTCTTCCATTCGCTAATCTGATCCCGGGAGCGCTCGAATGCGAGCAGGCAGGCTAGGATCAGTGAATTAATGGCGTATGGCTATAATGCTCAATCTTTGCAGGACAAGAGGCCGTCTCCAAATGGGGCAACGCGTCTGTTTCCTGTGGTTGGAGATCCGATTGAGCAGGTGCGTTCGCCCGAAGTCATGACGGAATTGTTCCGCGAGCGCAGTGAGAATGCAATTGTCGTTCCGCTGCATGTTGCGCCATCCAATCTGCCAGTTGTTTTCGCCACATTGAGCGTGGTGGACAATATCGGCGGTTTGCTGGTGACGATACCGCACAAACAGCAGGCCTATGAGCTATGTGCCGGACTGACGGACAATGCCACCTTCATTCAGGCGGTCAATGTTGTTCGGCGCACTGGAAATGGGTGGTACGGCGATAATACTGACGGCATCGGTTTTCTCGATGGCATCGAACGGGAAGGGTACGAGGTGCAAGGGAAAAGCGTCCTTCTCGTCGGATGCGGCGGTGCCGGAACAGCCATTGCGCTTGAAATGCTCAAGCGAGGAGCAGCGCGCCTTGCCATTCACGATGTCGATGGTGACAAGCGTGATTCTGTAATCGGCAAACTCAGTGCACGTTATCCGGGTAAGGTTGCCGCTGGGAGCGACGACCCTTTGGGGTTCGATCTGATTGCAAATGCTACGCCGATGGGTATGAAATTGAATGATCCATATCCCGTAAACGTAACAAAGTTGCGGTCAGAGCAGTTTGCTGCTTGCGTGATCACTAAACCGCACGTATCGCCATTTATCGAGGAAGCTAGAAAACGGGGCTGTCAGACGATGATTGGTGCTGGAATGTTCGATGCGCAGGCGGAGGTCCTGGCGGATTTTCTGACCGGTCTCGACGGGCACCATGCAAGTTGCGCGCCGTTGCCGACACCCGAAAAAGGGTAGGCTTATCTCTATATCTCGATCTCTATGACTTTAAGGGGAGGAACTAAAATGCATTATCGTAAGAAACTTCTGGCGCTTTCGGCGGCGGCTTTCGCGACTTTCGGCGCAGCGCACGCAGAAGACGTGGTCAAACTCGGCATGGTTGTCGAGCTTTCCGGCCCGGGCGCACCGTCTGGTACGAACTGGCGTGACGGTATCAAGATCGCCATCGATGAAGTGAATGCCGGAGGCGGCATTCTGGGCAAGAAGGTCGAACTGGGTGAATATGACACCCAGACCGACCCGCAAGTTTCGCGCGCGCTTGTGCAGAAGGCTATCGACGACGGCGCATACGCCATTCTCGGCACGATCTATTCCGGCTCGACGATGGTCAACATGCTGGTTGCACAGCAGAACAGCATTCCACAGTTCGTCGGTTCGGAATCGCCGAGCATTGTCGAAAAAGGCAATCCGTTCGTGTTCCGCACCTCGACCGGTGCTCAAAAGGGCGTTCCGGCGCTGACGTCTTACTTCACCGATACGCTGAAGGCGAAAAAGGTTGGCGTGGCCTGGCTGAACAACGAGTTCGGCAAGGGCGGTCATGACGTGTTCGTTGAGGAAATGAAGAAGGCCGGGATCGAAATTATCGCCGATGTCGCCTCTGAGCAGGCGCAAACCGACTATGCAGCCGACGTTGCCAAGCTCAAGCAAGCTAATCCTGAAGCGATTTTCGTCTATATGAACCAGGAAGAATCTGCACGTTTCCTGATCGAAGCCAAGAAGCAGGGGCTGAAGATGCCCCTCGTTGGCGAAGTAACGCTGACGGAAGCCAAGGTGGTTGAACTTGCAGGCGGTGCAGCCGATGGCGCTATTGCCCATGTTGGCATTACGGCTGCTGCAACCGACGTGCCTGGTATTGGCGAATTCGCGAAGAAGTTCGAGGAAGCCTACAAGCGTAAGCCGACGCATGATGCGTTGAAGGGTTATGTCGGTGTCTGGACCACCAAATATGTCACCGACATGGTGGGCAAGCTCGATGGTGAAGCATTTGCTGAAAAGATGCATGGTCTTTGCCTGAAGGCGGCTGACTATCCGAAAGTGCTTCTCGACACCTGCTGGGATGACCGCGGAGAAATGTCTCGCCCAAGCTTCATGGTTCAGGTGAAGGACGGTGTGCCGACGGTTATTGGTACTGTTCCGGCAAACTGATCAATCCTTTCAGCAGAGGCGGCGGTCTGGCTGCCGCCTCAGACGGGTAAAGTCATGTCCCAGTTTCTACAGGTTTTGTTATCCGGTCTTGCGACCGGCTCCATTTACGCACTTGTTGCGATCGGTTTCACGCTGGTTTGGCAAGCAGCCCAGACCGTGAACTTCGCGCAAGGTGAATTCGTGATGCTGCCGGCCTTCTTCGTTCTGGCGGCAATGACCATCTTCGGCATTTCGTTCTGGCCCGCTCTGCTTATCGGGCTTGTGGTTTCGTTGATCGTGCTTGGGCTATTGTTCAAGAAGCTGATCGTTGAACCAATCCTGCCTCATGGAGGCATCACACTGATCATCGCGACGATGGTCTTGGGCATCTTGCTCAAAGAAAGCGTGAAAGAGTTCTATTCCGCTGAAGCACAGCCGTTCCCATCGATGTTCCCGAACGATCCAATCGAGTTTTTCGGCGCGGTTCTCTCATTGCGTGACATTCTCAATCTCGCGCTGTCGCTCGGTATCGTCGTTCTGCTAACGCTGTTCCTCAATCGCACCCGCACGGGTCGCTGCATGCAGGCAACAGCGCAAAATCCGGCTGTTGCGGAAATTCTTGGCGTCAATGTCAAGCGCATGATCCTCTATACATTTCTGATCAATGCTGCTCTGGCCGCTTTGGCGTCCTATCTGATCAGCCCTGTCTATCTCGCAAAGTTCTCCAACGGTGAAACGCTTGGTCTGATTGCTTTCATTGCGGCGATTGTCGGCGGGTTCAACCAGATCCGTGGTGCGCTTGTCGGCGGATTGCTGATCGGCGTTCTTGATAATCTGACGGCGGCTTATGTAACCGCGCAATATCGCGCCGCCTTGCCACTGGTCCTGCTGATTGTGATCATCCTTGTCCGCCCGCAGGGCATCATGGGCACTTCCGAAGGGAGGGCTGTGTGATGACTGCAAGCAAACGCTATATTTCAATTGCTGTCCTGTTGCTGTTGTCGGTGCTCGCACCGATTGGGCAGGGCAACTACATCACCTATGTGCTGACCTCCTGGTTGATCTTCTCGATCGCAGCGATGGGCCTCAACCTGACGCTTGGTTATGCCGGTCAGATCTCGCTGGCGCAGGCGTCCTTCATGGCGATTGGCGCCTATACCACAGCGCTGTTGACACTGGCCGGATGGCACTGGTTTCTGGCAATGCCGGTCGGCCTCGTGCTCTGTTTCTTTGTGGGCCTTGTGCTTGGATATCCGGCTTTGCGCGTCAAAGGACATTTTCTTGCCTTTGTGACGCTTGCCTTCAACACTTTGGTCTTTCTGGTGTTGCGCAACGAAGAGTGGCTGACTGGCGGCAATTACGGTCTCGTCGGCATGCCGCGTCCACACCTCGGACTGTTCGCCACCACCAAGCAGCTGCCATTCTATTACTTCACGCTCGGCATTACTGTTGTCGCCGCGCTGATCATGTGGGGCATCGTGCGTTCCCCGTGGGGCCGCGCCTTCAAGGCTCTGCGGGAAAACCCCATCCGGGCTGAAAGCCTTGGCGTTGATACACGTCGCATCACGCTTCTGGCGTTTGCCATCGGTTCGGTCTATGGCGGGCTTGCCGGATCGCTGATCACGCCGCTGGTTCAGTTTATCGAGCCGGGTTCATTCGGTCTCGTCCATTCACTGCGCATTCTGCTTATGGTTGTTGTGGGTGGTGCAGGTTTCTTCTTTGGCCCTTTCATTGGTGCTGCGGTTGTCATCCTGCTGCCGGAAGTGCTCCGCTTCACCGAAGGCTACTATCTGATCATCTACTCGGTACTCGTGATCGTTATGCTGATCTTCGTGCCATCGGGTCTGATTGGAGTGTGGGGCAAGTTCCGCGAAAAGTTCTGGCCCAAGCGTCAGGTTCGCGGTGATATGAGCGAAGGAGCGCGGCTGAAATGAGCAGTCCTGTACTTTCCGTACGCAATATCGAGAAGCGTTTCGGCGGCATCCACGCCGTCCGCGATGTGTCCTTCGACGTCAATCAGGGTGAGATACTCGGACTGATTGGTCCGAACGGTTCTGGCAAGTCGACGCTGTTCAACTGCATTCTAGGTCAGCTTCAGCCCAATGGTGGTGAAGTGCAGGTGAACGGCAAGAATGTCTCCGGCATGCGGTCATCCGACCTCAACAAGCTTGGCGTCGGACGAACCTTTCAGCAGCTTTCAGTCTTTCCGAAGATGTCTGTCCTCGAAAACATCATACTCGCCGGGCAGGAACACAAGGGAACCATGGCCTCGCGGCTTTTCGGTCCCGGCGATGCCGGATTGACCGCAGAAGCGGAACAGATGATTTCGTTCTTCCGCCTCAATCATCTGCGTGATGAGCTGGCGGGGTCGCTTTCCTACGGCCAGCAAAAGCTGGTCGATGCTGCCATGGCTTTCATGGCAGGCCCCAGTCTTGTTCTGCTCGATGAACCGGCCGGCGGCGTCAATCTGACAATGCTTGCCAATCTCAAGGATCGTTTGATCGCCTATAATGCGGAGCATGGAACGACTTTTGTGGTCATCGAACACAATATGGAGTTCGTCATGAGCCTGTGCACGCGCATCATCGTGCTGGCGGAAGGTCGCATCATTGCTGAAGGCAAGCCCGAAGAAATTCGAGCAAACCAGATGGTCATCGACGCTTATCTGGGAGGATGACAGATGCTTGAATTGAAAGATCTTCACGGCGGTTATGGCAAGATCACCATTCTGAACGGTGTGTCTTTTTCAATTCCGAAGGGCTCCATCACAACTGTGATCGGCCCGAATGGAGCTGGCAAATCCACCGTGTTCAAGGCGATCTTTGGTCTCTTGAACATCCATTCGGGACAAATCCTGCTGGACGGAAAAAACGTCACGCGCAATACGCCGCGTCAGATGATCGCCAATGGCGTGACCTATGTGCCGCAAGGGCGCAATGTCGTGCCGCAGCTTTCCGTCTACCACAACCTTGAGCTTGGGGGCATCACATCGCCTGATCCTGCCAAGGTTCGCGCCCGCATCGAGCAGGTCATGGATCAGTTTCCAATGCTGCGGCAGTTCCGGGACCGTAAAGCGATTGAACTGTCGGGCGGTCAGCAGAAGCAGCTGGAAGTTGCCCGTGCTCTGTTGCTAGATCCGAAGCTCATCTTGATTGATGAGCCGTCCATCGGCCTGTCGCCCAATCTCGTTCAGGAGGTGTTTCAGACACTCATTCGCTTGCGTGATCAGGGTGTAACCATCCTCATGGTCGAGCAGAACGCGAAAGCCGCACTTGCTATGTCGGATTACGGTCTGGTTCTTGAACTTGGACAAACGCGCATGCATGATGAAGCAGCAAAGCTCCTTGCAGATCCACGCGTGGGGCAGTTGTTCCTTGGCGGACATGTCGAGCATGACGACGCAAAAGTTTGACGTCATCGGCGCTCCCGCCAGTCGTCTGGGGGAGTGTCCAATCTGGTGTGAGCAGACTGGAACCCTCTGGTGGGTCGATGTGCTCACACCAGCGCTCATGAGCTATGTCCCGAAAACGGGGCGTGTTCAACAACACCAGGTTGAGGCGCGCCGCATTGGGTCTCTTGCCTTGCGGGAAAAAGGTGGTCTCGTCCTGGCTTGTGACAATGGGCTGTTCGCCTTTGATTCCGAGAGCGGAACGCAGACATTTCTTGTCGATCCCGAGCCCGGTGTCACAGGGCATCGCAAGAATGACGGGCGTGCAGATTGGGCAGGTAATTTCTGGATCGGCACTTTGCGAGAGACGGATTACGCGCCTGTGGGCGCGCTTTATCGGGTACAGCCGGGTCATCGCATATCACGAGAAGTCGCCGATCTCGCAATCCCCAACGGTCTTGCATTCGACGAAGACCGAAAGCGCATGTATTTCGCTGATACACGTGCCTATACGATCTGGATGCGCGACTATGATCCCGTGCAAGACCGGCTTGGGGAGCCGCAGATTTTCGCAACGACGACTGCGCCGGCACGACCGGATGGCAGTTGCGTTGACGAAGAAGGCTTCGTGTGGAGTGCGATTTACGCCGGAGGCAAGCTCATCCGTTTTGACCCGGACGGCGCGATAGACCGCGTGATCGAACTGCCAGTCAGCCACCCGACCTGTTGCTGTTTTGGCGGAGATACGCTCGACATGCTGTTTATCACCTCAGCGATTGAGCCGTTGACTGATACTGAGCGGTCTCGTGAGCCTCTGGCTGGCAAGTTACTCGCCCTTAAGCCAGGCGTTCTAGGGCGACCGGAATTCAAAACTCGAATTTGAAACAACACGCATTCAATCCACGATACTGGCCCCAACGCGTTGAATGCGGGCGTACCAATGCCCGGAAGTAGGAGAAAACGTCATGAAAACTTCGATAGCAACGGTTTCGATCAGTGGTGATCTGCCGCAAAAACTCGAAGCTATCGCCAAAGCTGGCTTTGACGGTGTCGAGATTTTCGAGAACGACTTTCTCACCTTCGATGAAAGCCCGCGTCAGGTTGGCCGCATGGCCCGTGATCTTGGGCTGGAGATCACGCTGTTTCAGCCGTTTCGCGATTTTGAAGGCATGCCGGAACCGCTGCGTAGTCGCACCTTCGACCGAGCGGAACGCAAATTCGATCTGATGCAGGAGCTTGGCACCGATCTCGTTTTGGTGTGCTCGAATATATCGCCAGTTGCTATGGGCGGTCTTGATCGCGCCGCGGATGATTTCCGGGAGCTTGGCGAACGGGCAGCGCGCCGCAATTTGCGCGTGGGTTACGAGGCGCTTGCCTGGGGCCGCCACATTAACGATCATCGCGATGCCTGGGAGATTGTGCGCCGCGCGGATCATCCGAATGTCGGTCTGATCCTCGACAGCTTCCACACGCTTGCGCGCAAGATCGACGTAAATTCGATCCGCTCCATTCCCAAGGAAAAACTCTTCATCGTTCAGATGGCCGACGCGCCGCTGATCGATATGGATCTGCTTTATTGGAGCCGTCACTATCGCAATATGCCGGGTGAGGGTGACCTGCCAGTTCTGGATTTCATGCGCGCAGTGGCCGCGACCGGCTATGACGGCTATTTTTCGCTGGAGATTTTCAACGATCAATTCCGTGGCGGCTTGCCGACATCTATCGCAGCGGATGGCCGTCGCTCACTGATCTATCTTGGCGATCAGGTTCGGCGCGTCGAGCCGGAAAACCGGCTGACCGTGACCGATATGCCTGCGAGAGCCAAAGTGGATCGCGTGAGTTTCATCGAGTTTACGGCCCATGCCGAGAGCGCCGACAGGCTCGCATCGGTGCTCGGTGCATTGGGCTTTCAGCTCGCAGGCAAGCATAAAACCAAGGATGTCGCGCTCTACCGTCAAGGTGAGATCAATCTGGTCGTCAACACCGATGTACGCGGCTTTGCAAGTTCAGCCTATGCCGTTCACGGCACGACCGCCTATGCGATGGGCCTTGTCGTCGATGATGCCGCAGCGGCGCAAGCAAGAGCTATCGCACTGGGCGCGGAGCCGTTCGAACAACCGCTCGACCCCGGTGAAATTGGTATGCCAGCGATACGCGGTGTGGGTGGCGGCTTGATCTACTTCCTTGACGAAAAGACTGATCTTGGTCGTATCTTCGATATAGAATTCGAGCCTGTCGCTGGGGCTGATAGCTTTCGTGGGGTAGGGCTGACCCATATAGACCATGTTGCCCAGACGATGAAGTTTGACGAACTTTTGACCTGGCTTCTGTTCTACACGTCGCTGACAGAATCCCGGAAATCGCCTATGGTCGACATTGTCGACCCGGGCGGTGTCGTGCGCAGTCAGGTCGTTGAAAATGACAGCGGATCACTGCGGATCACGCTCAATGGTGCTGAAAACCGGCGCACATTGGCTGGTCGGTTTATTGCTGAGACCTTTGGTTCGGGTATTCAGCATCTGGCCTTCGCCACCGACGATATTTTTGCAACGGCTGCGGCATTGAAAGCCAATGGCTTTCATACGCTGGAAATTTCGCCCAACTACTATGACGATCTTGAAGCGAGGCTCGGTCTTGATCCGGATTTCACGGATCAGCTCAAAGCCACCAATGTCCTCTATGATCGCGATGAAACTGGCGAATATTACCAGCTATATAGCCCGACTGACGATCAGGGCTTCTTCTTCGAAGTCGTACAGCGACGCGGCTATAAGGGCTATGGCGCCGTCAACGCCATATTCCGCATCGCAGCGCTTCGGCGCTATCTGAGGCCCGATGGCATGCCGAGAATGATGCTCTAAGCCATTATCGCGATACGACCACGACTACTCCTTGAGTATTTCTGTTACGCCTCGCAAACATTTAAGTGTTTGCGAGGCGTTTCATCATAATGGAAAACTATTTTAACTCTTGCTGTCGCGACCATCGAAACCTTCCTTGATAAAATCTATATAAATTATAGGTTTTTCGCGAATGCGAGAAACCATGACCAAAAATACGCTAGAAATATCAACGGATGTGCTTGTTGTCGGGGGAGGGCCAGCGGGGTGCTGGGCTGCCTGGAATGCGGCTGCCAAGGGTGCCAGCGTCGTTCTTGTAGAGAAGGGCTACGTCGGTACAAGTGGGGCTACCGCAGCCGGGAACACCACAACGATTTACACGCGCCGCGGCACCACTGAGCGGAGCGCGACGGTCACGCAAAGGGTGCGGCTGGGACTGGGTTTTGCCGAGCAGGAGCGCATTGAGCGCGTACTCGACCGGACATATGAGAACCTCGATCTGCTTGCCCAATGGGGGTACGATTTCCCAACTTACGAAGATGGAACTCCCTATCGCGGCATGCTGCGGGGACCCGACTATCTGCGGTTTATGCGGCAGAAACTCATCAAGGCGCGCGTCCAGATAATCGATCATTGCCCGATAGAAGAATTGCTCGTGTCCGATGGAGTGGTTGCGGGTGCCATTGCGCGATATCGACGATCTGATGAAACGCTGCATATTCGTTCCGGAGCGGTTGTAATTGCCACAGGCGGCAGCGCTTTTCGAAGTGGCGCGCTCGGTACCAACAATCTCACCGGCGACGGCTATCTTATGGCTGCAGAAGCAGGTGCAGTTCTTTCGGGCATGGAATTTTCTGCTCAGTTCGGCATTTCACCTGCCTATTCAAGTGTCACGAAAGGCGTGGTGTATTTCTGGGGTACGTTCAGTGACGAGCAGGGCAACGAGCTTTCCTCGACCGGAGATCGCCAAAGCGTCGTCGCGCGGGAACTCATCAAGGGCCCGGTCTATGCGGTGCTGGATAAAGCGCCGCCGCGTCTGCAAGAGGGTTTTCGCCGGGGGCAGCCGAACATTTTTGTTCCGTTTGACCGCATGGGCATTGACCCATTCACGCAACGTTTTCCCATCACCCTTCGCCATGAAGGCACGGTTCGCGGCACAGGCGGTCTGAAGATAGACGGGCGCACAACGACGACGATCCCCGGTCTGTTTGCCGCCGGTGATGCCGCCTCCCGTCAAGGCATGTCGGGAGCCTCAAGCGGCGGTGGCGGACCGAACTCGAGCTGGGCAATGGCGACAGGTTCCTGGGCTGGCGAGGATGCGGCGAAGTTTGTGCAATTGCTTGGCGCGAACTGGCGGGATCGGATTGTGCGTTCCGCCAATGGTCAATTAAGCAAACGTGCCAATCAGGTGACCGGGCATGTCGATGCGGTCTTGGATGATGTCAAACGGCAGATTCTTCCGCTGGATGGCGGGTTCTTCAGGAACCATGATCGACTGATCGCGACGTCTGCCAGACTAGCCGCACTTTGGCAGGACGGGACGTGGCGATTGCAACGCTCAAGCAAGGTGCGTGAGGTCGAAGCGCTTATCGCGACCGCCCGCTGGGCAACCCATAGCGCGCTGTTGCGTAAGGAAAGCCGCGGCTTGCAGCGGCGCACAGATTTCCCCGAAACAAATCCCGGCATGGCGAAGCCAATCGACTCCGGTGGTGTCGAAAACATCTGGGCTTCGTTTCAAACCGAAAATCGAGTGAGTGCAGCATCATGATTGAGATCGTCAGTGAAGACCGCTGTATCAAATGCGATCTTTGTGTCGAGGCCTGCCCGGACAATGTGTTCGATGCCGTTCCCGATAGTGCGCCCATCATTGTCCGGCAGTCCGACTGCCAGACCTGCTTCTTGTGCGAGCTTTTTTGCCCGACAGACGCGCTCTACGTGTCGCCTCTTTCGGAAACGATTGAAGGCGCGTCAGAGAGCGAACTCATTGCACGAGGCGTGATGGGTAGTTTCCGTCGTGAAATGGGATGGAAAAACGCCAAGCCGCGCGGAACGGCTGGCGACTGGAGTTACCGGATCTTCGAGACCGGCAAAATCATACCCTGACTGGAGAAATGAATGAGACGTTTTCTATCAACCTTTCTGCTGGCTGTAGGCGTTTTGACCGCCCCAGCAACTCAATCGTTTGCGGAGGATGCGCCCGCGACTATTCGCTTCGGTGATGTGGGCTTCGGGTTCGGAACGCCGTTTGGCGTTGGCCTTCAGGCTATCGCGGATGCGAAGGGCTTTATCGCTGACGAATTCAAGGGCACACCAACCAAGATCGAGTTCACTTATTTCACCGGAACAGGCCCAGCAATCAACGAAGCGCTGTCCAATGGTCAGCTGGACTTCGCATCCTATGGCGCGGTTCCAAATATCATCGGTAAGGCCAATGGTCTCGATACGGTCATTCTGGCGTCCTATGGTGGTACTACGATCTTTGGCGCGTCCCGTCCGGACCTCGACATCAAGTCCATCGCCGACCTGAAGGGCAAAAAAGTCGCCATCCAGAAAGCAACCATCATTCACTGGGCGCTGATTACGGCTTTGAAGAATGCTGGCCTCTCCGAAAAAGATATCACCATCGTCGATCTGAAAAATGCAGACCAGCTTGCGGCTATCGCTGCGAAAAGCGTCGATGCGGTATTCGGGGCCGATTTCCTGCTTCCGCTTGAGGATAAAGGTCTGGCCAAGATCTTTTACAAATCGTCCGCTGTGGGAGCGACGGGCGACGGCTTCGGTGCATTCCTCGTTACCGACAAATTCCGTAAAACCTACCCGGAAGCAACGCAGAAAGTCGTGACGGGTTTTGTCAAAGCGGCGCAATGGCTGTCGGATGATAAAAACCGCGAAGAAGCATTCAGTATCTGGTCGCGGGCAGGATCGCCAATCGAGGTTATCCGCAAATCCAATGAAGGCGGGGAACTGGGCAAGAAATACAATCCACGTCTCGACGGGTTCTTTGCGGCCCGTTATCGCAGCGGCATCGACTTCGACAAGGAGCAGAAGCTCATCAGGCATGATATCGATCTCGATACTTGGGTCGATAGAAGCTACGTGGACAATGCCGTGAAAGCATTGAACCTTCAGTCATTGTGGCCTGACCGCTCCGCGACAGGCGAACTCCTGAACTGATCGGAGAAGCCGATGGCGACGTTCGAAGCTGGAGTCGACTTTAGCGTCTCCCGGGGACTTAGAGGCGAGCGGCTGGCGAAGTTGCAGTCCCGCATCGCAAGCTCAGTTCTGGCATTGACCGGCCCAGTCTGCTTGCTGGTTCTCTGGTGGATTGCATCAGCCAACGGCTGGATCTCGCCGCAAGTGCTTCCACGACCGGATTGGGTCTTCAACACATTTGTGGATCTTCTGGCAGACGGCGACATATTCTCTGCCGCCGTCGTCAGTTTCCAACGCATTGCCGAGGGCTTTCTGATCGGAGCATCTCTCGGCTTCGCTTTCGGTCTCCTGATCGGGAAATCTAAGACTGCAGAAGCCTATCTTGGGCCAAGCTTCAGAGCGCTAGCCGCTGTACCCTCGCTGGGGTGGCTACCGATACTGGTCCTGCTATTTGGCATCGAAGAAAGCGTGAAGATCATCATTCTTTCAAAAGCCTGTTTTGTGCCAATGGCGATCAGCACGGCTGAAGGAGCGAGGAACGTTCCCAAAGGGTTCAGCGAGGTTGCAGACATTCTTGGCCTCCGCGCGCGGACCCGATTTTTCAAGCTGACGATCCCGGCTATGGCTCCTTATATCGCCAGTGGCGTGCGGCTTTCGCTCAGCCAGGCATTTGTTTCCCTGATCGTTGTCGAAATGCTCGCCGGTACTGACGGTCTTGGTTATATGATGGTCTGGGGTCGCACGCTCTTCCAGCTTGATATCGTTATCGTCGGCATGATCGTTGTGGGAGTCGTCGGCTTCGTCCTCGATCTACTCTTGAAGCGGGCGGAAGCGCTCATGCGGAAAGGTAGTCATGTCAATGGCTGAACGTTTCTCTTTGCGGGTTCCTCGTGGCGCAATGGTGCCACTATCGGCGGTTGTCGTTTGGTGGGGTGGTGTATCAGCGGGTCTGATAACTGGTCCTATGGCGGTTCATCCTTTGCAGGTGTTGGAAGCGCCTTTCCTTGACTCTTCAGGGCGCGAGCTGTGGACAGCGCTTTTGGCAAGCATCGTTCGCGTTGTTATTGGTGGTAGCATCGGCGGCATTGCCGGGCTCGTACTTGGTTATGTGGTTGGAAGTTACCGCTGGGCCGGTTTGGCATTTGCACCGTCCATTCATGCCGTGCGTCAGGTGGCGCTCTTTGCCTGGATACCACTGCTGACGGCGTGGTTTGGAAATGGCGAAGGCACCAAACTGGTGTTTACGGCTCTCTCGACATTCTTCCCGCTCTTTCTGGCGACGGAGCAGGGGGTGCGGCAGGTGCCGTCCTCGTTGATCGAAGTTGCCGACACTTTGAATTTGCGACGCTGGACTAGCATTTGGCGACTTTACCTGCCGTCAGCGCTCCCCAGCATCTATGTCGGCTTGCAGATCGCTGCTCTGTCGGCGTGGATTGGAACTGTAGGTGCGGAATACGCCATTGGAAACGGTCGTGGATTGGGTAGCTACCTCGCCAGCGCGCGCGACCAGTTTCGCATGGACATTGTGATCGTAGGCGTCTTCACCCTTGCGGCGGGTGGCGTCTTGCTTGCATCCCTCATTCGCCGCGTCACATCGATCATATCGCCTTGGAGCTTAGAGAATTGATGAATGCCCTTTCAATCGAACATGTCAGCAAGTCGTTTGTTCTTGATGGCACTCCTCGACCCGTATTGAAGGATATCAATTTTCAGGTCGGGCATAATGAAATCATATCCATTGTCGGTGCGTCCGGCTGTGGAAAATCCACGCTGCTGCGGCTGATTATCGGACTGGATGGTGATTACCGTGGGTCCATTACACGTGGCGTCACAGACCAAACATCACCGGCAAAGATTGGTATGGTCTTTCAGGATCACCGCTTGTACCCGTGGCTGACGGTCGAAGGCAATGTCGAGTTGGCTTTCGACAAGTCAGATATTTCCTCCTCGTTGAAGCGGGAGAGAGTACGGCACTACCTCGCACTCGTTGGCCTCAGTGACTACGCGAAGGCTTACCCAAAACAGCTTTCAGGCGGAATGGCGCAACGCGCGGCGATAGCCAGAGCGTTGGCGCAGGAACCCGACATTCTGCTTATGGACGAACCCTTCGGTGCGTTGGATTCGATCCTGCGGATGCGTCTTCAAGATGAACTTTTGTCTATCTGGGAGAAGAACAAGGTCTCCATCGTTATCGTCACGCATGATGTTGAGGAGGCGCTATATCTCGCTGACCGGGTTTTGATCATGGAGCCCAATCCCGGTCGGGTGCGTGATGTGTTCGATGTCGGACTACCGCGACCGCGTGACCGCAGCACGCCCTTATTGGCTGATCTGAAAAAGCGCTGTCTTGCAATGCTGGTTTGAACCGATACGCATCCATAAGTCTCGATCTCTCAATCCGTTCGAATGCCGTTTGTCCTGTTTCGAATCTGAACAGAATCGCTTGACTCGCTCAAAACGATCATTAATGTTCACGTTGGGAGCAGGACATGAGCGAAGCTAGAACACGTTTTCCGCAGGAACGTCACCGGCAGATGATGGACGTTATCGCCGACGCGAAGCGTATTGGCACGTCGGATCTGGCTGGCATTATGGGTGTTTCGCTCCCGACATTGCGTCGCGATCTCATCACGCTGGAACAGGCCGGGTTGATCCTGAGAATTCACGGCGGGGTTGTTGCCCGCGGTGCGGGTGAGGGGGTCGCCGAACCTATGTTTCTGGAAAAGCTGCGTATTAGCCAAAGCGCCAAGGCGCGGATTGGTGAGGCAGCGGCAGCGCATGTTGCCAACAATTCCACCGTTATCCTTGATTCCGGTACAACCGCGCTTTCTGTCGCACGCGCCCTTGCGGGCAGGGCGATCACGCTTGTCACGATGGACTTGAAGATTGCTGAAGCTGCAGCGGTTGGCGCAACGGAAGTACATATCATCGGCGGTCGCGTCAGAAATGACTATTATTCGCTGATCGGCGCCTGGGCTACCGAAACGCTGCGCCATATCCGCGCCGATTGTTTCTTTCTATCCGCTGACTGCGTCGATCTTGAAGGCGTCTCTACCTCTACCGTCGAAGAAGCGGAAGTAAAGCGCGCCGCAATCGCCATTGCGCAAAAGACGATACTTGTCGCCGATCAGCGTAAACTTGGATGCTGCAGCTTTGCGCCGGTTTGTGGGCTGCAGGATTTGAGCGGCTTTATAACCGATACCGGTTTCGAAGGCTCATTGCAGCCTTATCGCGACCAACTGCCTTTTCTGGAAACCGTTTAGCGGGCACCTCGGGGGAGGAACTGAAATGCTAATCGCCAAACACGTTTTCGCCCGCTAGGCGGGCCAAGGCAACCAGCGCAGGGGAGAGCGCCAATGGATGCAAGACAGGACACGACGGGCAATTATCTGAAGGGGCTGGCCGTTCTGGCTATTGCCATCTTTGGGTTGTTGAGCCTGCTCGCGCCAGGCTTTCTCACCGCTGCAAACCTCAATTCCATGGGGTTTCAGTTTCCTGAGTTCGGACTGCTTTCGTTGGCCGTTCTGCCGACGATGGTGTCAGGTGGCATCGACCTTTCCGTCGTGGCCACGGCTAATCTCGCCGCTATTGTTGCAGCGGTAATGATGAGGGCAGGGCCCGAACTTGCCATCCTTGCCATTCCGGTTGCGCTGCTGATCGGTGTTGCCTGCGGGTTGCTCAACGGCTTTCTGATTGCCTATCTGCGCCTGCCGCCAATTCTGGCCACGCTTGGCACGATGCAGCTGTTCTCCGGAATTGGTATCGTGATAACCGGAGGCCCGGCAATTACCGGTCTTCCGCAGTGGTACACAGCCTTTGGCAATTGGTCGCTCGGCGGCGTGGTGCCGCTACCACTCGTCCTGTTCATAGCCACAGCGCTTCTGTTGGGTTTTCTGCTCAAGCGAACACCGGTGGGCATCCACCTGCGGCTGTTTGGAGCCAATCCTGTCGCGTCCCATTTTGCAGGCACACGCGAAAAAGGTCTGTTGCTTCGCATCTACGCTATTGCTGGTCTCATAGCATCGATTGCGGGACTTGTGGTTCTGGCGCGGGTGAATTCCGCCAATGCCGACTATGGTAGCTCCTATCTGCTTCTCGTTATTCTGATCAATATTCTGGCAGGTGTTTCGCCGGCCGGCGGCTTTGGCACCGTGACCGGTGTGACGCTAGCCGTCATCTGTCTCCAGCTCATATCAAGCGGACTGAACTTTCTGTCGTTCAGTGCGTTCTCACGCGATCTGTTCTTTGGTGGCCTGCTTGTGGTTGTCATGTCGGCGCGCGTTCTGGCAGGCCGACTTGGCCTTGCGCCCATTTTCCAAAGGAAGGCCCGAACGGCATGAAAAATCGACTACGTTCTACGCTCGAAGCATTGATGATGACGCCTGGCCTGTCGGGTCATGAGGATCGCGTGCGGCGTCTCATCGCTCGCGATCTGGCTGATCTGCCACTCGAATTTGTCACCGATCGTCTGGGCAATCTGATTGCAACAATGAAGGGGGATGAAAACGCGCCCTCCGTCATGCTGTTCGCGCATACGGATCAGTTGGGCTTCATCGTGCGCAAGATTGAGGACAATGGCCTGATCCGCATCGAGCGGTTGGGCGGTATTCCGGAAAAGGCGTTGCCTGCACAGGCGGTGCTATTTTGTGTCGGCGAAGGACGTGACGTTCACGGCGTTATCGCCAATAAGAGCCATCATGCCACGCCTGCCGAAGAAAAATACAAGGTCACGCCCTATGCCGAACTTTTCATTGATGTCGGCGCGGAAAGCGCTGCGGATGTAAAGGCGCTCGGCATCGAGATCGGTACACCGGTTGTCTATGCACCGCGCGTCATCCATCTCAACGAAAATCGCGTTATCGGAACGTCGGTTGATGACCGGGCCGGTTGCGCCGTCGTTATGGAAGTTGCACGTCAGCTCGCGAAAGGTGTTCCACGACCAACCGTTCATTTTGTTTTCGCGGTTCTGGAGGAGTTCAATCTGCGTGGCGCCATGGTCGCAGCGCAGGCGATCAAACCGGATATCGCCATCCAGCTCGATATCGGGCTCAATGCCGATACGCCAGATATGGCCCATCGCGGTGAAATTCAGTTGGGCGGCGGCCCGGCTATCAGCCTCTACTCCTTTCATGGGCGCGGTACGCTCAATGGTACTATCCCCCATCCGGCTCTGCCGAAACTCTTCACCGATGCAGCGGCCAGCGAAGCCATTCCGCTGCAACGCACGGCCCATACAGGCGCCTTGACGGATTCGTCTTACGTACAGCTCGTCAATGAGGGCGTTGCCTGTATCGATGTGTGTTTCCCGTGCCGCTATACCCATACGGCGCTTGAAATGTGCGATCTGCGCGATCTTGAAAGCCTGACCGCGCTTCTAGTCGCGGCCATTGGCAGGATCAACAAGGACTTCAGCCTCGACAGGGATCTTTACACCTGATGCGCTATTATCTGGGCATCGACATTGGCACATTTGAATCGAAGGGTGTTCTTTCCGATGAGGAAGGAAGGATCGTCGCTTCTGCCGCGCGTCCGCATCGCATGCTGGTTCCACAACCGGGTTGGGCGGAGCATGATGCTGAACAAAACTGGTGGGGTGAATTCTGTTCGATCAGTCGTGAGTTGATCGAACAAAGCTCTGTAGCGGCAAGCGATATTCGCGCAGTCGCGGCCAGCGGCATCGGCCCATGTATGCTGCCAGTCGATGACAACGGCGCTCCGCTGATGAATGCCGTTCTTTATGGTGTCGACACGCGCGCAGCGGTGGAAATAGAGGAACTGACGGCTGAAATCGGACTTGATTGTCTGATGCGGGAAGGCGGTAATGCGCTCACATCACAGTCGGTTGGCCCGAAGATTCTTTGGCTGAAAAAGAACCACCCGGATATTTTCCACCGCACGCACAAGTTCCTCAACTCCTCCTCCTTCCTTGTTCACAGGCTGACGGGGAACTACACGATCGATCACTATTCGGCGGCCGGGTTCTCGCCGCTTTATGATGTTGCGCGGCAGGATTGGACTGACGATTTTGCCGAACGCATCGTTTCGCGTGAGCGACTGCCTGTTCTCCTCTGGACGACCGACATCGCAGGAACGGTGACACCGCAAGCCGCAGCCGCGACTGGTCTCGCTGTTGGAACGCCTGTGATCGCTGGCACCATTGATGCCGCCGCTGAGGCTGTCAGTGTTGGCGTGCAGAAGTCCGGCGAGATGATGGTCATGTATGGCTCGACCATGTTCATCATTCTAGTCACCGATCAACGCATCGCCGACACGCGGCTGTGGTATGCACCTTGGCTTTACAGGGGCGAACATGCGTGCATGTCCGGCACGTCGACCAGCGGAACGCTGACGCGATGGTTTCAGGAGCAGTTCGCTCGCGAGTTGCCCGCCGCCAGCGCCTTGCAAGCACTGGCGGAAGAAGCAGCATCGTCACCGCCCGGCGCAAAAGGGCTTTTTGTCCTCCCCTATTTTTCCGGAGAGAGAACACCGGTTCATGATCCGTCAGCACGAGGCATGATTTTCGGTCTCGATTTGACCCATAAGCGCGCTGACATTTATCGCGCGCTTCTTGAAGGCGTCGCTTATGGCGTCAACGACATTTTCAATACCTATCACGAAGCAAATGCGCCGCTTGACCGAATTGCCGCGGTGGGCGGCGGCACCAGAAATGCCGTCTGGTCGCAGGCTATTTCGGATGTCAGCGAAAAACTTCAGCTCGTGAGAAGCAAGACTATCGGCGCTGCCTACGGAAATTGCTTTCTGGGGGCGCTTGCGGTTGGCGATGTCGCAAAGGCCGATATTGAGCAATGGAACCCGGTGGAAAGGCGCATTGAACCTGATGCGGGAACAAAGCACGTCTACCAGCAGGGTTTCGATACATTCAAGAAGCTCTACGAGCGGACTGCCGATCTGATGCGGATCGCATCGGTTTGAAGAGATGCCGGGCGCTGTCATGCGCCCGGACAAGAATTGGTGAAAGCCGCAGAAGCTTCGCCAGACTATAGCCTGACTGATTGCCGGGGAGGCAAGCAGGGGTGAACCAACGGAGGGAATAACAATGAATATCAGCTTGAGGAAAATTGCAGCCGGACTCGCTGTCAGCGCAGCTATTGTTGCTGGTGGTGCATTCTATGCCAACGCGCAGGATGCAAAACACACCATCGTCACTGTCGTCAAACTTTCCGGCATCGCCTGGTTCAATCGCATGGAAACCGGCGTGAAGGAGTATGCGAAGGAAAGCGGAAACAACGCGACGCAGATCGGACCTGCTTCGGCTGACGCTGCCCTGCAGGTTCAGCTGATCGAAGACCTGATTGCCAAGAAGGTGGACGCGATCACCGTAGTGCCGAACTCTCCCGAAGCTCTGGAACCCGTGTTGGGCAAGGCGTTGCAGGCCGGAATCAAGGTAATCGGCCACGAAGCATCTAGCATGAAGAACGTCACCTATGACGTCGAAGCCTTCGACAATGGCGCCTATGGCGAACATCTGATGAAAGCACTGGCCGAGGCCATGGGCGAAGAGGGTGAATATGCGGTTTTCGTTGGCCATCTGACGGCAAAGACCCACAATGAATGGGTTGATGCAGCCATTGCCTATCAGAAAGAGCATTATCCGAAGATGAAGCTCGCGACCGACAAAATCGAGAGCAACGAGCAGCAGCAGACGGCCTATGCCAAGACCAAGGAACTGTTGAGAACCTACCCGAACCTCAAGGGCATTCAGGGCTCGGCAGGTGAAGATGTTGCGGGTGCGGCGCTTGCTGTCGAGGAAGCTGGGCTTGAAGGCAAGGTCAAGATTGTTGGGACCAGCCTTGTTTCGGTTGCAGGCCCTTATCTTGAAAGCGGTACGATCAACATGATCTCGTTCTGGGATCCGGCCAAGGCTGGCATCGCCATGAACAAGCTCGCAGCGATGGCAATTGACGGCAAGGCTGTGACCGATGGAATGGACCTTGGTGTCGAGGGCTACAACAAGGTTCAGCTCAAGGACAAGGTCGTCTACGGCCAGGCTTGGGTCGATGTGACCAAAGATAATATGGGCAATTACGACTTCTGATCCATGGATGATGGGCCGCCGGGCAACCGGCGGCCTCTATGGGAGAACTGCATGAGTGATAAGCAGAATTCCGGCGCTTTCGTTCTGGAAATGCAGGCTGTCGCCAAGTCTTATGGTCCCGTCCGGGTACTGGAAGATGTCGGCTTAAGCCTGCGACCGGGCGAGGTGCGCTGTCTGGCCGGTGAAAACGGATCCGGCAAATCGACGTTGATCAAGATACTGTCCGGTGTCGTTCGTGCCGACGCCGGTACGGTCACGATTGGCGGCAAGCACATCGACAATGACGCAAAAGCCGCAATAGCGGCGGGGCTCTCGGTCATCTATCAGGACTTCGCGCTTTTCCCCAATCTGACAGTCTGGGAGAACGTAAGCTTTCTGGCAGCCGTTACCGAGAACAAGAGCTTCTTCAACCGCTTGTCTGGACGCAAGCGGGCGATTGAAACGCTTGCAAGGATGAAGGTTGACATCGACCCCGATATTCTTGTCGAAAAACTGCCTGTTGCTTCAAAGCAGCTGGTTGCTATTGCGCGTGCGCTTGCCAATGATGCGCGCATCATCGTTATGGATGAGCCCACCACAGCCTTGACTCGCAGTGAGGTCGCAAAGCTTCTTGATATCGTCTTTGCACTGAAGGCTGAGGGTGTAGCCTTTCTGTTTGTCAGCCATAAGATCGAAGAAGTTTTTGCGGTTTGCGACAGCGTCACTGTTCTGCGTGATGGTCATGTTGTGGTTGCAGGGCCGATTGGTGAATTCGATCCACCGCGTCTCGTAGAGGCAATGTCGGGTCGACCAATTGACAGCCAGCGTCTGGCGCGTGAGGTGGTCAGGCCTTCGGAAGCGATATTCAAAGTGCGCAATCTCGGAAGACGGGGCCAGTTCGCCGCGATCAATCTCGATTTACGCGCGGGCGAAATCATATCTGTCGTGGGCCTTCTGGGGTCAGGGCGAACGGAACTTGCATTGGCTTTGTTTGGATGTCTTACACCGGACGAAGGTCGCATTGAAGATGCGAGCGGACAACTGCGTCTCACGGCTCCCGCTGACGCGATGGAGCGCGGCATTGCCTATGTGCCGGAAGATCGTCTGACAGAAGGGCTTTTTCTCAATCAGCCGATCCGTGAAAACATCATCGTCTCAAGCCTTGATGCGGATACCAAGGGCGGCATCGTCAGTGCGTCAAGCCTGACGGAGCGCGCGCGTGAAGCCGTTAAACGGTTGCGTATCAAAACCCCCAGTGTCTTTCCACCAGTGGTGACACTTTCTGGCGGCAATCAACAGCGTGTCGTTCTGGCGCGTTGGATGGAGCGAAAGCCGAAGCTGCTTATTCTCAATGGCCCGACGGTCGGCGTCGATGTCGGCTCCAAGCGGGAAATTCACGAATTACTGCTCGCACTGAGCCGTTCGGGAACAGCGGTTCTGGTGGTGACTGACGACATCGGCGAGGCAATAGCACTGTCCGATACAATCAAGGTGATGGTGAAGGGACGAATTGTGGCCAGTTTCGATGCCGGTGATATCGACGAGGAAACGCTCTATCAGGAAGTCATTCGGGAGGACCGGCCATGAACAATTCATTGATCCGGGTGCTGTCCACACCGCAGGGCGTTGTCTTTCTGACGGCAGTCGCTTTTGCGATTGTGCTGAGTATTCTCAATCCGGCGTTCTTCTCGCCCGCAACGCTGATAGACCTGGCACGAAACTCACTGGTGACCGGAATATTTGCGCTGGGTGTCATGATGGTGCTGGCATCCGGCGGTATCGACGTATCCTGCACGGCAATCGGCGCCTTTGCGATGTATGCGACGGTGAAAATCGTCATGGGTATCGACATCCATGTTCCGATTATTGCCTATTTCGGGCTGGCAGCTCTCATTGGTGCCGGTCTTGGCCTCATCAATGGAATACTGGTCGGCGGGTTAGGTCTGCCGACGCTTATCGTTACGCTTGGTACAATGAGCCTTTTTCGGGGTGCATTGCTGACCTTCGTCGGGACGATGTACATCACGTCTGTGCCGCGTGAAGTTATCAATTTCGCTCGCAGCATTCTGGTGCGGATGGAAAACGCACTGGGCCAGATGGTGTCGCTTCCCATGTCATTCTTTGTGCTGGTAGGGGTGGCTTTATTCGTTGCCTTCATCATGAATTTCACGCTGTTTGGGCGGAAAATCTACGCCATTGGCGGCTCGGAAGAGGCGGCTGCGCGCATCGGCATCCGTGTGGGACGCGTCAAGCTATTGATCTATGTTCTGGCGGGCGCGATTGCTGGTCTCGCCGGCATGACCCATATGACCCTGTCGCGCATGGCAAATCCGTTCGATCTGGTCGGTACGGAACTGAATGTCATCGCTGCCGTTGTTCTCGGTGGAGCCCGAATAACAGGTGGTCACGGTACAGTGCTCGGGACGCTACTTGGTGTATTTGTCATCACAATGATCAATACGACGCTGTTGATGGCGGGTGTGCCATCCTATTGGCAAAAGGTCGTTATTGGTTGTCTGATTGTGGCGGGTACGGGCTTGCCGATATTGATCGAGCGATTGAGCCGGCATCGGGCTCGTCTGGCACAGCCTCTGGGAGCGTGATCGGCGTCAATCGCGCGCGGTGAACATGCACCGCGCGCGATTGTCTTTTCATTAGTCCTTGCGGGCTTTTTTCACGATGTTCATGAATTCCTTGGCGCGCTCAGGATCGACCGCGTTCCAGGTATTGCCATCGACCTTTAGCGACGATCCGACAATGCAGCCATCGGCAATCTTGAGGATATCGGCAACGGTTGCATGACGCACGCCCGTATTGGCCAGTACCGCCGTGTTTGGCAGCACCCGCTTGACGGCTTCGAGGTCCGAAACATTAGCGGCTTCACCCGTGATCGTGCCCGACACCAGAACGGCATCCGGAATGGACGAAAAGACAGCCGAACGCGCCCGGTCGGGCAGGGGGCGGCGATCCATTGAATCAGCGAACTCAGCAGATACGTTATCCAGCATAACAAGATCCGAACGGCCAAGACGATTGCGATAGCGCATCGTTTCGCCCGCATTTGGCGTCCACGGCCCCATGTCGGAGGCGTAGGTACCGGTCAGGATTTCGCGCATGAATGATGCGCCTGTTGCTGTGGCCAAAGCGACCGAGCTTTTGGGGTCCCAGAGAACGTTGACGCCGAAAGGCTTTGCGATTTCACCACGCAGACGGCCGATGACATAGGCCATGGTTGCCGTGGAAGCGACATCGACAGCAAGTTCGTATGGACGGTCGTTTTCGTTACCGAACATGACAGCATCGACATCGGCATCCTGCAAGGCCGTGAGATCGCGACGCGCCGCCTCGACGATACCTTCAATACCTGCTTCCGCGTCGTAAAGCGGAGTGCCAGGCATCGGGTTAAGATGCACCATCGCAATGATGGGCTTCTTCGTCGGGAAAAGATCAAAAAACTTGCTCATAGTGAACCCCTTTGTTGTGACCGTCTTCGGGTCTATCCGGAGACGGCGTTAGCTTCGTATTCTTCTTCCGACCTCTGGTCGGTTGATCTTCATGTGGTCTGCACGCTCACATGTGAGCGCGCAGGATTGCCGGTAACTCTGCATAGTGATGCAGGTAATGATCGATTGGATTTCCAGCCTGTTCGGCCAAACCGTAGCCGACGACCTTCATGCCTGCGGCACGGGCCGAGATTGCTCCCGTCAAACTGTCTTCGATTGCAATCATCTCTGTTGGGTCAAGGCGCAGCCGCTCAGCCGCAGCCAGATAAGGCTCTGGATCGGGCTTGCCATGCAGCACATCGTTAATGCTGATGGAAAAGCGAAGTTTGTCTGCAATTCCAAGCGCGGCGATGTTGGTGTCAACAATGTTGCGACCCGAATTCGAGACGCATACCTGCAAAAGACCGTAGTCCATGGCAGCGTCCATCGCTTCAAGCACGCCAACTATTGGCCGCAGTTCAGCTGCATGGGCGATGTAGTGATCGCGAATGCGTTCGATCCACGGTGTAAAGCTCAAATCGGATGGCAGGCGCGGTTTGACCGCTTCAAAAACGGCATCCATATGGACCCCGCGAAAGCGTTCTTCTGGAATATCGCTGAGATCGGTGCCGAAATGCGCCGTACCGGCCAGAAGTGCTTTATGGTGAAGCGGCTCGCTATCGACGAGCGTACCGTCAATATCCCATGCGATGGCTTTGATTGTCATCGTCGTGATTACTCTCTGTAAAGCGGCTTGAGGTTGGTGTAGATCTCGCGGAAACGTTGGTAACCGCTGGCGTAAGTCGCCGCATTTTCGGGTCTTGGAAGAATGAAGTCGCCGTTTTCAACGAAAGCAGCAATTCCTGACCAGCCGTTGACTGCCTCGGCACCTACAGCCGCTGCCCAGGCTGCGCCAAGCGACGAGCCGGGATGGCCCTTCAGTTGCCGGATTGGAGCCTGCAAAACATCTGCCACGATCTGCATCCATACGCGGCTGTTCGCGCCGCCGTCGGAAGCGAGATACTGGTTGGGGCGGTGTCCCATATCCTGAAGCACTTCGATATGGTGACGTGCAGCATAGGCATAGGATTCAAGCAAAGCCCGCCAAAGATGGCCGACCTTGTGATTGAGGCTGAGGCCGGTAATGGTGCCTCGGGCGAAGGGATCGTGGATTGGGGTCTTCTCGCCAAGAAAATACGGCACAATCGCCACGCCGTCAGCGCCGGCATCGATTTTCGCGGCAAGCGTATCGAGATGCTGGTGCAGGCTTAAACCAGCATCAATCGCTGCTTGTTTCTCGCCGCCTGCAAAGTTTTCGGCAAACCAGTTGAGGCCGGAACCACCAGTCGACATGCAACCATTCGGCATATAAAGCCCCGGCACCAGATGGTAGTCGAGGAACATGCGCGGATCGGGCGCGGCCTTTGCCGTTGCAACCAGAATGTCGAGTGCACCACCAAATTTGAGCAGTACCTGACCTTCTTGCGAAACACCTGCCGCAAGTGCGGAAGCGATCATATCAGCAGCGCCGCCGACCACCGATGTTCCTTCTGCAAGGCCTGTTGAGAGGGCCGCAGTTTTGGTTATCGATCCCATGATCGCATGAGATGAAACCTTCGCGGGAACGGCCGACAAAGGCAGATGGGTGAGACCGATCAGTTCGGGTGATAGCTCATTGGTTGCGATATCGACAAAACCAGCTTCAAGAGCCCAATTCTGTTCGATCCGCCGTTCGCCCGTTAGCTTCCAGTTAATGTAATCATAGGAGCCGAACACGGTTGCAATTCTGGCAAAGACCTCCGGTTCATGCCGTTCGATCCAGCGTAGCTTGGTGGCGACAAGCTGCTGGTTTATGCCATTGCCAGCTTTGGTAATGAATTCGGCTTCATCAATTTCATTGCGTAGTTCCGCGACCTCGGCGGCAACGCGTCCATCACTTTGCTGGATGCTGGGGCGGAGGACCGCGCCATTCTCATCCAGAAGAACAACGGCTGGCAACATGCCAGTGACGCCGACACTGACAATATCTGACGCCGACACACCGGCAATCTCAATCAGCTCCTCAGTAATGGCGCAGCAATTGCTCCACCATTGTTCTGGGTCCTCTTCCGCCCAGCCGGGCTGGCGTGACGTCAGGGTAACGGGCCTGGATACAATACCAAGCACTTCGTCCGGAAGTCGCACGAGAATGCCGATCGTAGAGGTGGTGCCGATATCAAGACCTAGAACACAGCTCATGGAAATTTCCGGTCAAATGCCTGTAACGGGGGGAGCGATAATGATCTCGACATTCGCTCTGGAAAGCGCGCTGGCGATATTGGGAGGCGGGGCCGCGTCACTGATCAGGGTATCGATCTCGTTGAGGTCGGCGATCCTGATGAGCGACATGTGGTTGAACTTGGCGCTATGGCAGAGAAGCACCTTGCGATTGGCTCGGCGCAGGTAAACCCGCTTCAGGTCACTGTCTTCCGGCGAATAATCGAAGAGGCCGTCTGCTGTAATGCCTGAAACGCCAATAAAGGCGATATCAAACCACAGGCGTTCAAATTCATCGCAGGCTGACTTGCCACAGATGGAAAGCTCTTCACCGCGGATCTGACCCGCAGGGACATAGACTTCGCGTTGTGCGCCGCCGAGAAGCTGCGCGGTCCGGAGGCTGGAAGTAAAAAACTTGACGCCCACGGTGTCGCACAGGGCTTCCGCCAGCAGATAGGTGGTGGAACCGACATCAAGCGCGACACTCATACGGCGTTCAACAAGCTCCAGCGCCTTGGCGACGATGCTCATCTTTTCAGGATTGTGTTCGCGGAGGCGGGCCGAAAAGGCGGGCTCTTCGCGGTCGAGAAACGGTTCGGGTGCGTCCTCATCGATAACGGCCCCGCCATGGGTCCGCACCAGCAGGCCATCGCGTTCCAGTTCAACGAGATCGCGCCGAATGGTCATTTCTGAAACGCCGAGTTCGGCAGCGATATCAACAACCTGGAGAAATCCGCGCTTACGGGCGGCGTCGACGAGATGAGCATGGCGAACGCGGGCAGGCAGCCGTTTTGCTTCCGCTGGCTGGATGTCCCTTTGCTTGTCCGTCATGCTTTCCTCCGGTGGTTCGACCAGGCATTCAATTTATTCATTAGGAGAAGGATCGAACAAAAGCAATCGTAAAAAAACATAAACGAACATAATTTTATGTATTGCCAACATAATCAAACAATGAATATGCTTTTTCGCGATCGATAACATTCGTTCCGAGGGTGAACAAAATGACAAACGCTGCAATGCCGGGCAAACTGGCCAGCGAACTGAACGGAAAGCGCGCCATTGTGACGGGTGCTGCTTCCGGCATAGGCAATGCGATTGCGCGTGCATTGGCGCGCCATGGCGTTCGCATTGCTATTGCCGATATCAACGGTGATGCTGCGAAGCGCGCTGCTAGCGAGCTTGGCAGCGATGCTGTCGGACTGGCGATGGATGTCAGCCAGCGCGCGTCCGTTGAGGCAGGCTTCGAAGCGCTGATCGCCCAATGGGGTGGCCTTGATATTGTCGCGGCAAATGCCGGTGTTTCAACGATGAACCGTGCCGTTGACCTCACTGACAAAGAGTGGGACTTCAATTTCGACGTCAATACACGCGGCGTATTTCTGACCAATCAGATTGCGGCCCGTTATTTTCTCGCCAGCGACACCAAGGGCGTGATCGTCAACACGGCGTCGCTCGCCGCCAAGATTGGCGCACCGCTTCTGGCGCATTACTCGGCAAGCAAATTTGCAGTTCTCGGTTGGACGCAGGCCCTGGCGCGGGAACTCGCGCCGAATGGAATTCGCGTGAATGCGGTTTGTCCCGGTTTCGTGAAAACCTCCATGCAATCGCGTGAAGTGGAATGGGAGGCAGAACTGCGTGGCATTACACCCGAACAGGTCATTGCCGATTACGTGTCGCAGACCCCACTTGGCCGTCTTGAAGAGCCGGAAGATGTCGCCGAAGTGGTTGTCTTCCTCTGCTCGGATGGCGCGCGCTTTATGACCGGACAAGGCATCAATGTGACCGGCGGCGTCTATACGACCTAGTACGGACAAGGCGCTTCACGCCAAGCGCGAAGCGCCCACGAACAAGAATGGCTGACAACGTGCAGTCACCTCCAGGGGAATAACGGCGGTCGGCTAAAAATGGCCCGTGTCGCTGATCGTGCAGAAGGGTAGACCTGAATGGCGTCGATCGAACTAGAACACGTCTCCAAACTATACGCCAATGGCGCCTATGGGGTGCGTGATGTCGATCTTAAGATCGAAGATGGCGAGTTTGTGATTTTTCTCGGCCCGTCTGGTTGTGGGAAATCGACGACATTACGCATGATTGCAGGGCTCGAGGGTATCACCTCCGGCGACCTGCGTATTGGTGGTAAATCCGTGACACGGCTCCCGCCAAAAGATCGCAATGTTGCGGTCGTGTTTCAATCTTATGCACTCTATCCCCATATGAGCGTGCGGCAGAATATGGGCTTCGGTCTTAAGATGCGTGGCGTGCCCGCCGCCGAGATTGCCGCCAAGGTTTCCGATGCTGCCAATATGCTGGGGCTGAACAAGTACATTGATCGCAAACCCGCCGCACTGTCCGGCGGGCAGCGCCAGCGCGTTGCGCTCGGTCGTGCGATTGTCCGCGAGCCCAATGCGTTTTTGCTCGACGAACCGCTCTCCAATCTTGATGCCCAGTTGCGTGCTGAAATGCGGCTTGAACTGGTCAAGCTGCATCGCAGGCTTGGCAAGACTATCATCCATGTGACGCACGATCAGGTCGAGGCCATGACCATGGGTGATCGCATCTGCATCATGCGCGACGGCGTGATGGTTCAGGTGGGGGCTCCTCTGGAGGTCTATGCCAATCCTGCCGATACGTTCGTTGCAAAATTTCTGGCAACACCGCCGATGAATCTCATCCCCGTGCAACTCACGTCATCTGCCGATGGCGAATTGCAGGCGAAGGGTGAGGGTGTGGATATCCGCATTCCGGCGATGCATAAACCGCATTATGCGGCGAGCAGCGGCAAACCGCTTCTGCTGGGCATCAGACCCGAAGACATTTACGAAGCCCAGAACAATCCCGATTGGCAGCCGCTTGATCTGACTGTCGTTGCCGTCGAAAAACTGGGCGTGGAAACTGTTGTCATCGGGCAGATCGGAAATGACAGGCCGCTGGAACTCAATGCCCGCGTGAGCCGCCACTTTACCGCTGAAGTCGGGCAACAGGTACGGTTGTTTATCGATACAAGACCGATGCATCTCTTTGATGCCGAGACCGAAAAGGTGATCAAACGACCGCCGTTAGAACCCGGCCTTGTGACGGTCTAGGAGATGGCGATGCGCAAGATAGTCATCCATACGGGCCTTTTCGTCGTATCGCTTGCGATCCTGTTACCATTGCTGTGGACATTGCGAACGAGTTTTGTGCCAGAGCAGATGGCCTATTCCACAGAACTGATGCCGCAGTTCACCTTCCAGAACTATGTGGATCTGTTCACGCAAAAGCGCTTTGGCGTCTATTACCTCAACAGTCTGATTGTGGCGACGGGCTCTGTGCTGCTCGCTTTGCCCTTTGCGGCTATGACGGGCTATGCCTTTGCCCGCTTCAAGACCGGCGGTCCGCTGGCCCGCTTTACGGTGCTTGCCACACAGATGCTTCCGCCCGTAGCGATTGTCTTGCCAGCCTTCATGTTGTTTCGCTCGGTGGGTATGACCAATTCTGTGCTCGGCCTGACGATTGCATATGCTGCTATCAATCTGCCATTCCTGATCTGGATTCTCATGGGTTTCTTTGAGGGTATTCCTGTCGATCTGGAATGGGCCGCGCAGACAGATGGTGCCAGTGCCTGGGGTGCGTTCTGGCGCATCGTCGTGCCGGTTTCACTGCCGGGTATCGCGGCAGCGGGTGTGCTGGGTTTCATCCTTGCCTGGAACGAATTTCTGTTCGCACTGGTGCTAAGCGGCCCGGCGACAGCGACCGTGCCTGTCGGTCTTGCCTCTCTGCAGACGTCCAACGGAGTTCAGATTGCGAAAGTGGCGGCTGGCGTCATTCTGGCTATTTTGCCTCTCGTGATTGCATCGCGTTTCATCCAGCGCTTCATCGTGCAGGGACTCACATTCGGCAGCGTCAAATGACGCCAAGATAAATTGCATGCGGGTAAACAAAACAAAGGGAACCACGAAAATGCTGAGATATGGGAACAAACTGATGGCAGGCGTCAGCCTGCTTCTTCTGGCGGGTGTGGGATACGCACAGGCGGAAACCGTCACGCTGCGCGCACTGATGGAAGATGTGCCCGAGACGCACATCATTGAAAAATTGTTGCCGGATTTCGAGAAAGAAACCGGCATCAAGGTGGAATTTGAGAAGGTCGGCTATGGTGATATGCATGACAAGCTTGCCACGCAGCTTGTTTCGCCGGAGAGCTATTACAATCTCCTTGAGGTAGACTTCCTGTGGGCGGGCGAATTCCCGGCTGCCGGTTGGTTGACCGATCTGAAGCCTCTTGCCGAACGCGACAAGCTTGATCTGTCCGAGTTTATCCCCTCGACGCTGGATCTGCTTGGCCGGACCGATGAAGCAATGCCGATCCTGCCGATGTATAATTACTCAATGGGCATGCTTTATCGAAAAGACTTGCTGGAAGATCCAAAGCTCAAGGAAGCCTACAAGAGCGAATTCAATGCTGAGCTGAAGAAGCCCGAAACGCTAGAAGACTATGTGCAGGTCGCCAAATTCATGAAGGCGAAGGCAAATGTGGCTGGCGCGGCCATGCAGGGACAGCGCGGTGACCCGAACAGCATGGAGTTCTCCAACTACTTGTTCTCGGCAGGTGGCGGCTATCTCGACAAGGACCGCAAGGTTACGCTCGACAGCCCGGAAGCCGTCAAGGCGCTGACGCTGTATGTTGATGCGATCAAGAATGCAGCCCAACAAGGTGCACTGTCCGCCACGCTGGACGATACGATGCGCCTGATGTGCAGCGGCGATGCTTTCAGCATGGTCACCTATTGGTGGATGCTGCCTCAGATGGACAATGCCGAAAAGTGCCCCAATGTCGCTGGCAAGGTTGGTCTTTCCGTGATGCCGGGCGGCCATGGCGAAAGCGGTGGTTGGGGTTGGGGTATTCCAAAGAACGCATCGCCGGAAGCACAGGAAGCAGCCTGGACGTTCATCAAGTGGGTCCAGAGCAAGAAGATCGGCGTTGCACGTGCACTTGAGGGCCATGCCCCGGTCAGCGAAGCTGTCTACAAGGACGCTGAAGTCCTGAAGAAGTATCCGTTCTATGAGCAGGCTCTGGATGTAGTCGCTTCTGGAAAATCGTTCCCGATATTCGCCTATTCGGCACAGTATGAAGATGTGCTCGGTACACAAGTATCGCAGGCGGCAGGTGGCGAGATTACGCCAGACGCAGCCATAAAGGCAGCCGCTTCCGGTCTGGAAGACCTTCTCAAGAAGTAACACTTTTGCCGCCCTGTCTGTTGAAGGGGAGGGCGGCAAAAAATCTTCAGTTTCATCCCGCCGGCATTCTAGGAAACGTTCGTATGTCCACGTCCACCACTGCAATCGACCGCACCTGGAAAACTGGTTGGGCGTTTTCCCTACCTGGCCTACTGACCCTTGCCGTCGTCATGGGGTTGCCGCTTCTTTATGCGGTGCTGATGTCGATTTCCTCGATGACGCTGATGCGGCCATCACTGTTGCCGTTCACTGGCTTTGAAAACTATGCGCGGATCATGAGCAACGCGCAGTTCTGGAGTTCTCTGTGGCTGACGGTCAAATACTCGATCGTCACTGTGGTTGCCGAGTTCATACTCGGGCTGGGGATCGCGCTCATGCTGAATGCTGTCGTGAAAACCAAGCCTATCTATTTCGCAATCCTGACCATTCCTATGGCTATGTCTCCGGTCAGTGTCGCCCTTATCTGGCGCATGCTGTTGCAGCCCAATCTGGGCATCGTGAACCACATGATGGAGACCATTGGCCTGCCAAGGCTCGACTGGCTTGGCTCGTCAGACCTCGCGATCTGGTCTATGGCGGCCATCGATATCTGGCAGCAAACGTCCTTTGTCGTTTTGATCCTTGCGGCTGGACTGGCTTCGCTTCCGCGTGACCCTTACGAGGCGGCAGAAGTGGACGGCGCGGGCAAGATCGAACAGTTCTGGTATCTGACCTTACCGATGTTGCGTCCCGTTGCGGCTATCGCCATCATCATCCAACTGATCAATGAGTTCCGCACGTATGATCTGACCTATGTTCTCACAAAGGGCGGCCCCGGCACGTCGACGGAAGTCTTGAGCTTCTTCGCCTATAGACAGGCGTTTCTCGGGCTCTCCCTCAACGAGGGTTCGGCAGCAGCATTCATCCTGCTTCTGATCGTGCTCGTCATAACAATTGTCTTCTTCTGGGTTCTAGAAAACAGACGGTTTCGGGACGTCGGCTAACCTTTAGCAAGACTATGCATTTTCGGCCTTACTTCATTTCGGGCAGAAGCAACCGTTCAGAACACCAGTTCCAAACGGCATCGACGGCCTTTCTCGGTGAGGTCGAGCGTTTGCGGATAAGGTAATAATCTGGTTCTATCATGATTGTAGGCTCGGCCACTTGCACCAGTCGTCCGGCCGCCAGGTCGGACGCAACGAAGGCTCTACATGCGAGAGCGACGCCTTGACCGGCAAGAGCAGCATCCAATGCAAGCGCCGTCTGGTTGAACATCGCACCCGGCAGTTTTCCTTTTGAGCCGAGAAGTTCGGGCCAGTGATTATGCGCATCGTGTAGGAGCGGCATTTCCCGAAGCTGTTCGCTTGTCAGCGGTAACGGACGTCCATCGATAAGATAGGGGCTGGCGACAGCCACCAGTTCCTGGCGAAACAGTAACTTTGCATCAAGTGTAGATGGAAAAGGCGGACGGGTGAGGCGCACCGCAATGTCCACATTGTCTCGATCAAAATCGGAAATGGTCTCCGTTGCAACTGTGCGTAGCTCCACGCCTGTAAGATCGGCATGAAGTCTTGCCAGCCTTGGAATGAGTAGTTTCGCCGCGACAGTTGGCGTGACACTGATCGTAACAGTCTCCGGTCGGTCGAGAAGCCGCCCAGTCGCTTCTCCTAGCGTGTCAAAGGCGCGGGTCACATCCACCAGATAGTTCGCGCCTTGCGTGGTTAAGGCAAGTCCACGTGGCAGGCGATGAAACAGCGTAAGACCGAGATGATCCTCCAATGCCCGGACCTGTTGCGCGACCGCGCCTTGCGTGACGCGCAATTCGTCCGCCGCGGCGCGGAAATTCAGTCTGCGGCCCGAAGCTTCAAAGGCGCGCAGGGCATTTAATGGAGGCAGTTTACGGCGTGACGGGTTCATGGAATAGCCTGTAGATTTTCTACAGTATACTGCGTTTCTTTCTGGCGCGAAAGTCTGCTCGAAATTTGGCATACTATGCTCAATATCGAAACAATGGAGCCTTTGATGTCTGGAGAAAAAGTAGCAATCATCACCGCTGGCGGTTCCGGCATGGGCGCTGCGGCTGCACGCAAGCTGGCGCAGGACGGATATCGCGTGGCGATCTTGTCTTCATCCGGCAAGGGCGAAGCGCTAGCGCAGGAACTGGGCGGCGTGGGCGTCACCGGCTCAAATCTGGTCAATGACGATGTGAAGCGACTTGTCGATCTTGCGATGGACAAGTGGGGCAGGGTGGATGCTCTGGTCAATTCTGCCGGTCACGGTCCGCGTGCGCCGATCCTCGAGCTGACCGACGAAGACTGGCACAAGGGTATGGAAGTTTATTTCCTGAGTGCCGTGCGCCCGATCCGTCTGGTAACGCCGATCATGGAAGCGCAGGGCGGCGGGGCTATCGTCAATATTTCGACGGCATGGGCCTCCGAGCCTTCGGCAATGTTCCCGACTTCGGCAACATTCCGGGCGGGTTTGGCGAGCTTCACCAAGATCTTCGCAGATGACTATGCCGCCAAGAACATCCGTATGAACAATGTGCTGCCCGGTTGGATCGACAGCCTTCCGTCTACCGATGAGCGGCGCGATAGCGTGCCGATGAACCGCTATGGCACGGCAGAAGAAATCGCCGCGACCATCGCATTCCTGGTGTCCGACGGAGCTGGCTACATTACAGGGCAGAACCTGCGCGTTGACGGTGGCGTGACCCGGTCTGTTTAATCGAGCCTTAGCTTGACCAATCAAGAAGTGGTGCCGGCAGTCAGGCCAGCGCCGCTTCTTATCGTATGGAGAGACGCAGAATGGATAATGCCGACGAGGTAGAGCTTGCTGCCTGGGCCCAGCTTGAAGCAGCGGCCGCTTCTCCAGAATCCGGCTTTCGTTATGTAAACCTCTGTTCGGTCGATGCCGACAACATCCCGCAGGCGCGAATGGTTGTGCTGCGGCGAACTGATGTGGTCGGACGCGTTCTTGAGTTCCATACGGATACGCGCAGTGCCAAATGGCGTGAGCTTGACGCGCATCCTCATGCGACAGTGCTCGGTTATTGTTCGCAGACGCGCTTGCAGCTTCGTCTGCAGGGAATGGTCGTGCTTCACGCGCAGGGTAGCGCGGTGGCCGAAACGGCTTGGGAGCTACTACCTTCATGGACACGTGCGACCTATACAGGAGGGCCACCCGGAGACGAGCTTGCCTTTGCGGTAGACGAAAAGTCATTCGTAACGAAACCTGCAAACGATGCAGACGGTATACTCCACTTCGGGGTGTTGGCTTTCCGCGTCGATACGCTGGACTGGTTTCAGCTTCGTCGAGAAGGTAATAGCAGGGCGAGATTTAGCTATGACCTCTCTGGTGCTATTATAGTGTCACAATGGATCAATCCGTGATGCAATATCAAAGGCACGGTGATGTTCAGGCCAATATCCGAATGAACAAGCCATCTATTTTGTTTTCAATCAATACAGTATAAGAATTAGCTATGCTTAAATAGTATACTTTTCCAAAGAGTAACGCGGCACGGAGATGTCGATGAGCGAGCAGCTGATCAGAAAAACTGTCCTGGCATTCGTGTTATCTGGTTTCGTTGTTGGAATAATCGCGTACTTCATGGACGTCAGGATCGTTGAACCCAGTCAGGTTTGGACGATCAGCACGCTTCCCGTTATTGCAACCCTCGGCTTTTCCATAATCAGGGATTTGCGCGCCGGGCGTATGGGCGTTGACCTCATCGCACTCATATCCATGATAGCGGCGCTTTTCCTTGGCGAAACGCTGGCCGCCATTGTTGTGGCGATCATGTATGCGGGGGGCACCGCGCTGGAAGATTTTGCGCGTGGCCGGGCCGAACGCAGCCTGACCGCTTTGGTCGACCGATCTCCACGCGTGGCGCATCGCAAGGGTGGTGAAGAGTTTGAAACGATCCACGTCGATCAGGTGGCAGTCGGAGATGAGCTTCTTGTGCAAAGTGGCGAACTGTTGCCGGTCGACGGCATTCTACGCGACGACAGCGCCCTTATTGATGAGGCAGCGGTAACCGGCGAACCGCTTCCTAGACGATTTTCTTCCGGCGACCAGCTGCATAGCGGCACCATCAATGCTGGTGAAGCATTTTTGATGCAAGCGACGGCTTCCGCGGAAGCAAGCACTTATGCCGGGATCGTGCATATGGTGACGGCTGCTCAAACGGCGAAGGCGCCATTTATCCGTCTCGCAGATCGCTTTGCCATCTGGATGCTGCCTTTCACATTAATTCTGTCTGGACTGGCTTGGTATTTTTCGGGCGATCCGGTGAGGGCGCTGGCAGTTCTCGTTATTGCAACGCCTTGCCCTCTTATCCTTGCCGCTCCTGTCGCGTTTATCGGTGGCCTCGCGCGCGCGGCGCGGGCTGGCATCATGATCAAGGGCAGTCCGACACTCGAAGCGCTGGACAGCATCAAGGTCGCATTTTTTGACAAGACTGGCACCTTGACGGAAGGCGGGGCGCATCTGGTTGACACTGCCACGGCGCCCGATCGGAATCCGGATGATATTCTCCGGCTTCTTGCTTCTCTGGAACAGGCATCACAGCACGTTCTGGCTGATCATATTACTGCAATCGCCCGTGCAAAGGGCTCAGTGCTATCGACACCTGAAAATGTCATTGAGCACAGAGGCTCGGGCATGGAGGGAATAGTAGAGGGACAACGACTATGCGCCGGAACGAGAGAGCTTGTTTCGCCTGATGCATTGCCTCTGTGGGCAGAGGCGGCTGTGGGTCGATTTGAAAAGCAACCGGTCTTGCGCGTCTATGTTTCACTCAATGGTGAACTTGTAGCGGTCTTTACCTTCGGCGACGCCATCCGGCCAGATGCCAATGCAACACTCGTTAAACTCAGATCGCTCGGTCTGTCCCGCCTTATCATGATCACGGGTGACGATTATAGTTCCGCCAGCCCGATAGCAAAGGCATTGGGCATTGATACGGTTATTGCAAAGGCAAGTCCTGCAGAAAAACTTGATGCAATCAACGCCGAAAAGAACACCCTTCCGGTTATGATGATCGGGGATGGCCTGAACGATGCCCCCGCGCTCGCAGCTGCAACGGTGGGTGTGGCCATGGGTGTTCGCGGAGCAACCGCATCAAGCCAAGCCGCAGATATTGTGATCCTGGGGGAAAAATTACATCCTGTCGCCGAGGCAGTGACAATCGCCCGCAGGACGCGCAGCATAGCATTGCAGAGCATCCTGTTCGGCCTTGGCCTTTCTTGTGTCGGAATGATAGCCGCTGCCTTTGGGTTAATTCCTCCACTCGCAGGCGCGCTGTTCCAGGAAGCAATCGATATTGCAGTTATTCTGAACGCTTTGCGTACGCTTCGCGCACCATCCTAGATTTTGAAAGCGGCCGACTAAGAACCAGCCGCTTCCGTTGACGTCCACTATGATCGCGCCTTACAAACCGATGCTCGACCGCATTGTTTCCAGTCGTTCCATGGCAATAACACCGTCTGCAATATTCGGTGCGGCGGTATCTTTACCTTGAAGTGCTGGGACCACATCTGCGAGCAGGGAATGATAACCCTTCGGGTCCTCATTGGCGGCTGCTGTGAAGTTCGGTTTCCATGTGAGCGTATCACAATCGCCTGAAAGGGTGGCTTTTGGATCGTCAATCTTGAAGACCGGGTTGCGACTCCAGCGCACGTCGATGACGTTATCCACTTCGATACGCTGATGATCGCCCATCAGCTCGATACGCTCGACTGGTGTACCGCGTGACTGAATGGTTCCCATCGCGATCGTACCAATGGCTCCACATTCGAAATCAAACGACGCGTGAATGAGAAGCTTTCCCGGTTCCTTCTCAACTTTCTTGGCTGTGAGTTTGCGGACCGGAGAAACAAGATGGGAAACGAGATCCATATAGTGGACGCAGTGATGCAGAAAGAAGCCGGTATAGTCGACATTTCCCGCAAAGTAGCCGGGGGCCGTCATGTAATAACCAGTCATTCCCAGAACGTCACCGAATTGGCCAGATCGAATGATGTTTGCGGCAATCTTGTTGCCGATCGAATAGCGCTTCATGAAGCCAAGCAAGAGCGGCTTCTTGGCTTTTTCGGATGCCTTGAGAAGTTTGCGCGCCCCTGCTGCAGAACCAGATGGGGGCTTTTCCATGAAGACGGGCAGCCCACGTTCCAGCGCCGCCTTTCCAAACGCCAGATGCTGATCGGGACCAACGGCCATGCCGATGGCATCCAGACCTGGCGTATTCAGCAAAGTCTCTACGTCACTGGTAAGCGTGCGGACGCCAAACTGTCGTCCTGCACTGGCGAGGCGCGCCGTGTCTATATCGCAAAGGGCAGCGATCTCGACATCATAGCGTACAAGCTGTGGCAGCAGCATCTGAGTTGCGTGCACACCGCAACCAATCCAACCAATTTTAAGGGTCATCGACGATATTCCGTAAGAAGAAGATGGCTTTTCATGAATGCGGTACTGGCCGCAAGACGGTCGCTTTCGTCCTCATGCGGAGCACGCCATTGTGCGAACGGAACGCCGAAGCGGTCGTCCTGCCGGCGGAAAGGTTCCAATGAAATAGGGCCAGTATAGCCGATATCGTGAAGCGCACGACAAACGGCAACCCAGTCTGTGGCGCCCGTGCCAGGGAAGCCACGGTGATTTTCATTGGCCTGAAAGTGAACAACCAATTCGCCAGCCAACCGGATCGCTTCGGGGATCGAGCTTTCCTCCATATGCATATGGAAAGTATCGAGCATGAGTTTCACCGCGGGCTGATCGACAGCATCCAGCAGCTCGATGGCTTGTTGGGTGGTGCACAGAACGTCGCTTTCGAACCGGTTGAGCGGCTCAACCGCCAGCAGGACATTGCTACCTTGAGCATGTTGACCTGCATTCTTCAGAGCCTCGACACAGCTGTCCTTGCGCCGCAGACGTTCGTCTTCCGAGACAGGCTGTGGCGGTCGTCCAGCAAAGACAAGCGGATTGCCGGTCAGAGGTCCTCCCACAACCTGTGCACCGAGCGCGTGCGCACAATCGACGGTGTATTTGAGGTAGTCGATACCTCCCTGATAGGCTTTGGCATCGGAGGACGAAATATTGCGCTCAAGATTCACACGAGCTGCAAGAACGACACCAAGCCCTGCATCATCCAGAGCCTTGCGCGTTTCTTTCAGATCAAGCTCGCCAGGCTCTGGGACCAGTAATTCGACGAAATCGAAACCATGCTCTCGCATCTTATGGAACAGGGGGAAGTGCTCGGCCGTGAAGGGGCGTGCATATTGCATTGAAATCAACCCGATGGGGTTCATGGTCTTTCCTCAATTGAATAAAGAACAGGTAACGATTGAAAGCATCAGCCTTTGACTGCCCCTTGCGTGAGACCGCCGATAAGCCGCTTTTGAACGAGCAGAAAAAGCGCTGTTGCAGGCATAGCGCCGACAACCGCGCCTGCGGCCAGCAAACCCCACTCAATCTGGTATTCGCCGATCAGTGTCTGAATGGCGACGGTAACGGGACGCACATTGCGACCACCAAGCGTCAGCGCGTAGAGGTACTCATTCCAGGCCGTGATGAAGATATATATGCCGGTGGAAATGATGCCTGGCATCATGAGCGGCAGGACAACGCGCCGAAGAGCCGCCAGCCTCGAACAGCCGTCGATCATGGCTGCTTCATCGAGGCTTTTCGGAATGGCTGCAACATAGCTTGTCAGCATCCAGACCGAAAAGGGGATAGCAACGGTCGCATTTGCCAGAATGAGCCCGAAATAAGTGTCTAGGATGCCATATTTGCGCATCAGAACGAACAGCGGAAGGATCAACAACACAATCGGAAACATGTTGATCAGGAGAAACTGCATCATGAACAGCTTGCGCCCGATAAAGCGGAAGCGGGAAAGCGCATAGGCTGCGGTTACGGAAACAGCAAGACCAAGGACTACTGTGCCGACAGCGATAACAAGACTGTCGAACATGTTCTTGTAGAACTGCGCCTTGTTGAACAGGCGTTCGTAGTTATCGAGGCTCCAGCCTGGTGGGGACAAGGCTACGCCACCAGACGAAAGCTGTTCAGTCGGGGTCAGAGACGTCAGTACCATCCAGACAAATGGTGCAAGAGCGAAGAGCACGATACACGCGACGGGCAAGTCGGTCGTCAGAATGCGCCTGAGGGTGCTTTGACGTCTCATTTTTCCACCTCACGCATCGTACGTCCAAGGTAAAGAACCACGATCACGCCGAGCAACAATGTGAAGGTGACCGCGATGGATGTGCCATAGCCAAAATCGAGATTTTGTCGCGCTTTTACGAATGCGTAGAGAGGCAACGTATAGGTTGAATAGCCAGGACCGCCTCCTGTCATGACGAATATAACGTCCATCGAATTAGCGACCCATATGACGCGCAGCAAACCTGCTGTTGCCAGCACCGGAGCGATGCCCGGGAGCGTGACATTCACAAACTGCCGCCACGGGGACGCACCGTCGATAGCCGCCGCCTCGTACTGGCTTTTGGGAATACCCTGTAAGCCAGCAAGGATCATGATTGCGAAGAACGGAAAGCCCTGCCATGTCAGTGTTGCGATGATGGCATATAGCGCGATGTTTGGATCAGCGAGCCAGGGAACAGCATGGCTCACGACCGAAAGATTGAGCAAAATCTCATTGAGAACGCCGGTATTTGGGTCGTATATCCAGCGCCACATCAATGCGATGACCACACTGGGAAGAGCCCATGGGATGATGACCAGGGCGCGCGCCAGACCGCGCCAGGGAAATTCCCTGTTGAGCAGCAGAGCGGTCAATAAGCCCAGTCCCATCTGAAGTGGAACCGTCAAGCCGATCCAGATGCAAGTGTTCCAGAATGCCGCCCAGAACACCGGATCTTGAAGCAGCTTGATGTAATTGCCGATCCCCACAAAGGCCGTTGCTTTGGGCTTGAACAGCACGAGATCATAGAAACTCGTCCAGACCGCCTGAAGCATGGGCAGGAAAACAATCACTAAGGTGACGATCACAGCAGGGCTCAAGAGCCAGTAAGGCAGCAGCGTCTTCTGTCGGCGACGAGCGACTTTCGGTACGCTGGCAAAGGAGGGAATGGCGGACATAGGCTATCTATCCATACTCATAATCGCGGAAGCTGGCGAAAAGACTTTTGAAGAGATTACGTGGCGACACTCAATTGAGAGCATCGCCACGCAGGGCAGTTAGTTCTGGAACAGCTTGTCCAGTTCCTGCATCATTTGCTCGGAAGTGATTTGGCCGGTTAGTGCCCGCTGCATTGCGGTCTGCCACGCAGTATTGACGAATTCCGATGTGCCTTCATTCTGCGGCAGAACATGTGCGAAGGGCAGCGAAGCCACAGTGGCATCGACGAACCGGCGCTCATGAAGTTTCCAGTCTCTGGAGCCGCTTTTTGTCACCGTCATCTGGCCGGTCGCACTGTTGAAGGAGACGTTGTTCTCACCTTCTGCAAGGAAGGAAATCCACTTCCATGCGGCGTCCTTCACCGTCGAGGATGAGAAGATCGCGAGGGATTCATCGCCATAAGATGTCCAGCGATTGTTTGCGCATTCAGGCACTGGTACAGCTGACACCTTGTCTCCAAGGGCAGCGACAAGGTCCTTGGAAGAGCCGATGTGATGAATAGTCATAGCAGTTTTGCCGCTCTTGAAAGCAGCGATGATTTCCTGGAAACCGTCATTTGGTGCCGATGGAGGAATGACCTTGTCCTTCTGGAACAGATCAATCATCCACTGATTGGCGGAGATCGCCGAAGGTGTGGTCAGTCCTCCGGGCTTTAGTTCAGCGCCCTGCGAGAACACGAAGGCACCCCATTGGTCCCAGCCACCCTTGCCGCCACGCAGACCAAACCCATAACGGTTGGGAGCATCTGTCAGTTTGATCGCCGCATCGCGGAAATCTTCACAGGTTTTGGGCGGCTCCAGCCCTGCTTCCTTGAAGAGGTCGGCGCGATAGTAGAGATAGAGGACAACGTACTGAATAGGCAAGTAATACTGAGTGCCGTCCGCGGCTTTGTTCAGCTCAAGAAGGTTGTCGAGCAGATCGCTTTTCCCCGCCCAGCTATCGATGCGTTCACTCAGTGGCTCCAGCGCGCCCATCTCGGTCAGCCGAGGCTGTGCAAACAGCTTGACCATAGCAGCGTCCGGTGCACTGCCGCCGACGATCGAAGTATAAAGATTGTCGTAATAGCTATTCCAAGGAATGTTCTCGGCTTCGATCTTGATGTCGGGATTGGCTGCTTCGAACTTGGCGATCAATTGCGACATCGGATTTTCCGGATTGTCGAAATGATACCAGAAACGGACGGTTTCAGCGGCTTGCGCCGATACAGTCAGTGCAGCGGCAAATGCCGCACTGAGCATAAGAGATTTCAACATGTTATTCCTCCCATTTAATGTTGTGGCCTCTCCCGATCAGGCCATGCGGTTCAATGCCTGAGCTGCGTCCTCCAACGCTTCTCCGGCTGCCGCGAGTTCATTCGTGTATTGCAAGAAGCCGTGCACGACCCCTTGGGTGATTGAGAATTCGTCTTTACGACCGATCTTGAGAAGCCGCTCGTGCAGCAGGACCGTATCGGAGTAAAGGGGGTCAATCCCGGCGGCTGTAAGATAGAGCGGCGGAAGACGTTCAAGCGCTGCATCATCGGCCTGCAAGGGGCAGGCCAGTGGATTGGATGCGATGTCGTTTGAAGCCGCGTACCAACCCCAGTAACGCTTCATTCTATCTGTTGTCAGGCCCGGGCCGTTCTTGAAAACTTGATAGGATGGCGTTTCGAAATCCATGGCATAATTACCATAGAAAAGCAGAGCACCTTGAGGAAGCGACCTGTTGTTTTCCACCTCGCTTAGCATCGCCGCAAGTGAAAGGTTCGCCCCTGCCGAATCTCCGGCAATATAAATAGGCCCGCTTAATCCATCGATCTGGCCGCCGAGCAATGCACGCAATGTACCGATGACATCGTGAAGACCGGCAGGGAAGGGGTTCTCAGGAGCCAGTCTGTAATCGGGCAAAACCACGGTTATTCGCGTCTTTTCGGCAAGAACACGCGCAAAGCGTTCGTGGGTGCTCGGGCTACAGAACGCAAAGCCACCGCCATGAATAAACAGGATGGTCCCGGGCTGCTGGTTTTCCGGTTCGAGGACCAGAAGCGGCGTCTCCTTCGAGCCAACAGACGGGTCGGCAGCGACACTGATCGACCGCACAGCATGCATTCTGGGAAGATTGACGTTCCAGCGCGTATTGTTCTTTTCTGTTTGCGCACGGCCTTCAGCCGGAGGCAGCGTCATCGGATCTGGAGTGGCCGACAATTCAACCGCCAGCATTTCCAGCAGTTCCTGCATCTCCGGTTGGAGTTCACGATTGAGAGTAGGGGCTGTCATGGGCGAGCCTCATCTGGGAAAACTGCCGGACCAAAATCGACAATCGTCGCTATATGGTGCCCCATAGCTGATTGAGCCGCGACAGCGTCGCCCGCTTCGATGGCATCGATGATGGAGCAATGACGCAATGCCGTTCCACGCAGGTCGCGCTCACCTCGGCTCTGCGAAATCTTGAAGCGGTGATTGTGCACCAGGCAGCGGTGGAGAATGGGATTGAGTGCCGGAAGGTCCGCTTCCTCGAATATGCGTCGGTGAAAGTCACGGTCAATTGCCGCAAGGCTATATTCGTCTTCCTCATCGGCAGCTTGCAACATCGTGTCCAGCATGATCCGAAGATCGTTGGTCAGTTGCTTCGATTGCCGGGCCATGACGCGCAAAATACCGTTGCATTCTATGGAATTGCGCAGCCGGAACATCTCTACGGCTTCGTCAGGCGTGCAAAGTGAAACCTGTGTACCTCTATGCCCTTGCCGCAGAACAAGACCTTCTTCCTGCAACTGAAGCAGCGCTTCTCGCACGGGGCCCTGGCTACACTGAAAATGCGCCGCGATCTCCAACTCTGTAAGATTGGCTCCAGCCGGCAATGTTCCAAGCATGATATCCTGCTTGAGGGCTTCAAACACGATTGCTGCCTTAGGTGGTCTGCTCTGAACGAGTTTTGATGAAAAATAAGCCACGCTGATAACCGCGCCTTCTTGCGCTTTGCCCGAATTATCATTATTGATAATAATATTAATAAATGACGTCAAGCAGAAACTCTGGGAGGAGAGAGCATGATTGCCATCGCATTGGAACGTATCCAGAAATCCTACGGCACCCATAAGGTGATCCAGGATCTGGATATTCAGATTGAGAGCGGTGAATTCGTTGTCTTGGTCGGTCCCTCCGGTTGCGGCAAATCAACCTTGCTCAGAATGATCGCCGGCCTTGAGGAAATATCGGGAGGTGAGCTGAAATTCGGCGACACCGTGGTCAACGACCTTTCGCCGTCGGAACGCAATATCGCGATGGTATTTCAGGATTATGCGCTTTATCCTCATATGAGCGTTGAAGAGAATATGGCCTTTGGGCTCAAGATGCGGGGCGCCAACGACAATGATCTGTCGTCTCGTATCAACGCGGTGGCGGAGACCCTAAAAATTGGTGAGTTTCTTGCACGGCGTCCAGCACAGCTTTCGGGTGGTCAGCGCCAACGTGTGGCGATGGGGCGCGCAATTGTCAGGCAACCGAATGCGTTTCTATTCGATGAGCCTTTGTCAAATCTCGATGCAGCATTGCGTGTGGAAATGCGGCTGGAAATTGCGAAGCTGCATAGGACCATCAAGGCTACGACAGTTTATGTGACGCATGATCAGGTTGAGGCTATGACGCTGGCCGACCGGATTGTGGTTATGAACCGCGGAAATGTCGAACAGATCGGAAAGCCTCTCGATATCTACCGCAATCCTGCAAGTCTCTTTGTTGCGCAGTTTATCGGCAGTCCAACGATGAACGCTATCCAAGGCACGATCAGGCAGCAAGGCGACGAAGGTATTGTATTCGAGTATGGCGCAAATAACATCATGCTTCCCATAACCCGGGTAACGGCTTCCTACCCCGATCGTGTCACTGTGGGTATTCGCCCGGAAGATCTAAAACCATGCACTTCAGAAGAGGCATGGTTTACCGGCGAACTGGCTGTTGTGGAACGTCTTGGTAGTCAAATCTTCGGCTATATAGAAATTGGCCAACCGAAGATGTTAACGGTCGAGTTTTCGAGAGACAGCGAGTTGGATGTCGGCCAGATCGTGCATGTGACCGGTGATCAGAACCGGATACATTTGTTTAATGGTTCATCGGGCAGGCGCATTTAGCTGCCATGAACTCCCTGCCATTCAAATCTGCAACCTAGGGTTTCCCAGCAAGCTGACTTTCGAGAAGAGTGAAATTCCAATTTTGTAGAAACAGGACACTTTAACCTCGCGATGTGAGTTCATGCTGAACCGCGACTTTTAGAGTTAGAGTTTATTCATATCGATGTCTGTTTGCGACAAGTTTCTGACGGAAGATCTCTGCCGGTGTTTTGTAACCCAGACATTTGCGCGGCGTATTGTTGAGGCGACTGCAAATGAATGTCAGATCCCGGTCAGTTATTGCCAGCGGATCGATGTCTCTTGGAAGCCAGCGTCTGGTGCGTCTGTTGGTGTTTTCGACAGTGCCTTTTTGCCAGGGTGATTGTGGGTCGCAAAACCATGTTTGCGATCCGATACCGGCTTGCAGATAAGCCCATTCCGTGAACTCGGTGCCCCGATCAAAGGTGATCGACCGACGTGCAATATGGGGAAGGGGTTGCAGCACGGTAATCAGTCCATTCATGACAGCACGGGACTGACGATCATTGTTGCGCAACAGGACGGTAAAGCGGCTGACCCGTTCGACCAGAGACGTTACATTGGCCTTGCCGAACTTCTTGCGAAACTAGATCAAATCACATTCCCAATGCCCAAACTGTTTGCGTTTGGCCACTACGTCTGGACGGTGCAGGATGCTCAGTTCCGGCGAAAAACGGCGTCCATGACGTCGTCTTGCATGTCGTGGCCGTCGTTTGGTACGGCGCTCGGGCAGATGCTTCCAAAGCCCATCTTTCCGACCCTCGGCAGAATAGACAAACTGATAGATCGTTTCATGGCTGACAGAAATGGGGTGACGTTCCAACCGCATTCTGCCGGCAATCTGTTGTGGAGACCACCCATGGCTTATGCGGTCGACAACCGATTGACGCAAATGAGCAAAACGAATGAGCTTGCGTTGCCGCGATCGCCGCTCACGCGCTTTCTGATCCGCAACCGTGCAGTAATAGCTGGTCAGATCCTTGATCTCATCATCGTTAAACTGATTGCGCTTGAGCTCACGGAAAATGGTTGAACGGTGACGGCCAAGTTTCTCGGCGATAGTTTCGACAGAAATATTTGCCATACGCCAGCGCGCGATCTTGCGCCGCTCATCCAAGTCAATATGCGAGTAGGTCCTTTGCATGACAGGTTCCTTGCTTGGGATAACTCATTGTTATCGCTTGCAAGTCGCACTTCAAGCTAGAACCCACCCGACTACACTATTGGATCGCGTAATCTATCTTATGGAACTTCCAAAAATTGCTTAGCCAAAGGAAGATCGTTCAGTCAACGTAATCAGTTATCGCCCATTGCAACAACTTCTGTGCGATTGCGTCCACTGTTCTTGGCTGTGTAAAGCGCCTTATCCGCACGGATCATGACGTCGTCGAACTTAGCTGGTGCGCTCCGGATTACAAGACCGATCGAAACAGTCACTGATATCGACGTATTCTCTATCGCAAACATACTCTCAGCTACGGCGTTTCGAATATGCTCCGCTGCCAATTCAGCATTGAGACTGCCTTTCTCACCAAAGATGATGACGAATTCCTCGCCGCCCGTCCGAGCGATAAAGTCGTCCGCTTCCAGGACTGCTTTCAACCTCTGCGCAAGAGTTTGAAGAACAAGATCGCCAGCAAAATGACCATAGGTATCATTGATCGATTTGAACCAATCAATATCCAGAACTGCAACAGCTCGATGCTTGGAAGTTTCGTCGCCGGATTCGATAATCGACGTGCCATAAGCGATCAGTGAGCGCCGGTTGGGCAGATCCGTCAGATAGTCACGAGATGCAGCATTCTGCCAACGGCGCTTTACCTGATCGGAGCACATGAGCAGGAATGTCGTTGTCCCAATGACAGGCAGCACCGATAAGAAGACTGGCGTGACGCTGTTCATCCAATGGGTGTTATCCGCTATCGTAAAGTTTGCCTGGGTATCAAGAGAGACATACAAAATGGCGCGAAGAATAGTGGTGAATGCTGCCATCATATAGATGACCGCCATCGCAAAACGGCTACGGGACTGATACTCCGCTGAATGTTCTTTGCTGATCAGTATCGACGTGGAGGCCAGCATGATGCTGGCCCAGAGAACCGATACGATGACCACACGTGCTTTGATGTCTGGAGCAACGACTATATAATAAAGAAATGCGAGCATACCGAAAAGCGGCACCAACAGCACATTTGAGTAGAGCTGTAATCCGTGAAAGCGTCTTATGGCCAGATGGTACATGCTGAGCGCTATAACGAGCACTATATTTGCTACAATAACCGTGAAATTTTTGGGTAAATAAACCTCGGCCGCGAAAATTCCACAGCCGAGCGCAACGAGAAGCGTTGCCCATTGCCAGATGCGGGCAGCCGGGCGCAACGCGGCTGGAAAATCGGAAAGAATGGCGCTCAGAACACCACCGTTCGCAAGAATGATCAGCATGACTGTAATATAGACTGACTTTGCGTCCATGCCCCGCCCCTCTTCGATACTGAAGAAGTCGAAATGCCCCCCAGGTCGCCAGAATTCTTATGTAAATAAGTTTATAATTTCAAATCAATTGTCAAATGGCAAGTATTTTCCCGCCGTTAATGACAACTATAATCTATAGTAAAATCGTATGCTGAACAGCCAAGCTTTAGCTGTTCAGCATTTTCCGCATGCGTTTATTTTCTATGCTGAGCTTCTCGGCTAGCTGCCGCTTTAGCGCGACATTCTCTGCTTCTAGCGCAGCCAGTTCATCCAGAATGTCAACTGTGGCCTTAGGTACCGGCTTGACCTTCACCGGCTTGTCAGCAAGCGTCTGCAAGCGACGGGGAGCGTTGAGCTTTTTCCTGGTGCGGGCAGAAGAAGTCGTCGCTTTGGCAGCGGCGGGCTTTTGGGTTTCCTGCGGAGCGACTTCTGTTTCAGCCGCGATGGTTTCCGGTGTGTCTGCAACAACAATCTTCGGCTCGACAACTGCCTCCACCTGAGGCGTTGGCTCAAGGATTTTTGCTGCAGGCTGACTGCTGGTTTCGGAAATCGCGGGCTGCGTTGGTTCGACAGGTGCTGGTGCCTTGCTGTCCTCTTCCACGTCCCGTGCAATCGACTTCAGATCGAGATTGCCCCAAAGCGAGTTGCCGCCCTTACGTGCACGTCGGTTCTTATATTCAACGACAACATTGCGGATTGGATTCTTCATCCGAAAATAGCTTTCTTAATCAATTTCTATGGAGGTTCCCCGGCAGGTACTACGCTCTACCTATAGATTTCATCCTCGGTTTTCAACAAACAATCGAGACATATAATAGATCAGCTCACCATGCTCATTTGAGGGCATCTCTTCACAAAGTGTCAAAGTAATGGCACTTATAGTTGCATTAAGCATTGTCCCATATATTCGGCGACCGGAAAGCTTACCCGAGTATCAATCCAGGAGAACCTGACCATGGCTGATGAAACCATTGTAGAAGCAAACCAGACCGCTGCAGCTGAGCCAGCAAGCGCCAAGCCGAAAACCCGCGCACCGCGCAAGAAGGCTGAGCCCAAAGCTGCTGCCGCAAAGCCAGCTGCAAAAGCGGCGAAGGCTCCTAAAGCTGCAAAGGCTGCTCCCAAGGCCGTCAAGGCTAGCACAGCAGCTGTTGTTGCTCCGGCTGGTCGTCAGGTAAAGCGATATACGCCTGCAGAACGTGCTTCCATTCTTGCATCTGTCGAGAAAGCCACCAAGGGCGGCAAGATCACATTGAAGGCTGCACTGCAGCAGGCTGAAGTCAGCGAACAGACCTATTACAACTGGAAGAACGCTGCTGGAAAGACCGCAGCACCGGCAGCTGCCGCAAAGGCATCTTCGACGAGCGACGATCTGAAGGCGCTTGTGGCACTGGAAGCCGAAAACATCAAGCTGCGCAAGGAACTGGCTGCGAAGCTTCGCTCCGAGAACACCGAACTGCGCAAGCGTCTTGGCAAGGCATAACCAACAGCATTCAAAACGCTGAACCAAAAGACGCCAAACAGGTGCCCCGCTAAAAGCCGGGCACCTGTTTTGCATTTGCGGCCCCAGCTTCGTTGATCGAGCCGATGAAACGGATTGGGTATGGCGATGCTTTTGATGCGGGCATTGTCATTACATAATCGACGCTTAGACCGCGTTACTCATATCGAGGCTTAACGTAACGCCGGAAGCATTATCAGCCTTCTCTGTAGAGCTGGGGAAACAGACACTCAACGAATTTAGCCGCTGTCGGCCTTGGCTCATGATTGGCAAGGCCGGGTCGTTCATTGGCCTCAACAAAGATATACTCTGGCTGGTCCGGCTGCTTGATCATGAAATCTATACCGACCACTGGGATATTGATTGCGCGCGCGGCGCGACAGGCGGTGTCAACAAGTTTGGGGTCAACGATCGACGTCACGTCGTGGATAGTTCCACCCGTATGCAAATTGGCCGTTTTACGCACGGTTATCTCATGGCCATCTTTTAGTATGCTATCGAGGGACAATTTTTGTTCCTGAAGGCATCGTTTCGCTTCCGCATCAATGGGGATGCGACTTTCCCCACCAGTCGCAGCGGAGCGCCTTCGCGATTGGATTTCGATGAGCTTTCGCACCGTTGTTTTTCCATCACCCACCACACGCGGAGGGCGCCGCACTGCCGCGGCAACAAGTTCATAGTTGATGATGACCAGACGCAGATCCTCACCCTCAAAACATGCCTCCAGCAACACACGATCACAAACAGTGCGGGCTTGTTTGATCGCTGTTTGAAGGTGTTTCATGTCGGATATTCCAACAGAAATTCCGCGCCCCTGCTCTCCTCGCGCCGGTTTGACGACAAGTTTCCCATGCTGGTGTAAGAATGCTTCAAGCACTTCAGCACTTTCGTCTGCGGAAATCTGCGCGGGAACAACCAGTCCCGCTTTTTCGACCACGCGTCTGGTTACGGCTTTGTCGTCGCAGATCGACATCGCAACGCCGGATGTCATCTCGGACAAGCTTTCGCGACAATGAACCGAACGCCCCCCATAAGAGAGGCGAAAGAACCCACCCTCTGCATCGGTTACATCGACCTGCACGCCCCGGCGCGTTGCCTCGTCCACGATGATCCGTGCATAGGGATTAAGTGCTTCAACAGCTTCGAGACGGGATGCGAAAAACTTTTCATTAATTGCATTTTTGCATTTAACCGCAAAGAGCGGAACGCGATTGAAACCGAGTTTCTCATAGAGACGAATTGCGTTTTCATTATTGTGCAGCACTGACAAATCAACATGACGCAGGCCGCGAGCCTGAAAATGTTCGGCTAGCATGCGCACCAGCTTTTCGCCGATGCCGGGTTGGCGTGCCTGAGGGTGAACCGCAAGGCACCACAGCGACGCTCCCCGATCTGGATCATCGAACAGGCGCTGATGGTCAATACCGGTCACCGTTCCAACAATCTCACCAGTGACATCGTCCTGAGCGACAAAATAGGTGACTGCACGATTGACGCGCTCTGCAGAAAAGAAGTCTGCCCGAAGCTGAACCATGCCGCATGCGGCATAAATTCCATTGATGCCGTCCGCATCAATTTCTGAAATAGCGCGGCGAATGGTGATGCCGCGTGTGCGGCGTCCACCGGCCCGGTAAGTTGAGAGTTCCAGACGATATGTATGCGACGGATCAAGGAATATTTCGTGGGGTGCAAGCGACAGCAGTACGTGCGGATCGCTGACATAGAATAGAATATCTCTGCTCGCCGGTGCTTCCGCTCGCATTGCGTCGACAATGGACTGATTGCTGTCGAATGTCTGGGCAAACAACAGTCGCCCCCAACCGCAATCGAGGGTGACATTGTGTTGTCTACTATTGGCTTCCACCTTGTTGCCGCCAGGCGAATGTTCCTGGTAAAATCCAGCACTTTCAGGCGTGCGCAAGCGTGTCAGACGATGCGAAAGAGCCTTGCCGCCCCTGGCTTTCTGCCGGGTCATATGTTCCTCACCATGATTTCGCATTTATGCCTCCTGTGTCTGGAGCCACATTTCCAGCAGTCCGGCCTGCCACAGTTCCGAGCCACGCAGCGGTGTGATGTGGTCTGATGGTTTGGCAAACAGAGTCTCAAGATAGTCACGCTGGAAAAGCCCACGCTCACGTGCTTTCTGAGATGAAAGCGCATCGCGTAGCATGTCGAGATAAGGGCCAGCGATATATTTTAGCTGCGGTACCGGGAAATAACCCTTCTTGCGGTCGATGACTTCGCTTGGAATGACTTTTCGAGCTACGTCCTTGAGGATGCCTTTACCGCCGTCGCGCAGCTTCTCTTCCGGCGGAATACGCGCTGCCAGTTCAACCAGTTCGTGGTCAAGGAAAGGAACGCGCGCTTCCAGCCCCCATGCCATCGTCATATTATCGACGCGCTTGACCGGGTCATCCACGAGCATGACATTGGTATCAAGCCTGAGTGCACGATCAACGGGCGTATCGGCACCGTCTTCTAGCAACTTCTCTTCGAGAAGTTCCTGACTGTAATCTCGCTCGGTCATCCATTCCGGAGACAGTTGCGTTGCAAGCACGGCATTCGTGCGGTCGCGAAAGCCCTTGGCATAGTCGCTAACGACATCGTTGGAATCCACAAGCGGCGGATACCAGTGGTAGCCACCAAACACCTCGTCAGCACCCTGACCGGACTGGACCACCTTGATATGTTTCGACACCTCTTTAGACAGAAGGTAAAAGCCGACATTGTCATAAGAGACCATCGGTTCCGACATGGCGGCAATGGTTCCGGGCAAAGCGTCCATAAGATCCGCCGACGGAACGAAGATCTTATGATGATCCGTTTCGAAGTGCTTGGCTATCAGATCCGAATAGACGAATTCGTCGCCTTTCTCACCATTGGCTTCTTCGAAACCGACAGAAAAACTCATCAAGCCAGTCTGGCCTGCTTCCGCCAGTAAACCCACGATAAGGCTGGAATCCACACCGCCGGAAAGAAGAACGCCGACCGGAACATCTGAAATCATCCGTCTTTTGACTGCGAGGCGGAGCATGTCCAACAGCTGTTCCTGCCACTCCTCGCGGCTGAGCGCGCTGTCACCCGGAAGTCGGCGATAAGGCGCCTGCCAATAGATGCGATCCTTGAAACTGCCATTGGCCTCATAAATACGCATCGTTGCGGGCGGAAGCTTGCGTACGCCTTCATAGATCGTACGCGGCGGCGGAACGACAGCGTGAAAGCTCATGTAATTATGGAGGGCAGCACTGTCAATTGATGTATCAACACCACCCGCCTTCACCAGTGCAGGCAAAGAAGATGCAAAGCGCAATGCGCCATTGACCTCGGCGAGATAGAGCGGCTTTATTCCGAAACGATCACGGGCAAGAATAATCCGCCCTGTATCGCGTTCGTGGATTGCGAAAGCAAACATTCCTAGAAACCGCGAGACGCAATTTTCTCCCCAGGCGTGCCAGGCTTTCAGGATCACCTCGGTGTCTCCATCGGAGAAGAAGTGGTAACCCTTCGCTTCAAGCTCTGTGCGTAACTCGCGGAAATTGTAGATACATCCATTGAATACCAATGTCAGACCAAGGTCCGCATCGATCATGGGTTGTTGAGATTTTTCGGAAAGATCGAGAATTCTCAGTCTTCTGTGACCGAAGCCGATATTGCCCCGGATGACGATACCAGATGCGTCCGGCCCTCTGGGGCTCAAAACATCTGCCATTTTCGAGACTGCCGAAACCGATGGCGTGCCGCCATCGAACCTGACTTCTCCGCAAATTCCACACATAAAAAGGGTCGAAACCTCCATTGTCATAATGAGAGCGTGTCCTGTGACGGTTGGTCCGTCAAACCCGCTCCCTCTCTTTGCATTGCTGAAAACTGCTTCAAACCTTTCCAGTAACGCTATCACGAATGGGGCCGTCGCGTATGTTCTGGCGGCGGCCCTCATAGTTGCAAATGCAAGAGCGCCGGGATGGTTCCCATTTTTATCGACTTTTCCTATCCCGCAATAGCGACAGTCCTGGCTTTTGAAAGCATATAGTCTTCCGCTGCCACCATATGCTCATAAGTGATGCGCCGGGCATCCTCGGCCCTGTTTTCCGTAAGAGCGGCAAGCAGGCGATGCTGGAAAACAAGGCCAGCTTCGCGGGAAGCAGGCGTTGGATCTGCATAGATTACGCGCGCAACAGGCAGGCTGCGCAAAAGGTGATGCGTCAGCCCACAAACGAAACCTAGCAGCCTGTCTGGACATTGTTGCGCCAGCAGCGAATGGAAATCTAGCTCTGCCACGCGCTGTTGATATTGATCTTCCAGATCAATCGGAGGGCGGTCATAAATACGCATCGTGTTTTCAAGCTTGATGACATCGCCTTGTGTGAGTTTGCCTGCAAGCAATGCAGCAATTTCCGGTTCCAGCAATTTGCGTATCGCGTAGATTTCGCTCAAGCTTGGCTGGTCAAAGAAGAAAAAGCTGCCCAACATTTCCATGGCATGTCGCGCCGATGGCTCAGCCACAAATGCGCCGCCTCCCGGCCCGCTTCGCGTATAGATAAGCCCTTGCGTTTCAAGCGCTTTCATGGCCTCACGAACAGTGCCCTTTGCGGCTTTAAACTGATCGATCAGTTCTTTTTCCTGAGGTAGCCGATCTCCGGGTTCCAGTGTTTTCGCTCGTATGAAATCTTTGATGCGGTCGGCAATTTCCTCCGGTCTGCGCTTGGCTTTTGTGGCACCCGCGCGCGTGCGCGCGCCTGTTACGCCGCTATTTTTAAGGCCCGTCTTGACCATGCCGCTTCTACTCTTTCCTGATGCTTGGTGCGCTTTCCAGCAATTGTCGCGTATAGGCGTGTTTCGGATGAGCGAAAAGCTCTTCGGCTTCAGCTTCCTCGACAATTTCCCCGAAATACATCACTGCTACACGATCCGAGATCGCTTCCACGACCGCCAGATCGTGACTTATGAAAAGATAGGACAGACTAAATTCGCGCTTGAGTTCTTCCAGAAGCAACAGAACCTGAGCTTGTACCGAGACATCAAGAGCGCTCACGGGCTCATCGAGTACAATGATCTCGGCTTCCGCTGCGAGCGTTCGCGCAATTGCGATGCGCTGCGCCTGCCCGCCCGAGAATTCGTGCGGATAGCGATCCAGCGTGTCTCTGGGCATTTGTACCGCATCGAGCAACTGCGCCATTTTCTGTGCACGCTGCGCAGCATCAAGTTTGCCTAGAAGATTGAGTGGAACGTCCAGAATTTGCTTGATCGTCTTGCGCGGATTCAGTGAGGCAACAGGGTCCTGAAAAACATACTGAATGACCTTGCCAAATGCGCGAGCACCTAATTTGCGCAGATCGGTTGCATCGCGGTCCGCGATTGTCATGGTCCCGCTTGTCGGTTCAGTCAGTCCCACAAACATCCGTGCAAGCGTGCTTTTACCCGATCCGCTTTCCCCGACCACGGCAAGTGTCTCCCCCCGCCGCAGATCAAGTGACACATTTTTGACCGCATCAACCTGATGGCGTTTCCGACCGAAAAGAGTTCGCCCGCCACCAAATGTCTTGGTAAGCTCATGTGCACTGATCGCAATTTCACTCATGCTTGCATGCCTTTATTCTCGCGTCCGAAGACTTTCGCAACCTTGTCGAGAAAGCTTGCGCCTTGTCCGAGTTCGGGCACGCAAGCAATCAGTCGACGCGTATAGTCATGCTGCGGATTGGATAAGACCTCCTTTGCAGTACCGGTCTCGACGATCTCGCCATCTTTCATCACCGCAACGCGGTCACAAATTTCCGAAACCACCCCGAAGTCATGGGTGATGAACAACAGCGCGATGCCGCGCTCACGCTGCAATTCACGCAGCAGATCCAGAATTCGCGCCTGCACGGTCACGTCCAGCGCGGTGGTTGGTTCGTCGGCGATGATGATATCGGGGTCATTGGCGAGTGCCATCGCGATGCCAACACGCTGGCGCTGCCCTCCGGAAAGCTGATGCGGATAGTGACTGGCGCGGTCTCGGGCGTCCGGAATGCCAACCTTCTCAAGCAGGGCTATTGCCTGTTCGCGTCGCTCGGCCGCCGTCATGCGACGATGCGCTCCAATGGCTTCTTCAACCTGCCAGCCGATGGAATACATCGGATGCAATGTCGTCAGCGGATCTTGAAACACATAGGCCACTTTGCTTCCACGAAGGGTCGTGAGTTCTGTTTCCGGCAGGGAAAGCACATCCCTGCCCTCCAGATATATCGAACCGTTACGAATAAGCCCGGGCGGCGATGCCACGAGCCCCATGATTGAAAGCGCGGTAACGCTCTTCCCTGAACCGCTTTCTCCAATGAGGCCAAGACACTCTCCCCGATACAACTGGAGAGAAACATTCTTCACAGCAGGGGTGAAACGCCCGCCGCTGACAAAACCTGTTTCCAGCGCTTCGACCGACAATATCGCATCGCAGGGCGCATCGGGTTTTGTGGCGCGATCACGGGCTATTTCCGTTCTGGCGCCGGGGCGTGCAAGTGCACCGGACCGCAGGCGTGGATCGAGTATGTCGCGCACACCGTCACCAAGCACATTCAGGCTGATCACAAGCAGGAAAATCATCAGACCGGGTATGATCGACACATGCGGCGCATTGAAGAGTTGTGCCCTGCCCTCACCCAGCATCGACCCCAGATCAGCCTGCGGGGGCTGTGCTCCCAGACCAAGAAAACTGAGACCGGCCGTTTCAAGGATCATCCAACCGGCAGTTGTCGACATGGTAATGACGATCACGGGCATGACATTTGGAAGAACCTCGCTCGCCAGAATCGAAATAGGACTTTTGCCGGAAAGCCGCGCCGCATCAATGAATTCGCGATGGGCAAGACCGAGCGTAACACCACGGACATTGCGCGCAAAAAACGGGATATTGACGACAGCAATCGCGAAAAGCGCATTCATCAAACCGGGCCCGAGGACTGCAACAATGGCTAAGGCAAGGAGTATGTAAGGGAACGCCATCAACATATCGATGCCGCGCATCATCAGATTATCGGTGCGGCTGCCGACAAAGCCAGCGACAAGGCCGATGGAAGAACCGATAACAGCCGCTATCAAAGTTGCAGCAAAGCCCACCGCCACTGATACACGTGTCCCCCAGATGATCCGGCTTAAAATATCTCGCCCAAGTTGATCGGTTCCGAGCAAATGGCCGGATGTGAACAATGGCTGTAGACGTGTCGCGGGCGCCGTTGCATCCGGATCAGGCAAAGGCAGCAACGGTGCCGCCAGAACCACAAGACAGATAGCAATCAGCAGGAAAAAGCCGAAGGCGGCCAGCCGATTGCTCATGAGCAATCCCCAAGACGTCAGACGTGTCTGTGCCGGAACCGCCGCAGTTTGTGTCAGCAAGCTCATGTGCGAATCCTCGGGTCAAGCATGGTCTGGAGAATATCGGCCACCAGATTGAAAATGACGTAGCTTGCGGCCATCACAAGAACACCACCTTGCACCAGCAGGATATCGCGCGTGGATATGGCCTTCACCAACATTGCGCCGATACCGGGCCATTGAAACACGGTTTCGATATAGACCGCTCCACCCAGCACGAAACCTGCCTGTATACCGATGACGGGAATGACACTGACAAGTGCCGCGCGAAACGCGTGGCGGTAGATCACCCGCCGTTCATTGAGCCCCTTGGCGCGAGCCGTGCGGATATAGTCTTGTCGCAGGACTTCCAGCATCGCGCTGCGTGTCAATCGGGCGATAACACCAGCCGCTACAACGGCAAGTGTTGCCGCTGGTAAAATCAAATGCCAGAGCAGGTCTTTCAGATCACCGCCGCCATAGACAGCATACATTCCAGAGGCCGGCAGCACCCGCCAATGAACTGCAAAAAGATAAATCAGCAATAGGCCGAGCCAAAATGAAGGGATGGAAATTCCGGCCAGAACCACAAAGGTTATCGCGCGATCAGCCCAACCGTATTGCCGTACCGCCGAGACGATGCCCGCCAGCAAGCCGACGATGGAACACAGGACGAGCGCCACACCAGCCAGGATCAGAGTAGCGTGAAATCGCTCCAGCACTTCATCAAGCACTGGTCTGTTGAGCACAAAGGAACGGCCAAAGTCGCCGTGCAACAGATTGTCGATCCAGATGAAATATTGCTGCACAAGCGGCTTATCCAGACCAAGATCGCGGTTTACTCGCTCAACGTTTTCCGGTGTCGCATATGAGCCTAGCAATGCAGTTGCCGTATCGCCGGGGATCATGGCCATCACAAGAAAAACGATGATGGAAAGTCCCAGCAGGACGGGGATGACCGCGGCAAGACGCTTTAGAATATAGGCTGGCATTTCAAGCCCTCCTGTATGTCATGGGAAATCGCTGCCGTGAACCTCGGCGAGCGGGGGTGAGGCTCACTCCTTTGTCACGTTTTTCAGATGCAGCAGGAAGGACGGTTGCAGCTTGAAGCCTTTCACGGCTGCGGTTGTGACCGCATTTTGCTTCCAGTTGGCCACAAAAAGCCACGGCGCATCGTCATGCACAATTGCCTGCACCTTGCCGTAGAGTTTGCCCCGTTCGGTCTGATCGGTGGAGGTGCGCGCCTTCTCGAGAAGCGTGTCAAGTTGCGAGTTGGAGTAATAGCCGGAATTAAACCCACCCTTGTCAGGTAGGGCGTCCGTCCGCAAAGTCAGATATGGCACTGTATCGGGGTCATTGGTCATCCACGCCATTTCCGCCATATCGGCTTTGCCGTCGAGGCCGGTGTTTACGCGACCCAGAAAGGTGTTCCATTCATAGGTCTCGATTTTCACCTTAAACCCAACAGCCTGCAGATCTGCTTGGATAGCTGCTCCCATGGTGATGGGGTCAAGCATGCCGGAACCGCCCTCAGTCACATAAAATGTAATCTCTGGATTGGTGACCCCGGCCTCGGCCAGCAATGCTTTTGCCTTTTCAGGGTCATAGGGATAGGGCTCTGTTTTGTCCTCCACCCAGTTGAAAGCAGGTGGAATCGGTCCTGCTGCCACGGTTGCCGAGCCTTGCAGAACATTATCGACGAGAGCTTTCTTATTCACTGCGTAATTTGCGGCTTGACGCACTTTTTTATCCGCGAAAGGCCCCGTTTTTGCATTCAGAATTGTGAACCAGACGTGAGGTCCAGCCTGCTCGGTAACGGCGAAGTTCCCGTCCTGCTTGAAGGTGGCGAGATTGTCTGGCGGCACTTCCACCATCACATCAAGACCACCAGCCATCATTTCCGCGACGCGGGTATTGGGATCAGTGATCGGACGGAATACGATGGCTTCCAAGGCGGGTGCACCATCCCAATAGTCGGAGTTTCGTTCCACAACAACACGTTGGCCGGACTGCCATTCGGCGAACTTGAACGGACCTGTTCCCGATGGATGGCGCCCAAATTCCTTACCGTATTTCTTTACAGCTTTAGGCGACACGATCAAACCGGTCGGATAGGCCAGATTGGACAGGAACGGCGAAAATGGCTCTTTCAGTTTGAACTCGACTGTTGCCGGATCAATCGCATTGACCGCTTCAATCGACGAGAAATTGAAGGAAAGCGGAAAAGGCCCCGTGTTGTAGAAAGGGTGATCCGCCTTCAACATCCGATCGAAGTTGAACTTCACTGCTTCGGCGTTGAAATCGGACCCGTCATGAAATTTGATACCCTGACGCAGCTTGAAGCGATAGGTTTTACCGTCATCCGAAATTGTCCAGCTTTCAGCGAGTGCCGGTTCAACCTCAAGCGTCCCATCCTTATAGCGCACGAGGCCGTCATATATATTCACGAGAATGCGGAAGTCATTGGTTGCGGTCACCGTATGCGGATCGAGAGATTGCGGCTCAGCAATCTGTCCTACGATCAATACATTGGGCGGCGTTTGAGCCAGCGACGGCATTGCAGGGCCCGCAATTGCGAGCGCTATCGCTGTCAGCGCAGCACGAAATAATCTTCTCATAGAGCGATCCCCTTTCGTTATGCCAATTAGCTAACTCTAATTTATAGGCATAAAATCGTTGGGATCAATGAACTATCATAATAAATTTCAAGCCGACGAAAAAGGCGGGCCTTGGCCCACCCGCAAATTCCGGTAAATTTTTGCTATTCGGCAGGAGTATCTTCCGGCTTCAAGTCCTGTTCGGCTTTCGTGGACTTTTGATGCGTAAAGCCCTTCAATCCCTTGGCAGTTTCTTCGGCATCGCGTTTGATTTCCACGTCGCTCATTGCGTAATGAACGGTCAGTTTTGCAATCGATGTCAAAGCACTCAGATGAATGCGCTCATATCCGTGCGACGCATCGACCCCGAACGTCAGTAGCGCTGTGCGCACGTCATGCCCTGCTTCAACAGCAGAAGCAGCATCTGAGCGATAATAACGAAACACATCTTTCTGCACCTGAATATCGTGTTCGCCACAAAGCTCATAGAGCTTCTTCGTCAGGTGATAATCGAATGGTCCGGTCTGATCAGCCATAGCAAGTGTTACGCCGAATTCAGAGGAGTTTTGTCCAGGCGCGGTGGTTCCATTATCGATGGCAACAAGAGAGGCAATATCGGGAACCACTACAGCCGAAGCGCCGACCCCCACTTCTTCGCCAATCGTGAAAAGCCAATAGGTGTCAACTGGCGTTTCGATTTCACCTCGCTGCATGGCTTCAAGAGAGGCCAGCATGATGGCAACGCCTGCTTTGTCATCCAGATGGCGAGAGACAATGAAGCCGTTATCAATAAACTCCGGTGCGGGGTCGACAGCAACAATGTCGCCGACATCAATGCCAAGCTGGACAAGGTCTTCCTTGTTTCGTGCCAGGGCATCGACCCGCAATTCGACATAGGGCCAGCCCACCGGCTGACTATCCACTTCTTCGTTGAAGGTGTGCCCGGAGGCCTTCAATGGCAGGATTGACCCGCGATAGGTTCCCTTGCCGGAAAAGATGGATACACGCGCACCTTCTGCGAAACGGGCAGACCAGTTGCCGATGGAGACAAGCTCGAGCCGGCCATTATCTTTCAGGTACTTAACCTGGGCGCCTAATGTGTCAACATGGGAGACAATGCCGCGCGCCGGGCGTCTGGATGCACCCGATCGACGCGCCTGAATAGCGCCGCGTCTGGTCAACATGACTTCCAGACCGAGCATTTCCAATTCACGTGCGACATAGTGAACAGCTTCATCCGTAAAGCCGGTTGGGCTTGGTATCGAAAGAAGCGCCTTGAGCCGTGTGACGAGATAGTCCTGATCGATAGAGATGGAGTTCTGCATGAATCGAATGTCGCAGAATGCAGAAATATCGTCAACAATGCGGAGCCAACCTATCGTGAAGTTGACCCCGCGCAGTCCTGTTATCAGCGATTTGCGAAAACGCTTGCAATCGCTGCTTTCGTTGCTGAAACGACCTGATCCGCTTCGTCCTGCGTCAGACAGAGCGGTGGCGCAAAGCCCAGAATGTCACCTTCCGGCATTGCACGCCCGATCACGCCATTGGCAAGGAGGGCCGCCGAAATTTGTGCGCCAATCTTGAGCGACGGGTCGAAGAACCTGCGATCATCGCGATCTTCCACAAACTCGATAGCGGCCATCAGCCCCTCACCACGCACATCTCCGACATGCTTGTGATCGCCGATAGCGTCCTGAAGAGCCTTGCGGAAATAAGCACCGGTCGAACCGACATTCTCCACGAGCTTCAGGTCATCAATGAGCTGGAGATTTGCTACACCGGCAGCCGCGCAGATCGGATGCGCCGAATAGGTCCAACCATGCCCAATCGGTCCCATTTTGTCTGATCCCTTGACCAGCACGTCCCACATGCGATCCGAGACTATCGATCCAGAAAGTGGCGCATAGGCCGACGTCAATCCTTTGGCGATTGTAATCAGTTCTGGCTTCATTCCATAATGTTCGGAACCAAACATGCTGCCCAGACGACCGAAACCAGTCACCACTTCGTCTGCAACCAGCAAAATGTCGTATTTGTCCAGAACGGCCTGTATCTTCTGCCAATAGCCAGCAGGTGGCGGCACGATCCCGCCGGTGCCCAATACAGGCTCGCCGATGAAAGCAGCAATCGTGTCAGGTCCCTCAGCGAGGATCATCTCTTCAAGCTGATCAGCGCAATATTGCGAGAATTGCTCCTCACCCATCGCGCGATCCTCGCGGCGGAAATAATAAGGCGCCTGCGTATGCAGAATAGGCGCACGCGGCAAATCGAATGCATTATGGAAGGTCGCAAGACCAGTCAGACTGCCAGTCATGACGCCGGAGCCATGATATCCGCGCCAGCGCGAGATGATTTTTTTCTTTTCAGGGCGCCCAAGAATATTGTTGTAGTACCATATCAGTTTGATGTTGGTTTCGTTGGCGTCAGAGCCGGACAAACCAAAATAAACGCGGCTCATATGCGCTGGCGCCCGGTCGATAATCATCTTGGCAAGCGTAATCGATACTTCGGTGCCGTGGCCGACATAGGCATGGTAGTAGGCGAGCTTATGCGCCTGTTCAGCGATCGCATCAGCGATCTCCTTGCGGCCGTAACCCACATTCACACAATAGAGGCCGGCAAAAGCATCAAGGCTCTGACGTCCATTCACATCGGTGATAAACACGCCGTTGCCTTCGTCCAATACTCGGGTTGGCGTCTCTCCGCGCGCATGCATACCCATATGTGTTGATGGGTGGAAAAAATGATCGCGGTCCCAGGCGGTCAGTTCGTTGCTGTTGTTTAACACTGTCAGTTTCCTTTCATTTCGCAACACATTCATGCGGCGGTATCGATGCAGATATATTTGAGTTCGGTGAAAGCGTGGATGCCGTGATGGGAGCCTTCTCGCCCTAGTCCGGATTGTTTCCAGCCGCCAAAGGGGATCGGTGCTCCGGTGATCTTGGCGCGATTGATGGCAACCATGCCGTATTCGAGAGCACGTCCCATTCTTAGTTGCCGGGCCCCGTTTGCCGTTACGACATAAGCGACGAGGCCATATTCTGTGGCGTTAGCCCGCGCAATGACCTCATCTTCCAGATCAAACGCGGTGATTGCAGCAACCGGGCCGAATGTTTCTTCGTGCATGATCGCCGCGTCATTCGGCACATCGACCAATAAGGTCGGCTCATAGAACAACGTGTTTTCGCCGATACGATTTCCGCCAACGAGCACACTTGCCCCACGCGCACGCGCATCCGCGACGTGTTCTTCGACCTTGGCGATGGCCCGTTCATGCATCAGCGGCCCGATATCCACCCCAGCCTCGAAACCATGACCAACCTTGAGCGATGCGATGCGCGCCGCAAAGGCTTCGGTGAAGGAAGCGAGAATGCCGCGCTGGACAAAAATGCGATTTGCAGCAAGGCAGTCTTGACCAGAAGTGGCGAATTTCGCGGCCATCGCCACGTCTACTGCTCGCTCCAGATCCGCGTCGTCGAATATGATCAATGGTGCATGCCCGCCAAGTTCCATGACGAGGCGTTTGACACTTCTAGCACATTTTGAAGCGATCAACTTGCCAATCTGGGTGGAACCGGTAAAGCTCAACGCGCGTATTCTGGTGTCATTGCAAAGCGTATCGACGATAGGTGCCGCCTTGCCCGTGACTACATTGAAAATACCGGCGGGAAAGCCTGCTCTTTCGCCAAGCTCGGCCAGCGCCAGAGCAGAAAGCGGTGTCTCGGAGGACGGATGAACGACAACCGGACAGCCCGCTGCAAGAGCCGCTGCTGCCTTTCTTGTAATCATGGCATTCGGGAAATTCCACGGGGTTACCAAACCCACAACACCAAGAGCCTCACGACGCACGAGCATTTCGGCATCGGGCAGATGGCTGGCTATTGTTTCTCCGTTCAGGCGTTTTGCTTCTTCAGCGAACCACTCGATAAAGGCTGCGCCATAGTCGATCTCACCGAGGGATTCAGAGAACGGTTTGCCCTGCTCCAGCGTCATGAGCACTGCGAGGTCGTCCCGGTTCTGAACAATCAGTTCATACCACCGCCGCAAAATACCCGCGCGTTCCTGCGGCAGCAACCGTGACCAAGCAGGAAATGCAGTCTCTGCAGCATCAACCGCCGCAAGAGTGTGGGTCTCATTCAGACTAGCGACACGTGCGAGGCGCTGGCCAGTCGCGGGGTCGACAACCGGAAATGTCTCGGCCTTCTCACCGGACATCCAACGCCCATTGATATAGGCAAGCTCTCGAAAGAGATGTTTGTCCCGGAGCCTTTTAAGCCCGTCGTGTTGTATCGGATGATCCAGAACGGCATTCATCGTGCTTCTCCCAATTCAGGAAAAGCATGTCATGGGAGCACTGTCGATTTGGACCAAAGCAAACTGCGACACACGTAATTTGGACTAATATTGCCCCTGTTCGTAGTCCGCTTGGTCTATGCAGGATTATCCGTCAGGAGCGAAAGTGGCGTAGCGCCTTTCGCGTCCTTGACCAACTTGGTCACAATATACGTGAAATAGCGCTCAATGCCGATACTCTGGTCCAAAAGCCGGTCGATTAACCGCTGGTAACCATCAATATCGCGCGCTACGACCATCAGGAAATAGTCCACGCCGCCACCAACAGACCAACAAGAAATGACTTCCGGTAACGCCGAAACAGCCCGTTCAAATCGATCAAAGTCGCTCTGACGATGATTACCCAGTGTAATCTGCACGATAACATGGGCGATGGGCGCGACTTTTCGATAGGCGATGTGCGCATGATAGCCGGTCACTATGCCCGCCTCTTCCAGCTTGCGAAGGCGTAACCAGCACGGTGTCGGGGATAAACCAACCTTTTCCGCCAATGCGAGTTTCGTGATTTTTGCATTCTCCTGCACTGCATCGAGAATGCGCAGATCAACAGCATCAAGCTTCAAGGCGGACTTCATTTGGTTGATCCGGTTCACATGAGGTTTTCTAATTAGGGTGCCGTTCCTTGGCATGAGCAAGAAGGGCTGGCAAGGCTCGCCGCCAAAACAGCGCGAAAATCTAATTGTAATGATCCAATATAATCATTGACATGATCTTCCCTGTCTTTCACACATATTGCAACGAAAATAATCAAGACATGGGGAACGAGCTTGCGGCCACACGGTTGCGCATATGGTGCATTATTGCGCCTTGCGTTTGAGCATCCTTCAAATTGGCTGCAGCGTTTCCGTCACTCAACCAGCTCTGAGAGGCAATAGGCGTGTCCGAAACGGTGAGCATCAGAGAAATAGAACAAGCCCGTGACAGGTTAAAAGGCCATGTCAAGCGAACCCCACTTATCCGCTCAAATACCCTAAGTAAAATATCGGGAACACCTGTTTTTCTCAAACTTGAAAATCGTCAAACCACAGGCAGCTTCAAATTGCGAGGCGCCACAAATGCTGTTCTAAGCCTGCCAGCTTCGAAGCGGATGTTCGGGGTTGTCACCGCTTCAACCGGAAATCACGGTCGCGCATTGGCCCATGCAGCTTCGCTGCAAGGTCTCAAAGCCACCATCTGCCTGTCTTCACTTGTTCCGCCAAATAAGGTCGAAGCCATACATCGACTGGGTGCGGATATTCGCATTGTTGGAAAATCTCAAGATGATGCAATGGAGGAAGTCGCTCGTCTCTCCCGTGATCAGAGAATGAATGTGGTCCCACCATTCGATGATCCCCATGTGATAGCTGGTCAGGGAACGGTCGGGCTTGAACTTCTGGAAAGTTCGCCCGAGATCGAGACCGTATTGATCCCGCTTTCTGGCGGCGGACTTGCATCGGGTATAGCGGCTGCAGTTAAGGCTCTTAAGCCAAAAGCCAGAATAATTGGCATCTCCATACAGCGCGGCGCTGCAATGCAGGCAAGTCTTGCTGTAGGTCATCCCGTCAATGTGGAAGAAGTGGATACGCTTGCAGACTCGCTTGGAGGCGGCATTGGCCTGGATAATCGCTGGACCTTCGCTATGTGCCGCGATCTGCTGGACGACGTGGTTCTGCTTGAGGAAGAGGAGATTACCGCAGGCGTGAGACATATGGCCGTCCATGAGAACGAGATCGTCGAGGGCGCTGCAGCCGTTGGAGTTGGGGCACTCCTCAGTGGGAAGTTAGATGTTTCCACGCCAACAGCGATCATTGTTTCCGGCGGTAATATTGACCCCAAACAGCACCGCATGATCATGAGTGCCAGTGTAGAGGGGGCGAACTGATGGCTGAGATGCGGATATTGAGCGAAGGAGATCTCCGTCAGTTCATAGCGCTCGATCTGGAAAGCATTGCCTGTGTTGAGGATGCGTTTCGCGCGCTTGCAAGGGGTAAAGTCAGCATGCCGCCCATCCTCCGGCTTGACATTCCTGCCGAGCGTGGGGAAGTCGATGTTAAAACCGCCTATATTCCCGGCCTCGATAGTTTCGCGATTAAAATCAGCCCCGGATTTTTCAACAATCCATCCATTGGTTTGCCCTCGACCAACGGCTTGATGATCCAATTCTCGGCAAAAACTGGGCTTATTGAAGCCCTGCTACTCGACAATGGTTATCTGACCGATGTTCGCACCGCTGCCGCGGGTGCGGTCGCTGCAAGACATCTAGCCCGTGAAGATGCAAGCAAGGCCGCGATCTTCGGCGCAGGCACACAGGCCCAGTTGCAACTGGAGGCCCTGATGTTGGTGCGCCCAATCCGGGAAGCGCGCATCTGGGCACGTGACTTCACCAGAGCCAAAAGCGCTGCTGCGGCTCTCGAACAGAAACTCGACATCCCCGTCGTTCCTGCAGACGATGCCCGGAAAGCTTGTGCGGACGTTGATATCATCGTCACGACGACGCCGTCTGAAAGGCCTCTTATCGACGCGGACTGGTTGGAGTCGGGACAGCATCTCACTGCGATGGGATCTGATGCTGAACACAAAAACGAAATAGATCCCGCGATCTTCCGTCGTCCAGTCCTCTACGTTGCGGACAGCCTGAGCCAAACGCGCAGACTGGGTGAGTTACATCACGCAATTGAAGCCGGTATTGTCAAAGCCGACACCTCTTTCCCGGAACTCGGGCGGATCATTTCGGAAGAAGGCATTTTTCATCGCAATGCCGAAGACATCACTTTCTGCGACCTGACGGGCACGGGCGTTCAGGATACCGCCATCGCACGTTTCGCTACCGAACGCGCAATTACCCGCAACACCGGTGCTAAAATCGACTCGAACAAATCTGCTGGAGACAATCAATGAGCGTTGAACTCAATTTCACCCGCGCCGAGTATGACGCCAGAATTGCCAAGACAAGACGCGCCATGGATAAGGCTGGCTTCGATATCATCATCGTAACTGACCCATCCAATATGCACTGGCTGACCGGTTACGACGGTTGGTCCTTTTACGTCCATCAATGCGTTGTCCTGGCGATGGATGGAGAACCAATATGGTATGGGCGTGGTCAGGACGGAAACGGTGCAAAGCGCACGGCCTGGATCAGTCATGACAGTATCATTGGCTATCCAGATCATTATGTGCAGTCGCTGGAACGGCATCCGATGGATTTGCTGGCGTCCATCCTCGATAACAAGGGTTGGGGCAACAAGACCATCGCGGTGGAGTTCGACAATTACTGGTATACGGCGGCCGCTCATCATGCCTTGCAGAAAGGCCTGCCGAACGCGCGTTTCAAGGATGCGCAGGGGCTGGTGAATTGGCAACGCGCAGTCAAAAGCTCTACCGAGATCGACTATATGTGTAAAGCGGGCCGCATTGTCGAGGCCATGCACAAGCGTATCGTCGATACAATAGAACCAGGTATGCGCAAATGCGATCTTGTGGCGGAAATCTACGACGCAGGAACGCGCGGTGTGGGTGAATTCGGCGGCGACTATCCGGCCATCGTGCCGCTCTTGCCGTCAGGTGCCGACGCATCCGCCCCCCATTTGACATGGAACGATCAGCCGATGAAATCCGGCGAAGGCACGTTCTTTGAAATCGCCGGTTGCTACAAGCGTTATCATTGTCCGCTTTCTCGCACGGTCTTTCTCGGTAAGCCCACGCAAGCATTTCTTGATGCCGAAAAGGCCACCTTGGAGGGGATGGAGGCAGGTCTCGCCGCCGCACGTCCCGGCAATACATGCGAGGATATTGCCGCAGGATTTTTCGATGTTTTGAAGAAATACGGCATCGTGAAAGACAATCGCACTGGCTATTCGATCGGGCTTTCCTACCCGCCGGACTGGGGCGAGCGCACGATGAGCCTTAGATCCGGTGACCGCACTGAATTGCAGCCGGGCATGACGTTTCACTTCATGACGGGGCTTTGGCTCGAAACCATGGGGCTCGAAATTACCGAAAGCATCGTCATTACGGAGACCGGCGTCGAATGCCTATCAAACGTACCGCGCAAGCTGGTGGTCAAGGACTAGGTCTGTCATGATGCACGCGACGCCACCTTTACGCCCCTCTCCGATCACGCCCACTGTCGATCTCAATCTGGATGGGGTCCAGCATGGTCATTTGCGACTACCGTGGTCGCGGGACGATTCCGCATGGGGTTCGTTGATGATCCCCATCTGCGTGATCCGCAACGGTGACGGTCCGACGGCCTTGTTGACCGGCGCCAACCACGGCGATGAATATGAGGGGCCAGTTGCGCTGTATGATCTCGCAGCGAACCTCAAACCGGACGAAATCAAGGGCCGCATCATCATCGTACCTGCGATGAATTTTCCGGCCTTTCAAGCTGGTACACGCACCTCCCCAATTGATAAAGGCAATCTCAATCGTAGTTTTCCGGGCCGTCCGGATGGCATGGTAACGGAGAAAATCGCCGACTATTTCACCCGCTATCTGTTGCCTGAAGCCGATGTGCTAGTAGACTTCCATTCGGGTGGGCGCACGCTTGATTTCCTACCCTATGCGGCTGCACACGCTCTGCCCGACAAGGAGCAGGAAAGCCGCTGCTTTGCCGCGGTCAAGGCCTTCTCTGCACCCTATTCCATGCGCATGATCGAGATCGATGCAGTGGGCATGTATGACACGACTGCGGAGGATGCAGGGAAGCTCTTTGTGACAACCGAGCTCGCAGGTGGTGGAACCATATCCGCCCGCACGGCTGCCATTGCCAAACGCGGCGTGCGCAACCTTTTGCGCCATTCCGGCATTCTGGAAGGTGAGATAGAACACTCGCCGACTGTCTGGCTCGATATGCCGTCACAAGACTGTTTCGGGTTTGCAGACACAGACGGTCTTCTGGAGCCTCTAGTCGATCTTGGTTCCGAAGTTCGGGAGGGTGATGTCATCGCCCGTGTGCATAACATTGCGCGGACCGGTGGTGCGCCGCAGGAATACCGCGCAAGGCTCGACGGCGTTCTCACTGCCCGGCACTTCCCAGGGCTTGTCAAAATGGGTGACTGCCTCTCGGTCATCGCTACGATCTGCGAGGAGCCCGTCGCGCGTTAACACGTGTGAATAGAGACATTGAAGCAATAAGCCGGTGCAAAACAAAACCGGTAATTTTAAAGAGGAGTGAACACGATGCGCATGAAACTTTATACGATTTCCGCTCTGCTTTCTGCGGTGGCTACAATTGGCCTTACCTTGCCATCTCAAGCCGTCACAATCGACGACCTGAAAAGCGCTGGCTTTGTTCGTGGGGCAACCGCCAACGAGATGCCTTATGGCTATATGGACGAGAGCGGCGCAGCCAAGGGTATTGGTCCCGACGTCGCAGCGGCGATCTTCAAAAAGCTTGGTATTGAGGAAGTCGACTGGACCGTCACGCCGTTCGGCTCTCTTATTCCCGGGCTGAAAGCCAAGCGGTTTGAGTTTGTGGCCGCTGAACAAAATGTCTTGCCGGAACGCTGCAAGCAGGTGCAGTTCACCGTCGCCAATTCCAGCTATGGCGAAGGACTTCTGGTGCCCAAGGGCAATCCTAAAAAGATTCACTCCTACGACGATATCAAGAAGGATCCTTCCCTGAAGGTCGCGATTGTGTCGGGCGCTGATCAGATCGATTTTCTGCATGGAATGGGGATCGACGAATCCCAGATTGTTATGATCCAGGGCAATGCCGATGCACCATCGACGGTGCAAACCGGTAGAGCTGATGCCTATGCTGCAACCGAACTGACCGTTGCAAAGCTGGTTGAAAACTCACCGCAGCTGGAACAGGCTCATCCTTTCACCGATCCTGTCGTTGACGGAAAATCGGCTCGAAGCTTTGGCGCCTTCAGTTTCCGTCCTGAAGACAAGGACTTCTTCGCGGCCTTTAACAAAGAGCTCATCGAGTTCAAGAAGACCGACGATTATAAGAAAATCCTGACGACATATGGACTTAGCGATGAGAGCGTAGAAGCTGCTCGTACGGCGGACACAGCGGCACTCTGCAACGCAAAGTAAGCTTACCAGCACCCGCCGGTCTCAACAGGGGGTCGGCGGGTTCAGTCTTTTCTCTGCCAGGGAGACAACCCTATGCATTGGACGGAATATCTACCCGCCCTTTTCAAAGGTGCCCAAGTCACCATCATTCTGGCTCTCAGTTCGATGGTGATTGGCACGATACTCGCATTCGCTGCTGGCATAGCCCGCTTTGCAGGTGGACCGCTCCTGTCCGCTATCGCGGTAATCTACATCGAAGTCTTCCGAGGCACATCGCTTCTGGTACAGCTGTTCTGGCTCTACTATGCCCTGCCCCTGATCGGTATCTCCTTTGATCCAGTCACCACGGGCATCATGGGCCTTGGCCTGAATATTGGAGCCTATGGTGCAGAAGTGGTTCGCGGTGCGCTACAGGCCGTGCCCGAAGCCCAACATGAGGCCGCACGGGCGCTTAATTTTGGCAAGCGGCACACACTGTTTCATATTGTATTGCCGCAGGCAGTTGTCGAAATGATGCCAGCCTTTGGTAATCTGGCCATTCACAATCTCAAGGATACCGCCCTTGCATCCCTCATTGCTATCAGTGACTTGACGTTTCAGGCGCAGAGGTTGCGCAATCTGACGCTGGATAGCGTGACCATCTATTCCCTCACACTGCTTGGTTACTTCGCCATGGCTCTCGTGCTTGCAACCGCAATAAGATGGCTGGAGCGACGCCTTAGACGTCAGACGATGGCAGGAGGTCTCGCATGATATACGGCTATGCTTGGGATACCTCGTCTACCCTGTCCTTCGCCATCTCGATCCTGCCGATCCTGGCTATAGGCCTGACAGTGACGTTGAAGGCCGCAGCAACGGGCTTTGCAATCGCCCTGGTGCTAGGACTGGTCTTCGCGCTTCTCCGACGCAGCAGTCACAAAATCGTATCCTGGCCAACCGTTGTTGTCGTGGAGTTTCTACGTGACACGCCGCTCTTGGTCCAACTTTTCTTCCTCTATTATGTTCTGCCTGTCTATGGCATCGTCCTGCCCGCGTTCCTAACCGGCGCTCTGGCACTCGGCTTGCAATATTCAGCCTATACATCGGAAGTCTATCGCGGTGGCATTGAAGCTATTCCCCGCGGACAATGGGAAGCTGCGCGCGCACTCAATCTGACACCTTGGCGGACCTATCGTGATATCGTCATTCCACAAGCGGTGCCACGTATCGTACCAGCCATGGGCAATTATCTGGTATCGATGCTCAAGGAGACGCCAGTTCTATCGGTCGTCAGCATTGTCGACATGCTCAATCTCGCCAATCTGATCGGTGACCGCACGTTCGAATATCTCGTGCCACTATCAATGGTTGGTCTGATCTTCCTTATCCTGACGCTCATCTGCTCGGCAGCTATCCGCCTGCTTGAACGCAAACTTCCAAAGAACGGGATCGCTCTCAAATGACCCAGGAAATCATCCGCTTTCAAAACGTCGTCAAACGCTTTGGAGCGCTGACCGTATTGGATCAGTTCAATTTCTCGGTCAGCAACGGCGAAAAAGTCACGCTCATCGGCCCCTCCGGCTCGGGCAAATCCACTGTGCTTCGCATACTGATGACGCTGGAGCCGTTTCAGGAGGGCACACTGGAATTGGGTGGTACGCCCTATCATGAAACCGGCGGCAAGGAGCCATTCCATGCCAGTGAAGCGCATCTGCGCAAAATCAGGTCGCATGTCGGCATGGTATTTCAAAGCTTCAATCTCTTTCCCCACATGTCCGTTTTGCGCAACATCATCGAAGCGCCTGTTCACGTGCTTGGTCTCAAACGCGCTGAAGCTGAAGCACGTGCACTGGACCTGCTTTCGCTCGTCGGCCTGTCGGACAAGAAGGATCATTATCCGTCACAGCTATCAGGCGGGCAGCAACAGCGCGTCGCTATAGCGCGATCACTGGCGATGCGTCCTCGCGTTCTGCTTTTTGATGAACCAACATCTGCGCTTGACCCGCAGCTTGTCGGTGAGGTGTTATCCGTTATACGCAGCCTCGCCCAAGAGCATGATCTGACGATGCTGATGGTAACACATGAGATGCGCTTTGCGCGCGAAGTCTCTGACCGCGTTTGCTTTTTCGACAAAGGGCGCATCTGCGAACAGGGCACACCGGAACAGATATTTCATGCGCCGAAAGAACAGCGCACCAAAGAGTTTCTCCAGTCTGTTTTATGAGATCAGGCTATCGCGCCGACATCGTAAACAGGTGGAAGCTGGGCAGACGTTTCCCGTATCGTTTCGAGGGCCTTGCGCAAGGCCGTCCGAGATAACCGTCCACCAAGGCAAATCCGGATGCCTCCATGGCCGCGATCAGCACCAGCGACGAACGGATCTGAAGGCGTGACCGCCACGCCCTTGTTCGCCAGCGCCCTCACCAGCCCATCTTCCGACCAATGACGCGGGATCTTGAGCCAGGCGCACAGGGACAATGGGTTACTCCCTGCTATGAGAGATCCCAGAATATCGCTTACTTCCGCCTGTCTCGTTCGCAATTCGCCACGTTGAATTTCGAGCAATTCGTTGACCGTGCCATCCTCGATCCAGCGGCTAGCCATCTCGCCCAGAAGATTGACCCCGCTCCAGCTCGTCACACGCAGGATCGAAGCCACACGAATGGAATATTGCGACGGCACGACGAGATAGCCTGTGCGAAGTCCCGTCATAACGGTCTTTGTAAAACTGGTTACAAAAAAGCCGAGATCGGGAAGTAATTCCGGCATTGAAGGCAACCGCTCTTCCAGAATGGGTTTGTAAACTTCGTCTTCAATCACACAGACTTCATATCTGGCCGCTATTTCCGCGATCGCTATGCGACGTTGCGCGGACATGAGATGACTTGTGGGATTGCCCAATGTCGGGATCAGAACAAGCGCACGCACATCACCGGCTTTGCATGCCAGTTCAAAGGCGTCTGGTATGACGCCCTGCTCATCAATTGGCAGTCCGCGCAACGTAAAGCCCAGCACGTTGGCGAGCCCGATAATTCCATGATCGGTCAAGCGCTCGGTCAGTACAACTTCGCCCGGTTGAACAATCGTTGCAACGGCAAGAAACAGGCCGTGCGCCGCTCCATTCGTAATGACAATGCGGCCCGGATCAACGTCAACGGAAAGCCCCTGCAGCCACTCCTGAGCAACCGCACGATGACGATCCAAGCCCGCAATCGGGCGACATGGCCGCATGAAACTGGCGTTTTCTGATTGGCTCAACTCTTCAAACAGGCGCTTCGAGGCTCTCTCATGCGCTTCCGTATAGACGGCTCGAATAATTGACATGTCCGCGGTTCCACTCGGATCACGGTCCAGCATGAAGCGGTCCGCACGTTCAGTTACGCGCTTGCAGACATATGTTCCGCGCCCGACTTCGCCGCGCAGATAACCACGTCGTTCTGCCTCCTTATAGCTGATGCTGACGGTCTGCACCGAAAGACCAAGACTGTGTGCCAGTTCGCGATGGGTGGGCATTTGAGTTGCTGGCAGCAGAACACCGTTCTCGATGTCATCGACGATTTTTTCTGTCAGAAGTCGGTGCTTGGTTGCGCCTTTGCGCAGTTCCAATACGGGTTTCCACATGCGCACACGGGCTCCATCATGACAAAAGACTGATTGAACTGTTATAACGATTTTTTGTCATGACACACACATTAAATCCGGTTCGACGGTACTTCACCCACACATTGTGAAACCAGGGCCTTTTCAATTGTGTGATCCCACAAGTGCCGTTTCCAGAACAAGGTTTAACCCCGGAATAGCCCAGAAAATAACTCGGTACGGTCACATTGGGCCTGTGCACTGGCCCGGTCGCCACAAATCGCATTAAGCGAAATCACTGGAAAGGAAAGATGATGCCAAGAATTGCATCGTTTGCATTCGCAACTCTCGTCGCCCTGACCCCAGCCGCAATGGCTCAGCAACAGGCGCCACAGCCTCCGGCTAATTCGGCGCCAGCGACCCCGCAACCAACGGCACCAACCATTCAGACGGTATCGGTGGTTGATATCAAGGAACTCCCGGCTGAAAGCCAGAAGGAAGTTCAAGCCGTTGTCGAAAAACGAAGCGCCGACGACCTCACCAAACTACGTACATCTGTGAAGACATTCCCGCAGGCACGTGAAGCTCTTCAACAGAAGGGTATGAACGAACAGGATGTCATTGCTGCCAGCCTGTCGGAAAACGGGGCTTTGACACTCATCACGAAGAAGGCGGGCTAAGCTACAGCGCCTCACAGTGGCCTGTTGCTCGTTGGAAACAGAAGGTCGGGCCGGAAAGGTCCGATTTTCCAGTTTATGCATCGGCAAATCTGGTTCGAAGCGTTGCGACATCATCTCTGTATCAAAACCGCGCGGAGGACGTCGGCATCACCGCAAACGAGAAGTATATATTTGTGGTTGAATGGTGTAGATCGCACCGTTAAACTGCACGAATGGCAATTTTTAAAGATACTGATGGCCTATTATCGCAGACTGGTCGACTTATAGCTAGGTTTTGGCCTCAGCTGCTTCTGGTTGGCGCAATTGGATACATAGCACGTGACTTGCTGATGGGCGCGGCCGTTGCGACCGGCCTCAAGTTTCCGTTGGGCGGCATGGTCATTCTGTCACTGGTTGTTTTGGTTAAGCTGCTTGTCTTCATCACGATGTTTGCAGTTTTGCGACCCGGTTTGCCCGCACTGACCGCATTGCGTGAAAATTCGGCTCTAGGAGCGAGTCCTCGAAAAGACGATAAGCGTAGCGATCGCATGCTCGTGGTGGCAGCTGCAGCCATTTTGCCATTTTTTGCTTATTATGCCGCTTGGGGATTTCTGGGTGACACAATTCGCGAATATTCGCGACTGGCCTTTGATAGTGCGGCTTTCGGGGAGAAAATTCAAATTTTCGATCTCGTGCGATCCAGAAGTCTGATCGCTGCGATCGTTCTCTGCTGGTTCATACGGTGGATTGCGAAGAAAAGCGCGTACAAGACGCAATCGCCATGGCTCCGCCTGTTGATCGTGGCAGCGGACGCAAGCTGGATATTCATCGGTCTTTATGCCCTCGATAAATGGAAAGACGATTTTATCGCATGGTTGGGAGCTGGTTCGTTTCTCGAATATCTCGAAGCTCATGGGACCTGGTTCTCAATTCAGGCCTATGCCGCGGCTCCAGAGTCTGTCCCTGTCGAATTTCGCCAACCAAGTTTCATCGAGCAGGCAAAAAACCTGTTCTTTTACGCACTGCTGCCGCTTGTCTGGTTGGTGATGGCATCCATTATCTATGGCTATGACCTGTCCGCGAAGCGGGCATCAGTCCCTCCTCTCCCCTCACGCGTGACCACGGTGCGGGTTTGGCTGAAGGACTTTGCAGCTCATTATCTGGGCGGCTATCGTTCGCGGTATCGACCGGTCTGGACGTGTCTACGACTCGTGTTCGGGGCCGGACTTGGAACGCTGTTGAGTTTCATCGTTTTTTATAAAGCAATCAGCTGGGGCGGTGCCTGGATCTGGTATGCCATCACGCATACCGTCGGCCCTTATGACATTGGAACATGGCAACGCATCTCCGATATACTGGTCATCCTGATAGGAAGCCCATCGGAGCTTGACGGTGGCATTGTGCTCGATGCCGTGCGGGTTGCACTTCTGGCAGCCGTGCTTGAATATGCCGTTGCTGGTGCTACTTCAAAAGCAGGCTCTGCTGCGGTTCGCCCCGCATAGCAACCGAGACTGCGAAATCCCTTGCGCCAGCGGGGACAAGAAATGTTTCAGCAATCTCTACGGTTCCTTTCTCCGCGCTTTGAATGAGATTGAGACAGTGCTGCTTTTCAGCTGCATCCGGTTTCATCGTTTTCAGCACTTGATCTGTCAGGAAAGTTGGGCTCCAGCTGCGTTCCTGGCTGTCAGTCACGGCAATAATACACGGCATAGCCTGTTTAAATTGCTCGGGATCGTCGATTTTAAGTTCCATTTCTGCGACCAGCATATTGGTCTGCGGTAACTCGCCGGGAAAAGATGTCAGCTCAACAAGCTTCCAGTTTGCGCCTGCATAGCCCGGCATTTCGCCTCTCTCGGCTATTGTCGGCTGACGCAGTTTTTCCTGCACCCATTCAATGAAGCCGCCGCGCGAGTGGACCAGAACCGCAAGCGGGATGAGTAGCACTAATAGAACGATACTGATCCGGAAATATCGCTTTTCGCTCAGGGTTTGTTCGACTGTCATCGCGCCTCCAACGCCCAAGGTTGAACGCGACCGCCGCGCTTGATCAGGATTGCGTGTTGCGTATGGCTTTCATCGGGAGAATCGACGCGGATCTCTGCCTGTTGCGCGAGCGGCGTTATCAGGCTTTCAGCCACGAGAAGGGAACCGCCCTTGATCTCATGTTCCGGCAACTCAAATATGAGAAGAACCGGCCTTGGAATGCCCGGTTCCAGCCTCTCCGAACCGAGCACGCCCCATGCATTGGTGATACGTTGGCTCAACGCATATTGCGCGCCACTTGGTCCCTGCCACAGAGCCGACATCAGGTTGATGCTCTCCTTGTTCGCTCTTGCCGCGGCTTCCAGGACCAGCCATTTACCTGACGTCGTATAGTTGCGATCATTTCCCAAACTGGATGTGACCAGTTGATCCGCCATATAGGCCTCCGCGACACCCATGGTGAATTTCGCAGTTGAGACCGGCTTTCCAGCTTCACCGCGTACTTTAACCATCGAAACAATGTCACTGTAATAAGGCGTGGAATGCTGCATGGCGTATAAGGTCGCGATCGTAGCAACCACTGCGACGAAGGTTAGTAGCGTGCGTCTCATCCGCTGTCTCCGGGAGCGGATTCGGCTATTTTCAGTTCGACAGCAGCAACCGGGTCACGGTCCAGCCAGTTGGACGCGCCAAAGAGATTGTCGCGCTTTTTATAAATCTGGCTTCCGACTAATAGTCTTATCTTATCCGGCAACGTGACATTGGCAGGAACTTCCCAGGCAAGGGTCAGTTTTTCCGGCAATCCTGGATGGATCGCGCCGGCTACAAATTTGTCTCTGGCGAGATAGATAGTCGGATCAACCAGCCCCGCTACCGGGGGATCAAGTGCGATCAACTTCATTGGAACGAATGCTGATTCAGCCGAGCGGTTATCCGCTTCGAAATCGATCAGAAGAAACTTTTTGGGTTCAACTGGCTGAAGGCCTGTTGGAGACGTATTGCTCAACCGCGCATCGAACACTGTGATGTTCCACTGCCCAGTATCTATCATTCCACCTTCCGTGACGACCTGCAACGGTACCGGATTGGCAGCATGATAGATGGCGGTCGCATAGGAAATCGCACTTGCCAAAGCGCTCCCGACGCCAGCAATAATGATCGTGGCAAGGCGCTGCCGGACCGTTTTTCGCTTTTCGTCCGCCATAACCCTCCCCGTCATTGGCGTTTCAACGATTTTCCCCAGCCCGTTGATATCCCTATAGCATGGTCCTTCCGTTTCGTCACCTTAAGCGAAATCATCGCTCAAGGTGACGTTCAGCCGGATCGCTAAGGAGCGAACAGCCATGTCTTATCCTGCGATAAGAGACGGATTGATTTGAGCAAAAGCTGCCTGACGTTGATAGGGAAAATGTGGATATGGCGCCGTAACTGCACTGGCTGCATCGAGTGTAGCAATCTGGGCAGAAGACAGAGACCAGCCCACCGCGCCGAGGTTTTGGCGCAACTGCTCTTCATTACGGGCCCCCACGATAACCGATGCCACTGTCGGTCGTGACAGGAGCCAGTTCAGCGCCACTTGCGGAACCGTTTTGCCGGTTTCTCCCGCTACCACCTCTAATGCATCGATAACATTGAAAAGATGTTCCGTTTCCACGGGCGGGCCATAGCTTGCGGTCTCATGGAGCCGACTACCTTCAGGCAACGCCTCGCCGCGTTTGATTTTCCCGGTTAATCGGCCCCATCCAAGTGGGCTCCAGACCAATGCGCCCAGTCCCTGGTCGGCTCCAAGCGGCATCAGATCCCACTCATAATCCCGGCCAATGAGCGAATAATAGACCTGATTGGCGATATAGCGCGGCCAGCCATAACGATCTGCGACAGCGAGCGCCTTCATGATCTGCCAGCCCGAAAAATTCGACACGCCGACATAGCGAACTTTGCCTGTCCGCACGAGCACATCGAGCGTGGACAAAACTTCTTCCACTGGCGTATGCGCATCAAAGGCATGCAGTTGCAGAAGATCAAGGTAGTCGGTATCGAGCCGCTTCAACGCCTGTTCCACAGAACGTATCAGGCGAAATCGCGATGACCCGGCATCATTGGCGCCCGCTCCAATCGGCAGGCTCATTTTGGTTGAGATAATGACGCTATCGCGCCGTCCACTTATCGCTGCGCCCAGAACTTCTTCCGATGCGCCGGTCGAATAGACATCGGCTGTATCAAACAGATTGACACCAGCCTCCAGACATATGTCGACGAGGCGGCGCGCCTCATTCACATCGGTGTTTCCCCATGCACCGAACAAGGGGCCTGTACCACCAAACGTTCCCGCGCCAAAGCTCAGGGTCGATACTTTGAGGCCAGAGCGTCCCAGATAACGGTATTCCATAAGATTTTGACTTTCAAAACGGTGGGGCAATATGATCCCCGCAACAATTGATGAATGAACATAGACCTCTCTCATCCTGTGATATAGAATGCGACAATTCAAATCATTTGTGAATTAGAAGACCAATGGCGAGATCAGAGATCAACCGTTCTGGCGAGATGGAAGTCTTTGTCAGCGTTGTGGAACAAGGTGGCTTTTCAGCGGCAGCCAGAGCTTGCCGGATGACGCCCTCAGCTGTCAGCAAGCTGGTCGCCCGTTTAGAAACGCGGCTTGGTGCACGCCTGATAAATCGTTCCACACGCGCGCTTCAGCTGACGCCCGAAGGATGTGCTTTCTATGAGCGCGCAACCCGGATTCTTGTCGATATTGAAGACGCCGAACGCGTTACAGGTGTCGGCGAAAGACCTGTCGGTCGCATCCGCTTCAGCACCAGCCCATCTTACGCAACGCATGTTCTTGCGCCGATCCTGCCTGCATTTCTGGAACTATATCCGGATGTCACACTTGATCTGACGCTCAGCGACACTGTTATAGATCTGCTGAGTGAGCGAATTGATGTGGCAGTGCGAGCAGGACCATTGAAGAGTTCAAGCCTCGTCGCGCGCAAGCTTGGCGAGACATCGATGATCGTGGTTGGTGCGCCCGCTTATCTCGACCGCTTCGGCACACCGCAAACGCTCGAAGAACTCGCTTCTCACAATTGTATCGGTCTTGGATATATACGCACAACAGATGGCTGGCCGATGGTCCAAAACGGTGAGCCCATCGTCGCTCCAACGGTCGAACGCGTGCAGGCCAGTGATGGGGAAGCCGTACGACGCCTGGCTCTCAGCGGAACGGGACTTGCACGCCTGACGGAATTCACGGTTCGCGACGATATCGCTGCGGGACGCCTTGTGCCTGTTCTGGAACATTTAAATCCGCATGACCGTGAGGCGTTCCATGCTGTTTACATCGGTCAAGGCGGTCCGTTGCCATCAAGGGTCCGGGCACTTCTGGACTTTCTTGCTGAAAGAGGCCGCGTGACCTGACACGAGCAGCCCCCGACAGGTTTTCCGTCAGGGGCTATCTTCAAGCACAAAACCGCTTCATTCGGCAGGTTGAGCCATACAATTGTCATCAACACTCGATGTTCTCCGCTCTCCTGACAAAGCACGCTGTCCGAATCCGACAATCAAAACAGTCGTTACAGTGGCTACAATTGACACCCAGAAGCCGTTCGCTGCCCCGAAATTATCAACCACCCAACCTGCGATGAAGGCGCCGAGCGCCATCCCGATACCGATGCCCGTCATAACCCATGTGATTCCCTCAGTTAGCATAGCTTCCGGCACCCGACGCTCAATGAGACCAAAGGCGGTGATGAAGGTGGGCGAGATAGCAACACCACTGACGAAGACAGCCAAGGCAAGCAAAACAACTGACGAACTGGCAAACAAAAGCGGTAAGGCCGTAATTGCAAGCACACTAACCGCGATCAGCAACTGCAATGGCAATTGAATTCTTGGCTTAAGCGCACCGAGAGTAAGACCGACTGCAAAAGACCCGATAGCGTAAACGCCGATGACCAGACTTGCCATATTGGGTTGACCAAGCTCTCTGGTGATTGCCACAGCACTGACTTCCGCCGTTGCAAAGGTCGAGCCGACGAACACAAGGGCAAGTGTAATAATCTGAACCGAACGGAGCCGGATAGCGGAGCGCTGGGGACCGGTTTGATCAGGAGCACGGACTCTGGGTTCAGTTGTGCGCTGCGCCAGAAACGCAACCGTGCCGATTGCCAGAAACACTGTACTGATCAGCATTCCTGCTTCTGGGAACAACGCCACGGCCAAGCCAACGGAGAGCGAAGCACCCGCAATATAGACGAGTTCGTCGGCAGCTGATTCAAACGCGAAAGCAGTGTTCAACTCCGGCCGGTTGCGAAATATTTCCGTCCAACGCGCCCGGACCATTGCAGGTATGCTTGGCGTCGTGCCCGCCAGAAACGCCGCAACGAACAAGGTCCAGCTCGCCCATTTCTGATTGGCGGCCAGAATAAGCACTGCAAATGCTATCACCGAAATGACCGTAACCGGCCCGACGACAGCCCGTTGACCGTATTTGTCGACCGCCCGGGATATCTGCGGCGATAAAAACGCGTTGGTCAGCGCGAACGTAGCTGAAACTGCGCCTCCCAGCCAATATTCGCCATGCGTTAGAGACAACATGGCAACGATTCCAATTGGAGCCATTGCCATTGGGAGCCGCGCGAAGCCTGCTGCCGTTGAAAAGCCCAGTGCGCCCGGCGCACGGAAAATCTCTCTGTAGGGATTGGACATAGACATGTTCCTTGATGGTAATGATTTACCACTTACATACGTAGCGTATGTCAAATAATTAGTTGATACGCGGCGTATGTCAACTAATATACGCAACGTATGTAGAAATTGGAGAACGATATGCGCAAACCCCGCAGCGAAATGATCGCCGAAACCCGGGCAAAACTACTCGCGGCGGGGCGTCAGGCATTTGGAACGGTCGGCTATGCGGATGCTTCAATGGATGATTTCACGGGTGCAGCCGGTCTGACAAGAGGTGCGCTTTACCATCACTTCGGCGACAAGAAGGGTCTGTTGCAGGCGGTGGTTACTCAGATCGACGCAGAAATGACGGACAGGCTTTGCGCCATTTCTTCCCGAGCTGAGACACCCTGGCAGGGCTTCGTTGACGAGAATGTTGCTTATGTTCAGATGGCTCTCGAACCAGAAATCCAGCGCATCATGTTCAGAGATGGGCCTGCAGTGCTGGGAGATCCATCAGGCTGGCCAAATGCCAATGGCTGCATTGCAACGGTGGCGCGCAGCCTCGCCGACCTGCAAAAAGCTGGCATGATTGTTGACATCGATCCGGAAGCTGGCGCGCGCCTCATCAATGCAGCCAGCAGCAGCGCCGCACAATGGATTGCCAATGCAGACGATCCCGAAGTTACTTCGGAAAAAGCCGCGCAGGCTTTTCGCACTTTTCTCGAAGGACTGCTCTTAAAAAAAGACGTCGCTGAATGAGATGGCCTTAATCAGCTTAGCCTTTTGCCGCGTTGAGAACCGCATCGAGAAGGCCCGGGAAACGTTGATCGAGTTCTTCGCGCCGCAGTGACAACAAGCGTCCGCGACCCTTCGGCTTGTTCCAGACGACTCCACTTTCACGCAGCACCTTCATCAGATGCGAACGCGTTGATTTCGGTACATTCGGATCGCTCAAATGACACCGCGCCATCTCCAGCGGGCCGCCATCCAATTGCCGCACAATTTCAAGACGCGACGGATCGCTTAGCGCAAAAAGTATCTGCGTTAGCGTGATTTCTTCACAATTCGGATGAGCCAGATCAACCGGGTGAGATAGAATTTCATTCGTCATGGTTCGAATATAGTTGAACCGTCGGCCATTTCATAGTAGGAAATGGTTCGAATATTATCAAACCATTTCCTACTACATTGTGGTGATTGCAGCAGGTGCACTATGTCGAATGATCAGATCAAAGCAGCAAGCGGTAGCCGACCCGGTTTCACAATTGCTTTGCTCAGCCAGTTTGTCATGATGGCCAGCGCGAGCCTGCCCTCTCCCTTTTATCCGGCATTGCAGCAGGAGATTGGCTTTTCCGCAGCAGCCTTGACGGGCATTTTTGCCATCTATGCCGGCGCTTTGCTCGCCACGCTAATGATCGCCGGCGCAAGTTCCGATTATATCGGACGCCGTCCCGTTCTCACCCTTGGCTTCTTGCTACTCGGAATATCCGCATTTGACTTCATGACAGCCGCAAGCCTGACAGGATTGATGGTGGCGCGATGTGTTCAAGGCATTGCCTGCGGGTTATTGATCACCGCTTCCTCGGCGACTGTTGTGGACTTTGAACTCCGCAGATTTCCGGGTATCGCCGCTGTCTGTAACTCGGTCGTTCCGCTTCTTGGGTTGGCAGCTGGCGCTCTGATCGCGGGCATCATCATGGACGTTTTCGATCAGCCAAGAAACTATGCCTTTGGCGGCCTCATTGCTATCAGCCTGATACTCGCGGCCATCATATGGATATTGCCTGAAAGTTCACCGCGCCATCGCGGCTTCCTCACCTCGCTACAGCCCCGGCTGGGACTACCAACGAATGTGAGAAGCATTTTCTGGAAGTGCGCACCGGCGATTATTGCCGCTTGGGCCACAGGCGGCTTTTACCTCGCGCTTGGCCCTCTCATCATGGCGCGCATATTTGACTTTCATGATTATTTTGCTCAGGCAAGCGTCATCACGCTGCTGTCCTTTGGCGGAGCAATTGCAAGCTATGTCGCGCGCAAGTTCGCTCCCCGGCACATCATGCTCTATGGCGCGACCAGTCTCGCCATCGGAACTGTATTTACGCTCATTGGCATTCTTTCATCCAATATCGCAATCTATCTGGCCGCGCTTTTTATTGCTGGAACAGGATTTGGAACCTGCTTTTATGCGAGCTTGCGAAGCATAGTTCCTTTAACGCCCGCCAGCGAACGCGGAGAGGTCTTCGCCTCAATCTTCACGATCAGCTATCTTGCCTTTGGCGTCCCAGTTGTCCTCGCAGGGATCGCGATGCCATATCTTGGCCTGCAAACAACATTATTGGTCTATGGTCTCATCATCGCCTTTATGGCTACGACGGCTGGCGTCTTGAGGAAAGCTGACCGACTTGAGAACGTATCCCAAGCGGCAGCGGCCACCAGATAGCCGCATAGCGAGACGAGCTTTCTGTTAAAGCTTAACCTGGGTCTCTATGCGGAGAAGCATTTTCCGCATGCGTTTATTTTCTATGCTGAGCTTCTCGGCTAGCTGCCGCTTTAGCGCGACATTCTCTGCTTCTAGCGCAGCCAGTTCATCCAGAATGTCAACTGTGGCCTTAGGTACCGGCTTGACCTTCACCGGCTTGTCAGCAAGCGTCTGCAAGCGACGGGGAGCGTTGAGCTTTTTCCTGGTGCGGGCAGAAGAAGTCGTCGCTTTGGCAGCGGCGGGCTTTTGGGTTTCCTGCGGAGCGACTTCTGTTTCAGCCGCGATGGTTTCCGGTGTGTCTGCAACAACAATCTTCGGCTCGACAACTGCCTCCACCTGAGGCGTTGGCTCAAGGATTTTTGCTGCAGGCTGACTGCTGGTTTCGGAAATCGCGGGCTGCGTTGGTTCGACAGGTGCTGGTGCCTTGCTGTCCTCTTCCACGTCCCGTGCAATCGACTTCAGATCGAGATTGCCCCAAAGCGAGTTGCCGCCCTTACGTGCACGTCGGTTCTTATATTCAACGACAACATTGCGGATTGGATTCTTCATCCGAAAATAGCTTTCTTAATCAATTTCTATGGAGGTTCCCCGGCAGGTACTACGCTCTACCTATAGATTTCATCCTCGGTTTTCAACAAACAATCGAGACATATAATAGATCAGCTCACCATGCTCATTTGAGGGCATCTCTTCACAAAGTGTCAAAGTAATGGCACTTATAGTTGCATTAAGCATTGTCCCATATATTCGGCGACCGGAAAGCTTACCCGAGTATCAATCCAGGAGAACCTGACCATGGCTGATGAAACCATTGTAGAAGCAAACCAGACCGCTGCAGCTGAGCCAGCAAGCGCCAAGCCGAAAACCCGCGCACCGCGCAAGAAGGCTGAGCCCAAAGCTGCTGCCGCAAAGCCAGCTGCAAAAGCGGCGAAGGCTCCTAAAGCTGCAAAGGCTGCTCCCAAGGCCGTCAAGGCTAGCACAGCAGCTGTTGTTGCTCCGGCTGGTCGTCAGGTAAAGCGATATACGCCTGCAGAACGTGCTTCCATTCTTGCATCTGTCGAGAAAGCCACCAAGGGCGGCAAGATCACATTGAAGGCTGCACTGCAGCAGGCTGAAGTCAGCGAACAGACCTATTACAACTGGAAGAACGCTGCTGGAAAGACCGCAGCACCGGCAGCTGCCGCAAAGGCATCTTCGACGAGCGACGATCTGAAGGCGCTTGTGGCACTGGAAGCCGAAAACATCAAGCTGCGCAAGGAACTGGCTGCGAAGCTTCGCTCCGAGAACACCGAACTGCGCAAGCGTCTTGGCAAGGCATAACCAACAGCATTCAAAACGCTGAACCAAAAGACGCCAAACAGGTGCCCCGCTAAAAGCCGGGCACCTGTTTTCGTTTTGGAGGATTGTCCGTTTTCTTTCCGCTGCTACGAACTGCGTTCAATCAACCTTCTTCAAGTCGTGCCGACATGTGATCATTCTCCGCAGAGTGTCATCTTGCCGGAAGAAATGGTGATACAAGGCTGCCCCTGCATGCAGCGCAACCAGTCCCATAGTGCCATACACAAATATTGCATGTAGCCACGACCAGAATGCTTCATCGGCATCTGAAACTGGTAGCGGCATATTCGGCATGACAAAGAGGTCAAAGACATAGCTTGGAATGCCAAGCGGCGAAGTCGACACAATTGCCCAGCCGGTAACTGGTAACACGATTGTCAATGCCAGCAGTAGCTTGTGAACAATGCGTGCAAGACGCCGTTCCAATGGACTGATCCCGGCACTCGACGAGGGGCGGGTGTTTACAACGAACCAGAACAATCGGACCAAAGCGAGTGCAAGGATCAAAAAGCCAAGCGATTTATGCCATTGGTAAAGCGAAAACTGGAGCGCCGGTTTATTCGCTGTTTCCTGAGTGAGAAATCCGAGACCAATCTGCACGACGATCAACAGAGCAATCGACCAGTGCAGTATTTGTGTGAGGCAGCTGTAAGCGGCTCGTGTGTTACGCCACATGACACCCTCCCGAAACCAACCTACACCCTATTCGAACTGCTTGTAGGCGCTCATGGCAATTTGCTGAAGGCGCGGGCGCGGCAAGTCACCGACAAGCGCGCAATTGAGCGTATTATCGCTCCAGATGAGCGCCTCCAGATTGCCCTGTGTCAGATAACGCAATGATGTTTCCTTGTTATCGTCAGAAGGAACAATAAAAAGCGTCACGCGTTTGCCGCTCGTGTCCTCATACATTAATTGGGCCGCTGGCCCACCATTGGCTGGCAAAAGACGACCGCCAACCAAAAAGAGCCCTTCTGTCCGCAGGTCAGGTATGACGAGGGTCCGCTCCAGTCGCTTGGAAAGCCAAGCAGACAGATGTTGCTCCTGCTCTGCTTTCACCTCAACCGGGTGCACAATTTCACTTGTATAAAGACTATGGGCGGCCATCGCTTCGCTTACGAGCGGCATTGATGATGGTGGCGTGGCCTCGACAGCATCACGACCAAACCATCCAGCCCCTGCCCCTACAGCGACCAACACTACAGCAGCAGCTGCCATGCGCCAGGAACCCTGCCGCGTGGATCGAATTTCGTCTCTGATGGCACCCGGGCTCAACCGTGCAGGTACAGGCTCCTGCGCGACATGCGAATAGAGTGCCTGCAAAGTTTCATTCTGTCGATGCCAGACAGCAATCTCTGAGGCCAGTTGAGGATTGGCGGACAGTTCTGCCTCGATCACCTGACGACACTCATCAGGAAGCAGCCCATCCACATAAGCTTGCAATTCAGCGTCACTGATCAACCTGTTTTTCATCTCAAGGCCCTCAAATGCGAACCGTTCTCCTCTGTAAGACTGCGCAATGTTGCGCGAGCTCGTCCCAGACGTGACATCAATGTACCAAGTGGAACCTCAAGCACGGAAGCCGCCTCTGTGTAGCCCATACCTTCAACTGCGACCAGCAGAAGCGCTTCGCGTTGCTCCGAAGGCAATGTTTGTATTGCCCGCGCCGTCTCGGCGAAAGCAAGTCTGGACGGCGACGCGCTTGGCACCTGTGGTTCAACCATAACGCTCGACAGTGGCGCACTGTCCGGAGCCCGGCGTCTGTGGCGCAACTCATTGCGCCACAGGTTAACGAGGATGCGGAAAAGCCAGGCACGCAATGGACCAGATGGTTTCCATAAACTGCTTTTGCGAATTGCGCGCTCCAGACAATCCTGCACGAGATCGTCCGCCCAATCGATGTCATGTGTCAGCGCTCGGGCGTAACGCCTGAGCGCGGGAACACATTCCTCCATTTCTTCCAAAAAGCGCGACATTCTCGAACCGGTCCTGCACTCAATCCTTGGCTATATGCCAGACACCGCCGACCCCGTCGCCTGACACGTCACCGGGTTTTTTATCGCCTTGCCAGAGATATAGCGGCTGTTCTTCATGTGCCCACTGCTTCGTGCCATCCTTGCGTGTGACGAGAGTGAACTCAGAATCCATTTTTGCACCCTTGGAAGCCGTCAAAGGCGGCCACTTCTTCGCGCAATCATCATAACAGTTGGATGTTCCCTTGCTGTCCTTGTCGAATACATAGAGGGTCATGCCCTTTGCGTCGGTCAGAACTTCACCCTTCGCCGTTTTCATCGTCTTGACGGCGCCAGACGCATAATCTTCACTATGTGCGGCCAGTGGCATGCTAACGACGAGGGCGGCTGTCGCCAAAAACGCTGTCACTTTAATCATGATAGTCCTCCTCTACGGGTTGGTCTTAGTCTCCGTCTTGAAGAACACCGCAGGAATGCATTTAATCCCGATCATCTAACATTATTTTTCGCCCAGTAGCTCCATGTCGAAATCAACAACATTGGAATAGATCGGCGTACCGACATCCATACCATAGGGCGAACGCAAAACCTCGCCGGTTACATGAAACGTAACGGTCTTCTCGTCATGGCCAACCATGGACGCGAAGAATGTTTCACCATGCGTCTTGCCGCGGGCAGTCAGAACGCCGTCGATCCGGGCATTCAGAGGTCCCGTCTGCGTGATCTTTGTCGAGCGAAATGCGAGAACCGGATAGTGCTCAATATCAAAGACGGCTGACGATTTGAGAAAGTCACTGATGCGCGTCTGTCTTGCGTCGACGCTCGCTGGCTTCAGCGTAAAGGACACCGACGACTTTGCCAGATTTTGAGCGTTGAGATTAAAATCGCCCGCAAATTCAGCAAACGAACCCGCCACACCGCCGCCACCAACCTGACCAACACGAAAGCTGATCATTGATGAGCGCTGGATCGTATAATGTCCGTTGACGGCTTCCAGACTATCGGCCAATGACGACGCTGGCGAAAAAAAGAGTAGCATTAAAATCGAGAGTGCGCGGATCATGACGACCTCCCATGTCTGTTGCATTATAGCATCAACACTCGATCCCGCATTTTAATCCGTCAGTCGTGTTCTTTTTTCAGCACGTCCTTTCACCGCCGATCGCTCTTGTTGCGACCGGCGTTCTTATCGGTATTCGGTGAGCCAGTTATTTGTGTTCGGGCCAGCCGTAGCGGTCGTCCAGCGCATCGTAGCCGGCGAGTCCAGTTACGGCGCTGAACTCAGCATATGTCACCATGGCATCTGCACGGCTATGCGGAGTGCCTTCCGCCTTCAGCACATCAAGAGTGTCCCGAACAGCCTTCACCGCTGAGAAAAGAGCAGAAAGCGCATAGAAAGCGATGTTGAAGCCAAGCTCTTCCAGGTCCTTTGCCGTCAGTGCGGTGGTCTCGTTGCCGTCGACGATGCTGACGACTTTCGGACCCTGTACACCCTTGGAAACTGCCTCGACGTCGGCGATCTTCTTGATGCCATCGACAAAAACCAAGTCGGCGCCCGCATCCTGATAGAGCTTAGCACGGCGAATGGCTTCATCAATGCCTTCGCTCTGGATCGCATCCGTCCGTGCAATCAACAGCATTGGGTGCTGACCACGCGCTTCGACAGCGCAGCGCAGACGGCGAATGTTTTCCTCAGCCGGAATGACACGGACGCCCGAGCGTTGGCCGCATCGCTTTGGCAATTGCTGGTCTTCAAGATGAATGGCGGCAACGCCAGCCTGGATATATTCCTCGACCGTGCGCCAGATATTGGCAGGACCACCATAACCGGTATCAGCGTCGGCAATGACCGGAATATCGACCGCCCGCACCATGTCGCGCGCGTGTGTTGTCATCTCTGTTTGCGACAGCAGACCAATATCCGGCAAGCCCAACCGCGAGGCCGTTGCACCAAAGCCGGTCATGTAAATGGCTGGAAATTGCGCCATCTCGACCAGTCGTGCCGTCAATGCATCGGCTGCACCGGGCGCTTGAAGGAGACGGCCGGATTCAATGCTGGCTCTCAGTTTTTCAGCTGTGTTCTTCATCATGCTCTCCCTGTTCAGCGACCGCCAGACACATCCACAACGACACCGGTGATATAGGACGCCTCTCCAGAGAGGAGCCATACCGCAGCATCAGCAACTTCAGCCGCAGTGCCAAGCCTTTTGAGCGGGATCATATTGGCCATCGCTTCGATATTGGCCGGATCTGCGAAAACATCCTGCTGAATTTCCGTGTTGATGACGCCGGGAGCCAACGCATTGACACGTGCCTTCGGAGCAAGTTCCTTGGCAAGCGCAACTGTGAAGGACGCGATTGCGCCCTTGGTTGTTGCGTAAACAATATTGCCAACCATGCCGCCGGTGCGGGCCGCAATCGAAGACAAATTGACAACGGAGCGGTCATCACGACTGGAAGGAGCGCGGATGAACGCGCTGGAAACATAAAAGGCGCTCTTCAAATTGACGCCCAGAACACGATCAAGCTCCGGCTCGTTCATATCTTCAACAGTCATGCGCTGTCCGATGATACCGGCATTGTTCAAGAGGTGATCAATGCCGCGAAACGACTGCACAAGTGCTTCCATGGCAGCTTCAACCGACGACTGTTCGGCAACATTGACAGTTGCGGTCAACACGCGATCGCCGTGAACGGCCTGACATTCGGCGAGCCGCTCAGCATTGATGTCCCACACCGCAACTTTCGCGCCAAGCCCTACCAGCTTGTCGGTAACGGCACGGCCGATTCCCGACGCGCCGCCAGTGACGAGAACCGTCCGGTCAACGAAATAGCCCGAGCTGGCGATTGCCGATTGAGATTGCTGCACTTTAATCCTCCCGCCACAAATGGCGTCCTGTTTCAGTCGGCGGCAAGAATGACCAGAACAGCCAGATTGTCAACTAGGGTTCTAGTTAATGTATGCCACTTGTGCGTACTTCCTTTCCGGTCTATAGGTGCCCGACGAAAGGTGTCGCGGAGGGCGGCATCAAGCTTAGGGAGGAATGTCATGGCGGATGCTATCCGTGCTGACGGCGCTCATTTGAATACAAGTCTACGCGACCGAACGATCCGCAAACTCAACATGCGCATCGTCCTGTTCTGCTTCATCTGCTTCATCGTGAACTATCTGGATCGCGTGAATATCGGCTTCGCCGCGCTGCACATGAATGATGACATCGGCCTGACCCCTTACATGTTCGGTCTTGGTGCGGGAATTTTCTTCATCGGCTATCTGGCTTTTGAAATCCCGAGCAACATGATCCTGCACAAAGTCGGCCCGCGGATCTGGATCGCCCGTATCATGGTCACCTGGGGCATCGTCTCCTGTGCGATGGCCTTCGTGCAGGGACCTACGTCCTTTTACATCCTTCGCTTTCTGCTCGGCGTTGCCGAAGCGGGTTTTGCGCCGGGCGTCCTCCTCTATCTGACCTACTGGTTTCCTGCCAAAGAACGTGGCCGCGCGACGGCCCTCTTCATGGCCGCAACCGTGTTGTCGATTGTCATCGGAGCTCCGATTTCCGGCTGGTTGATCGATGCAGGCGAAGGTCTGTTTGGCTTGCATGGCTGGCAGGCAATGTTCATTCTTGAAGGACTTCCTGCCATCGTTCTCGGTGTTATCACCTTCTTCTATCTCGTCGATTCACCGCAAAAGGACAGCAAATGGCTGGCGGCGGACGAGCGTGCCTGGCTCCTTGAACAGCTTGCCGAAGACGAAAAGAACACCCAGCCCGACACGCATCACAGCCTGCGCGAAATCTTCGGCGATTTCCGGGTATGGCTTCTCACGCTGGTTTACATGTTCAATGGCATCGCAGTTTATGGCGTGATCATGTGGCTGCCGCAGATCGTGAAGACCTTCGGTCTGACGACCCTGCAGTCCGGCTTTGTCTCGGCCATACCGTTCATTTTCGCAGCATTCGGGCTCGTCTTCATTTCGCGCAGTTCCGACCGCACGGGTGAACGCAAGATTCACACGGCTATCTCCGGCCTGTTCGGCGGCCTCTTCCTGGCAGCAAGCGCACTTGCGCCCAACCCTTATCTGGGCCTGCTGCTTCTCTGCATCTGCGCTTTTTTCCTCTGGTCATACCTTGGCGTATTCTGGACCTTGCCAACGCAGTTCCTTACCGGAGCGGCAGCCGCTGGCGGTCTGGCTGCAATCAACGGCTTTGCGCAGATCGGCGGCTTTACTGGCCCCTATATTGTGGGCTGGGTCAAAACGACGACCGATAGTTTTTCGATCTCGCTTCTGGTACTTGCAATATTTCCGATCATTAGCTTCTTCCTCTGCATGAGCTTGAAAGCGAAACGCGACTAGACCACATTACCGGCAGCGATCTTGAACGCGCTGCCGGAAATTCTTTGAGGAGACCGTGTACTGGCATGACAAAGCCGAAAACGCCCCCCCGCAAGAGTCTTGTCCCGACGATCGCTGATAAAATTCGTGCGGCCATTGTCGACGCCGAGCTTGATTTCGGGGAAAACCTCTCCGAAGACACTTTGGCCTCGGCATTTGAAGTCAGCCGAACGCCTGTTCGCGAAGCGCTCAATCTGTTGCAGATGGAAGGGCTGGTGATCATCGTCCCGAAATCCGGCACCTATGTCTTCACGCCAACGCTCGAAGACATTGCTGAACTTTGCGACTATCGCGTTGGACTGGAAAAGCAGGCGATTGCGCTGACCCCGCAAAAATCACTGCCTCTAGCAGTCAGTGAACTGCAGAAACAATTGAAAGCCATGACCGAGGCCGTTGAAAGCGGCGACATGCAGGCTTATGGGCGCGCTGATACGGCATTTCACCTCGCCTTCTTCCATCATTGCGGCAACCGCTATCTAAAAAATGCCTATGACCTTATTCTCGGTCGTGTCGCATCTCTAAGAACACATCTGGCCATTCGCGCAGAAGGTGAACCGGATCGGTCCTATAAAGATCATACGCATATGATCAGCCTTTTGGCCGAGAACAAGCGCGACCAGCTCTCAACGATACTGACAGCGCATATTCTTCGCACCAAGGATAATTATCTCGACGCATTTCAGAAGCTGTCGGCAAACGTCAATGGCGGAAGGGCCGCGCGGCTTCGCCGTCGTCTGGCTCTGACGGAATAATCAACAGCACATCGTCTTTTGACGGACTTTTAAAGAATGGCGCTGCGGCGCCATTTTTGTTTTCAGCTTCACAAGCCCTCATCGATTTCGATGCGCAGCGTGAGGCACTTGGGACCCCCCGAACACAATCGCTCACTGCCATTTAAAATCTGATACATCAGATATTGACATATCACAAAATAGACGGCTATTTCTTTCAACAGGGAGTTTTAGGGAGATTTGAACTTTGGATTCGCAGGCGTTAGCTCTCAAGCCGATTAAGCTGAGAAATCTCAGAGATCATGTGCATGACAGTTTGCGGGAAGCGATTATTTCCGGTCGCCTGAAATCCGGTGAAAAACTGAATGAGCGTCAGCTCGCAGCCGATCTTGGCATCAGCACCAGCCCGCTCAAGGAAGCGCTGAGGCAGCTTGAGGGTGAAGGTCTGGTCAGAACGGAATCACGTCGTGGCACATTTGTGTGCTTCAACGAACGTCAGGCCGAAGAAATGATGCTCGCACGCGCCGCCTTAGAAAGCATCATCGCGCGTCAGGCTGCAAAACACGGGAGCGAGGAAGCCTTTGAATTCCTTCGCGCCACCATTGAGGAAATGCGTGCGGCGGTGGAAACCGGCGACGTCGATGAATTGATTGAACTGAACGAAAAATTTCACGATGGGATACATGAAGCATCCGGCTGCGAATATCTGCGCCGGTTGCAAAACGCTCAGCGCATGTATGACCACGCTGCACGCGTAACGGTGCTGTCACAAGACGTTGTTCGCCGCCAGTCTTTCGGCGAGCACGAGGCCATCATGTTGGCGATAACCAAAAGAAACGGGGATTTGGCCGAACGGTTGATGCGTGAGCACATCGTAAAGGCAGGGGAGACGCATATCGAACTGGTCTTCTGATCAGCCTATTGGGAGGAAACAATGGATTTAGCAGGCTACCGCCGGGTGCTTCGTGGCATTTCGGGCGTGCATGCAACCGCTTATGACGCACAGGGCGAAATCGACCCTGTGCTGACGGCAAAAATCGTCTCGCGCATTGCAGATGCGGGCGTGCATAATATCGTCAGCGGCGGCAATACTGGAGAGTTCTACAGCCTGACCGAAGACGAAGTCATTCGTTTGCAGTCACTGGCAATTGAGGCTGCCGCTGGAAAAGCCGCAGTTACAGCCGCCGCAGGACGTTCGGTGCGTGAAGCCATAAAAGTGGCAAAAGCGGCAAGCGCGGCCGGTGCGGACGGTGTGATGATTCATCACCCGCTGGACCCCTTTGCGGCGCCTCATGCTCAGGTGGATTACTTTATCGCAATTGCTGAAGCGATCGATCTGCCCATCGTCGCCTATATCCGCTCTGATCTGATCCCGCTTGATGAAATGGTCAGGCTTGCCACCCATCCAAAAGTTGCCGGGGTAAAGTTCGCATCCCAGAACACGATGCTGTTCTTTGAATGCTGCCGGGCAACAAAAGGGATGGATGCGACCTGGATTTGTGGCCTCGCGGAAAGCTGGGCCCTCCCCTTCTATGCGCTCGGCGGACGCGGTTTCACATCCGGGCTGGTCAATGTTGCGCCCAAGCGTTCGCTCGCGGTGTGGAGTGCACTGGAAGCCGGCGATTACAACCGCGCGCGTTCGCTTGTTGAGAGCATCGCCGAATTCGAAACCATGCGCACAAAATACCGCAATGGCGCCAATGTGACGGTCGTAAAGGAAGCCTTGCAAATCCAGGGGCTAGCCATTGGCAAAGTCCGGCTTCCGGGGCTGCCGCAACTTGAAAAGCATGACCGCGAAGCGCTTCAGCAGATCGTCGCGGGTTGGGAGACAGATGGCTTAGTCTGACAAATGAAATCAGGGCGTCCTGACAGGGAGAAGACGGGCGCACCGCAGAACCAAAAATGGAGGAGAACATGAATAAGGGAATTTCGCGCCGTACATTCATGGCGGGGGCCGGGCTTGCAACAGGCATGGGCATCATGCTGCCGAAAGGTGTTTGGGCACAGTCGGCAAAACTGCCGTCATCACCCGTAGCATTGAACGTTATTGATGCTGCTGGCAATCTCGCCTTGACCCAACCGATATTTGATAATTTTGCATCCGAACAAAAGGCGCTCGTTTCACGCTTTACATTCAATAAAGCGCCAGCCCCTGAACTGCCCGGTAAGATCAAGGCTCAGCAGCGCGCCAACCGCATCGACATCGATCTGGTCATTGTCGGCCCTGATGCGCTATCTGCAGGTCTTGCAGACGATATCTGGACGGATATCATCGCCTTGCCGGAAAACGGCCTGCCCAAGCTGCAGGACATTTATCTTGAGCCAGCATGGCGCATGCAGGAAATGTCCAAGGGCAAAGGCGTCGTGGTCTCCTATTATCCGTCGGGCCCGCTTCTTGAATTCCACCCGGACAAGGTCAAGACCGCGCCTAAGAACGCGGAGGAACTTCTGGCCTGGACAAAGGAGAACCCCAATAAGTTCATCTACGCCCGTCCAGCCAATTCCGGCCCGGGCCGCACGTTCCTGATGGGCCTGCCCTATCTTCTCGGCGACAGCAATCCAAAAGACCCTATCAATGGCTGGGAGAAGACCTGGGCCTATCTGAAGGAATTGCACAAGAACATCGAATACTACCCGGCAGGTACCGGCGCCCTGATGAAGGAACTGGGCGAAGGCACCCGCGATATGACCGTGACCACCACGGGCTGGGACATTAATCCGCGTGCGCTCGGCGTCGTGCCGAAGGAAATGGGCGTCAGCAAGCTTGAAGGTTTCCATTGGGTTTGCGATGCGCATTATTTCGCAATTCCAAAGGGCGTTTCGGAAGAAAAGATCGCCGTTTTGATGGAGTTCATCAAATTCGCCTTGAAGCCGGATCAGCAGGCTTATTCTTACGATGCCGGCTATTTCTATCCGGGCCCGGCAGTCAAGGACGTTACGATCGAGATGGCGCCGAAGGAGAGCCAGAACATCATCGCTGAATTCGGTCGGCCCGAATATGCCGAGTGGATCGCCAACAATCCGATTGAGCTGCCTCTTGAACCGGAGGCGCTTGTCGCTGCCTTCCGGCGTTGGGATGAAGAGGTCGCGGCCAGTTAAGGCTTTTAAGCGGGTATTTCCGGGCGAGCCACACCGGCTCGTCCAGAAACGCCTATGATCGACAAACCAATCATGGTGTTTGCGTCAATGTCCTTTCAAGAACTCCGGCTAGACCGGATGAGCCGATCATTCGGAACCTTCAATGCGCTGAGGGAGATTAACCTCACCATCCAGAAAGGCGAATTCATCGCACTTCTCGGTCCTTCCGGCTGCGGAAAGTCGACAGCTCTCAATTGCATTGCCGGTCTTCTCGGCACGACGGGCGGCGGCATCTATATCGATAACCATCGTGTCGACCAGCTGAAGCCGGAGGATCGCGGCTTTGGTATGGTTTTCCAGAACTATGCGCTGTTTCCGCATATGAACGTTCTGCAGAATGTCGGCTTCGGCCTTAAAATGCGCGGGCTAGCCAAAAGTGAAATTGAAAAGCGCTCACGCGCTGCATTGGCTTTGGTGCGCTTGCAGGGACAGGAAGAAAAACTCCCCGGACAACTCTCTGGCGGCCAACAACAGCGCGTGGCTATCGCCCGCGCGATTGTGATCGAGCCCCCGCTAGTTTTGATGGATGAGCCGCTTTCCAACCTCGACGCCAAGCTGCGCCTTGAGATGCGCGCTGAAATCCGCCGCATCCATAATCAGCTTGGCTCGACCACAATCTACGTTACGCACGATCAGGACGAAGCCTTGTCGCTTGCAGATCGCATCGTAGTGTTGCGCGACGGCGAGATCCGTCAGGTTGGCAAGCCTAACGAGCTTTATGAAGCGCCGCTCTATAGAGATGTTGCTGCATTCATGGGGTTTCGAAACGCGTTGCCCGGCAAGATCACCCGCATCGAAAACGGACAGGCGACGATTGCCGTTGCTGACAGTGAACTGACCGGGCGTGCGGCTGATACAATGAAGGTGGGCGATGAAGCCGTGTTGATGGCTCGCGGCGACGATGTCGTTTCAGGCTCCAATCATCAAAATGTCTTGCAGGCAACGGTCGAGACCATCGAATATCGCGGTCGTGAATATGTGGGCACAGCACGCACGCAGACGGGTCTGGAACTTATCTTTCACGGCCCCAAAGGCGTTGAACCCGGCAGTCAGATTGCACTCGGTATCGATGACGCCAATGCGCTTGTCTTTCCGGCGGAGGGCTGAGACATGGCCGATATAGCTCAAGAGAGATATGCCGAGGCTCCGTTGACACCCAGCCTTCGACAACGGCTGGCCAATCGCGGCTTTGACGGCGTGACGTTGCTCATCCTGCCCGCGCTGCTGTTTGTGATCGGCGTCTTCATTTACCCGTTTCTCTACGGACTGGTTCTGTCGTTCAATCCGTTGGACGGCGGTGGCGCATTCGCCAATTACGCCAAATTCTTCTCCGATCCATTTCTTTACAAAACCATCGGCGCAACCCTCTGGCTTGCCGTTCCGGTTACGATTATCAGCGTGATGTTTGCAGTACCTATTGCTTTGCGGGTTCGATTGATGCGTCGTCAGAGGCTGCTGACTACCATACTGGTCCTGCCCATTACGCTCGGCACAGTGTTGATTGCAGAAGGCCTCCTCAACTATCTCGGCCCACAAGGCTGGTTCAGCCGCACGCTGATATTCATCGGCCTGATCGATAGTCCGTTGAAGCTGACCAATAATTACTGGGGTGTCTTTGCCTCGCTCGTCATAACCGTCTTTCCTTTCACGTTTCTGCTGACACTTTCCTACATCACCGGCATTGACCCTGCATTGGAACGGGCGGCGGCCACACACGGAGCCAATAGTTGGCAGCGTTTTTGGTATGTCATGTTGCCCTTGCTGGTACCCGGACTGGTCGTCGCGGCTTGCCTTACCTTCGTTCAGGCTTTCGCCGTCTTCCCTTCCGCCGTGCTTTTGGGTGCACCATCAGGCCCCACACGCGTCATATCCATTGCTGCAGCACAAGCGGCATTCGAGCAGTATGACGACTCCATGGCATCTTCAATCGCCATGATCATGGCAGCCGTACAATTGCTCGTCGTCGGTGCGCTTCTTGGCGTCCGCTCACTTTTCTATCGTGGCTCGACAGCCGGCGGGAAAGGATAAATCATGGTTCGCGATACATCCCTTCTCTCCAAACTCTGGATCACGGTTGTCTGGCTTCTGACCGGCTTCTTCGTCCTCAATGTTCTGGCGGTCATCACGGCTGTCGTCGTATCGAGCTTCGGCACGCGCTGGCTGGGTACCTGGCTTCCGGACGCTTTCACCACGCGTTGGTATGCAGCGGCCTGGGCTGAATTCCAGCTGGATCAGGTTTTGCTCGTCACGTTCCAGGTGGTCTTTGCGGTTGTCATCCTGTCCGGCATTCTCGGCGTGACTGCTGCCTACGCCATGGCTCGACGCGATTTTCCCGGTAAGAAATTTGTGTTGCTGATCTTCCTTTTGCCCCTGCTCGTACCACCGATAACGTTCGGTATTCCGCTTGCAACCGTGCTCTACAAATTCGGCGTTGGCGGAACATTCTGGGGTGTGGTTCTTGCCAATCTCGTACCGACCGTCCCTTTTGTCATTCTCGTCATGATCCCGTTCATTGAGCAGATCGACCCCAAGGTCGAAGCAGCGGCGCGTGTCTTCGGCGCTGGTACATTCAAACTTTTCATTCATGTACTCTTGCCCATACTACTGCCGGGTGTTCTTGCGGCCATGCTTCTGGTTCTGGTGCGAACTGTGGCCATGTTTGAACTGACCTTCCTGACAGCAGGCCCAACATCGCAGACACTTGTGGTGGCACTTTACTATTCGGTGTTCGCAGCCGGTGTTCGTTCCGTCCAATCCATCGACGCCATGGCCGTGATCTACATGGTGACATCGTTGGTCTGGCTGCTTCTGGCTCTGCGCTTCGTCAATCCCACGCAAATTGTTGCGCGCAACCGTCAACCATCCGCGCATTAGCGTGCAAGACTGAACAGGAGCCTATGATGAAGATCACGGCTGTCGAAACGGTGCAGTTGCCGCACCTGAACAACATCTTGTGGGTTCAAATCCACACCGATGAAGGAATCATGGGGCTGGGTGAGACATTTCGCGGCGCGAATGCTGTGGCCGCCTATATTCATAGTGATATCGCGCCACAATTGATCGGGCAGGAACCGCTTGAGATCGACCGGATATCGAAACTCCTGCTGGAACCTTATGTCGGCTTTCGGTCTTCCGGTGTGGAAATTCGCGCTGCTTCCGCCATCGACATCGCGCTTTGGGATATCTTCGGCAAGGTCACCGGACAACCGATCCACCAGTTGCTGGGCGGGCTGTCACGGCAATCTATCCGCACTTATAATACCTGTGCGGGCTACACCTATAACAAGAGCGGTGCACGACGCTACATAGGTGATACGGATGAAGGCAAGGAAGGGCCTTATGAAGACCAGCTTGCCTTTCACCGCGACGCGGGAGCGCTTGCCGAAAGCCTTCTCTCCGAAGGTATAACGGCCATGAAAATCTGGCCGTTCGATCCATTCGCCGTGGCGTCGGGAGGTAACTTTATTCATGCGCAGGATCTCGACAAGGCCCTCCTACCATTTCGACAAATACGCGATGCTGTCGGCGACCAGATGGAGATCATGGTCGAGTTCCACTCCATGTGGGACCTGACATCAGCGCTGACGATTGCACGAGAGTTAAAGGCGTTCCGTCCATTCTGGTCGGAAGACCCGATCAAGATGATGAACCCGCAAGCGCTTGCCATCTATGCGCAGAAATCCGGTATTGCGGTTTGCGCCAGCGAAACAATGGCAACCCGTTCGCAATTCCTCGATGTCCTGCGCGCTGATGCATCCGATTATGTGATGCTGGATATTTCATGGTGCGGCGGACTTTCCGAAGCGAAGAAAATCGCCACCATGGCCGAGGCCTTCCAGCGGCCTATTGCACCGCATGATTGCACGGGACCGGTCGTGTTCGCAGCCTCCATTCACCTGTCACTCAATGCGCCGAACGCCATTTATCAGGAGTCGGTCCGGGCCTATTACACCTCATGGTATCGCGATCTGGTTACAGTGATGCCGCATATTGAAAACGGTCTGATTTATCCTTTTGAAGGTGCCGGGCTTGGCCTCTCACTCTCTGACTTTGTCCTCGAACACCCTGACGTTATCCGCAGAAAGACGAACGCATTATGATTGGACCGTTTCACTGCATTGCCGATCTGCGCGGCGAATTGATGGAAAGTCCCGTCTGGGACGAGCGAAGGGCAACGCTCTTTGCGTGCGATATCAATGGGCGCAAGGTTTACGAAATTGACCTCGAGCACGGTCCTGTACGCGACTGGACGTTTGAAGCCGAGGTTCCCTGTGTAGGGCTTGCCGAAAGCGGAAAACTGATCGTGGCGCTCGCACGAGAAGTCATTGTGTTCGATCCAGATAGCGGTGACAGACAGACACTCTGGAACAGCTATGACGAGCCGGAAACATCGCGCCTTAATGACGGTAAGATCGGGCCCGATGGTGCGTTGTGGATCGGCAGTATGGATTGCCGTCCTGCACGCGAGCCTATCGCGAAGCTCTACCGTATCACGGCGGACGGGCATGCGGAGATCATAGCGCAAGGTTTTGAGGTATCGAATGGCCTCGCCTGGACACCCGATGGAACCACAATGTTCCATACAGATTCCCGTGGTCCATGGATCGACCGCTATGAGTTCAATCCCGCTACGGGCCATATAGGCGACCGCAAACGCATCCGCGATCTAGACGAAGAAACCGGCAGGCCTGACGGCGGTGCTTGCGATGCCGAAGGCGCTTACTGGAGTGCAGGCGTATCGGCTGGTGTCCTGAATCGCTTCGACGCTGATGGAACCTTACTCGCCAGCTTTACAGTTCCGGTCTCGGCACCGACAATGCCATGTTTCTGTGGTCCCGATCTGAAACAAATCGCGCTGACGTCGCACCGCCTTGGATCGGCCGATAAACTGGCTTCCGCCCCGCAATCCGGCAGCGTGCATCTGGCAACCAGTACCGTTGCCGGGGCAAAAGTGGCGCGCATGAAGGGAATTTGATGGAATGAAACACCTCCTTTTGACCGGTGCCTCCGGTAATCTTGGCCGCATGTTAACCCGAAAACTGTCAAAAGCCGGATACCGCCTGCGTCTGTCCGATATTGAGCCCTTTCCCGACGCATTGCCCGAAGGCGCAGAATTCATCCAGGCGGATTTGAGCGATGCCGAAGCTGTTGCCGATCTCGTTCGCGGCGCCGATGCGATATTGCATTTCGGCGGCATCAGTATCGAAAAACCCTATGATCTGATCGCCAGAGCCAATATTCTCGGCGTCACCCATATTTTCGAGGCCGCGCGCGCCGAAAAACAGCGGGTGATTTTCGCCAGCTCCAACCACACGATTGGCTTTTATGAGCGCGACGTGGTTCTGAACAGCGACGATCCATTCAAGCCGGATGGTTATTACGGGCTGTCCAAAGCTTATGGTGAATTGCTCGGACGGATGATGTTCGAAAAGCATGGCGTCGAAAGCATTCATGTGCGGATCGGCTCCTGCCTCCCCGAGCCGACTGAAGCGCGCCACCTTGCCACCTGGCTTTCACAGGATGATCTGGTGCGCTTGTTGATCGGCGCGGTCGAGGCGGAGGAAACCGGCTTTGCAGTGGTTTGGGGGATTTCCGCCAATCCCGGTCGGTGGTGGGAAAAAGACGATGCGAGCCGCATCGGATATGTGCCGCAGGACGACGCCTCTAGTTTCAGCAATCTCGCTGAAGCAGGCGATCCGATCACGCGTCGCTATCAGGGCGGCAGTTTCACAGCTCAAGATTATACACGTGATGACTAGCTTCCATGGGTCAACCCATAGCGTCACAATTTCAGTTAAAGCGCGCTCGCTGATCATCAACCGAGCCAGACATTTTTCGGGGAGAAGTTAAAATGCCCAGGAAGCAATATGGCGATCTGCGTTCTGCGCGCTGGATGTTGCCGGATGATCAGCGCTCTTCGGGCCATCGTTCCAGAACCATGCAGATGGGCTATGATCCGGTGGACTGGGAGGGCAAGCCCATTATCGCGATCATCAATACATGGTCGGATGCGCAGCCTTGCCACGCCCATTTCAAGGACAGGGTCGAATGGGTCAAGCGTGGCATCTTGCAGGCTGGCGGCTTCCCTCTCGAACTACCCGCACTGTCCCTTTCGGAAAGCTATGTCAAACCCACAACAATGCTGTATCGCAACATGCTCGCGATGGAGACTGAAGAGTTGCTGCGCTCTCATCCGGTTGATGGCGCAGTTTTGATGGGCGGGTGCGACAAGACCACACCGGCACTCATCATGGGGGCTACAAGCGCTGGCCTCCCTTTCATTTTTCTGCCCGCAGGACCGATGCTTCGCGGCAATTATGCCGGGAAAACGCTCGGCTCGGGCACCGACATGTTCAAATTCTGGGACGAGCGCCGCGCTGGCACCATTGGCAAGGAAGAATGGCAAGGCATAGAAGGTGGCATCGCCCGAAGCTACGGACACTGCATGACGATGGGCACGGCCTCAACGATGACCGTGATCGCCGAAGCAATGGGGCTCTCGCTTCCCGGCGCATCTTCCATTCCAGCGGCTGATGCCAACCATCAACGCATGTCCACCCAATGCGGACGTCGCATTGTCGACATGGTCTGGGATGATCTGAAGCCCGACCAGATTATAACTGCTGCTGCTGTGAAAAATACCGTCGTTGTTGCCATGGCGACTGGATGTTCGACCAATGCGATCATTCACCTGATTGCTATGGCGCGCCGCGCTGGCATTCCATTGGAGCTTGACGATCTTGACCGTATCGGGCGCACGACGCCTGTTATCGCCAATATCCGGCCATCGGGATCTACATATCTGATGGAAGATTTTTATTATGCTGGCGGCATTCGCGCATTGATGAAGCAACTCGCCGACAAGCTCGACCCAACCGCGATAACCGTTACAGGTGAAGCACTCGTAGAAGGGCTGGATAAGGTGCAGGTCTGGAATGATGATGTTATCCGTCCGCTGTCCAATCCTGTCTACCACGAGGGTTCACTGGCTGTTTTGAAAGGCAACCTGTGCCCCGATGGTGCCGTCATCAAGCCCGCCGCTTGCGATCCGAAATTCCATCGCCATAAAGGCCCGGCATTGGTTGCAGACAGCTACCCCGAGCTGAAAAAGATCATCGACGACCCCGACTATCCGCTGACACCGGATACTGTGCTTGTACTGCGGAACGCTGGACCGCAGGGTGGCCCGGGCATGCCGGAATGGGGCATGATCCCGATGCCGAAGGCGCTGTTGAAACTCGGCCTGCGGGATATGGTGCGCATTTCCGATGCCCGCATGTCGGGAACGAGCTTTGGCGCCTGTGTTCTGCATGTAGCCCCGGAATCCTTTATCGGAGGACCGCTCGCCCTGCTGAAAACGGGCGACATCGTGGAACTGGATATCCCCGCCCGCAGCCTCAACATGCTTGTTCCAGACGAGGAACTGGCTGAGCGCCGCGCGGCTTGGAAAACACCAGAGCCCAAATATGAACGCGGCTATGGCTTTGTCTTTTCCAAACATGTCGAGCAGGCAGACAAGGGCTGCGACTTCGACTTTCTGAAAACTGACTTTGGCCGTCCGGTTGATGAGCCGGTGATCTATTAAGAGGCAGACGATGAGCGATTATGTTCTCTCGGACGAAACCCGCGCGAAGCTGAAGAAGGTCTCCACGGCCTCGGTGGCGACAGCGCTTTACAAACGCGGCCTGCGCAATCAATTCATTCAAGGCTCGTATCAGGTGGCACGCAAGCCCGAAAACATGGTCGGGCAAGCCTTTACCTTGCGTTATATCCCTGCGCGTGAAGACCGAAACCCGATTACAGTTTTCCGCAACCCGGATCACAAGCAGCGCGTTGCTATCGAAACCTGCCCGCCCGGCTGGGTCCTGGTTATGGATGCGCGAAAGGATGCGCGCGCGGCAACAGCAGGGTCGATATTGGTGACCCGACTTGCATTGCGCGGTGCAGCAGGGATTGTCTCGGACGGCGGCTTTCGCGACGTAACGGGAATTGGTGAATTGCCCATGCCCGCTTATTGCGCGAAAGCGTCAGCGCCGACCAATCTGACCTTGCACGAAGCCATCGACATCAATGTGCCGATTTCCTGCGGTGACGCGGCAGTGTTCCCCGGTGACGTATTGGTGGGCGATGCCGATGGCGTCATGGTTATTCCCGCGCATCTCTGTGAGGAGATTGCCGAGGAATGTATCGGCATGGAAACCTACGAAGATTTCGTGCTGGAACAGGTCAACAACGGTGAAGCTATAATCGGGCTCTACCCCTGCACCAAAGAGGAATTCGAAAAGAAATTCCAGACATGGCGGCGCGACCATAATCGATAGGCAGATCAGCGCTCTTGAACGACATGTCAGACCCGACTGGCAACAATCTGTCGCTCAAACCGCGTGTTTTACTGTTGCCAGCATTTTCGCTTCGTCCGGCCGCAGGGTCAGAACACGTACGCCATTGCTGGTGACTGCAACCGTATGCTCGAACTGTGCCGACAGCTTCCCGTCGCGGGTGACGACGGTCCAGCCATCCTTTTCGGTTTTCACCTTGGCCGTCCCCTGATTGAGCATTGGTTCAATGGTGAAAACCATGCCTTCGCGCAAACGCGCACCGGCACCCGGTTTACCGAAGTGCAGAACCTGCGGTTCCTCATGCATTTGCGTGCCGATACCGTGACCGCAATATTCACGTACAACGCTGTAGTCATGCCGCTTGGCATGGCGCTCTATGGCATAGCCAATATCGCCCAGCGTCGCGCCGGGGCGTACCGCCGCAATGCCTTTCCATAAGGCCTCATAGGTCACGCGTACCAGACGGGATGCAAACGGGGCCACTTCGCCGATCATGTAGGTCTTGCTGGAATCCGCAATATAGCCACCCTTTTCAAGGGTGATGTCGAAATTAATGATCTCACCATTGGCAATGACATCATCATTGGACGGCATGCCGTGGCATACAACATCGTCTTTTGAGGCGTTCAGCACGAAGGGATAGTCATATTGCCCTTTACTGGCAGGCCGCGCCTGCAATTCCCCAGTAACGAACTCCTCGACCAGATCATTGACCTGCATCGTTGTCATCCCAGCAAACGGCGTGCGATCCAGAAGCGAAAACACAGAAGCCAGCAATGCTCCAGATATCGCCATCTGCTCAATTTCGGCAGGCGTTTTCGTCATGATGGCCGAACGACCATAACGGGGGTTTCCACTTGTGCCGCGCGCAGCTGCATCTGCACAATTTCGTTGAACGACATATCGGGGTTGGCCTGCGCCAGCATTCCGATCTTCATCCAGTATTCAGCCTGCGCATTGATAGAACGGCACATGACGTCGCTCGCCTTGCGTAATTCTTCATGCAGGTCGTCACCGATTTTCACGATACCCATCGATGCCTCCATGCTCCATTGAGATATATGAATCATATACGTTTCATATATGATAAGCAACCTGCGGAAAACCCTCGTGCACCATCTATGATCGCTCATCTGCACGGCTGTGCACATTTCTATTCAAAACAGAACAATTGAACCATTTAACAAAAATTCGGAATGAATTTTACAAATACGTTGACAGCTCTGCGCAAAAAGCAAAGATTATGCACACGTTTGCAAAAACGTTGGCGTGGAGGCGCCGGACATTGGGAGGGAAAACAATGCGTTCGACATTTTTGGTTGCGGCGCTTGCCGCTGGTATATCGTCAATAACTTTCGCGGCACATGCCGCTGGCAATCTCAATTTGATCTGTTCCGCTGACGTCGTGATCTGCGAGCAGATGAAAAACATGTTCGAAAAAGATAGCGGTATCAAAGTGAACATGGTTCGGCTTTCTTCCGGCGAAACCTATGCCAAGATCAGAGCCGAGGCACGCAACCCAAAGACCGATATCTGGTGGGCTGGTACCGGTGACCCACATTTGCAGGCAGCCTCCGAAGGGCTGACGCTGGAATATAAATCTCCGATGCTCGATCAGTTGCAGGACTGGGCCAAGAAGCAGGCGGAAAGTGCAAACTATCGCACAGTTGGCGTTTATGCAGGTGCGCTCGGATGGGGTTACAACACCGATATTCTGGCCAAGAAGCAGCTGAAAGAACCCAAATGCTGGGCCGATTTGCTTGATGCATCTTACAAGGGCGAAATTCAGATGGCCAACCCGAACTCCTCGGGGACGGCCTATACTGCGCTTGCAACGCTTGTGCAGATCATGGGTGAGGACAAGGCCTATGATTATCTGAAGAAGCTCAACGAGAACGTTTCCCAGTATACCAAATCCGGTTCAGCGCCGGTGAAGTCGGCTGCGCGCGGCGAGACCGGCATTGGCATTGTTTTTATGCATGACGCAGTGTCCATGACGGCTGAAGGTTTTCCGGTCAAGTCGATCGCTCCGTGTGAGGGCACGGGTTACGAAATCGGCTCCATGTCGATCGTCAAGGGCGCCAAGAACCTCGACAATGCCAAGAAATGGTATGACTGGGCGCTCACGGCAGATGTTCAATCTCATATGAAGGACGCCAAATCCTTCCAGCTTCCATCGAACAAGTCTGCTGAAGTTCCAAAAGAATCGCCGCGCTTTGAGGATATCAAACTCATCGACTATGACTTCAAGACCTATGGTGATCCCGCCAAGCGCAAAGAGCTTCTGGAGCGGTGGGACAAGGAAATCGGCGCACACGCCAATTGATCCGGTTTTGAATTTTCTATCGTCGTTTGGACGCGTTGCCGCTGCTGGCAACGCGCCTGCCCTGAATTGTTTTACGGCGAACGTCTGAAACGTTCATCGCCGCCAATCCGAGACACGAAGGGAAGCGGGCACCCCTATGGTTCAGCAAAACCGCAGACTGGATATTGTTCTGGCGCTCGCGCTGGTCGCCTTCGCTCTATTGCCATGGTATCGCATAGAGGATGGCTTTCTGAGCTTCGGCTGGCTAGCAGGTCTGTTCAGCGAAGGTGCAACCGCACCTGGCATTTTGCAGATCTTTGCCTTTTCTCGCCTTTGGCTCGCCGTGCCCGCCGCCTTGATGCTGGTTTGTGCATTTGCGCGCATAGCCTTGCCTGTTGGTGGCCGCAGCCCTCTTCTGATCTGGGCAAGCCTACTTGGTCTTCTGTTCCTCGTTATTCAGGGGCTGGCAATCGGCTTTTCCGGCTGGAACTGGACCATCAGCGAAAACCTTTTTGGTGCGCTCGCTGATGGCCAACCGGCCTTCGGTGCCGGTGCTCTTCTGATCTGCCTTTGCTTTCTACTGATTTTCTCGTTTGGCCTCGCCGAACGCGGAGTCATGAAAGGCGATGCATTTGTCGTGTCTTCCATCACCTTGCTTGTCGCGCTTGTAGGTGTGTTTGTATTCTATCCGGTGCTCAGTATGTTTGCCGGTTCAATTCAGGATTTTGACGGTTCGTTCAATCCCGCAGGATTCATCGGCAACATACAAGATTCCTCGATCTGGAGCTTCGCCTGCGTGATTGGAGAAGGTCGCTGCGGTGTCGCGTGGCGCACATTGTGGCTTGCCCTCATGACGGCATCCGGTTCCACGATTCTAGGGCTCGCTTTCGCACTGGTCGCCACCCGGACCGGCTTCCCCTTCAAGAAAGGGCTTCGGCTTCTAACCATCCTTCCGATCATCACGCCGCCATTCGTTGTCGGTCTTGCACTGACCTTGCTGTTTGGACGCGCAGGTGTCGTCACAGAACAGATATCCAACATATTCGGCGTAGAGCCGGGCCGTTGGCTTTACGGTCTCACCGGCATCTGGATTGCGCAGGTTCTGTCCTTCACGCCAATTTCCTTTCTGGTTCTCATTGGCGTTGTTGAAGGCGTATCACCATCCATGGAAGAGGCATCGCAAACCTTGCGCGCCGACCGTTGGCGCACATTCCGCAGGGTTTCGTTGCCACTTATGGCGCCGGGCCTTGCCAACGCCTTCCTCATCGCCTTCATCGAAAGCATGGCCGACTTCGGCAATCCCATGGTTCTGGGTGGCAGCAATGGGGTGTTGTCGACCGAAATCTTCTTTGCGGTAGTCGGCGCGCAAAACGACCCCTCGCGCGCTGCCGTACTGGCCATGGTGCTTTTATGCTTCACGCTCAGCGCCTTTCTTATTCAGCGCCTTTGGCTGGCGGGCAAGAATTTTGCGACCGTTACCGGCAAAGGCGACTCCGGCATGCATGCCGGACTACCACGCGGGTTGAAAATCGGCGTCTACGCACTCGTCATTCCGTGGATGATGTTTACCATCGTCGTCTATCTGATGATCCTCGTTGGTGGCTTTGTGCGACAGTGGGGTCTCGATAATACATTGACCCTAGAGCATTATACCCGCGCGTTTTCCGTTGCATGGACTGAGAATGGTATTGCCTGGACCGGCGTCGCTTGGAACTCATTCTGGACCACGATGGAGATTTCCCTGCTATCGGCCCCGCTGACTGCCGCCGTTGGTCTGCTCACGGCCTATCTGATTGTTCGACAAAAGTTCGTCGGGCGTAATGTGTTCGAATTTGCGCTGATGCTGAGCTTTGCCATTCCAGGCACTGTGATCGGCGTCAGCTATATTATGGCGTTCAATCTGCCGCCACTCGAAATGACAGGCACTGCGGCAATCCTCATCGCCTGCTTCGTCTTCCGCAATATGCCGGTTGGTGTTCGCGGCGGCGTCGCAGCGATGAGCCAACTCGACAAGAGCCTCGACGAAGCTTCGCTGACTTTGCGCGCAAACAGTTTCAGAACCATTCGCAAAGTCATTCTGCCGCTATTGCGCCCTGCCATCACCGCCGCGCTGGTCTATTCATTCGTGCGCGCTATCACGTCAATCAGCGCGGTCATCTTTCTGGTCTCTGCTCAATACAATATGGCAACATCTTACATCGTTGGCCTCGTCGAAAACGGCGAATTCGGGGTCGCCATCGCTTACTCCTCGATGCTGATTGTAGTGATGATCGTCATCATCACTGGGTTCCAGATGCTTGTCGGTGAGCGCAAACTCAGACGAGAAAATCGTGTTGCCGCAGTCACGCCCATCAAAACCGTCAATCAGGAGAAAGTAGCATGACGACGATCCGTCCCGGCTCCGTGACTTTCGAAAACGTCTCCAAAAAATTTGGAAGCTTCACCGCCCTGCCCGGCCTGTCTCTGACTGTCGAACCCGGAACGCTCGTCACCTTGTTGGGTCCATCCGGTTGCGGCAAGACGACCACGCTGCGTCTGCTCGCTGGGCTGGAACACCCGACGTCGGGACGCATTCTGATTGGCGGAAAAGACGTCACAAATCTACCGGCCAATGAGCGTGATGTTTCGATGGTGTTCCAGTCTTATGCTTTGTTTCCGCACATGACCTCGCTCGATAACGTTGCCTACGGTCTTGAATCTTCCGGCCTAAAGAAAGCAGAGGCGCGAGAACGCGCGGAAGAAGGTTTAAAGCTCGTCGGTCTGGCGGGTATGGGCCATCGCCTGCCCGCTGAGCTCTCAGGCGGGCAACAACAACGTGTCGCGGTGGCGCGTGCTTTGGTACTGGAACCGCAGGTTCTGCTTTTGGACGAGCCGCTTTCCAATCTGGACGCGCGGCTTCGCCGACGGGTCCGAACGGAAATTCGTGAACTGCAACAACGCCTTGGTTTTACGGCGGTTTATGTCACCCATGATCAGGACGAAGCGCTGGCTGTGTCAGACACCATCATCGTGATGAAGGAAGGCAATATTGCCCAAAAGGGCAGTCCACGTGACCTCTATGAGTCCCCTGCTTCGGCCTTTATCGCGGACTTTATGGGCGAGGCCAATGTCGTGCCCTGCGAAGTGATCGCGGCCGAAAACAATGAGGCTGTGATACGGATTGGCGCGCTGACGCACCGTGTCGCTGCGCGCAATGCCAGAATGGGCTCGGCACAACTGGCGATCCGCCCGAATGCCGTCAGTCTGCAACCAGTTGCTGGCGGTGATTTTCCTGGCCGTATTGCACATGCCGCCTATCTTGGAGATCACATTGAATATGAGATCGAGACGGAGCATGGCAAACTCTTCATAGTAGATCCTGAAGCGGATCAGGCTCTGGCGCCACTCACCGACGTCTCGATACACTTCAAGACGCGCGGGCTCGCACTTATCAATCAATAGACCAAAACAGCCACCTTGGTGCCTGCCACAACTCCCAATGAAAGCTGGAAATGACGAACCATATTAATCCGGACCTAGAAGCGCGACTGGCTCTTGCCAAAGATATTGCATTAGCTGCCGGTGCTAAGGCGCTCGATTATTTCAACAATCGTGAAGCACTGACCATTGAAATCAAGCGCGACCCGCAGGATGTGGTCTCCATCGCTGACCGTGATGTTGAGCAGCTTATTCGCACGCTTGTTTCGGAAAAGTTCTCCGACGACGGCTTTCTCGGCGAGGAATACGGACTGGATGAGGGATCGTCCGGCTATACCTGGGTCGTGGACCCTATCGATGGGACCAGCCCATTCGTTAATGGCATGCCGAACTGGTGCGTTTCGATTGCTGTTTTGAAGGATGGCGAACCTGTCATTGGTGTTATCAAGGCTCCGTGTTTCGGCGAGCTTTATGCCGCTGCAAGAGGTCTTGGCGCGACACTCAATGGTAAGACATTGAAGCTCGATTCAACCAAGACCATCCAGAACGCTGTCACCGGCATCGGTGCCAATAACTATGTCACGCCACAGACTGTGGCCAAGATCGTCGAAAATCTTCTGGAGGCCGGCGGTACTTTCATTCGCAACGGTTCTGGCGCTTTGATGATTGCCTATGTCGCAGCAGGCAGGCTCGTGGGTTACTATGAACCATACATGCATGCCTGGGACTGCATGGCGGGCTTTTGCCTCGTTCGCGAAGCGGGCGGATATACCTACCCTTTCCCTGTTGATGGAGAAAACATTGTTAAAGGCAGCCACGTATTTGCCGCAGCCCCCGGAGCCATCGATGATCTGAAAAGAGTTGCCAGCCTCTGAGCATGTTTCTCTAGTGCGCGCGTATATCGACTTCGCAATTGGAGCCCGATATGCACATTGTTCTGGCGTCACTGATACTATTTTACGGTTTGGGGGAAGAGGAAAGTAACGCCTGCCTTGATCCCCCATTTGGGGCCTTCCTCTGGTCCTTCCAGCCAGTATTTCGCGCCAAGCGAGAGGCTCATCGTCTGATCGCCAACCTTTACGATCTGCGAGAACGAGCCAGAAACAGGCACAGTCCATTGATCGGCTGTCCAGTCATAATCGGCATCAAGATTGGCCGATATGGTCCTGCCTTTGCCGATATGCCACGCGATGAACGGTTGAAGTTCTGTCTGGTTCACGTCCGGTCTGCTACCGGCACCGAGCACTGACCAGATATGGTTTGCCGACATGCCGGTCGTGACCGACTTTGTCTGATAGAGCAGCAAACCCGACGGCCCGAGTGAAAATTTTCCGGAGCCAAGCAGATCATCTGTTGCCGTCGGAAAAGAAAACTGCGGTCCGAGCGCCCAGATCAGAGGACCGTGAGCTGCCGGGGTGAAAGAGAATGTCTGCGTGATATCGCCAAGCCCGAAGGTGCTGCCTACCTCGCCAAATGGGTTGGTGTAGACCAACGGAATATCCGTATGGGAAATGACATTCCATCGGTCATTGAACTGCATCGGAATGACAGGCTCGACATCGAGAGAAAAACCCCGCACCTTCCCGCTTCCGCGCCCGAAATCGAGGTCTGAATGAACGGGCACGCTGATCATAAACGAGGCAGGATTAGAGACTTTACGCGCAAGCTCGTCAACATCATCATTTGCAGATTGAGCGAGCGATGATACCGCCGTCGTCAGAAGCGAGATCATCGCGCCTACGATAAGTGGCCCGGTTCGTGCACGGTGCCTCAATCGCAAAAAACCTATCATTCAGGCGAATTCCCATATGTGCAGCCTTTACATTGAGGTCTGGCTTTGACCTCATATGCGATACGCGCAGAGCGCTATTTTGCCGTCGCCTGGGAGAACGCGACGCCGGTGATGCGGTCACCATCGAGACGGTAGACAAGCGATTGCTCTACCGTCTCGCCTAAAACTTTTCGCTCATTTGCATAGCGTGCAAATTGCTTGGCCTTCACCTTCCCCAAACGTTCCTCCAGAGCATGTTTGTCATCTCTCAGAGCCGGAATGGGTAGTTTGAGACTGGTTAGATCAATACGCGGCTGATCACATTTTACAGCCTTATCAGTCGCGAGTTCTGCCGAGACCAGATTAAGAACGGCGCCCTGACCCTTTTTCTTGTTCAAACCGTCCGATATGAACCAGATCCGCCGGGGCAAATTATCCCCCTTTATCTCATAGCAAAGCCAAGCGGTCTCAACTGATGACACGGTATGGCTATGAACGGTACCGCCCGCCACCGACTGAATTTCCTCCAGGGAGGTTTTCCCGAGCGATACGTCCTTGTCAGCCAGCCTGATCAGATTATCAAAAGGAACGCTGAATTGAACAACCGTGGCCGTAGCCGTCTCACCACTCAGAACCATCGCTGGAAAGCCGCTGAGCTTGTCATTATCTGCCTGCGCCGGGGAGTGCACAGAGACTGTAAATATCGTTCCAACCACGACCGAAAATCCGGCCATCTTACCTGATCCGATATTCATGCCCTTCTCCCTCATCAAGCGATATTGGAAACTGTCATGTACATGCTGTCCTGGACGAGGGCACACATCTGCCCCATAGGTCCTAGTCTGCCGAAGCCACCGGTTTGCTCATCGAAAGAGGCATAGACAATGTCAGAATAACTGCATCGCCTTCTGCCCGGTTTTCCGCCGCGAATTCATGAAAATATTTAACACGGGCGGAAAGTGGCGTTTCACCCAGCTCAAAGTTCCAGCCCGCTGTCGCACCAATGGCAGCCACACGGCCCTTGAAAGGGGCTGCGGCTCCATCTCCACTATCGCCTGAAAGCTGCTGATAGTAATAGCCAACCAAACCCGCATCGAACTTGGCATTAATGTGTTTTACGGCTGCCCATTCAAAATGGAACTCGTTACCTGTTCTATAATCGGTAGCCGGGTTCTCCGCATTGAATGTCATACCGACCACACCAGAGAGATCCCAGCCGATTGCAGGGTCCAGCCAGGTTCCGGCGGCATATATGTCTGCACCCCAATGGTGAAACGCGATATTGGAAATCTCTCCATCCTGATAATCGCCAATTGGCACATTGATCATTGTGCCGACCTGGTAATGGAAATTGCCAGTCTGCCAACCAAGAAACCCACTGACGATGGGGTCACCAATGGTAAACACCGTATCCCGAACGCCCCTCGAAACCTCGCCGACGCGCGGACCATTCAAAACGACATCGGCTTCGGTCTTCTTCCACCCAAATGGCAGCGATGCGCCCAAACCGAGTGAACCTCCGGCAATGCTCTCTGGCAAGACCCACATTACGGTCGGAACCTCTATGGCCGCTGTTCCCGTCACACCAACGGCCAGCTTGCCACCTGTCGGAAGGCTTTTATTTCCGCCAAGATCCCCGCGATAATAGTAAAAATCGTTCTGAAAATAGACGCCGGGAGGGGGCGTTATACCCGCAGCAGGCCCCTTCGATCCCAACAGGTAGAAACCCGCTCCTCCTTCCGCGCTCATCGCAACCGATGGAACAAGCAACGATCCTGCAAGTGACCCCAGTGCCAGCATATGCAGCGAAAATCGACCCATGACATCCCCTCGACCACGAGCAAACTGCTCAGTATTCTTTCGAATCTATGAATACTTATTTTCCTGATACTCGTTTCTTTTCGTATTTTGCGCAATGTCTAATGAGTACGTTACGGTAAATCCTCACCGACAAAGGACTTCGCACTTCGACTTTAAAAACGACAGTTTTATGCGACGATCATCCAATCGTCTGAACGTACCATGTAATCAATTCCGTACGGTCGGTTTGGGAAGCTCTGCCCGCGTCTGTCCAATCTGGATTTGATCCATGATGACATTCGCGACCACAGGTGGAACGCTCATTCCTTCCAGTTCGTTACCGACTGCTTGATGCAGGCCGGGATTGGATTGCGTCACATCTTTCAACTCTGCAGTGGCTTCGGTCGGTTTCAGTTGAACTAGCGCCGCCAAGCGAAATCCAACCGCCAAGTCATTCTGCGGAGGTAATTGATTGGCAAATGACAATACATCGTGCCAGTCACCCCGCCGGGCAGCATCGAGTGCGAGGACCGTGCGCGCTTTTAAAGCCATGTTGCGCTTCTGCTGTTCACTTTCGTTAATCAAGGCAATGGCTTGATCCCAGCTTTGGTTAGCAAACAGGACCAGAGCCAAGGTCGCTTTGATCTCCAGATTATTGGGATTGAGAGCCACAGCGCGCTTACCAGCCTCTAGCGCATCTTCAATCCTGCCTTTACGAAAATTGGCGTCCATCAAGGCAAACTCGGCTCGATCAGACCACGGCGCGATAGAGACAGCATCCTGTGCAAGTTCCAGACTGCGATCGAGCGCATCTTTGGTGACGATCGGTCCGCTGGAGTTGACAAGAACACGGGAAAGAGCAGCCATTGCATCTGTCTGTCGCGGATCATATTTCAGCGTCCGTTCAAGACAATTCCGGCTGACTGACTGTACCTGACCTTTCGCCAACTCTATTTCTGCTTTAAGAACACAGACATTCCCAAAGAACTGGCTCTTCACATCCGTCGCGATCCGGCTATTAATTACGCCGTTCGCAGCAGCCAGCTTTTGTGAAAGAGCGGATGACAGGGCCGCACGCACCTGCTCTGCGGCTTGCCCCGATCCAGACACCTCTTCGACGCCTGAACTCACAATCACGTTCTTGACCTCGTCCGTTACCTGCCACCAGATGCTTCTGGTCTGGTCTTCAACCCGATACCGCATGCGCACCGTATAGGCGGGGAGCCGCATCTGGGGATCAATAGACCCGCTAGCGTTGGAACGAAGTGCTAGTGTGTGAAAATTGCCAAGTGCGATCAGCAATGAATCGCGAACATTTTCAGCCTCTAGATTAAAGACAGGGTTCTCAGGGCTAAAGTCAATTGCAACTGTCGGTTTGACAGTGTCTGTAGAGCGATTGGTGAGAAAATAGACAAGTGCTAAAGAGATCAGCAATGCGAAACTGGCAACGGCCAGATCCATGTACTTGAGACGACGCCTTAATGTTAAGGGCGGCAATGACGGAGGCGGAATTGGCTCCTGCCCGACAAGAGCATCTGCAGTGAGCGTCTCAGCAGTGGTGTGACGACTGAACGCCAGCGCATACTTACCTTTTGGCAGCTCTATCTCAATCGGCTTTTCCCTGCCGAAAGCTTCATAATATTGCACAAGAGCAGCGCGGAGACGGCTGACTTCTATACGTACAATTGGATCGGTAGAAGGATCAAAACTGTCTGGCCGACCGAGGACATCAATCGCAATTGAATACCCTTTTACGCCGTCGTCACAACCGGCAAAGTGTAGACCCGCAATGTAATTGAGTATGGCTTTGCCCCGATCAGTCGCACGAAAACGCTTATCCGCAGTCAGATCAGCCAGCGCAGATTTAATTTCCTCATCTGAGATTTCTTGGTCATCAAACGCATTACTATTCCGTGCCATACCACCCCTCGCGGACCCGACATGTGAATAAATTAGCTGTTTGAGATTAAAATAAGCCCCGCACGACTATTGTCAATATTCGCGGATAATTAAAGAACAGTGTTTCATTTTGGGACGCCACTTAGCGATGTGATAAGCAATATTGCAAGACATCCTCCTCGATTTCCTTACATATTGTCTCATACTCCAAGGAAAGCGGGGTAATTTCAACTTCATCCCGCCTCAACTTATCCAACATATTGCTAGCTTCATCATAAGCCTCGAAAAGACCTATCAGCGGCTCCACGGAGAATTGTTTCAGCTCCGAGCGCACAGATGGAAGCTTTAACATGAGTTTACTGAGTCCGCTTCTCGACGCAGAGCTCGCGTTGCGGCGGACTGGCTCATCCTGGTTCACTGTCCACGGATCTCCCCTCAACGGATCTTCGTATTCAAAGAATGACATCAATTTGTGCGGGTGGCAGTACGTTACGGTAAATGCGATGGGTCTGTATGGTGACCTCAGCGTTCACGATCCGCCCTTATGAATCGGAGTCAATGGCGCAACACGTATATCGTCGCCCATTTACAGTAACGTACTTACTGTCGCTTCCGAATTATTCGAGCCTCCCAAAGTTGCCATCGATATGAGCATCGACGACATCCCAATTTGCCTCGCGAACAGGAGCACGGAATGTTGAATACATCCATTTTGAGGAGGCCGCTATGAGGAAACCCGTCATCCGCAGGCTACTTTCAGCAACCGCCGCATTGGTCATGACAGTGACCTCTGCGACGGTTGCCACACCCACTTACGCGCAGCAGAATGCGCCCGCTGAACCCGCGGCGAAGCCGAACATCCTCGTCATCTTCGGTGACGACATCGGCCAGACGAATATCAGTGCATACTCGTTCGGTGTCATGGGCTATCGCACTCCGAATATCGACCGGATTGCGCATGAAGGTCTGATGTTCACCGACTACTATGCCGAGAACAGTTGTACCGCAGGTCGTTCATCCTTCATCACCGGTCAGACACCAAAACGAACTGGCTTGTCGAAAGTTGGCGTACCGGGCGCAACGGTCGGCCTACAGCCGCGCGACGTCACCATCGCTCAGGCGCTGAAGCCTCTTGGCTATGCAACCGGCCAGTTCGGTAAGAACCACTTAGGCGACCGCGACGAGTACTTGCCGACCAATCATGGCTTTGACGAGTTTTATGGCAACCTTTACCATCTCAACGCCGAAGAGGAACCCGAAAACCCGAACTGGCCGAAGGATGATGAAGCCTTTACCAAAATGAGCACGCCGCGCGGCGTCCTCAAGGCAAGCGCTGACGGAAAAATCGAGGACACCGGTGCTCTGACAAAGAAGCGCATGGAAACCATCGATGATGAAACGACCGATGCTGCAATCGACTTCATAAAACGTCAGGTCGACCAGAAGAAGCCGTTCTTTACCTGGATGAACACGACACGCATGCATCTGTTCACCCATGTCCGTCCTTCAATGGTCGGTCAAAGCGGCATGACCGGCAATGAATATGCCGACGGTATGATCGAGCATGACGGCGATGTCGGCAAGCTCTTGAAGACACTGGATGATCTTGGTGTCGCAGACAATACAATCGTCGTCTACACGACCGATAATGGACCAAACCGTTTCACTTGGCCGGACGCGGCGAACTCGCCGTTCCGTAATGAAAAGGACTCCAATTTCGAAGGCGCCTTCCGCGTGCCCGCTATTGTCCGCTGGCCGGGCCATATCAAGCCGGGACAAGTAGCCAATGACATGTTCTCCGGCATGGACTGGTTCCCGACTTTGCTGGCAGCTGCTGGCGATACGGATATCAAGGACCGCCTTTTGAAGGGCACGAGCATTGGCGGAAAGCAGTTCAAGGTGCATCTGGACGGTTATAATCAGCTGCCATACCTCACGGGTCAGGAAACCAAGAGCGCACGCAATGACTTCCCTTACTTCAACGATGACGGCGTTCTGGTTGCCTATCGTCTTGGCGATTGGAAGGCGGTATTCGTAGAGATGCAGCACCCCGGTGGCTTCGCCGTTTGGCAGCAGCCCTTCACGCCACTGCGTGTCCCCAAGCTCTACAACCTGCGTATGGACCCGTATGAACGCGCCGATATCGTCTCCGATCAGTACTTTGATTGGTTGGTGAGAAACGACTTCAAGCTCGCTCAGATGACCATGCATGCAGCGGAATTCCTGCAGACCTTTATCGAATATCCGCCAAGTCAGGAACCAGCAAGCTTCTCGATTGATCAGATATCTCGCGATGTCGAGGCCAAGATTAAAGAGAACGCTGCAAAGGCCAAAGCGAACTGACATTCGAAATAACGGCACGCGCTTCGGCGCGTGTCGTTTCTTCGTCGACAGGAGCAAAGCATGACTGCACGCGATGATATTCTGAAACTCGGCGACCGTGTGGGCCAATCTGTCATCGGACAGAAGCAAATGGTCGAGCGCTTATTGCTGGGTGTCATTTCAAATGGCCATATACTGGTCGAGGGGCTTCCGGGACTGGCCAAAACCCGTGCAATCAAAAGCCTTGCGAAAAATCTCGAATCCGAACTTTCACGTATCCAGTTCACGCCAGATCTGCTGCCAGCCGATGTCACCGGCTCTGAAATCTACATTTCGGACGGCTCAAAGAGCGCCTTCCAGTTTCAGCAGGGACCGATCTTCGCCAATCTCATTCTTGCCGACGAAATCAACCGCGCGCCCGCCAAGGTTCAATCGGCTTTGCTAGAAGCGATGGAAGAACGGCAGGTAACCGTGGGTGGAAAGAGCTATCAGTTGCCGGACCTGTTCATGGTCATGGCAACGCAAAATCCGATCGAACAGGAAGGCACCTACCCTCTGCCCGAAGCGCAACTGGATCGCTTTTTGTTGCACATCCGGGTCGATTATCCCGATGAACAATCAGAAGCTGCGATCATGCGCCTTAACAGAAGCGAGGAGCAGGAAGCCCACGATAAAGCTCCCGCAAAAGAAAAAACTACCCGCCTATCGGCGCAGAGCATCTTTGATGCACGCAAGGAAATCGGGACAATCACAGTTTCCGAGCCGGTCGAAAAATACATGGTCGCGCTCGTCTTCGCGACACGTTATCCAGATCGCTATAATGCTGACCTCGCCAAGCTTTTACAGGTGGGCGTAAGCCCGCGCGGTGTGATCGGTCTTGACCGGATGTCGCGCTCCTATGCATGGTTGAAAGGCCGTGATTTTGTCACGCCAGATGACGTCAAGGCGATTGTGCACGATGTCTTCCGGCACAGGCTGCTATTGTCCTATGAAGCACATGCATCAAACACAACGCCCGATCAAATCATAGACCGCATCACAGAGCTGGTAGCCGTGTCATGAGTGCAGGTGCGAGCGTGGAAAACGGCGTCTATGTAGATACATCCGCACTCGTTGCTCTTGAGGCGCAAGCGCGTGATCTGAGCTTTGTGCAGAAATCCCCCAGCCACCGCCAGCTCGCCGGACGGATGCGCTCGGCTGTGCGTGGCCGCGGTCTCTCTTTCGAAGAACTGCGGGAATATCTCCCCGGGGATGATATCCGTTCCATCGACTGGCGTGTCACCGCGCGCACGATGAAGCCGGTTGTGCGGGTTTATAGCGAAGAGAAGGAACGCCCTGCTCTCCTAATCGTCGATCAGCGCATCAACATGTTTTTCGGCAGCAAACGCGCTATGAAATCTGTCACTGCCGCCGAGTGTGCGATGCTGTGTGCCTGGCGCATTTTAGGATCCGGTGATCGTGTCGGGGGTATCGTGTTCGGCGATACAGATACCGCACAGATCAAGCCGCAACGCAGCCGCAATGCGGTGATCGGATTGGCAAGCCAGATCGCGGAGAAAAACGCCGCGCTGAATGCCAGTTATGCGCATGATCCCGCGCCATCGATGTTGAATGATAGTTTGCATCACGTCAGCGCCATCGCCTATCACGACTATCTTGTGATCGTCGTCAGCGACTTCGATGGCCATGACGATACGACCCGCGATTACTTGTTGCAGATATCAAGCCGCAACGACGTGATCTGCCTTCTGGTCTACGACCCCTTTCTGCTCGATCTCCCAAAGACCGGTGAACTCGTGGTCAGCGGTGGCACTACGCAGGCCGAATTGACCTTCGGCAAGGGCACGATGCGCAATTCAATCGATAGTTTCGCGCGCAATCGCGGGCGCGAGTTTCGTTCCTGGCAACGGGAACTTGGGCTCCCCATGCTGCCAATTTCGACAGCAGAAGAAACCGCGCCGCAATTACGCAATCTCCTTGAAAAGTCCATGTGGCGCCAAAGGAGACGGTAGTGGATCAAGCAACAGAAACCGCCCTACGGTCGCTCCACGACATTGCCATTCCGCCGCCTGTTTCATGGATGCCGCAAACCTGGGGATGGGGGTTGCTGGCAGCCTTGCTTCTGTTGGGAATTGCCGTCCTCATTGTCCGATGGGCAATCCGCTATCGTCGCAATGCCTATCGACGTGAGGCGCTCCGCGTTCTGGAAGCAATTTCCAACAATGCACCAATGACGCAATCATCTGGAACTAAAATCGCCGAGCTGATAAAGCGCACCGCGCTATCCGCTTGGCCGCGCATCGATGTCGCAACCCTATCCGGTCGCCAATGGGTTAGTTTCCTTGAGCAGCACAGTCCAGAACCGCTCGGAATCAACCTGAAGGCGCTCCTAACGGTTCAGGAATATGAACAGGGACCGACAAAAGACTTGCCTGTGATCGTCGGCCAGGCGCGTCTGTGGATCGAGAGGCATCATGTATGAACTCGATCATCCGTGGCTCTTGCTTCTGTTGCCAGTACCGGTGCTGTTCTGGTGGCTCCTGCCAAGCCATCGGGTGTCGACCGCTTCAATCAGGCTACCCTTCTTCAAAGATGTCGCGCGCGCAGCTGGCGTTGAGCCAACGGTAGGATCGATCATTCCACGGCGAAGCTGGTGGCAAATCGCCCTCGATCTGCTCGCCTGGGGCTTCATGGTTCTGGCGTTGGCTCGACCGCAACTGATCGAACCACCGATTTTCAAAACAATACCACAGCGTGATATTCTGCTGGCTCTCGACCTTTCGCAATCGATGGACACGCGCGATTTTGCAACACCAAGCGGAGCTTTGGACACGCGGATCAACGCAGTCAAAACAGTGGTAGCCGACTTTGTTGCAAGGCGGACAAACGACAGGCTGGGGTTGATTGCCTTTGGCGACGCCCCTTATCCGCTAGCGCCTTTCACGATAGACCACGATTTAATCCGGACAATGATTGGCTCACTCGTGCCGGGCGAAGCCGGTCCCAGAACGGCAATGGGCGACTCCATCGGCCTCGCCATTCGCATGTTCGAAAAATCGAACGTGCCTGAAAAGGTTCTCATCCTGCTTTCTGATGGCAATGACACGGCCAGCAAGATGCCACCTTTGAAAGCCGCCGAGATTGCCAAAGACGACCACATCGTCATTCACACCGTCGCGATTGGCGACCCATCCGCGACGGGCGAGGATAAGGTCGACACACAAACATTGCAGGCCATCGCCACGCAAACGGGTGGGCGCTATTCCTTCGGTCAGGATCAGGCCAGTCTCGCCGCCATCTACGATATGTTGGACCGTATAACGCCACAGCAACAGAAGGAACTGTCATGGCAACCACGACGGGAGCTCTTCCAGTATCCGGCTGCACTATCGCTGATGATATTGATCTTTTCTCTCTGTCTTAGTGTTGCACAGGCACGAATGTCGCGGAGAGCAGCAGCATGATCTCCGACTTTCACTTCCTTCGCCCCGTTTGGCTGATTTTACTGGTAGCGCCGCTCATTCTGGTCTGGCTTGCCGCGCGATCGTCGAATGTCAGGCAGAAGTGGAAAAATATGATCGCTCCACATCTGCTTGAACGGCTGGTTATCGAAGGGGATAGCAAACGGCGTTTTCAACCTGCCACGCTTCTGGCGCTCATCATGGCCATCATGATCCTCGCAATCGCCGGTCCTAGCTGGAATAAGGAAACACCGCCATTCGTGCATGATACGGCTTCGCTGGTGATCGCTGTCGATCTTTCCCAGACGATGGATGCCATTGACATCAGCCCAAGCCGCATCGAACGAGCAAAGCTGAAAATCCACGATATTCTGGCAAGCCGCGCTGGGGCCAGAACGGCAGTGATCGCTTATGCCGGGACCGCGCATCTGGTTTTGCCGCTTACCGACGATGCCGATCTGATTAAATCCTATACCGATGCGCTTTCGACGGGCATCATGCCGCGTCCCGGCAAGGATACGAATGCCGCACTTACCCGTGCCACTGACCTTTTAAAAGAAGACGGTTCTTCCGGAACGATATTGTTTATGACTGATGGGGTGGAAGCTCCCGCCATTAAATCACTGAGCGATGAACGGGATAATGGCATTGTCGTATTGGTCATTGGCACGACAGACGGTGGACCGATCAAGACCGGAGATGGTGGCTTTCTTTCATCGGACAATGGTGCTCGTCTCGTTGCCAAACTCGATTCTGATAGCCTGGAACAACTGCGTTCCTCCAACAACGTCGCAGTTACAACAGTCACTGACGACGACGCCGATGTTCGATGGATTACCGCACAGATACAAGGAAACTTTGCGCAGCAGCAATCGGACAAGGATAGCCGATGGCGCGACAGCGGATGGTGGTTTCTCATACCAGCCGCGTTGCTGTTCGCCCTCACCTTCAGGCGCGGCTGGGTTGTCCGGCTGGGGAGTGTGATCATTGCGTTTCATCTGATCGGAAACGATCCGGCAAGCGCTGGTACGTTCGAAGATATGTGGCTAACGCAGGATCAACAGGGGCGAATTGCTATTCAAAATAATGACTTTTCCAAAGCTGCTAAATTGTTTCGAAACCCCATGTGGCGTGGTGTGGCCGCATATCGAGCGGGGAGCTATCAGGATGCGATCAATGCCTTCGCCACCATCGACAGTCCGGATAGCTGGTACAATCAAGGCAATGCGTTCATGCATCTGAAGAAGTTTACGGAGGCTGTTTCAGCCTATGAAAAGGCGCTTCAGGCAAATCCTGCATCGGAAGATATTCAAGCCAATCTCGCGACAGCAAGACGCCTTCTGCAAGCGCAGCAGAAAGAAGAACAGGATCAGGCGGAAGATCCGGGTCTGAAGCCCGACAGTGTCCAGTTTGATGATAAAGGCAAACAGGGCAAAGATGCCGAAATTGCCGTGTCAGAACAAACGTCCCAGATGTGGATCAAAAACATTGCCGTAAGTCCCGCAGCCATGTTGGCGCGCCGCTTTTCGATTGAAGCGGAAGGCGGCGCCAAATGAACATCCTGTTTCGCCTCGTCATTTTCACCTTGCTTCTGACGACCAAGTTATTCGTCAACAATGCCGCAGCGCAGGAACCCATCATGCGCGCCAAGATCGAAGAAACCGGCGCAATCGTGCCCGGGCAACAAGTGCATCTCGTGTTCAATGTGCTTGCTCCGGGTTTCTTTACCTCGCCACCCCAATTTCCATTGTTCGCGCTTCCCCACGCTCTGGTGACTCTGCCTGACGAAAGATCCCAAAACGTCACCGACACTATAAATGGCGTTCAGTTCAGCGGCATTCAAAAGCGCTACTCCATCATACCGCAAGTGAGCGGCAACTACGCTATTCCGGCAATCCAGATTTCGTTCGATTATCTTGATGATGGCAACCCCAAGCAAACCACCGTGACGAGCCCACCCCTGTCTTTTACAGTCGGCGCTGCTCAGCAGGCGGGACAACCGGAATTTGCCGCCAGTTCCCTGGACCTGACGCAAAATTTCGACCGGGCACCAGACAAATTGCAGACAGGAGACGCTCTGGTCAGAACACTGACCGTTACCGCTACCGATACGGTAGCGATCACCATTCCGCCCATCAATGTTGGAACATCTCAGGGGCTAGACCAGTATGTGAAGCCAGCGACCGTAATGGACAATGTCCCCGTTGGACGAATGACTGCAAGCCGTCGCGTCGAAACCATTGTCTACACCGCATCGAAGCCCGGTATTTTTTCGCTGCCCGCGATTTCGTATCGCTGGTTTGACATAAAGTCGCAACAGCTTCAAAACGCAACTCTGACCGCGACAACTGTAACGGTCGCTCCGGGATTGGCGAAGCCATCGCCCCCCGTTGAGCCAATTGGCCACAAGTTTGCAAGTCGGCAACTCGTTTGGATAGTGGCGATAGCCGTGCTTCTCATCGCAGCAGCTCTTGCTGTCGCCATGCGGTATCGGGCGCGACTTTTGAAGCTTCTGCACGACTGGGATGAGCGGCGCCGGAACTCTGCTGGCATGCAGAAACGGCAGACAATTCGCATTATAAAAACGGGTGATAACACACAAATCAATGCTGCTCTGGAAGTCTGGTCGCGTCGCAACGGATACTCCGCCCTTAAGGATTGGGCTGAAGTAGCGAAGGACAAGTCTCTCATCACACAGATCGATATCCTGCAGCGGCAGCTATATGGAAACGGCAGCGCAGAAGGGATCGATCGCCGTGTTCTTGTTCGCGGGGTTGAGAACCGCATTTCGCATAAAAGCGCCACAAAGCCGCCTGCGCTTGTTGAGCTGAATCCCTGACATGCCCCTCTGATTTACCGTAACGTACTTCCAGCCGAACAGGCACAAAGGCAACCTTTTTATAATTTCGCGGAGGATGACGATGGGTATGAACGCTTCGAGCAAACGTTATTCCGAGCAGGCTTCAGACGAAATGGCCTGGATACCGGGAGGCGCGTTTCAGATGGGGTCGGATAACCATTATCCTGAAGAAGCCCCGCAGCATCCGGTAAAGGTGGATGGGTTCTGGATCAGCACAACACCTGTCACCAACCGGCAGTTTTCCCGTTTTGTTGAAGAGACGGGCTATGTCACGATGGCGGAAAAAGCACCCGACCCGCGAGATTATCCCGGCGCTCTGCCCGAAATGCTGCGCGCAGGTTCGCTTGTGTTCACGCCGCCGAAAAGGGTCGAAGGCCGCGATATAGGCCAGTGGTGGAAATTCAAATTCGGAGCTAATTGGCGCAAGCCATTGGGCGGGCTGAGCGATTTACGCGGCAAGCTCGATCATCCCGTTGTTCATGTAGCCCACTGCGATGCACTTGCCTATGCTCAGTGGGCAGGTCTCGATTTACCGACTGAAGCCGAATTCGAGTTCGCCGCCAAGGGCGGGCTTGAGGATCTGGAATATGCCTGGGGCGACGAGCTGATGCCGGGCGGTATCGCCATGGCCAACACGTGGCAGGGCGTGTTCCCCGTAAAAAGCACGAAACCGGCCGGTCGCGAGCGAACATCGCCGGTGCGGTCATTTCCCGCCAACGGTTATGGCGTTTATGACATGATCGGCAATGTCTGGGAATGGACCAATGATTACTGGTCGACCAAACATTCGGAACCGGCGGCCAGTCCCTGCTGCATACCGCGCAATCCGCGTGGCGGCGAGGCATCGGCCAGTTTAGACCCGCAGCAGCCTGATATCCGCATCGCCAGACGTGTACTTAAAGGCGGTTCCCATCTCTGCTCGCCCGATTACTGCCGCCGCTATCGTCCGGCTGCGCGCCATGCGGAACCTGAGGACACATCCACAAGTCATGTCGGATTTCGGTGTGTGAAACGGCCAGTGAACTAAGGGGGAGTTCATGCACTTGCTTGCACGGATTGTGCTGATCGTTACTTTCCAGATTTCAACATCTGCATGGGCTACAGACCTTGCCTCCTGGAATGACGGCAAGTCCAGACAGCAGATCGTCGATTTTGTCGAGAAGGTAACGAAGGAAGGCAGCAAGGATTACGTCGCGCCTGCCGACCGGATCGCAGTGTTCGATAATGACGGCACGCTCTGGACAGAGCAACCCTATTATTTTCAACTGGCCTTCATTCTGGACCGCGTCAAGGCATTGGCTCCCGATCATCCGGAATGGAAGACAACAGAGCCGTTCAAGTCAATCCTGGCGGGGGATTTGGCCGGCATCGCGAAAAGCGGTGAAAAGGGTGTTGTGGAGCTTGGCATGGTGACCCATGCCGGCATGACAACGGACGAATTCAACAAGATCGCCACGGATTGGTATGCAACGGCGAAGCACCCAAAAACGGGCAAGCCATTTGCGGAAATGACATTCCTGCCCATGCGTGAACTGCTCGATTATCTGCGAGCTCATGACTTCAAGACATTCATTGTTTCGGGCGGCGGTGTAGAGTTCATGCGTCCCATGACCGAGAATGCTTATGGCATCCCTTCGGAACAGGTCATTGGCAGTAGCATCAAAACGCAATATGCCCTTGAAAATGACCAGCCCGTCCTGAAACGTCTGCCGGAGATCGACTTCATCGACGATGGTCCCGGCAAACCGGTGGGCATTAACCGGGTCATCGGCAAAAGACCGATTTTCATCGCTGGCAACTCGGATGGTGACTATGAAATGCTGCGCTGGGGCACCGCCTCTCCCACCAGCCTTGGCATCATCATCCATCACACCGATGCGGAACGGGAATATGCCTATGATCGCCAATCTTCATTCGGCAAACTGGACAAGGCTCTGGCCGAAGCTCCGGAAAGAAATTGGGTCGTCGTCGACATGAAGAACGATTGGAAGAAGGTCTATGCCTTCGAATAGTCCGCTCATCCCACACGTCATCATTCGTGGACCATAAACACTCAAGGAGGACTCCAATGCCGATCCACAGGCGCATTCTCCGATGTACAGCGAGCGGACTATTCCTGCTCGGTATGATTACGATTTCTGCTGCGCAAGACGGCAAGGCGGCTTCTGACAGGATCGAACCCGCTTCAATTCAAGCGTTAGAAAATATGGGTAAACATCTGCAGTCTTTGCAGAAATTTTCCCTTGAATCTCAAACCAGTGTGGACGCCGTTCTGGATACCGACCAGAAACTGGAGATCGGCGGCGAAATTTCCTATGAGGTCGAGAGGCCCAACAAACTCCGCATCGATCTGAAAACCGATGTTGTACAGGGCGAGTTCATTTATAACGGAACGACCTTTACCTATGTCTCGCCAAACAGCAATACTTACGCTCAGGCGCCAGCCCCTGCGACAATCAAGGAAACGCTGGAAGAAGCCGCCCAGAAATATCATCTGACATTCCCATTGGCCGATTTATTCGCCTGGGGCACTCCAGACGCACCCATTAAAGAAATTGTCGAAGGTTTCCACGCTGGTAATGCGATGGTGAATGGCAAGCCGACAGATCATTGGGCTTACCGCACCGGGGATCAGGATTTTGAAGTCTGGATCGCATCGGACGGTCCGCCCTTGCCCCTCAAGGTCTCACTTGTGGATCGTGACGATCAAACGCGCCCGCGCATGACAGCCGTTCTTAACTGGAACGAAACACCTGACATTCAGGCGAGCGCATTCGAATTCACGCCAGCGCCCAACGCACAAAAGCTCCGCTTCCTGGAAGAGGGGAATCCGCAATGAAACTCTTTCGTATCACGGTAGGACTTTTGCTCGCCACAGCCATGATTGCTCCCCAGATTGCCGAGGCTCGCGGAGCCTTTGGCGGGCGCATGCCACGTATGAATTTAGGCGGCGGCGGAATGCATGGCTTCGGTGGCGGCGGTGGCTTTCATGGTCCCCGAATGGGCGGCTTTAACGGCCCGGCGCATTTCGAACCACGCTTTAATCCATCGATGCCGCGTCCTCGCGGCGGCAATGTTCCGCATGCCAGAACGGCGCCGGGCCTGCATCCAGCGCATCATCCTGCACCGGGTCCTCATCCCGGTCCCAACCCGAAACCACACCCGGCTCCGCATCCAGCGCCGACGCCCCACCCCGGGCCGGGCCCTGCTCCACATCCGGGTCCCGGGCCAGTTCCACCCGGACCGGGACCTCATCCTTTGCCGCCCCCTCCTCCGCCGCCGCCGGGGCCATATTGGCCGGGCTATTGGAATGGCGGCTGGGATCCGGCAGCAGCAGCCATCATTGGCACCGCCGCAGCTGTGGCCATTGGTACGGTTATCGCCAATGTTCCACCAGACTGCACCAATGTTGTCGTCAACGGCATAAACTACAAGGATTGCAACGGAAACTGGTTCGAGCCGAAATATAACGGACATAGCGTCGTCTATGTCGCGGTGGCTCCGCCGAAGTAATGCGACAGGCGCTTACCCGCTTCGGCGTGACAGACGAAGCGGGTAAGCTACTAACATTGGAAAGACTGTTCGTCAGAGATGTGGAAAGGCAATCTGACTGCAAACTCTGCATGGATTGCGCATCCATTTATGCTAGATTACAGAAAGTATAAGTCCGATGCAGATTTGTGACGGCTTGGCGTAAGGAGTTTCAGGCCGATGATGCAGATCAGTCGTTGCGTATACAGAGGGGCAGCCTTTGCCTGCCTGTTTGTAGCCTCCAATGTTATGGCTGCCGATCAATCGACCACTTCCGCTCCGCAGGAACAGCGCGGCTGGATCATCACGCTCGGTGCCGGAACTGAATATGGCCCGTCCTACGAAGGCGCCCACGACAAATCTTTCAGCTTTGTACCCTCCTTCGATATTCGTCGCCTTGGTGAAGCAGCGGACCTCAGCGCTCCCGACGACAATATCGATTATTCGCTGTTTGAACTGGGTGGCGTTGAGATCGGTCCTGTCGCGAGCATTCGTGGCAATCGCAAACCCTCCGATGATCCAAGCTTACAAGGACTGCACGAAATCCGCTGGAGCGTCGATGCAGGTGCCTTTGCACAATATTGGGTTATTCAGGACAAGCTGCGCTTTCGTGTCGAAGCCCGACAAGGCTTTCGGCGTGACGATGGCTTTGTCGCGGATCTCGGTGCCGACTGGTTTCAGCGTGCGGGCAAGGATCTGATTTTCTCTGTCGGTCCTCGTCTGTCCTTCGCCAACGCAACCTATATGCAAAACAGTTTCGGCGTCAGCGCCGGTGAAGTGGCGAATGGGGCTGTTTTGCCAGCCTATGATGCACGCGGCGGCGTAAAATCGGTTGGTGTCGTGGCGAGCGTTACTTACCAGCTAACCGATACAATGAGCATTCAAGCCTATGACAAGTTTGAACGACTGGTTGGTGACGCCGCCGACAGTCCGATTGTCACGCAAGGTGGATCGCCCAATCAGAATTCTATCGGCATCATCTTGAGCCGATCATTCGAGTTCAGGTTCTGATAGTTCCTCTTCAACCTGTTCGGTCGTGGATACCAGCCAGACACCCGACAGGATGAAAATGCTCCCGGCGATCTGCAAGAGATTGGTCGGTTCCTGAAACCAAAGCCAGCTTGCGGCCAATACTGCCACATAGCTGATAGCGGATATCGGAAAAGCCTTGCTGAGATCAAAATCGGCAAGCACTTTCATCCAGAAGAAAAAGCACGCAATCTCCACCGCTACGGCAGCCAGCATCCATTGCGAAGTCGCCGCTGCGATTACCCAGCCAAAGCCTGTCGCGGTGATCTGATCCAGATGTTCGGCTGCGAACTTCACGAAGATCTGCGCCAATGTGTTGAAGACTGGAATAGCAATCCAAAGAGAAACGTGACTTTTCACGACTTCGCCTCCGGTGTTTCATCGATGGCAAACATGGGTGAAACGAGTTTCAACAGGGCCTGTATTATCGGATTGCGGTGCCTGAAGAACATCGTGTTGCGCGTCAGGCGGCTGCCAAGCCTTACCTTGTTCTCATAATAGGCCTGTCCGCTTTGATAGCGGTGCATACCGTTCTTGAGACAATATTCGAGATTGTTGAACCAGCTCAGATAATAGAGATTGTACTTACGCCCGGCCTCCGCATCCATGCAAAAGAACTTGTCCACCAGTACCTTTTCGTCACAGACGAAGACGTTTGCCGCGAGAATTTGATCTTCCACTTTATAGACGGTGCAAAATGCGCGACCCCGCATCTGCCTCAATATGCCAGTGAAATAGGCGCTGGTGAGCGCTTCAAACTGCCACTCGCTGCGGTCGCGCGTGTCGTTATAAAGTTCCACGAAGCGCGGCAAAAAATCAGCAATGTCCGCGTGATACTCGACAGTTACGGCATCGCGACTGCGCAATTTGCGGCGCATATCCTTACGTGTTCCCGGTGACAAACGCGCCATATAGTCGTCTATCGATGCAAAATCGATGTCCAGCCAAGCGGTTGCCAGTCCGGGTATGACGGCATAGCCGCCACTTGCAAACACAGTTTGCAAGACAGCGGGAAGCGTCTCCGGCACATCTTTGATGCCCCGAAGGGCGCAACCTTCCGCATCGGCCATTCGGCTGAAGCCATCAAGCAGTTGCTTGAGCAAAACCGGCTGCATCTCAGGCGTTACAGACGAATGAAATCCCGGCACGCCATTTTCAGTGCAGGGCGAGCCAAGACAGGCAAGGCGCAGAGTGAGAAAACTCGACCAATAGCGCCGGACGCCACGCACCATCCGGCGCACACGCCCCTCCTCCAATGTCGTATCAAGTTGATACTCCGTCAGAAAAGCGGGCATTGCAGCAACAACGCGCTCGTTTTGTACAATCGTGACATAGCGCCAGTGAAAACCCTCGATCCCTGCCTGCTCAACCGCGAGCAGATAATCGTAGTTCTCGATTTCATTGGGAAAGCAGTCGTTCCAGGCCTCGCGGCCGATATGCGCAATGGAGGCGACGACCCGCGTTTCGGCGAGCGCCGTCTTGCCGATCAAAACCGGGGTGCATGCTGGCAATCCGTCAAACAAGCTCGCAAGCATTCTGCCCCTCGAAATAGCTGGCGGTGAAATCCGCGACCGAACGATGCTGCCGATCGACATGGATCATGTGATAGCTATCCTCAATCCAGTGCAGGCTATTGGGCGCGCCCAGATGTCGGGCGATATATTCCGCCTGTCGCGGATTGCTCAGATCGTCTTCGCGCGCATGGAGGATAAGTGTCGGGGTGCGAATAGCGGGAAGCTGCTGTCGAAATGTCCGCCCCAGACGGTACATTTCAATGATCCCGGTTCCGGGGAAATGTTCAAGCACACCCTCTGCCGACATGCCTGTCATGAGGCGGCGCAACCGGTCATCTTTGATACCCATCGCTGGCGTTTCGGAAAAATTGAGACGATTGAGAAAAGGAACGTGGGCCAACCAGCCGATCTGCCGTGACAAGAACGGATAGAAGAAGGGTACCCCCCAGCCATCGTAATGAAAGCACGGCGAATAAAGTGCGACGGCCTTTATGGAACCCGGATTTCTATGCGCTGACAAAAGCGCAAGCTTTCCGCCAACACAAATGCCAGCCGCATAGGTCGTTTCGGAATAAGCTTTCAGCTTCTCCGCCGCCTCATCGACACTATCAAGCCAATCGCGCCAATGGCTCTTGCGAAATGACGCTTCGCTTTCTCCATGTCCAGCAAGAAGAGGGGCATAGACCGTAAAACCACGTCGATTGAGAAGTCGTCCGACCAGACGCATCTCTGCAGGAGCGCCAGTCATACCGTGAACCAGTAACACGGCCTGTCCGTTCGTTCCCGGCATGAAGAATGAAAATGGATCGGAGAGATTCATGAATTTTGCTTTCTCAAAGCCCTGTCAGGCCGACGCAAACGACGCCGATTGTGATCAGAGAAACACCAAAGGCGTGACGTTGATTGATCTTCTCAGAGAAGAATAATGCCCCAGCGACAACCATTGCTGCATAGCTCAACGCCATCAAAGGAAAGGCGATCGATAGCGGAACCTGTTCCAACACCAACATCCAGCAGAACAGTTCCACCGCCCAGAAGATCACACCCAGCCATGTGACCGGCAGCAAAAGCGTTCGCCACATATCCGGCGCACGGTCCGCCGCAAACTTAAAACAGACTTCGCGTCCCACTTCCGTAAGGATGCAGAAAATAACCAAAGCCAGCATCGACAAGGAAAGCGTTCCGGTCATTGCGCCATCATCCCGCTCAATGCATGCAAAAGCTGATGATTGAGCGCGCTGTTGACCGCAATTGCGCGCTCAATGGCATCAGGTCCAGCAGGCTGATCAAGCATGATCTCGATATTTTTCGCGATCCGGCGGGTGAACGGTCCACGATAAATGGGTCGCGAATAATCACCGATCACATCAGCCCCGATAATGCGGTGACGTCCGCTGATCGCGCGTAATGCCTCCAATAGAAATGGCAACCGCATCTGACCCTGATCCCAGTTGGTGATGACTTCGTCGCGGGCCAGAACATCCTTGTCGATGGTGATGTAAGCAGCCTCTGTGCCAATGCGGGAGGTCAAGCGTGATATGAAATTCGCCTCTCCACATTCGGCAATTGTCCGCCAGTCGATATAGCCCCGTCGGTGGGAATGGCTTGCTCCGGAACCATAGTTGCGCCAGACACGACTTGGCGCATGGTTATAAGGATAAAGTTCAAGCCGCTCGTCGCGCAGAAGGGACAGATTAGCGCCCTTCCATTCCGGAAAATTCAGGTCGCTGCTGCAAACACCAATGGTGATGATCTTCTTTACCAGAGGATTTGAGGTAGCGCGATTGACCCAGGACCCGCAATGCACACCATTCTTAAAATGAACCCAGTCAGGATGATTATCGAAATGGATAAGGGTAACTGGTTGGGATGACTGCTCCAGCGCCAACTCCAGCAACAGAGAAGTGACGTGGTGAAAATCACCCGATCCCATGAAGCACAAGGGAGCCGTTCCACCAGCCCTGGTATAGACCACGGACAGCCGCTCTTTTAGCTTGGTCAGTTCATCCGGACGAGCCCAAAGACGAAGCAAGTCGCCTTCAGCCTTCACCATGGTTTCGGATGCGCCGGCATCGCGGCACGTCTTCATGAAGTCGGATTGCAGCTCCAGCGCGTCATCGAGATGAAGTAGATGGAGCTGCATTTTTGTTATCGCTTTGCTGCGCGCACGAAGAGTTGGTCAAGCAGCGTCAGCGCAAGATCGATCTCCTCGCGGGAAATCATCAGGTTGGGAGCCAGCGTGATGACATTCTTGTGGTAGCCGCCAACGTCGAGCACGAGACCATAGTTCTTGCCATTGACAGCAAGATCGCCCTTCATGCCCTCATCGCACATCCAGTCAAGCGTCGCCTTGTCCGGCGTATAGCTGTCTTCCTGACAAACCTCTAACCGGAGCGCGAGGCCAAGACCGTCAACTTCGCCGATTGTCTTGTGCTTTGCCTGCAGCTGCTTCAGACCATCGAGGAAGTAAGCGCCCTTCTCCATGATAGAGGCGCCGTAGTCTTCCTCTTCTTCCAGCATCCGCAGGGTCTCAAGGGCAACAGCGGTACCCATGGGGTTGCTTGCAAATGTGGAATGGGTCGAGCCGGGAGGGAAAACGCCCGGATGGATCATGTCTTCACGCGCCCAGATACCCGAAAGCGGGTTGAGACCATTGGTGATTGCCTTGCCGAACACCAACACATCCGGGTTGACGCCAAAATGCTCAATCGACCAGAGCTTTCCGGTGCGATAAACTCCCATCTGAATTTCGTCGACGACCAGCAAAATGCCGTGTTCATCTAGAACCTTCTTCAGTTCTTTGAAGAAATTCATCGGCGGAATAACATAACCACCCGTGCCCTGAATCGGCTCCACATAGAAGGCCGCGAATTCGGACTTGCCGGCTTTCGGATCCCATACGCCGTTATATTCACTTTCAAACAAGCGAGCGAATTTCTGCACGCAATAGTGGCCGTATTCTTCCTTGCTCATGCCCTTTGGGCCACGGAAATGATAAGGAAATTCAATGAACTGCGCGCGATCTGAGAAATGCCCGTAACGACGGCGATAACGATAGCTCGATGTAATCGAAGATGCGCCCAGCGTACGTCCGTGATAGCCGCCTTCAAAGGCAAACATCAGACTCTTGCCACCACTGAAGTTGCGCACCAGCTTGAGTGAATCTTCAACCGCCTGCGATCCGCCAACGTTGAAATGTACCCGACCTTTTGTTCCGAACTTGCGTTGCGCGTCCTGCGCAATCAAAGCTGCAAGTTCCACCTTCTCGCGATGGAGATACTGCGAGGCAACCTGTGGCAGCGTATCAAGCTGGCGATGCGCAGCCGCATTCAAACGCGGATTGCGATAGCCGAAATTGACGGCCGAATACCACATCTGCAGATCGAGAAACGGCGTCTCCTGCTCGTTGAACAGGAACGATCCTTCGCAACCGGTGAAAAAGGCCGGATTTTCCGAGTAATGGACAGTGTCACCATGCGAGCAATAAAGCTCTTCAAGAAGACGCAGATCGCTTTCGGTTTCAGCAACGACCGAATAGGGTTGGGACGAATTGGAAGTCACAGTCTTGTTCATGGATGTGCTTTCTGAGAGTTATGATAGTTGTCTTTGCAACAGGCGCATTTCGAGCGTCGGCTGGCCACTTTTGGGCGGATTAGCCGTTACAAAGGTTGGGACTTACAGCTCTTGGAACTCAGCGAGACAGGTGATTACTCAAGCAGCAGCGAAGCTCTGTGGAAGCGCCTCTTCCCGCAACGCGGGTAACAAGGCACGCAGACTTCGTGTGATATCGTGGAAGCCGTCATAGGCTATGAATGGGATATTCCGGCTTCGGCAATGATCCGCCAGAGATTTCTTGGCGAAGATGAGTTCTGGTCGGTCGGACACGCAGAAGTCCGACCGACCATCGCCAACGTAGACGCGAGGGACGGCAACATCGAGAACCCTGCATTTGCAGACGCCTGATGCAGCCCGACATCCACTGTCGGCGTAAGGAGAAAGGAGTGCGTAGCGATCGCGCCCGGCATGTTCGGTTACAAGAAAACGGTTGGCGACCACCGGCAACGAGCCGAGATCAAATCGCGAAAGAATGCGACGGATAAAATAGTCCACACCATCGCTGACAATCGTAACGGCTAGGTTTTCCGACTGGCAGAAGGCGACGAATGCAATGAAGCCGGGATCGATCTCGATTTCATCAAGCACCCTGTCAAGTTCATCAGGACGCGCATTTATCAAGGCGATCTGCTGACGCATGCAGGCGCCGGAGTCGATCTCGCCCGCGGCCCATTGCGCCTCGATTTCTTCCCATGATGGATCGGCAAGACGAGACAGAACATAATCTGTTGCATCATGCGTCGAGATCGTTCCATCAAAGTCACAGTAAATATGCATTTCATCAGCCCTTGGTAATTGGCTGAGCTTTTAGCAACCCTAACTGAGGCGATGATGATGGGAAACTGAGGCGAAACTGAAATCTGGACAGTTTTTTGAAAGAATCTGCATTTTTTGCAAATAGAGTCAGCGCCGAGACGGGGCCGCAACCGCCTTACCAATAACAAGGTCGACGCGCAAACCCCGGCCGTTATCAGGCACGTCCAATGACACTTTTACCGAAAGACGGGTCGCAATATCCGCAACGATGGCAAGACCCAATCCAGTCCCTTCTTCCCGCGGCGAGCCAACACGATAAAACCGCTGGAACACGGCTTCGCGTTGTTCCGAGGGTATACCCGGACCGGTATCGCAGATCGTCAACAGCCATTCCGTTTCGTTTTCATCATGGAGCGAAACGTGAATGTCGCCCCCCTCCGGGGTATATTTGGTAGCGTTTTCGATCAGGTTCTCAACAAGCAGGCGTAGCAAAGGCTCGTCGGTATCGACCCAGGCATCTTCAACGCCATCCAAGGTGATATCCAGACGCTTCTGCCGAATGACCGGGCCCAGTTCAGCCAGAACGGACGCCGCCATATCATAGAGATTGAACTGGCTATATTGGACCTGCTGGTAGCTGACGCGTCCCGCCTGCAAGAGCTGTTCAATCAAACGCAGAGCCTTCTCGTTGCTTTGCACGAGACTGGCGACGATGGCCTTCCGCTCATCTTCATTATCCGATTGTTGCAACATCTGGAGCAACAGCTTCAAACCAGCATGAGGCGTGCGCAACTGATGTGCAGCGTGATCAGCGAACCGCCGTTCGGCCGTGAGCGAGCGATCAAGCTTGCTCATCAACTGGTTGACGGAGCGCCCAAGAGGCGTGAGATCGCGGGGCAATCCATCTGTCGGGATAAATGAGAGATCATCCGATGAACGGCTGCGTATCTGGTTGATCAGCCCGTGAATCGTCCGCAAGCCCCGCCGGATGCCGAACCACATCAGCAATCCGATCAAGGGAATGAGGATCAGAAGCGGGATGACCAGATTGAGCAGAATGTTGGAGACCAGAGTATTGCGCAGTTCGGTTTTCTCGCCGACCTCCACAACAAACTGGTCGCCTGGTATCTGGAGCGTGTAAATCCGCCAGAGTTCCCCGTCATAGACGACATCAGACAGACCGCTTCCCGACAAGGGCTGTTCCGGACGAAAGGCGGTCGTGGAATAGACAGCTATCCCTCCGTTTTTCCAGACGCGAAACATATGCGCATCGGCGTAATCGTCGACGTCTTCATTCAGCGCCAGCTGGTCCCCCATGGCGAAGTCCAGATCCTTGAACTGGCGAGCCTCATTGAAATTGTGCTTTTGCAGCGGCTTTTGCAGCAGGTTCCATAGCACATTGGCATCGTTGATCAGTTGCGCATCATAGATATGATTGATTTCGCGCAGCGCACTCTGGAAAGCGAACACGCCGATAATAACCAGTGCGATGAGAATTGTCGGAGCGACGCGGATGAACAGACTCCACGTCAAAGTGGGCTGTTTCATCGTTCAACCATATATCCGACACCGCGCATCGAGGTGATGAAATCCGCTCCCAGCTTTTTGCGCAGATTGTAGATAATCACCTCAGTGGTGTTGCTTTCAATGGCGCTTTCCGTGCTGTAGAGCGCATATTCGATATCGCGCTTGGTCACATATTTGCCTGCGCGTTCCATCAAAAGCTTCAGCAGTTGAAACTCTTTCGCAGTAACGGCAATTGGGCCGTCGCTTCCGCGCACAACCATTGCCGCCGGATCAACTTCAATCGGGCCGCTTTTTAAAATGCTATCTGCACGTCCGTCTCGCCGCCGCAACACAGCGCGCAAACGGGCGAGCAGTTCTTCCAGATCGAATGGTTTAGTCAGATAGTCGTCGGCACCACTGTCCAGCCCCTCGACCCGTTGTTGCGGCAGATCGCGCGCCGTCAACAGGAGAATAGGTATGCTGTTACCTGATTGTCTGGCTCTGCGCAGAACGTCTATGCCACTCAGTTTCGGCAGATTAACATCAAGCACGACGATGCTATATTCGAGCGTTGCCAACGCCTCGACCGCGGCCTCGCCGTCCTGCACCCAATCAACGCCATAAGCATGCTTCTCAAGGACCTGAGAGAGAGAACGCCCTAATATAATATCATCTTCAACAAGTAAGACGCGCAATTTTCTAACCTTCAGCCATGAAGAATTTGAATTCTTAGCCCGGCCATTCCGGCAATTTTACGACAGTCATTAGCGCTGCATTATGAATCAGAGCGCAGTCCTTTGCTTATCCCTTCTCAATCACGCGAATATGCTGTCCACTACCAATATCGATGAGTTGCGTGGGCGGTGGTACCTGATGAACATCATGCTTGCCGAAATTCTGCGGATAGAAAGCGTAGCCCTCCGGCGCTTCCGGGGCGGCTTTGTCGTCGAGAAGACGTCTCCCGGAAAGCTCCATCATGGGATCTGGAATGGCCGAGATCAACTGCCTTGTGTAAGGATGGGTCGGATTTGAGAAAATTCGATCCCAAGGGCCGCTTTCGACAATCTGCCCGAAATACATGACAGCCACACGGTCGCTCATATGTTCCACGACGCTCAGATCATGGCTGATCATGATATAGGACAGGCCCAGCCTCTCCTTTAACTCCAGCAATAGATTGATGATCTGTGCACGAATGGAGACGTCGAGCGCAGAGACAGGTTCATCGAGAACAATTACCTTCGGATTGAGCAAGAGCGCCCGCGCAATCCCGATGCGTTGACGCTGGCCTCCGGAGAATTCATGCGGAAAACGTTTCGCATGCTCAGGCTTCAAACCGACGAGGCGCAAGATCTCCTCGATCCGCCCATCCACCTCGCTGCGCGATACCACTCCATGAAGCCGCAACGGGGCGGCAAGTGAGGTATAAACCGTCTGGCGCGGATTGAGCGAGGCAAACGGATCCTGAAACACCATCTGCGCCATTTGTGCGCGTTCAAGCCGCGATGGTTCGTGTCTGCCGGTGATCGGGCGTCCTTCAAAGTAAATCTCGCCGCTTGTCGGTTTCTGCAATCCCACAATCGAAAGCGCGAGGGTGGATTTACCGCAGCCGGATTCACCCACAATTGACAGGCACTCGCCCTTGTTGAGCGTCAGGCTGAGATTGTTGACTGCACGCAGCAACTGTCTGGAACGGCTGAAGACTCCACCAGAGACGGGAAAATAGACGCAGATATCGTCAATGGTGACGAGCGGTTGCGTTGTTCGGGTTGAATGCATGTCATTCATGATGGAAACACCTCACCACACCCGCATCTTGAAGCGGCGTCCATCCCGGCTTTTCCGCGCGACATATTTCAGTTGCGCGCGTGCAGCGCGGTTCAAACCGGCACCCTTTTGGAAAAGCGGAAATGGAGGGCACTACGCCTTCAATTTCCTGCAGCTGCCGCTGTCCTTCCTTTTGACGCGAACCAAGCTTGGGCAGCGATGCCAGAAGACCATGGGCATAAGGGTGCGACGGATGCTGGAACAGACCAGCCGTTATGCGCTCTTCAACCAGATGTCCTGCATACATGACGCCGACGCGGCGGCACATCTTGGCAATGACACCGAGATCATGACTGATCATCAACACGGACGTGCCACGTTCAGCACAAAGTTCCTGCATCAGACGCAGGATTTCGGCCTGCACGGTAACATCGAGCGCTGTGGTTGGTTCGTCTGCAATCAGAAGATCGGGATCGCAAGCCAGAGCAATCGCAATCATGACGCGCTGGCGCATGCCGCCCGACATCTGGTGCGGATAGTTCTTCACCCGTTGATCGGGCGCCGGAACCTGCACATTTGCAAGCGCTTCAACCGCCTTGCGCTCGGCTTCATGCCAGGTCGCGCCTTGATGCAGCACAAACATTTCCGCTATCTGCCGGCCAACAGGCGACAGAGGATTGAGCGCGGTCATTGGCTCCTGAAAAATCATCGCGATGCGACTGCCGCGCAGTTTGCGCATTTCGCGCGACGAAAGACTGTTCAAATCCTGTCCGTTGAAGCGAATAGCGCCACCGGTGACCGACAGGGGTTTGCGCAGCAAGCCGATCATCGACAATGCCGTTATGCTCTTGCCGCAACCGGATTCACCCACGAGACCGAAGGTCTCTCCCGCGCCAATGGTGAAGGATACATCTTCAACCACATTGTGCCTGGTAGAGCCGGACACGATATCGATGCGAAGGTTTTCCACCTCCAGAAGTGCTTTTTCGCTCATACCTTGCGTGTCCTCATATGCGGGTCGAGCCAGTCGCGCAGGCCATCGCCAAAGAGATTGAGACCAAGCACGGTGAGGAAGATCGCCACGCCGGGGAAAATGGCGGCCCAAGGCGCGTTGACGATGAGTTCGCGCGCGTCGGTCAGCATATTACCCCAGCTTGGATCAGGCGGGCTGATACCAAGCCCGAGATAGGAAAGCGCGGCCTCGGCGAGAATGGCGTCACCCATGCCAAGCGTACCAATGACAAGGATCGGGCCGATCATATTGAGCACGATCTGCGTGATCATGATGCGAATATCGCTATAGCCCAGCATTTTCGCAGCCTGCACATAACCCTGCTTCTTGAGTGAGAGCGTTGAGCTGCGGGCGATGCGGCATGTCCAGGACCAGTTCGTCAGACCAAGCGCCAGCAACAGGCTGGGAAGGCCGGGGCCGAGCACCGCCATGATGGCCAATGCAAAAATCAGCGACGGGATTGCCAGCATCAGATTGGTCAACCCATTGACGAAATCGTCCCACCAACCGCCGAAATAGCCCGCCGATATACCGAAGCCGAGACCGATCACCGTGTTGATGCATTGCGAGACAATGCCAACCGTCAACGATATCTGCGCTCCATAGAGGATACGCGAGTAAACGTCGCGGCCCTGTGCATCAGTCCCGAACCAGAACTGGGCGTCGGGCGGCAATTCGGCATTCATAAGATCGGCATCAAGAACCGGATGATAATGAGCCAGCAATGGCGCAAAGACTGCCGCTATCAGAATGATGATGCATACGAGCCCGCCGAATACGAGATTAAAACGCAGCTTCATTGGCTTACTCGTGGCTGATGCGCGGGTCGATGACCGCGTAAAGAATGTCAACGATCGTGTTGATGACGAGGAACCATAAAACGATCACGAGAATTGCGCCTTGCACAACGGGAATATCACGCAGTGATACGCTGTCGATCAGCAAAGAGCCAAGGCCCGGCCACGAGAAGAGCTTTTCCACGACGACAGCCTGCCCCATCATCGATCCGAATTGCAGGCCGATTGTCGTTATGATCAGCACAAGCGCGTTGCGCATGACGTGCCATTTTACGAGCCTGAAGCTGTTCATGCCCTTCGAGCGTGCCGTGCGGATGAAGTCAGCGCCCATCACTTCCAGCACTGCGGCGCGCGTTGTTCGCGCCAGCAAAGCCAAGGGTGCTACACCCAAAGTCAGCGCGGGTAGAATGATGTTGCGTATACCGCCGTCACCATAACCGAAACTTGGCAGCCAGCCGAGTGTCAGCGCAAAAAGATACATAGCCAATAGGCCAAGCCAGAATTGCGGCATTGAAAGGCCGGAAACTGCACCGATCATCGTCGTGCTGTCAAGAATGCTCCCGGGCTTGAGCGCCGCCAGAAACCCCAGCGGCACGCCGATCAAAATCGCAAATCCCATTGCCGCAAAAGCGAGCTTCAACGTCGGCCACATGCGCTCTTGAATGAGCGTAACGACCGGCTGTCTTGAACGATAGGACGTACCGAGATCGAATTTGGCCAGCTGAACGAGATAGTTGCCGAAACGCACGTGAACGGGTTTGTCGAGGCCGAATTCCTGCGTGATTTTTTCGACCAGTTTCGGGTCGCTCATGCCTTTGCCGCTGGCAACAAGACCTGTAGCGATGCTGCCCGGAACAACGCTGAAGATGACGAAGACCAGCAACGACACCGCAAGAACAGTCGGGATCATCTGCAAGACGCGACGGACAATGAAATAGAGCACGCAGTCCTCCTTTCGGATCAGCGACGAAGCGCTGGAGCAAAGGGGATATGTGGTCCGCTCGCGAACGAGCGGACCGATCCATGTAAACCAGGATTAACGACCGGACGGAACCGTGTCGTCGACCCACAGCTTTTCATAGGACTGAACAGCAATTTCGGCCGCATTCGGTTGCAAACCATGCAACCACGGCTGATGCGCCAGCACGGCTTTGTTGTAGTTGAAGAACCAGACTGGCGCCTCTTCCTGCAACAGATTATTGGCCTTCTTCAGAAGTTCATTCTTCTCTTCGTCGGTCTTGGCAGCCTTTGCAGCATCGACAATCTTGTCGAATTCCGGATTGGAGAACTTCTGATAGTTACAGGCCGATTGCGGCGTGGTCGAATAGAAGCACTGCATCGCGGTCAGTGCATCCGGGCCGCTTTCCAGTGACCACATATAGGCCTGGAAATTACCAGCCGGGACGACATCAGCAAGAACTGACGCCTCGACAGGCTTTGCCTTCACCTTGATGCCGACTTTTGCCAGCATCGGAATGATCGCCTGAACAATGGTCAAGCCCCAGCTTTCATTCTGCGTTGCAGTCAGCTCGAACTCAAAACCATCCGGATAACCGGCCTCTGCGAGCAGGGCCTTGGCTTTTTCAGGGTCATAAGGATAGGGCTTCGCATCCTTGTCAAATGCAGGCGACGAGTTCGGGAGCCAGCCAACCGCACGGTAAGCCTTGTCCTTGACGAGACGCTTGATGATCAGATCGCTATCGATGGCGTAATTGATCGCCTGGCGAACACGCTTGTCCTGAAACGGCTTGAAATCGGGATTGAAGCCAACCGCGCGCGTGTAGGCCTCGGCAACTTCAAGCATGTTTTTCGCAAGTTCCGGATCTGCGCGATAGGTGCTGTATTGTGCTGGTCCAAGCACCGCTACGTCGATTTCCTTGTTGCGGAAGGCAACATCACGTGCAGCGGCATCGCCCATGATCATAATATTGATCTTGTCAGCGTAAGGCTTGCCCTTGTCGTAATACTTATCCCACTTCTCAACCGTCAGACGGGAGCCGGGGACATATTCGGCAAACTTGTAAGGTCCAAGCCCAATCGGGTGACGCTGAAATTCCTCACTATCGCCCTGCCCGGCCGGATAAATCGCCGTGTTGTTGTACATAAACTGATAACCGGGATCGATTGGCTGCTTGAGTGTGATTTCCAGCGTATGATCGTCGATCTTCTTCAGGCCGGAGATTTCCTTGGCCTTGCCCTGCGCATATTCGTCCGCGCCCTTGATTTCAGCAATGTAACGCGCTGGAGGCATGGCCTTCTTCGGGTCCATCATCCGGGTATAGCTCCAGATGATATCGTCTGCCGTCAGCGGCTTGCCGTCATGGAAGAATGCATCCTGACGCAGCTTGTAGGTATAGACGAGCTTGTCGTCCGAAACGCTCACATCCGTTGCCAGGCCCAATACGGGTTTGTTCTGATTTGCATCCCAATCATAAAGCGAACGATGGATAGCCTTGGCGTAAAATTCATCCTGTGTTGCAGGCGAGGACTGAATATCCAGCGTCGAGAAACTGTCGCCATAAGGCGCGACAAAATTGATGACACCGCCGGAGCGCGGCGCGTCATCGGCAAAAGCCGCAGTTCCTGCCATCAACGCGACGGAGATTGCTGCAAGCAATGCAAATTTCCTCATGATCTTCCCCTTTTGATTTTTGTAGATCCGATGAATGAACGTAATCAGGCAGCGAAGCTATGGCTTCGCTGCCTGTTCTCCCTACGAACGTTCGAACACCACTTCGCCTTCGCGAATGGTGAGCATGCAATGCGTATCGTTGAGAATTTCCTCCGGCTTCGCCGTGAGCATATTGCGCGAGAAAACCGCAATATCAGCCGCCTGTCCCGCGACCAGCTTGCCTTTGACGTTTTCAAGCTTCTGCGAAAAAGCACCATATTCAGTGTAGACCTGAAGAGCCTCTTCAATGGTCACGCGTTCGCGTGCATCCATGACCGTGCCCTTACCCGTTTCGCGCGTCAGCATCGAATAGATGTTGGGATACGGATTCGGATGACAGACCGGCGCATCGCTTCCGGTCGCAGGCTTGAAGCCAAGGTCTTTCCACGTCTTGAGCGGGTAGCTTGAAAGCGCCCTCTTCTCACCCAGAACGGAAATATAGGCATCACCAAAATCATAGATGAAGACTTGCTGCGGGCAAGGATAAATGCCCGCCTTCTTCATGCGCTCATGCTGTTCCGGCGTGGAGAATCCGCAATGCTCAATGCGATGACGGCGGTTCGGATCCGGATAGGCTGCAAGCGCCTTCTCATAAGCGGTAATGAGCTGCCCAATGGCCGCATCGCCGATGGCGTGGCAGGCCAGCTGATATCCCTTCTTATGGGTATCCAGCACCAGTGCTTCCAGCTCGGCATCCGGCAATATCTGCACACCAATATTGTTATCGTCGCCGAGATAGGGCTTGCTCATCCAGGCGGTGCGACCGCCAGCAGAACCATCAAGGAATATCTTGACCGCGCCAACCGTCAGCATGTCGTCGCCAACACCTGAGACCAGTCCGGCTTCGTAGCATTTTTCAACGATTGAAGGGCCAGGATCGCCCAGCAGAACAAGCCACGTGCGCACCGGCAGCCGCTTCTGCAACTTGGCAATATTGTAGGCGCGAATTTCGTCGAATCCTGCAACCTGACCGACCGCCGCATCCATGACGCTTGTAATGCCATAGGAAAGCAGCAGATTGCCCGCAGCCTCAATGGCTTCGATCATTTCTTCGGTGGTCGCTGTCGGGATCGCTTTGCGAACCGCGCCTTGCGCATTCTCGGCAACCATACCGGTCAGAACGCCATTGTGCTGCTCAATCAGACCGCCGTCCGGCACGGGCGATTTTTCATCAATACCGGCCAGCTCAAAGGCCTTCGAATTGAAGATCGACACGTGACCGCAGGCACGCACCAGCATGACAGGATGGTCTGGCGCGACCGCATCGAGTTCCGATTTATGGGGATGGCGACCAACATCAAGCTTGGTCTGATCGTAACCACGCGCCTTGATCCAGGTGCCCGGAGGGACCGTCGCCGCCTTTTCGCGGATTGCACCAAGCAGGCTTTCAAGCGTAGGGGCTGCATGAGCCGTCGCGTCAAGCCATTTAAGCGTAAGCCCGACCGATATCAGGTGAAGATGAGAATCGTTCAGTCCCGGTGTAGCGAAACGACCTTTCAGATCGATCAGCTGTGTCTTGTCGCCCTTAAGGCCCCAGACCTGATCTTTGGTACCAGTGGCAAGCACCTTGCCTTGCCAGATTGCCAGGGCTTCGACCGTGCCCTCTTCGTATCCACACCAGATCGTGCCGTTATAAATTATGGTATCAGCACGCATTTCGGGCATTACAGACATTCAGCGATCCCCTCCCTAAGTTACCGCTTTCATAGAACTATTGAGCAGAGTTCCACTGATGTATCAACCGTTCAAGCCGTGGATTTGACAAATTTTTTAGGAGCAACTTGAGCAGATTGACGAATTCGTCGACGGTTTGCCGAAACCGCTTGCAAACGCAATTGTCCAGCCCAGCAGGATTGATAGCTGGCTAATAGAAACTTACAATTTGAACGGGAACAACGAGCTGCATTTCAACAGCAGTAGCGGCCAAGGAATATAAGAAGCACTAAAAAACTGGAGGCGGGGCCGCATGGCCCCGCCTTCCTTTTTCTTTGATCAGATGATGCCAAGCGCATCCATGGCTTCTGCCACCCGGACGAAACCGGCAACATTGGCGCCAAGAACATAATCGCCCGGCGTGCCATATTCTTCGGCCGTTTCAGCGCAAAGATCGTGGATATTGCGCATGATTTCAGCGAGACGCGCCTCAGTCTGTTCGAAAGTCCAGCTGTCACGCGATGCGTTCTGCTGCATTTCGAGAGCCGAGGTCGCCACACCGCCAGCATTGGCAGCCTTGCCGGGAGCGAAAAGCACCTTCGCGTCCTGGAATATCTTCACGGCTTCCGGTGTGGATGGCATGTTTGCACCCTCGCCAACGGCGATAACGCCATTCTTTACCAGCGTCTTGGCGTCTTTGCCCGTCAGTTCGTTCTGCGTTGCCGAAGGCATGGCGACGTCGCAAGGCACATCCCAGATCGAACCACCCTCGATGTAATGGACAGACTGGCCCTTCTGGCGCGCATATTCCGAAATGCGCTCTCTGCGCACTTCCTTGATTTCCTTGACGAGATCGAGGTCGATACCATTCTCGTCAACGATGTAGCCGTTGGAATCCGAGCAGGCGACGATCTTGCCGCCGAACTCGATCACCTTTTCCATCGTGTAAATAGCGACATTGCCTGAACCGGAAACGACGACGCGCTTGCCATCGAAATCCTGCTTGCGCGCCTGAAGCATGCGCTGCACGAAATAAGTCGCACCATAACCGGTTGCTTCTTTACGCGCTCTCGAGCCGCCGTAGAACAGCGCCTTGCCCGTCAGCACACCTGCTTCGTAGCGATTGGTCAGACGCTTGTACTGGCCGAACATATAGCCGATCTCGCGTCCACCGACGCCGATATCGCCTGCAGGCACGTCGACATATTCACCGATATGGCGGTGAAGCTCGGTCATGAAGGACTGGCAAAAACGCATGATTTCAGCATCGGAACGACCGCGCGGATTAAAATCCGAACCGCCCTTGCCGCCGCCGATCGGCATGCCGGTCAGTGCATTTTTAAAAGTCTGCTCGAAACCGAGGAACTTGATGATCCCGACATTGACTGACGGATGAAAGCGAATGCCGCCCTTGTAGGGTCCGAGCGCCGAATTGAACTGTACACGGAAGCCACGATTAATCTGTACACGCCCCTGATCATCGACCCACGGTACGCGGAAAATGATCTGACGTTCTGGCTCACAGATACGTTCAATCAAGGCATTGTCGGCATAATATGGTCGTTTCGCGATGACGCGCCCAACGCTTTCCAGCACCTCTCGAACAGCCTGATGAAATTCGATTTCACCGGCGTTGCGGTGGAGGACATCTTCGAGAATAGGCTCGAGCTTTTCATGGACGTTGACCAAAATTTCATCTCCAGAGTCGGTATGTAATCTCATAATGATCACTCTCTAGAATAAAATTTGACCAATTTGAATAAGTATTAAGCATTAGTTTTGCAAAAAACGCGCAGACGCCCATTTTTAAAGCACGACCATTCCGAACTAGCGCCGCCACGCAACGTATAGCGAACTGCTGATCAAGATCACGACGCCTAAAAATGTAATATTGTCTGGTACTTGGGCAAAGAATAGCCAGCTGAAGAATGTCGAGGTAATTATTTCAATATAAGCAAAAGGCGCAACCAATGACGCCTCGCCATAATGATAGGCTCTAATGATCAGATACTGGCCAGCAAGGCCGACAAGCGTCATGCCGACCGCCATCGTCCATTGAAACAGGTCAAGCCCCTGCCAGAAGATGAACATCAAAGGTGCTGCCACGATGAGCGCCGAGAAATGTGTCTGGAAGGTCAAAGCAATCGGCGGCACACGTCGCACGCCGCTTGAGCCCTTTTTTATCGCAATGACATATCCGGCCATCGCCGCGCCTGAGGCCAGAGCAAGCAGGCTACCCATTTCCAGTGCGTGGTGCGTGGGCCGAATGATGATCAAAGTGGCGGCAAAACCAATAAGAAGCGCGACCCATCGGGCGAGGCGCACCCTTTCCTTTAGAAACAGGCCTGAAAACAAGGTCACAAACAATGGCTGAACAAAGCTGATCGCCACCGCATCCGCGATTGACAGAAACTTCAGGGAACTGAAGAAGCAGACGCCTGCCAGAATGCTGAAGAAGCCCAATGCGAAAGCATTGCGCCAGCCCTGCTGTGGTGGAAGAACGGGCTGACGGCTTACAATCATAAGAGGCATCAGAAACAATGTGCCGAGCAGCATGCGCAGGAAGACGACCTGCATGGCTGGTATCTGGCTGGTCACCAGATACTTCGCTTGCACATCAATCATCGGAACAAGCGTCATCGCCAGCACCATCATAAGAATGCCGGATCCGTTCGTATTGCTCCGATGCGTGATCACCGCATCCGACGACATGATGTTACCTACCCCTCGCGGAGGTTTTCGATAGGCTGTTGATATCAGGCCCTCGAAAACACCCTGCCCGCCACTTGCTCTCATTTTGCCCGGCAAAGAAGATTGCCGCTCATCACTCGAACCAGCGTGCTGCCCTGTCCTGAAAGCGATACCACGTTCCCACCATGGGCAGGAACCAGGGATTGCCGTTGTAGAAATAGAGACGCGGGAAATGGCTCCCGATCGTGCCGCGGTCAGAATTTGGAACGCCCAGCATATATTCAGCCATTCGGTGACCAAGATAGGTCTGATTGGAAATACCACCGCCATTACAGCAGGACAGATAATAGATACCGTCTTCCATTCGTCCGCCATGCGAGCAGAAGTCATAGGCAAAGCAGACATTGCCAAGCCAGCCATGGCTCAATTTTATGCCGCGTGTTTCGGGAAAAGTATGTTCCATGAACGCGCGCAATCCGGCGGCACCCTGTTCTTCCGTGGAATTGCGAAACCGCGCTCGACCTCCGAAAAGGATACGCTTGCCGTCTGGAGAGCGACGGAAGTAATAGAGAATATGTTTGGTATCGCCCACCGCCCGGTTGTTGGGAATCAACCGCTCCAACAAGTCGAAGGACATTTCCTCCGTAGCGATCATATAGCTTTGCACTGGAATGGTTCGCTGACGAAGCCACTTCACTTCCGGCCCCACATAGCCGTTCAAACCCAACAAGATCTTTTCCGCACGGATTTCGACAGAGGTCTTGTTCTGGACGTTTTCCAAGAACGCCACATGCCCCTCGGCGCTTTTGCGGGCACCCTTATACCGCCAGCCGGTGAAAATACGCACACCCAACGCCCGGGCACGGTTGGCCAAAGCGCGCACATATTTCGCCGGATGGATGGTTCCCTGATCGTGACGAACCATCGCGCCGCGGTAAATATCCGTCTTGAGCACGCTATGGATCTGTGTCTCATCAAGGATTTCGTATTTCTCCCGGTCCTGTGGGGCAAGACCATCACGAAATGCGCGCAGTTTGGCCAGATCCTTGCGTGAATGGGCAGCAGCAACACTTCCGGCAAGGTTCAGATCAATCGGGTCCTGCAGAGACTGCGCGCGCTTGACCATGAAATTCATGGATGAACCATAATCATCCATGATTTCCCGCGCGCGCTTTCCCCCAAAACGCGCAGTTGCCTGAGCAAGCGTGAACTTCGGCGCATTGCCAATCTGCCCACCATTACGCGAACTGGCCCCTTCACCTATGCGCATGGCATCCACAACCATGATGTCGGTCTGCCCGGCTTCCGCCAAAGTAATGGCCGCCGAAAGGCCCGTATAGCCAGAGCCGATGATCAACACGCTGCACGACGTCTTGTCGAACACTCGCTCGCCATGTTGCGGGTCGGCCGCTTCCCACCAGAAAGGCGTCGTCTTCATAGTATCCCCTCCGTCATAACCTGACATTCATTCAGACAGCACAAGCCGCTCAAACGCGGCTGTCCAAAGCTGATCCGTCACTGGTTGTTGTGAAATAGATTTTCTTGACTGTACTGGTGGTCTTCCAGCTGCCAGTAAATCCCGGTTCAAGCACAACAAGATCGCCCGGGCCAAAATGTTTGGGTTGCTCAATACCATCCTGGAACAACGTGATCTGGCCTTCGAGAATATAGAAGGTTTCAAGTGTGCTTGTGTCGCGCACCACACGATGATGGCCCGTCGTTGCCGACCAGACCCCACTGGCTATCTGTCCGTCGAGCAAAGGCCAGGACCGAAACTCCGGAGCACCTTCAAGCACAAGAGCGGGATTGGGATAGCTAGCCTCACCGGACCCTAGATTCCCGGTTGCTGCCGATTTGAGTTTATCCACGAATTCATTCCCCATTTAATTGAGCAAAATGCAGTCTTTTGCATCGAAAGCGATCTGTACGGGAGCATCTGTCAAGAGCGCCCCGTCGCGCGCGCTGCCATAAGTTGTAATTGTGCGACCGTTCGGCAGTGAGACCGTGTAAAGCACCCGATCACCAGAATAGGTTGACGTGGCCACCACGCCGGAAAGCATGATGTCGCCAACTGCGTTTGCATTCCCGGATGATGCGCCGAGCCGAATATCTTCCGGACGCACCACCAGTTCCGCCTTTCCGATGCGGTCAGCACCTGCGTTGAGATCTACGCCCACGAGCTTGAATTCAGCAGCGGCGAATTGCGGCCCCGATGCCGTGTGGGTAAGTGCGCCTTCAAATATGTTCGACTTTCCGATGAAGTCGGCCACGAAACGCGAACCCGGCTTGCGATAGAGGTGATGACCGCTGTCATATTGTTCGATCCGCCCATGGTTCATGACCGCAATGCCATCGGACATATGCATGGCCTCTTCCTGATCATGGGTCACATTGATGAAGGTGGTCCCAAGCCGATGATGGATGTCTCGCAATTGATCCTGCAAGTCGATGCGCAGCTTTTTGTCGAGCGCCGACATGGGTTCGTCGAGCAACAGGAGATCAGGTTCGAACACCAATGCCCGCGCAAGCGCCACACGCTGCTGCTGCCCGCCTGACAGTTCGTGTGGTTTCCGCCGTGCAAACTTATTTAGCTGGACCAGTTCAAGCATGGCGTTAACCTGACTGGAAATCTGATCGCGGTTCTTGCGGCGAACTTTGAGCGGATAGGCAATATTGTCAAAGACACTCATATGCGGAAACAACGCATAGCCTTGAAAAACGAGGCCAAAATTTCGCTTTTCCGGCTTGAGGGCAGTGATGTCTCGACCTTCCAGCCGGATATCGCCGCTCGACACATCTTCGAACCCGGCCAGAATTTTCAGTAATGTGGTTTTCCCTGAGCCGGACGGCCCGAGCAAGGTCACGAAACTGCCCTTGGTGATGCTCAATGATACATTGTGCAGGGCCTGCATGGTTCCGTAGAATTTGTTGATGTCGCGAATATCGATAAACGCCATGGTAGTGCTCCGCTTTATCGGAATTTCAGAGTTTTGCCGGTTTGCCGAGTTGCTGTAACCAGTGCATCAAGGACAGCAATGCGAAGCTGATGAGCGATAGCAGCAGCGCCACAACGACCAGCGTTGGCTGCAAGCGATCCCGTAATCCTGAAAACAGCATGACTGGCAGGGTTGTCGATTCCGGCGAGGCAAGGAAAAGCGCCGCCACCACTTCATCAAACGACGTCGTGAAGGCGAAGAGTGCGCCAGCCATAAAGCCGGGCGCGGCAAGCGGCAGGGTAACGGTCAAGAAGCGGTGACGACGCGATGCTCCCAGTGAAGCAGCGGCGCGATCAAGGTCCGGGTCGAGCCCACGCAAAGATGTCATCACCGAAAGGAAGACCAGAGGCGCGGCGAGAATGGAGTGGGCGAGCACTAGCCCCATATAGCTGCCGGATAGTCCCATACGACCGAATGAATAGGCAAAAGCCACACCAATGACGATACTGGGAACAACCATCGGCGATACAAACAGTGCGGTTAGAATAGTTTGCAGCCAGCGGTTAAGGAGCATGACGCCCGTCGCGGCCAGACCGCCCACCAAAAGCGCAACCACTGTCGTACCGATTGCAACTTTCAAACTGTTGAAGAATGAGCGGACCCATTGCTCTTGCGCAAAAACCTCGTGGAACCATTTCAGCGAGAAGCCTTCCATCGGATACGTCAGGAAAGAACTCTCATTGAAAGCCAATGGCATGATGAGCACCAGTGGAACAATCAGAAATGCTAGCGCAAACAGGGTCGAAGCCCAGAAGATGATACGGGACATCAGGCAACCCCTCCTCTGCGATTTGCAAGCCAGCGAAGCGCGCCGAAAAGAGAAACCAGCATCACAACGATAGACAGAAGCAGCACTGAGAGAGCCGAGGCCATCCCCCAGTTGAGCGCGCGCTTGACGAAGTCAGCAATATAGAAAGATAGCATCTGGTCTTTCGGACCGCCCGTAAGTGCGGGTGTGATGTAGAAACCAAGGGCCAGAATGAACACCGTTCCTGCTGCAACACCAACGCCGCGCAAGCTCTGCGGGAAATAGACACGCAGGAAAGATTCCACCGGACCTGCGCCGAGACTGCGAGATGCATCAACCTGCGACTGCGGGATCGTCCGCATCACATTCATCATAGGAATAATGGCAAATGGCAGCAGTACATGTGTCATTGCAACGATGACGCCGAAGCGATTGAAGATCAATTGCAGCGGTTCATTTATCAAGCCAGTCCAGAGCAGAAATGTATTCAAGACACCAGAAGTCTGAAGCAGGATCACCCATGCGGTCGTACGCACGAGGATGGAGGTCCAGAAACTCATCAGCACGGCAACCAGAATGAAAGCTGCCATTTTGCGCGGAGCATGCAAGGCGGCGTAGGCAAGAGGATAGCTGATCAGCAAGGTGACGAGAGTGACCTGGATCGCGATGGCCAGCGTGCGCCACATGATCTGAAGATATATGTCGTCGCCGCCAGTCGTAAGCTTGCCTTCCTCGTTCACCTTGAAACCCGTGGCCCGTTCGAAGTGGCGGAAGCTGATCCGGTCGGAATTCTGTGCGATAACCGTCCAGTATTTTTGTTCGTTCCAGCGCGGATCAAAGCCTGTCAGTCCACCGAGATCAGGCTCAATCGTATCGGCGGCGCGGGCCGTCTTGAGGAAGAGTGTTCGAAAGCCGCTTAATTCCTGATTGAGCTCACGAGCAACCGCCGCCTGCTGACCGCCATCCATGGCCCGCATATCCGCAACAAGAGCGGCCGCCTGTGCATTTCGGTCCAGACTGTCAGCACCCCTGAAATTCACCAAGCTGCCCGATAGTTCCCGATTGTCGAGACTGAGCGAAATAACCGAGCCTATCGGCACGAGATAGAGAAACACGTATATGACTAGCGGCACGGCCAGGCAGACAAGTGCTGCCAGTCCGCTGCCGCCCGGCTTGCGGGACGCTGCAATCATTCTGCTAACCTTTTTGGGACTTTTGCTCCGGCGGACCAACCGCCGGAGGAACTCAACATGGAATTATCGATAGACGAGACTTTACTGGGTTGCCCAACGGTTCCAGCGCTCGGTCAAGTCGTCCAGATGTTCCACCCAGAAAGAGTCTGAATAGAAGGCTGCATCCTTGATATTGTCTGCGGCAGGCAGTTCTTTCAGCATTTCAGGCGTCAGGGATTCCGCTGCCTTGGTGTTGGATGGGCCATAGGGCATCAGTGACGAAAATTTGGCCTGATTCTGCGGATCGTTGACGATCTTGAACAGATCATTGATCTTGTCCTTGTAAGGCGAACCTTTGACCATTGCCCAACCATCCATGTTTACAAGATGGTTTTTCCAGACAAACTCGATAGGCTTGCCTTCACGCTTGGCCATAACTGCGCGACCATTATAGCCGGTCGACATGGCGACATTGTTGGAGGCGAGCCATTCGATAGGCTGGGCACCGGATTCCCAGAATTGCAGCAGATCCTTGATCTTGTCGAATTGGGCAAAGGCCCTGTCCACGCCTTCAGGCGTCGCCAACACTTCATAGACTTTATCTGGCGCCACACCATCGGCCATGAGTGCATATTCGAGGTTCATGCTCGGACTATTACGAATGCCGCGCTTGCCAGGAAATTTTTCACGGTCGAAAAAGTCTTTCCAGTCCTGTGGGGGCTGCGGAAAGGTTTTGGAGTTATAGGCATAACCATTGCCAATCACCACATTGCCGACACCGCATGGGGTCGCTGCGCCCGGCAACAGATTATCCTCGCCAATCGCCTTCCAGTCGAGCTGTTCCAGCAGGCCCTCATCGCAAGCGAGCTGAAGCTCCGAACCGCCCATGATGAGAAAATCCCACGTGACATTGCCGGTATCGACCATGGCCTTGATTTCGGCCAAACCGCCCAGATACGTCGTTTCGACAATGTTGACACCTAGTTTTTCTGCGATGGGCTTGAAATAGGCTTCGCGCTGGGCGTCCTGATAATTGCCGCCCCAACCCGCAACGGTAAAATCTCTGGCCATCGCAACAGCGGAAACGGACGTCATAACAGCGCAGATTGCTGCAATTTTCATAGCTCTCATGATGATTCCTCCCAAAATCCCGAGATATTATTCCCCACGTTTGATCGGCACTGATAGGCCTGTTCTTGTTTGCGATCTGTACGTGTTGTGCTAAAATTATGACTGCATTAAAATTTTTGTCAAATATTTTTAATGCTATTAAATTGTTGATCATTATTTATAATCGTTCAAGTTGAGTCTAAGCGAGGGTGGCGAATGTCGACGGAACTGAATGTCCTTGATCCGCAAAGCGATGCTGTTCAGGTTGGTGAGACGTTGCGCCTGCGCCGTCAAATGCGCGGCATGTCGCTTAAGCAGGTCGCGGAACCGGCAGGAATATCCGTCGGTATGTTGAGCCAGGTGGAACGTGGGCTGGCAGCCCCGTCAATCAAGACGCTCCGGGCCATTTGTTCCGCTATGGATATGCCCGTCAACTGGCTCTTCCACCGCGACACGGACCCGGAAAATCAGGCCAACGAATTTATAGTGCAGCGCAATTGCAGGCGCTCCCTGACCTATAATGACGGCGCGCTGATCAAGGAATTGCTGACGCCTGACACCCAACCGCAAATTCAGATGCTTCGCTTTCTGATGGAACCCGGCGCAGATTCGGGCGAACCCTATTCCAACACGGATGGCGGCAAATGCGGATTGGTTCTGCAAGGAACGCTTGGCCTTGAACTCGACGCACGGCAGTTCATCATCAATACAGGCGACAGTTTCGCCTTTCCGGCCCGATCTATGGTGCGATTCTGGACGGTGGGCGACAATACCTGCGAGGTTATATGGGTGGTATCTCCGGCAACCGTTTAACATTGCGGGCGCGTTGATCACACCACAGTGTAGGTGGATGCATGCAGAACGTTCCGTTCAGGCAACCTCGCTTGAACAGTGGCCTGAGAACCCGATAAAGGCGCGGCTTTCAAACCGCGCCTCTTCTCTATTCAGCGGCCAGTAGGTACTAGTGTTCTGAAAACTCCAGCAATGTACCGCTGGTGCTTTGAGGTTGCACAGCCACACCTGCGGACGTTTGCACAAACGAAACGCCATGTGCGGACAGCGCATCGCGCGCTTTATCCAACGAACGGACCCGAATGCGTAGCACTGCAAAGGCGCTGGCAGGCGTCTTGCTCAGATCGACTTCCGGATAAAGCGATGCGGCCCGCTCACGGTCGACGACCAGTAGATCGGCCGAGTTTGGACCGGTCAGAACTTTCCAGCCACCGTCGTGCTCCACCGCTTCCCCGGCCTTGTAAAGACGAGCAAATCCTTTTGCAGCCTGTGCGGGTTCATTCGAAATGGCTACGATGGCAGATAGTCCAATCGCTCCATTTTCGTGTTCGATCAGTTCCGGCAGCCAGACCGTCTCACGCGTCTTGTGCTGGCACATGAACACCATGCCCTGCGGAACTTCGCTATTTGCGAAGGATACAGTTTCGAACGCTGCAACGCCTTCACCACCGCTCGGCAATTGCACAGGGCGCTGGAAAGCACCGACTTCGCCCGTCGTTATGCCGAGCGCTGCAAGCTCCGCCTTTGCCTCGCATGCGCTGTCGATCCGGCAGGCAATAGCATGAAGCCCTTCCCCTTGCGCAGCCAGTTTCTCTCGCTGGTGCAGATTACCCGGCGTTTCGGCAACAATCCCCAGAAGCTCGAAATAATCATCCGGGAACATGATCGTGTAGTTGCCGGTGCCTTTCTCCTTGCTGTGCAGCCCGCGTGGGCTCAGCGTGAAACCAAAGCGGCGATATTGCTCGGCACTTTTCTCCAGATCGTTAACCAGCAGAAAAACGTGATCGACGCCTTTTACCGGATGAGACATGTGGAGTTTCCTTTTTTCATAAAAACAGATGCTTGGAGTTGAGGCTTATTTCTTTGTCGGCGCCAATACAATCTCATGGATGGTGACGCGCGGATTCATATTGGCAACATAGAGGGCGGTTTCGGCCATGTCTTCAGGCTGGATGACGTCATCCATGCGCGCGGGGTCGAAACCCGGGCGACGTGCCAGAAGCGGTGTAGCCACCTCGCCCGGGCAAAGAACCGTGGAGCGAATACCGTTTTGCCCCTCCTGCGCGTTCAGGCTGGCGCTCAAATCATTGAGCGCATGCTTGGATGCGCCATAGGGCACGCCGCCAGCCGGTGATGAAAAACGTCCCGCCCACGAAGATGTATGGATCATCAGGCCAGCACCCTGCTTGCGCATCGGGGTCAGTGCGGCAGCAATCACATTGATCGCCCCCTTGATATTGATGTCGATAACATCTTCCCATGAATCGAAATCGATATCCGCCCAGCTGCGACGCGGAATATTAAGACCGGCATTGTTGCAGAGTATATCGAGACGCCCAGCCCAATTGACGATGGCATGGGCCGTATCCGTCATCGCCTTGCGGTCAAGCACATCAGCCGGGAATGTTCGGGCCTCGCCGCCAGCTGATGCTATTTCATCCGCGACAGATGCCAACGCGTCGGCTTTCCGGCCCGTCAGAGCCACGGGCCAGCCGTGGCTCGCAAACCGTCGCGCCATGGCAGCGCCGATGCCCGACCCGGCACCGGTGATCCAGACTGCACCTGGCTTAGCTTTGCCCGCATTTTCGCTCTGTTCGGGAGAAATCTGGCTCATCAACAAACTCCAATATAGAAAATCGACATTTATTAACGCATGGTTGTCGAGAAATTATACTAATTTTATCGTTCAAATTAGTTTATCTTGACAAAATCATAGCGGATTCTAGCATAACCGTGCTTGCATAAGAAAAAGGCCCTTGAAGACTGCTTTAAAGAGCGTTTTCAGGGGGTTGAACAATATCGGGACGTGCGGGAAAAGAGGCCTGAAAGCCCTCCTCAACGTCCTTCAGGGGAACAAAGAATGCATATCAGAAAAGCTGGCCTTGGCCTGTTTCTCGCGGCCTTTTCGCTTGCGACAGCGTCGTCCCACGCCGAAGAAGTAAAGCGCGGCGGCACAGTCATTGTCCATATGAACACCGAGCAGGGCGTCCTCAACCCTGCGCTTCGCGCCTCCACCGGCGTTTATCAGATCACCGGCCGCATCATGGAGCCGCTGATCGACCGCACCTATGAGGGCTATGTGCCGGTTTTGGCAACGAGCTGGTCTTCGTCAGAAGACGGCAAGGCCATCACCTTCAAGCTGCGCGAGAATGTGCGCTGGCACGACGGCCAGCCGTTCACCTGCGATGACGTTTCGTTCAGCGCGATGAACCTCTGGAAGAAGCTGCTTAACTATTCGACGACGCTTCAGGCCAATCTTGAAGCTGTCGACTGCACCGACCCGCACACCGCCGTGTTCCGCTATTCCAAGCCGATGCCGCTGGAATTGCTGGTCGCAGCTATGCCGGATCTCGGTCATCCGGTGCCGAAGCATCTTTATGAAGGCACCGATATTCTGAAGAACAAGTACAATTCCGCGCCGGTCGGCACAGGTCCGTTCAAGTTCGTCGAATATGAGCGCGGCCAGCACATCATTGCCGAACGCAATGACGATTACTGGCGTGGCAAGGAATATCCTTACCTCGACCGCATCATCTGGCGTTTCATGCCGGACAAGGCAGCAGCTGCCGCAGCACTTGAAGCCGGTGAGATGATGGAAACCGCCTTCAACGGCATTTCCATGTCGGATACCGAGCGCCTCCAGAAGGATGGCCGTTTCGACACCGGCACCAAGGGCTTCGAAAACAACGTCGCCCACTCGACCATCGAGTTCAACCTGCGCAATCCGATCCTTGCCAATCTGAAGGTTCGTCAGGCGATCTATCACGCGCTCGATATTGATTTTGCGATCAAGACGATCATGCGCGGCTACGCAAAGCCGGGCCGTGGTCCGATCCCGAGCACGGGTGGCGCAAATTATACCGATCAGGTCCAGACCTATCCGTATGACGTGGAAAAAGCCAAGAAGCTGCTCGACGAAGCCGGCTACCCGGCAGGTCCCGATGGCATCCGCTTCAAGCTGCGCCATCGTCCGGCGCCATGGGGCGAATATACGCAGCTTTGGGCTGAATATTATGCGCAGGCCATGAAGGAAGTCGGCATTGACGTCGAAATCCTGACCAATGATGCGCCGGGTTTCCTGAACGGTGTCTATCGCGATCACGACTTCGACACGGCAAGCGGCTGGCACCAGTTCCGTTCTGACCCGGCAGTCTCGACCACTGTCTGGCTGCGTTCCGGCGCTCCGGTCGGCACGGCATGGTCCAACCAGTTCGACTACAAGTCTGACGAAATGGACAGCCTGATCGACAAGGCCGCAAGCGAGCTCGATCCGGCCAAGCGCGCCGATCTCTACCATCAGATCCAGCAGCTTGAGATGAAGGACCTGCCGGTCATCTTCGCCATCGAACATCCGTTCGTCGGTGTGACCAACAAGGTTCTCAAGAACCACCACAATACACCGCGGTGGGATTCTTCAAGCTGGTACGACCTCTGGATCGACCAATAAGCTATAGACAACCGCTGCCGGAAACCGGCAGCGGTTCCCCAGTTTTATGAATGCTGACTATGAATATCTTGCAGGATAATCCGCAATGTCCCTGCCCCCAATTCTGACTTTTGCGCTGCGCCGTATCTTGCAGGCAATCCCCGTCATTCTCCTCATCATGATCGGGGCATTTCTGCTCATCAAGCTTGCGCCCGGTGACACGGTTGACGCGCTTGTTGGCGACATGGGCGGCGCTGATCCGCAATTTGTTGCCAATCTGCGCACCGAATATGGCCTCGACCAGCCTGTCTGGGTGCAGCTGTGGATTTACATGACCAAGCTGGCGCGGTTCGACTTCGGCTGGTCCTATGTCTATGAACTGCCTGTACTCGACGTGCTGAAAGCACGTCTCGTGCCAACGCTCCTGCTCATGCTCTCTTCCCTGTCGGTCGCCTTCATTTTCGGGATCGCGCTCGGCGCTTTTGCGGCGCGCAAGGCCTATTCGCTGACCGACAATGTCATTTCAACACTTGGCCTTGTCTTCTACGCCATGCCGAGTTTCTTCCTCAGCCTCATCCTGATGTTCATCTTTTCCGTCAAGCTGGGCTGGCTGCCCGTTGGCGGTTACAAGACGCTTGGAGGGTTTTATACCGGCTGGAAGAACGTCTGGGATATTGCGGTTCACCTCGTCATGCCGACAACGGCGCTTTCGCTGATCTATCTCGCTTTCTACATGCGCCTGATGCGCACAAGCGTGCTGGAAGTAGCCGACCTCGATTATGTTCGTACCGCCCGCGCCAAGGGCGCCAGCGGCGCAAGGCTGATGTTTCATCACATCATGCGCAACGCTTTCCTGCCCGTCGTGACGCTGCTGGGCCTCCAGTTTTCCACCGTGCTTGGCGGCTCGGTTGTGATCGAAACAATCTTCTCGCTGCCCGGCCTTGGCCAGCTTGCCTATACCTCGGTGATCAAGCGCGACCTCAACACACTGATGGGTATCATCTTCCTGTGCTCGGTGCTGGTGGTTATCGTGAACTTCATAACCGATCTCATCTATGCGCGGCTTGATTCCAGGATCGAACTGTCATGACATCCCAGGACCTCTCCCTCACCCGCCCTCAGGTTTCCCGCACGAAAATTCTGTGGCAGCGCTTTAGTCGCAACCGTGCTGCCGTGCTGGGCCTCGTCCTTTTCATCGCCGTGGTCCTAATTGCGCTTCTTGCCGATCTCATTGTTCCCGGCGACCCGCTGCGCCGCGCTGGGGATCCGCTTGTCTGGCCATTCATCAATGGCGCAACGCCTCTCGGCACCGACCAGCTTGGCCGCGATATCATGGCCGGCATTTTCCATGGTGCACGCATCTCGTTGCTGATCGGCGTCGTCGCAACCCTGATCTCGATCATCATCGGCATCGTCATTGGCGCACTCGCCGGTTATTATGGCGGCTGGGTGGACGATGTTCTGATGCGCATCACCGAAGCGTTTCAGACCGTACCCAGCTTCGTTCTGCTTTTGACGCTGGTTGCCATTTTCGGCTCTTCCATCGAGAACATCATAATCTGTATCGGCATCGTGTCATGGACAGCGCCTGCCCGTATGGTACGTGCCGAATTTCTGGCGCTGCGCAAGCGTGAATTCATCGACGCGGCGCGCAATCTGGGCGTCGGCAACATGTCGATCATCTTCCGCGAAATCCTGCCAAACGCTTTGCCGCCGGTGATCGTGTTCGCCTCCGTTGTTATGGCCACGTCCATCCTGATGGAAAGCGCGCTTGCATTTCTCGGTCTCGGCGATCCCAACTATGCAAGCTGGGGCAACATGATCGGTCAGGGCCGCGCCGTGCTGCGCACCGACTGGTTCTGCTCAGTCATTCCGGGCATTGCCATTCTGCTCACCGTTCTTTCCTTCAGCTTGCTCGGCGAAGGCCTGAACGACGCGCTTAATCCAAGGCAGAAAAAATAATGACCGCCGCACCCGTTCTTGAAATCAGCAACCTGCAAATCGCGCTGCCGAAGGGCGGCGACCGTCCTTTTGCCTTGCAGGATCTGACACTGACCATCAATCCCGGTGAAATCGTCTGCCTCGTTGGTGAAAGCGGCTCCGGCAAATCGCTTTCGGCAGGTGCGATCATGCGCCTTCTGCCGGAACCGCATGTGCGTGTAACGCACGGCTCGATCAAGCTTGAAGGCACCGATCTTTATTCGCTTAGCGAAGCCGACATGAAAAAGCTGCGCGGCAACCGCATCGGTATGATCTTTCAGGAGCCGATGACCGCGCTCAACCCGCAGAAGACGGTTGGCTGGCAGATCGACGAAGTGTTGCGCCTGCACACCAAACTTGGCCGCAAGGAACGCCGCGCTGCCGTGCTCGATATGCTGGCAGAGGTGAAGATACCGGACCCGGAATCCGCTTATAACGCCTATCCGCACCAGATTTCCGGCGGACAGCGCCAGCGTGTGATGATCGCCATGGCACTGATCCTGAAGCCGCGCCTCATCATTGCCGATGAGCCGACCACAGCGCTTGATGTCACGACGCAGGCGCAAATCCTGAAACTGATCCGCGATCTGCAACGCGAGCATGACACGGGCATTCTCTTCATCACGCATGATTTCGGCGTCGTGGCGGAAATCGCCGACCGCGTCGCCGTGTTGCGACTTGGCGAACTGGTGGAGCAAGGCCCGGCAAATGAAGTGCTGAACCATCCCCAGCACGCTTACACGAAGGCGCTGATCGCATCGGTTCCCGCACTCACCCCGCCCGAACCGAAGCCGTCAGTTGAAGCCCAACCGATCATTCTCAAGGCGAGCGCTTTACGCAAAACCTTCAAGGCGCGTGGCGGATTGCTTAGCGGCAAACGCAGCGCCGTACCGGCCGTCAAGGATCTTTCGTTCGAGCTACGGCAGGGAGAAACACTCGGTGTCGTGGGCGAAAGCGGTTCGGGCAAGACAACAGTTTCGCGCATCGTCACGCGTCTGCTGGAAGCAGATAGCGGCATGGTCGACATCAACGGCAAGGATTTTCTGGGCGCAAGCCCGCGTGAAGTGCGCGCCATGCGCAAGGATATCCAGATGGTCTTTCAGGACCCGATGGCCTCGCTCAATCCGCGCCGACGCGTCGTGGACCTGATTGCGCAAGGTCCTATCGTCCATGGCGTGCCAAAAGCACAGGCCCACGCGAAAGCACTGGAATTGCTGGAACTGGTTGAGCTTTCGCCCGCTGCCGCTGATCGTTTCCCCCACGAGTTTTCAGGCGGGCAGCGCCAGCGTATCGGCATTGCACGCGCCCTGGCGCTTGAACCACGGATCATCGTCGCGGACGAACCGGTCTCCGCGCTCGATGTTTCGGTGCAGGCGCAGGTTCTGCGGCTTCTGGCCGATCTGCGCGAAAGGCTGAACCTGTCGCTGCTCTTCGTCACGCATGATCTGCGCGTTGCCGCTCAGCTTTGCGACCGCATCATCGTCATGTCCAAGGGCGAAATCGCCGAAACCGGCCCAACGGCAGAAGTTTTCGCCAATCCTCGCCACGAATACACACAGCGCCTGCTTGCCTCCATCCCCGGCAAGAACTGGACGCCACCTCGTTTTGAGAATGCGTGAAGCCATGCAAAAAGTAGAATTCCCACCCTCCATCTGGGCGGCCACTGCGCCTCCCCGCACACCGGCCAAGCCGCTGAACAGTGACGCAGAAGCCGATGTCGTGATTGTCGGCGGCGGTTTCACGGGTCTGTCGGCCGCACTGCATCTGGCAAAACGCGGCAAGCGTGTCATCCTGCTGGAGGGCAATGCTGTCGGCTGGGGCGCATCGGGGCGCAATAACGGTCAGGTCATCCCGACGATGACATCCGCCGAACCAGATGCCATCGCCAAGCGCTACGGTGCTTCGGGCGAACGTTTCGCCAAACTGATCGGCAACAGCGCGGATATTCTGTTTTCCATCGTGCGCGACGAAAATATCGAAGCTGAAGCCGAACAGACCGGCTGGTTTCAGCCTGCCCATTCACCGGGCCGCGTGAAGCTTTCACAATCGCGCGTGGACGCATGGAAACGGTTCGGCTTTCCAGCAGAGTTTCTTGACCGGGCGGCGACATCGCAACTGCTCGGCACTGATTTCTGGTATGGCGGCATGTTCAACCCGACCGGCGGCCATATTAATCCGCTGGCCTTCGCGCGCGGCCTTGCCGCCGCGGCGGAACGTCATGGCGCAATCATACACGAGCAAAGCCCTGTCACCTCCTATCGACGGATCGGTGATCACTGGGAAGTACGCACCGACAACGCTACCGTACGCGCCAAGGGTTTTTTGCTCGCTACAAATGCCTATACCGGCGAGCTGCGCGAAAGGCTTGCCCCTCGTCTTGCCCGCACGATCGTACCGGTACTCTCATGGCAGATGGCGACCGCGCCCGTGAGCGACAATCTGCGTGCAACAATTCTGCCTGGACGACAAGCCGTATCCGATACACGCGGCGATCTGCGTTTCTTCCGCTATGACGCACGCAACCGGCTGATCACCGGCGGCGTGGTGATGGGGAATTTCAACATCGCCGAACGCGTGAAACACAAGACCGCGCGTAATATGGCTGAATCTTTCCCGGCATTGGGCGAACCAGAAATCACCCATGTGTGGAGCGGCTATATCGGCATGACATGGGATCGCTTTCCGCGCGTTCATCAGCTTGGCGCCAATGGCTGGGCATGGATCGGCTGTAACGGGCGCGGGGTCGCACTCGGCACATCGCTTGGTCGCGAATTCGCACGCGCGCTTGACGGAGAGCCGGTGCAGGAACTCGCCTTGCCCGTTTCGGAGCCAGCTCCGCTACCCTTTCATAAAGTCGCGCGGAAGATCGCGCCCTTCTATCTCGCCTGGCTTCGACGCAAGGATCTTTCCGAGCCTAATCTCTAAGCCAGCTCATTCAACGTTCATGTGAAAGGTCAGATCCATGAATCAATTGCCAATTCTCGAACGCCGCCGCATTGAGGCGATGGTTATCAAGAACATCTATGATGTTCTGCGCGAACGTTCCGGCGAAGAAGAAGCGCAAGCCGTGGTGGGCGAAGCTGTCAGCCGTTCAGCAATAGAACAGGGCAAGATCTTTGCCGATGAGCTGGGCCGCACGCCGACGCTTCAGGATTTTGCCGATATTCAGCCGCTCTGGACAAAGGAAAACGCACTCGAAATCGACGTGATTTCGCGAGACGAAAATCATTTCGATTTCAATGTTACGCGCTGCCGCTATTCGGAAATGTATCGCGAGATGGGTCTCGGCCATATCGGGCACCTGCTTTCCTGCAATCGCGATGGCGATTTCTGCATTGGCTATAATCCTGCCATGAAGCTGGAGCGCACGCAGACCATCATGAAGGGCGCAAGCCACTGCGATTTCCGTTATACCCTCGACGTCACCGAAGAAAATACGAAGGAAGCCTGATATGCCGGTTGAAAACTGGACGTCGAACCAACTGGATGAACTCGTCGCATTCCGTCGCGACCTGCATGAAAATCCAGAGCTGCTTTACGATGTAAACCGGACAGCGGACAAGGTTGCCGAAGCGCTTCGCGCAGCTGGTCTTGATGAAGTGGCAACCGGAATCGGGCGCACCGGTGTTGTCGGTGTCATTCGTGGCCAGACCAACAATTCCGGTCGCACTGTTGCCTTGCGCGCCGACATGGATGCCCTGCCAATTTTGGAAGAAACCGGCGCAGAATGGTCGTCAAAAGTGCCGGGCAAGATGCATGCCTGCGGGCATGATGGCCATACGACGATGCTTCTGGGCGCAGCCCGTGAACTGGCGCAAAGCCGGGCTTTTGACGGCACGGTAATCGTGATCTTCCAGCCTGCCGAAGAAGGTGGCGCTGGCGCCAAGGCGATGATCGACGACGGCCTTTTCAAGCGCTGGCCCGTCAACGAGGTCTATGGCATGCACAACCGTCCGAACCTCGAGGTCGGACATTTCACCATCAATTCCGGCCCGATCATGGGCTCGGTCGATGTGCTCGACATCACCATTGAAGGCGTTGGTGGACATGCGGCCTCGCCGCACCAGACCATCGATCCCATTCCGGTAACGGCGGCACTCATTCAGGCTATTCAGACACTGACTGCCCGCACGCTCGACCCGCTGGACTCGGCCGTAATTTCGATTACGACCATTCAGGGCGGTGATGCTTTCAATGTTATTCCGCAGAAAATCCGGATGACCGGCACGGTTCGCACGCTTCGTGAGGAAGTACGCGATCACATCGAGAAGAAGCTTGCCCGTGCAGTACAAGGCATCGCCGACGCATTTGAAGCCAAGGCGACACTCGATTATCAGCGCAACTATCCCGTGACCGTCAATCACGAGCAGGAAACCGAACTCGCGGCCATCGCTGCCGAGGCGGTCTCAGGTTCCGAGCGTGTCACGCGCGACATGCCTGCAACGCTGGGCGGTGAGGATTTCGCGTTCATGCTGAATGAAGTTCCGGGCGCGATGATCAATATCGGCAATGGTTCAAGCGCCAATCTGCATCACCCAAAATATGACTTCAACGATGATGTCATTGCCTGGGGATGTTCTTATTGGACAACGCTGGTTCGTCAAAGACTGCCCGTATAATGGGTCTCAAGCCCTGACTGTTTGATGTGCTGATTTTTTCGGTGAGGCTGAAATGGCCTCACCGAAGATGTTCAGGCCGCGCTTTTCACAGGCGTCTGAGCTGAGATTGGGAACAACCAGTCATATGCGATATTGAAAAGAAACGCATAGGCCAGGTAGAAAAGCACAATTACCACGTCCATCATCAGCGCCGCGATAATCGAAATGCCCAGATACCAGGCGATAAACGGTATCAGCAGCACAACAAGTCCTGCTTCAAACAGGACGGCATGAACAACGCGCAGAGCCATGGCTTTCTGCACTGTTCCTCTGAGCCCCAACAAGGCTCGGTCAAATCCAAGATTGAAGAGAAAATTCCATATTGTTGCAGTTGTCGCGGATATGATCCCGATCACGCCCATCGCTTCCACCGGCTTGTTAAAAAGAATAGCCGAGGCCGGAATGAAGATTGCCAGTCCAATAATTTCAAACATCGCCGCGTGGCGAACACGATCCATAAAGCTACGCACTTTGATTTATTCCTTGATATTGGTGCGGCCTTTCTATCTAATAATATGGATTTGAAAAGTTAGATACTATCTGGATTTTAGATAGATGAATGTCGATCTGGACCAACTGGAAGCATTTGTCGCCGCCGCAGAACAAGGCTCGTTTTCGGCTGCAGCCCGTCATTTGCGCAAAGCACAATCAGCGGTCAGTGTGTTAATTTCGTCTCTTGAAGACGATCTCAATGTCAAACTTTTCAGCAGGGCGACACGCAGTCCAGCACTCACCGAGGCAGGGACAAGGTTGTTGCCGGAGGCGCGTCTCATGCTGGATCGGCGTGAACATCTGATCTCCATCGCCCGTAACTTTGATGAGCTTGTAGAATCCAGACTAGTGGTCGCTCTCGACGAACTTTATCCCGAGCCAGCAGTCGCTGCACTTTTCGCCACCTTTGCGCAGCACTTTCCGCACGTTGAACTCGAACTCCAGTTTCCTCATTCCTCTGTGATCGCCGGGCTCTTGAAAGACGGTAAAGTTGACCTTGGCGTCATGTGGCGTCTCGACCAGATACAACCTGAACTTGGGTTCCAGACAATCGGCTGGGTGCCTCTCGTGCTCGTATGCGGGCGAAACCACCCGCTTGCCAGGACATCCGTAAGCTGGGAGGATCTGAGGACTCATCGGCAGATCATGGTTCGCAAGCGCAGCGACGAGGATGAAAAACACAGGCTGAGAGTTGCCGCAGAAGTCTGGTGGGTGGAAAGCCACTGGGTCATTTTGCAGATTCTGAAACAGGGTATCGGCTGGGCTTATATCCCGGAACATATCTTGCGGGGTTCGCCTTTGGCGGACGAACTGGTCATTCCGCAATTGCAGTTTGATGGTGGGGCGCATCCAGTGGCGCTTGAACTCGTCTGGAACAAGCACCGTCCGCATGGCCCCGCCGCCAAATGGCTGAAACAGCAATTTGCCTCAAACAGGTTCTAGTCAGGTCCATCTTAGAGATGGCTTGGCCCTGCATTGCAGTCCGGCGCGCTACTCCACAATCATTGACGCAACGAACCTGTCTTCAGGATTCACACTTTCTGCAAGCCCGTCTCGAACGCCGATGCGATCTGCCATTGACCGGTTCTGGCTCATCTTGCACTTGCCTTCAATCCTTTGGATTGGCATGCGCAAGCCAACAATGCCGCGCAACTGGCCGATGATATAAGCTTCCGGCGCATCGCTGACAGCCCATGGATGACTCCGATCCTTCTCATGGAGACCGGTGAGCCGGTTGACGACATCAAGCAGTCGTTCCGGCTCTTCGAAGAATTCCACAGGACCAGCCACATGAACGGCAGTGTAGTTCCAGGTTGGCACTACCTTTCCATGCTCCACTTTGGTCGCGTACCACGACGGTGTGATATAGGCCTCAGGCCCCGTGAAAACCGCAAGACCCTGCCCCAGAACCGGCGCTTTCCATTGCGTATTGGCTCGCGCGAGATGACCGTATAGCGTGCCATATTCCCCCTCGTTCTCGTCCAGGAACATAGGCAGCAGCGTCACCATTGGTCCATCGACTGTCGCCGTCACAAAATTGGCCGTGCGGCATTCGCGCATCATGCCGTGCAGCTTGGCGAGATCGTTCACTTGAAACGCGGGCGGATTGTACATCGATATTCTCCTTGTATCGAAGCCGCTCTACGCCTTAACTGGCTTTATAAGAATGACCAGTTCTCTCTATTGTGAGCATACCAATCTCCAGGCTATTAGCCGTTAAGACCGCTTTTCAGCTGCACTGTGTTATTTCTTGACCGGGAACTGAAAATTGACACCCGCGAATATCTGCCACTTCGGTTGGCCGTCACCTTGATGCCAAACTGTGTATTGTGGTTCGATAAAGGCATTCATAGTGATGCCTTTATCCAGCTCAAAGACCTTACCAATACCGAAACCAACCGGAATATAGCCTTCATTGTCTTCGAGATTGAAAGTCCATGTTGCTGTCGAGCGCAGATACCATCCATCCTTCAAATTGTAGTTGATGATCGGCTCCACCGTCGCCAAACTGACATTGTCTCTGTCACCGTGACCTGCGAACGACGTTTGATACGTCACCAAACCGCCCAATAGGCCCCAGCTTTGCGGAGCAACAACTACCCCTGAAACGCCAATTTGCCATTTGCCGCTACCAAGTGCGTCGTCGGTCGCAGTTGGTATGACCAGTATCGGTCCGCCACCGAATGTGATGTCGCCATGCTTGGGGAGGATGAAAATATCCATCAGCGTCAGATCGCCCAGCCCCGTTACGTAACCGTCGGGAAACTCAGGCGCAGTGGCGATGGGCAGCGTGTAACGTAACAATTGCGGCAGACCGGCTATTTCTGCAGGTATCAGACCGCGCAGGAGAAACTGGTTGGATCGACGGTCGGGCAGTCCGTAAATTTCTGGCGAATAGTAATTATGGAAGTTGACCGTAATCTTCGGCGTCAGGGGATTATTGGCATCATTGACCGCCTGATGCTCCTGTGCTCCCGCCGCACCCGTCATCGCAAGCGACACTAACACGCCACGACTTATGCGAATGAATACCGACATACCGATTTCCCCACAGTTATGCAGGTGAAATGGTATCGAAAACACGCTGAGAATGAAGTTCGTTACAGTAACAAACAGAGTGTTTTTAAGTGTGCGGCGGATGCAGATTGATTATCATCGACAGACACAGTCAGGTCCCGATCACTGCCGACATCCGCACCAGATCAGCCAGCGACCCTGCCTGCATCTTCTGCATCACATGTGCACGGCGCACCTTCACCGTGATTTCCTTCACATCGAGTTTCGCCGCGATCTGCTTGTTCAAGAGACCTTCCACAACGAGCGCGAACACATCGCGTTCGCCGGTGGTCAGACTTAGCCAACGGTCATGGATATCCGAACGGGCCTTTTCATCCTGCAAGCGCTTCTTCTCGGCGTCAATCGCCCGGTACACCGCATCCAACAGGTCGTGATCCCGAAATGGTTTCGGCAGAAAATCGACCGCACCATTCTTGATAGCCCTTACGCCCATGGCAATATCGCCGTGCCCTGTGATGAAAATAACCGGGATAACAATACCGAGCCCAGCCATCTGGGCGAAGAAATCCGTGCCTGTCTGCTCCGGCATCCGGACGTCCAGTATGAGACAACAGGGGCCGGGTTGACGTTCAAAGTCGAGAAACGCACGCACAGATGCAAAGCTGATCGCCTTCATGTCGATGGAGGCGAACAGATCTTCCAGAGCCTGCCGGACAGAGAGGTCGTCGTCAATAATATAGACGACTGAAGCATTTTCATGTGTTGCTGTCATGCTCCCCCACCCTGACTGCTGGCACTTCCAAAACAAAGGTCACCCCACTTGATCCGGTTCCCAAAGCGCCTTGGGCATCGGTCCAGATGCGACCACCATTGGCCTCTATGATAGTGCGACTGATGGTCAGACCGAGTCCAAAGCCACCTTCTTTCGTTGTCCAGAACGCATCGAAAAGTCGTTCTCTGGCAGTATTGGTCAATCCCGGTCCGGTGTCAGCTATTGCAAATCGCAAACTGGCGTTTTCACCCAATGAGGACGTGATCAAGACATAGCGCTCCCCATTCTCGATCTGTGACATGGCTTCCACGCCATTGAGGATCAGGTTGCCAAAGACCTGCTGTATCTGAACCCGGTCTGCCCAAGCGGGTGGGAGTTCCGTGGCCAAGTCGAGTTCAAAATGGACGTCGTTGCGATAAAGTTCTGCGGATGCGAGATCAACCATTTCGCGGATCGCCATATTGAAGTCGAAACTGCCCACCTTCGGCTTTTCGCCCTTAGACAGCCGACGAACACGATCAAGTATCTCACTTGCGCGATGAGAATCCGCAGATATTCTTTCGAATGCCGATAGGGCGCGCGCGGTGTTTGGTGGATCCTGCAAGAGCCAGCGACGCCCTGCCCCGGCACTCGTCTCAATTGCCACCAGAGGCTGACTGACTTCATGAGTGATAGAACCGGTCAATTGGCCAAGGGTGGTCAGGCGCGCAAGACGCAGCAAACGCTCGCGCGTCTCATGCGCTTCGGCTTCAGCATCGACCAACTTCAGGCCCAGATAGGCGGTGCATGCGATAGCGAGAATGCTGATCAATGTGTTGATGAAACCGACATTATACGCACCTGAGCGTGTCAACCCGAAGCTCACGACGGTCAAGGCAATGCAACCTGCCGCAACGCCAATGACGGTGCGGTGGGTGAACATTCTGGCCGAAACCAGCACGACCGCGGTATAGAACACAGCCGCCGCAATTGCGTAGTCGGTGACCGTATCGAACACGAAAATAGCCGCACTGATAAGTGCCAGCCCCAGAGATGTTGCAACGTCCCGAGGAGACATGCGGCGAAAGCCTTTCATTCGCATCCTATGTCTCCCTTCTGGTCTGCCGCTCATCGGCTCTTGCAACCTTATAGCTCCAATCCTTGCGCTTGATCTACCATGATCCACCGACAAGTAACCGAACGGATTTCGCGTGAATACGAGTCGACTGGCGCAGCAGCCAGCATGTCTGCTGCTGATTGAGCAAGCCAGCACGGGATAGACTATAAGTTGCCTGCGCCAAACCGATAGCAGCAGTAGCCAGTATCCAGCAACAAAGCCGCTGCCCCAGATTTCTGATCCTCGTCCAAAAGCCTTTCTGGCGTGGGCGCAATGGGGCGCTTTGACGAACATGCTTTGGCCCTCCAGGGCCGCTTCGGCGATGATCGGGCTTGCCGTTCGATGGCGGAGTAAATGCATATAGGTGTTCAGCGGTCATGTTTGTTTCTCCAAACAGCCGTTTCAAACAGGGGTAAAAAAGTGACCAGCAGCCGAACTGCTGGTCACTTCCTTCGATGTGGCGCTGCGAGGCACCGACAGCGTCACATCAGAACCATTGGCCAAAACGGCGAATGTAGAAGGTCTTCATGGTCTGGGCGACGACACAGTAAGCAAACAACGTCGCGACAAGCCACGGGAAATACGCCCATGGTAGCGGCTGCAAGCCGACCATTGCCCCCAGCGGAGAAAATGGAATGGAGATCCCAAGAGCCATGATCAGGCCCGTCATCAGCATCACCGGCAAAGCCGCCGTGCTTTGGATGAACGGTATTTTTTGTGTGCGAAGCATATGCACGACGAGTGTCTGCGACAGCAGGCCTTCAATGAACCAGCCAGACTGGAACAGCGACTGCATTTCTGGCGTGTTGGCGGCAAAGACATACCACATCAGGGCAAAGGTCGTGATGTCGAAGATCGATGACGTCGGGCCAATCCAGAGCATGAAGCGGCCAATATTTCTGGCGTCCCATTTACGGGGCTTCGCGAGAAACTCCTTATCCATCCGATCCCATGGAAGCGAGAGCTGGGAAATATCGTACATCAGGTTCTGGATCAGCAGATGGATCGCCAGCATCGGCAGGAACGGAATGAAGGCGCTTGCCACCAGAACCGAGAACACGTTGCCGAAGTTCGAGCTGGCAGTCATGTTGAGATACTTGATGATATTACCGAAAGTTTCGCGCCCCTTGATCACACCCTCTTCCAGCACCATCAGGCTCTTTTCGAGGAGAATGATATCGGCGGATTCCTTCGCAATATCAGTCCCGCTATCAACTGAAATGCCCACATCCGCATCCCGCAAAGCCGGGGCATCGTTGATGCCATCGCCAAGAAAACCAACCGTGTGGCCATTTGCCTGCAATGCCTTGAGTACCCGGGACTTTTGCAAAGGTGTTAGCTTTGCAAAAACCGTTGTCTGCTCAACAATGACGCGCAGGGTCTCATCGCTCATCTTCTCAATTTCGCGTCCAAGAATTGGCGTGCCGGGCGCAAGCCCCACCTCGCGGCAGATCTTGGTGGTAACAACCTCATTGTCACCGGTCAGAACTTTGACCGCAACACCATGATCGGCCAGGGCGGCAATCGCAGGACGAGCGGTTTCCTTTGGTGGATCAAGGAAGGTCAGGAAGCCCTGTACAACCAGCTCCTTTTCGTCGGAGATACCATAGCGTGTCCGTGTCATGTCTGGGGCGATCTCGCGCGTGGCAACCACAAGCACACGGAAGCCATCGCGATTGTAATCACGTGCCAGTTCGACAAGAGCGTTCCGGCGAACATCGTCCAGCGGCTTGATTTCTTCGCCATCGCGAATTGCGGTTGAGATTGCCAGCATTTCTTCGACCGCACCCTTGCAGACCAACAGGTGTTCGCCCCCAAGCCCCTCAACCACGACCGACAAGCGACGGCGCACGAAGTCGAAGGGCAGTTCATCCACCTTGTTGTAAATCCGGGCGGATGCAGTCAGTGAAGGCAAATCTTCGGAAAAGCGGATAACCGCCTGATCCATAAGGTTCTTCACACCACTTTGATGGGAGCTGTTGAGCCAGGCCAGACGCAACACGCTGGGATCAGCCTGACCATGAATGTCAAGGTGATGTTCAAGAATGATCTTGTCCTGAGTCAGCGTACCGGTCTTATCCGTGCAAAGCACATCCATTGCACCGAAATTCTGGATAGCATTGAGACGCTTCACCACCACCTTGCGGCGCGCCATAGCAACAGCGCCCTTGGCGAGATTTGACGAAACGATCATCGGCAGCATTTCGGGCGTCAGACCTACCGCCACCGCAAGCGCAAACATGAATGCGTCCGGCCAGTCTCCCTTGGTGAACCCGTTGATCAGCAGGACCACAGGCACCATCACCAGCATGAAGCGGATCAGCAACCAGCTCACGCTGTTGACGCCGCGATCAAAGGCTGTTTCGGCACGCGAGCCGACGATGGCCTTGGCGAGCGAACCAAAATATGTCCGCGCACCCGTGGCGACCACCACGGCAGTCGCCGTACCACTAACGACATTCGTGCCCATGAAACAGACTGTCGGCAGGTCAAGCATGTCCACCTGATCGCCCGACATTGCCGTCGCATTTGCGGATTTTTCCGCGATAGCACCCAGCGTATCGTATTTTTCAACCGGCAGAGCCTCGCCCGTCAAAGCCGCCTGACTGACGAAGAGATCGCGCGATTCAAGGAGGCGCACGTCGGCCGGGATCATATCACCAGCAGAAAGCTTGACGATATCGCCAGCGACGAGGTCCGCCATCGGAACTTCAGCCAGCTTTGATTGCGAGCTTTGGCCTGCCCCACGGTCCTGACGACGCAATACCGTTGCCGTGGTGCGTACCATTGCCTTAAGCGCTTCCGCAGCATTTCCGGAGCGAAACTCTTGCCAGAAACGCAACAGGGCACTTAGCAACACCATCGTGAGAATGATCGTCACCCCGGTATATTCCGGCTCCTCGCCATTGCGCAGCGGCAAGATTATATCTGTAACGGATGATATAGCTGCCAGCGCAACCAGCACCGCAATGAACGGGTTCTTGAAGGCGAGCAGGAACTGCACTAAGGCATGCGGGCGCTTTTCATGCGCCACATGGTTGGGGCCGTCTTTGACGAGGCGCTCCCTGGCTTCGGCCTCAGTCAGTCCGTTGAGGTTTGTTTTGAAATTGGCAAGCGTCGTGTCGACGCTGTTTTGTGCTTCACGCACCGCACGCATCGACAGCTTCCTGTCGTCCTTGCGTGCGGTCGTTGCCACAGGCTGTTTTACGATGGCATTCATGTCTTTATCCTCATGCCGCGATAACCGGCACGAGCACAGACATGCCCATCCTGCTAAAGGATGTGCAGAGCCATGCCGCACCGTCGAAGCGACGCCCGGTTTATGTGTCCGTTGAAATCCTGAGACGCCCGCCCGGATCGCGCCAAAGGCTGAATCCGAGCGGACCTACTAGGGTCATCGTCCATGGTTGATTTCCTCGTCGTCAATCGCACCTGATAGAGCAAGATTGCTCATCAATGCGCCCAGGTTGATGTCCGGTTCTGCTGACCTGCTGCAAGGAGCAGCCCGAAACGCTCCAACACCGGCAAAGACCGGTACTGGGCGATTTCATCGGGATCCTTGGTCCACCGGCATTCCACGCGTCCGTTCTCCGGGTTCACGTACCAGATGGTCATCAGCCGGGAAGCAGTTCCAACGGTCTTGTCGCCGCTGGCTTCAGCTTCGTAATGATGACGATACGTGGTTTGCCCACTGGAAGCGGTGGCGTAGTTGGCGGTACGCATATGCGCGCCAAAATTGGCGATTGCTGCTGCAAAATTCATCTCTTACCTCATGACGCGCCACTGCAAGCGTCCGGGCAAGAGCATGAAGTCAGCTCACTCCGAACAACCCCAGTGGCGACAGCTTTCGACTACTGTCGCTGGGCATTGTGGTTTCCTGTGTTAAGGAGCTGAATTCTTTCGCTCCGACAGCATTTCAATAACAGATGCCTCTGTCATGAGCTACCATAATGCATGCCTTGTCCAAGGTGCATTATGGTACTTGAGATATACCAAGGTATATGGCTGACGCAGAGCAAATCATTGATCACGGCGTTTTGCCAAACGCTCGGTTATCCGCTGTACAATGAAATACAAACCGGGCGTCAGCAGTAAGCCGATCGTCGTTGCCGCTACCATACCGCCAAAGATCGTCACACCGACCGCCCGACGCGCGCCAGCACCAGCCCCCGAGGACAGGATCAAGGGCAAAATACCCAGAATGAACGACACGGCTGTCATCATCACGGCTCGGAAACGTTGCTCGGCTCCGGCTCTCGCCGCTTCAGCTGCAGTTAATCCCGCTTCTCGCTGTTCCTTAGCGAACTCCACAATCAAAATTGCATTTTTTGCGGCAAGGCCGATCAGCAACACCATCGCGATTTGAACATAGAGACTATTTTGAAGTCCGAAGGCCTTCAGGGCAGCCACCGCACCGAGCAAAGCCGCACCCAAAGAAACGATGACCACCGCTGGCAAGGCCCAGCTTTCATATTGCGCAACCAGGAAGAGATAGGCGAAGAGGAATGCAAGGGCAAAGACCAGTCCTTCCTGACCGCTGCTTCTGCTTTCCTGGAAAGACAGACCCGACCATTCATAACCGTAACCATCAGGCAGCTTTTGCGATGCTACCGTCTCCATCGCTGCCATGGCCTGACCGCTACTTGCGCCCGGAGCCGGAACCGCATTGACTTGCGCGGAAACAGAGAGGTTGTAGCGCGTGATCACAAAGGGCGCGAGAACGGTGGTCAAGGACACCACACTGCGTAACGGAACCATGGTTCCGTTGCGGTTTCTCACATGGAGTTTCAAAATGTCTTCGCTATGGGCGCGAAAATCGGAATCCGCTTGCAGATTGACCTGAAAAACACGCCCGTTAAGGGTAAAGTCGTTGACATAGCGCGAACCAAAATTAGCACCGATGACGGAGTAAATATCCGAGACACTGAGCCCGAGCGCTTCGGCGCGGGAGCGGTCCACATCGACATAAATTTGCGGCACGTTCGCATTGAATGTCGTCGCTGCGCCGCCGATTTCCTTACTTTGATTGAAATAGCCCAAAAGCGCGTTTGTCACCTGCGCAATTTCCTCGGTCGACTGCCCCTGCAAGGCCTGTAGACGGAAGTCGAGCCCGCCGACAGATCCGATACCAGCAATCGCTGGTGGCGCAAATACCGATACAATTGCACCGGGGATCTGAGCGAATTGCGAACGCAGAGAGCCGATAATGTTATTCAGCCGCAGTTCTTCCTTCTCGCGGTCCTCCCACGGCAGGAGTGCTGCGACCGCCATGGCCCCGTTTGGTGTGCTGGTCGCTTGCAGAATACTGAAGCCCGCGACCGTTATAACGTCCTGAACCCCGGGCGTCTCGGTGAGAACCTTTCTGACATTCTCAACGATGCGATTGGTGCGGTCGAGTGAAGCTGCACTTGGCAACTGGATATCAACGAACAACGCTCCCTGATCTTCATCAGGAAGAAACGTGGCGGGTAGATTGACAAAAATGAGATACGCACCGGCAAAGCAAGCCGCAATGGCCGCAAGTGGAACATACCAATATTTGACGAGAACACCGACACACCTGCCATAGGCATTGCGGGTGCGTTCCATGAAACTTGAAAACCAGGCCAGAGGACCTCGTCGAAAGCCGCTCTGTCTCCGCCTGAGCAGCAGCGTCGCCAAAGCCGGGCTGAGCGTTAAACCAACGAATGAGGATATGACGAGAGCCGACGAGATCGTGACCGCGAACTGGCGATAAAGCTGCCCCCCAATGCCCGCCAGAAACGCTGTTGGTGTGACGACAGCGAGAAGCACCAGCGTTGTTGAGATGATCGGCCCAGTGATCTGATGCATCGCCTTGCGCGTTGCTTCAACGACGGTGATATCAGGTGTATCATCCAGCACATGCTTGACGTTTTCGACGACAAGAATGGCGTCATCAACAACGAGGCCAATGGCGAGAACGAGAGCCAGCAACGATATCATATTCAGCGAATAGCCAACCGCCAGCAGGACAGCGACCGCACCAAGCATGGAGACCGGTATGGCAAGGGCGGAAATCAGCGTCGCCCGCCAGTCCTGCAGGAAGATGAATGTTACCGCCAGCACGATGACGAATGCTTCAAACAATGTCCGCGTGGTCAATTGCAGGCTGGCATCGACAAACCGCGTTGCATCATAAACAACGTGATATTGCAGCCCTGCAGGAAACCGCGAAGACAACCGCTTGAGTTCAGCCTGAACGGCTGTCGCGGTCTGTATCGCATTGGCGCCGGGCGATTGGTTGATCTGCAACATCGCAGATTCATGACCGGCAAAACTAGCTCGTGAGGCATAATTGCGTGCACCAAGTTCGAGACGTGCTATATCCCGAAGAAATACCTTGGCACCATCGGCTCCGGTGCGGATGACGATAGCTCCAAATTCGTCCGCATCACGCAGTCGCCCCTGCGCGACCAGCGTATACTGAAGCTCCGTTCCCACCTCCATGGGAGGCGCACCTGACTGCCCCAGTGTAGCCTGAATATTCTGCCGCTGGATGGCGGCTGAAACCTCATCAACGGTTATTCCAAGAGCATCCATTCTCTGCGGATTGAGCCAGACACGCATCGAATATTCAGACGCGCCGGTAACGCTCGCCTCACCGACACCGGCCACACGCGAAATCGCATCGACAATCGTCGTCGTGGTAAAGTTGGTGATCTCCAGCGCGCTCAGGCTATCGTCAGGAGAGTAAAAAGCTATGCCCAGCACAAAATCGGGCGAGCGTGATCGGACAGAAACGCCCTGCTGTGCGACGGCGGCAGGCAATCGAGAAATTGCCAGTTGCGCACGATTTTGCACATTGATCTGCGCAAGCTCCGGGTCAGTGCCCACTTCAAATGTGACGGACAGCGAGTACTGTCCGGCATTGGAGCTCGTGGATGACATATACATCATATCATCCACGCCATTGATGGCTGTTTCTAGCGGACCACCGACCACGTCGGCAATGACTTCCGCACTGGCGCCCGGATATGTTGCCGACACAGTGACTGTTGGTGGCGTAATCTGCGGATATTGCTGGATAGGCAAAGAGAAGACGGCAATTGCACCAGCAATGGAAATGAGAAGGGAGATAACGATTGCGAGACGCGTTCGCCGTATGAAAGTTTCAGAAATCATTGAGCGGCCCCCGGTTCTTCCGGCGACGCTTCCTGTGGCGAAACCGACTGTCCGTCCGCAATTCTTTGCAAGCCTTCGACGACTATCGTCTCACCCTCATTGATCCCCTCTTTAACGGACCAGTCATTGCCAATACGAACGCCGGTCACAATCTGACGCCGGGTGACCGTGTTATTATCGTTCAGAACAAAGACGAACTTGCCTTCGCGGTCCTGCAGAACGGAGGCCATGGGAACAATCGGCAATATCTTGGCCGCTTCATCCATCAGACTGACGGCAACAGTCTGGCCTGGGAGCAGAATGTGGTCCGGGTTTGCAAACAGGGCGCGCACCGCAATTGTGCCCGTCTGCGCATTGACCTCGTTATCGATGAACTGGATGGTTCCGGCAGGCTCATAGCGCTTGCCATTGGCGAGCGTGAGTGTGGGCTGGAAACTATTCAGATCGACTGTCCCACCGCGCGCCTCTTTTTGGCGAATAGCGATGAGCGTCCGGTCTGTAATGGAGAAGACAACCCGAACAGGATCGAGCTGGACAATGCGCGCCAGCGGTCCGGCACCAGGGCCAACGAGATTGCCAACGGTAAAAAGCGATCTGCCAATGGTGCCGTTGATCGGGGAACGGATCTGTGTGTAGGAAAGATTGAGCTTGGCCGTATTGAGCGCAGCCTCGGCGCTTTGAACATCCGCCGACGCAATATCGAACGCGGCCTGAGCATCATCCAGAGACGCCTGAGAAGCGGTATTGCGATTGGCCAGTGTTCGCGTTCGCGTCAGGGTCTGTCTGGCGGCATTCTGGGACGCTTGCGCGCGCGCAACCTGCGCTTCAGCGGACGCTGCTGCCGCCTGCATCTGATCCGGCTCAATTTCGAAAAGGAGATCGCCCGCTTTTACGGCGCTGCCCTGTTCGAAGCTCTTACCTTTGAGAAATCCGGTGATCCGGGCCTGAATATCAACGGCTTCTATCGCTTCGACCTGCCCGTTGAATTGAAGTGGTGCGGTGGAAGGCGCGGAGCCAACCTTCCTGACAACCACTGATGGTGCAGGCTGTGCAGCTGGCGATTGCTGGGCCAGAACCGGATGCATGAACATGAGTGAAAGCACCCCGGAAAGGGCAAAGTTCAAGGAGACAAAACCGAGGGTCTTCATCAACTGTGCGTCCTCCTGCGGCCAGACATTGACCGATCATTCATGCATTTCGTGTGCTAAAGGCTATTCCCACATAGGCCAAACCGGCTATCAGCAAGGCAATTCCCGCGATCGACCCGGATGCGAGTTCGCGTGTCAACGGCCATTTCAAAAAGAGAGCTGCACTGGCCATCCAGGCGATAAGCCCGGAAACTGCAAACCAGTACCAGCCTTTGGTTGGATGAATCTTGATCGCTAATGCGATCTGAAGAAATCCATGTACGAAAACGACAATCGCAATCAGCAAAGTTATCGCGAGTACACCTTTGAGTGGATTGAGATAGATCATAATTCCACCGACCAGTTCCACCACACCTGCCAGCTCTTGCCAGACAAAACCAGCCCAGCTTTTAACTTTGAGCGACTGGACAATCTTGACAATGCCGATTGCCATGAGAACCACACCGAAGATGGTACTTGCTGCAAACTCTGAGAAAACCGGCAGAAACAGAGAGAGGGCACCACCCGCTAACAATAAGACGCCGATGCCAAGAAAACCCTTCCATTTCTTCTGCTCAATCGTCTTGCGCTCCAGATGTGGTAAATCGTGAACTTCCATGCATAAGCCCTTTCAGCCACGATCATGATCTAAGCGCACCCTCTACTGAACGAGAGACTAAGAAGAATATGGCGCCCGTCAGCGGCGCCACCTTACAGTGCGAACATTGGTTATGCGTCCATCGCGTGCACGAACCGTCACATCGTAGGTGCGCCTGAAACGATCCCCACGATAGAGAAAGTGACTGCCTCTACAGTCAATTGCACGAACATTTCGGAAACCGCGTGTTCTCAGGATTCTGGTCCCTTCGGAACAGCGAATTCTGTGACCGCTATTCAGCCTTGTACCAACCAGGGCGGCCTGGTTCTGGCTGAACGCCTGAACGGGTTCGGCCACCGTACCCGCGACGGTTAATGCAAACAATGCGAGAATGGCGGCAATGGATCGAAACATTCTCCCCTCCTCTCCAAATCCTCGTCGAGAGATGTACTTTACGAAGGCCCTTATCGACAAGGCGCTTCAAATATGCGGCCATGTTGATCCCGATAACGGCAGTACTGAACGCCATTTCGGGTCTGCGCGACCCCGACCAGCGTTCCTGCTGCAGCGCCAATCGCAGCACCGGTAAGCGCACTGCGCGTATTGCCGCCAATCGCGGCACCAGCGAGACCACCGATTGCAGCACCGCCGACGCCATATCCAGCGGTTCTCTGCTCCGAAGACGTACAAGCACTCGCGGCAAAACCGACAGCGGTAACAACCAACACGCTGAACATGTATCTGTTCATGACATCCTCCCTCCAAGGCAGTGAGCGTCAGAATTAATTCCAGGTTAGTCAGAATAGAAAATATCTGCATGTCACCAAAACATATGCTGCTTTGGCACTTCATCCAGTCGACCTAGAGTTGCAGAGTATTGAACTTACTTCGATTTTTAGAACAGACCGTGTAGGGACTTATCTACGGCCGGGCCGATGCCACCGATCAACGCGCACGACGCGCCCATCACGCGCTCTAACCTCAACTCGTAATGCCTGCTGATTGCGCGTGCCGCGGATGACATAGTGTGGTCTGCGGCAGTCGATTTCACGAACATTCGTCAAACCGCGCATTGCAAGACGCCGGGAGGCTTCTCTACAGGTTAAAGATCGACCGTTGTTCAATTCCGTACCAACAACGACGCTTCTGTGCATAGGACGCGCGTTTGCGTCAATGGAGAAAAAAAGCGTAGATAACGCTGCCAGAAGGATTACGGCTTTCGATGCAGGAGCAATTGCATACATCTGTGACCCTCCACTTTGCTATGGATTATTTGAATATAACTACATTTAAAACTTAACAGCAATCCCTTTTATTTAAGTTCGCAGATAAACAATAAGCCAACCTACCGCGTAACGTAGATTGGCTTATTGCGACTGACTGGTGTTGTAACGTCAGAAAATGCGGATCATGACATGCTGGCAACCACTGAAAACCGGGTTATGGCTAAACCGCACCTACGGCAACATGGCTTCGGCTTTTGAAATGCCGTTGAGCTGGAATGAAAATGCCAGATCTCGCCCATCTCGTGACTTGAGCGCCGTTGTCATGGTCTTTCCGCCACGCAGCGCTTTCAGCCATTGGGCATCGACCTTCGCATCAGCATAGCAGCCACCCGCATCGCAGCTTTGCCATGTGAGCGAGCCCACCTGCTTTTCATCGATCAGAATTTTGACAGGATCGGTCAGGCTTACCCCATAGGGCAAAGTGAATGCAGCTGCGGTTTCAGGCTTGCCGGCAACACGGGTAAACGATGCTGTCGCCACACGCTGGCTCTGATTGCCTTGTCGCATCACGATGCTCTGCGAAACTTCACATAGCAGCTGTTCCGGCTGCAACTGATTGGAGCATGTCATCAGCCAGAGCGGTGCCGCCGGAGCGGCGTTTTGGTCGGCTTGTTGCGTATCGCTCGCCGCAGCTGGCGGAACCTGCGCCAAGGCAGCAGCAGAACCGCAGCTCATCATTGCAGTCATAGCGATCATCGTTGCAGTCAGTCGGTTCATGGTCTCTCTTCTCTAACGAATATTCTAGAAACGCAGGCCCAGATTCACAGTGGCCGTGTGACCAACCGTGTCGTCGCTCCATTGGCCTTGATAACCAAAGGTCAAACGTGTGGTGTTCTTGGCATCGTAGAATGTCAGACCAGTGTCCACACGCCCGGTCAGGTCGCCAGTCTGGCTATAATTGCGGAATGTACCGTCCGCACTGCTCGCACCAGCGAAGGTTGCGTTGATGAAGACGTCATTCTTATTGGCAAAGCTGACCTCGCCACGCAGATAAGCCTGCATCCACAATGTGCTGGTGATCTGTGTCTCGACGCCCACTTCAAGCGATGGCGTTGCCGCCAACACCCATTGACCCGTGCTGTCCAGCTCCAACCCGTAATTGGTGTTGTTTTCCGAAGCGCTGCCCGAATAGATATAGCTGGCATCGAAATCGAGCGCAGGTCGCAGATAGACGGCACCACCATCGGGTCGATAGTGATAGGCGGATCCTAGCCTGAAATTGGCCTGGCTAATCCGTTGTTTCGCGGTCGCCGTTCCCCCGATCACGAGATCCCCACCGGGCAAAGCGCCATAAATATCGATCAGACGTGTGCTGTCATATTGCGCTGTCGCGCCATTGAGAATTCCGTAAAGCTCCCACGGACCCTTATACTTCGACAGAGATACACCCAGCATTGCCCGCTGGCCGTCTGCCGAAAAGCGGTCGCCGCTCGTCAGACTGAAATCTTCAAAGCCCGTTCCGAAGCCCAGATAGAGATCCTCCTTGAGAGGCATACGAACACCGGCATATAGGCCGGCGGTCTGCGTATCGAAGCTTCTATACTGAAACGAGGAGTTGCGATCCAACGTGCTGGCACTGCCTGTGAACCAGTAACAACTATGATCATCTCCCATACGGGCTGCGAAATTGTCGTAGCCGCAATCAGCCATCGTTCGCGCAAAGCGATAACCGGACTGCAAGGCGTCAACCTGCGTCGTGGCATAGTCCTCCGAGCCAAGATTGTCGACCGCATTGAGGACTTCGGCACTGGTCTGCATGTTGGCAATCAGTGCGAACATCGGTCCCATACTGGTTGAACCCTGTCCCGACAGCACCCGTGCGATATGTTCTGCGGTATTGGTCTGATTGCGGTTCATGCCGGGCATATGGAAATCGGCATGTGGGATCAGGTCGATAGTGCTACCGTCACCAGTCGGTCCATTCAACCCGATTTCATAGCTCATCACGGCAGTACCAAGCACCGTCGTACCGGCATTGGCGGTTGTTCCGCCTGCATTGATGAGCACCAGCGGACGTAAACGGTCCAACTGATGGAGCACCGGATTCACTGTGCCGGCAATGGTGGCATTGCCGGTGACATTGATCAGATCACTCGCGCCGCCAGCGGCTGTATCCTGACGGAAATAGACATCTGCCGTGTAGGCCGCCGTGCTGCCGAATGTCAAAGAACCGTTGACTGCGGTCGTCTGGCTGACATTTTCGGTCACCTGCAGATCCGAAGCAGCCATACGGGCGCTCAGGGCTGTATTTGGCACATAATAAGCGACGCCGCCCAGAGACAGATTGCCGTCGATAGTCAATTGACCCGACGCGCCAAGATTAACTTCATCCTGGGCGTAGAAGGTTGCACCTTGCTGAACCGTTACGCTGTTGGTGCCGCCACCGAGATCGATGTTACCAACCGCGCGGCCATTCAGCGTCACTTGTTCGGAACCGCTTCCTCCACTGATGATACGATTATTGAGCGCCATCAGGAAACTGTCGGAATAAAGAGACAGCGTATTGGCCATCCCGCCATCTATCATGATGGCGGCTGTTTTGGAGGCGATGCTGTCGGCAGAACGTCCGTCGCTGCCACCGACTATAACGCCGTTCAGTGCAATATCGATATCGCCTGCGCCGTCGTTGCCTTCAGATTGCGCCAATACGGCAATGCCGCGTTCACCAAGCGACAGAATATTTCCTGTCAGATCAAGCGCAAGGCTTCCGCCACTGCCTGCGCCGCCAGCGCTACCATGGAACAAACCGTCGACACTGCCGCCACCGCCACCGAGGCTTTGTGCCAATACGCCGATCGAGTCCTTACCCATCACCATGACGTTGCCGTTATTGGTGAAATCGATTGCACCGCCACTACCGCCATTACTATCCGACAGCAGCAGATTGACAGCCGATGGCGCCAGATCCGTTCCAACCAGACCACCGCCGCCGCCAATACTTTGCAGAACAAAGCCGTGGGAGCGGTCACCTGTTGTCGTGATATCGCCGCTATTCTGGAGGGTGATGGCTCCACCATCGCCGGTTGAGCCATCGCTTGCGCCAAGAGTAATCGTGGCCTGATCGAGGCTGGTCAGATAGACTTCACCGCCACCTGCACCGATGGACTGAACGATCTGACCGCTGGCATTATCGCCTAGCGTGCTGACTGTGCCGCTCAGGTTTAGGGTGATATCGCCGCCATTGTTGCGGAAGGAAGGATCTGCGCCGAGCGTAACCACTGCGTTGCGCTGACCGGAGCTTCCGCTACCCGATGCACCTGCAATGATCATGCGCCCACCGCCGCCGCCGATAGATTGCGCGAGACCGCCGCTGGAAAGATTGCCGAGTGTCGTGACATCTCCAACACGATTGGCAGTCAGATCACCGCCTGAAGCATCATCTGTGTTGATTGCGCCCAGCATCGCGCTCAGGGCGATATCACCATTGCTGAGCGCGCCGAGTGTCGTCGTCGACATACCGCCGCCGCCGCCGATGCTCTGGAGCAACATGCCCGCCGAACGATCTGACGTAGTGACGATATCACCGTTGTGCGTCTGGTTCACCGATGCTCCTGCATTTCCATCCACGTCATTGCCGCCCAGCGACAACGAGCTGCTCAAGGACGCAACTGATGCGCCGCCCGCGCCTTCTTCCGAAGCTGCCGCGAAATCGAGGAATGTATCCACATTGCCGCCGCCGCCATTCACCGACTGGCTGAATATGGCCTGACTGCCTGCACCGGTGACAATGATGTCGCCCGTACTGTTGACCGTGACTATGCCTGCGGTGCCTTGTGTTCCAAGGCGTGCGCCAAGCACTGTCGAGATGACGTAATCTGCCGCCACGACGGCCGGAGTGGAGATTGAAAGCGCAGCATTGCCGCCGCCACCACCGACCGACTGCGCGAAAATGCCATAGCTGTTCTCGCCGCTGACACGGATCGTGCCACTGTGGTTGACCGTGACATTCCCACCGTCTGCGCCATCGCCGCCTGCGCCGCCAATAGCGATCTTGGAGTAGGATTGGCCTCTCGCCTGATTGACCAGATCATTCAACGACAATGCAACCGCCATGCCGCCATTGCCGCCGCCACCGCCAATGGATTGGGCCAGCACGCCATAAGACTGTGCACCCGATACGCTGATTTCGCCAGTGTTGGTAACTGTGACATCGCCAGCCGCATTACCGCTGCCACCGGAACCGCCGATATTCAGCGCCATGGTCGGATTGGCTTCCGTTCCCTTCTGCAGGGCCAGACTACCGGTTATCGAGTAACCACCATTGCCGCCGCCGCCGCCAATGGACTGAGCCAGGATACCATGCGCCTTGTCGCCACGGGTAACAATGAGGCCGTCATTGACGACATTGACCGCACCGCCGGTACCGCCCGTGCCACCAGCCCCGCCGATACCGAGCTGCAAGCCCTGCTCCGTATTGGCCGTGCTGGCAGGTTTGGTGACCGTAACGGAAAGAACCTCACCGCCATTACCGCCGCCGCCGCCAATTGATTGGGCGAAGATACCGTGGCCTTCGTCGCCATCGGTTATAATTCTAGCGTCAAAGGCGTTGAAAACGTCCACAGTGCCACCGGCACCGCCAGTACCACCAGCCCCACCGATCAACAGCGCATTGCGTGTGCTGTTATCGGCATCACTACCAGCAATGATGTTGCGAACATGCTGAGCGTCACCCCCGCCGCCGCCAACAGCCTGGGCAAAAATGCCTGCCGCCTGCTTGCCCTGCGTACCGATATCGCTAGTGTTCGTCACGCTGACATTGCCGGAAACAGCACCCGTGCCCCCTGTGCCGCCAATTGCAAGCGTCGACGTGCTGGCAATGGTCGAGCGAAGATTGACAATCGTATTCTCGACCAAGCCGCCTTTGCCGCCGCCGCCGCCAACAGATTGCGCCATGATGCCATGAGCGCCATCTCCAAGGGTGGTGAGAACGCCGCCATTTGCGACGGTGACATCTCCGGAAGACATGCCATCGCCGCCAGACCCGCCGATATTAATCGAAGTCGTTGTGCCGATTTCGGTGCCTTTAACCAGGTTCTTGATAATACCAAGCGGAGATGTACCCGCTTTTGCATAGCCACCTGTACCACCGGCACCACCAACGGACTGGGCCAGAATACCAATCGAGCCGCTGCCCTCAGTTGCAATGCGCGCAGTGCTCGCCACATCGACATCGCCTGACGTGCCACCACTTCCGCCCGTGCCGCCAATATTCAACGAATAGGACGTCGCCTTCCCGGCCGAGCCGGTTGCACCGCCGCCATTGCCGCCGCCGCCGCCAACAGATTGCGCGAAGATGCCATGCGAGTCGTCGCCAAGCGTATACAACAAGCCATCGGCTTCGACCGACACATTGCCTGAAGTGCCGCCTTGACCGCCTTCCAGACCAACGCTGACCGAGAAACTGCTGCCGGTCTTGTCGCCATCTTTCGGTGTCGTCAAGGAGACTGATGTTGCCGAGGAATTGCCGCCACCGTTGCCGATCGACTGCGCAAACAGAGCATGCGATCGGTCGCCTTGTGTACGTATCAGACTGTCGCTTCTCACCGTGACGTCGCCAGCGGAACCGCCAGTACCGCCAACACGGCCAATGGTGATGCCGATATTGCCATCTTCGCCACCTGTGGAGAGCACGTTATAGCCGGCATTACCGCCGCCGCCGCCAACCGATTGCGCGAAAATGCCGTGCGCGTCATCACCAAACGTATCAACGATGCCGGTATTATCAACCGTGACATTACCTCCTGTGCCGCCAGCGCCCGTACCGCCGCCGATAGCCATGCCGAAACCCTTGTTCTTGGAAGCATCTCCCGTTTCAAAGACCAGCCCGGCATTAAATGCAGCGTTACCGCCGCCGCCGCCAAGCGATTGTGCGAAGACGCCGTAGCTTCCGTCCTGAAGGGTAACAATATCGCCAAAATGGCTGATATCCACCTGACCGCCATTGCCCGCATTGCCCGCAGAACCACCGACCGCGATGATTGCGGAATTGACAGTTTTATTGCTCCCGCTGCCGCCCCCACCGGTCGAGGTTTCGGCCTTATCAAGCGTGTCCGTAATGCCGGTAACCGCTGACGAATCCACACCGTTATTGACGGTTTCCTTGCGGTCGCCAGCAGAACCGCTATCGCTACCGGAGCCAGTGGTTTTGCTTATACCGAGAACTGCGTTGATCCCGGCATCACCACCGCCACCGCCAATACTGCTTGCTTCGATACCATGCGCACCAACGCCGTCGGTCAGGATCAGTCCCGCCGACTGAAGCGAAGTTCCTCGTGTGACAGTGACATTGCCTGCATTGCCGCCGCTGGTGCCTGTACCACCAATGCCGATACCGACCGGCGTGCTGTCCTTGGTCGCGACTGCTGTTACATTGATACCACCAGTACCGCCGCCACCGCCGACCGACTGCGCAAGGATACCGCGGGAGTGATAGCCGTTCGTTGAGATGTCACCGTTTGAAACAACATCGACGTTGCCAGCATCGGCACCCACACCGCCATAGCCACCAAGCCCTGCAACGATACTGAGATCGGTTGCACCGCCGGAACTGTTGGAACTGCCCCAGTTCAACTGTCCGCTGACATTGAGCGCGCCATTACCGCCGCCGCCACCGATAGATTGCGCCAGAATGCCGTGCTTCCAGTTACCCTCGACCGCAATGGTGCCTTCGTGGTCAACGCTGACATCGCCCGATACGTTGCCTGCACCGCCCGAGCCGCCAACACCAAATGTAACTGATGGGATCTTGCCGTCTTTGCTGAGGGCTATACCGCCTGAGACGTTCAGCCCACCATTGCCACCGCCACCGCCGATGGATTGCGCCAGAATACCAGCCGAACCTTCTGTGTCAGGTAGTTTGTCATCGCTATTAAACAATCCGAGGTCGACGAAGAGCGACTTGAGACCGAATGAATCGACCAATCCTGTTGTGGTGTCGACCACCGAGTTACCCAACACATCGCGCAGTTTTGTTTCAAAGCTCTGGTCGGTCGGTTTTCCGAAATCGCTGGGATCCGTCGTGACCTGAATGTCGGCGCGCGCAGTAACGGTGACATTGTCCGCGCGGCCCGCATTGCCGCCCATACCGCCAACACCGACGATCAGCGATGTATCCGAAACGATCCCGCCAGAAACATTCATGCCACCATTGCCGCCACCGCCGCCAATGGACTGTGCGAGGATGCCCGAACGTCCCGTACCATGGGCAAGGATGGTGCTACCATCCCCGACATTAACATCGACCGTACCCGCATCGCCACCGACACCGCCAAAGCCACCAACGCCGATCAGCACGCCGTAGGACTTGCTGTTATCGGATTGGCCTTCACCGGGCTTGCTGCTGATTGCGACGCCACCGCTGACATTCAGGCCGCCATCACCGCCGCCGCCGCCGATGGATTGCGCAACCAGACCATCCGCGCCTTGCGTTTCATTGAGCGTGACGCTGCCATCGCTGTTGATGGTGCGTGGCAGCGCGGTCAGCGCGCCTGTATAGGAAAGGCTGACAGCTCCTGCATCGCCGCCACCGCCGCCAAAGCCGCCGACACCAGCGGAAACGGAAAAGATCGTGCTTGATCCGGATGGCTTAGTCAAAGCCAAAGAACCTGAAATATTGGTACCGCCGACACCGCCACCGCCGCCAAGGCTTTGAGCCATCAGACCGGTAGAACGGTCGCCGAATGTATTGACTGTTCCGATCACATCGAGATCAACAGACCCGGCATTGCCACCCGCGCCGCCAAACCCGCCCAGACCAAGCGATACCGCCGCGCCCGATTGACCCGTGACGCTGACTGCGCCTGAAACATTCAGGCCGCCCGTACCGCCACCACCGCCAACCGACTGTGCCATCACGCCTATGCTCTGATCACCAATGGTGGTGATGTTGTCATGGTCAGCCGTTACACGGACTTTACTTGTTACGTCGCCCGCATTGCCGCCACCGCCGCCGAAACCGCCCAAGCCGAGTGATGCTGCGCCGCCACTTTGTTGCGTGAGGTTGACCGTGCCGGAGACATTCATCCCCCCATTGCCGCCGCCGCCGCCAAGGCTTTGCGTCACAATGGCCGAGCTTCTGTCGCCGATGGTGAGGACGCCGCCGGTCACATCCGACGCCGTCAGAGCCCCTGCATCAGCACCCGCACCACCAAATCCACCCAGACCAAGCCCGACAGCCGCACTTGTCTGACGCGACAAAGATACGGCTCCACTGACATTGAGACCGCCATTGCCACCGCCGCCGCCGAGGCTTTGGCTGAGAATACCGATAGAGTCGTCGCCCAGTGTTTGAACGTAGCCGATAACCGTCTGATCAACGGACCCTGCAACACCGCCATCGCCGCCAAAGCCGCCGATACCCAATCCAAGAGATCCGGAAAATTGCGGCGCGACCGAAAGACCGCCGGAGATATTGATGCCACCATTACCGCCGCCGCCGCCAAGGCTTTGTGCGACGATACCCGACGAACGGTCGCCGAACGTGAAGACATTGCCTGAATAGCTGCCGGTGACATCGCCAGCATAGCCGCCAGAACCGCCGAAACCGCCAATACCGACAGCTGCAACACCTGAACCGTTGCCCGCAATACTGACCGCACCGCTAATGTTGATACCGCCATTGCCACCGCCACCACCAACAGACTGAACCAGCACGCCGGTCGAATCCACGCCAAGCGTGACCACATCACCGGTAAAATCATTGGTCGCGGTATCTGCGTGACCACCGTCACCGCCAAAGCCTCCGATGCCAATGCCGACAGCACCGCTGTTCTGCGCAGCCAGACTAACGGCACCGGAAACATTGATCCCGCCATTACCGCCGCCGCCGCCAAGCGATTGCACCACTACACCAGCGGAACGATCCCCCTGGGTGACGACATTTCCGGTCATTTTTCCAGCAGCGGTCCCAGCATCGCCGCCACCACCGCCCGAGCCGCCAATGCCGATGCTGGCCGCACCCGATCCATTGCCTGAAAGGCTGACGACACCGGCGATATTGATTGCGCCATTGCCACCACCGCCACCGGCGGACTGGACGACCACACCGCTCGCATCATCGCCCGACGTTTGGACATTGCCGTTGATCGTGCTGTCTGCTGCGGCGGCGTTGCCGCCATCGCCACCACTGCCACCCAGTCCAACGGCAACACCGCCAGCGCCTGTACCGGCTGCTGTCACTGTTCCCGATACATTGAGACCGCCGTTGCCGCCGCCGCCGCCAAGTGACTGGACGACCACGCCGCCAGAGCCGTTACCTTCCGTAATAACATCGCCGGTGAGAACCGATGTGGCATTGCCCGAAGCGCCGCCAGCGCCACCTGAACCGCCGATGCCGACAGACGCACCGCCGGCCCCGGTTCCTGCGACTGCAACCGTCGCCGAAACATTCATGCCGCCATTACCGCCGCCGCCACCAAGTGACTGAACGAGCAGGGCCGTCGAGTTGTCGCCGATTGTGGTGAGATTGCCTGTGACCTTGCTGCCAACTGTACCACCTGTGCCGCCTGCTCCCGCGCTACCGCCGAGACCGACACCGACTGCACCCGATCCGGTTCCCGCACCGGTACCGGCTGCCGAGACATTGAAGCCGCCATTACCACCGCCGCCGCCAATCGATTGTGCGACAACAGCCGACGATTGGGCACCATGAGTCAGCACATCATTTTCAACCGTCAGGTTGACCGTGCCACCGTTACCGCCGCCAGCGCCGCTACCGCCTAGACCGACCGAGATCGCACCTGCTCCCGTACCTGCACCGGATACCGTTGGCGTGATATTGAAACCGCCATTACCGCCACCGCCGCCAACCGACTGCGCCAGGACACCTGTTGAAGCATTGCCGCGCGTTTCAATATTCGCCGTCGTGTGGGCGGTTACCGTTGAACCATTACCGCCGCCAGAACCACTACCACCAAGTCCGACGCCGACCGAACCTGCACCAACACCTGCAACGGACAGCCCGGCACTGACATTGAAGCCACCATTGCCACCGCCGCCGCCAATTGACTGTGCAACGAAGCCAGATGACGCAAAGCCCTCCGTCAGAATCTCTCCGTTCGATGTCGCGTTGACCGCGCCACCGTTGCCGCCACCCGCACCATGGCCACCGAGGCCCACGCTGACCGTTCCGGTTCCAGTTCCGGCACCGGCAATCGATCCGGAGACATCGAAACCACCGTTACCGCCGCCGCCGCCGATGGACTGCGCGACAACGCCTGACGAACGATCCCCTTGCGTCCAGACATAGCCGTTGCTGGTAAGCGTGACTGTATCGCCCTTAGCGCCCGTGCCACCACTACCGCCCAATCCGACGCTGACCGCACCGCTGCCGACACCCGATCCGCTCACAGCACCGGAAACATTAAACCCGCCATTGCCGCCACCGCCGCCGACAGATTGCGCCAGAATGGCGGTGGAGTCTTTACCTTCCGTCGTTACGTTTCCGTCGACCGTTGCCGTGACCGTGGAACCGTCGCCGCCGCTACCGCCCGAACCGCCAAGTCCGACCGAAACCGAACCGCTTCCAGCACCCGCTCCAGACAAGGTTCCCGATACGGAGAAACCTCCATTACCACCACCGCCGCCGATCGATTGCATCACGACGCCCGCGGCGCGTTCGCCTTCAGTTCCAACATCGTTATTGATATGGGCGGTCACCGCGCCGCCCTTACCGCCAGCACCAGCTGAACCACCAAGTCCAACGGACACCGCGCCTGCACCGGCACCCGCGCCAGCACCACCAGCTGCAACAGAGAACCCGCCATTGCCGCCGCCGCCGCCAATCGACTGGATCAAAATTGCGCCGGAGTCGTCTGCCTCCGTCGTAACAACGGCATCCACCTGAGCATTCACCGCGCCGCCGTTGCCACCGCCATCAGCCGAACCGCCAACGCCAACGCTGACTGTCCCGGCACCGGCGCCACCACCCGCAAGCCCCGCTGCGATTGAATAACCACCGTTACCGCCACCACCGCCGATTGACTGGGCAACAACCGCAGTCGAAAACTGACCGGTCGTGCGGATCAGGTCGCCACCGGCGATAAGGTCGACCGCGCCACCGGTACCGCCGCCCGCACCACTTCCACCTACGCCGACACTAATATTTGCCGCAACGCCTGCGCTGCCCGCAACACCGGCTGCAATGCTACCGCCGCCGTTACCGCCGCCGCCGCCAATCGATTGAGCAATCAGAGCAGACGAGCTGTTGCCGCGTGTCGTAATATCGGAATCCGTGTAAACACGCACCAATCCGCCACTGCCGCCAGCGCCTGCTGAGCCACCAATGCCTACGGACAGATTACCGGAAAAGAGGAGAGACCCGCCGCCCGTTGCAGCCACCGCGAGACCACCGTTACCGCCGCCACCACCAACCGATTGAAAAATCATACCGGCGGAGCGCTCGCCCGTGGTCACAACACTACCGGAGAAGCCCGGCGCGACCAGATTGCCGCTTCCATCGACGGTGCCGACAAGGACTTCACCGCCCTTACCACCTGCGGCGCCTGATCCGCCAACGCCGACAGCCAAAGAACCCGAAACCGGGCCCCCAGCCGCTGCGACTGAAACCGCGTAACCGCCATTACCGCCGCCGCCGCCGACGGATTGCAGTATGATGCCTGCCGCATCCGCACCACCGGTCTGGATAGCGGCATCACCACTACCGGCCAATATAGCAGTTCCGCCGTCGCCACCGACACCACCCGATCCGCCCACGGAAACAGAAGCAGCACCGAAAGCACCGACTGCCACGCTGACAGCGCCGCCGCCATTACCGCCACCGCCGCCAATGGACTGCGCGAATACGCCGGTTGACCGGTCTCCGGTCGTTACAATCCGGGAAGGCTGGCTGGCATCTGTGTCGGAAAGCGTCACATTGACCTGACCGCCAGCACCACCCGTACCGCCTGCGCCGCCGACCGCAACGCCAACAAAGGCCCCTACTGCACCAGACGAGCCGCCATTACCGCCGCCGCCGCCAATCGATTGGGCTAGGATGCCCATTGCATCCTGGCCGCCGGTCGTGATGACGCCGTCATTGGTCACGCTAACCGCTGCCCCGTCCCCGCCGCCGCTGCCGCTGCCGCCAACCGCGACCATACCTCCGGTCGAACCACCATCACCACCACCGCCGCCAATCGACTGCGCGATAATCCCGCGAGCGCCGTCACCTTCGGTAACGATACGACCAAGATTGCTAACAGAAACGGCCGACCCGCTACCGCCCTTCGAACCGTTTCCGCCAATGCTCACCAGACCGTAGGCGTTTGTCCCCTGACCGCCGGAGCCGCCAATGGATTGTGCCATAATGCCATCGGCGAGATCGCCTTTCGTATAGATCGATCCGGTTCCCGCATTCGTCACACTGACTTCACCACCGGATCCGCCGTTGGAGCCCACGCCCCCAAGTGCCAACGCAACCAGACCTGCCGCCGTACCACCAGCACCGCCGCCACCGCCAATCGACTGCGCCATGATCCCGCGTGAAGCCAAACCATGCGTTTCAATGGTGCCGCCATTCGTGACGTTAACCTCGCCGCCGCTACCGCCATTGTCGGCACTGCCTATGAGCGAAACCAACAGGTTGCTACTCGCCCCTGCAGATCCCCCGGTACCACCGATGGATTGTGCAAAGATGCCGTTTGAGAAGTCTTTCTCTGTCAGGATGGTCGCACCGGCGAAGGTTTTGACGTCAACCTGCCCGCCATTCCCGCCATAACCACCGTCGCCCGCAGTACCGACAAGCCCCCACTGATCGCCACCTTGACCGCCATTATTGCTGACGCTCAGAGCATAGATGCCGTGGGCATTCGTTCCGTTGGTGGATATCGCACCGTATTGGTTGACCGTAACCTGCCCGCCATTGGAGGAATGACCGCCAGTGCCGCCGCCAGGTGCAGCATAACCACTGCCGCCGTCTCCGGCTTCGCCGCTCCGGCTATAAGCAAATATGCCATAATGATTATCGCCGCTTGTCTGAATCGTGCTTGATGCAGCCTGCGTCGCAAGAACAGTTCCGCCAGCGCCGCCATCACCACCATCGCGACCGCTCCAGAAACTGGCATAAGAATTACCGCCTTTACCGCCATTTCCGCCGACGCTGCCGATTTCCCAACCCACATTGGAAGTCGCGTTGACATTTGTCGCTAAGGTTTTCTCGTTGGTTGGTCCGGTCGCGCCATCCCCACCTGAGGATGGCGGAACGAACAGCGCCCCGGCCCGACCATTGCTGCCATTTTTGCCGTAGTTGACTTGCTTTACGCCATTGGGTCCATTCACATCGACCGGCGGAGTGAGCGTTCCTTGAGTGTCAGAACCACTGAAATTGGCTTCAAAATCTGTGGTCTCCTGACCAAGTGGGATCTCTACACTCCCAGATGCAGTGGCACTGGTGACCACAGCCTGACCGCCGGTAATAGAGGCGACCGCAAAAGCGACAGGCGGCGCGTCGCCGTTATAGAAAACTTCGCCAGCGGATTTTACCAGGAACGTATAGCCATCCTGGGTCTGAACAAATGCAGTCGTTCCAGCTGTCGCCGTCCCCGCGGGGTCAACGACCAATGCAGTGACGGTGGTCTCCTCCCCAGTCAGTGGATTTGTTACCGTTTGACCAGGCACCGATGTCTTCGACGGTGCAGGCGGCGGGTCAGCAGCAAAAACTGTGGAACTACCAACCGCGAGGTAGATACCTGCCATAACCGCAAACTGCACCGGCAAACCCGCCGACGACTGATGCCCACGCGCACGCTTCCTGTTTTTCATGACGGTCCCACCCGGTCCCGCTGCTGCCCCTCAACCTCCGCACGCCGCGGTCACGCGTGCAGAGTCGCAGTCCGATGTCTGAAAACTAGAAACTGATCTTGGAATGCCCCAGTATCGACCATAGAGACCTGACGACTCGGCCAGGAAAAACTATGTTCGATAATAATTACCAGCTTAATTGTGATAAACCGCATTGGCAAGATTATTATTCAAGCTATTACTCATTTAAGAATAGTCGCTATCAACCGTTGTAGAGCGGCCAATTCTATACTTCGTATGCCGCCGGGTGGCGTGCGTCGACAACACTCCCGAAGCCTTTGAAAAATCACTCTTTCAGGCGAAAATTCCTGACATCTACGCCTTATAGCCGAGACGTTCCGAGATTTTGCGTGCGGCTTCGACGGTGCGCGCGATCTGTTCGTCCGTTGGCACTTCACCGACCGATTGAACCATGTCGACAATGCCTGTCGCCCCGCACACCATCCCCGATGCGTCGAATACCGGGCTTGCAAGCGTGTTCAATCCGAGAGCCGTCTCATGCGGCGCGACCGCCCAGCCATGTCGTCTGATTTCGGCAAACTCCTTCTCCAGCACAGCGGGTTCAATGATCGTGGAGGGGGTGAAGGCTTCGAGCTGCCCCGTGAGCACACGGGATTGAAATCCTGCTGACGAAAACGCCGCGGCAACCTTGCCCTGCGCAGAGCTATGAAACGATAAAAGCGACCCTACGCGCACGCCAATTTCAATTGGCGAGCGCCCGGGAACCGTCGCAATGACAAGCATCCCGTCCGGCGTGAGCTGGGAAGCGACAGCGGAATGTCCAAGCGCATCCCGCAGTGCAAGCAGCGGATCATAAGCGGCGTGCACCATGCCCGCATTGTCAGACACCGACTGCACCAATGAAACCAGCCTGTGACCGACCTCGTAGCGCTCGGAATCCTCGTGTTGAAACACATAGCCCTGGCGCACGAGCGTCTGCAGATGTCGATGAATACGGCTTTTGCTGGTGCCTAATGCTTTAGCAAGGCTGGTCACGCCGACGCCCTTTGCGGTGCGCACGACCTGTTCCAATACCTGCATTGTTAGAACGACAGACTGAAGGCTGCCACCGTCTTTTTCATCGTCATCGACCATGCCAGATCCTCAATCGATATTCTTTGCACGTTTATACAGAGCGATTCTCACTATGAAAACAACCGGACAGACGACCCAAGCAACCTTAGCGCTCCCGCGCATTCAATGTCTTACCCTCCCCCTCCGCCGCCAAGGAAACGAGCGCCCAATCATACCACTTGACACCGATAGTCGATTGCTTGATAAAAATCAGAACAAAGTTCCGCTGAACGGAACATTGTGATTGAGGAGGATGGAATGACGACCGCTGACACAACTTCTGCCGATGAGCTTCATCATCAAATCAATGATATTCTGCGCGGCGGCGTTGATCCGCATGTCCATAGCGGTCCGTCAATTGCCCCAAGAGCTCTGGATCATCTCGAACTGGCGCGCCAGTTGTCAGAGGCTGGTTTCATAGCAGCTGTCACCAAGGATCACGATTATTCCGGCGTCGTAGCGGCGCAGCTGATCCGAAAGCACCACCCGGAACTCACGACGAAGATTTATTCGAGCATTGTGCTCAACAATGTTGTTGGCGGGCTTAACCCCTATGCGGTCGAGCATACCGCAGCGCTAGGCGGGAAAATCGTGTGGCTTCCCACGCTGGCCGCTGAAAATCATCTCCGCTGGGAAAAGACATCCGGCTGGGCGCACCCTGCCTCCACCCAGAAAATGCGCCCGGCAACGGCCGTTCCGCTTTTCGATGCCGACGGTAGAATGCTTCCCGAACTTCTCGATGTCCTTGATGTTATTGCGGCCAACGACATGGTGCTTGCAAGCGGCCATATTCATGTGTCGGAAACCAGAACCGTTTTCGCAGAAGCGTTGAAGCGTGGCGTCAAACGCCTGGTCTTTACCCATCCTGAAGACATCGTTGGCGCAACACCTGAGGATGCCCGCGAGATTGCCGACATGGGTGCCTATGTCGAACATTCTCTGGCCTTCTTCCTCGACGGCTCGAAATTTCAGACACGCGATAGGCAGGATTTCCGGGCGCATATCGATGCCGTCGGTACGTCTCGCACCATTCTTTGCTCGGACCTTGGGCAGGTTGGAACCTATAGCCCCCTGGAAGGCTTCCGTCGCGGCGTCACGACCTGCCTTGAGCTTGGCTACCGCGATGGAGACATTCACGACATGGTGGCGCAAAACGCCGCCGATGTTCTCGGACTGAACGGCTGAGCAATCGATTGCTCCGGCCCACCCTGACAAAGAGGATCAGGGACAATAATCGCCTTTGGGAACAGCCGGGTGCAATGAGACCCGACTTTGGGAGGACAACATGTTTCAATGGTATCGCGAGCTCAACGCTCCCGAACGAAAGACCTTTCACGCTTGCTATGTCGGCTGGGCAACGGATGCGCTCGACACACAGCTCTTCAGCTTCTTGATCCCGACACTGGTAGCCTTATGGGCAATTACCAACAGTGAAGCCGGCTGGCTTGGAACATCGGCTCTGATTTCCTCGTCAATCGGTGGATGGATCGCCGGTATCATGTGCGACCGTATCGGCCGCGTCACCGTCATGAAGATCGCTATTGCCTGGTTCACTGTTTTTACGATTGCCAGTGGCTTCGCCAATTCCTACGAACAATTGCTTGTCGCCCGCATTCTGTCAGGCATTGGCTTCGGCGGTGAGTGGGCAGCTGGCGCGGTACTGATGGGCGAAGTGATCCGACCTGCCTATCGCGGCAAAGCGGTTGGCAATGTGCAAAGCGCCTACGCTGTGGGCTATGGCTTTGCCGCATTGTTGTCGTCAGTCCTGTTTGCTACCATGCCACCTGAAAATGCCTGGCGCTGGATGTTCTGGATCGGCGCGCTCCCGGCATTCTGGGTGTTCTGGGGATTGCGTGGCGTCGAGGAACCCGAAGTTTTTCTCAAGACCCGCAAGGCGCTTGCTGACCGTGGAGAGAAGATCAGTCCTTTTGTGATTTTCCACCCGCGCTATCTGAAGACAACAATCCTGTGTTCATTGCTGGCGCTTGGCATTCAGGGCGGAGGTTTTTCAATCCTGATCTGGCTACCAACCTTCCTCAAGTCGCATTACCAGATTTCATCGGTCACTGTTGGTTACTACGTCTTTGTCATGACCTTCGGCTCGTTCGTCGGCTATATCGTTGCTGCCTATCTTTGCGATCTGATTGGACGACGTCGCAATTTCTTCCTGTTCACAGTGCTGAACTGGATTATCATTCCGATCTTTCTTTATACCCCGCCGATGGGTGCACTCTCCCTCGTCATTAACTTCATGCTCGGCTTCTCGCTGCTCGGAATCTATGCCGCTCTTGGACCCTACTTCACGGAGCTTTTCCCCAACACGATCCGCGGTAACGGTCAGGCATTCTGCTATAATTTTGGCCGCGCTGCGGGTGCTTTCGGCCCCGCAATTGTCGGCATGATGGCGACCGGCAGTTTCCTGCCGCTGCGCGATGCAATGGCTCTGTGCGCCATGCTGGCCTACATCTTCGTCCTTGTGGCCGTTGCACTTCTTCCCGAAACCAACGGTCGCGATCTCAGCTTCGAGGATGACCAGCCAATTGCTGGAAAAGAAGACAGCACTGTCGGCGACGCCTCCGGAACACAAACAATTTGAGGATGTGTCAGGTGAAACAGCCTTCAGATAAAACACAACCAAGCTTACGGTCCCGTATCCGGAACGGTGAACTGCTGATCGGCAGTTTCATCAAGACGCCCGCACCGCATATCGTTGAGATTCTCGGCTTTGCGGGCCTCGATTTTGCAGTCGTCGATCAGGAACATGCCCCGATCAGCATTGCGCAGATGGATATTCTGGCGTTAGCCGGACGTGCAGCAGGTCTACCGCTTCTCTCTCGTCGGTGGGGTAACTCCACCGACTGGATTGCCCCCCTACTCGATCTCGGTCTTGAAGGTGTCATGGTTCCTCATGTCATGGATGCGGCGCAGGCCGCCGCTGTCTGTGATGCTGTCCGCTTTTCCCGGGGCAAACGCGGCCTTTCTCCTTCGCCGCGCGCAGGCAACTACGGCAGTTATGGCATTGCCGAATATCGAACCCATTGTGATGCGCAAAACGTAGTGATGGCGCAAATCGAAGATCAAGCAGCGCTCGCTCGACTGGATGAAATCGCACAAGAACCGGATGTCGACGTGCTCTTCGTCGGCCCAGCCGATCTCTCTCAATCCATGGGGGTGGGTTTTCCGTCGACGGAACTTGATACAGCCATCGAAAAGGTTATCGACGCTGGCAAGAAAGCCGGCGTTGCTGTCGGACTATTTGTCGGTAATGCCGCTGATGTTCCGCGCTGGCACAAGCTTGGCGTCACCGTCTTCGTGTGCGGATCAGATCAGGCGCTGTTGCGCAAATCAGCAGCGCAAATGCTGGCAACAGCCAGGGAATGAAAGGAAACCCAATGTTTAAGGACAAGGATCCACGAGCAGACCTCTTTGCTGCCGCATCCAAGCCGAACCCCACGGGTCTCATCGCCGAAGAACAGCTGGCAGAGTTTTATGCCTCAGCTCCTGATCACACGGCTCCCGGCGAGCGCACTTGGTTCTTGCGAGGATGCAATTTCATTCTCGCCTATTCGGAGCTTGAACCGGGAACGGTATTGGAACGCAAAACCCAAGCCGACGAATATGTTCTTTATCTCGCAGACCAGAACCACATCGCCACGGTCGAATGGGGCGGCGTGACAACTGAGGTAGCAGGCAACTCGGTCACATTTATTCCGCCGGGTGACAGCCTTATTACCTTTCCAAATGGCGCAAACGTAGTCCGACTCTTCACAGTCGCATCCAAAGACCTCGTAGAAATGGCGCCAAATGCCCACGCCTACGACAAGTCTCGCAAACATATACCGCCCTTCCAGTCGTGGCCCCAGCCCGTTGGCGGGTGGAAGGTGCGCTCTTATTCGCTGGCGGTTCCCGACGAGCCGGGACGCTTTGGCCGAATTTTCCGCTGCACCACCTTCATGATCAATGCTCTCCCGGCCCAAAATGGCCCGCGCGACCCTGCCAAGATGTCGCCACATCATCATGATGATTTTGAACAATGTTCACTGGCATTGGCTGGGAGTTTTACTCACCATCTGCGTTGGGCTTGGACGACGGATATGAGTGACTGGAAACCTGATCAGTCTATAGAGGTCAAATCTCCATCAGCTCTCGTCATTCCACCGCCGGTTATTCACACAACACGGGCAACCAGTGAAGATCGCAATGATCTCGTAGATATTTTCTGTCCGCCACGCATGGATTTTTCGCTGAAGCCCGGCTGGGTCCTCAATTCTGACGACTACCCGATGCCGCAGGATGGTGCGCCCAAACAACCATAAACCGGTAGACGGCACTAGTTGATATTATACCCGCATATCCACATACGGCATGAAATTATGCCGTATGTGGACCAACTATCACTTTGTTTTTAAGCCTAACTGGCGCGTCAGCCAATCTGGCTTTATGGCAGCTCGAGAAAGTTCAAGGTCGGCAAATAGCCTTTCTTGCGACAGTTCCGGCATATCGGATGCACGCGGCGCTCCACTCGTGCGGCTGACATGCATCAACACCTGTTCGCAGAGAGCAACGTCCTGCCCGCCCTCATTCAGTATACGCATGAATAAGTGCATACGCTTGCGATCTGCATCCAGAACAGTCAAGTCCACACTCAACGCTTCACCGACATGACACTCTTTCAGATAACCAATACGGCTATCGAGCGTATACAGCGTGGCATTATTTGCCTCGCGATAAGTAGCGTCGATGCCAATTCGATCCATATAGGCAGTCGCGGCATCCGAAAAGACAATGCCATAGGCATAGTCCCCCATATGCCCGTTATAGTCGATCCAATTTGATGAGACGGACGTTCTATAGATGAATAAAGGGCCGCTCATTCTCACTTCCTCCGTTCAAACCAGGCATAGAACTCTCCGACGATACCTTTACGGAAGAGGATGACACATGCCATGAAGATGAGGCCTGTGACGATTGTGACTGGGAAGTCGGATGTTGCGAGATAGTTCTGGAGGGCGACGACGAAGGCGGCACCGACGATGGGGCCGATCAGCGTGCCGAT
>NZ_JASAMQ010000005.1:0-389439 GCF_029909865.1 Ochrobactrum sp. 19YEA23 | reverse complement strand
AGCGCCCCGCCTCAGCGGTGTCGGGCTTCTAGTCCAGACCGTTCAGCCTGTCAACCCGTTTTTTTCAAGAAAATCACAATCTTATCAACCGTGCCCTCCTCAAATCCAAAACCAGATTTCCATCCGATCTTAGCCGCCCCACCTACTCACCTGCCAACACTAAGTCAACCGCTTTCACCGGAACTCAAGGACGAAGCAACCTGCCGCTAGCAGCGTCGCCGCCCTCGTTGTGGCGCTATATAGGCCCCCAACTCTCAAACTGTCAACACCACTTCCAACAAAAATCCGGTTTTCTTTTCCACAGGGATAAAGTCGGAAATTTACCACTTTTTAGCCCCGATGGGCACCCGATTCTGACACAGAGCGAACACGCCCGCAGAAAATGCGGCCCCGCGCTATCTATGGCCGGACCATTATAGAGTTGGCAGAGGATTGCATCTCTCTGCTAGCTTGGACCAGTTAGCGCTACACATTCTATATAAGGGGCTGCCTCATGTCCGAATTCACGCCAGTTATCGCATTGCACGGCGGCGCAGGTGTCATCCTCAAGTCCAAGATGACGCCGGAACGCGAAGCTGCCTTTCACACCAGTCTTAAAGCGTGCCTTCAAGCAGGTCTCGACATCCTGCAGAAAGACGGAACAGCGCTCGATGCTGTAACAGCGGCGGTCATGGCGCTTGAAGATGACCCTCTGTTCAATGCCGGACGGGGTGCCGTGTTTACCTCGGATGCGACTCACGAGATGGACGCGGCCATTATGGACGGCGCGACACGCAGCTGCGGTGCGATTTCCGGCATCTGCGGACCACGGCATCCGATTCTTGCAGCCCGCACGGTGATGGAGAAGACTGAACACGTTTTTCTCGCGGGCGAAGGCGCAAAGCAATTCTGCGAAACTGCCGGTCTTGAAATGATGTCTCCGGACTGGTTTTCGACCGAACCACGTCTGGCTGCGCTGAAGGCTGTCATGGACCGACGAAACCGGGGCCTGTCTGGTGATGACGATCCCGCCCGTAAGCACGGAACCGTCGGAGCAGTCGCTCTTGACCGCCAAGGCCATCTGGCGGCGGCAACATCCACAGGCGGCATGACTGCTAAAACACCGGGACGCGTCGGCGATAGCCCGATCATTGGCGCAGGAACGTGGGCCGACGATGCAACGGCGGCCATATCGGCGACAGGACATGGCGAATATTTCATTCGTTGGGCCGTCGGGCATGAGATTGACGCGCGCATGCGCTGGGCCAGTCAGCCCCTGCAACAAGCTGCGAATGATGTTGTGCGGGAACTGGGTGCAATCGGCGGCGAAGGTGGGCTGATTGCCGTGGATCGCAAAGGCAATATCAGCCTACCTATGAACAGCGAAGGCATGTATCGCGCCTGGTGCGGAGCGGACGGCGTCATTCACACCGCTATATATAAGGAAGAGCGGTACAATAGTGCCATATGATGTGAACGGATTCTCCTTGGAAGCCGAACGACGGGATATTTCACCCTGTCTTGTTCAGTGAAGAGCAAAATCCTACTCAGTTGTTCCCGAAGCGCGCAATTCATTATACTTTCGTCTGCATCCCGCCGATGCGCTTGCACCGAGTCTCTTTCTAACGGCTCGGAGCCAAGCCTGTAGATGCAGAAAATCGCCATGCCCAAAAGCGCCTCTCCGCTCAAATCCTTTCAGTCCCGGACTTTCCGCTCTCTCTGGTCGGCAACTCTGGTATCGAACCTGGGAGGACTGATCGAAGGTGTCGCCGCCGGTTGGTTGATGACCAGCTTGACCACCTCTCACGGGATGGTGGCGCTCGTTCAGGCATCCATGACCTTGCCGGTGATGATCTTCTCGCTCGCCGCCGGGGCATTGGCGGACAATTACGACCGCCGACGCATCATGCTGATCGCGCAGATGATGATGCTGTGCTTTTCCGCAATGCTGGCATTGTTCTCTTATTCCAATTTGTTGACGCCCTGGCTGCTGCTCAGCCTCACATTTCTGATCGGATGCGGCGGCGCGCTCTATAATCCGTCCTGGCAGGCATCGATGGGCGACATTGTTCCCCGCGAGCACTTGCCGGGGGCTGTTGCGCTCAACAGCATGAGCTATAATCTCATGCGCAGCATCGGCCCGGCTATTGGCGGCATCATCGTTGCGACGGCTGGCGCGGCCTTTGCCTTTCTCTTTAACGTATTCTGCTATTTCGCTCTGATCTTCGCGCTTTTCCGCTGGAAGAAAGTGACGCCGCGTAACCCGCTGCCGCGCGAATCCTTCGGCAGCGCCATGTCGGCAGGTTTTCGTTATGTAACCATGTCGCCCAATCTGTTGAAGGTTATGTTGCGTTCTTTCGCTTTCGGCTTCAGCGCCGTGGTGATTCTAGCGCTCCTGCCACTCGTTGCGCGCGATCAGGTGCAGGGCACCGCCATTACCTATGGCATTATGCTGGGCTTTTTCGGGTTCGGCGCGATCTGCGGAGCACTGCTGATCGGGCGGGTGCGCGATATTCTCAGCAATGAATGGGTGATCCGCGGCGCATTCTTTGCGCTCGCTGTCAGCTGTTTCTTCCTCGCCATGAGCAACCGGGTGTGGCTGAGCTGCCTTCTGCTGATGCCAGCAGGCATGGCCTGGGTGCAGGCCTTCTCGCTGTTCAATGTGACGGTCCAGCTTTCAACCCCCCGCTGGGTCGTTGGCCGCGCCTTGTCGCTATACCAGACGGCGACCTTCGGCGGCATGGCCTTGGGCAGCTGGGTCTGGGGTGAACTGGCCGATCTGCAAAGCGTATCGGGTGCGCTGTTTATCGCAAGCACCGTACTGATCGTCGGCGGGCTGCTCGGCTTCATCTTGCGCCAGCCCAATTTCGAATCGTTGAACCTCGATCCGACCAACGCCTTCAGCGAACCGCAGTTGCAGCTGGATCTGCGCGCGCGCAGCGGCCCAATCATGGTGATGGTCGATTATTTCATCGACCAGAAAGACGTGCCGGAGTTCCTTGCCACAATGGCGCTGCGGCGGCGCACCAGAATTCGTGACGGCGCCAAGCAGTGGGTGCTGCTGCGTGATCTGGAGAACCCGCGCATCTGGACGGAAAGCTACCATGTGCCCACCTGGATTGAATATATTCGCCACAGCCAGCGACTGACCCATGCGGATGCCGAGGTCGCAAAGCACCTTGATGAGCTGCATCGCGGCGACGGCCCTCCCCGTATTCACCACATGATCGAGCGGCAGACTGTCCCCACGCACGACGATATGCCCTTGAAGCCCTATCTTGATGCAACCTGACGAAGCATAACCGCAAACAAAAAGCCGCCCGATTGGGCGGCTTTTTTAATGCGATGCCACAAGGAAGCGATCATTCGCCCCACGGGCCGTGGAAATCGCCATCCTTGTCGATGCGCTTGAAACCATGCGAACCGAAGAAATCGCGCTGACCCTGAATGAGATTGGCAGTACCCAGCGACTGCGTGTAGCTATCGAAATAGTTGAGCGCCGATGCAAGTGCGGGAACCGGCAAGCCAGCAATCGCAGCTTTGGAAACGATGTTCCGCAAGCCCTTGGATGCCTTTTGCATACGCCCGACAAAAGCCGGAGCCAGCAGCAGGTTGCGGCTCTCATTGCCTTCGAAAGCCTGGGCGATATCATCCAACAGTTCCGAACGGATGATGCAGCCAGCGCGCCAGATGCGGGCCGTCGTGGCCAGCGGAATGTTCCAACCATGCTCTTTCGAGGCCGCTTCCATCACGGCAAAACCCTGCGCATAGGCCGCGATTTTGCCAGCAAGCAGTGCCTGCTCCAGATCGGCAAGGAACTTGGTGTGATCCGCAACATCAAGCGTGCGTGGCGCAGGCTTATAGATGCTTGCCGCTTCTTCACGCTCTGTCTTGAGCGACGAGAGCGAACGCGCCGCAACAGCAGCTTCGATTGCCGTTGCCGGAACGCCCAGCATCTGCGCTTCGATGGCGGCCCAGCGTCCGGTGCCCTTCTGTCCGGCTTCGTCGAGGATCATATCGACCATCGCTTTGCCGCTTTCCGGATCGGTGGTCTTCAAAACCTTGGCGGTGATCTCGATCAGATAGGAATCGAGCGGACCGGAATTCCATTTTTCGAACACATCGCCAATGGCCGGAGCCGACAGGCTGAGACCATCACGCAGGATGCCGTAGATTTCGGCGATCATCTGCATGTCGGCATATTCAATGCCATTATGGATCGTCTTGACGAAATGGCCCGCGCCGTCGGGACCGACCAGTGCACAGCACGGCTCGCCCTTATATTTCGCGGCGGCAGCGAGAAGGATGGGCGCGATGCGCTCATAGGCTTCCGGCGTTCCGCCCACCATCATCGATGGGCCATGGCGTGCGCCTTCCGCACCGCCGGAAACACCCATGCCCACAAAAGTCGGATCGTTCGGGCCAAGCGCCTTGAGGCGGCGGACCGTGTCGCGATAATCGGAATTGCCCGCGTCGATCATGATATCGCCCTTCTCGAGAAGAGCCTTGAGGCGGGTCGTTTCAGCATCGACGGGCGCGCCTGCCTTGATGAGGAAGATGAACGGGCGCGGCTTGCGCGTATTTTCCGCCAGTTCTTCGAAGGTGGCGCAAGGGATGATCTTGTCGCGCAGCGGACCAGCTTTATCGAGGAAAGCTTTCAGCACGGGCTCGTCACGATCATAGACAGCAATCGTGTAGCCTTTCTCGGCTATATTCAGCGCCAGGTTGGAACCCATCACGCCAAGACCGACCATTCCGATATCTGCTTTTTCCATTTTAGGCCCTTCAGAAATGCAACCAGCTGGCCTGTCGCGTGGCAATGGGGAGGCATCCACTGCAAACAGGCTGGAACCCGGCATATTTGGTTGTCGCGGCATTTCGACGACAACGGCTGATAATCTGTATCGTATTCCTTGATGATCTAGGGCAAATGACACAAAGTTGATAGACCCCGGCACCGGAAAAAATCCTTGTTCACTGCCGGTTGCCAACGCCACCGTGCTGCTGCAACAGTGGATTGAAACGAGAATTGCGGGCTGACCGCTTCTATCGGCGGTGGCGAACTTTCATCATGAGAATCAAATTGGGTATCGGTTCCAAACTTCTTCTGTCGAGCCTTGTCAGCCTGATCGGCTTGCTGGTCATGGCCGCCGTGACGGTGCATGCGCTGCGCGAACAGATGATCGATGACCGTGTCACCATGGTTCGCAACCTGACCGAAATCGGCCGCAAGATCATTCAGGAAGAATATGATCGCTTCCAAGGCGGCGAGATCAGCGAAGCTGCGGCCAAGCACAATGCCGTCGAAACGCTGCGCAAGCTGCGTTATGCCAATGACGAGTATTTCTTCATCGACGATTTCGACGGCAATTCCGTGCTTTTGCCGATCCGTCCGGATCTGGAAGGCACAGACGCGTCCACACTGGTCGATTCCGAAGGCCGCCATTACGTGCAGATGCAGATCGACACCGCCAAGTCCGGCGGCGGCGTGGTGCGTTATGAGTTCACCAAGCCCAATACAAATGTGAGCGGCGAGAAAATGGCCTATGTCATGCCGTTCGAGCCGTGGCAGTGGTTCATCGCGACCGGCATCTATCTGGAGGATGTGGATAGCGAAACCAAGGCAGTGCTTCTGCGCGCTGGCGGCATTCTCGCCACCATCGCCGTTGTCACCACAGCACTTCTGATACTCCTGTCGCGCAGCATCACGCGCCCGCTCGGGCGACTGACAGCGGTGATCGGGCAGCTGACCCGCCGCAAATACGATCTGACCGTCAAGGATCAGGATCGCCGCGACGAGATTGGCGATATTGCGCGCGCCGTGGAGATTTTCAAGAAAACTGGCCAGGAATTCGAGGTTCTGCAGGCGAAGATGCGCGAGCAGGAAGCCAAAGCACAAGCCGAACGCGAAGCCGCACTTGCCTTCGAGCGTGACAGCGCTCTGCGTCTCGAACAGACGGCGAGGCTGATTTCCATGGGTGAAATGGCCGTGAGCCTTGCCCATGAGCTGAATCAGCCGCTGGCGGCAGTCAGCAATTATTGCATGGGGTCGGTGCGGCGGCTGGAAGCAGGCACTGACGACCGCGCAGCGTTGCTCGACGCCATGAAGAAGGCGTCACGGCAGGCAAGCCGTGCATCCGGCATCGTGTCGCGTATCCGTGATTTTCTGCGTCGTAGCGAGCCGACCCCTCAGCCGCAAATCTTGCGGGAGATTGTCGAGGAGACCGCTTCCATCGCCGAGATCGAATCGCGCAGGCGCGGATTCAAGATCAAGGTCGACATTGCGAAAGACTTGCCCACTGTGCTGGCCGACCGCGTGATGATCGAGCAGGTTGTATTCAATCTTTTGCGAAATGCCATCGAGGCCACTTCAGCAATGCCCGCACCACGGCGCGATATCGTCGTTTCGGCCAGAATCAGTTCCGACGGGCAGGAAGTGGAAACAACTGTGCAGGACTTCGGGCAAGGCATTGCGGAAGACGAGCTCAGCAAAATATTCGACCCTTTTTATACGACCAAGGCCGAGGGCATGGGCGTTGGGCTCAATATCTGTCGCTCGATCATGGAGTTCCACCGTGGAAGGCTCTGGGCAGAGCCAAATCAAGGCCAAGCTCAAGGCCAGACTCAGGGCCAGACTCAGGGCCAAACCCAAGGAATGTCCTTTCATTTCACGCTGCCGGTAAGCGGCGCTCGTCAGGAAAATGCAGCATGAGTGAAGCGGTCTATGTCATCGATGACGATGAGGCCTTTCGGGATTCGCTCGTCTGGTTGCTGGAATCGAGTCAGTACACTGTCCGTGCTTTCGATTCGGCGGAAGCTTTTCTGGAGGTCGCATCACCAGACATGTCCGGCTGCGTGATCGCAGATGTGCGCATGTCGGGCATAACCGGCCTTGAACTGCACCGGCGCCTGCAGGCGCTTGGCGTCGATCTACCGACGATCATCGTCACTGGCCATGGCGACGTGCCGATGGCCGTCACAGCCTTTCGCGACGGCGTGGTGGATTTCATCGAAAAGCCGCTCGACGATCAATATGTTCTGGAGCGAATCGAGTTCTGTCTCGCCAAGGCGCGCGATAATGCGCGACTGCGCCAACAGGCGGATGATTTTGCCCGCCGTTACGAGAGCCTGACGCAGCGCGAAAAAGAAGTGCTGGAATATATTGTGGCAGGAAAGCTCAACAAACAGATCGCCGATCTGATGGATATCAGCATCAAGACGGTTGAGGTGCATCGCAGCCGCGTGATGGAAAAGATGCAGGTGACAAATGTGGCGGAGCTGGTTCGCCAGAAATTGTCATTCAGCGAAAGCGCAAAAAAGAAGCCGACGTAAGCCGGCTTCTTCAATTTTGCAGATCAGGATCAGTCGTCGAGCTGCTGACCGCTTCGGTCGGTCGTGCAGGCCACCGCAATCAGCGAGATGACGCCACAAGCCGCGATGAACACAGCAATCGGCAGATAGCTGCCATTATACTTGGCCAGCAGAGCCGTTGCGATCAGCGGCAGCGGACCGCCGACAATAGCTGCGCCCACCTGATAGCCGAGAGAAACGCCCGTATAGCGGACATCTGCCGGGAAGCTTTCAGCAAAGAATGTGCCAAGCACCGAACCGTAAGTCGACCAGATGATGGCGAAGCCGATCACGACGGCGAGCGTCGCCACGACCCACGAACCCTGATTGAGCAGCCAGAAGTAAGGCACCGTATAGATGACCATCGCGACTGTGCCGAGCAGGAAGACCTTCTTGCGGCCGATACGGTCGGACAGGCTGCCGAAATAGAGCATGACCGGAACAGCGATCAATGCGGCGATCAGCACCGAATTGAGAGCGTGAACGCGCTCGAAACCCAGTCCCACGAGATAGGAAACCGTGAAGGTTGCAAACAGGAAGAAGGTCGAGGTTTCGATGAACTTCGCACCGATGACGATGAGAACTGCGCGCCAATGCTTGGTCAGCGTTTCGAACAGCGGCACTTTCTTCGCGGTATTGGCAGCAGCCACGCGCTTGAAAGACGGGGTTTCATCAACGGTATTGCGGATCCACATGCCGATTGCGACCAGCACGATGGACAGCACGAACGGAATGCGCCAGCCATAGGACAGGAACGCTTCTTCCGTGAAGCCGAGAGCAAGGCCGGATGTCACCAGATTGCCGAGCGCCAAACCGAACAATGCGCCTGTCTGTGGCACTGCACCGTAGAAGCCGCGCCGGTTACGCGGGGAATATTCCACAGCCAGAAGCACGCCGCCGCCCCATTCGCCGCCAAGGGCGAGGCCCTGCAACAGACGCAAGAGCGTCAGGATGATCGGCGCCCATACGCCGATGGTGGCGTAGGTCGGCATCAGGCCGATCAAAACCGTCGATACGCCCATGATGGAAAGGGTGATGACCAGCGTCTTCTTGCGACCGATACGGTCGCCGATATGGCTGAACAGAATGCCGCCAATGGGGCGGATCAAGAAGGCCAGAGCGAAAGAGGCAAGCGCCAGAAGCTGGCTGGTGACCGGATCGTCGGACGGAAAGAACAGCTTTCCGAACACGATGGCCGACATGGTGCCATAAAGGAAGTAGTCATACCATTCGATGGTGCTGCCAACCGCGCTGCCAATCAGCGCGCGATGGCGGTCGCCATCGGTAATCAAAGTGTCTTTTTCTACGCGTGCAGAAGCCGCGCCCTCCAAGACGGTCATAGCATTTCCTCCTGAGTGGGCCGCTTACGCGGCCTTGTTTTTGAGAATGTCGAGCGCGACGTCGATGATCATGTCTTCCTGGCCGCCGACCATGCGGCGCTTGCCAAGTTCGATGAGGATTTCGCGCGTATCGACGCCATAGAGTTTCGAGGCGTTTTCCGCATGACGCAGGAAGCTCGAATAGACGCCCGCATAGCCGAGCGAGAGGCTTTCACGGTCCACCCGCACCGGACGGTCCTGCAACGGACGCACCAGATCGTCAGCTGCATCCATCAGGCCATAGAGGTCGCAACCCGTATCGATGCCCTTGCGGTTGAGAACAGCGATCAGACCTTCAAGCGGCGCATTACCGGCCCCTGCCCCCATGCCTGCCAGCGATGCATCGACGCGAACAGCGCCCGCTTCGATACCGGCAACGGCATTGGCAACGCCGAGCGTCAGATTGTGGTGGGTGTGAACGCCGATTTCAGTTTCCGGACGCAGCGCTTCGCGCAGCGCCTTGACGCGAAGCGTATATTGCTCCGGCAACAGCGCGCCTGCCGAGTCGGTTACATAGACGCATTCCGCGCCATAGCTTTCCATCAGCTTCGCCTGTTCGACCAGCTTTTCCGGCTCGGCCATATGCGACATCATCAGGAAGCCTATGGTGTCCATGCCCAGTTCACGCGCAGCCTCGATATGCTGGCGCGACACGTCGGCCTCGGTGCAATGGGTCGCAACACGAACCGAACGCGCACCGGCGTTGTAGGCTTCCTTCAGATCATGCACTGTGCCAATGCCCGGAATGAGCAACACGGTGACGCGGGCATACTCGCAGGCATCGGCAACTGCGCCGATCCATTCGACATCGTCATGCAGGCCAAAACCATAATTGAAAGTCGAACCGGCAAGGCCGTCGCCATGGGTGATTTCAATCGCGTCCACCTTGGCTGCATCCAGCGCCTTCGCAATGGCGACGACATCCTTCAGCGTGTATTGGTGGCGGATCGAATGCATGCCGTCGCGCAGCGTGACATCCTGAACATAGAGCTTATCGGGATTGGAGCGGGCCATTATGCAGCCTCCTTGGCAAGCGCTTTTGCTGCCCAATGATCGGCGGTGACCAATGCAGCGGATGTCATGATGTCGAGATTGCCGGCATAGGCAGGCAGATAATGTGCAGCGCCTTCCACCTCGAGCAGGATGGTCGTCTTCAGACCCGATACGAGCCCGATGCCCGGCACGCGAACCGGCGCATTATCGCCGATGACTTCGAACTGCACTTTCTGCTTCAGGCGATAGCCCGGCACATAGGCCTGAACCGTCTTAACCATTTCGGCAATCGAAGCCTCGATGGCTTCGCGGCTGCCGCCTTGCGACAAAACAAACACCGTATCGCGCATGATGAGCGGCGGTTCAGCAGGGTTGAGAATGATCAGCGCCTTGCCGCGTTCGGCACCGCCCAGATCACGGATCGCCTTCGACGTGGTTTCGGTAAATTCATCGATATTGGCGCGGGTGCCGGGACCAGCCGAACGCGACGAGATCGAAGCGACGATTTCGCCATAGACCACGCGGTCGGTTGCGCGCTTGACAGCATAGACCATCGGGATCGTCGCCTGACCGCCGCATGTGACCATGTTGACGTTGGGCTCGTCGATATTGGCATCGCCATTGATGGCGGGAATGGTGAAGGGGCCGATGGCGGCAGGCGTCAGGTCGATGACCTTCTTGCCGTCCTTCTGCAACAGCGCGTCATTATGCAGATGCGCTTTGGCCGAGGTTGCATCAAACACGATATCGATATCGCGATATTCCGGCATACGCATCAAGCCGTCGATGCCTTCATGGGTGACCGGCACGCCGAGCCGTGCGGCGCGTGCCAGACCATCCGAATTCGGATCGATGCCGACCATTGCGCCCATCTCGATATTCTTCGACGTGCGCATCACCTTGATCATCAAATCCGTGCCAATATTGCCGGAACCGATGATCGCGCATTTCTTCTTGGACATAGTGGGTCCTTTCTGATCTTCCTCAGGTCGCCACACCAGACGCCAAATGGGGAGGCTTGACCGGCGCGCGGATACGCGCGCTGCACGCCTTAAGCGGTGGTGTGGTGAGTCAGCTTGAAAGGACGCTGGACGGGGTGGGTCGTGGCTGAACGGATGCCAGAACCTGGCCCATCAGTTCGCACGTATCGCTCCTCCGGCAAATCCTCCCCATTTGCTTGACAGGGGGATAATAGGACGGAGGATACGGTCTAGATATTGGGGTTAACCCCTAGTGTTTGATCCAAAAGACGCCATGCCGGGCTGCAAATGGCAATTTCTGCGCTTCCGGTGCTCACGTACCTTTATGTACGCTGCGCTCCGGTTCTCGAAATCACCATTTTCGCCACGGCCTGCCACTTTTTGATGCAAACACTGCCACTCAGGCATTACTCGCATGGCGGTTGCGCCACAAATCGGCGGCCTTCTGGTGGAAGGCATCATAGCTGTCATTATCAGCGGCAGAAGCCGTCATCATGGCCATGGCCGCCGTCGCTATGACCGTGCCTTCGGCGCGCTTGTCGATAGCCGCGCCTGTCCAAACGCCGTGCCAATATTCAAACGAACTGAGGCTTGAATGCTTGTCGCTGCTTTCTTTGGAAAGCGTCGGCAGCTGCAAGGCGCTCGATTGCCCCTGCACGTAACGATATATGGTGTGCTTGCGATGCGGAACGAGTTCCGCCACATCGCGGCTGGTCGAGACGACCGAAACCGACTGCATGTCGAGCAGCCCAGCCGCATCTCGGTGCAGCTCGCGATAGGCAGGTTGCGACACGCCGAGAAACGACGATTTCAGCCCCATCGGGTTGAGAAGATGCACAAGACTGTTTACCGGCGAACGGGATTCGAACAGCGGATAAAGCGCCAGCAGCGCCTGCACTTGCGGTGCAAAACCGGCCATCGGCATGAAGCATATGCCATGTGCTCTCAGCGCGCCTTCCGCCATTTCATGCGATGTGGCAATGGGCAGATTGATCGCTTCCGCCGCAATCTCCAGCTTGCCCGCCAGTTCGCCCACACCACAACTGCCATGCATGAGCACCGGATAACCGGCGCGCGCGACAAGCAATGCAGCCAGCATGAACCAGGGCGACTGCGCGGAATTCGGAGACAGATAGGCGGGCCAGTCCAGCGCTGGCGTGTTGATGCTGGCATCGGCGGCATAGAATCGTCCCGATGCACGTGCCATGCCCGCAAGCTCCGGTGCGGTCAGCCCGCGGTAATGGATCAAGCGCAGAAGCGCGCTGATCTGCATCGGATCGGCTTCACCAGCAAAGATGGTTGTAAAGGCATCTTCCGCCTCATGCATTTCCAGCGGGCGGGTGTGTCCCACCTTGCGCCCAACGACGGCAATATATTTGGCCAACCGCCGTGTCGGGTCGTTTTCGCTCTGGATATCGGCAAACTGGGCGGCGGTATATTCCGCCGACGGATGGTTCTCCAAGTCCGTCACCTTGCGGATGGTCAATGGCGGCGGCGTCGCGATGGCGCTGCGATTCCATCCGTGATGGCCCGTACAGGCCGACACATGCGCGTTTTCAGAACCGGGCTTCATCAAGGCATCGGCTTCGTTGGCCAGACGGCGCAAGCGCCCGCGCAGAGCTTCAGCCTTCGGCGTAGCGATCATGGATCGACCGGAGCGGACAAAGATCGGATCGTCGAAATGTTCGCGAATCTGCCCAAGCAGGCGACTCATGGCAGGAATACTCAATCCCATCTGCTTGGCCGCGCCGCCGACGCTGCCTTCCACAAGAAGCGCATCAAGCGCAATCAGCAGTCGCAACTGGCCAAGACGAAGGTTCGCACCGTCATTGTCGGCCTTTTCCGCCGGCTTTGCGCTCTTTGCTCGCTTATCCGCCATCGCTTTTGCCTGCCCTCGCCAGTTGCGTTTTTTGAAACTTGGAACGCTTCTAAAACATGAAGATTGACGTCATCTTATTGCCATACATAAGGAGAGTAGAAAACTCAACTTTAGACGGTGGTGAAAAATGACCAGCTTGTTTTGGGGCTTGCGCGTCATCGGCGCGCAAGGCAGGCAGATGACCAGGGGAAAGCTAATATCCAGAGCGATCCTCGCTGGGACGTGTCTTTCAACCGCTCTCCTTGTAAGCGAGACCAACGCATTCGCGCAAGCAACCAGCGCCGCGACCAGCACGACCGAGGAAACCGAAGCCCAGAAGAAAAAGGCAGCGGAAAGCGAACAGGACACCGGCGTCGCATCCGACGGTACGGTCAAGCTGAACCAGATCGTGGTGACAGCGACAGGTTTCGAACAGAACATTACCGATGCCCCCGCCAGCATCACCGTTGTACCGGGCGAAGAGCTTGAAAAGGGCGCTTATCGCGACCTGACCGACGCATTGAAGGACGTGCAGGGTGTGGCCGTGACCGGTCCTGCCGCCGAGCGCGATATCTATATTCGCGGCCTTCCCGGCTCCTACACGCTGCTGCTCGTTGACGGCAAGCGTCAGAGCACCCGCGATGCCCGCACCAACGGCAATTCCGGCTTTGAACAGAGCTTCCTTCCGCCTGCAAACGCGATTGAGCGCATCGAGGTCATCCGTGGCCCGATGTCTTCGCTCTACGGTTCAGATGCGATGGGCGGCGTCATCAACATCATCACCAAGAAAGTGTCGGACAAGTGGAGCGGCTCGTTCACAGTGGACGGCATTGCCCAGCAGCACTCCAAGTTCGGAAACTCGCTTCAGGGCTCCTATTACATAACGGGTCCGCTGGTGCCGAACCTTGTCGGCGTTCAGCTCTGGGGACGCGGCCTGAAGCGCCAGGAAGACAAGATCGTCAGCGGCTCGCCCGAGCAGCAGGATGTCGATATTACGGGTCGCATCACCTGGACCCCGAACAAGGATCACGACGTTCAGCTGGAACTGGGCAAGACGCGTCTGCGCCGCGACAGCACTGTCGGCAATACGACGGAGAAGACCGCGACGGCTGTCGATTCCTACAACTATAATGACCGCGACCATTGGTCGATCAGCCATACCGGTCGCTGGGGTCCGACGACGTCGGAATTCTCCTTCATGCAGGAATGGTCCGAGCGGACCAACTTCAACTGGAGCAATGCGTCCAAGAGCTATGTCGAGAATCTTCGCTCTCCGCATGTGAAAAACTCGATCCTCGACGGCAAGTTCACCACGCCATTCGAACTTTACGGCGCTCACACGCTCGTCACCGGCGGCCAGTTCATGGATACGGTTCTCACCGACCAGAATCCGGGACGCCGTACGGGTCTGGACGAAGAATTCAGCGTGCGCCAATGGGCGCTCTTCGCCGAAGACGAATGGTGGCTGACGCCCGATTTCTCGCTGACCGGCGGTCTGCGCATGGATGATCACGAGGTCTATGGTTCGCATCTCAGCCCGCGCGGTTATGCGGTGTGGCACGCGACCGACCAGATCACCTTCAAGGGCGGCATTTCGACCGGCTTCAAGGCCCCCGATATCCGCACCATCGCGCCGGGTTATGCCTATACGACGGGCGGCGCCGGTTGCTCTTACGGTCCAACCGGCACGTGCGGCGTCATTATCGGCGATCCAAATCTGGAGCCTGAAAAGAGCACCAGCTACGAAGCCAGCGTGTTGTGGGACAATCAGGAAGGGCTGCGTCTCGGCGCGACCTATTTCTACACCAACTTCAAGGACAAGATTTCCAACGCGCTCGTTACCGACAGCAATGGCGATCCGGTTCGCTGGAGCGAAGATCCGAACTATCGCCTCTGGTATGCCTTCAACATCGATGAAGCCGTGCTTCAGGGCGTGGAGCTGACCTTCAACTGGGAAGCGACAGATACGATCACCCTTCGCGGTAACTACACCTATACGGACTCGGAACAGAAGACCGGCACCTATGCAGGCCTGCCGCTCGCCCGTACGCCGAAGCACATGGCGAGCCTGCGCGGCGACTGGGTCACTCCGGTTGACGGACTGAAGGCATGGGCCGCCGCCAATTATCATGGCGAGGAAACCAATGCCGGCGCTCGTATCGGATCGGCTGGAACACCGATCTATGCAGCGGACGGAAAGACCGTTCTGGCACGCAAATACAAGCCATATGCGACAGTCGATCTCGGCGGTTCCTATGACTTCAGCGAGAACGTGACGTTCAACGCAGCCGTCTACAACATCTTCGACAAGCAAATCGATGTCGACGAGTTCAACACGGTTGTTGACGGTCGCCGCCTTTGGGTCAGCATGACCTCCCGCTTCTGATCTGACGCAATATGACGCCAGCCGTTCATTAGGCTGGCGTCATTTTTTTGATTGAATGGATGCTCGATGAGCGCTCTGAAAAACATAAAGAAGAAGATGTGCCTGATGCTCGGCAGCATGCTTTTTGCCTCCACGGCCCAGACAGCGGAACCGGTGCGCGCTTTCTTCGATATGGAAGCCAACGGCATTTCCTATCGCATTTTCACCGCAGCGCCTGCCGAGGCGGCTCCCGTTGGCGGCTATCCCGTCATCTACATGGTCGACGGCAACCGCATGTTGCCGCTTGCCGCCGCAGAAATGGGCAAGGATGCAGAGCTGAAAGCCGTTCTGGTGGGTATCGGTTATCCGACCGATGTTCCGGAAGAAATCGTGCGTCTGCGCTATTTCGACCTGACCTCGGCGACCAGTGAACAGTTGACGCCCGATCCGGCCAACCAGCCAAAGACCGGCGGTCGCGATGCCTTCTTCGCCTTCATCGAAGGACAGGTGAAGCCCGAAATCGAAAAGCATTTCGTCATCGACAAGCGCAAGCAGGCGCTGTTCGGCCATTCACTGGGCGGGATGTTCACGCTCTATGCGCTATTCAATCACACCGATTCCTTCCAGACTTACAGCGCTGCCGATCCGTCGATCTGGTGGGATAATCATTCGATCCTGTCGGACAAGGATCGCTTCATCGCATCGTTCAAATTGGCTCCGCAGCCGCTGCGTCTGCTGATGGAAACCTCCGGCAAGCGCGGTTCCCGTCCCGGCCAATCGGCTAAGGACATTCAGCGCATGCGCAAGCTGCGCGGTGGGCCTTCGGGCGTGGATGTCTACAAGGAACTGGAACAACTGCCGCAGCTGGAAACAGCGTTCCACCGTTTCCCCGATGAGGGCCACGGCTCGATGATTCCGCTGACGGTGAAGGACAGTCTGGATTTCATTCTGCTCGACCGGAAGCCCGAACACACAGACAATTGAGCGTTTTTTATCCGTCGGGCTTTGACCTGCGGAAAACTGGACTATAAATCACAGGATTGACGAAAGGATTGTGCATCATGATGAATTTCGGCCAACATGTCGCCCGCCTCTGTGGCGCAGCCGTCATGGCTCTTTCTCTGGCATCCGTCGCCAGCGCTGCCGACATTACCGTCAAGCATGCGCAGGGTGAAACGGCAGTGCCTGCTTCCCCGGCCAAGGTAATCGTGCTCGATCTCGCGACGCTGGACAATCTCGACCGCCTCGGCGTCAAGGTTTCGGGTGTGCCGACACTGGTCACCGCTCCGGACTTCCTCAAGAAATACCAGTCCGACGATTATCCGAAAGTCGGCACGCTGTTCGAGCCGGACTATGAAGCCATCAATGCCGCCGAGCCGGATCTCATCATTGTCGGTGGTCGTTCGGCAGCCAAATATCCGGAACTCGCAAAGATTGCTCCGACCATCGATCTGACGGTTTCTGCAAAAGACCTCATCGGCGGCACCGAAGCCAATGTTGAAAAGCTTGGCCAGATTTTCGGCAAGGAAGCGGAAGCCAAGGCTGAGATCGAAAAGCTCAACGCCGATGTCGCCGCGCTGAAGCAGAAGACTGCTGGCAAGGGCACGGGTCTTCTGATCCTCACCACCGGCGGCAAGATGAGCGCCTATGGCCCCGGCTCGCGCTTTGGCATGCTGCATGACGCCTATGGCGTGACGCCTGCCGCAGCCGACCTGACCACCAAGGGTAATCACGGCCAGCCGATCAGCCAGGAATTCATTCTCAAGACCAACCCTGACTGGCTGTTCGTGATCGACCGCGACGCCGCTATCGGTCGCGAAGGCAATTCCGCCCAGCAGGTTCTCGACAATGATCTTGTTCGCCAGACCACGGCAGCGAAGAAAGACCAGATCGTCTATCTGAAGTCGCAGAACTGGTATCTCGTCGGCGGCGGCCTCAATGGGCTGCACGGCACCATCGACCAATTGTCGGAAGTCTTCGACAAGGCAAAGTAAAAGTCAGGCACTTTCTGACCCAGTCACCCAGGCTGTCCGCCATGCCGGACAGCCTGACGCATGACAAGGCAAGAGAACAGGACAAAGCGTGAAGGGACTAGCCGCAGCCATTGTTGTTGTCGCCGTGCTGGCTGTCATCAGCCTGTTTATCGGGGTCGGCGACGTCTCACTGCATGCACTGATTTACCCCGGTGAAAGCGCGAGCGACAGTCCCGGCAGTGCGCTTGAACTGCTGTTTGTCAGCCGCATTCCGCGTACCATCGCCATTGTGCTGGCGGGCATGTCGATGGCCGTTGCAGGCATGATCATGCAGATGCTGACCCGCAATCGTTTCGTCGAGCCTTCGACGGCGGGAACCGTCGAATCCGCCAGTCTCGGCATTCTTCTTGTCATTCTTTTCGCGCCGGAAGCGCCGGTCTTCGTCAAGATGCTGGTCGCTTCGGTAACCGCAGTGGCGGGAACGGCACTGTTTCTGCGCATCCTGCACAGTATCCCGCTTCGCTCCGTGCTTGTCGTCCCGCTCGTCGGCATCATGCTCGGCGGAGTTATCAGCGCGATCACCACCTTCATCGCCTATCGCTTCGATCTCTTGCAATCGCTGAATTCGTGGACGACTGGCGATTTTTCCGGCGTGCTACGCGGACGTTATGAACTGCTGTGGATCGCCTTCGCGCTCACCGTCGTCGCCTATATCGCCGCCGACCGGTTTACAGTTGCGGGGCTGGGCGAAGATTTTACCACCAATCTCGGCCTGAACTATCGTCGCGTGGTGACGCTCGGCCTCGTCATCGTATCGATGGTCAGCGCATCGGTGGTCGTCACGGTCGGCATGATTCCGTTTCTCGGCCTGATCGTGCCCAATGTCGTCAGCATGTTCATCGGCGACAATATGCGCCGCGCTTTGCCGTGGATCGCAGTTCTCGGCGCGGGCCTGGTGCTCGCCTGCGATATCGCCGGTCGCCTGATCCGCTTTCCCTATGAGATCCCCATCGGGACGATGATGGGCGTCGTGGGCAGCGTCATCTTCCTCTATCTTCTGTTGCGGCGGGGTTCGCGCCTTGCTTAAACGTCCTGCGATCCTCATCCCCGTTCTCGGTGTGATTGCCCTTCTTGCCGCCGTCGCCTTCATGACGATTGGCGCAAAGGGCAGTTGGTCTTTCATCCTGTCCTTCCGCGGCACAAAACTGGCCGCCATGGTGCTGGTGGCCTATGCAATCGCCGTTTCGACCGTGCTGTTTCAGACCGTCACCAACAATCGCATCCTGACGCCCTCCATCATGGGCTTTGATGCGCTCTATATCCTGATCCAGACCGTCATCGTCTTTTTCTTCGGGGCGGTGCATATCGACTGGATCGGGCCGAACATGCGCTTCGTCACCGAAACCGTGGTGATGGTGCTGTTTGCGGGTTCACTCTATTACTGGCTGTTTTCAGGCGCGGCGCGCAGCCTTCATCTGGTGATGCTGGTCGGCATTATTTGCGGCGTGTTCTTCCGCAGCCTGTCCAATCTCATGCAGCGGATGCTCGATCCCGACCTTTTCGCTGTCTTGCAGGACCGCTTCTTTGCCAGTTTCAACACGATCAACGCCGATATTCTGACGCTCTCGGCGATTATCGTCGCTGCCGTGTCGCTCTATGGCTGGCGGCTGTTGCATGTGTTCGACGTGCTGGCGCTTGGACGCGAGCCCGCAATCAATCTCGGCGTCGACCACCGCCGAGTGGTGCGGCTCATCCTGCTGATGGTCACCGTGCTTGTCGCCGTTTCGACCGCGCTCGTCGGACCGATCACCTTCTTCGGACTCTTGGTCGCCAATCTCGCTTATATGCTTGCCGGCTCGGGGAAACATCGCGTCGTTCTGCCGATTGCCGTTCTACTTGCCATCATTTGCATTGTCGGTGGCCAGACCATTCTCGAACGGGCCTTTGCCTTCAATACCGCGCTCAGCGTCATCATTGAATTCCTGGGCGGTCTCGTCTTCATTATCCTTCTTGTCAGGGGAAATGCACGTTGATCGAAATAAGCCAAGTCAGCAAATCCTATAGCGGCGCGCTTGTCGTCGATGACGTGTCCCTGCGCTTAACCGCGGGCGGTGTGACGTCGATCATCGGTCCCAATGGCGCTGGCAAATCGACGCTGCTTTCCATGATCAGCCGCCTTTTGCCGATGGACAAGGGCCGCGTGACCGTGGACGGTCTCGATGTCACCACCACATCGGGCGATGTGCTGGCAAAACGACTGTCGATTCTGCGACAGGAAAACGCCATCAATTCACGCCTGACCGTGCGCGACCTCGTGACATTCGGGCGCTATCCCTATTCCAAGGGCCGACCGAACAGCGAAGACCGCAAGCATGTGGAGCAGGCCATCGGTTATCTTGGCCTTGAAACGTTGAGCGAGCGCTTTCTCGATGAACTGTCCGGCGGCCAGCGCCAGCGCGCCTTTGTGGCAATGGTGCTCTGTCAGGATACGGACTATGTGCTTCTTGATGAGCCGCTGAACAATCTGGATATGAAACACGCGGCATCGATGATGAAGCTGCTGCGCCGCGCTGCCGATGAGCTTGGCAAAACGGTCGTGCTGGTGCTGCACGACATCAACTTTGCCTCCTGCTATTCCAACCACATCGTTGCCATGCGCAATGGCAAGGTCGCCCATCAGGGCACGCCGGACGAACTGATCCATCCGGAAATTCTGAGCAACATTTACGATATGGAGATCGCAGTCGAGATCATCGGCGGGAAGCGCATCGGGGTCTATTACCTGTAAATAGACTATCTATTCGCTCGATTTCGTGCAAAAGCATGCGCAACCAACCATTGGCGACTATCGGTGGAGTGTTCATGCTGACGAAGAAGGGCAAATATGGTTTGAAAGCACTGGCGCATCTTGCCTTGCTTGAACCCGGCGAAAGCGCTTTCGTCGCCGAGATTGCTTCCAAGAACAATATCTCCAAGAAATTTCTCGACGCCATTCTGCTGGAACTGCGCAATGACGGCATCCTGCGTTCCAAGAAAGGCCCCGGCGGCGGCTATAGCCTTTCCAAACCGGCAGCCGATGTCACGATAGGCCAAGTGGTCCGCGTTCTCGACGGACCGCTCGCACCCATCCGCTGCGCAAGCCGCATGGCCTATCAGCCTTGCGAAGATTGCGACGATCACCGCGCCTGTCAGGTGCGCCGGTCGATGCTCCTGGTGCGCGAAGCCATTGCTGGTGTTCTTGATTCCATGACGCTGGAACAGTTCGCCCGCAACGGTGGCCTCGAAGACGACAGCACCGCGCCGGAATGGGCCAAGTTAAGCGCCTGACAACAGGTCCAGCAACCGGTAGCCGCCATTGTGATAAACAAGCGGCTCGCCGCCGCCCGCCACGATTTTCAGAACACGACCGATGATGATGGCGTGGGTGTGCCGTTCGATGACGTCTTCCACGGCGCAATCAACGGCGGCCAGAGCGCCTGTCAGTGCAAGCGCGCCGCTTTCCAGCGTATACCATTCCGCATCGGCATAGCGCGCAACGCCCTTGATACCATCCTTGCCCGCAAAGCGGTCCGCAATCGGCTGCTGTGCAGCCGACAGCACATTGACGCAGAAATGGTTATGGCGGCTGATGGCGGGCCAGACCGACGAACCGCGATTGATGTTGACGATGATCGTCGGCGGATCGACCGAAAGCGCGGTCGCCGAGGTGACGGTCGCACCGGTGCGTCCATCGCCAAAGCCGGCGGTAACAACGCTGACGCCGCCAGCCAATTGCCGCATTGCAGCCTTCAGCTCATCGGGTGAAACAGCAATATCCGCTGTATCTTCCACCAGTCTCAACGCTTTTTCGCCCATGCTTGCCACCATCATTTCATTGCGGTCATCGCCTGTCCGATTGATCGGCCAGACGTGAAGGAATGGTGTCACGCTAAGCCGCGGCGTTCAAAGCCGACGGCTGCCTTCTCACCCCGAATAGGGAAAGCATTTTCTATTTTCTACAAAACGAATGGAATTAATCCGCTCGCAGCGCAGTCAGCGTTGCGTTCTTTTTGTATGATGCTCGGCGAGATAGGCCCGGTCGTCCTGCGTTGAAAACAGCACGGAAAAGACGATGCCGATACCCGCACCGAGCAATGTGTCCAGCACCCGCTCCGACACCATATCAACCCCGTCCAGACCGGGCGCAGCGATATAGGTCATCAGCAGCGCCATAGGGGTGACCAGAATTTGCCCCAGAGCATAATTGGAGCCGATGATCACTTCGGTTGCAAATTGCAGGAGCGCCAGTATCGCAATCAGCGTCCATATGGACGGGGCATGCGTCAGGATCATCCAGGCAACGACAGCGCCTAGAAGCGTGCCGACCATGCGCTGCAAGGCGCGGTTCATATTGATATGCAGATGCGCGCCCTGCATCACGGCAACAGCACCCATCGCCGCCCAGGCAGGATGAGCGACACCCATGGCGTAGACGACAAACGCTGCCACGCCCGCGCCGAAAGCAACGCGCGCGGCGGCTATCAGCCGGTGACGGACTGGCCGCAACGGTTCGGCGGGGAAAGGTTTTTCCGGGCTGGCCTGATGGCGGAAATATTCCGTCAGCATACAGATCACGCAGGCCAGCAGCGCGACAAGCGCAGTGGAAGCCGTGCGTTCCATCGTCTGCTGCAATGTAACAGCTTGGCTCATCGATGCGCCAGCAGCGAATATGAAGATCAACGCTCCGGGAGGGCCAAAATTGCCGGTGGTGGTCACAAAGCAAAACACGCCGCACAGGACAGCCAGCAGCATAAGCTGCACCGCCAGCGGCGCACCCGCTGTGGCGACAAGCGACATACTGAGCACGGCCAGCGTCTGACAGATGGCGCAAAGAAGCACGACATGGTTGCGGCTTGCCTGCGGTGCGAAGCGTCCAAACAGAGCAACCAGAGCGCCAAGCGAAGCAAAGCCGATCAGGTGCGACCACGGCGAGAGATAGACGAGCGGCAGGGCGATGACTGCCGTGGCTGCCGACTGAAGCCCCGCGAGCGACGAATTGCGAATGGAAGGCTGCTGCGAAAGCGCAACGCTCTCCTGAAACTGTTGCGGTTTCAAAAGCTGGCGCGCGGCGTCCAGCCTGCGGGCCGACGTCGTCAACGAGGTTTCGGTGCTCATTCTCCGGTTTCCTGTGAGCGTCTCAGCTGGTTGGCCGCGAGGCGCTTCTCGATAGAGTCAAAATGGTCAAGCATGGCAGCCAGATCCGCATCGGAAATATCCGCCAGCATGTCTTCCTCCCCCTTGGCCAGTTCACGCCGGATTTCGGTCACGCGCTGCTCGCCCTTTGGCGTGAGGAAGATTAGCCGTGCGCGGTTGTCGTTCTCATCGACCCGGCGCTCGACCAACTCCTGACGACTCAAAATGTCGAGAAGCCGCACAAGGCTTGACCCGTCGATGCCGACCAGCGCGGCGAGTTCCTTCTGCGTCACGCCACCCCCGGTGGCCTGAAGATGAATCAGCGGCACCCAGGTGGCATCGGACAGCCCCGCTTCGGCAAGCCGTGCGTCAAGCGCTCGCCGCCAGCGCCGGGCAAGCAACGAAAAGCGGATCCCGAACTGGGATCGTGGAGAAGATGAATTGGATTGCATAACTGCAATAAAGCATGAATTAATTTGATTTGCAATTCAAATTAATTCAGTTGAAACGAATTTCACCATCGGAATTCTCATGTCGAAATTTTTCGGATAGCGCTTTCGGGGCGAGCTGCCTATCATCAATCAATACTTCACCCGAAGGCGCGAAAATTACACCGACGGGCTGCATTACCGAAACATCTCCCCGCACGAAGGAAACAAAGACAGCAACCATGGCAGCTCTCGTGTCGTCGGAAAATGGAGTGGGGCAGAAGGCAGCGCGCTTTCTTGGCCTGATACTGATCGCCATTCTCGGCTATAGTTTCTGGCTCAATGAAAGCTGGCTGACGCTCTGCGCCGGACTGGCGATTTTCCTGTTCGGCATGCAATGTCTTGAAGAAGGCTTGCGCAATCTGGCAGGCAGCGCCTTGGAACGCATGCTGGCGCGCGGTACGTCCACCTCGTGGAAAAGTCTGCTGGTCGGGCTGGTCGGCGCAACGGTGATGCAATCGAGCACGCTTGTTTCGCTGATGACCATCGCCTTCATTACCACCGGCCTCATCTCACTCGCCGCGGGCATATCCATCATCTTCGGCGCAAATTTGGGCTCGGCAACCGGAATATGGCTGCTGTCGCTGGCCGGACAAAATTTCAGCCTGTCGTCGCTGGCGCTGCCGCTGATGGTGTTCGGCGTGCTGGCGAGTTTCTTCGGCCCGAAAATCAAGGCCATCGGGCGCATTCTGCTCGGCATCGCCTTCATTTTCCTCGGCATTGACGGCATCAAGCAGGGGTTTTCCGTCGTCACCGAAAATTTCGATCTCGCCCAATACAGGATCGACGGCTGGCTTGGTCAGGTCATCTTCGCAGGCATCGGCCTCGTGCTGACCCTGCTGCTGCAATCGACCCATGCGACCCTGATGCTGACGCTTGCAGCACTTGGTCTGGGACAAGTCGATCTCTGGCAATCGGCTGCTATCGCCATCGGGGCCAATGTCGGCAGCAGTGTCACCACCGGCATTGCCGGTGCACTCGGCGGCAACCGCAGCGGCCAGCGGCTGGCGCTAGCGCATGTGATTTTTAATGTCGTCACCGCCTGTATTTCGCTGATCCTGATGGGCATGCTGGTTCGCCTTGCGGTGTGGCTTTCGCAGGCAATGGGTGTCGGGGACAATCAGCTGATCCAGCTCGCGATCTTCAACAGCGAGTTCAACATTTTGGGCGTGCTGATCTTCTGGCCCGCCCTTGTTCCGTTCACCCGGTTTCTGGAACGCGTGCTGCCAGACAGGCCGGAGCCTCGTGTTCTCATTCCGGCGGGCTCGCCTGATCTTCCAGAAAACGCGCTGCGCGCCCGTTACCTCGACAAGTCGGCGCTCAGTTCGCCCGAAACGGCCGCACAAGCGCTCGTGCACGAATTGCAGCATCTTGGCCGCCTGAGCGTCGAGGTTATCTGCCACGCGCTCTATCTGCCGGTCAGCGAAATCAATCGCGCCAGGCATGACGACGCGATCATGCGCGCGGCACCGGATGTCGATTATGTCGATGCGGACCTGCTTTACCGGCTTTATATCAAGGGCGTCTACGGCGACATATTGAGCTTCATCGGCAAGGTTGATCCCGGAAACAACACGGACCAGCAGAATTTCTGGATGACAGGCCAGGTCCTTGCGCTGCAAATGGCGGAAATCGTCAAGGACGCCAAGCATCTCCAGAAGAATCTCGGCTTCTATCTCCGGCAGACCAATTCACCCGCGCGGGACGCCTATGTGGAGCTGCGCGAACATCTGGTCAACGTACTGCATGAGGTTCGCGTGTTGAGCCGCGCCGATGCCGCCAGCGACAAATGGGACGCCCACCAGCAGGCTTTCATCGAGAAGGTCAAAGACTTCGAGCGAGACTTCGGCGCAAAGCTGTTTGAGGCAAACCGGCAGGAGAAAGTCAGCGGCTTGCAGCTCAGCTCGCTTCTGAATGACCTTGGCTATGCCAGACGCATTGCAAACGGGCTCAACACGCTTCTGACCATTCGCAAGCGGTCGCTCAACGACCCGCTGCACAATCTCTCCGGCCTCTTCGAGGAAGACACGCCGCTGGTTCAGATATAACGAAACGCCGCCTTTCAGGCGGCGCGAATATCCAGACCGCCATTCTCGACGATGAAATCGATCACCTCCTGCACGCCGTGGCCACGATGCAGGTCGGTGAAGCCGAACGGGCGTTTGCCGCGCATGCGCGCAGCGTCGCTTTCCATCACCTCGAGGTCCACCCGCACATAAGGCGCAAGATCGCTCTTGTTGATGATCAGAAAGTCCGAGCGCGTGATACCCGGCCCGCCCTTGCGGGGAATTTCCTCGCCCTGACAGACGGAGATGACATAAAGCGTCAGATCAGCGAGATCGGGTGAGAAGGTGGCGGCAAGATTGTCCCCGCCGGATTCGATAAACACGATATCCAGATCGGGAAAGCGCCGGTTCATCTCGGCAATGGCCTGAAGATTGATGGACGCATCCTCACGTATTGCCGTATGCGGGCAACCGCCGGTTTCCACGCCCATGATGCGGTCTTCGGATAGCGCCTGATGGCGCGCCAGAATATAGGCGTCTTCCTGCGTATAAATATCATTGGTGATGACAGCGACCGAATATGTGTCGCGCAGCGCCTTGCAGAGCTTTTCAGTCAGCGTCGTCTTGCCGGAGCCGACCGGCCCGCCGATACCAATCCTGAGCGGTCCATTCTTCTGTGTCATGAGCGAAAAAGCCTCGAATGCTGTGTTTCGTGTTTCATGGCCATGATGTCGGCGATGAAAGTTGCCGAACCAAGGCCATCCAGACTGGATTGTCCGGCGCGCATGGCAGTTTCTGCCAGCGTGTTTTCCAGCGCGGCCATGGTAGTGGTCACACCACTTTGCCCCGTTACCGACAGGCGAATCGACGCCTGCAACAGGTTGATGCAGAAAGCCTGCAGAAAGGCAGCCAGCGTGGAGCCGAGCGGAACACCATGCGCCCCTGCCACTGCGCCGACCGCCACCGGATAAGCACAGTCGCCCGGCAGCTGATCGAACACCGGCGAAGGCCAGCTGCGCGCAGCCGACAGAAAAGCCCCGCCTTGCAGCATGGTTTCCATATGTCGTTCCCGCGAACCTGCCAGCGCCTCCGCCAGATCGGCCACCTCGCGCAAATCCTCGCCCGCCATCGCCTGCCGCCAGCTTGCCGCGCACAGGACCGCATCGTTCCAGCCCGAACCGCGCGTGACGAGCCAGTGCAGCCAGTCCTTCAGCTCTGCCGCATCGGTGACGAAGCCGTCATGCACCGCCCGTTCCAGCCCGTGGCTATAGCTGAAGGAGCCGACCGGAAAGACCGGCGACAGCCACGCCATCAACCGCAAAAGAGCGGTGTTGGGATCAGTCGTGATGGTGGTGGTGATGGTCATGATCGTGCGTGTGGTGATGGTGACCATGTTGCGAATGACCGCCCGAATAGGCCCCGCGCAGCGGGCTGAAAATCGCGACCACATCGGTCATGGTTGCGCCCAGCCCTTCCAGCATTGCCTTGATGACATGATCGCGCAGAATGAAGATGCGGTCCGTCTCAATCTGCGCCGCCAGATGGCGGTTGCCGATATGCCATGCAAGCTGCGCAATATGCAGCGGGTCGCGCCCGTGAATTTCATAAAGCTCTTCACTGGCGGCGCGGATTTCAATCTCGCGCCCATCGTCCAGAACAAGCCGGTCGCCATGCTCCAGCACCACCGGATCGGCAAAATCGGCAAGCACCTTCTCGCCATTATCGAGCGTGATTGCCTTGCGGCGCAGATGGCGCTCGTCACGCTCCAGCACGGCATGCGCTGCCGGGACAGCGTCGATCACTTCATGTGCGCGGATGATGTCTACTGCTCGAAACATTTTCTACCTCAGTTCTCAGAACAGGAAATAACGCTGCGCCATTGGCACCACATCCACCGGTTCGCATGTCAGAAGCTCGCCATCGGCGCGCACTTCATAGGTTTCCGGATCAACTTCCATTTGCGGCATGGCATTATTGAGGATCATCGACTGCTTGCCGATGCCGCCTCGCGTATTGACGACCGCCGCCATCTGCTTGTCGACGCCGAGCCTCTCGCGCAAGCCGCCATCGATTGCCGCCTGCGAAACGAAGGTGATCGAGGTGTTGGTCCGCGCCTTGCCAAAGGAGCCGAACATCGGGCGGTAATGCATCGGCTGCGGCGTCGGGATAGAACCGTTCGGATCGCCCATCGGCGCCGTCGCAATCCAGCCGCCAAGCAACACCATATCCGGCTTGACGCCGAAGAAGGCCGGGTTCCACAAGACCAGATCGGCACGTTTTCCGACTTCAACCGAACCGATCTCATGCGACATGCCATGGGCAATGGCCGGATTGATTGTATATTTCGCCACATAGCGACGGGCGCGGTAATTGTCATTGCCCGGCTTGTCATCCGGCAGACTGCCGCGCTGGCGCTTCATCTTGTCTGCTGTCTGCCAGCAACGGATGATCATTTCGCCAACGCGGCCCATGGCCTGACTGTCGGACGAGATGATCGAGAAAGCGCCCATATCATGCAGAATATCTTCCGCCGCGATCGTTTCCTTGCGAATACGGCTTTCCGCAAAGGCGATATCTTCGGGAATGGCCGGTGACAGGTGATGGCAGACCATCAGCATGTCGAGATGTTCCGCGACCGTATTGATCGTATAGGGCCGCGTTGGATTGGTCGAAGCGGGCAGGACATTGGGATACTGGCAGACGCGGATAATATCGGGCGCGTGACCGCCGCCTGCGCCTTCCGTATGGAAGGAGTGGATCGTGCGGCCCTTGAAAGCATTGAGCGTGTCTTCCACAAAGCCGCTTTCATTGAGCGTATCGGTGTGGATCGCCACCTGCACGTCGAAATGGTCAGCGACAGACAGGCAATTGTCGATAGCCGCAGGCGTCGTGCCCCAATCTTCATGCAGCTTGAGGCCGCAAGCGCCTGCCAGAACCATTTCCTCCAGCGCACCCGGCAATGAAGCATTACCCTTGCCGAACACGCCGAAATTCATCGCCATACCGTCGAAGGATTCAATCAGCCGCGCAATGTGCCATGGCCCCGGCGTGCAGGTTGTCGCCAGCGTGCCATGCGCGGGGCCGGTGCCGCCGCCCACCATGCAGGTGATGCCCGCATTCAGCGCCTCATCCACCTGCTGCGGCGAAATGAAATGAATATGCGAGTCGATGCCGCCCGCCGTGACAATCTTGCCCTCGCCAGCAATAATTTCGGTACCCGGGCCGATGATGATCGTGACACCCGGTTGCGTGTCGGGATTGCCCGCCTTGCCGATACCCGCAATACGTCCGTCGCGTAGCCCGATATCGGCCTTGTAGATGCCAGTGTGGTCCAGAATGAGCGCATTGGTGATGACCGTATCGACCGCCCCTTGCGCCCGCGAAAGCTGGCTTTGGCCCATGCCGTCGCGGATAACTTTGCCGCCCCCAAATTTGACCTCCTCGCCATAGGTGGTGAGATCGTGCTCGACCTCAATGACGAGTTCCGTATCGGCAAGGCGCACCTTGTCGCCGGTGGTGGGGCCGAACATCTGCGCATAGGTGGCGCGACTGATCTTGGCTGGCATGAAATTCTCCGTCGGCGCTGGCGACTTGTGTTTACGCATTATCCTGCGCAAAACCGCTACGCACTTTTGCTGGAAATGCTTAGAGCTTACCCATGATTTTCTGGCGGAACCCGTAGACCTCACGCTTGCCGCCGAGGGGAACCAGCGTCACATCGCGTTCCTGCCCGGGCTCGAAGCGCACGGCGGTGCCAGCGGCAATATCCAGCCTGCAACCGCGCGCTTTTTGCCGGTCGAATGACAGTGCCGCATTTGCCTCGTAGAAATGATAATGGCTGCCAACCTGGATCGGGCGGTCGCCGGTATTGGCGACCTTGATCGTGACCGTGGGTTGCCCCTCATTCAGTTCTATGTCGCCGTCAAGCGTGAAGATTTCGCCGGGGATCATGGTGCACCTCAACCAGCCATCAGCATCAGACCGCCGAGCGCCGTAGCGCCGCCAGCGACGCGCAGGGCGAGGCGTCCGCTTGGACCAGCGGCCAGACGGCCAACGCCAAGACCGATGGCGATGCCCGCGGCGTGGAGCAGAGCCGTGGCCAGTGCAAAACCTGCCGCATAATCAAAGAACGCCGCAGCGCCGATTTCACCGCCATGCGCATGACCGTGAAAGAAGGCGAAGAAACCGGCAATCGCTGCACCAACAACCGGCGAGACAGGCAGCGCCAGCGCAACGAGAAAGCCAAGCACGACCACTGAAGCCAGAATCACCGGCTCGACGAAAGGCAGCGGCATTCCGATGAGTGCAGCCAAAAAGCCAAGCAGCATGACGCCGACAAAAGCCGCAGGCACGACGAAAAGCGCCCGCCCGCCCAGCATCGTGGCCCAGAGACCGACGGCAACCATTGCCAGAATATGATCCGCACCGAAAAGCGGATGCGAGAAACCGGCAGCAAACGAACCGTGCTCGGCGGGATTGAGATGGGCAAAAGCCGGGCTTGCAATGAGCGCAAAACCTGCTGCCGTCAGAACCGTCATCTTCTTCATCTTACACCTTTTTAAAAAACTGAAATTCAAAATCAGCGGATCGGCTCGTGCACCGTGACGAGCTTGGTTCCATCCGGAAATGTCGCCTCGACCTGAATGTCGTGGATCATTTCGGCAACGCCCGCCATCACCTGTTCGCGCGTGATGACATGCGCGCCCGCTTCCATCAGGTCGGCCACAGTGCGCCCGTCCCGCGCACCCTCCACGACGAAGTCGCTGATCAGGGCGATGGCTTCCGGATGATTGAGCTTCACGCCGCGCTCCAGACGGCGACGGGCGACCATCGCCGCCATGGCGATCAACAGCTTGTCTTTTTCTCTGGGCGTCAAATTCATGACTTCGTTCCGAACCTTCTCATTAGACACGGCCCGGTGGCCGCAAATTCAAATTGACCAAACTTTAGGCAGTCCTGCCTTTCCATTGAGCAGCGCCAGCAAAGGAGCGAGGCGCTTGCGCAAGGCATAACTGTCCGGCGCATAGAGCCGCACGCCAAGTTTCGAGGCGCCGCCGACCTGCCAGACGCTGGCGCCGCCCTCGTCGCCGATGATGGCGCGCACGGCCTCCAGCTGCCTTTCGGCCTGCGCCGAAACCAGCAGCACCGTGGCAACGGCAAGCCCGCCATCCGCGACCGCTCTGGCCCGCAATTCAGCGGCAACATCAGGCCCAAGGCGGAACTCTTCCGCATGAACCAGACGCCCGCCGAGCCGCACCCGCCAGCGGTCGCTGAACGATGCCTGTTCGACCTCTTCACCCATGGCGAGACGTCCGAACACAGTGGCCTCGACCAGCAGCACTTCCGCCCCTTCATCCATCTCGACATCCAGCTCCCGGGAGAGCACGGAGCGGTTGAACAAAATGGTTTCCTGCGGGAGCCATGCAAGACGCGTGCCTTTTTCTACCTTGATGTGTGTTTCGATGCGCGCTTCACCGCCGCCCGAGCGATAAATGCGCTCGCAGGCCTGCGTGGTGATAACGGCGGAAGCGCCTTCCTGCAGTTTCACATCCCAGCGCAGCCGGTCCCCGCCGGTCAATCCTCCGGATGTGTTGATCAGGATGGCTTCCAGAGGATCATTCGCCACCTGTGGCATACGGATTTTGGCGGCGCCTTCCTGATAAAGCCGGGAAATGCGGGAGCGTCCGTCCTTGAAACGAACCGTCAGCCCGCCCACGCCATTGACGCGCTGCGAGGCAAGTTTTTCCAGATTACCCTTATCGATGGACATAAACGCTGCTTTCGAACCCCGCAGAACAAATCAGATTGCAGGCGAAAGTTACGGCAGGTCTTTCTCGGCGGAAAGCGGGCTCGAAAAAAATTTAGCGGGCCCGTGTGAGGCCGCGACAGATTGCGGGTTCAAAACAGTGAATACACGTAAAAATAAATGTTATTATTGAAATTCAACTTCACATATATGCATTGGTGGCAACTTATACACAAGAGTGTCAAGAAAGCTTCAAGCAACTGAGAAAAGCCTGTTACATTTGAGGCCTATTCCCCGCCCTCAGTTTCAGTCTGGCTGCCGGATTTCCAGCGGCCGCTACGGATCGGGGAAAACATGCTTATCAACCGTCGTCATGCTTTGGGCCTCATGGGCGCTGCCGCTGGCACGTTCATCATGCCGGGGATTGTCCGCGCCAATCAGCGCCGCTCGGTCACCGTCGCCGTTCAGAAGATCACCAACAACAACACGCTCGACATCTGGAACGAGCAGTCGAATGTCGGCGAGCGCGTTTTCTTCCCGAACCTTTGGGAAGGCCTGATCCTGCGTGACTGGATGGGCAATCAGGGTCCGGTTCCGGGCCTCGCCACCGAATGGAAGCGTCTCGACGACAAGACCATCGAGCTGAAGCTGCGTCAGGGCGTGAAGTTTCACAATGGCGATGAACTGACCGCCGAAGACGTGGTCTTCTCCTTCTCCGACGAGCGCCTGTTTGCCGGCACCGAGCCTGCTGGCGGCAAGACGCTTTATGAAGCGAATTTCAAACCGCAGACGGAAAAAGAACTGCCTGCCGCCATTCCCGGCGTTTCGCGTCGTCTCTGGCCCGCGCTGCGCGGCGTCGAGGCCGTCGATAAATATACCGTCCGCTTCCACAATGCGACGCCGGACGTCACGCTTGAAGGCCGCCTCTATGCCTTTGGCTCGCAGATCGCCAACAAGCGCGCCTGGGATGAAGCCAAGTCCTATGCCGAATGGGCGCGCAAGCCGGTCACGACCGGGCCTTACAAGGTTGCCAGCTACAAGCCGGACGTAGAACTCATTCTCGAAGCCCATGACGAATATTGGGGCGGCCAGCCGCCGCTGCAGCAGATCCGCTTCGTCGAAGTGCCGGAAGTTGCAAGCCGCGTGAACGGCCTGATCTCCGGCCAGTACGATTTTGCCTGCGATCTGCCGCCAGACCAGATCGGCACCGTTACCGCCAATCCGGGCCTCGAAATCCAGAGCTCGACCATCTGGAACCACCGCATCACCGTGTTCAACACGCAGAACGAAATCCTGCGTAATCCGCTCGTGCGTCGCGCCATGACCCATTCGATCGACCGTCAGGCGATTGTGGATGCGCTGTGGGCCGGTCAGACGGTTGTACCGGCCGGCATGCAGTTTGAAAGCTTCCGCACTTCCGACATGTTCATCGATGACTGGCAGCCGCCGAAATTCGATCCTGAACTGGCGCGCGATCTCTTGAAGCAGGCCAATTACAAGGGCGATGCTATCCCTTACCGGCTGCTGAATAACTACTACACCAACCAGACGCCGACGGCGCAGGTTCTGGTGGAAATGTGGAAGCAGGTCGGCCTGAATGTCGAGATCGAGATGAAGGAAAACTGGGCGCAGATCCACGATCCGGAAGGCGTCAAAGGCGTTCGTGACTGGTCGGCATCCAACAACATCAATGATCCGATCACGCCGCTGGTGGTCCAGTTCGGCCCGAATGGTGAAGCGCAGCAGAAGAAGGACTGGTCGAACGACGAGGTCAACAAGCTGTCGGTCATCATGGAAACATCCACCGACCGCGACCAGCGCAAGAAGGCCATCAAGCGCATGCTGGAAATCTGCGAGCGCGAAGACCCTGCCTACAATGTTCTGCATCAGAATGCCGTGTTCACCGGCATGAAGAAGGAACTGAACTGGAAGGCCGCACCGGCATTCGCCATGGATTTCCGTTCCACCAACTGGGACGTCTGATCCGCTGATCAAGGCTGGCATTTCACAATGCCAGCCTTTTCATTCTCAATGAAATTGCATCGATAATCGCAAAAGACCGCGATTGACCGACAGAAAGGGACGACCGTGGCATTCGTCTCCATCCGGGACTTGAAGGTCTCTTTCAGCGGCGTACAGGTTCTGCACGGAATCGATCTCGACGTGAACCGTGGTGAAACGCTGGGCCTCGTCGGTGAATCCGGCTGCGGAAAGTCCGTAACCTGGCTTGCAGCCCTTGGGCTTCTCCCCGGCAAGGCTTCTGTGTCAGGCTCGGTCGAGGTGGACGGTCAGGAACTGGTAGGCTCCACCCGCTCCGTCAAGGAAAGCGTTCGCGGCGGGCGTATCGCCATGATCTTTCAGGACCCGAGTTCGTCACTCAATCCTGTCAAGAAAGTCGGCCATCAGATCGTTGAATCGCTGTCGTTGCATCGCGGCCTGAAAGACAAGGCCGCGCGCAGCGAAGCCGTCCAGCTGATGGAACGCGTCGGTATCCCCGATGCGGCCCGTCGCTTCGATCTCTATCCGCATGAGTTTTCTGGCGGCCAGTGCCAGCGCCTGATGATCGCCATCGCGCTCGCCGGTCAGCCTGACGTCCTCATCGCCGACGAACCCACCACCGCCCTTGATGTAACCATTCAGGCGCAAATTCTCGATCTTCTGGACCAGATTCGCCGCGAAACCGGTATGGCAGTGGTATTCATCAGCCACGATCTCGGCGCGGTCAGCCAGATATGCGAACGCGTTTGCGTCATGTATGCCGGGCGTATCGTTGAAAGCGGAACGACGGTCGAGCTGTTCGACAGGCCACAGCATCCCTATACGCGGGGACTGTTCGAAGCCATTCCGCGCCTTGACGGCGGGCGTGAGCGCCTTCGCGCCATTCCCGGCACTGTGCCCGATCCGCGCAATCTGCCAACAGGCTGCGCATTCGCACCGCGCTGCGCGCAAGTTGGCGAAACGTGCACAACGGCAATGCCCGATCTTCTGATGCGAAACGGCCAGAAGGTCGCCTGTTTCCACCCCCATGCGGAAAGCGCGGGATCGCACGTCTATCACAGCCGCACAATCCTGACAGAAGGGGCTCTGGCATGAGTTTCCTGCTTGAAGCAAACAATCTGGTACGGGTTTACCGCAGCGACGGGCTGTTCAAGAAAGCCGATCCGGTCAAGGCCGTGGATGGTGTCAGCCTGCGCGTTCAGCCCGGCGAGACGCTGGGTATCGTCGGTGAATCCGGCTGCGGCAAATCCACACTCGGGCGCATGCTGCTCGGCATTGATGACGCCACCGAAGGCGAGGTTCTGTTCGACGGCAAGCCACTGCCGCGCCGCCACACAGCCGGCTGGCGCAAGCTGCGGGCCCAGATGCAGCTCGTCTTTCAGGACCCGCTGGCGGCGCTGGATCGCCGCCTGCCGATTGCGGCACAGATCGGCGAGCCACTGCAAATTCATGGGCTAGCTTCCGGCGCGGAACTGAAGGAACGTGTCGGCGAACTGATGCAATCTGTCGGGCTGCGCCGCGATCAGGGTGAACGCTATCCGCATGAACTGTCCGGCGGTCAGCGCCAGCGCGTCATCATCGCCCGCGCCCTTGCAACCAGCCCAAGGCTGCTGGTCTGCGACGAACCGGTTTCTGCGCTCGATGTTTCCATTCAGGCGCAGGTGGTCAATCTCCTGCGCGACCTTCAGGAGAAACACGGCATCGCCATGGTGTTCATCAGCCACGATCTGAAGGTCGTGCGCAACATCTGCGACCGCGTCGCGGTCATGTATCTCGGCAAAATCGTCGAAGAGGCAAGCTCCGGCGTGATCTTCGAAACACCCCAGCACCCCTATACCAAGGCATTGGTGTCTTCCGTTCCGATACCGGGCAAGAAATTCAACCAGCGCATGATCCTGAAGGGTGAACCGCCAAACCCCGCAAACCGCCCGAGCGGTTGCGTGTTTCACCCCCGGTGTCCGGTGGCGGGCTTTCAATGCCCGACGACGATGCCCGATCTGGAATCAACCGGCTTTGACCGGCGCACGGCTTGTCATTTCGTTGAGCCAGCGAAAAGCGCTGCGTGAGGCACCCATGATTACCTTCATAGCGTCCCGTCTCTTCCGCGCGCTGATCACCGTCTTTCTGGTGATGACCTTTGCCTTCGTGGTGCTGCGCATGTCCGGTGACCCGGCGCAGATTATGCTCGGCCCCGATGCGCCACAGGAATCCATCGATGCTTTCCGCAAGGCCTGGGGCCTCGATGATCCCATCTGGCTGCAATATCTATCCTATCTCAAGGGCATATTGAGCTTCGATTTCGGTATCTCTATGCGCGACAAGGCACCGGCTATCGATCTGGTACTGCAACGTGTGCCTGCCACGCTCCAGATCACCATTCCGGCGCTGATTATCAAGCTTTGCCTCGGCATTCCGGCAGGCGTCTATGCCGCACTGCACCGTCAGGGCATCGCCGACCGCGGCGTCATTACTTTGTCGATCCTCGGCTTCACTGTGCCGTCTTTCGTGCTCGGTCTGGTGCTGGTGCTGATCTTCTCGGTACAGCTCGGCGTGCTGCCATCCGGCGGCAGCGATACGTGGGTCCATGGCATTCTGCCGACCCTCACCATCGCCATTGGCGGCACTGCCATTCTCGCGCGCTTCTCGCGCTCGGCCATGATCGAAGTGCTGGGACAGCCTTATATCCGCACGGCATCAGCCAAGGGCATCAGCTGGAACGATGTGGTGTGGAAACACGCTTTGCCCAACGCATCGGTACCCATCGTCACCATTGTCGGCTTCATGGTCGGTGCATTGATTGCCGGGGCGGTGGTTGTCGAAACCATCTTCTCATGGCCCGGCATTGGCCGCCTTCTGGTGGTGTCAGTCGCCAATCGAGACCTCGCCGTGGTGCAGTGCCTACTGCTGATTATCGCAAGCTGCATGGTGATCTCCAATCTCGTGGTCGATGTGCTCTACGGCGTTCTCGACCCGCGCCTGCGCACTAAAGCCGCGCATTGAGGTGGACGCAATGACCGATACCGCTCTTTCCCCCGCCGCAACCGTCAAGGCGCCCGCGCTCATCACGCGCCTGCGCACCACCATGCCGATGAGCGTCGCCTTTGCCTGTTTCTGGCTTGCGCTGATGTTGTTCGTTGTGATCTTCGCGGACTATCTGCGGCCCTATTCCATCACCAAAATGGACCTGATGGCGCGCCTTGTCCCGGTGGGATCACCGGGACACTGGCTCGGCACGGACGAGTTGGGCCGCGATGTTTATTCGCGTCTGATCCAGTCGATCCGCGTCTCGCTGGTGATTGCCTTTGGCGCAACGATCCTTTCTGCGGTCTTCGGAACCTTGCTGGGCTTTCTCGCCGCCCGCTTTCGCGGCTGGGTCGAGCACATTGTATTGATGCTGGCCGACTTTCAGGCCGCCCTGCCCTTTATGGTGCTGGCGCTCGCGGTGCTCGCTTTCTTCGGCAATTCCATGCCACTGTTGATCGGCCTGATGGGTTTCTACGGCTGGGAGCGTTATGCCCGTATCGCACGCGGTCTTGCCATTTCCGCCGGGGCGCAAGGCTATGCCAGCGCAGTGGTACAGCTCGGTGCAACGCCATTTCGCGTTTATTTCCGTCATATCCTGCCCAATGTCGCTTCGACGCTGATCGTCTCCATGACGCTGACATTTCCGGAAATCATCTTGATGGAATCCGGCCTTTCCTTCCTCGGTCTCGGCGTTCAGCCGCCGGAATCGTCGCTTGGCAATATGGTTGGGTTCGCGCGCGAATATCTGACACGTGCGCCGTGGATAATGCTGGCTCCGGCACTGGTGATCGTTCTGACCACCCTCTCGATTTCGCTTCTGGGTGACTGGCTTCGCGACAAGCTCGACCCCACTGTTCAGTAAGGACACAAGACATGAAAAAGATCATGGCCCATCGCGGCGCTCGCAACCTGTGGGCGGAAAACTCGCTCACCGGCTTTCGCAATGTTCTGGAGCTCGACATCGACAGTGTGGAGTTCGACCTTCACCTGACCGATGCCGGTCAGATACTCGTCATTCATGACGCCTCGCTCGACCGTACCACCACGGGTTCCGGTGACGTGCGCGCGCTCGATGATGCCGGTCGCCGTGCGATACGGCTGAAAGACGAACAAGGCACAGTTACCGCCGATTACATCCCCACCTTCGAGGAAGTGCTCGATGTCTTCGCTGAGCGGCCGGACGTGCTTCTCTATGTCGAACTCAAGTCCGGCGCCGACGGTAAACCCTATGACGGCCTCGTGGAAAAGGCCGTGGAAATCATCCGCGCCCGCAATATTGGCGACCATGTCGTGCTGCATTCCTTCGACCGCAGCGTGGTTGAACATTGCGCGGAAATCGCGCCGGAAATCGACCGTCTGATTTCGCTCAACGCACAATGGGTGGAGCGAAATGGCGGGCTGGAAACCTTCTTCCGCAGCGTCGAACCTCTGGTCCGTTATGTGGGCGTGCACCACGAATTGTTCGAATCCGAATTCGACCGCATCACGTCGCTGTTCCCGAAGGATCGCCTTGGTGTCTGGACGCTCAATGATCGCGCACTGATCGACCGCTGGATGGAGCGTGACGTTGCCTACATCACCTCCGACAGTCCTGATCTGGTGATCGCATCGCGACTGGCACTGGCTGAAGCTGCAGCCTGACACATATCACCTGAACAACGGTTTTGCCTGCACATCAATCCGGAGGCGAGGCAGGACCGCTCTATCCCTATGGCTTCCGGTCAATCCAGGAAATTGATTATGTCCGACCTGCCGCTTCTCGGCGCAGCCGTGCCGCTGTCTTACCTCGAAGAAAATCTCGATTTCATCCTGTCGGAAAACCGCGATCTGGAGATACAGGATTTTGTCCATGTTGCTCTCCTGAAAGCCGACTGGAAGACGCCTGCAAGCCGCATCAAGACCTTGCTCGACGGCTACAAGGGCCGCCTTGGCATCCACGGTCCATTCTGGGGTCTCAACTTTTCCAATCAGGACGAAGACATTCGCAAGATCGTCACTGAGCGTTATCTTCAGGGACTGGAAGTCTGTGAATTCATCGGCGCAACGCAGATGGTGATCCACAGCCCTTACAATTTCTGGACCTATAACAATATCGACAACTTTCCGGAAAGCGGCCCGCAGATCGTGGACTATGCCCATGAAACGCTGGCTCCAGTCGTCAAGCGCGCCGAGGAAATCGGCTGCACGCTGGTGATCGAAAATATCGAGGACATCGACACCGACGCGCGCTGCCTGCTCGCAGACAGCTTCCAGTCGCCAGCCGTCGCCGTTTCGGTCGATACCGGCCATGCCCATTTCACCTATGGCTCGCTTGGCGCGCATCCGGTCGATTATTTCATCCGCCGTGCGGGCAACCGCCTGCAGCATGTCCATCTGCAGGATGCGGACGGCCACGCGGATCGTCATTGGGGCATTGGTGAAGGCACTATCCGCTGGCATGGCGTTTTCGCCGCTCTTGCCCAGCTGGAAAGCAATCCGCGCCTGATCCTCGAACTGCGCGACAAGAACAAGATCATGCCGTCGGTCAAGTTCCTGCAGGATGCAGGTCTGGCACGCTAATACCTGAAGCAGAGCGCCGAGCAATCGGCGCTCTGCTATTTCTAGAGCGGTTCCTGTTTGACGGAATCGTCGGAACCGCTCTAAGTTTTTGTTTTTACACATTTCCGGACGCAAAACCGCTTCGCACTTTTGCTGGAAATGCTCTATTCAGCGGCGACCTGCGTTATCGGCCAGTTGCGGCCTGTATGATAGGCTGGCAGGCGTGCGCTCTTTCCGCTGATCTTTTCGCGCAGTGTCCCTTCGCGATATTCGGTCTGGATCAGGCCGCGCTGTTGCAGCACCGGCACCACTCCATCCACGAATTCCGGCCACCAGCCAAGCGTCGTCACCGGGACAATGTTGAAGCCATCGACACCCACATCGACATAACGCTGGATCTCGTCTGCCACCTGTTCCGGCGTGCCGGCAAAACGGCCCGACACAGTTTCCTTGAGAAGGTCGCCGAAGGTGACGACGCCGCTTGGTGCAGCCTGAATGAAGGCCCGCACATTGCCGCGCACATAATTGGTCTCCAGAATTTCATCGAGCCGCCGCGTCGGATCGATGTCAGAGAGATCGACGCCCATGCCGCCGCTCCAGAACGACTGCAACGCCTCGATGCTCAACCATTCCTTCAGCTCACGGCGCTTGCGATGCGCCTCCTCTTCCGTCGCGCCGATCACCGGCGCCAGAGAAACGATGAATTTGAGGTCGTCCGGCTGGCGGCCAAAGGCAACAGCGCGCGCGCGTATATCCTCAATGTCCTGCCGTGCGCCTTCCGGCGTCCGGGCAGGAATGAAGGTCGCTTCGGCATGTTTGGCTGCAAAATCGCGCCCAGCTTCCGACGCCCCTGCCTGAAACAGGAAGGGCGTGCGTTGCGGCGACGGCTCGACAATATGCGGACCCTCGACACGGTAGCGCTCGCCCACATGATTGATTGTGTGCACCTTTGCCGGATCGGCATAAATCTCGCGCTCGGCATCGGCCTGCAGCGCATCATCTTCCCAGCTGCTTTCCCACAGCTTGTAGACGACTTCGAGATATTCCTCGGCCCAGGCGTAACGGTCGTCATGCTGCGGCAGCGCTTCCAGACCGTAATTGCGGGCCGCGTTGTCGAGATAGGACGTGACAATGTTCCACCCGACACGACCGTCGGTGAAGTGATCGAGCGTCGACATCTTGCGGGCGAAGCCGAAAGGATGCTCCTGCAAGACCGAACTCGTCACCGCAAAGCCGATATGTTTCGTGGCGGCGGCCAGTGCCGAAACAAGGCTTGCCGGATCGTGGCTCGGAAACTGCATCGCCGTGCGGATCGAGGTTTCCTTTCCACCGCGAAACTTGTCGTAAACACCGGCGACATCCGCCAGAAATACCGCATCGAAGAAGCCGCGCTCGGCTTCCTGCGCAAGCTCGATCCAGGGATGGAGCTTTTTGAAATCCACCTGATGGCGGCCATTGGGATGTCGCCAATAACCATGGCTGTGGTGGTTCGGCGTGACATGCGCGAAGGCGTTGTAGATGATCTTTTTCATGCTGCATCCGCCTTTGCCAGTTGACGCTCTTCGCCAGCCTGCGTGTTCCTGGCAGGACTGGTGCCCCAGATATTCTGCGGCCCATTGCCATTGACCACATAATCGCCGATTTGCCGCTCGCGATAGATCAGGGGATTGTGCGAGGAAATCGCCCGCGCATTGCGCCAAAGCCGGTCCAGACCGCGCGACTTGCTGAGCGCCGATGCGCCAAGTCCGCCGAACAGCAAGGTCGTCGCCTCCAGAATCTGGGTGGCTGTCGCGACCTGTGCCTGAAACACTTCGACATCGAGCCGCACGCGATCGTCTTCCGTGGCTTCGCCCTTCAGCAGCCTTTCGAAGAACCGCTCAATCGTCGCCGTCGCGGTTATAGTGGCGACATTGGCACCGTAGACCTTGGCAAAGACCGAGCCAACGACTTGCAATATCTGCGGGTCTTCCCGCGCCGTATCGGCATTGCCATGGGCATAAGTGCGACGGCGTTCGGCAATATAGGTGGCCGTCTCGCTCGCAGCTGCGCGTCCGATACCGGACAGTGTCGCCAGATGCGTCAGCTGATAGATAGCCGACAGATGTTCGGCTCGTGTAAGCGCCGAAACGAAATCCGCTTCGTCGAGCTTCACATGGTCGAAGATGGTGGTGCCGCTCGCCGTCAGCGCCTGACCGAAGCCATCCCAGTCATCGATGATGGTAAGCCCTTCCGCCTTGGTGGAAACGACGACTGTTACCCAAGCATCGTTTCGCCCGGCAGTGACGCCGATCCAATCCGCATAATAAGCGCCGGTCGTATAGAACTTGCGGCCATTAATTTCAGGGCCTTCGGGTCCGTCTGTCACAACGGTTGCAAAGCTGCCGTGGCGGGAATCTCCCGGCTCCGTATGGGCTGGCGAAAACCAGTCACCAGCACCGGCAAGCGTCAGCCAGCGTGCGCTCCAAGGGCTGGCCGGATCGGGCAGCAGTGTTTCGATAAAGCCGAAATGACCGCGCAGAATCTGCGCAAGATTGGAATCCGCCTCCGCCAGTTCGATCAACAGCGCGAAAAGCGTGACAAGGCTTGCACCATAGCCGCCATGTTCGCGCGGAACACGGATCGCGCCGAACTTTTCAGCGCGCAGCCATTGCAGCTCTTCGACCGGCAGGATGCGGTTGCGATCCCGCTCCACCGCACCAGCGCGGATTTTTGCGAAGATCGGCCGGAACCGGGCTGCCAGCGTCTCGAATTGCGCATCCGGCACGTACGGCCAGATTGGCTCCAGCGCCACCTGTTGGGACTGTGTCATGCTAACTCCTGTATTGCATTGAGGTGTGCGCCTTGGTCCGCAGGCTGTTGCACCCGGCGGATGGGCAGAACGGATTCGATAAGCTTGCACGTGGATGGGTGCTTGCCGCTGGCAAAAAGGTCGACGGCATCGAAGGTTTCCAATATCCGGCCTTGTTCCATGACCGCGACGCGATCGCAGAGAAACTCGATAACCGGCAGGTTATGGCCGATGACGAGATAGGTCAGATTCAGGCTCTCTCTGAGATCGAGCAGCAGATTGAGAATTTGCGCCTGTATCGAGACGTCGAGCGCCGATGTTGGTTCATCGAGAATGACAAATTCCGGATTGACGGCCAGCGCACGGGCAATGCCGATGCGCTGGCGCTGTCCCCCGGAGAACTCATGCGGATAACGATTGAGATGTTGCGCACGCAACCCGACACGCTCCAGCGTATCGGCAGCCTGCTCCAGCGCCTGCTTGCGGCCTTGCACCAGCTTGAGGCGAAGCGGCGCGGCGATCAGCTGTTCTCCCACCGTCTTGCGCGGGTTGAGGGATGCGGTACTGTCCTGAAACACGAACTGGAACCGGCTGCGGAATCGGCGATTGGCCTCGGCGTCCAGCGTGCCTATATCCTCTCCCAGAAAGCGGATTGAACCGCTGGTGACGGGGATAAGCTTCGCCGCAAGGCGCGCCAGTGTCGATTTGCCGGAACCGGATTCGCCGATGAGCCCGAATATCTCGCCCCGACGCACATCGAGATTGGCATCGCGCACGGCAGGGATAGGCGCTGCCTTGCCGCCGAAGAACCCCGAATGGCTGGCGAACTCCTTGTGAATGCCTTCAAGGCTGAGCACCACCTCGTCGGAACGCGGGTGTACTGCGCCCTGATCGGCCCCAGCTGCGGTCGGCACGCCGATGCGGCGCGATGCAGACGGATTGGCAATGCGATCGCCGACGACCGGCACTGCATTGATGAGGCGGCGCGTATAATCGTTCTGCGGCTCGGTCAGCAGTTGCGTCGTCGGCCCTTGCTCCACGATCTTGCCTGACTTCATCACAGCAACGCGCTGGCTGAGATAGGACACCACACCAAAGTCATGGGTGATCATCAGGATCGCCGTACCGAATTCCCGGTTGATATCCAGAAGCAGATCGAGAATCTGTTTCTGGATCGTGGCATCGAGCGCAGTCGTCGGCTCGTCAGCAATCAACAGCTTCGGATTGTTCATGATGGCAAGCGTGATCATCACACGCTGCCGCATGCCGCCGCTCAATTCATGCGGAAAAGAGCGCAACACACGCTCCGCATTGCGGATTCCAACCTTGTGCAGCCAGCCGAGCGCCTCTTCCCGCGCCGCACTGGCGCTCAACTGCTTGCGATAGCGCAGGTTTTCTTCGAGCTGCTGGCCGATCCGGAACGACGGATCGAGAGAGGTCAGCGGGTTCTGGAAGATCATGCTGACGCCAGCGCCACGCACGCTGTTCAGCGCGCGCTCGGAAAGATCCAGCAGTTCCTGCCCTTCAAAGCGGATGCTGCCGCCAAGCCGTGTGCTGCGCTGCGGCAGCAAGCCCATGATGGCCGAAGCCGTCACACTTTTGCCTGAACCGGATTCGCCCACAAGGGCCACGATCTCGCCCGGCTCGATCCGGAAGTCGATATTTTCGACCGCCGTATCGTAACGGTCGCGATTGGCAAAGGCGACGGTAAGGCCTTTTACGTCCAGAAGCGTCATATCAGTTCTTTCCAGATATTCGTCATCGGCGCGGATCGAGAAGATCGCGCAGGCCGTCGCCCAGCCAGTTGAAAGCCAGCGCAACAGCGACAATCACCAGAGCAGGAACAGTGGCCACATGCGCCGATCCGAGGATCAATACCTTGGAGCCTTCCGACACCATGCGCCCCCAATCGGCTGTCGGCGGCTGCGCGCCAAGACCGAGAAAGCTGAGACCCGCCGAAAACACGATCATGCCGCCAACCATCGTGGTGCCGTAAACCAGCACCGAGGTCGCAACATTAGGCAAAATCTCGCGGAACACGATTTCAAACTGCGATGCGCCCAGCGCCTGCGCCGCTTCAACATATTCCTTGTCGCGTTCTGCGCGCACTTCGGCATAGACGACGCGGGTGAGATAGGGTGTGGCGCTGAAGATGATGGTGAGACCGACAGTCCAAAGGCCAGGGCCAAAGGCGGTGGCAAGCCCGATAGCAAGCAGCACCATCGGGAAGGCGAATGCCAGATCGATGACGCGCATGATGAAAGCTGCGAGCTTGCCACCCTTGTAGCCCGCAGCAAGACCAAGCGCGATGCTGAGCAGCACCGCCGCCCCAACTGGCAGAACACTGACCAGCAGCGAAGAGCGTCCGCCCCAGATCACCCGACTCAGAATGTCGCGCCCCTGCGCATCCACGCCAAGGACATGATCGGGCGTGCCAAGCGGTGCGAGACGCAGCGCCGCGTCGGCGACATTCGGATCGTATGGCGCAATCCAGGGCGCCGCTACGGAGACCGCCACGACGGCAAGAATGAACACCAGACTGGCCAAGACCAGCCTGTCACGTGTCAGGCGATGCCAGCGCAGGGATGCGGTTGAGCTGCCCAACTCGCGGGACAGGATGGTTTGCGTGGTTTCCACGATAGCCATTAGAAGTCGCCTTTCATCAGTTGGAGCCGCTCGCCGTCCGGGACAGCCGCGGGTTCAGAAGGTCGAGGGCAATGTCGGTGAGGAGATTGACAGCCAGGAAGCAGCCGGTAATCAGCATGGTGCCCGCCTGAATCATCGGGTAATCGCGGCCTGCCGCAGCGTTGTAGAGCTGCGTGCCGATGCCGGGCCAGGCAAACACGTTTTCGACGAAAATCACCCCGCTCAGCAGATAGCCGATCTGCAAGCCGGTCATGTTGATGACAGGGCTCAGCAGATTGCGTCCAACATGGCGGCGCACAATGGAGGCTTGAGGAAAGCCCAGCGCACGATAGGTGCGAATGTAATCGGAATTCATGATATCGATCACACTGGACCGCACCATGCGGGCGAGGATCAACATCGAGATGATCGCCGCCGACAGAGCGGGCAGCACCAGATGCCGCAGAAGATCGGCAATGCTCTGATCGCCACGCGCATTGTACATGCCCGAGACCGGCAACCAGCGCAGCTGGACGCCGAAAATCCAGATCAGGATCAGGCCGAGCCAGAACACCGGAAGATTATGCGCCACCTGAACCAGCAGCATGACGACACGATCGCCAAAACTGCCTTGGCGCAGACCCGAGAAGAGGCCGATCAGCGTGCCGAACACGAGGCATATCAACACCGCTGCACCCGTCAGAATCAGCGTATTGGCGAAAGCACGACCCAGAACACTGGCAACCGGCACGCGCAAGGCCAGCGAGTTGCCCCATGTGCCGGAGATTAGATCCTTGATCCAGACGCCGTACTGGACCAGCAAAGGCTGGTCCAGACCGTATTGGGCACGGATGGCATTGATCGATTCCTGCGAGACCTGTCCGTGCAGCGCGTTGCTGATCGGGTCGCCCGGCGCAAGCCGGACGGCAACGAAGACCAGCGCCGAAATGACGAAGAAGACCGGGATCGTCTGTAGGACGCGATGCAGGATATAACGTGTCATGCTTCAAGCCAGACCGTGCTGAGATCGTAGAAATTCTGCGCCGGTGCGTTGAAGCCGCGAACATTGGCAGCAGCGGTGAAATAGCGCGTGAAGGTCAGCAGAGGCAGGATCGCCGATTTTTGCTGAAGCACCCCGTTGGCCTGCTTCCAGAGTGCAATCGCCTTGGCTTCGTCGGGTTCGCGTGTGGCGGCGGCGATGAGCTTTGCCGCGTCCTCGCCAATGGCGTCCTTGCCGCCATGACCGAGAATATATCCCTGATAGACCAGCTTGAGCCAATAGGGGGTAATGAAACCCCACTCCATCGCAAACAGCGCAACATCATCCGGCAGCTTGCCAAGATTGGCGGTATAGGTCAGCCATTCCTGCGAGACGATGCTGACCTTGATGCCGATCTTAGCCAGATCGCGCTGGATCCACTCGATTGTCGGCTGGTTGGCTTCATCGGTGATGATGGTGAAGGCAATCTCGCCATCCTTGAAGCCTTCCTCGGCCAGAAGCTTGCGGGCAGCTTCAGGATCATAGGCATGGTCGCGCTGCGCCGGATCATAGGCAGTATTGCCGATATTCAGAATGCTGTAAGACGGCAGCGCATGGCCGCGGAAAAGCGTCTTCGCAATGCCTTCGCGGTCGATGGCCTGTATAATTGCCTGCCGGATCTTGGCCGACGCGGCATATTTATTCGTGAAGTGCCAGCCGAGAAAAAGCTGACCCGCGCCAGTGCTGTCCAGCACCTGATAGCCCGCATCCGTCAGCGTTTCGACGGCATCGGTCGGGGTGCGTGTCAGAATGTCGATCTCGCCAGATTGCAGCGCCGAAAGGCGGGTGGAATCATCGGTGATCGGGCGGAAGATAATGCGCTCGACACGCGCCTTGGCGCCCCAATAGTCATCGTTGCGCTGCAGAACCGTCTTTTCATTGCGAATACGTTCGACAAATTTCAGCGGCCCAGTGCCGGTCGGATGTTCGGCCAAACCGTCCTGCCCATAGGTGCGCAATGCCTTCGGGCTGAAAACGCCTGATACGTAATTGCCTTGCGGCAGCATGCGCGGAAATTCGCGGAACGGCTCACTGAACACATATTCCACCGTATGATCGTCGATGATGTTGAAGGCGGTCAGCGTGCCATAGACGTTCTTCATCGTCGCGCCAGCGCGAACGTCGTAGAACTCGAAATCCTTGTCGGTAAAGCGACGGATATTGAAGTGCAGTGCGTCGGCGTTGAAATCCTCGCCGTCATGGAACTTCACGCCACGCCGCAGCTTGAACTTGAAGCGGGTGAAGTCGTCATTGGCTTCATAGCTTTCCGCGAGCGCGGGCACCAGCGGCGGCGCACCATCCTGCGAGGTGACGCTCAGATCTTCGGCCAGAAGCGATTCATAGATATGCTTGTCGAGACGGTAGGTTTCCCAGGAATATTGCCGGTTGGGGTCGTAGAAAGTCGGCTCCTGATACTGTCCAACCACGAGTGTGCCGCCGGAAACAGGCTCGCCCGTTGCGGCTTTCGTCGCGCTTGATGTTGCATTGGATGCGGCTTTGGCAGCCGTCGACAGGGTGATTGCGAGAAGCGAGCTGCCCACAAGAAACGAGCGGCGGGAGATAATGCTGGATGTCATAAATTAAGGCCTCGAAGGTTGGACGGTCGGTGGGATTCTGTCGTCTTGCCTTCGGTCTTGATGGCCTGGACAGTCTGGCTCAAACCCTAGATTGGGCGGCGCGGACTGATAAGAAAAGTATTTCTATATTTTTTATAGACTATAAAAAGCCAGTTCGTTCCAGCTCATCTTAATTATCGCGGAATGGCAGAAACAAGTGAGCCTTCCGCCGGAGACGGAAGGCCCAAACGCTTCGTTGTGAAGGGCTAAGCTTGGGAGGTCATTTTCTAAAGGTCTTCGGGTGTTTTGCCCTCAGTGGCGGCGCGCGCGAGCAGTTTCGGCACACCCCAGGAGGCCGGGTCTTTGGCCGCATATTCCGCAATGCGTCGCGCTATTTCCGACAAGCCGACATGTCCCGCCCAACGCATCGGCCCGCCGCGCCAGCGCGGGAATGCATAGCCGTAGATCATCACCAGATCGATATCGGCGGAACGTGCAGCAATGCCTTCTTCCAGAATGCGGAAGCCTTCCTCGACCATGGCCGCCGTCGCGCGGGCAACGATTTCCTCGTCGCTGAAGGCGCGACGCTCAATACCGGCGCGCTTTGATTCTTCGATGACGATGGCGTCGATCAGCGCCGAAGGCGTTGCCTTGCCGCCCTCGTAATCGTACCAGCCCGCATTGGTCTTGCGACCGAGGCGACCCGTTTCATCCACGATGCGGTCAGCAATGGCAATGTAACGGAAGCCTGCTTTGGTCTTCCAGCTGAGACGCTCGCGGTTGGCATAAGCAATGTCGAGACCGGAAAGATCCTGCACCTCGTATGGCCCCATCGCCATACCAAAGCCGCGCATGGCGGCATCGATCTGAGCGGGCAACGCCCCTTCGATCAGCATGATATCGCAGGTCTGGCGATAACGGGTCAAAATGCGATTCCCGATGAAACCATCGTAAACACCGGCCAATACGGGGATCTTCTTCATGCGCCCGGCGAGGCGCAAGGCGGTCGCGAGTGTTTCCGGGCTGGTGTCATCGGCGCGGATCACTTCCAGAAGTTTCATCACATGGGCGGGGCTGAAGAAATGCAGCCCCAGAAAGCGGGCCGGATTGCGCACCACTTCGGCAATGTGATTGACGTCGAGATAGGAAGTGTTGGTCGCCAGAATGGTCGTTTCCGGCAATGCAGCATCGAGTGCGGTAAAGACTGCGCGCTTGACGTTGATATCCTCAAACACAGCCTCAATAGCAATATCGGCTGCGGGCAATGCATCATAGCCGACATGGAAACTGAACCGCGCCGCCTGATCCGCTTCGACCTTTTCCTGTGTGGATATTCCGCGCGCGACCGCCTCGCCGTAGAGCTTGGCGATATTGGCGCGGGCGCGCGCCGCGCCGGCTTCATCGGTTTCGACCAGCGCCACATTGATGCCAAGACCGGCCAACGCATAGGCTATGCCTGCCCCCATCGTGCCGCCTCCAACCACCACCGCGGAGGCGATATCCGCGCCACCAGTCTTGCCCTGTCCCATTGCCGCGCGCTCGGCGAAAAAGACATGGCGCAAAGCAGTCGCCTGATCGCTGGACTTCAGCTCCAGAAAGACGGCGCGCTCCTGCTCCAGCCCGTCATTCAAAGGCAGCGTGCATGACGCCTCGATCAGATCGATGGCCTTTTGCGGAGCAATCTGATTCGGACTGCGTTTTGCCACCTGCTTGCGGGCCGCTTCGATTGCAGCGTTGTTGAGCACAGGGCCACGCAATGCGCCGGTCGCCGGGCGTTCCAGCCAGGAATAGCGCCGCGCTGCTTCAACCGGATTGTCGGCCAAAGCATCGACAAGGCCGATCTTTTCCGCCTCGGCGGCACCGATCACCTTGCCTTCGGAGATCAGCGACAGCGCATTCTCCAGCCCAACCAGTCGCGGCAGGCGTTGCGTGCCGCCAGCGCCCGGCACCACGCCGAGCGTTACTTCCGGCAAACCAACCGTTGCCTTCGGCGCCGCAATACGCACAGCGCAAGCCAACGCCAGCTCCAACCCGCCACCGAGTGCAGTACCGTTGATAGCGGCGACAACCGGCACCGGAAAAGTCTCGATACGGCTGACAATATCCGGCAGATGCGGCGGTTGCGGCGGCGCAGAAAATTCCTTCGCATCGGCCCCGGCCACAAAAGTCCTGCCCGCCCCGGTCAGAACAACCCGTCCGACACCCGCCGCCTGTGCCCCGTCCAGTGCCGCCATCAGCCCTTCACGCACCGCACGTGATGTGACGTTGACGGGCGGGTTATCGATGGTGATCAACGCAATGCCGTCATCAATGGACAGGTGGACCGGATCGGACATGAATAGGCTCTTTACAAATGAGGGTGGAAGCCGCCGGAAACGGCCATGATCTCGCCCGTGACAAAACGGGCAGGCTCCGAAGCGAAATAGGCGACCGCCTCGGCAATTTCCTCCGGCTCGGCCATACGCCGGTTATAGGCTCTCGACACCAGCCGCGCGGCGTTTTCGGCAGGCATGGTTTGCGTGACGGATGTACGCGTCAGCCCCGGCGCAACGGCATTGACGGTAATCGCGGGCGCAAATTCTTCCGCCAGACTGCGCGTGAGCGAGGCTATCGCCGCCTTGCCCGCCGCATAATCCGCCTGCCCGCCCTCACCGCCGATGCGAAGTTGACGATCCGTCCAACCCCGCCCTTCAGCATGCCCGGCGCAAAGGCGCGGATCAGATGGAAACTGCCCATCAGATTGAGGTCCAGCGTGGCGCGAAACCGCGCCTCGTCCATTTGCAGAAAGGGTGTGTAAAGCTGCGAAGAACGGATACCGCCAACCGTGTTCACCAGCACATCGATACCGCCAAAGACTTTGAGCGTTTCCGCGGCGAAAGCCTCCGCTTCCGCCGTCACGGTCACGTCGCCGCGCAAGGTTACGATATTCAGTTCCGGAAATTCCTTCGCCAGCAGGGTGGCTGTTTCGCCAAGCCTTGTGCCGGAAATATCGGTCAGTGCCAGTTGCCGCGCACCGTCCGCGACGAGCCGTCGAATGATGGCGCGGCCCATCGGGCCTCCAGCACCTGTTACGACGACACGCGGTCCGGCGATACGGTTGGCACTGTTGATGGTCACTTGCGGTTCCTCTCATATTCTTCACGCAACTCGTTGCGCAGCGCGAATTTCTGGATCTTGCCGGATGCCGTCGCAGGCAGACGGTCACGCAGTTCCAGACGCTCGGGGAAATACTGGCGCGCCAGATGCTGCGCACCAAGGAACGAAATCATACTGTCGAAATCAACCGTCTGACCAGACCGCGCGACGATGAAAGCGCAGGCGCGTTCACCCAGACGCTCGTCGGGATAAGCGACAATGGCCACCTGCTGCACGGCGGGGTGCTTGTAGAGAAGCGCTTCCACCTCAACGACTGGAATATTTTCCGCGCCGCGAATGATCACATCCTTCGAACGGCCGCAGATACGGATATAGCCTTGCGCATCCATGCGCGCGATGTCGCCCGTATCGAACCAGCCATCGGCATCGGTATTGTTCCATTGCGGGCGCTTCAGATAGCCGACGAAATTCGAGCAGCCGCGCACGAAAAGCTCGCCCTCATGCCCCGCCGGGGCAGGCTTGCCATCGGCCCCGCGTACCTGCAATTCCATGCCGGGCAAGGCCGGGCCGTCAGTATTCACCGAACGGTCATCCGGGTCTTCCGGCGGCACAACGGTCACCGCGCCGTTTTCCGTCATGCCCCAGGCGGAAATCACCTTCGCGCCCAGAATGCGATTGCCACGCTCGACAAGCGGACCCGGAATGGCTGTCCCTGCGCAGAGGAAAATACGCAGGGAAGACGCATCCGTGCCTCCGTCCTCAACCGCCGTGGACAAGTCCATCAGGAACGGTGTGGAGGCCATGGTGAAGGTCACGCGTTCTTCCGCAATCACCCTTGCGGCCAGCGCCTTGTCCCAGAGATCGAGCAGGACCATGCGCGCTTGCAGCATGAACGGCATCAGGAAGCCGTACATAAAGCCGGTCTGGTGCGCCATCGGCGAAGCCATCAGGACAATATCGTCCGTGCCAAGCCCAAGTCGGGCGGCATAGGCAACCAGATTGGAATACATCGTATTGGCGGTGTGCATCACGCCTTTCGGCTCGCCCGTCGTGCCGGATGTGTAGATCAGCTGGCAGACATCATTGGCGTCGCCGCGCACTGTCAGGGAGTAATCACGCAGACCCGGCGCATTATCGAATGCAGGGTCCATCAGCAGTGCGTCGAAACTATTGTCGCCTGCTCCGCCCGCCACGATCACATGCTGCAAATCCGGCAGATCGGGGCGCAAACCTGCGGCCATGGCTTCATGGTCGAAATCGCGGAACACCTTCGGTACAACAAAGGCCTTTACCTCACCGTGCTTCAGCATGAAGCGCAACTCGTGCTCGCGGAAGATCGGCATGACCGGATTGAAGACGATGCCGAGACGACGGCACGCGATATAGAGAACGACAAACTCCCATGAATTGGGCAACTGGCAAGCCAGAACATCGTCCTTGCCTAATCCCAGGCGCCGCAACCCCTCCGCTGCGCGCCAGGACAAATCTTCCATCTGCTTCCAGCTCAGGTCGCGTCGTGCGCCCGAAGATACGGCAATGCTCGTCATCGCCAGCGCATCAGGCTTGGCTTCAAGGCAGTCTTCGAAATAGTCCAGCAATGTCTTGCCCGGCCAGAAGCCTTCGGCCTCCATTTTCGCGCGGCGTGGCTCGATCAGCACAGCGTCGAATTTCATGGTTTCCTCCTCCCACTCATTGTCGGCGCAATGTCAGCCGCTGACAGCGGCCCTTCCCGCACGTTCGCGTGCGATGATGTTTTTCATGATATGTGCGGTGCCATCGCCGATCTGCAGACCGAGCACATCGCGCAGGCGCTGCTCGAACGGCAGTTCGTTGGAATAGGCCGCATGGCCGTGGATCAGCAGGCAGGCATGGATTGCCTCATAAGCCAGAAGCGGCGGCCACCACTTGGCCATGGCAGCCTCGGCCACATGCGGCATGCCCTGATCCTTGAGCCACAGCGCATTGAGCGACAGAAGCCGCGCAGCCTCCACCTTGGTGTCAAAATCGGCAAGCTGATGTGTGATCCCCTGAAATGTCGCCAGCGGCTTGTCGAAGGCCTTGCGTTCCTTTATATAATCCCACGCTTCATCCAGCGACTGGCGCGCCGTGCCAAGACATTGCAGGCCGATCAGCGAGCGCGAGAAATCGAAGCCCTGCATGACCTGCACGAAGCCCTTGCCCTCTTCGCCGAGCAGATGATCCACCGGCACCCGCACATTGTCGAAGAAGATCGAGCCGCGCCCGATCGCATGCTGACCGACATCGACAAAACGCGTGGTGGAAATGCCGGGTAGATCCATCGGCACGAAAATGGCCGAGATGCCCCGCGCCTTGTCTTCCGGCTTGCCGGTGCGGGCAAACACCACTGCGCCCTTGGCCTGATCAGCTGCGGAGATCGACGTCTTTTCACCGTTGATGACGTAATGATCACCGTCGCGCTCCATCTTGAGGCCAAGATTGGCCGCATCCGATCCGCCACGCGGTTCGGTCAGCGCAATGGCAAGCATCAATTCGCCTGCGATGAGTTTCGGCAGCCATTCGCGCTTGATCTCGGGATTGGCGAATTTGGCCAATATCTGCCCGTTCAGCGAGGCGAGCACATTGATATAGCCCATGTTGAAATCGCCGCGGGCAATTTCCTCGATGATGACGCCTGAATAGAGCGCACCGGAACCGAGACCGCCGAATTCTTCCGGCAGCTCAGGGGCGATCAGGCCAAGGCTGCCCATTTCGCGGACCAGTTCCGGGCCGAAGGCGCCGGATTTTTCCCGCGCCTGATAGCCCGGCGCGAGACGGTCCCTTGCAAACTTACGGGCGAGGTCGCGCAGTGCGTTGATCTCTTCGGTATCAAAAATGGTCGGATACATGGCTACCTCACTGACCCTGACGTCAGCGAGGAGGCGCAAAAGCGCTTATGAGGCACTGAAATGCACAGCATTGGTCCCTCCTCCCAGATAGACGTCTGCATATGTTTGTTGTCTGCGCCGGATATGCGGCGCGCCTTGCAACAGGCGCGCCGACCGGTCTTAGCTGGGCGGCTTATTTCGCGAATTTGCGGAAATCGGGCTTGCGCTTTTCGCGGAAGGCGACGCCACCTTCCTTGCTTTCTTCGGTATCGTAATAGAGCGACAGAGCGCGCATACCGAGCGCACCGATGCCCCGGATGTTTTCGCTGTCCGCGTTGAACGACAGCTTGGCGAGCGCCAGAGCGGTCGGCGAGCGCTCCATCAGTTCGGCCACCCAGCGATCCACTTCCGCATCCAGCTCTTCATGCGGGACGACCGCATTGGCAAGGCCCCATTCCAGCGCCTGCTGCGCAGTATAGCGCTTGTTCAGATACCAGATTTCGCGGGCGCGCTTTTCACCGATAACGCGGGCGAGATAAGCGGTCCCGAACCCCGGATCGACGGAACCGACCTTCGGGCCAACCTGTCCGAACTGCGCCTTGTCGGACGCGATAGTCAGATCGCAAACCGTGGCGAGAACATTGCCGCCGCCAATGGCAAAACCGTTGACGCGGGCGATCACCGGCTTCGGCACATCGCGGATCAGGCATTGCAGCTCGTCGACCGGCAGGCCGATCACGCCGCGACCGTCATATTGCCCGTCATGAGCCGACTGATCGCCGCCGGTGCAAAACGCCTTGTCACCAGCGCCCGTCAGCACGATGGCGCCAATGGACTTGTCCCAGCCTGCCTTCTGGAAAGCATGAATCAGCTCGTCAATCGTATGACCGCGAAAGGCGTTGTACTTGTCGGGGCGGTTGATGGTGATCCATGCCGCACCGCCGCGAACCTCATAGAGAATATCGGTATATTCAGTCATGGCTTCCTCCTCCTCATTCAGCCGTGCATCGTCAGGCCGCCGGAGACGCTGATCGTCTGACCCGTGATGAAAGCCGCATCGTCACTCGACAGGAATACAATCGCGCCGGGCAGATCATCCGGGCGACCAAGACGACCAAGCGGCACCGCCTTGGCAAAGGCAGTGCGCAGCTTTTCCTTGTCGCCCGCCGCTTCCATGAAGTTTTCCAGCATGGCTGTCTCGGTCACGCCGGGGCAGACGGTGTTGAAGGTGATGTTGTTGCGCGAATGCTCGCGCGCCAGCGTTTTCATGAAAGCGATCACACCGGCCTTGCATGCCGAATAAACTGACTCACCCGACGAGCCGCCGCGACCCGCATCTGAGCCAATCGACACGACACGACCGCCATTGCCACGCGCCACCATCGAGGCCAAAACCGGCTTGGTGATGTTCAAAACAGCGCGCAGATTGATGTCGATGATCTTTGCCCAATAGTCCGGCTCGGACTTGAGGAAGGGTATGAACAGATCCCAACCTGCATTGTTGACCAGCACATCGACCGGACCATATTCGGCCTCAAGCTTGGCTACTGCCGCACCCGTCGCGTCGAAATTCGTCAGGTCCACGATCATTGCCGTAGCATCGCCGCCCTTGGCCGTGATCGTATCCACCACCCTGGCGGCTGCATCCGCGCTGATATCTGCAACGACAACGCGTGCACCTTCTTCGGCGAAACGCAGGCAAGTGGCTGATCCAATCCCGCCGCCGCCGCCAGTTACGACAACTACTTTACCTTTTAGGCCACGCATGGCGTCCTCCTTCCATATAACAGATCAACAACGAAACGCCTTATAACAAACGTTAAACGCGTATATATCGCCGCATCCTGCCCCGAACCTCGGATCAAACTCCCATTTGAAATAGTTACAGCCAGCGAAAATTTATGTCAATATATTTACGTTATTTTATATGTCACACTCTCTTGACCTAAAGTCGAAGGACGTACACTCTGTCGCCGACAACCGAAGCGGAAAACATGACAAAGACCACAAAAGAGCGCGCTAAATTTACCGACCTGTCGCTAGGTCTCAGCAACCGGCTGTTCTTCCGGATGTATCAGTGCGCCAACATGCTGCATAAAACGGGCACGCGCGCGCTCGAAGAATATGGAATCACCACTCAGCAATGGGCTGTACTCGGCGCGCTGACGCGTACGAATTTTGAAAATGGCGTCGCGGTGGGCGATCTCGCCACCTTCCTGCTAGTCAGCCGTCAAAATCTGGCGGGCGTCCTGTCACGACTGGAAAGTCTCGGCTATATCGAGCGCGCCGTTTCGGAAACCGATAATCGCTCGCGCCTCATCCGGCTGACTGAAAAGGGCCTTAGCCTCTGGGACGAAAATATGCGCCCCGTCATCACCGGCTATTACGAGGAAGCGCTGGACGGATTCTCGACCGAGGACAAGATCCACATGCTGCATTACCTCGACAAGATGCTGCACAATTTCAAAGCCATTGACCCCGAAGCGACCTCAACCGAAGACGCTGCCGAATAGAATAAAGGCGGCAGATCAATCCGCCGCCTTCTGCATCAGGGTTACAGACCGGCCCGCTCTTTCGCGCCTGCAACAAGCGCCTTGGCGATAACGATCTGCTGGATTTGCGTCGTGCCTTCATAGATACGGAACAGACGCGCATCGCGGTAAAGCTGCTCGGCGCGATATTCACGAATATAGCCGTTGCCGCCATGCACCTGCACATTGCGGTCGGCAATGCGCCCCACAGCCTCCGAGGCAAACATCTTTGCGCAGGACGCCTCGACACTGACATTCTGCTTTGCGTCGCGCTTGCGCGCCGCATCCAGCACCATGCAGCGCGCCGCATAGGCATCCGCCTTTGAATCCGCGAACATCGCCTGCAAAAGCTGGAAGTCCGACAGAGGTTTGCCAAACTGGCGGCGGCCCACCGCATAATCCAGCATATCGTTGATGATGCGGTCCGACAGACCAACGCAGGCAGCAGCGATATGCAGACGCCCCTTGTCGAGCACTTTCATGGCCGTTTTGAAGCCCTGCCCCTCGACACCGCCTATCAAAGCGGAAGCCGGAACCCGGCAATCCTCGAAAATCACATCACAGACATGCGCGCCTTGCTGGCCCATCTTCTTTTCCGGCTTGCCAGTAGAGAGGCCGGGCGTACCGCGCTCAACAGCAAAGGCCGACACGCCCGCCGCACCTTTCTGGGTCGGATCGGTCCGCGCCATCACCGTGAACAGACCCGCATGCGGCGCATTGGTAATGAAACGCTTGGTGCCATTCAGCACATAGAAATCCCCATCCCTGCGCGCCGTCGTCTTGACCGCAGCCGCGTCCGAACCAACATCCGGCTCGGTCAGCGCAAAGGAACCGGTCAACTCGCCGGAGGCGAGAAGCGGCAGGTATTTTGCCTTCTGCTCATCGGTACCATCAATGGCGATGCCCTGCATACCGATGCCGACATTGGTGGCGAAGATCGAGCGGAACGCAGGCGCGGCACGCCCCAGCTCAAACATGACCAGGACCTCCTCCTCCATCGTGAGCCCCAGGCCGCCGAACTCCTCCGGCGCGGTCAGGCCAAACAGGCCCATCTCCCGCATCTCGCTTAGAACATCCGCCGGGATGGCGTCGGCTTCGGCCACTTCAGCCTCCGCCGGGATCAGCCTGTCATCAACGAAACGGCGCAGCGTATCCAGAAATTGCGCCAGCGTATCGGAATCCATAGCCATGATATCCTCCCATGTATGGCAATATATTGTCATTTATACCCATATGCCATTTGAAGCAACAGGCTTTTAAAGCCGATATTTAGACGTTATGGTGAAAGAAGCTTGATAAATTGAGTAAATATATTTACCTTCTTTGGCGGAAGGATCGATCATGAAAGCCATTGTTTTGAAAGAGCGCGGCGCAGCTGGCGTCGCCTATATGGATATGCCGAGCCCAGCTTGCCCACCGGGCTTTGCGCGGGTGCGGATGCTTGCCGCCTCGGTCAATCGCGTCGATCTTTATATGCGGGACAATGGCGCGGGCATTACCCATGACCTCCCACTGATCATGGGTGTCGATGGTGTGGGCGAAGTGCTTGAAGCCCCGCAGGACAGCAGCTTGACCGCAGGCGACCGCGTCATACTCTATCCTTACGAATTTTGTGGCACCTGCCGTCCCTGCCTTGCCGGAGACCAGCCGCTTTGCCATTCGGCGCGCATTCTCGGCGAGCACCGCCATGGAACTTTTGCTGAAGAAGTGGTCCTTCCGGCGCGATCTCTGGTCAAGATCAGCAACAAAGCGGATATCGATCAGGCCGCCGTCCTCGGCGTCGCCTATCTGACAGCATGGCGCATGGTGTTCGGCAAAGCACCAACAGGCCCCGGCAGCGTGGTGTTGATCCAGGGTGCGGGCGGCGGCGTTGCCTATGCGGCCATGCAGCTTGCCCGCATGGCTGGCGCTCGCGTCATCGTCACCACATCCGGCGATGACAAGCTCACCCATTTTCGCAATCTCGGCGTCGAGGTCATCGACTATCGTAACGAGGATGTACCGAAAACTGTTCTGCGCCTGACCGGCGGCGAAGGGGCCGATCTCGTGATCGACAATGTCGGCGAGCGGACATGGGGCGCAAGCCTGCGCAGTGCTGCGCGCGGCGGCCACCTCGTCACCTGTGGCGCGACGACAGGCGCTCATCCTTCCGCCGATCTACAGCGCCTGTTTGTGCGCCAGATCTCTATTGACGGCTCAACCATGGGCAGCATGGAAGAGTTCGGTCGCCTGATCCGCGCCTGGGAGACGGGCGGTTTTAAGCCGCTGATCCACAGCACCGTCACGCTGGAAAATGTGCCCGACGCCTTTGCCCAACTCGAAGATCCGGCCCGCATGGGCAAAATTCTGGTCCGCATCGCCTGAGCTTGCCAAGAGGTTCTCATGTCTTATGAAAATATCCTTGTCACCGTCGAAGGACAGGTCGGCATCATCACATTGAACCGCCCGGAAGCGCTGAATGCGCTGAACCGCCAGCTGACCGCCGAGCTTTCCGAAGCTGCGGCCGCTTTCGATACCGATGCGGCCATCGGCGCCATCGTCATAACCGGCTCGGACAGGGCCTTTGCCGCCGGAGCAGACATCAAGGAAATCAAGGACAAGACATTCGCCGAAGTCTATGAGGAGCAGCTCATCACCTCGACTTGGGAGGGGTTGGCGCGGGTACGAAAGCCGACGATTGCCGCCGTTTCCGGCCACGCCATCGGCGGCGGCTGCGAGATCGCCATGATGTGCGACATGATTATCGCTTCCGAAACCGCGCGTTTTGCGCTGCCGGAAACCTCTATCGGCATTATTCCCGGCGCCGGCGGCACACAGCGCCTGACCCGTATCGTCGGCAAAGCCGTGGCGATGGATATGATTCTGAGTGGCCGCGCGCTTTCAGCAGCGGAAGCCCAAAGCATGGGATTGGTGAGCCGCGTCGTTCCGGCGGGGTCGCAGGTGCAAGAGGCGGTGAAGCTCGCCGCCAAGGTTGCCGCTTATTCCCGACCCGTCGTGCAACTGGCCAAGGAAGCAGTCAACAAGGCCTACGAGACCCATCTGCAGGAAGGCATTTATGTCGAGCGCCGCCTGCTCTATTCAACCTTCGCACTGGACGACCGTCGCGAGGGCATGAACGCTTTCGCCGAAAAGCGCCCGCCACAGTTCCGCAACCGCTGATATCGAAAGCGTCTGTCTCGAAGACGGGTGGTCTGCCTTGATGCTCGCATCAAGGCAGACCACCCGAATTTTTTTAATAAAACCATATTGATAAAACGTACTTCTGCTTTAGCGCGCGGCCAACCGCCAGGATGTGGGCACTCAACCGTCATCGGCACGCTGGCTGACATTCCCGCTATTGTCGACGGCAAGAAGGGCACGATCATCAGCGCGGGCTTTTCAGAACTAACATGGCATTGAATTAAGTATTGAAACTCCGATCTTTGATGAAAGATCGGAGTTTTCTTTATTTACACTTGAGCCTACACTCAATTCGCTATCGGGGAGACCATGACGTGAGCGAAAGCGAACAGGGTTCAACAATTGGCGTCCGTCCTCCATCCATGCTGGATGCTCTGGTGCCTTGCATCGCGCTCATCGTCTTTCTGGCCCTCTCCTATTATCTGTTTGGGGAGGAAGCTTCGTCCGGCCCAAACCAGATCGCCCTTGCAATCTGCGGCATGATCGCAGCAGGCGTCGCCTACAAGAACGGATCGCCATGGTCTGCTGTCCGCGCATCCGTCGTCGACGGGATTTCAGCCGGCTTACCGGCCATTCTCATCCTGATGGCGGTCGGCGCATTGATCGGCACATGGGCGCTCAGCGGCACAATCATTTCCATGGTCTATTACGGGTTGAAACTTCTCAATCCCGATTATTTCTATGCAACCACAGCCGTCGTTTGCGCCGCTGTTGCATTCAGCATCGGCAGTTCCTGGACTGTCGCGGGCACCATCGGCATCGGCCTGATGGGTGTCGCGGCCCATATGGAGCTATCACCGGCCATTACGGCGGGAGCGGTCATTTCCGGCGCTTATTTCGGCGACAAGGCATCACCGCTATCCGATACAGTCAATCTGGCGGCGGCATCCGCCGGTTCGGAAGTATTCGACCACATCAGGGAATCGCTCTGGGTATCGATCCCCTCCTTGCTTCTGGCGATTGTGCTGTTTGGCCTTTTGGGCGAGCAGAACGATTTTGACGCCAGTTCTCTGCTCACAAAGATCGACAGCCAGATACAGGTTTCTCTCTGGGCGTTCCTGCCGCTGCTGCTGGTCTTCGTGCTGTCGGTCGCGCGAGTTTCTCCCGTTGTTGCGATCTTCAGCGGCGCTCTGGCCGGAGCGGTGCAAGGCGTCGTCATGGACCCGCAGCGCGTGATCGCTTTTGCCAATGACGCCACGCTGCCCAGCGCGCTCGCGTTGTTGAAGGGCGCATGGTTGGCGCTTGCCACCGGCTATACGAGTTCCGTTGGTGACCACGATATCGACATCATCCTCAGCCGAGGCGGCATGGCCAGCATGATGACAACCATTTGGCTTATCATCACCGCACTCGCCTTCGGCGCGGTGATCGAACATGCGGGCATTCTCAATCGCCTGATCGGCCCAATGATCCGCCGTACCAAATCCGATGCCGGTCTGGTCAGCACCGTTGCAGGAACCGCCGTGCTGACAAATGTGGTCACGTCCGATCAGTATATTTCGATTGCCCTGCCGGGACGCATGTTCAAACAGGCCTTTGCCAATCGCGGGCTGGCGCCTGCCCTCCTGTCCCGCGTGCTCGGCGACAGCGCAACCGTGACCTCTCCGTTGATACCATGGAACAGCTGCGGTGCTTATATGGCCGCAGCGCTTGGGGTCAGCACCACCGCCTATGCGGCCTTTTGCTTCTTCAACATCATCAATCTGGTGATGTCGATCAGCTTTACGCTGCTGGGATGGCGCGTGCTTCGCATCGCCCCCAAACAGGCGTCTAGCTGACGATCCCTTTCCTGCGATAAAGCAGCCAGAGGAACCAGATACCGCCCACCAGAGACGCGATGAGACCCGGCGACATCGGCCATGGGTAGGCGATATTGCGCCCCAGCCAATCGGCGAAGATCAACATCAGCGCGCCAACCAGCGCCGCTGCGGTCAAGCGAACCCCGATGGTGCGAAAGCCAAGCAGCGACACAAAATGCGGAACCATCAGCCCGATGAAACTGATGGGACCGACAGTCAGTGTCGCGGCTGTCGTCGCCACACCGGCTATCAGCAGCAAAATCCCACGGCTTTGCGGCACCTTCAATCCGATGGCGCGGGTGGTGGTATCGCCAAGCGGAAAGATTTCAAGCGGGCGTTTCAGAAGCGCGGCTGCCAGAAAGACGATCAGCGCACAGACACAAACCAGAATGGCGTCGCTGCTGCCGACATTGCCCATGGACCCGGAATACCAGTTCAAAAGCCCGGCCACACGCGGGTTACCGCTGGCGAGAAGCAGAATCATCAAGGCGTGGAAAGCACTGCCAAGACCGACCCCCACCAGCAGAACCCGCTCCGGCTGAAACGCCATGCGCTTGCCGATCAGCGCAATCGCCGCCAGAACGGCAAATGCACCTATGGAGGCGACCACCAGTTTGGACATGCCACCGGAGTTGGGCAGAAACAGCACCGCGACAGCCAGACCGACGCCTGCACCATAGCCGATACCCAACAGATCGGGGCTCGCCATCGGGTTTCTCAATGTGCCCTGCAGGATCACCCCTGCAACAGCCAGACACACGCCAGCACCAGCCGCCGCAAAAATGCGCGGGACACGCCAGAAGCTCGCCGCCATGTCCGACACATCGGGCAGGCTGAAAGCCCAGCCTTGCGCGTTCTTCGTCACCAGAAATGACAAAGCTGCACTCACGATGCATAGACCGCAAAGCATTAGCAGCGCTCTTCCAGGATGCTTGAGAGCGTTGATTTCCGATGCCGGTTCTCCGATTTGCGGCGCGCTGCCAAGCCGCACACGCGTTGCGAGGATCACCAAGACGGGCCCGGTGAAAAGACCTGCAGCAGCGCCCGCCGGAATATTTCCGACAAAGGGCGTGATTGCCCGCAAAAGCTGATCAATGCCCACGAGCAACAGTGCACCCAGAATGGCCGACCATCCCAGACGCCGCCCGTCATAGCCCGGTGCAAAAGCGCGCGCCAGATTGGGAGCAGCAAGCCCGACCATCCCGATCAGCCCGAGGCTGCTGGTGACGATTGCAGCCATCGCCGCAGCGGCAGCCAGCAGGACCAGCCGCATGAAGGCCGGGGACACACCCAGCCCCTTGGCCTGACCATCGCCCAACGACAGGAGGTTGAGCGGTCGCTGCAACAGCAAAATCAGCACAGCCAATGGCAGCAGACGCGGCAGAAGATAGAGGAAGACCTCCCATCCATCCTGTTGCAGGGAGCCTGCCTGCCAGGTCAGAAGATTGATCAGATAATCATGATTGAACAGGACAAGCAGGCTGAAAACAGCGTTGCAATAGAGCCCCACCATCAACCCAGCCAGCACGACGGTCGTGGATGAGAACCGCCCTGCCGAAGCAACCAGCAGGGAAATACCGAGCGCCACAGCAGCTCCGCCAAGCGCGATGGGCTCGCTGCCGACGGTCCACAGACCGGGTGCAAAAACCAGCGCCAAAGCGAGGGCGATCTGTGCACCGGATGCAACGCCGAGCAGGCCCGGCTCTGCCAACGGATTGCGCAGTACCGTCTGGAAAACGGCACCGCCCAACCCCAACACCCCACCCACCAGAAGCCCCACCGCAAGGCGCGGCAGAAAACTGTAGAAACCGATCACATGGCGCGGATCGTCAAGATCGGGCGCGATGAAAATGCGCAACCATTCCGTAGGCTTTGCAATGCTGAGAAAGCCTTGAACCACAAGCAGCAGAACCAGAACCGAGGCAATGATCAGCACTGGCCAGCGAAGCGGAAAGCGCCGTTGCGCGTGTTTGTGGCCGGATGAAACGGAGCCGATACGCATCACCGCAACCTCACGCCTTTTCCGGCATCTGCGTCAGGGCAGAAGCGATCAGCCCCGAAAGATGCACCGCGGAAGCCACACCGCCGAAGGGGTGAAACTGGTTCAGCCAGGCAACGCGTTTGTTACGCACGGGCGCAAGCAATTTCCACATGGTGTTTTGTTGCAGTGATCGCTCCGTCTGAAGCCGTTGCGATGGAATATCGACCACCAGAAATGCCGCATCGGGGTTGTCCATCAGCCGGTCGAGACCGGCGCGCGCCATGCCGGTTCCGTTGACCGGCCCTGTCCATAGATTGGCGAGGCCGAGCTTGCGCAGCACGGCATCCGGCAGCGTACCCGCGCCATACATGGTCATCTCGCGCCCGCCAATATCGGGCAGCATGATACCGACAGGATGATCGTGCCCGGCAAGCTGCGCTCGCGCCTCGGCAAAGCGGTCCTCGGCCATTTGCGCAATCGCATCTGCGCCGGAACGCGGCACGCCGCAAAGCTCGGCCACCCGGTTGAGAATATCGACGGCCAGCTGATAGCGCTCGACATTGGGGGTAGTAATGCTTGGCACCAGCTCCACCCGCGCCACATCCGCGATGCGCGGTGTCATGACCATATTATAGTCGGTGGCGATGATGAAATCGGGCCGCAATTCCGCCAGCGCTTCAAGATTGATTTCCCAGAATGGACCGACATCGGCAACAGTGTCGGGCAAGACCGGCGACGCCATGCGCTGACGGTAGAAACTCGTATCGGACAACCCCACCGGCACGATGCCCAAAGAAAGCATGGCTTCTGCCGCCGCCCAGTCTATCGACACAATGCGCGCTGCATCCCCTGCCCGTGCCTGATGCAGAACGCCGGAAGGCCCCGCGCAAAGCGCGAGGCCCGATCCCGACAACAGGCCGAGTAATATCTGGCGACGGGTCAGCAAAGCATTCGCCTTAAAAACTGACTTTCACCCGGCCGATGACCGAGCGACGGTCGCCTTCATAGCAGCTCACCGCATCCTCACAGGTGGTGAAATACTTCTTGTCAAAGAGGTTTGTCGCATTGAGCTGGAAGGTCATGTCCTTGTATTTGTAGCTCACACCGGCATCGACCAAGGTGCGGCCATCAACCTTGACCGTATTGGCCTTGTCGCCATAGCTGGAGCCGACATAACGCACGCCGCTGCCAAGGCTCAGACCTTCCAAAGCGCCGCTGTTGAATGTGTAGTTCAGCCATGCCGAGGCCTGATGTTCAGGCACCATTGTCGACTGCTTGCCGATATAGGCGGCGGCGTCCTCAGTGATTTCGGTATGGGTATAGGTGTAGGACCCAATGAAGTCCCAGCCATAGGAAAGGTTGACCTTGCCTTCCAGCTCCAGACCGCGCGAATGGACTTCGCCGGTTGCTTGCGGGCCATCAATATAGCTGTAGGAAACTACATTGGACTTCACGATGTCGAACCATGCCATTGTGAACAGGCCGTCGAATTCCTTCGGCTGGTATTTGACGCCTGCTTCCCACTGACGCCCTTCCGACGGATCGAAGGTGTTGCCGCTATTGTCCGTACCGAGATTGGGAACGAAGGATTCCGAATAGCTGACATAGGGTGCAATACCCCAGGGCGTGACATAGGTGATGCCGGCGCGACCGCTGAACTTGCCGATATTCTGATCCGTATCGCTGTCATCGAGACGGTTATGATTGTCGAGGTTCAGCCAGTCATAGCGACCACCGAGTGTCACGATCCAGCTATCGTTGAACTTGATCTGATCCTGCGCATAAATGCCGGTCTGATTGTATTTCTGGCGATAGCTCTGGGTCAGTGTCGTCGGCACGGCGATGGGAATACCGTAAGACGGGTTGAACGGATTGAGGCTTGGCGCAGGATCGCGATACTGCGAGACGTCGGAGTCGGAATAGGAATAGTCGAGACCGAACAGCGCTTCATGCGCGATATTGCCGGTTTCAAATTCGGCTACCGCCTGATTGTCCACGACAAAGCCGCTCATATTCTCGTCGAAACGACGCGCCTGCCGGGTAATCCCCGTTGGTCCAAGACCAAGCGCCAGCACATTGTCGAGAAGGAAGCTGACCTGACCGTAACGCAGGTTCTGCTTCAGGGTCCAGGTGTCGTTCAGATGATGTTCGAACTCATAGCCGATGCTGCCCTGCTTCTGCACGCTTCTGTTGAAGTCGGGATCGCCAACCAGAATGTTCGGGGAGTTCGGATAAAGATTGCTGATCGTGGCAGGCAGAACGCTGCCGCCGCTGTCGTCACGCAATAGTTGGCCGGAAACAGTCAGCGACGTGTCGGCATCCGGCGCCCAGGTGAGCGACGGTGCGAACATGTAGCGGTCGTCCTTGACCTCGTCGCCATTGGAATATTCGAACTGCGTATCGCTTTTGCGCACCACGCCGATCATGCGATAAAGCAGTGTCTTGTCTTCATTGACCGGCCCCGTCAGATCGACGCCAAACTGCTTGCGGTTATAGCTGCCATATTCCACCGAGGCTTCATGAAAGGCTTCGGCCTGCGGCTTCTTGGTGACGCGATTGACCAGACCACCCGCATCGCTCTGGCCATAGAGCGACGACACCGGACCGCGCAACACTTCAATCGAATCCAGCTCGTAGGGGTCCGTGCGGAAGAAGGTGTAGCTGTTGGATAGCTGCCGCAGGCCATCCTGATAGGAACTGGTGGACTGGGCATTGAAACCACGCATCAAAATCCAGTCATAGCCCTTCGGGTCCGGACCATAGGTTTCAATCGTCACGCCTGGCACATAGCGCAGGATTTCCGTTACGCTCTGGGCATTCTGGGTTTCGATCTGCTTGCGGCTGACCACCGAAACCGACTGCGGCACTTCAATCAAAGGCGTATCGGTCTTGGTTGCGCCTCTGGAATTTTCGACCACGACGCTGCCAGACGTGTCGCCCGCGACTGCGCCTTGCAGGGTGATCGTGTCGAGAAGCAGCGAACCGTCCGCAGCCACGGCTCCCGCATCACCTGCCTGCTGGGTGGAAATGGTCACGGTGTTACCGCGAATGCGATAGGAGAGGCCCGAGCCGGACAGGATGCTGTTCAACGCTTCCGAGCGGGTGAGCGAGCCTTTCGCACCGGACGAATTCTTGCCGCGCACGATATTGGCATCATAGAAAAGTTGGACGCCGGTATTGTTGGAATATTGCACCAGAGCCTTGGACAAAGGTTGCGCGGCAATATCGAAGGAAATGCGCTGTACCTGCTGCCCGGCACCAGCCGCCTGCGCCCAGACAGGGCTTGTCGCAAACGAAGCGACGGCAACCAGCGCACTTGCTGCCAGAAGATGCAAGGATAGCTTCGATTTGAGAAGAAGAGCTGCGCGTCCCTGGCCAATCCCTGTCTGAATTCCGCTCGTCTTATCCACGCGCATGCTGCAATCCCCAATGTCTGACACCCCCGCCGACGGGCGGGAAACTCCGTTTCATGGCGGCCGCCAAGCAGCCCCTCAGATGGTTAGACACCTCGGAAGCGCGAACTAATGATCGGTCTGGAAAATATTTCTGATAATTTTTGTCAGGTTAACGTCGCGTGACGACTGTTACCCAGCCGGAAGCGTTCATAACCTTGACGGGAAGGGTTTCCGCAATGGTGGCAAGCGCCGCCTCTGCATCGCGCGTGTCGAAGATTGCCGTCACCGGCATGTTCCCTATTTCGGCATCGGTCAGGAAAATCCTGCCCCGGCGATAACGTTCCAATTCCGTCAATACACGGCGCAGCGGCACATCTTCGAAGATCACGCGGTCATTGCGCCATGCTTCGACAATCTGACTGTCGGAGCGATGCGGCGCGGCGATAGCGTCACCACCGAACGTCAGTTGCCAGCCTTCGTCGAGCCGCACCGGCGCGGCATCGCCAAAGGCCACCGACACAGCATGTTCAACCACGGAAACCGTAACCGCATCCTCGTCCAGCTTGACATCGAAGGCTGTGCCAAGCGCGGTGATGGTGCCGCCTTTGGCGGAAACTACAAAAGGGCGCGCCGCATCGGCAGCAACCTGAAAGAAGCCTTGCCCCTGATGCAGCACCAGATCGCGGCGCTTGTCGGAAAAATCGACCGAAAGGGCGGAATAGCTGCCAAGCTCCACCGTGCTGCCATCGGCAAGGGTAAAGCTGCGGCGCTCGCCCACACCAGTCTTGTAGGTCGCAAACAAGCCGGGGCGCGATAGCATATAGGCACCGGGCGCCAACACCAGCGCCGCAAGCCCGCCCAGAACGACCCCACGCCTGCTGACGCGGTTCGAGCCCTTGTACCTGTCATATTCGGGTTTTACAGCATCGAAACGCTGCCACAGGACTTGCGCACGCTCATAAGCAACACGGTGCGCCGGATCGGATGCCATCCAGGTCGAGAACGCGCGCCGGTCATCAGCGCTGACGGCGGTATCCTGCAAAAGCACGAACCATTCCAACGCCTTCATGAAAACCGGGTCGGTCTCGAAATCCTTCATGCCTGTCCACAACTGCCTTGGCTCTTCCTAGGCGGAGAGCCGTTTGTCGAGTTCGGCCAGAGCCGCCACAATCTGGGTTATAACCGTATTGCGCGAAATTCCCATACGCTCGGCAACTTCGTCGTAAGTCAGGCCTTCGATCCTGTTGAGGACGAAAGCCTCACGGCGACGTGGCGGCAAGTCTGCAATGGCCTGCAAAAGACGGCGCAGCTCGCTGCGATAAAGTGCTGTGATTTCCGGCGAAGGCGTGCTGTCGGCATAACGCTCCGGCGCGTCATCTTCAATCTCCACATCGGAGCGGCGGCGCGCATCGCGCAGGTGATTGAGAGCCAGATTGCGTGCGGCGCGTTTGACATAGGCCGCGCCTGGAGCACCATCGCGTGAGCCGTCATCCGGCCGCGACAGCATGTTGAGAAAGGCCTGCTGGACGACATCTTCTGCGGTCGCCGTGTTGCCGACGATGCGCCGCACGAAAGCGCGCAGACCAACCTGTTCGCTCTCGTAAAGTTCAGTCAGATCCCACAGCCGTGAGGTCATTCTATCGCGATCCCCGCAGACATATTGCTCTGCATCGGCAATAGCGTTTCGCAAAATCTCATGCAATCACAGTGATTTAGAAGAATTCCAGCTAACGCGACAAAATCATGTGCTAAATAGTCATGTTTTTACAAACAAAACATAGGCTTCCACTGATAAGCCAGCGTTCCATCAGTCTGCGAACAGGGGCTGGACAGCCAAGCTTTCCAAAGCGCATGTATCAAAAATACCACATTTTATAGGGAGTTGCGGCGCGCCAGGAGCGCAATGAAGCAGGCCCCACCCAGAAGCGAGGCGAACAGGCCAAGCGGCAGATTGTAAGGGAAGGCCACCATCCGCGCGAGCCAGTCTGCGCTGACCATCATCAAAGCGCCGATCAGCATGGAGGCCGCCAGGAAGCGTTTCGGCGTATGCAGCCCGAAATTGCGTGCCAGATGTGGAGCAATCAGCCCGACAAATGAAAGCGGCCCAACCATCATGGACGCAATGGCCGTCAAAAGCGCTGCAATCATCACGATGACAAGACGCGGCAGGATGAGCGAAAGACCAAGACTCCGCATGGTCACCGAACCGAGCGGCAAAATGTCGAGCCAGCGCGACAGGGTGAGCAGAAGGGCAAACCCCACCGCCAATGCGATTGCCGCCAGCCAAAGCTGCATCGGCGTCGCCTGCGCACCGGTGCCGCTTAACCAGCCGAGCAGGACAAAAGCCTGCGGAGAACCGGTTGCGATAATGGCTGTCAGAATGGAGCTGACCATCGCGCCAAGGCCGACACCAGCCAGAAGCAGCTTTTCAGCACCGAAGCCGCTGCGCGCTGCGACGGCCAGAATGAAGATCAGCGCCAGTACCGACCCGATGGAAGCGCCTAACCATTGCATGGACAGGCCCGCAACCGGTAGCAGCAAAACCACCGCCAGACCGCCACCCGCACCAAGGCCGACGCCCAGAATTTCCGGACTGGCGAGCGGATTGCCGGTCATGCGCTGGAGAATGGCCCCGGCCAAGGCCAGCATACCGCCCGATAGCCCGGCCAGAGCAAGCCTTTGCAAGCGCCAGTCGAAAAGCGCGTCGAACAGTTCACCACGGGCAAGGACAAAACCGTCCTGCCCCCGACCGAGACTGAGCGTGATGGCAGCAGCAAGCAGGACAAGCACAAGCAGAACGGCGAAGAAAAGACCCGTGCGTTTCAGACGAATCGCGTTCGCTTCGCTCTGACCGGCTGGCCATTCAAACATGCGCAGACGCGGCAGCATCCACAGCAGCAAGGGGCCACCGAGCAGTGCGGTCGCAGCGCCGACCGGCAGGCGGTCGCCAGTGACAGTCTGCAACAGGCTGACGCAGCCGTCAGTCAACCAGAGCAAAACCGCCCCAATAGCGGGTGCAACGATCAGCTTTGTTTTAAGACGCCGCGCGCCGGACAGCTGCGCCAGCGTGGGGGCGACCAGACCGACAAAGCCCAATATGCCGACCTCGGCGGTAATGCTGGCCGCCAGCCAGACGGCAATGGCAATCACCAGAAGGCGGCTTGCCGCCAGCGACAGGCCGAGACTGCGCGCATTGGCATTGTCGAGCGCCAGCAATGTCAGTGGGCGCAGCAGGAAGAAGGCAATCCCGCCGCCGATCAGAACCCGTAGGCCAAGTGAAACGCCCGGCCCCCAGCTTTGCTGTTCCAGCGAACCGCCGCCCCAGACGAACAGCGAGAAGACATATTCACCATTGGCGAGAATAAGCGCCGTGCTTGCCGCCGTTGCGGTCAGCGACACGATCATGCCGCAGAGAATGACCGAAGCCGGTTCCAGCGAGCGTTTCCAGTTGAGCCCCAGCACCAGACTGACCGCCGCCAGACCGCCCGCCAGTGCCAGCCATTCGCGGGAGATCAACGCCGCGGGTAGATAGAGCATGCCAGCCGTCATGGCGAGTTGCGCCCCGGCAGCAATGCCGAGTGTCGAAGGTTCGGCGAGGGGATTGCGCAAGACCTGCTGCAACAGCAAACCCGAGAGCCCAAGACCTGCACCGCAGATCAAGGCCATGGCATTGCGCGGCAGAACGGTGTCGAATGCAATCACGCGATGCAGCGCCAGCAGTTCCGGTGAACCGGCTGGAGCATTCAGTGCCCGCGTAAACTCGAAAGCGGCCATAAGAGCTGCGACAAGGGCGAGCAGCCCCCAGAACAGGATCGGCCTTATGCCTGCAGCTCTGGCTTCGACCACCTGCGTCATAGGCGGGCCTCCCCGTTCTCTCCCCAAGTCTGGAGAAGAAGCCAGGCAAAGCGGCGCGCCGCTGGCAATCCGCCGAAATGATCGAGCGGCGGCAGGAACAGCACGCGCTTGTCACGGACGGCTGGCAGCGCATTCCATAGGGAATTCTGCGGCAAACGATAGAGCGTTTCGGGATCGGTTGGACCGATGACCATGATGGATGCGTCCGGCGCTTGGGCCAACTGTTCCAGCCCCACCGGCGCTGCGGCTGAATAGCTTGTGTCCTGCGCCCACGCATTTTCGAACCCAAGCCGAACCAGCACGTCGCCAAACAGACTATCGCGACCAAAGGCACGAAAATGCCGGGCATCGCCCAGACTGATAATGAAGACCTTATGCCTGGAAGCTGATGCGAAATGCTGGCGCGCCTCGGCAATCTCGCGCGCGACCATCGCAATATAGGCGCGAGCTTCGGTAGCCAGACCGAGCTTTTCGCCAAGGTTCAGTGTCGCCTCTTCCAGCATTGCGTAGGGCGGTTGACCCGCACTGTAGACAGTCGGCGCGAAGACCGGCGCAATGCGTTCAAGGGCCGCCCGCTGATACTCATAGAAGTTGGACGCGACGATCAGATCCGGCGCGATCATGCGCAGCAGCTCGAGATTGGGTGCGCCGCGCAAACCGAGATCGGCGACGCTCTCCGGTACTGCCGGTTCAAGCTGCATCTGCCGGTACTGGCGCAGTTCTGATGCTGCTGCCGGCACAGCGCCGATGGCCAGCGCGGTCTCCAGCATGGCCCAGTCGATCACCGCAAAATGGGTTGATGCGGCGTGGGCCGAACGCAGTGCAGGCGCCACGAAAAGGGCGCCTGCAATTCCGAGAACCGTGCGACGGGTAACTGTCATGACGGAACGCGCGGCCAGAACCGGTGCATCACCACTTGGTGTGCACCTTGAGCAAAGCCTTCCTGCCTTCGCCATAACCGCAGACATAGACGCCCTGACATCCAGCGACATAATCCTTGTCGAACAGATTGGTCACGTTGAGATCAATGCCCCAATTATCCTTTTCATAGCCGAGTTTCAAATCGGCGAGTGCCACAGCTGGCACCTTGAGCGTGTTCTGCTCGTCGGCATAGGACGAACCGACATAGCGCACGCCGCCGCCGAGCGTGACGCCCTTGAGCGCGCCTTCAGGCACCTTGTATTCGACGAAGAGCGAAGCCTGCTGTTCCGGCAGAAGATAAGGGCGCTTGCCAACCAGCGATTCATCCGAAGCGTTTTCCTTGACCTTCAGATCATAGGCGGTCACGCTCGCCGTGACTTTCCAGTCGTCGGCAACATTGGCCTGCACTTCAAGTTCGAAGCCGCGCGAATTAACCCTGCCAAGCTGTTCGCGGGCAAAGCTGGAACCGGTCAGCGAGTTTTCCTTGGTCAAGTCAAAGAAGGACGCGGTGATCAGGCCGTCAAAGAATTCCGGACGATATTTGACACCCGCTTCGTACTGAACACCAGTTTCAGGCTTGGCATAGCTGCCGTCATACAGGGTCTCGATGATGGGATTAAAGAAGGTCGCGGCGCTGACATAAGGCGTAATGCCGTTTTCAAATTCGTAGCCGAGACCCGCACGACCCGAAAAACGGCCCGTGTCATATTCGAAGCTCGGCAGACCCGAAGCCTCGGTCCAGACATGATCATAGCGACCGTTCAGCGTCAGTATCCAGCCATCGCCGAACTCCATGCGGTCCTGCGCATAGACACCCACCTGATTGCGACGCAGATCCTGATCGATATAGGGATCCCACATGGGCCCCTGCGGCTCACCGTAAACCGGGTTATAGGCGTCGATGATCGTCGCGCCGCCCGTCTGCTGCATCTGGTCGATGCGGAAATAGCGGTATTCCGCGCCGAACAGCAGATTGTGGTCGATGGCCCCGGTCGTCACCTTGCCTTCAAGCTGGTTGTCGGCCTGGAAGGTGTTTACCGTCGTGTCGTGCTTGAAGTTGATGCGAGACAGATAAGGATTGCCCGCCGTCGGCTGAGCAAGGAAACCGTCATATCCGTATGGATAGAGGCTGTGCTCCTTCACATGCGCAAAGCCGTAGCGGACGTTCTGGCGGATCGTCCAGTCACTGTCGAATGTATGTTCGAACTCATAGCCGATCGATAGCTGCTCGCGGTCATAGGAATCGACATCCGGCTCGGTAAAATTGGCCTTGCGCGAAATCTTGCCGAACTCTGTCGGCACCACCGTGCCATAGTAAGGCAGAAAGCCGCCATCATGTGTCAGGTCGAGATGAGTATAGTTGGCCAGAATGGTGAGGCTGGTCGATTCATCCGGCTTATATTCGATGCTCGGCGAGATGACGCCGCGAAATTCCTTGGAGAAATCCGTGTAGTTGTCGCCGCCCTGAATCTTGCCATTGACGCGGTAATTGACCGTCTCCGTTGCCTTGTCGCCAATGTCGAAGCCGAGATAGCCATTGCCATAGCTGTTGATGCCCGCTTCGAGATAGCGCAGCCGCTCACCCGTCGGGCGCTTGCTGATATAGTTCACGATGCCGCCCGGATTGGCGCCGCCGTAAAGGGCGGATGCCGGGCCGCGCAGAACGTCGATACGCTCGATCCCGAAACTGTCGATGAAGTAACCGCCGAAGCCGTAGCTGAAATTCTGCAACCCATCGAGATAGGTGCCGTTGGCCGTCGCGTCGAAGCCGCGAATATAAAGCCAGTTGGTATCATTATCGACGCCGAAAGGCTGGGCCAGTACACCGGGCGTATAGCGCAAGGCTTCGTCGATCTTCTGCGCGCCGAGCGCGTCCATCTGATCGCGACCGACAACCGATACGGATTGCGGGATCTTATCGATTGCAACACTGTCTTTCGAACCGGTGGTCGTCGCACGCGGGACAAAGCCCTTGACCGGTCCAAGACCTTCGGCGCGCGTGGTGCCGCCATTGCCATCCGACTGGATGACAACCGTGTTCAGCTCGAGGGGTTTGGCGGCTTCCTGCGCAAATGCAGGAATAGCGGCAAGCACGGTGCCGCTTGCCAGCAGGACGAGAAGATTGTGCTTCATCGACGGCATATGATGTGACCCCTCAAAGGATAAAAACGCGAGCCTTCCCAGGCTCCCGCGACCCCGCAGACGGGCTCGTTAATATGAGTGCTTATATCAAGATTATACGGCGGGATTGTTCATTCTTCCGCCAAATTGAACGATTTTCAGCTCATCTCAGCGCGCGGTAAAAAAGCAATCGGGACTGTTGCGATATTACAATTGCTGCTTTAGCCAAGCAGCAGGTGTAGTGCCAGTCTGCTTCTTGAAAACACGGGTGAAATGGGCCTGATCGGAGAACCCGACCAGCGCCGCAATATGCGGCAATGGCGTGTGCGCCTGAAGCAGCAGCACTTGCGCCCGCGCAATGCGCCGCTCCATCTGCCAGCTATGCGGCGACACGCCTGTCGATGCCTTGAAGGCGCTACAGAAATAGGTTTCCGACAGGCCTGCCAGATCGGCCAGTTCCTGCAAGCGGATAATGCGCGCGTAATTATCCTCGATAAAATCGGTCACGCGCCGCAGCCGCCACGGAGAGAGCTTGCTGGCGCCCGCTCGCGGCTGCGCTTCCGCTCCGAACAATTCCGCGACCAGCGCGTTGATCAGGCCTTCGCCATAGAGATCGTGCAACGGCGCATTGGACAGGCACTCTTCCGCCAGAAGCCCGCCGATCTGTTCAATCTTGGTATTGGAAAACAACAGTCGCGGACGCTCAATCGCGGCTCTGTCGAGCGCGCCGCCAAAGCGCTGCTGAAGCGTGTTGATGTCCAGATGCAGATCGAGATGCTTGAGCTTGCCCGGTCTTGCACTCTCGCTCCAGATCGTCATGCCCGCCGGAATATAGCAGAGGCGCGACGGGTTCGCGCCTTGCGCGACCGCACGCCCTTTGCTGCCGGGACGGATATCCAACGCGCCCTGACTTTCGCAGACGAGAAACAGGCGCGGCGCTTGCGAAACATATTCGCCACGCGCGCCGGGACCGCATTCGACAGACCACACGTCGGCAATCGCGCCGTTCCAGACGCGATAATGAAGATCGTCAAGTAAAGTGACGTCTTCGATCCGGCTTTTCATATGCGGATGGAAACCCAACTGATCTTTCCCAAGGCCACGATTGCGAGCATTTCCTGCACATGCGAGACGGCTTTGCGTTTTGACGTGCTCAAAATATGTATAACGCACTCATGTTTTTGTGGCAACTTTCGAAAAGCCGCGTTATTGCATGGCATCCATCTGCCAAAAGGACAGAGATTGATGACTTCCAACTTGTTCGAACTTGAGAATGTCAGCTTTTCGGTTGCCGGGCGCACCTTGTTGCAGCCTTTGACCATGTCGATACCGGCAGGAAGCGTGACGGCTTTGATCGGACATAATGGCTCCGGCAAGTCGACGCTGCTCAAAATCCTGGCCCGACAGCAGCTCGCTTCGGGCGGCACAATTCATTTTGCAGGCAAGCGCCTCGACCAATGGGGCGACCGCGAATTTGCGCGTAAGCTTGCCTATCTCCCGCAGCAAACGGCATCCGCATCGGGAATGCTGGTCAAGGAACTGGTCGCGCTTGGTCGCTATCCGTGGCACGGCGCATTGGGCCGGTTTGGCGAGACCGACCGGGCCAAGGTGGAAGAGGCAATCGAGCTGACCGGCATCGCACCCTTTGCCGACCGGCTTGTCGATACGCTATCCGGCGGCGAACGCCAGCGCGTCTGGCTGGCCATGCTGGTGGCGCAGGATGCGCAGTGCCTGCTTCTCGATGAGCCTACATCGGCGCTCGACATTGCCCATCAACTGGAAGTTCTGTCGCTGGTGCGCAAGCTGTCACAGGAAAAGGAATTGAGCGTTTTCATCGTGCTGCACGATGTGAACATGGCCGCGCGCTTTTGCGATTCCATTTTTGCGCTGCACAGCGGCCGCCTAATCGCCCAGTCAACGCCTGAAGGCGTGATGGAGCCAAAACGACTGCAAGAGATTTACGGCGTGCCGATGGAAGTCATGCGCCACGCCGCAACCGGGCATCTGATTGCCGCTCCTCTATAATGAGAAGCGACACTGTGTTCTATCAAAGCGGCTGGCCCGCAAGGTAGCGCTCCAGTGTCTTGACCGTGCCATCCTGCCAGATTGCTTTCAGTGCCGAACTGAATGCGGCGACATAGGCAGGATTGGCGGAAAGCGCCCCGAAAATATCATCCATTGCCAGCCACGCAGCCGGATCGGCCTTGGCAAGCGCCGCCTGTTTGGTCAGGCGATCCCATGACGGATCATTCGGCTCGATGACCGCACCGCTGTCCGTCGTGCCATAGCAGTAGCGGCACCAGAGAGCCGAGACCAGCGCCAGCCCGGTCACCGAATGGCCCTTCGCCGCGCGATCGGCAGCGGTGGGCAGGATGAATTTCGGCTGGCGGTTGGAGCCATCCAGACACAGGCGACGGATGGTGTCGCCAATGCTTGGATTGGCAAAGCGCTTGTCGATCAGAACGCGATAGGCTTCAAGATCGGTATCCGGCACGGGGGGTATTTCCGGGATGATCTCATCCTTGGTCAGCTTTTCCAGATAGCGCCGGATTAGCGGATGCTCCATGGCCTCATGCACGAAATGAATGTCGAGCAAGCCGCCCGGATAGGCGATGGCCGCATGGCCGCCATTCAGGATGCGGATTTTCATCAACTCATAAGCGGCAACCTGATCGGTGAAGGTAACGCCGACTTTTTCCAGAGCCGGGCGTCCGGTCGGGAAATTATCCTCCATCACCCATTGCTTGAAAACTTCGCAGAACACCGGCCAGCCGTCATCGACGCCGAAATCCTTCGCGGCAATCTCGCGTTCGCGCGCGCCGGTGGCTGGCGTGATGCGATCCACCATGGAATTCGGGAAAGCGACATTGGCGGAAATCCAGTCGGCAAAGGTTGGATCGCTCAGCTTGGCCAATCCCGTCACGGCGTCTTCCGTCACATGCCCGTTGCCCGGAATGTTATCACAGGACATGACCGTAAAAGGCTGGACGCCTGCCGCCTTGCGCAGTTTCAGCGCCTGAACGATCAGGCCGAATACGGTTTTCGGATGGTCTGGATGCGCGGCATCCGCAACGATATCCGGATGAGCGGGATCGAAAGTCTGGCTCGCCGGATCGATATAGTAACCGCCCTCGGTGATGGTCATCGCAACGATACGTGTGTCCGCTGACGTCAGATAGGCCATCAGGGCCTTGCGCCCTTCCTCAGTTGAAATGGTGACATAATCGACCATCGATGCGGTGATGCGCGCGCCCGCATGATCGGCCTCCTGCTCAACAACGGTGGTCAGCCAGTCCTGCGCCTTGAGCGTATCGCGCATGGCATCGTCGCTTGGCCGCACTCCAGCGCCCACCAGCGCCCAGTCATGCCCCTCGCCAGTCGCAAACAGATCGTCGAGATAGACAGCCTGATGCGCGCGGTGAAAATTGCCGACGCCAAAATGCACGATACCCGGCTTCAGCGTGGCTGGGTCGTAGCCGGGCTTGTGCACTTTATCGAAGCTTTGAAGCGTTGCGCGCGATAGCTTGGTCATGACGGTATCCTTTATTCAAGCGGGTACGAACTGGACTTTCATGGTCGCGGGGTCGCCACCATGCTTGGTGAAGAACGGCAGCATTTCCTCCAGCGGCAGCCGGTGGGAAACGAGCCGCGCCATTGAACCGCCATTTGCGCCGGAAAAGTCCTGTTTCAATATTTCCAATGCCTGCGGAATATTACGGTTCAGCGAATGCGAACCGGCAATCTTGATCTGGCGACGGAAAATCTCAAACGGCGCTACCGAAATCCGCGCTTCGGGGGCGCAGACGCCGAACACGAGAACCGTCCCACCGTCGGCGGTGAAACCGACCATGCTTTCCGCCACCTTGGCTATACCTGTGGCGTCGGCGACGAAATCGAAGCTGCGCTGACGCTTGTCCAGCGCTTGAGAACCAGACACGACCGGCTCAAGCCCGAGGCTTTCAACGAAGGCCAGTCGGTGCTCGTTGATATCGGCGACGGCGACCTGTGGCACGCCCTGTGCCTTTAGCGACAGGGCCAGCAACAGACCGATGGGACCTGCCCCGAACACCAGCGCGTTTTCAGTGCCATGCGGACCGGTTTTCAACTCCGCCGCGCCAAGCCCGTTCAGGACGCAGGCCAACGGTTCGGCAAGGGCCGCCACATCATAGGGCAGATCGCCGATGGAATGGAGATGGCTGGCATTGACGAGGCTCATGCCCGCAAAGCCGCCATTATGGGTCACGCCATAGGCTTTCAGATCAGAGCAGAGATTGGTCAAACCCTTGAGGCAGGCGCGGCAATGACCGCACGGAATATTCGGATCAACCGCAACGCGGTCCCCCACCTTCACATTGGTCACGTCTTCAGCCACTGCCACGACAGTGCCAGCATATTCATGCCCCGGCACCAGCGGAAAAGCACTGGACCCGTAGCGGCCATGCAGCACATCGATATCGGTGTGACAAAGACCCGACGCCTTGACGTCGATCAGCGCGTGTCCCGGCTGCAATGCCGGTTCCGGCAAATCGGCCAGACCTGCTTCGCCATGGCCGGTAAAATAAATCGCTTTCATTGTCTGTCCCGGCCTCGTCTCACGCCATCCAGTTGCCGCCGTCGACACCAAAGGTCTGGGCGAGGATATAGTCGCTGTCGGACGAAGCAAGGAAAACGGCCATGCCGGTAATATCTTCCGGCGTCGCGAAGCGACCAATCGGTACCGACTTTGCCACGGCTGCTTTTTTCTCGCCCGGCTTCAGGCCTTCCCATTTGGCGAAATTCGCATCCACCACGTCCCAATGTTCGCCATCAACCACGCCCGGCGCAATCGCATTCACGTTGATGCCGTGCTTGACCAGAGCGAGAGCCGCTGACTGCGTGACGGAAATCATCGCCGCCTTGGATGCACAATAGAGTGTCACCAGCGCCTCGCCGCGGCGACCGGCCTGGCTCGCCATATTGATGATCTTGCCGCCGCGCCCGCGCTTGATCATCACATTCGACACCGCCTTCATCATGAAAAGCGGCCCCTTGAGATTGATGCCCAGCACGCGCTCGTAGCTCTCTTCGGTCAGTTCGTTGATCGGCGCCATGTCGAAGATCGCCGCATTATTGACCAGAATATCGATGCCGCCATATTCGGCGTCAATGGCTGCAACCACCTTGTCGATTGCGCCCAGATCCGTCACGTCCAGCTTCACCGCCTTCACAGACGGACCGATACCGCGTGCTGCTTCTTCCGCCCGCTCGATATTGATATCGGCGATAATGACCTTTGCACCCTCTTGCGCATAGGTCGCCGCAAAGCCAAGCCCAATGCCGCGCGCAGCGCCGGTAATAAGGGCAACCTTGTCTTTCAGTCTCATAGACTTTCTCCGGTAATGTAATTAACTTTTTTACGCATTATCCGACGCAAAACCGCTTCGCACTTTTGCTGGAAATGCTTCTTTAACGGTGCGTTTTCTTTTCAGACAGGATCATCGGGTGGCGGTCACGGCGCTGGAGCGACAGGCCATCGGGCGTGAAGAGATGCGCGTCGGCGGCATCGAAGCCGAGCCGCGCCGTCTCATGCGCACGGGCCGTGCTATTGCCGCCGGCTTCCGCCACGATCAGGCCGGAAGCAGCATCGTTTTGCACATAGAGATATGTCTGCCCGCCAAGACGCTCGACCACCATGATCTCGCCTTCGAGAATGCCGTCATCTGCCGGATGCAAATGTTCCGGGCGAACACCGAGAACCAGCGGCGCACCGGCACTGACGCCATCTACTGCGACTGGCACTTTGACCGAACGCCCATTGGCAAGCTGCACCGTCACGCCGTCGCTATCGACCGCGCTCGCCTTGACCTCGATGAAGTTCATGGTCGGCGATCCAATGAAGCCCGCCACGAAACGATTGACCGGGTGGTGATAAAGCTCCAGCGGCGAACCGACCTGTTCCAGCTTGCCATCGCGCAGCACGACAATCTTGTCGGCCAATGTCATGGCTTCAACCTGATCATGCGTGACATAAATCATCGTCGCATTGAGCCGGTCATGCAGGCGCGCCAGCTCGATGCGCATCTGCACGCGCAGCGCCGCATCGAGATTGGACAGTGGTTCGTCGAACAGGAAAATCTTCGGCTCGCGAACCATGGCGCGCCCGATGGCGACACGCTGGCGCTGACCACCCGAAAGCTGTTTCGGTTTGCGATCCAGCAATTTGTCGAGCTGCAATGTCTTCGCGACGTCTTCCACCTTGCGGTCGCGCTCGGCTTTGGCAATACCTGCAAGCTTGAGCGCGAAACCCATATTGTCTCGCACATTCATATGCGGGTAGAGCGCATAGGTCTGGAACACCATCGCAAGCCCGCGCTCATCCGGCGGCGTATCATTGCATTGCTGCCCGTCGATCAGCAGATCACCGCTGGTGATTTCCTCCAGCCCGGCAATCATTCGCAAAAGCGTGGATTTGCCCGAACCGGACGGGCCGACGAAGACCACGAATTCGCGGTCTTCGATATTAAGGTCCACACCCTTGATGACATCGATATTGCCGAAGGACTTGGTGGCGTTATGAAAAGAAAGCGTAGCCATGGGGTTCCCTTTATTTCACGGCGCCGAAGGTGAGACCGCGCACCAGCTGGCGCTGCGTAACCCAACCGAAGACGAGGATCGGCGCGATGGCGAGCGTGGACGCTGCCGAGAGTTTTGCCCAGAAGAGCCCTTCCGGTGACGAGAAGGACGCGATGAATGCGGTGAGAGGCCCGGCCTGCGAAGCCGTGAGATTGAGGCTCCAGAAGGCTTCGTTCCAGCACAGAATGATGGAAAGAAGCGCCGTCGATGCAATGCCGGGCAGGCTCAGCGGCAGGAGCAGATAGCGTATCTGCTGGCCAACCTTCGCCCCGTCCATGCGGCTCGCCTCAAGGATTTCATGCGGCACTTCCTTGAAGAAGGAATAGAGCATCCAGACCACAATCGGCAGGTTGGAAAGGGTGAAGATGATGATCAGCCCGGTGCGCGTATCGAGAAGCCCTGTATCGCGTGCCAGAAGATAGATCGGCACCAGAACACCCACCGCAGGCAGCATCTTGGTGGAGAGCATCCACAACAGCAGATCCTTGGTGCGCTTGCCGGGAAAGAATGCCGCCGCATATGCCGCCGGAACGGCGATCAACAGAGACAGGATCGTCGCGCCAAGGCTCTCGATCACGCTGTTCATGGCGTAGCGGAAATAGTCGGCCCGCTGATTGACCGCCGCGAAGTTTTCCAGCGTCGGCTCGAAAAACAGCTTCGGCGGAGCGACCGCGTCGATCTCCGTCTTGAATGCCGCAAGCAGCATCCAGAGGATCGGAAAGAACATCAAAAGCGCCACGATCCATCCAATAATCCCGGCGGAGAGTGCAGCTTTGTTGAACTTGCGTTTTGCAGCCATCGTTCATCTCCCCCTAATTGTCCAGATTGCGCGCCACGGTTCGGATCAGAAACGCGGCAACGATGTTGGCGAGGATGATGGCGATAACACCGGCAGCCGAAGCGCCGCCGATATCCCACTGAAGGAGCGCCTTCAGATAGATGAAATAGGTCAGCGTCGTGGTGGCGATACCCGGCCCACCGGATGTGGTGACGAGGATTTCCGCGAAGACCGACAGAAGGAAAATCGTCTCGATCATGATGACGACCGAGATCGGGCGCAACAGATGCGGCAGGACGATATAAAAGAACATCACCGGCCCTTTGGCGCCATCAAGCCGCGCCGCTTCCATCTGCTCGCGGTCGAGCGACTGCATTGCAGTCATCAGGATCAGTGTTGCGAAAGGTACCCACTGCCAGGACACGATCATGATGATCGACGCCATCGGAAACTGTCCGAACCAGTCTATGACCGGCAGCCCGAGACTGCGCGAGATAAAGGCGAACAGCCCGTTCACCGGGTGCATCAGAAGGTTTTTCCAGATCAGCGCCGACACCGTCGGCATGACGAAGAACGGCGCGATGACCAGAAGCCGCGCAATGTTCTTACCCCAGAAATCCTGATCGAAAATCACGGCGAACAAAACGCCGAACACCACCGAAATGGCAAGAACCGAGCCCAGCAGAATGAGCGTCTTCATGATGGCCGACCAGAGCCCCGGATCGGACAGCAGGAATTTGTAGTTCGAGAATCCGGCAAAACCGGTCACGAAGGGATTGATGAGATTGTAATACTGAAACGAAAACCAGAGCGTCATCGCCAGTGGGACGATCATCCATAGCAAGAGCAGGATGACGGCGGGTGCAAGCAGAGGTCCGGTGCGGACGCTGCGGCGCGATTTTGCGGCAAAGCGCGATTTGGTGCCTGTGGCCAAGGCCGGATTTGCTGGCATGTCTGACGTTCCTCCCCTTCCCGCTTTGACATCGGCTGCGCCTTTCAAGGGTGCAGTGGATCGCGCGAAAATCGAGCCTGCCGCCCTGCTCCTTCAGGCATTTCCAGTAAGGGGCCAAGTGGCTTTGCTGGAAATGCGCAGAAGCGAACATGCGGCGGCAGGCTGATGGTAACCGGATTACTTGATGTAACCGGCCTGCGTCATGATCTGTTCGGCCTGCTTCTGTGCGCCATCGAGCGCCGCATCGACGCTTTGCTGACCGGCGACAGCCGAAGAGATAGCCTGACCGACAATCGTACCAATCGCCTGAAATTCAGGGATCGCCACGAACTGGATACCGGTATAGGGGACCGGGTCCTTGGTCGGCTTGGTTGGGTCGGCCGATTCAATCGCCTTGAGAACAGTCTCGGCGAAAGGTGCGGCCTTCTTGTACTCTTCATTGGCATAGGTCGACTGACGCGTGCCTGGCGGAACGGCAACCCAGCCTTCCGACTTACCGACCAGTTCGACATAGCCCTTCGAGGTCGCCCATTTCAGGAACGACTTCGCAGCTTCCGCCTTTTTGGTCGATGCGGGGATGGCGAGGTTCCACGACCAGGCCCATGAAGAACCGTTCGGCGTCACTTCGACAGGCGCCTTGGTGAAGGCGACCTTGTCGGCAACCTGGCTCTGCTTCGGATCATAGATGCGGCCCGCAGCCGAGGTGGCGTCGATCCACATGGCGCAATGGCCGGTGGAGAACAGCGCCTGATTTTCATTGAAGCCGTTCGAGGTGATTCCGGGAGGGCCTGCTTCCTTCATCAGATCGACGTAGTAGTTGATGGCTTTTTTCCAGGTATCGGAGCTCATCTGCGGCTTCCAGCTCTCATCGAACCAGCTGCCGCCAAACGTGTTCACCAGCGTCGAAAGATAGGCCATGTTTTCGCCCCAGCCCGGCTTACCGCGCAGGCAGAGACCGTACTGTTCTTTCGATTTGTCGGTGAGTTTGGTCGCGAATTCCTTGATCTCGGTATAGGTCGGCGCATCCGGCATTTTCAGGCCGGCAGCTTCGAACAGATCCTTGCGATAAAGGGTGAACGAGCTTTCTGCATAGAATGGCACCGCATAAAGCTTGCCATCGACGGTCAGACCGGCGCGCACCGGCTTGATGAGATCGTCATAGTCGTAATCGTCGCCGAGATCATCGACCGCAAGAAGCCATCCGGCCTTGCCCCAGATCGGGGTTTCGTAACCGCCGATGGTCATGATGTCGAACTGGCCGCTCTTGGTTGCGATGTCGGTGGTGACACGCTGGCGCAGCACGTTTTCTTCAAGCACCACCCAGTTGAGCTTGTTGCCGGTGGCCTTTTCCCATTCCGGCGAAAGCTTCTGCATGATGATCATATCGGCATTGTTGACCGTTGCGATCGTGAGCTCCTCCGCCCACGCCGAACCGGCCAGCATCGCGACGCCAGCGGCAGACGCAATAAGCCCTGTCACATAAGTTTTGGTCCGCATTTCGTCTCCTCCTTTACGAATGCATAGCAAAATTCTTACATATGTAAAATTTATGACGCGGCTATCCGTAGCTTGTCAAGCACGGTTTTTGATTTTGATTTGCGCGACACAAAGACTGCCAATTCGATTGCTTTCGCGGCGGAAATAACGGATTTTCCACCACGCGACTTGACCCCGAAATTATCTTAGCACATTCGGATATGCACTGCATCGGTGCAAGTGTTTGATATTGTCCGCTTGACCTTTGCTTCAGCCTTTGACAGTTTGACTTGGCCTTGCCTTGAAAAACTTCGGGGCGGGTCTGGTTGGAGGAACATCCTGAAATTATTGGGAAACAAGCTGCAGACCACGTGTCATGCATCTCTGGGTCAGCTCATCTCGACCCGACCGATAGCAGGAGAATGTGAGCTACCACCGCAAGAAATTGCAGCGGGCAGCTGACGGACAGGACAGAGAACCGTGCGCAAAACCATACGCACCATGGAAGACTTTTCGGAATTCGTCGGGCTGTCTCGCCCTACGGTTTCCAAATATTTCAACGACCCATCATCCGTCCGCCCGAAGACCCGCGAGATCATAGAAGCGGCCGTCAAGCAGTCCGGCTTTCGGCCCAATCTTTTCGCGGTGAACCTTAATCGTCGTCGCGCGACAATTTTGGGAATCATCATCCCGAACCAGCTCGATCATTTTTACATGGCGATGACGCGCAGGCTGCAAACGCTGGCCGAGCAACGCGGTTATCTCACTGTGGTTCTGTCTTCGGACGGCAAGCCGGAGCTGGAAAAGCGCGCGATTGAAACGCTGCGCTCGCTCAATGTCGCAGGCGCGATTATCGCGCCGCTTGGTGAACAATCGCAGCATTCCGCGCTGGCGCGTCTCGCTGATGACGTCCCCATCGTCTATGTCGACTCGCCGCTTGACAGCACGTCGCCCTTTGTCGGCACCGACAACCAGAAATCCTTCCACCTGATCGTGGATTATCTCTGCCGTTCCGGCAGCGAGCCCTGCTATTTCTCGATGCCGATTGTGAACAACAACGCCATAAAACGGCGCGAAGCCTATACGACGGCGATGGAAAAGCTCGGTCACGAGCCACGTATCATCGAACTGGAACCCAGCCGCAGCTGGGATTTCGAACAATATGCCTTCGAGCAGACGGCCCGCATCATGCGAGAAAAGGCGAGTTTTCCGACTTCGACGGTGCTCTGCTCCAACGACCGTATCGCCTTTGGCGTTACGGGAGCTCTCTGGCAGGCGGGGCTGAAAATTGGCAGGCTCAAGGATTGCGATATTCGGGTCGCTGGTCACGATAACAACCCGCTGTCGGAATATACCTGTCCGCCGCTTACCACTGTCGCGCAGGATTATAACGAAATCGGCAGGCTGGCGATTGAGCTTCTTTTCCGCACATTGGGCGAAGATTCCGAAGACCGGCTCGAACTGCCAGAAAACAACCGCATCCTGCTGAATGCTGAGATCAAGCTGAGAATGTCAGCTTAAAGCATTTCCAGCAAAAGTGCGAAGCGGCTTTGCGTAGGATAATGCGACGGGAAAGAATCTGTCAGGCAGAGCTGCGCATGATCAGATGGCTGTCGAGATAGCGGATATCCTCGCCAGTCGCGCTGCTGCTGTCCTGTTCATTGATGCGTGAGAACAGCATATCCAGACCAAGCTGCGCGATCTGACGGTAATCCTGGGCAACCGTCGTCAAGGGCGGGCAGGTGAAGCGGCTGAGCGGATGATCGTCGTGCCCGGCAACCCGCAGATCGCTGCCTTCTTCCCTCCCGACATGACGTCTGCGCTCAAAGGCGGCCGAAATCACACCGAAGGCCAGACGATCATTGGCGCAGAGAACCGTGCGCGTCGGGAAACCGCCGCGGTCGAGAATACGGCCTGCCTCCTGATAGCCAAGCTCTTCAAAACTCCAGTTTTTTGGCGTCATCGGCAAAACGATGGGCTCGATACCGAGCCGTTCCATCGTGGCGATGTAAGCCGCGCGGCGCTCAAGCGCGTTCTGGTTGACGGCAGGCATTTCCAGAAAACAGGGGTGCTCGCCAGTCCTGCACAGATATTCCGTAATGTTGCCAATGCTGACCCGGTTGTCGGTGCCGACAAAGGGTTGATCCTCGCCGATACGGCTGTCCAGAAACACCACAGGCATCGAATCGGAAAGGCTGGTCAGAAGCTTGGTGTCGGTTTCGAAACCGAGCGGCGCCATCAGAACACCGGCGATCTTGAGCGACATCAGCGAGCGCATGGCGCGTGCTTCAAGCTTGCGCTCGCCATGCGATGACAGAACGATAGTCCAGTAACCTTCGGCGAGGCATCGCAATTCAATCTGGCGAATGATTTCGGCGTAGAACGGATCTGAAATATGCGGAACGATGACGCCGATATTCTTCGGCTTCTTCCGGTTGAGACTGACGGCAAAAATGTTGGGCTGATAGTTGTGATCCTTCAGCGCCTTCTCGATGCGAGCCCGCGTCGAAGGCTTTACGCTTTCAGGATTATCGAAATATTTCGAGACCGTAGGACGCGACAAACCGCTCGCCACGGCGAACTCCTCCATCGTCCTGATCTTGTTTTCAGCCATGCTCCGCTTTCCTCGGACTATCCCCGACCGGGTGCCGAGACGCTCACTCCACGCCTCAATATTTTTTCATGCGTAAATTTTTTTCTTCACAGAAGCAACTTGAATTTCATCAACAGAGACGCCCAATCCCTCGACAAAAGCTGATAAGCCCCGCTGGTTGGCCCGGATTTGATACTCCTTAAGCGAATTTAAATCGTTATAAATTTTACACGTGGAAAATTATATATTGACACGTTGAACAAGCTCCATCATGTCTAGTGAAGCTCGATAATGAGCTGAAGGCACCTGCCCTTCCGGGAGGTTTGAAGACTGACGCAAAGCGCGAAGGTCCGATGAACCAGCAGGTAAGTCATCATTCATGTCCCTGTTAGAAGGACAGCCCGGCAAGCGCCGGTTCATTCGGAGGAAATCATGTTTCGCAATTCTCTCGGCCGTATTCTCTTTTCCGGCGTCGCTCTGGCCATGATGGCAGGCGTTGCCTCTGCCGAAGGTGTTGGCGCATCGCTTCTCACCCAGCAGCATCCTTTCTACATCTCGCTCGCTGAAGCGATGAAGAAGGAAGCGCAGGCAGAAAACGTGCCGCTCGAAATCTCCATCGCCAATCAGGATCTGAGCAAGCAGCTCGCCGATGTGGAAGATTTCATCACCAAGGGCGTCGACGTCATCATCATTTCGCCGGTTGACAGCAAGGGCGTTCGCTCGGCCATCAACAAGGCTGAAAAGGCTGGCATCAAGGTCATCACTGTCGACGTGCCTGCAAACAATGTCGACGTGACGTCCTTCGTCGGCACCGACAACTTTGCCGGTGGCGAACGCGCTGCCGAGCTGATGGCCAAGACCATCGGCGAAAAGGGCAATGTCGCCGTCATCGACTATCCGACGGTTCAGTCGGTTGTTGACCGCATTGAAGGCTTCAAGAAGGGCATCGCCAAGTACCCGGACATCAAGATCGTGGCGATCCAGCCGGGCATCACCCGTCCGGAAGCTCTGGCCACTGCGCAGAACATCCTGCAGGCCAATCCGGATATCGTCGGCATCTTCGGCTTCGGCGACGATGCTGCACTGGCTGCCGCATCGGCTGTGAAGGCTGCCAAGCTCGAAAATCAGGTCAAGGTGATCGGCTTCGACGGCATGGAAGAAGCCCGCAACGCCGTAAAGAACGACCCGATCATGGTCGGCGTTATCGCACAGTATCCGGACCAGATGGGCAAGGTTGCGGTTGAAACCGCTGCCAAGATCATCAAGGGCGAGAGCGTTCCGGCCAAGCAGCCAATCGTTCCGGGCGTCGTCACCAAGGACGGCGAAACCAAGTAAGACCGCGTGAAGCAGCGACACTCCTCCCAGTCGCTGTTTCCTTTCAGCGTGTGGCGGCCAGGAAAGCCTCCCCTTTCCGAGCCGCCACCGCATCCCTTTAGACAGCAGCACTGTGCGACCCCGGTAACATCCGGTTCGTGACAGACTGCAGCAAACGGAGCGTGGAGGCCTCAAAAGTGACAGATCCTGTGACAGCCACCAAATCCGAACAGAAGACGGCAGCAGATACGGTTCTGGAAATTCGCGATGTCGCGAAATCTTTCGGCCCGGTCATCGCGCTGAAGCGCATGAACCTGACGGTGCGTCGTGGTCGCGTGCATACGCTGCTCGGCGAAAACGGCGCCGGCAAATCCACACTGATGAAGATTCTGGCCGGCGTGTTCAAGCCAACCTCCGGCACCATTCTGCTCAAAGGCGCGGCCTATGCGCCGAAGAATCCGCGCGACGCACGCGCCAGCGGTATCGCTATCGTCTTTCAGGAATTGAGCCTCTCCCGCAACCTGACTGTTGCCGAGAATATTTTCGCGAACCACGAGCCAAGCCGTTTCGGCTTTATCCGTGAGCGCGAGCTGAATGCGGAAGCGACCAGGCTTGTTGCCGATCTCGGACTCCCGGTCGATCCGCGCGCCAAGGTCGGCGATCTTTCGATTGCCCAGCGCCAGCTCGTCGAAATCGCCAAGGGATTGAGCCAGCCTGCTGACGTCGTCATTCTGGATGAGCCGACCTCGTCGCTGTCGGACAGCGAAGCGGAAATCCTGTTTTCGATCATTGAGCGCCTGAAGACACAAGGCACTGCGGTCATCTATATTTCGCACCGCATGGAAGAAATCATGCGGCTTTCCGACGACATTACGGTTGTTCGCGATGGCGAATATGTCACGACCGCCGAAAAGAGCGAGACCAGCATCGACCGTCTGATCGCGCTGATGGTCGGCCGCGAGATGAACGACATCTACCCGCCGCGCGAAGCGCTGCGTCCCTCGGAAAATGTTCCGCCGATTCTGGCGACGAAAAACCTCTCCGTGCCGGGCAAATTTCACGATGTCACCATCGATGTGAAGCCGGGCGAAGTTCTCGGGCTGTTCGGGCTTGTCGGTTCTGGCCGTTCGGATGTGATGAAGGCGCTGTTTGGCATGCTGCGGCCCACGGGCGAAATCAGGCTCGATGGCGAGGTCATCACGCTTTCCTCGCCGACCGATGCCATTCGCAATGGCATTGCTTTCGTGACCGAGAATCGCAAGGAAGAAGGCCTTGTTCTTCCGCATAGCGTTGAGCGCAACATCAACATGGTCGGGCTCGGACAGCTGGCGGGGCCTTTCGGCCTGATGCGTTCCAGAGCAGAGCGCTCCGCTGCCAAGGCGGAAGTGCTGCGTCTTGCCATCAAGACAGCATCCATCGACACGGTTGCCGGATCGCTCAGCGGCGGCAACCAGCAGAAGATCGTGCTGGCGAAGTGGCTGCAGACAAAGCCGCGCATTCTCATTCTCGACGAACCGACGCGCGGTGTCGACGTTGGCGCGAAATTCGAAATCTATCGCATCATCCGTGAACTTGCCGCCAATGGCGCGGCGATCCTGATGGTTTCCTCCGAACTGCCGGAAGTGCTGGGTCTCAGCGACCGTGTGGCCGTCATGCACAACAAGCATGTCGCCGCCATTGTCGATGCCGATGGCCTCACGCCCGAAACCGTCATGAGCTACGCAGCAGGAATGCACATATGAGCAACGTACCAAATCTCCAGAAGAAAGCCGTGGACGCAGAAGTCCGCCGTTCGCTTTTCAGCTCTCCGCTGATCCGTCAATATGGCGGCATCATCATCTCGCTGGCCGTGCTCTGCGTGGTCTTCGCAGTGCTGAACCCGCGTTTTCTGGCCTTCAACAACTTCATGAACATCATGCAGCAGGTGGCGGTGATTGCCGTTGCCGCCTATGGCATGACCTATGTGATCCTGCTCGGCGAAATCGACCTTTCCATTGGTTCGATCATTGCGGTTTCCGGCATGGTGGCGGCGCAAGCCTTTGCCATGGGTTTCGGTTTCGTGCCGACTGTTGTTTTCACCCTTGCGGCGGGCGCCATCATGGGCGGGCTGAATGGTGTGCTTTCGGCAAAGCTGATGCTCCCATCCTTCATCGTGACGGTCGCAACAATGGGCATCTATCGCGGCATGGTCAGCCTGCCGACCAATGGCGCGCCTGAAATCATCGAAAACGACACATGGCTCGCCATCGGTTCGGAAAATTGGCTCGGACTGCCGATCATCATCTGGATCGTCGGCATCCTGTTCGTCTTCAACTATATCCTGCTGTCGAAGACCGTTTTTGGCCGCCGCATCTATCTGTCGGGCGGCAACAAGGAAGCAGCGATCTATTCGGGCATTCGCGTCGACCGTATCAAGATCATAGTCTTCATGCTTTCCGGCGTCATGGCGGCGATCAGCGGCATTCTCCTGTCGTCGCGTCTTTCCTCGGCGCAGACCAATGCGGGCATGGGCTACGAACTCGACGCCATTGCGGCGGTCGTGCTGGGCGGCACCTCGCTTGCTGGCGGCGTCGGCACCATGATTGGCACCATCCTCGGCGCGCTCATTATCGGCGTCATCAATAACGGCATGAACATGCTGTCGGTGCCTTACTTCTATCAGCTCATCGTCAAGGGCGTGGTCATTCTGGTCGCAGTCTGGCTCGATGTGCGCTCGAAATCCGTACGTACATAATCTCGGTGCAGCATATGAAAAAGATCATCACCATCGGCGAAATCGTCGTCGAGATCATGGCCGTAGAAACCGGCAATGGTTTCAAGTCCGCCATCCCGTTGATCGGCCCGTTCGCTTCCGGCGCGCCTGCGATCTTCATCGATCAGGCGGCCAAGATGGGCCAGCCTTGCGGCATGGTCAGCGCGGTCGGCAATGACGATTTCGGTGCACTCAATGTCGAGCGCCTGCAAAGAGACGGCGTTGATGTTTCGGCCATCGGCGTACATCCGACAGCCGCCACCGGCAGCGCCTTTGTGCGTTATCGCCCGGATGGGAATCGCGATTTCATCTTCAACATCAAGCACAGCGCCTGCAGCGCCATCGGCCTGACGCCGGAAGCCGAAAAGCTGATCGAGACCGCCGATCACCTGCATATCATGGGCTCGGCCCTGTTCTCCGATGGCATTGTTTCGGCGATCCACGAGGCGACAATCCGCATCAAGGCGAAGGGCGGCACTGTCTCCTTCGACCCGAATATCCGCAAGGAAATGCTGGAATTGCCGGGCATGCGCCAGGCACTGGCCCATGCGCTGGAAAACACCGACCTGTTCATGCCGAGCGGTCCGGAAATCTTCCTCTTCACCAAGGTGACCGAGGAAAAGGCTGCCGTGGAGGAACTGCTGGCCCGCGGTATCAAAGCCGTAGTGATCAAGCGCGGTGCTGAAGGCGCAAGCTATTTCGACCAGTCCGGCGAAGTCTTGGCACCTGCTTTCAAGGTCGATGAAATCGACCCAACCGGAGCAGGCGACAGTTTTGGCGCAGCATTCGTTACCTGCTGGCTGCGCGACATGGCCCCGAAGGAAGCTCTTGTCATCGCCAACGCCACCGGCGCACGCGCCGTTGGCGTCAAAGGACCGATGGAAGGCACCTCGACCATGACCGAAATTGAAGCCTTCCTTCAGAAAAACGGAGTTCCAGCATGAGCAGCACGAAAGTTCTGAGCGCACTTCCCGCACGTTACGCCCGCGGCATTCGCGGCGGCATCACGTCGATCTGCTCTGCGCATCCGCTGGTGATCGAGGCAGCCCTTCTCGAAGGCATCGCGACCGAGACGGACGTGCTGATCGAGGCTACCTGCAATCAGGTCAATCAGGACGGCGGCTATACGGGCATGACGCCTGCCGACTTCCGTCGCTTTGTGGAAGATATCGCGGCTCGCGTCGGCTTCGACACCAAGCGGCTTATTCTGGGTGGCGACCATCTCGGTCCGAACCCGTGGAAGCATCTGCCTGCCGAAGAAGCCCTGCTGAAATCGGATGTCATGATCGATGCCTTCGTGCGCGCGGGTTTCACCAAAATCCACCTCGACACGTCGATGGGCTGCGCTGGTGAACCGGTCGCGCTGCCCGATGCTGTGACCGCCGAGCGTGCAGCGCGCCTGGCCAAAGTTTCTGAAGCAGCGGCCCGCGAAGCCGGATACGACCTGCCGGTCTATATCATCGGAACGGAAGTCCCGATCCCCGGCGGCGCTATGGAAGAAATCGAAGAGCTGGAACTGACCAAGCCGGGCGCTGCGGTCGAAACCGTCGCCATTCACCGCAAGGCTTTCGCAGCACTTGGACTGGAAGACGCCTTTGCTCGCGCCATCGGCGTGGTGGTGCAACCGGCTGTCGAATTCGGCAACGAAAATGTTGTCTTCTACAACAGCGAGAAGGCGACGGCGCTGAGCGGTGTTCTCAGCGAAATGCCGCAATTCGTGTTCGAAGCCCATTCAACCGACTATCAGCCGGTGGAAGCGCTTTCCGATCTCGTTCACGACGGTTTCGCCATTTTGAAAGTCGGCCCCGGCCTGACTTTTGCACTGCGCGAGGCGCTTTACGGTCTCGACCAGATTGCAGCTTTCCTCGACAAGCTGCCGGAAGAAGAAACCCTGCGCGGCAAGATGGAAGCATTGCTTCTGACCGAGCCGAAGAACTGGGAAAAGTACTATCACGGCGATGCGGAAGAACTGCGTCTGCAACGCCATTTCTCCTATAGCGACCGCATCCGCTATTACTGGCCGCACCCGGTGGCAACCGCTGCTGTGGATGCACTTTTGAAGCGTCTGGAAGGTCGCAAGATACCGGAAACGCTGATCAGCCAGTATCTGGGCACGCTTTATCCGGCGGTTGCCTCCGGTGACGTCGAACCGACGCCGCACGCCCTGATGGTGGAAGCCGTCCGCAATGTCGTGCGCACTTACGGCAAGGCTGTAGCCTAAATTTCAAGAATAGCTTGCGCCCGAAACGGGCGCACGCTGTTGCCTATTTCTCCGGCGCAAGCCGTGCCAGAAAATCGTCGCACCATCGTGTGACGTCGTGGGTTTTCAGAAAATCCATCATCCCGTTAAAGCGCTCCTGCCGCTCCTCCAATTGCATGGAGAGCGCACGCGCTATCGCATAGGCCACCGCTTCCGTGTCATAGGGATTGACCAGTACCGCGCCGTCCAGTTCCTGCGCCGCACCAGCAAAGCGTGAGAGCACAAGCACACCCGGATCATCGGGGTCTTGCGCCGCAACATATTCCTTTGCAACGAGATTCATGCCATCACGCAGCGGCGTGACCAGCCCCACTTTCGACAAGCGATAAAGCCCGGCCAGCACATCACGGTTGAGAGACCGGTTGATGTAGCGGATCGGCGTCCAGTCGAAGGTCGCATTGGCCCCATTGATGCGCCCGGCCATTTCCGCCACCTCCCGCTGCATCGCCTTATATTCCGGCACCTCGGTTCGCGACTTCGGCGTTACCTGCAAGAAGGTGACATTGCCGCGATTGACCGGATCGATTTTCATGAAATGCTCGAAAGCTTCGAGCCGATTGGTAATCCCCTTGGAATAATCGAGCCTGTCGACGCCGATGATCAGATCGCGCCCACTCATGCTGGCGCGCATGCGCTTTACGGATGGGCTGTTCTGGGTCTTGCTGGCGATCTCGGCAAACATCTCCGTTTCGATACCGATGCCGAAACTGTCCACGCTGAAACTACGCCCGAACGCTTCGAAGCGGCGAGGTTCGATCTGTTTGCCGATCTTTTCGCGCCGCAAACCACTGATGAAATTCTCGACATCGTTTTCAGTCTGAAACCCGACGAGATCATAGGCCGTCAAGCCGCGAATGATCGCCTCATGCACCGGTAGCGTCAAAAGCAGATCAGCCGGCGGCCAGGGGATATGCATGAAAAAGCCGATGCGATTTTCCACACCGCAGCGCCGCAACTCTTCGGCCAGCGGGATCAGATGATAATCATGCACCCAGATGATGTCGTCCGGCTCAAGCAGCGGCAGCAATTGCTGCGCGAACAACCGGTTCACGCGGAAATATCCCGCCATGTCTTTGCGGGTATAGTCGATCAGGTCGAGCCGGTAATGACAAAGCGGCCACAACATTCGGTTGGCAAAGCCAGCGTAATATTCGTCGATATCTTTCTTTTGCAGGCTCAACAGCGCATAGCTGATCGGCCCGACCTGCTTTGTTTCAAGCTGGTGTGTCTGCCTGCCGGACAATGTTTCACCCGACCAGCCAAACCAGACCCCGCCGCGCACATTCAAAGCCGCCTGCAAGGCGACGGCCAATCCTCCCGCCGGTGCTTTCCCCTGCTTGTCCGGCAAGGGCACCCGGTTGGAAACCACGACAAGGCGTCCCACTCCATTCTCCTTTCATCATATTATTGCTCACCCGCCATTTCGATCACCCATGCCCGCAAGGCTTCCGGCGAGGCAACCCTGTCAGTGGACAGATCGCCGATCGCATCGCCCACCGCAACGCCCAACCCGCCCATATCCATCGCTGCCTGCAGCATCGGCACATCCGTCAGATCGTCACCGAAGGCGATCGGAAGACGACCGGCAAAGGCCGCGCTCCGCATCAAACGGCGCAAGGCTGCTCCTTTATCGCCATGACGCGAGCGCAGTTCGAAGACATATTTTCCAGCCTGCACCCGCCAATCGGGACCAGCCAGTTTTTCCGCCGCGTCGATCAGCTCTCGGGCGATGTCTTCCTTGTCGGGCGCAGCCCTGAAATGGACAGCGATGGCATTGCCCTTATCCTCGACCAGAAGACCGGCAATCCCCGCCTGCGTCTGACGAATGAAATCCTTGGCACGCTCGAATTGTTCGCCGGGTTCCAGCATCTCGACATGCCCCGATGGCAGGCGAAACTCGGTGCCATGCAATGCCGCAACAGCGCCCGAATAAGACGGAAAACGCTCCGCCACAAATTCCAGCGGGCGTCCGGTCACAATCGCCACAGCACCGGACAAACGCTGGCGCAGTTTTTCCAGCGCGGTCACCAGCGCTGAATCGACCACGACGCTGTCCGGCGTCGGTGCCAGATCCAGCAAGGTTCCGTCTATATCGAAGAAAAGCGCATATCCGGCATTATCCGTCGATAGCGCCGCAAGCGAGGTGCTTTCTGAATTCGCTTTTGAAACGTGCATGAATTTCAAACCCCTCACAGCGTGAATGGTTCCCTATTTCATGCAGGCGCCGGAGCACGGCTGGAAAGTTTCATTCAAGCCGTGCGCGGTGTTTTCCTTTTGAACAGCACCGCCGCCAGACCGAGGATCAGGGTTCCCGCGATAAACAGGAAGGCTGCGGCGGCAATCGCCGGGCTGATGTTTTCGCGGATCGTGGAAAACATCTGTCGGGCCAGCGTTCGCTGGTTTGGCCCGGCGACGAACAGCGTCAGCACCACCTCGTCCAGCGACGTGGCGAAGGCCAGCACGGCACCTGAAACCACGCCCGGCATGGCAAGCGGCAAAGTCACCCGGCGAAACACAGTCAGCGGTGATGCGCCAAGGCTTTCCGCCGCAAGTTCCACGCGCCGGTCGATGCCCGCCAGCGCGCCGGTGACGCTCACCATCACAAAGGGGATCGAAACCACCGTATGCGCGACGATGACCCCGAAATAGGAATTCGCAATCCCCAGCCGCACGAACAGCAATTGCATGCCGACGCCCATCACCACCGCAGGCACGACCATCGGCAGCAGAAACAGCGTGCGGATCGGGCCCGACAGGAACAGCGCCCGATTGCGCAGGCCAAGTGCTGCCATTGTGCCAAGCACCGTCGCCAGCGCCATCGTGCCAGTGCCGATGATCAGGCTGTTGACGATGGCGCGTCGCCAGGCATCGGCCGTTGCCAGTTCTTCGAACCAGCGCATCGACCAGCTCGGCACCGGATAGGTGAGAAACACGCTTGAGGTGAACGCCAGTGGCAGAATGGCAAACAACGGCGCGACCAGAAATATGACCGCAGCAACGCCGAAGATGATTTTGACGGGACGGCCCATGGTCACGCCCTCCCCGGCTTTTCGTTGGTCAAGCGGCCATAGACCGCATAGAGCACCAGACAAACGACCAGCAGCACCATGCCCAGCGCACCAGCCATGCCCCAATTGGCCGAGCCGGTTGCATAATAAGCGATGATGGAGCTGATCATCTGGTCGCTCGGACCGCCGATCAGCGCCGGTGTGATGTAATAACCAATGGCGCTCATGAAGACGAGCAGCATGCCGGACAGGATACCACGCATACTGAGCGGCAGCAGGACCCGCAGGAATGCGCGCCATGGCGGCGCGCCCAGCGAAGCGGCGGCAGGCATCAGATTGTTCGGGATCGACACCAGCACGCTGTAGATGGGCAAAACCATGAACGGCAACAGCACATGCGTCATGGCGATGATCACGCCCGTCCGGTTGAAAATCAGCGGCAGCGGCCCGTTCGTCAACCCGAGCCAGGTCAGCGTGTCATTGATCAACCCCTTGTCCTGCAATAGAATGAACCAAGCCGCCGTGCGCACCAGAAGCGACGTCCAGAGCGGAAGCAGCACCGCTGCAAACAAGGCGCTTTTCACCCAGCCCGTGGCGGAAGCCAGCAACACCGCATAAGGATAGCCGATAGCGGCGCAGGCTAATGTGACCAGCGCAGCAATCCAGAAGGTGCGCAGCATGATGGCGCGATTGGCCGATGTGCCCGGCGCCATGGAAACAATCTCGCCGGAACTGTCGCGTTCCATATCCACGGCGGCCAATAAATTGCGATCCGTGGTGGGGGACAATGCGTTGGCGATTGCGCGCCAGTATTGGGACTGGCTCCAGCGTTTATCAACGGCCTCAAGATCGAGCGCGGGATCGCCCTTCTCAATGGCCGAGATCGTCTTGCTCATCAGCGTTCGAAAACCCGACTGGGCGCTGTTCAGCCGCCGCACCATATCGCCGACAGCCTGCTGGTCCGTGGAGGTCTTGAGATCGGCAACCAGCGCCTGTTTCATCTCTGGTGTCGGGCCGGATTGACCGTCCCATGCGCCCACCGCTTCTGCCGTTTGCGGCAAAACACGCAGCACCGCCGTGTCGGAAATTGCCTGTTTCACCATTACGCCGAGCGGCCACAGGAAGAACAGCGCAATGAAGATTAAAAGCGGGGCGATGAGCAGAACGGAGCGTGTGCTCTTGGTGGAGAGTACCGTCATGCGACAATGGTCCAGCAATCAGCGGCATTGAAATGTGCCACAACATCGACGCCGGGCTGCCATTCGCGCGCCTTGCGGTCGAGGCGAACAATGAAATTATGCGCCTTGTCATCCAGCTGGATGCGCAGGTGGTCGCCCTGATAGACACTGTCGGTAACGCGCGTGATAAGACTATTGTCAGCCTTGCCCTCACCACCCAGTTCTATCCGCTCTGGACGGATTGAAAGCAACACGTTCTGTCCCGGCGTCAGTGCCCCGGACGAAGAAGCGTTCAGCTCGGCGCCATTGTTGAGGCGGATCAACGTATTGGTTCCGTCGATACGTTCCACCTTGCCTTCGGCAAGATTGGTTTCGCCGATAAACTCCGCCACGAAACGGGTCTTGGGTTCATCATAGATTTCGCGCGGTGAACCGATCTGTTCAATCTGACCTTTGTTGAACACGGCGATGCGGTCCGACATGGTCAGAGCCTCGCTCTGGTCGTGCGTCACGAAAACAATCGTCAAACCGAGGCGGCTATGCAGAGCGCGGATATCGAGCTGCATCTGTTCGCGCAACTGCTTGTCGAGCGCCCCGAGGGGTTCGTCCATCAGCACCACACCCGGTTCGAAAACCAGCGCGCGGGCCAAAGCCACACGCTGCTGCTGCCCGCCGGAGAGCTGCGACGGCTTGCGCTCGCGCATAGTGGAAAGCTGCACCATATCCAGCACTTTTCCGACCTTGTCGGAAATTTCCGCCTTGCCAAGCCCACGCATCTGCAATGGAAACGCGACATTCTCGCCGACACTCATATGCGGAAACAGCGCATAGTTCTGGAAGACAACGCCCATATTGCGCTTATAGGACGGCACATCGTTGATAGACTTGCCATCGACGATGAGCTTGCCGCCGCTCGGGTTTTCAAAACCTGCGAGCATCATCAGAAGCGTAGTCTTGCCCGAGCCCGATGGTCCCAGCAGACTGACAAACTCACCGCGTGCGATATCGAGGTTAAGCCCGTCTATAACTTTGAAATCGGCGTAGGATTTACTGATATTCTCAAATCGAATTCGATAGTCCGTCAATGAATCACTCCATTTGCCGGCAATCGGAATATCCCGTCTACCAGCCAGAGCCGTTCCGGTATTAACGGAACCGCTCCGGCCATTTGTTGTCACGGCAGACGGGACGGCGATGAACTTTGGCAGGCTGCCTCTGTTACTGAGCCAGCCAGGCGTTGAAACGCTTCGTCAGCTCTTCCGAATTGTCGATCCAGAAATCGACATTAAGCGGAATGGCATCTGTCATGTTAGCTTCCGCCGTCGGCAGATCGTTTGCGAATTCCGCCGGAACCTTGCTGGCGGCTTCCTTGTTCGGAAGACCATAGGCAACAAATTTCGGTAGCTTGACCTGGTTTTCAGGCTCGCTTGTGAAAGCGATAAAATCCATGCCCGCGTCCTTGTTCTCGGCGTCCTTCAGAACAACCCAGCTATCGACGGCATAGATGCTGCCCGGCCAAACCACCTTGAAATTCTTGCCCTCAGCGCGATTGATGCCGGTGATACGACCATTATAGGCCGAGGCCATCACGACTTCGTCGGATGCCAGCAGTTGAAGCGGCTGCGCGCCGGCTTCCCACCAAACGATATTTGGCTTCAGCTCATCGAGCTTTTTGAATGCACGGTCAACACCTTCCGGCGTGCCCAGCACGTCATAGACTTCGTCCTTCTTGACGCCGTCTGCGAGCAGCGCGAATTCCAGCGTGTATTTTGCGCCCTTGCGCAACGAACGCTTGCCGGGGAACTTCTTCACATCCCAGAAATCCGCCCAGGACTTGGGGCCGTCTTTCAGCTTGTCGCCATTATAGGCGATAGCCGTGGACCAGACGATGGCGCCGACGCCGCAATCATTGACCGCGCTGTCGAGAAACTTGTCCTTGCCGCCGAGCTTGGACCAGTCGATCTTTTCATAAAGACCATCGGCACAGCCGAGCGCCAGCTCTTCAGCTTCCACCTGCACCACATCCCAATTGGGCTTGCCAGCCTTCACCTTGGCCTGAACGACACCGTAACCGCCGTCCCAGGATTCATCGAGAAGCGGCTTTCCGGTCTTTTCCGAAAACGGTTTGAAATAGATTTCGCGTTGCGCATCCTGATAGTTGCCGCCCCAGGAGACAACTGTCAGATCGCGCGCCGCAGCAGGCGCAACATGAAAACCGGTGACAGTTGCGAGAAGTGCACCGGCGAAGGCAAGGCGTGCCATTTTCATAATCTTATTTCCCCATTTGTCTCGACAGGTTTGTCCTGCCGTTGTTGTAATAGGGACATGCTAGCCCGATCATTTGCTGCGGGCAATAAAGTATTCTCAGTATATTGCGAAAGGCTAATATTTGCCGCCTGCCGCGAAACCACAGCTGAGGAATATGCCGTTCATTCCTTGCTTTGCTGGGGGCTCCTATGCTGCCGCGAGCAATTGTCGGGAGCGAAGCACCGATAAAGCGCCTTCGGCGAAATAATAGGCTTCCTCGATATGCGGCTGGCCGGACAGGATGAAGTGATCGAACCCGACCTCGTGATATTGCGCAATCAGCTCTGCCACCTGCTCGTGACTACCGACGATGGCCGTTCCCGCACCACCGCGAACCAACCCATAACCCGCCCAAAGGTGCGGATAGATTTCGAGGACGCGCGCGCTGCGAAGCGTAAAAGCCTGTTCGCTTTTGTCCTTATGGAGCGCGTTCATCCGCGTCTGGCCGACCGACTGGGTGCGCGCCAGAATAGCCTGCGCGCGCTGGATGCGTTCCGGTGAAAGCTTCGCCAGCAAGGCATCGGCTTCCGCCCAGGCCTGCGCCTCCGTATCGCGACTGATCACATGCAGGCGAATACCGAAGGACAATTTGCGCCCAAGCGCCGCCGCCTGCGCCTTGAGGGTTCGGATGCGTTCCGCCTCGAACTCTGGATTCTCGCCCCAGACCAGATAGGTATCCACATGCTGCGCCGCGACATCACGCGCGGCCTCGCTTGCGCCGCCGAAAAAGATCTTCGGCAGGCCATATCCGCCGAAGTCGATCTGCGCACCCTCGATGCGATAATGCTTGCCATCGAAATCGAAGCGCTTGTCTCCACCTGCCGGTAAGGCGACACCACGCAGAACTTCCAGAAACTCGCCCGTTCGTTCATAACGGGCATCGTGATCGAGATAATCACCGAACCGTCTCTGTTCGACCGGATCCCCGCCCGTCACCACGTTTAGCAACAGCCGTCCGCCGGAAATGCGCTGGAATGTCGCCGCCTGATGAGCGGCAAGCGTTGGCGAAATGAAGCCCGGACGAAAAGCGACGAGAAACTTCAAGCGGCTGGTCACGCGTGACAGCGCGGCTGTGGTTATCCATGCGTCTTCGCACCATGTGCCGGTCGGCGTCAGCACGGCTTCGAAGCCAAGAAGTTCCGCTGTTCTGGCAATCTGCTCCAGATAATCGATGGTCGGTTTGCGCCAGCTCAGACCTGATGGGCCATTGCCGAGATGTGAGTCGTCACCGGAGCCGACAATCTCACGGCTGTCGCCATTGGTCGGCAGATACCAGTGGACATGAATACCGCTCACTGCGCCGCCTCCGTAACAGGAGACGCCCATTGCGAGCGATCACGCGCCGCTGCACCCGGATGATCGTCACGCAGCAGACGGTGACCTTCGCCCTGAAAGCGCTCGCGGATTGTCAGCGGCTCATCAGTGCGCGCACGGATACGCCCGCGCTTGCGCAATTCCGGGACGACATGTTCGACAAAATCTTCAAAGGTGCCGGGGCTGATCACATAGGCCAGATTGAAACCGTCGATACCGCCCTCATCGGCAATACGTTCCAGTTCGTCGGCGACAGTCTGCGGCGAGCCAACCAGCTTGGGATGAATGCCGCCCACACCGATATATTCGGCAATGCCTTCCACCGTCCAGCGACGATCGGCATCGATGCTGGTGAGGCCCGCAAGCGCCGAACGCCCGGCATTGGTTTCGATATATTCCAGCGGATGGTCGAGCGGATACTGGCTCCAGTCCACACCGGTCCAGGCAGAGAAAAGCGCCAGCGCCGCTTCCACATTGGTATAGGACAGATAGTCCTTGTACTTTGCCTGTGCTTCTTCGTCGGTCGGCGCGGTGATCACGGTCACAGCCGTGATGAATTTGATGGCATCGGGCGAACGGCCAAGCGCGGCGGCCTGCGCGCGGATGGCATCCGTCGAGCGGCGGATGGCCGCCGTATTAGTACCGCCGAGGAACACCACCTCCGCATTGCTTGCCGCAAATTCGCGCCCACGCGGCGAAGTGCCTGCCTGAAACAGTAAGGGTGTCCGTTGCGGGCTTGGCTGCGAAAGATGAGCGCCCGGCACATTGAAATAGCGACCGTGGAAATTGATCGGGTGGACCTTGGAAGGGTCGGTATAAATCCCGTTTTCCCGATCGCGCACCACGGCGTCATCCTCCCACGAACCTTCCCAGAGACGGTAGGTCACGTCGAGAAATTCCTGCGCGCGATTATAGCGCTCGTCATGATCGATCTGGCGATCAAGCCCAAGGTTTTTGGCTGCTGACTCCAGAACCGACGTCACGATGTTCCACGCAATTCGCCCCTTGGTCAGATGGTCGAGCGTCGTGAATTTGCGCGCCAGCAGATAGGGCTGCTCATAGGTCGTCGAAACAGTAATGCCGAAGCCCAGATGACGGGTGGCCGCACCCATAGCGGAAACGAGCAGAAGCGGGTCGTTCACCGGCGACTGCGCGGCTGTGCGCAGCGATGAATCCGGCGTTCCGTTGAAAACATCCAGATGCCCAAGCGCATCGGCCAGAAAAAGGGCGTCGAAGCCACCTTCGTCCAGCGTTTTGGCAAGGTTCACCCAGTAGTCGATGCTGGTGTAATTGTGCGCCTTGTCCTGCGGATGCCGCCACAGGCCAGCCGAGACATGGCCAACGACATTCATGCCGAACCCGTTGAGAATGAATTGCTTTTTTGTACTCACGGCAGTGTTCCATTACGAATTATTCTATAATTTCCATATATTTAATTCGATGAATGGATACTGTCGTGCGCATTCCTGCCAAAAAAGAGACCCGCAGGAACATATTTTTCCTGCGGGTCTATACTTGATCCCAATACTTAAAAGCTGTCGGCTAGTGGATTGAAAAAGGTGCCGCTTCTTATACGGCCAAATGTCTGGTGGCTCTCAGCATCAGCGTCCAACCCCAGTCATTGGCTTCGAGCAGATCGCGAAGACGATGTCCCATCACCGGCGCGAGCGCATTGTTGAGTTTCTGCGATGTCAGGAAACGCCGATAACCGCGTTGCGCCATAGGCGTGATGGAGCGCAGCTGTTCTATCTTGAAAAAAGGCGACGCCAGCCCGGCCAGTTCTGTCCGGTCGACCCAACGGCGAACCTGTCCCGGACCGGGCGGCGCGACGCTGCAATGCTTTTGCAGCACGGGCCGGTTTTGCGTTGCGAGCAGCAACATGCCACCGGGCACTAGCAGATCGGCCAGCCGCTCCATGAATTGGGGCTGGTTCTCGACATGCGACAGCACTTCCAGACTGACAATCACGTCGAAGGATTGCGGCTCGAAGGACAGCGAGAAGAAATCACCCGACACGAATTTGATCTCAGGCCAGCGCGTCTGCGCCCGTTGCAAAACCTCGTCAGAAAGGTCGGTTCCCACCACATCGCCAAACCGGGCAAGCTCCGGACAGAGCCACCCCGCGCCGCAACCGACTTCGAGGATTTTCAACCCGCTTCTTCCGGTGCGCGCCAAGCTGTCGAGAACCATCTCGGCCTGCCGACGCGAGATTTCATGCAGCTCCTTTTCGCGGGTCTGCGCGTTCCAGTCATTCCAGAATTGGCGTTGCTGTTCAGCTTCTATCTTCATGCAGATAGAATGCACAAACAGAGCTACCGGGCATATCGCCGTATAAGGCGGAACCGCTACGCCTTTCGACGGAGCGACGGCCCCACCGTTACCTATAATTTCTTCGCGAGAATCTTGTCGATGCGCCGGCCGTCCATATCGACGATTTCAAAGCGCCAATCGTCATATTCGAAACTGTCGCCAACGGAAGGCAGATCGCCGAGCTGAAGCAGGGCAAAACCGGCAATCGTGTGATAGCCGCGATCTTCCGGCACTTCTGTAAATCCCAGACGATGGAAGGCCTCATGGGCCGACATCAAGCCGTCAATCAGAAGCGACCCGTCCGTGCGCGTCACGATATCCGGCTCTTCGTCGTCAATATCCGGAATGTCGCCAGCAATCACTTCAAGCAGGTCCGACTGGGTGACGATGCCTTCGAGGATGCCATATTCATCCACGACGACGACCAGCCGCACAGGACTTTTCTTGAAGATTTCAAGCACACGGAAAATCGGCGTCGCCTCATGCACCACGACGAGTTCCCGGATTGCCTTCAGCGGATTGACCGCATGGCCATCGAGCACCTGATCGAGCAGATCTTTCTTGAGAACCATGCCAATGGGTTCGTCGATGCTCTGATGCGCAACCAGCAATTGTTCATGGCGGCAGTCGCGGACAGTCTTGAGCATCTGCTCCTGCGTGTCGTCGGCGTCCACCCAGTCGATCTCACGCCGGGGCGTCATGATATCGCCCACGCGGCGGTCACCGATGGTCAGCGCACGCGCCACCACCTCGCGCTGCGTCATTTCAATCAGGCCAGCTTGCTGGCTAGCCGCGACGAGCAGCTTGATCTCTTCGGGAGAATGGGTCGATCCCTCTCCATTGCCCGGTTGCAAACCGCACAATCGCAGCACCAGATTTCCCAGCGCGTTGAGCGTGGAAATAGCGGGCCAGAAGATAAAGGTGAAAGCACCGAGCGCACGGACGACAAACAACGCCGTGCCCTCGCTGCGCTGCAAGGCGAGGCTTTTGGGCGCAAGTTCGCCCAACACAATATGCAGCGCCGTGATGATGATGAAGGCAATCGCAACCGCGATGGCATGCGACCCAAAACTCACCCATTCGGTCGGCAGCGCGCTCAAAGCGGGTTCGATGAGATGGGCAAGGGCCGGTTCACCGATCCAGCCAAGCGCAAGCGAGGAAATGGTGATACCGAGCTGTGTAGCCGCCAGGTTGGCATCGAGATGATCCACTGCGCGCTGAAGAGCAGTCGCGTTCGACCGCTTGGCGGCGACGAGTTCGGCCACCCGGCTTTTGCGGACCGCCACCAGTGAGAATTCAGCGGCAACGAAGAAGCCGTTGGCGGCCACCAGAAGAAGGACCGCCAGAATGCCAATAATATCCGCCCAATACATGCTCAATCCTTATCGCGGCGCCCTATCGCGGGTTGCGACTCTGTCATAATTGAAAACACTATGCCTTAGGCTTGGGCGACGCTCAAGAAATGCTCGAATTTTGCTGGCAAATCAATCAGGGCTTTAGTCGACCACCGTTACCATTGACGGTGCGTCACCGACCGTTCCGATAATACGCGCCGCCGAATAACCGGCGGAGCGGATTGTCGCGAGAATACGCTCCGCCGCATCCGGTGCACAGGAAACAAGCAGTCCGCCGGAGGTCTGTGGGTCGGTCAGCAATTGCTGTTTCCAGAGTGGAGCGTCAGCCGCAAGACGCACTTCGTCGCCATAGCTCGCCCAGTTGCGGGTCGAAGCGCCGGTGATAAAGCCCTCCTCTGCAAGGCGTGCAGCCTGACCCAAAAGCGGAAGTTCACTGTATCGAAGTGTGATGCCGACCTTCGATCCCCGCGCCATTTCAAGTGCGTGGCCGAGGATGCCGAAGCCTGTCACATCGGTGACCGCATGAACGGCCTCATCCTTGCCGAGTTCAGCGCCAACACGGTTCAGCAGAGTGACGGTGGCCATCATCTCCTCATAACCGGCACTGTCGAGCACCTGTTTCTTGAAAGCGGCGGAATAAATGCCGACGCCAAGCCCCTTGGTCAAAATGAGCACGTCGCCCGGTTTGGCTCCGCTGTTCTTGCGCAGATTGGAGAGCTTGCATGTGCCGATCACCGCCAGCCCGTAAATCGGTTCCGGCGCATCGATGGAATGGCCGCCTGCCACCGGAATACCGGCTTCGGCGCAAATGCTGGAACCGCCTTTCAGAATATCGCGGATCATTTCCGCAGGCATCTGGTTCACCGGCATGCCGAGGATCGCCAGCGCCATGATCGGCGTTCCGCCCATGGCGTATACATCGGAGATGGCATTGGTTGCGGCAATGCGCCCGAAATCGACGGGATCATCCACCATCGGCATGAAGAAATCCGTCGTGGCGATCACGCAGGTTTCATCGTCGAGCTGCCAGACCGCCGCATCATCGCCGGTTTCGGTACCGACAAGCAACTGCTTGAACGGCTGAATGGCGGGCTGATCGGCAAGCAGATTCTGCAACACGGCGGGCGCCAGCTTGCAGCCACAACCGCCGCCATGCGCCAGAGTGCTGAGACGGATGGGCGATGCGATATCCATAATTCCTCCTGAGCCGAAGGCGGTTCCTTCGTTGATCCAAACAGAAACCGCCCCGGCATGTTATTTCGTATCAGATCGAAATTTCGCGGGCCGTCATGCTGTAACGGAACGCGTCCGCGTCGAGACAATCGAGACGGGTGCTGGCGACTTCTGCTTGCGGATACATCAGGAAGCCAAGCTCCCCACCCTTCGCGGATGGCAGATCGACGTCACTGCCGTCATTGAAGGCGATCCAGTTGCCTTCCCATGCACCGAAGAGCTTCTGACGAACAGCAACGACACGCGGATCGTCTGCTGTCAGCCCGTCCTTTTCCTCTTCAAGCATGACCTTTCGGACATCGGCAGGATCAGTCGCCACCCAACCGACGCCGTCGAGATAGATTTCAGCACGGCAATGCTGCGACTTGGTGATGACCTCGTTTTTCGCGCCAAGGCTTTTGTAGCCGAACACGGATGGTGCCACCCGCACCCCATAGAGATCACGTGCAGGAATGCCGGCTGAGCGTACCAGCGCCACGAAAAGCGGGTTGAGATCAGCGCATTTGCCGCCAAGATCACCGCTCTTCAGCATGGCCACGATATCGCCATCACCGCAACCGCGCGTGGAGGCGCGTCGATAGGTGTTGGCGACAACCCAATCATAAATGCGGCGCGCCTTGTCCTGATCGCTCGCGGCATCGCCGACAATCTTGTCGGCGGTTTCCCGAACGATACCATCCACTGGAGCCAGCCGTGTTCCGGCAAGATACTTGGCGCGCTCTGTTTGCGTCAGCGGCGCTACCGCCGACGATGCTTCAAGCTTGCTTGCGCGGTCGCGGGTCGAAATGAGGCTGATGATTTCCGCAGACGGCGCTTCCTCGCCCGGCGCCCATTCGAGATAGAGAAGCCCTACCCCGCTATGCGGATCGCGATCCAGTTGGGCGACCTTGGCGTTGGTCGTCCAGCGATTGCCTTCCGGGCGGTTCCAGTCATCCGCCTGAAACCCGGCCAGTGGCACCCATGCCCGGATGACATCCTTGGACGCGGTCGGATTAACGACGGTCTTGATTTCGAAACTGCGCCAGTTCGACGGCTGCGGCGCGAAGGTGCCGTCAGCAGCGAAGGCAGGCGCCAAGGTTAAGCCCGGCATGGCGCTGAAGGCGGCGCAGGCCGCACCGGATTTCAGGAGTTCCCGACGATTCATGACGATCCCCTTAAATAGCCCCTGCTGGAGCCATGAGCTTTGTTTCTTGCGTTTGTGGGGAGAAAGCGCTGCTGTTGCGCCTGACCGGAACGGTCAGCGCAGGCCAATATTGATCCGTGATCAAGGCCCCGAAACTCGGGAGCAGCGAAAGAAGTCACACCGGTAGTCTGCCGCGTTTACAGAAGTCCGTCAATCAACGAACAAACAATACAAAGTGTTCGTGAAGATTACATTCATGTATTAATACCTGACTGCAACAGTCATGTTATTTATAAATGCACTTTGTTGTTACATTTTTCGACCTTCGCTTCGGTTGACAACTGCAATTTATTGCGTTGAACTAACGACTTGAAAGTCAAGCCTGCCCGGCAACGTGCCTGCGACTATATCCCGGCACGTCGGTTCTGATCATCAGGGAGGTATCGCGCTATGAATGTAGAGCTCTCACGCCGCCAGTTTCTGGGCGGAACGGGAGCGGTGGTAGCGGCTTCGGCGCTCGGTTCTTTCGGCTTTGGTGCGGTGGAAACCGCCTATGCCGAGTCCATTCGCCCCTTCAAGCTGGCCAATACGACCGAAACCCGGAATACCTGCCCCTATTGTTCGGTGGCCTGTGGCATCATCCTTTATTCCAAGGGCGATGTGCGCAAGGGCGAAAAAGCCGACCTGATCCATGTCGAAGGCGATACAGACCACCCGACCAATCGCGGCACACTGTGCCCGAAGGGTGCGGCTCTCAAGGATTTCGTCAAGGCGGAAACCCGCCTGCAATATCCGATGGTCCGTGAACCCGGCTCCGGCGCATTCAAGCGCATTTCATGGGACGACGCGCTGGATCGGATCGCGCGTCACCTCAAGGATGACCGCGACGCGAACTTCATCGCCAAGAACGATGCCGGCATTACCGTCAACCGCTGGACATCGACAGGATTCCTCGCCGCTTCTGCAACAACCAACGAAACAGCGTTTCTCACCTACAAGGTGGTGCGCAGTACCGGCATAGTCGCATTCGATAATCAGGCACGCGTCTGACACGGCCCGACGGTGGCGAGTCTCGCCCCATCATTTGGCCGTGGCGCAATGACCAACGCCTGGACCGACATCAAGAACACTGACCTCATCGTCGTCATGGGCGGCAATGCGGCGGAAGCGCATCCATGCGGCTTCAAATGGGTGACGGAGGCAAAGGCCAACCGTGGCGCCCGGCTGATCGTTGTCGATCCGCGTTTCACGCGCACGGCATCGGTAGCGGATTATTATTCGCCGATCCGTCAGGGTTCGGATATCGCCTTCCTGCTCGGCGTCATCAACTACTGCATCCAGAACGATCACGTGCAGTGGGAATATGTGAAGCACTTCACCAATGCCAGCTACATCGTCAAGGACGGCTTTGAATATAAGGACGGGCTGTTTACCGGCTATGACGAGGAAAAGCGCGATTATGATCGATCGAGCTGGGAATATGTGATCGGCGACGATGGCTATGCCGTCGTGGACGACACATTGCAGCATCCGCGTTGCGTGTGGAACCTGCTGAAACAGCACGCTTCCATCTACACACCGGAAATGGTCGAGCGCATCTGCGGCACGCCGAAGGAGAAATTCCTGAAAGTGGCCGAAATGATCGGCGAATGCTCGTCGCCCATCAAGACCATGACATCCATGTATGCGCTTGGCTGGACGCAACATTCCAAGGGTGCGCAGAACATTCGCGGCATGGCGATGCTTCAGTTGATCCTCGGCAATATCGGGGTGCGGGGCGGCGGCATGAATGCGCTGCGCGGCCACTCCAATATTCAGGGGCTGACCGATATCGGCCTGATGTCCAATCTTCTGCCGGGCTATATGAATATCCCGGTGGAGAAGGAGATTGACCTCGACACCTATATGTCGACGCGCAGCTTCAAGCCTTTGCGTCCGAACCAGACGAGCTACTGGCAGAACTACAAGAAGTTCTTCGTAAGCTTCCAGAAGTCCATGTGGGGCAACGCCGCCACCGTGGAAAACGACTTCGCCTATGACTGGCTGCCGAAGCTCGACGTGCCGAACTATGACGTATTGCGCATTTTCGACATGATGAACGATGGCAAGGTCAACGGCTATGTCTGCCAGGGCTTCAACCCGCTGATGGCGGTGCCAAACCGCAACAAGCTGACCGCAGCCCTGTCGAAGCTGAAATTCCTCGTCACGATGGACCCGCTCGAAACGGAAACATCGCGCTTCTGGGAAAATCACGGCGAATATAACGACGTCGACACGGCGTCGATAAAAACGGAAGTGTTCCAGCTTCCATCCACCTGCTTTGCAGAGGATGAAGGCTCGCTAACCAATTCCGGCCGTTGGCTGCAATGGCACTGGCCGGGAGCAACACCGCCCGGCGAGGCGAAGACCGACAACTGGATCATGGCGCAGATCTACATGCGGCTGAAGGCGCTTTACAGCAAGGAAGGCGGCCCGTTCCCTGATCCAATTCTCAATCTGGTCTGGGATTACAAGGACCCGGATGAACCGACCGCCGAAGAACTGGCACAGGAGCTGAACGGTCGTGCGCTGACCACGCTGATGGACCCGACAGACCCGAGCAAAGTGGTTCTGGAGGCTGGGAAACTGCTGCCCGGTTTTGCCGCGCTGCGCGATGACGGTTCCACATCGTCGGGCTGCTGGGTTTATTCCGGCTGTTTCACCGAGGCAGGCAACAACATGGCCCGTCGCGACAATCACGATCCCGACGAGACCGGAGCCTATCTCAACTGGTCCTGGGCATGGCCCGCCAACCGGCGCATCCTCTATAACCGCGCTTCCGCCGATCTTGACGGCAAGGCGTGGGATCCGAGCCGCAAGCTCATCGAATGGGATGGGACCAAGTGGACAGGCTATGACGTGCCGGACATCGCGCCGACCGCCAAGCCGCATGAAGTCGGGCCGTTCATCATGAATGCGGAAGGCACATCGCGTCTGTTCTGCCGTGGCATGATGCGCGACGGTCCGTTCCCCGCCCATTACGAGCCGTTTGAGTCACCGCTGGCCAATGTGGTTGCGCCGAATATCCGGGGTAATCCGGTGGCCCGCGTCTTCAACAACGACTTCAAACAGTTCGCCGATACGGCATCCGAGGAGTTCCCTTATGCGGCAACCTCCTATCGCCTGACCGAACACTTCCACTACTGGACCAAACACGTGCATGTGAATGCCGTGCTGCAGCCGGAATTTTTCGTGGAAATTTCGGAAGAGCTGGCAAAGGAAAAGGGCATCGCCAAGGGCGACTGGGTGCGCGTCTGGTCGAAGCGCGGCTCGGTCAAGGCCAAGGCCGTGGTGACCAAACGCATCAAGCCGCTGATCTGCGACGGCAAGACGGTGCATGTGGTCGGCATTCCGCTGCATTGGGGCTTCATGGGCGCTGCCCGCAAGGGCTTCGGTCCGAATTCGCTGACCCCGTTTGTCGGCGACGCAAACATCGAGACGCCGGAATTCAAGGCGTTTCTGGTCAATATCGAACGCAGCAGCGCGCCTGTTGCTTAGAAGGGATTGAAGAATGTTTCCACCCGTTCCCAATCCCAGTGTTCAGTCACAGGCTCCGCGCTTCGGTGACAGTGACCTGATGCGGCGGTCGGCGTCATCCGTGACACCGCCCGCCGAACGCCAGACCGAAGTGGCCAAGCTGATCGACGTGTCGAAATGCATTGGCTGCAAGGCGTGCCAATCGGCCTGTGCCGAGTGGAACGATACGCATGAGGAAGTCGGCATCAATGTGGGTGTCTATGACAACCCGCACGATCTGACGCCCAATACCTTCACGCTGATGCGCTATACCGAGTGGGATAATCCCGATACCGGCAATCTGGAATGGCTCATCCGCAAGGATGGCTGCATGCATTGCGAGGACCCTGGCTGTCTCAAGGCCTGTCCGGCCCCCGGCGCAATCGTGCAATATTCCAACGGCATCGTCGATTTCATCCACGATAACTGCATTGGCTGCGGCTATTGCATCAAAGGCTGTCCGTTCAACATCCCGCGTGTCTCGGAAGTGACCCACAAGGCCTATAAATGCACGCTGTGCTCCGACCGAATTGCGGTTGGACAAGGCCCGGCCTGCGCAAAAGCATGCCCTACCCAGGCCATCGTCTATGGAACCAAGGACGAAATGAAGGAATGGGCCGATGGACGCATTAAGGATCTGAAATCCCGTGGGTTTGAAAACGCTGGGCTTTATGATCCGCCGGGAGTCGGCGGCACACACGTCATGTATGTGCTGCACCACGCCGACAAACCGGAAATTTATGCCAACCTACCGAACAATCCGCGCATCAGCCCGGTTGTCGAGGTCTGGAAAGGCGTCTCCAAATATGCGGGCATGGCGGTCATGGGACTGGCCGCAGCCGCTGGCTTCCTGCACTATATCATCAAAGGTCCAAACGTTGTGACCGAGCATGACGAGGAAGAGGCCGAGAAGCTCACGGGAGAAAAAAGCTCATGAGCAAGACCGACTTTGACGATGTATCCGCCAGCGACGACATAGAACCGGGCAAGCCGGTGCGCGTGCACCGCTATTCCGGCAGCGCACGCATCAATCACTGGATTACCGCCTTCAGCCTTGTGTTGCTGGCGCTGTCTGGACTTGCCATGTTCCACCCCTGGCTGTTTTTCCTGTCCGGTCTTTTTGGCGGCGGCCAGTGGACACGCGCTATCCATCCGTGGATCGGCGTGGTGCTGTTCTTCAGCTTCTTTGGCCTTTTCGTGCGTTTCTGGAGCGCCAATCTTTGGAAGCGTGAAGACACGCGCTGGCTCGGCCAGGTGAATGACGTCATTGCGGGCGATGAGGAAAAGCTGCCCGAAGTCGGCAAATATAATGCCGGGCAGAAGCTGGTTTTCTGGTCGATGTCGCTGCTGATCATCATCCTGATCGTTTCGGGTCTCGCCATCTGGAACGAATATTTCGGCTCCATCGTCAGCATCAACCAGCAGCGCTGGGCGCTGCTCGTCCACTCGATGGCCGCTGTCGTCGCCATCTGCGTCTGGATCGTCCATGTCTACGCTGCAATCTGGATCAGAGGCACATTCAGCGCCATGACGCGCGGCACGGTGACCGGTGGCTGGGCATGGCGCCACCATCGCAAATGGCTGCGCGAGCTGAACGCCAAGCGAAAGGCCAAGCCGACAAGCGGCAAACCGGCTGCATAATTTTATGGATCGCCGGGTTGAAAAATCCGGAGACCGACCAAGAATAAATATTGTTGCACTGGTCCACGTGGCCCGGCGGGTTCGTGAGGGAGTAGAATGGCAGGTAAGATAGATCTGGCGCCGGATCCAACGGCGATTGGCGAGGTATCATCTCCACCCTTTGTGCGATTGCCCGATCCCGACGACCTGTTTGCCCGGAGAGCCGCGCGCCTGCGGCTGCTGGGGTCGGTGAGCCCGCTCAAACCCTATCTCGAATTTGTCGCCGATCTAAGCGATGCGCAAGCAGCCGTCCAGAAAGAGCTTGGTCCGGTCTCGCCCTCGGACATCACCCAGAAGCCCGAAATGCCCTGCATTGACCGCGATGTGGCTGCGTCAGAAAGCGCCCTGAATTCAATCTTCGACAAGTTGTTTGACCGCGCACGCAATATCGCCAAACCGCAGGATGCCGCCGACGCTTTGGAGCGGATGATCGCCGCCAGCACAGCGGAACGCCGCCGCATGATCGATGCGGTCTTCACTGGCATGCTGCCGCCGGATGCAATTGCCGAACATATCTATATCTGGGCCGGTCTCCAGTTGCATTTCACGCGGCTGGCATCCGCGCTTAATCCAAAAGCCGTGAACCCTGTTGCAGACGGCGTCTGCCCCGCTTGCGGCAGCATGCCGTCGAGTTCAGTCGTCGTTGGCTGGAAAGGTGCGCATGGCGCGCGCTTTTGTTCCTGCTCGGTCTGCAACACGCTCTGGCACTATGTCCGTATCAAGTGCACCTGCTGCGGCTCAACCAAGGGGGTCGGCTATAAGGAAGTCGAAGACGGCCGCGGCGTCATCAAGGCGGAAACCTGCGACGAATGCGGAAGCTGGACCAAGATCATCTACCAGCAGCAGTCCACCGACGCTGACCCGATGACCGACGATGTGGCAAGCCTTGGCCTTGATATGCTGATGCGCGAAACGCCCTATCGGCGCGGCGGCTTTGCTGCCCTGCTTGCAGGATTGTGAGGCACCATGGATCAGACCCGGTCTCACCTGCGGCAATTGCCCTCCGTCGATACGCTTTTGCAAATGCCGGAACTTGGTTCCGCGCTCGAACGCTTCGGTCGCCCGGCATTGACAGAAGCCATTCGCACGATCCTGACCGACATGCGTGAAGCCGTGAAATCCGGCGCTGCACCGTCCAACAGCGTAGAGATTACAGGGCGGGCCATCGATCTGCTTGAAGCTTCCGGGCAATCGAGCCTGCGCCCGCTATTCAATCTGACGGGAACGGTTCTGCACACCAATCTCGGACGTGCCATTCTGGCTGAAGCGGCAATCGAGGCTGCGACGGCAGCCATGCGCGAAGCCGTTTCGCTGGAGTTTGATCTTTCAACCGGCGCGCGCGGCGAACGCGACGATCATCTGCGCGCACTCGTCTGCGAACTGACCGGCGCGGAAGACGCAACCGTCGTCAACAATAATGCTGCCGCCGTGCTGCTGGTGCTGAACAGCCTTGCGGCAGGCAAGGAGTCAGTCGTTTCACGTGGCGAACTGATCGAAATCGGCGGCGCGTTCCGCATGCCGGATATCATGACCCGCGCCGGCACCAGACTGGTGGAGATTGGCACCACCAATCGCACCCATCCGCGCGATTATGAAGGCGCTATCGGGCCGGATACCGGGCTTATATTGAAGGTCCACACTTCCAATTATCGCATCGAAGGATTCACACGTGAGGTATCGGCGACGGAGCTTGCTGCAATCGCCAAGACGCGCGGTGTGCCGCTGGTCAACGACCTTGGGTCCGGCACACTCGCCGATCTGACCGCATTTGGCCTGGCGCATGAGCCAACCGTGCGCGAAGCCGTTGCCGAAGGGGCCGATGTCATCACCTTCTCCGGCGACAAGCTGCTCGGCGGACCGCAAGCCGGGTTCATCGTCGGGCGGCGCGATCTGATCGCCCGCATCAACAAAAACCCGATGAAGCGCGCCCTTCGCGTGGACAAGATCAGGCTCGCTGCGCTGGAAGCAACGCTGAAGCTCTATCGCAACCCCGAAAGACTGGCCGAAAAACTGCCTACGCTCCGCTATCTGGCGCGACCGAAAAGCGACATCGCCATTCAAGCCACCCGATTGCAGCCGGAACTGCAATCAGTGCTCGGCGCCGACTTTGATGTGACCGTCACCGATTGCGCCAGCCAGATCGGCTCCGGTGCCTTGCCATTATCGACCGTTCCGAGCGCCGGATTGTCCATCGTACCGAAAGACGGCAGCGGCTCCGCGCTCACCGCTTTGGCCACCGCGCTGCGACAATTGCCGCTGCCGGTGATCGGTCGCATTGAAAAAGGCGCGTTCATTCTCGATCTGCGCTGCCTCGATGATGAGACGCGCTTTGTCAGGAATCTGGCTTCCTATGCGGCTCACTGATCTTTTCTCCCGCAAGCCGAAACAGGACAGTGACGCGCAGTTACTGGAACAGGCGCTTGTCGCGGCAAAATCGGGAGATTATGGCACGGCGCTGTCAATATGGGAGCCGCTTGCACGCAAGGGTAATGCGCGCGCCCAGAACAATATCGGCGCTTGCTTTGCCGGTGGCATGGGCGTCGAAAGGAACATTGACCTCGCCCATCAATGGCTGGCCTTGTCGGCTAAGGCTGGCGACGCCTCCGGCCAGCGCAATCTCGCCTCACTTCTCTTCAAGGGCGAGGACATTGACCCCGATTTTCCGGAAGCGGCAAGGCTTTATCGTCTGGCTGCCGAACAGGGCGACCCACAAGCGCAGGACATGTTGAGCTGGATGCTGCTGGAAGGCGACACCGTTGCTGCCGACCCGGTGGAAGCACGCGAATGGGCTCAGAAGGCAGCCGAGGGTGGCGTTGCCGCCGCCATGACGCGGCTTGGTATGATCTATCATAACGCGGTTGGTGTGCCGCGCGATCCAGCACAGGCCGTGTTCTGGTGGCGGAAGGCGGCAGACGCTGGTGATGCCGATGGCGAGGCAATGCTCGGCGCAGCATTGCATCTCGGCATGGGTGTGGAGCGCGATGCTTTATCGGCTTATGAACATCTGCTGCGCGCGCAATCAGAAGGCAGTTCCCTTGCCGACTCGTTTGTGCAGGCTGCACGCGACCAACTCGATGACGACGCACGCCGGATAGCGGAAGCGCGCGGCACAGAGAGACACCGCCCATGATTATCGGCACGGCGGGACATATCGATCACGGCAAGACGTCCCTCGTCCGCGCGCTGACGCAAGTCGACACCGACCGGCTCAAGGAGGAAAAAACACGCGGCATTTCCATCGATCTTGGCTTTGCCTATCTGCCCCTGACAGGCAACGAACAGGAAATCCTCGGCTTCGTCGATGTGCCGGGGCACGAAAAATTCGTGCATACCATGCTGGCAGGCGCGGCCAGCATCGACTTCGTTCTGCTGGTGGTCGCCGCCGACGATGGCATCATGCCGCAAACACGCGAACATCTGGCCATAGTCAATCTGCTCGGGATCGAACGCGGCATCGTCGTGGTCACCAAAAGCGATCTCGTCGACGCCGCGCGTCTGGCCGAGGTGGATACGGATATCCGCAATGCACTGGCCTCAACCGTGCTTGCCGATGTGGCGATACTGCCGGTGTCCACCATCACTGGCGTAGGGCTGGACCAGCTTAAAGCGGCCCTCGAAAGCGAGGCTCACAATTTCCCGCATCGCCGCGCCGATGGACGCTTTCGCCTCGCCGTGGACCGCTCTTTCACCATTCAGGGCGCGGGGACCGTGGTGACTGGCACGGTCCTGTCCGGCACTGTCAGAATTGGCGATCAACTAACCATCAGCCCTTCGGGCAAGCAGGTGCGCGTGCGTACGGTCCATGCGCAGAACCGGCCAAGCGAAACTGCACAAGCAGGCGACCGTTGTGCGCTCAATCTGGCAGGCGACGGCATTTCCAAGGAAGCTGTCAGCCGCGGCGACATGGTGTTGTCGCCCGAACTGCACATGCCGACAGACCGTATCGACGCCTCTCTTTCAATCCTGCCGTCGGAACGCAAGCCGATAGACCAGTGGTTTCCGGTGCGGCTGCACCACGCATCGGCGGAAATGGGTGCGCGCATCGTGCTGTTGCAGGACAATGACCTCGCGCCGGGCACTCAAGCGCGCGTGCAACTGGTGCTGGATCGCCCGATTGCAGCTGCGTCAGGTGATCGTTTTGTCATTCGCGATGTTTCCGCACAGCGAACAATCGGCGGCGGTCGATTTCTCGACCTGCGCCCGCCGCAGCGCAAGCGCCGCAGCCCCGAGCGGATGGCACAACTCGACGCTCATGCCATTAATGATCCGGTAGAAGCGGCACGGGCACTGCTGTCCGTCGACCCGTTTTATCTGGATGCAACGGCGTTCCTGCGCGACCGGGCTTTGCCCGATGAGCCGCACTCTCTGGCACAGGCACTCAATGCGACGGTTCTGCCGCAGGGCCAATCCCAATTGCTGCTTTTGCCGGAACACTGGGATGCGTTGCAGAGTGCCATTCTTGAGCGGCTTGGCAATTTCCATGACGAAAACCCGGACCTGATCGGCATGGGGGTAGAAAGGCTGCGCCTGCTTATAAAGCCGCGCCTGCCTGCAAGCGCTTTCCGGGCTGCGATAGCCGCACTGACGGATGCGCAACTGGTGAAGCTTGATGGCGCTTGGCTTCGTCTCAGCGATCATGAAGTGACCTTGAGCGATGCCGACACGGCGCTATGGGAGCGGATTGCGCCGATGCTCGGCGGCGAAGCGCGCTTTCGCCCGCCGCGCGTGCGCGACATTGCCGGTTTGCTTGATGAAAAGGAGGAAGAAATCCGGCGTATTCTCAAGCTCGGCGGCCGGATGGGACGTGTGCATGAAGTTGCAAACGATCACTTTTTTCAGCGAAGCACGATTGCCGAGATGATCGCGATACTTTCGGTGATGGATGCGGAGTTCGACAGCGGCTGGTTCATCGCAGCGCGCTTTCGCGACCGTGTGGATAGCGGTCGCAAGGTGGCCATCCAGATTCTTGAATTTTTTGATCGAAACAGCGTCACGATCCGACGCGGAGATTTGCGTCGGCTAAACCGGCGCAAGCTGGACTTGTTCGGCGATTTCACGCAGAGTGAACCAGCTGCAAGTACGCGCTAAATAGTGGAAGAGACGCGTCCCTGGTGGGGCGTCCGGACTTCAAATCCGGGAGGGGCCGATAGACGGTCTTTGGTGGGTTCGACTCCCATTCTCTTCCGCCAGGAACCCCATTGGGTCTACCAATCTGCACACATCTCCAGCAAAGCTGCTTCACAACCTCGCTGGAGATGCAGAAGTTAGATCAGACGCGCTCAAGCGCGATGGCAATGCCCTGTCCGACGCCGATGCACATGGTGGCAAGCGCATATTTGCCGCCATTCAACGACAGTTCCAGCGCCGCCGTGCCAGCAATGCGCGCACCCGACATACCGAGCGGATGGCCGAGCGCAATCGCGCCGCCATTCGGATTGACGCGACTGTCGTCATCGGCAATGCCCAGCTCACGCAACACGGCAAGGCCCTGCGAAGCGAAAGCTTCGTTCAGCTCGATCACGTCGAAAGCATCAGGCGCAACGCCGATGCGGGCGCTGAGCTTTTTCGTTGCCGGTGCCGGGCCAATACCCATGATACGCGGCGGCACGCCAGCCGTCGCACCACCCACAACGCGGGCGATCGGCGTAAGGCCATATTTCTTCACCGCCGCTTCCGAAGCAACGATCAGCGCGGCAGCGCCGTCATTGACGCCCGATGCATTGCCCGCAGTGACCGTGCCGCCTTCGCGAAAAGGGGTTGGCAGCTTGGCCAGCGCTTCGATGCTGGTGGCACGCGGATGCTCGTCCTTGTCCACGACGATCGGATCGCCCTTGCGCTGCGGAATGGTAACCGCCACGATTTCCTTGGCCAGACGTCCGTTGGCCTGCGCCTCAGCGGCCTTGTTCTGGCTGCGAACGGCGAAGGCATCCTGATCGGCGCGCGAGACCTTATAGTCTTCGGCAACGTTCTCGCCGGTTTCCGGCATGGAATCGACGCCATACTGCTTCTTCATCAGCGGATTGACGAAGCGCCAGCCGATGGTGGTATCGAAGATTTCGGCCTTGCGCGAAAAGGCGCTGTCAGCCTTCGGCATGACGAAAGGCGCACGGCTCATGCTTTCCACGCCACCCGCAATCATCAGTTCCGCTTCGCCTGCCTTGATCGCGCGTGCAGCGGCGATAACCGCATCCATGCCCGAACCACAGAGACGGTTGATGGTGGTGCCAGAAACGCTGACCGGCAGACCAGCCAGCAGCAGCGACATGCGCGCGACATTGCGGTTGTCTTCGCCTGCCTGATTGGCCGAACCGAAGATGACGTCATCGACGGCTTCCCAATCGACGGAAGCGTTGCGCTCCATCAGAGCCTTGAGTGGCACAGCGCCAAGATCATCGGCGCGGACTGCGGAAAGCGCGCCGCCATAACGACCGATGGGTGTACGGATATAATCGCAAATATAGGCTTCGGTCATGACAGGTCTCACAATTCTGGAACAACGAGATCGGCGACAGGGCCATCGATATGCAGCTTAGCGCCGGTCATAGCCTGTAGCTCTTCCAGCGTCATCGCCGCAAGCTTTTCGCGCAGTACAAAGCGGCCCTTGTCGATGTCAATCACCGCATGGCTGGTATAGATGCGCGTGATGCAGCCAACGCCGGTCAGCGGAAAAGCGCATTTTTCGACAAGCTTCGGTTCGCCCTTCTTGGTGACGTGCTCGGTTATGACCACCACCTGCTTGGCCCCATGGACAAGATCCATCGCGCCGCCGACGGCAGGCACACCCTTGGCGCCCACGCGCCAATTGGCCAGATCGCCATTCTGTGCAACCTGATAGGCGCCGAGGATTGCCACATCGAGATGGCCACCGCGCACCATGGAAAAGCTGTCGGCGTGATGGAAGAAAGCCGCACCCGGCTTCAGCGTCACAGCCTTCTTGCCTGCGTTGATGAGATCCCAGTCTTCCTCACCTTCCGGTGGCGCTTCGCCGAAATCGAGAATGCCGTTCTCGGTGTGGAAGATCGCCTCGCGGCCTTCCGGCTGATAGCGGGCAACCATTTCTGGAAAACCAATACCAAGGTTCACATAAGCGCCGTCGGCAATATCCTGCGCCGCGCGCCAGGCAATCTGGGCGTTGGAAAGCTTGATGTCCTCACGTGTATCGACGGTCATACGTAGGCCACTCCTGCCCGAATGAGTTCTTCTTCCTGCTGCGGGTTTGCCACTTCGACAATGCTGTCTACGAAGATGCCCGGCGTGATGACGTTTTCCGGCTCGATGCCGCCAAGCGGCACGATCTGGGATGCCTGCACGATGGTCTTGGCGGCCGCCATGCACATCAGCGGGTTAAAGTTTCGCGCCGCCATACGGTAGTTGAGATTGCCGTGAATATCGGCCACATGCGCCTTGATCAGCGCAAAATCCGCCTTGAGCCAGCGCTCCTGCACATAAGGGCGGCCATCGAATTCGGCGATCACCTTGCCATCGGCAAGCTCAGTACCATAAGCGGTCGGCGTATAGAAAGCCGGGATGCCTGCACCACCCGCGCGGATACGTTCGGCGAGCGTTCCCTGCGGAACCAGCTCAAGCTCGATTTCTCCGGCCAGATATTTGTCGGTGAAGGCGCGCGGATCGGACGAGCGCGGAAACGAACAGATCATCTTCCTGACCAGTCCCGCGTCGATCATGGCAGCAATGCCGATGCGACCGTTACCGGCATTGTTGTTGATGACCGTCAGATTTTTCGACCCCTTGTCGATGAGCGCGTGAATGAGTTCAATCGGCGCGCCCGATCCACCAAACCCGCCGATCATCACGGTCGCGCCATCGCCGATACCGGCAACCGCTTCCGCAAGGCTTCCTATTGTCTTGTCCATATTCTTCTCCTCAGACGACCGCAGCGCCAAAGTCGGGCCGGGCAGTGCGCATGCCGAAAATCGGAAACCGTCCTTCAAAAATGCGCTTCAGATTGAATAAAACGACGCCCCCTCGACCACAATGATTTTGTGCGCTATGCTTACTTTGTTCGATAATCGCACAAATACGGAGGTTGCCCGCGTGCAGATCAAGGATCGCGACATGATGGGCGGACTGGCCAAGGGCCTCAAAGTGATTGAGGCTTTCACGTTCGATCACCCACGCCTCAGCATTTCCGATGCAGCGGAACTTTCCGGCTATGACCGCGCCACGACGCGCCGCTGCCTGCTGACATTAGCCGAGCTTGGTTATTGTGCTTATGACGGCAAATATTTCACGGTGACGCCGCGCATTCTGCGGCTTGGCACCGGATGCCTCGCCTCCATGCCGCTTCCGCGTATCGTGCAGCCTTTTCTCGACCGTCTGTCGGATGAAATCCGCCAGAGCACCTCTGTCTCCATTCTCGATGAGACGGAAATCGTCTATGTCGCCCGCGCGGCGCAGCAGCGCGTCATGTCTGTCATGCTAATGCCAGGATCGCGACTGCCCGCCTATTGCACCTCGATGGGACGGGTGCTGCTGGCAGCCCTGCCCGACGAAGAGGCGCTTGCAACGCTGAACGCAAGCCAGCGCATCGCCCGCACTCCGCGAACGGAAACCGATCTGACGCGCATCATGGAAGAGCTAGCCCGCATCCGCGAGCAAGGCTATGCGGGCATCGATCAGGAAGTGGAGATCGGCCTGCGCTCCATGGCCGTACCACTTACCAATTTCCACGGGAAAGTCGTTGCAGCGCTCAATGTCGGACTGGCTTTGACCGATGAACCGATGGCCGACGTCATCGCGCGCTATCTGCCAGCGCTGAAGGAAACGCAGGCGGAAATATCCCGCACTTTGCGGTAGAATATTCCAGCAAAGACGAACGCCGATCTGTTGCTACAGACCGGCGCTCGTTTGGTTAGCTTGCGACCACTTCCGGCAGGGGCTTGTCAACGACCATGGCATGATCGAGCACGCGTTGCAGATTGGCGGCGTGGCGGAAACTGGGTTCGAGCCCAATGCCATCGGCCACAGCGCGGGCAAAGCGCTGATAGTTTGTCTCGACAATACCGGCATCGATGTCGCGCCAGACCGGCGTTTCGATATCCTCGCCGATAGAGCCGCGAAGGCTCGATCCGGTCGGCGTGTGAAGAACTTCCAGCGCGCCCTTGTCGCCATGAATGCGCAGGCGCAACTCGTTCAGATGTCCGGTCGCCCAGCGGCTGGCATGAATGACCCCCAGCGCACCATTGGCATATTCGGCCATCATGACGAAGCTGTCATTCGCGTCGAGCACATATTCGCCAATATGATCGTTATCCGCCTTGTCGAAGGTTTTCAGCCGCGCAGACGCCCGCTCCACATCGCTGCCGATGGCATAGGATGCAAAGTCGAGAATGTGGATGCCGACATCGCCAAGAACTCCGTTCGACCCGTGGCGGGTCGAAAGACGCCAGAGCCATTTGCTCTCGGTCTTCCAGTCACCCCAAGCTTTCGACACAAGCCAGCTTTGCAGATAGGACGCCTCGAAATGGCGGACCTGCCCGATTTCGCCAGCCAGAACCATCTCGCGCGCCTTCTGCAAGGGCGCGACGTTGCGATAGGTCAGATTGACCATATTGACGACATTGGCCTGCTCTGCGGCATCGGCCATTTCAGCCGCCTTTTCATAGCTTTCCGCCAGCGGCTTCTCGCAAAAGACATGCTTGCCCGCGCCGACCAGCGCCAGCGTGGTCGGGTGATGAATGGCGTCCGGCGTGACATTGGCGACCGCATCGAAACGGTCCCATTCCAGCGCATCTTCAAGCCGCGTGAAGCGGTTATGAATGTCGTGGTTTTCCGAAAACGCATCGACACGTTCTGCCGACACGTCACAGGCCGCAACCACCTCGACGCCCTCAATCGCCTTGAAGGCTTCGGCATGGTTTTTCGCCATGCCGCCAGTACCCAGAATAAGAAGACGCATCATGCACCTCAGCGATAACCGGCTTCACCGGCCTTGTGCAGCTTGGGCCCGCGCTCGACAATTGGCTCCAGCGCCTTTTCGACCGGAACATTCGGCGCGGTGTGGATGCCTGTCCATGCCGGCTGCGGATTATAAGCCCATTTGACCGAATTGCGCAGAACGGTCTGCACATTGGCATCGTGATAGGTCGGGTAGGTTTCATGGCCGGGGCGGAAATAGAACACATTGCCTGCGCCGCGACGCCAGGTCATGCCGGAGCGGAACACTTCACCGCCCGCGAACCACGAAATGAACACGGTTTCCAGTGGTTCCGGCACGGAGAACTGTTCGCCATACATTTCCTCATTTTCAAGCACGAAATTCTCGTCCAGCCCCTGGGCAATGGGATGGCCGCGATTGACGACCCACACGCGCTCACGCTCGCCCGCCTCACGCCATTTAAGTGCGCAGGGCGTGCCCATGACACGCTTGAAGATTTTGGAGAAATGGCCGGAATGGAGCACGATCAGCCCCATGCCCTCGAAGACGCGCTTTGCCACACGCTCCACCACTTCATCGCTGACGGCGCCATGATCCTTGTGCCCCCACCAGACCAGAACGTCGGTCTCGGCCAAGCGCGCTTCCGGCAAGCCATGCTCCGGCTCCTGCAAGGTGGCGGTCGTGGCACTAATGCCGCTATCTGCGTTCAACGCATCGGCAATCGTGTTGTGCATGCCATTCGGATAGACCGAACGCACCGTTTCATTGATCTGCTCGTGGATGTTCTCACCCCAGACGATTGTGCGAATAGGCACGGATATTCTCCTTGCTGCGGGCATCACGGCCCGGTTGTCTCGTGTGTCATTGAGCTTGGGAGGTCGACGTCAAACGGCGCGGCCCTTTTCATCGAAACGATGAACATTGTCCCCTGTCGGGGAAACCGAGAGTGTCTCGCCTGATTTGCGCACCGCGACGCCGCTTTCGCGGACCACCAGCGGTTCCTCCAGGCCGAGATCGATATAGACGTAGGTATCGGAACCGAGGATTTCGGTGTGGATCACCTGACCGGTCCAGTGACCGCCTTCGGGAACAACGGCAAGATGCTCGGAACGCAAACCCACCGTGTGAGCGCCGAAAGGCTCGGCATGTTTGCCGGTCAGGAAATTCATCTTCGGCGATCCGATGAACCCGGCGACGAAAAGCGAGTTGGGCTTTTCGTAAAGCTCAAGCGGTGTGCCGACCTGCTCCACGCGCCCATCGCGCAACACGCAGATACGATCCGCCAGCGTCATCGCCTCCACCTGATCATGTGTCACATAGATCATGGTGGTGTCTTCCATGCTCTGGTGGAGCTTGGCGATCTCAAGCCTTGTAGCCACACGTAGCGCCGCATCGAGGTTGGACAAGGGTTCGTCGAACAGGAAAACCTTCGGGTCGCGCACAATAGCCCGACCGATGGCCACGCGCTGGCGCTGACCGCCGGAAAGCTGGCGCGGCAGGCGCTCCAGATAGGGCGACAGCTGCAGCATCTCCGCTGCTTTATGAATACGGCTTTTGCATTCGTCCTTGGTCTTGCCCGCAAGCTGCATGCCAAAGGCCATGTTTTCATAGACCGTCATATGCGGATAAAGCGCATAGGACTGGAACACCATGGCGATACCGCGCTTCGACGGGGTGAAGCTGTTGACCACAGTTCCATCGATGGCAAGGCTGCCTGATGAAATCTCCTCCAGTCCCGCGATCAGGCGCAGCAGGGTGGATTTGCCGCAACCGGACGGGCCGACAAAGACCATGAACTCGCCGGGGCGGATGTCCATATCGACGCCCTTGATGACATCGAAGTTGCCGAAAGACTTGCGCACATCGCGCAATTGAAGTTCTGCCATGACCTTACTCCTAGCCCTTTACGCCACCCGCCGTCAGACCGGAGACGATCCGCCGCTGGAAGATGAGCACGAGGATGACGAGGGGAACCGTGACGATGACCGAAGCCGCCATGATGTTACCCCAGGGGATTTCGAACTGACTGCTGCCGGACAGAAGCGCGATTGCCACCGGCACGGTGCGCTGTCCACCAGACGAGGTGAAAGTGAGCGCGAACAGAAACTCGTTCCATGCGGAGATGAAGGCGAGCAGACCTGTCGTCACCAGCGCGGGCCACATGAGCGGCATGAACACCCGCGTTATGATGACCCAAGGCGACGCACCGTCGACAATGGCCGCTTCTTCGATCTCCATCGGCAGATCACGCATAAAGGTGGTGAGTACCCACACGGTGAAAGGCAGTGTGAAGATCATGTAGGAGAAGATCAGCGCCAGCGGTGTATTAAAAATACCGAGGAAACGGATCAGCTCGAACAGACCGGCCAACACCGCAATCTGCGGGAACATCGACACCGAAAGAATGGTGAGCAGCAACAGACCCCTGCCCCGGAAGCGTACCCTTGCAAGCGCATAGGCCGCGGTTATTGCAAGCAGAAGCGAGATCGCCACCACAACGGTTGCCACTAGTAGCGAATTGCCGAGACTGCGCAGGAAACTGCCTTGTGTCAGCACGCTGGTATAGTTTTCAATCGAGAAGTTGGTCGGCCAATAATCGACCTGAAACAGCGCCGTTCCCGATTTCACACTGGTGATAATCGCATAATAGAACGGGAATACTGCCACCAGAATGATGATCGCCACGAGGAGATAGAAGCCAGCTAACTTTATATACTGCATCTCTACTCTCCCCTGCTGGTGATGTTCACACGTCCGAAGAACATGTAGAGCAAGGTGATGCCTGCGATGATGAGGAACAGCATTGTCGACGCCGCCGCTCCATAGGCAAACTTGTCGAAATCGAACAGATTTTCACGCGCAAAGACCGACATGGTTTTGGTTTGCGCATTGTTGGGCGTCAGCACATAGATCAGATCGAAAATGCGCAGCGCATCCAGCATGCGGAAGATAATCGCCACCATAAGCGCCGGGCGTATCAGCGGCAACGTTACCCGCCAGAACACTTTCAGCGGATGCACGCCGTCGATCTTCGCCGCCTCATAAATATCCGTTGGCACCATTTGCAGACCGGCCAGAATAAGCAGCGCCATGAAGGGCGTCGTTTTCCAGACGTCGACAATCAGCACCGCGATCATCGCCGTGTCCGGATTGGCAGTCCAGGCGATCTTCTGGCTGATAAGTCCGAGATTAAGCAGGATGTGATTGAGAATACCGAACTGGTCGTTGAGCATCCAGTGCCAGATCTTGGCCGAAACGATGGTGGGGATCGCCCATGGGATGAGGATTGCGGCACGCACCAGCCCGCGCCCCGGGAAGTTGGCGTTGAGCACCAGCGCCACGATCAAGCCGAACACCGTTTCCAGACTGACCGAAAGCAGCGTGAATTTTATCGTGTTCCAGACAGCGCCCCACCATGCGGGGTCTGCGAGAAGGCCACGATAGATCGTGCGTCCGCTCTTCAGTGTGATCCAGTTGAAATAATTACTGAAGCCGACAAACTCTGCCGTGCCGAGACTGGTCAGCGAGGCATTGGTGAAACTGAAATAGATGGTTCTGAGCAATGGCCATCCGGCCACCAGCGCCAGCACAAACAGCGTGGGGGCGAGAAAAATCCATGCAGACCGGATGCGCTGACTGCGCAAATCGGAATGAACACGGACCCTTGGAGGCGCGGCCTCCGCACTATCGAGAGAAGTCTCTGTCATGATCCAGCTCTGGTCCTGCTCAGAGGAATATAAGCGTTCGGGTTGCCCACTTTGGGGGATGGGCGGGGCTTGGGAGGACAACCCGAACGCGGCTTGATCGGTCCTTACCAGCCAGAACCTTCCAGCTCAGTCAGTTCGACCTCAAGCATTTCGAGATTCTCCGCAGCGGTTCCGTTGCCAGAGAGTGTCTTGTGAACCGCCGTCCAGAATTTTGACGACACTTCATTATATTTCACCTTTGTCGCAGCCGACGGCCGCGGCACGGCGTTCTGGAAAATCGGTTTCCAGTTGGCCATGAAAGGCTGCGCAGCGATGACATCCTTGTCATCGTAAAGCGCTTCAATGGTCGGCAGGCGCGAAATCTCGACGGCCTGCACCTTCTGCACTTCCGGCGACGCCAGATATTTAACCAATGCGATGGCTGCATCCTGCTTGGTCGAATATTTGGACACGGCAAGGTTCCAGCCGCCCAGTGTTGAGGATGGCGCCTCACCATCGGCACCGGCGGGCAGTGGTGCTACGTCGAACTTGCCCTTCACCCCGCTATCCGCGCTGTTGCCCAGCGCATAGGCATAGGGCCAGTTGCGCATGAAGACGGCATTGCCGGTCTGCCACACGCCGCGCGATTCCTCTTCCTGATAGGCAAGCGCGCCCTGCGGCGAGATTGAGCCAATCCAGCCCTTGGCGCGGTCGATGGCTGCGGCAGCCTTTTCATTGTTGATCGAAATCGTGCCGTCTGCCTCGACGATCTGGCCACCGCCCGACGACTTGATCCATTCAAGCGCGTTGCAGGTCAGCCCTTCATAGGCGTTACCCTGAAAGACAAAGCCCCAAAGATCGGACTTACCGTCAGCCCGTTCCTTGTCCATGATTTCCTTGGCGGTCGCCGTCATTTCATCCCAGGTCTTGGGGACCGGCTTGCTGTATTTTTCGAGAAGATCCTTGCGATAGAACAATGCCGGCGCATCCGTGTAGAACGGCAGGGCGACGAGTTTCCCGTTGACGGTCTGCGATGCGATGATCGACGCAAAATGCGTGCCCGTCACATCCTTTGTAGCCTCGGTCAGGTCGACAAACTGGTCAGACAATTGCGGGGCCCAGACCACGTCGGTCTGATAGACATCGATATCCGCATTGCCCGCTGCCAGCCACAGACGATACTGGCTGAACTGCTCGCTCGAGGACGACGGCATGGACACGATATTGACCTTATTGCCGGTGTCTTTCTCGAACTTGACGATCTGATCCTGCAAGAACTTGATGTTGTTACCGGTCGAATTGGCGGCAATCGAAATCTCGACAGCCTGCGCACTGACCGTTGCAAAGCCCAATGCCAAACAGGCAGCGAGCACACCCTTTAATGGTTTCATTGTTCCCTCCTCCCATCCATTCTGTAAGCGGATTATTAAAATCGAAAACGGTTTGGATGACAAAAAGTTGCAGAGGACCGCATTTCTGTCAAGCGACAGATTCTTACAGATCGAGCGCTTCGATGAATTTCTTCAAAAGATATAGATATTTCAATGAAATATACGGATAAGCGCATTTTCGACAAGTCGAGCATCCGCCATCCGAAACTTGATTCCATGCTTCATTTTGAAACAAACTTGAAAGCGGTTTGGATTTGTTGCACAATGATAATTAGTCACGCCGTCTTCGGGCTGCGAGCCAATTGTTAATCGCAAGGAAGCGGCTATAATCCTCCACCTTGCCTGCCTTTGAACTCGACATACCAAATGAAACTTCGCGAATTTGCCAAACAACTGGGGCTTTCAGCCACGACCGTCAGTCGTGCTCTAAGCGGCTATCCTGAAGTCGCCGAGAGCACGCGCAAGCGGGTGATGGATGAAGCTGTGCGCCTTGGTTACCGCCCCAATGAAAATGCCGTCAGGCTGGCAACCGGGCGCGCCGGCGCCATCGGCGTTGTGATGGGTCGCAACAGCGAATTTCATTTCGCCGAATTCATGCGCGGCATGGCTGAACGGCTCGGTCAGGACGAAGTCGACATTCTTGTCAGCCCCATTTCTCACGATGGCTCGGAAGATGAGATTCAGATTTGCCGTCGTCTCGCCACCAGCCGCCGTGTCGATGCGATCATCGTATCCTCCCCAAAACCGAATGATGAGCGCATTCGCCTGCTGCATGAACTCGGCATGCCGTTTCTGGTACACGGGCGTTCGGAAACCGCCATTCCGCATGCATGGCTCGACATCGACAATGAAGGCGCAGTCTGCCGCTCGACGGCCCATCTGCTCGATCTCGGCCACCGTCGCATTGCGATGATCAATGGGCGCTATGGCTTCACATTCTCACTCCATCGCGACGAAGGTTATCGCAAGGCGCTGGAAAGCAGGGGTATCCCCTTCGATCCAGAACTGGTGGAGCATGGCGATTTCACCGACGAGATCGGCTACCGCCTTGCGCTCAAGCTTCTGGAACGCACCCCGCGCCCGACAGCCTTTGTGGCTGGATCTATGATGACGGCGCTTGGGATCTATCGGGCGGCGCGGTCGCTCGGGCTGACCATAGGCAAGGACATTTCGGTCATCGCTCATGACGACGTGATCTCGTTCCTGAGCGCGGAGAATATGGTGCCGTCACTGACAGCAACACGCTCCTCCATGCGGGCGGCTGGCAAGCGCTGCGCCGACCTTCTGATGAACATGCTCGACGGGCATGCCGCCAGCGATATTCACGAACTTTGGCCCGTCGAGCTGATCCTGCGGGATTCCGCCACGCGTGCGCCCGAAAAAAGCTGATAAAAGCCAATACACAGAACACGATGCTCGAGACTTAAGTGAATCTCGCGTAATCTTCGTCATGAGACTGACAGAAGATTCGATTACTTAGTCGGGAGGGCGTTGTCGGGGCCACCAACGAGGAGTATGCCATTGGCCGAAATCGAACTGAAGCTCGAAATTTCCCCTGCCGATCTTGAAAAGATCGCTCTGTCCAGTTTTCTGGGAGAACCAGCTGCGACACTGGAATTGCATTCAGTTTATTTCGACACCGGCGATTGCCGGCTTTTCGATAATGGCTTCACCTTGCGTATCCGCCGGTCCGGCGACAAGAGCATTCAGACCGTGAAAGCGACCGGCTCCAATGCATCGCTTTTCGCCAGATCCGAGTGGGAAACCCCCGCCAAGACGAACATACCCGTTTTCGATTATAACAGCCCTCTCCTCAACCGGTTCGGTCCGATCGAACGTGATCTCGTCGTGCAGTTTGAAGTTGTCACCAATCGCCGCATCTGGAACCTGACCGAGAGCACAACGAGCATCGAAGTGGCAGCCGATTCCGGCACCGTGATCGCAGGCGACAGACAGGCGCCATTTCATGAAATCGAGCTTGAACTGAAGGGCGGAGAGCCGAGACAACTGTTCGCGCTCGCCCGCAAGGTCAATGCCATTGTCCCGGTGAAGATCGGCGTTCAATCCAAATCGGAGCGCGGCTACCGCCTGTTGTCGGCGATGCGCAGCGCAGCGAAGGCGGAAGCCATCGAACTGGAGCAACGGCTGAATGCTGGCGAGAGCTTCCGGATGATCGTGCTGTCCTGCTTCCGTCAGTTCCGGCTGAACGAGACCTTGCTGCTGCAAAGGGGCAATGCAGGCAGCCTGCATCAGGCCCGCGTTGCCATGCGGCGCTTGCGTTCCGCACTATCGCTATTCAAGCCTCTGCTCGATGAGAACGCCAAGCGGTTTTCGGACGAGTTTGGTTGGCTTGCCAATGCACTTGGCGAAGCTCGCAATCTGGATGTGCTTTTGTTGAAGGCCACCGATGGCGAACTGCGGGAAAAACTCGAAGCCGCCCGCAAAAGCACTTACGATGAGATTGTCGACGTACTGGGGTCGGCGCGCAGCCGCACACTGATGCTCGACTTCAACGAATGGGCGCTTTGCGGTGACTATGCCAAACATCCGGACTGCGAAAAGCCCATCGAAGACTTCGCCGCGAAAGCGCTCGACCGGATGCGCAAGAAACTCAAGCAGCATGGTCGCGATCTTTCCGGGATTGATGACGAGCACAGACATGAGGCGCGCAAAGACGCCAAGAAACTGCGCTATGCTGCGGAATTCTTCGCACCGCTCTTCACTGACAAGCGCGGACTGCGCCGCTACAGGAATTTCAACAAGGCCATGGAGGCCCTGCAAGACCGGTTGGGCGCCCTGAACGATCTGGCCATAGGCCACGACGTGCTGAAGAAATATGGCATCGAAGAAACGCCCGAGACTCAGAAGCTGATCTTTTATGCGGATAAGAGCCAGCTGATTGATAAAGCCCAAGCAGCGCTTGATGACGTTCTCGATGCCAAGAAATTCTGGCGGTAAGCCGGGATCAGAAAACCGCCGTCGAAGCGTCGATCACGCCCGATGATTGAAGATATTCAACGGCTTCAAAGGCCGGCTTGGCGGCGAAGAACACCAGTCCGTCCATCAATGTGACATAGACCCTGCGCGGCACGACATCCAGGGTCGTCAAGTCACGATAGATGGAGAAATTTGGCCAGAAACGCGGCACTTCCCGAAGATAAGCCGCATAAGGCTCACCGAACATGCCCGCCAGATGCTTTTCTTCCCTCCGGATGACGAACTGAAACAGCACGACGCATCCGAGAGCGAAGATCAATCCGATGGCAACACTACCGGATTGCAGCCCCACCCCACCAGCGGCAATGGCCGAGAAGACATAAAGCGGATTGCGGCTGATGGAGTAAGGACCCTGACGGACCAGTTCCGACGATTTCTTGCCACCGATATAAAGCGTGCACCACAGTCTCCCGACAATGCCCGCGACGATGAGGAAGAGCCCCACCACCTCAATCGTCTCATGAGTTTCACCGGCCCAGGCCGACCTCACCTGCGTCAGAGCAAGAAATGCGAGAAACACGGCTGCACCAACCCAAAGGCGCCGGAAATACTGAAACTTGCTCAAGGTCATGTTTTGCAAACCTATGCTGACAGATGTTCAACGAGAAGGGACGTGCCAAGCGCACAAAGTACAAGACCGGCTGCCACTTCGGCAAATTTGCCGAACTTGTCGCCGATTGCCTTGCCGATCATCAGGCCCATTGTGGACATGATGAATGTCGCAAAGCCGATGGCGAGCGAAATCGCGATGATACCCTGCAGACCGATGCCGAGAAAGGCGAGCGACAGGCCGACAGCCATGGCGTCGATGCTGGTGCCAAGCGCCATCGCAAGCAGGACGAGGAACGAACCGCCCTGGGGCGTCTCATCTGCGTCGTCATCCTTGGGCCAGATCACCGTGTAAAGCATATGCAGACCGACCGCTGACAACAGGCCGAATGCCAGCCAGTGATCGACATGGGAAACCCAGTCGCTCGCGAGAACACCGGCCACCCAGCCGAGAAACGGGGTGATGGCTTCAACAACACCAAAAACTATGCCGGTGCGCAATGCCTCGGAAAGCCGGGGGCGGTTCAAGGCGGTGCCACGCCCGACAGAAACTGCAAAAGCATCGACCGACATGCTGACGGACAGAAAAAATACAGTGATGGGGGACATCTTGTCTGCTCAGACGGAGGATTGGCCGGGCAACAACGGCCATCCGTCCGTCGGCGGATGGCTGATACCACGGTCTTGCCGGGCCGTTAAACGGCTGATCACGCCACGCTTTTCAGCGATTGTGTTGACGTGATCCCACTTAAACTCAGCGCCGCCCGAATTGGGCCGCGCTTCGGTGGTGGCTACTCCCCGATGCGGTTTCTCTATTTGCAACTGGAAAAATTGTCAAGCAATATCAATACGTTGAATGATTATGATAAGCATTTGCAACTGGAAAAATTATAAAAGCAGGCCAAGACATTGATGCGTTTTTAATGTTTTGACCGGGTCGCTCGTCTCGAATTTATATGCGCCCGGTCATAGATTTTGTGCATCGCCACCGGTTCCATCGAGCCGGAGCGAGGGTGGGAAACCATCCGAAACGCGGAGACCAATGATTATGGCTTATGATGAACTCAAAACGAGACTTTGCGGCGTAACGACCGCGCTTGTCACACCGTTTCGCAATAGCGAAGTCGATTATCGAGCCTTTGCCGATCTCATAAACTGGCAGATCGAAGAAGGCATCCAGGCGGTTTCCCCCTGCGGAACGACTGGCGAAGCGCCGACATTGAACACAGCTGAAAAAATCCGACTCATCAAAAATTGCGTCGAGGTTTCGGCCCGGCGCGTGCCGGTCATCGCGGGAACCGGAACGAATGACACGCTCTCGACCATCGCACTGACGAGTGCGGCGGCAGCATGCGGAGCCGACGCCGCGCTTATCGTGACGCCCTATTATAACCGCCCCTCGCAAGAAGGGCTCTATCGTCACTTCGAAGCCGTCGCCAACAACACCCAGATTCCAATCATTCTCTATAATGTGCCCGCGCGAACCGGTGTCGACCTGTCGCTGGACACAATCGAACGGCTTTGCAAACACCCGGCGATTATCGGCGTCAAGGACGCCACCGGCGATCTGGATCGTCCCAAGCGCCTCATCCGCCGTCTGGGAAGTCGGCTCATCCAGCTTTCAGGCCATGACACCACCTCCACAGCTTTCAATCTGGAGGGCGGTGACGGCACGATATCGGTGATCTCGAACGTCGCTCCAGCCGCGATGGTCGCAATCCACAATGCCTGCCAGCGCAATGATGGCTGTAGTGCGCGCTCGCTCGCCTTTGCACTCAAGCCGCTCTTGATGGCGCTGGAACAGGACACCAACCCGGTTCCCATCAAATATGCGCTGCATCACACGCGCGGCCTTTCGCCAGATGTGAGGTTGCCGCTTGTTACGGCAAATGACGAGACCATGGCCGCTATCCGCCGCGCGCTTGCGGCGCTCGATCCCGATGCGCATCCAATTGCGGCTCTGCGCGACATCGATGGCAACAGCCGCACGCAACTGGCGGTCGTTCCGCGCTGACACATTCCTTGAAACGATACTTAAGGTATAGCCATCATGAGCCACATCCGGAAAACTGTACTCCCAGAACAACGGGCCAGATTTACTGTCGGCCAGGACCAGCGAGGCCAATGGGTCGTGTGTGACCAGCTTGGCCTGACCGGCGGATTGTTTACCGACCGCGAAACTGCACTTCGTTTTGCGAAGAGAGCTTGCCGCGCGGCATCAGACACGGTCTGCTTCTTGTCCGGTTCCATCGCCTCCGATGCGATCTTCGGCAAGAAATCGACGCTCTTGAGACTGGTCCGATAGGCAGCACTTTGGCCCACAGATTTCACCAAATTCGCGCCCGCATTTACCCACGCGGGCGATGCTCTCCAGATCAGCACACATCGGCCTGTTCACGCATATTGGACGTCTTCTACACCATGTCGCCTCTCATCGTCGCTGGTGTGCTGGCATGGGTGTTGACCACGATTTTCTCGCCGTCCTGAGACGTCGCCGAACGCGCCGCTTCGTTCAGGCAATCGGGCTTTGCGCCGGGCAGCAGCTTCGTAAACCGCCAATAATGATGCGTGAATCGTAAAGTGACTTTGTCAGTTTCCCCTATCATATTGTTCCCAACAAAAAACAAAGGGGAGAGATGATGAAGAAGCTCAATCACTTGCTGGTGGCGGGTATCGCAATCCTGTCCGCTGCTCCGGCTGTCGCAGCCGAGGCAGAATCCTGTAAAGCGCCGAAATTTTCGGATGTCGGCTGGACCGATATCACCGCGACCACGGCGCTCGCATCGCTTTTGCTTGAAAAGGCTGGATACCAGCCCCAGACGACAATCCTCTCAGTACCGGTGACCTTCCAGTCGCTGGAAAATGGCCAGATCGATATCTTCCTTGGAAACTGGATGCCGCTTCAGGAGGAAGCGCGCAAACCCTATCTCGAAGGAAAGAAGATCGAGCAGGCCGGTATCAATCTCGAAAATGCAAAGATCGGTCTTGCCGCAACGGGCAAGGATCTCGGCATCAAGACTTATGCCGACATAGCAAAATTCAAGGACCAGCTCGGCGGAAAAATCTACGGCATTGAAGCAGGCAGCAGTGCCAATGCAACGATCCAGTCGATGATCGAGAAGAACAATTTCGATCTCAAGGATTTCCAGCTGGCGGAATCGAGCGAACAGGCCATGCTGTCACAGGTGCAAAACGCCGTGCGCAAGGATGAGCCGGTGGTATTCTTCGCATGGACCCCACATCCGATGAACATTCGCTATAAGCTCACCTATCTGGAAAATGGCGATAATCTCTTTGGTCCCAATGACGGTGCCGCCACGGTCGAGACGCTGACCCGAAAGGGCTATGCAGCCGACTGCCCGAATGTCTCGCATTTTCTGTCGAAGTTGAAGTTCACGACCGAGATGGAAAGCACCATGATGAACATGATCCTCAATGACGGGATGGAAGCCAAAGATGCCGTCACGAAATGGATCAAGGAGAACCCGGCGCAGCTCGACGCATGGCTCGACGGTTTCAACACGTTCGACGGCAAGCCAGCGCTCGCCGAAGTGAAATCCGGCCTTGGCTTGTAATATTTATTAAGCCGCGAAACTATTTTTGCCGCAACTTGCTCGGCGCCTGTCCGAAATGCCGCTTGAAAGCGCGGGAAAGCGAACTGATCGACGAAAAGCCGGTCTGCTCCGCCGTATCCGCCATTGAAAGATGCGTATCGAGGATGAGGCGTCGAGCAGCCTTGAGCCGCAGCGACAGATAATAATTGCCCGGCGATTGCCCGATCACATTGGCAAACAACATTTCAAGACTGCGCGTTGAAAGCCCGAGCCGTCTGGCGATCCGCGTCACCGGAATCGGCCGGTCTATATGATTTTCCATGATCTTGATGGCATCGGCCAGCCGCGGCTCGCGGTTCAAAAGCCGCCCCAGCGACACCAGCGGCTGCGCATCCGAAGCCTGCCGCACCTCGTCATAGACATAAAGGCTCGCAACATCGAGCGCTATGGAATAACCGTGCCGCGCGCGGATCAGCGCCAGCATCATGTCGAGCGCAGGCGCCGCCCCGCCCGTGGTTAGAAAAGTACCGTCGCGCACCCATCGGTCCGACTGCATCTCCACATCCGGGAACCGTTGCGAGAAGGCTTCGAGATCCTCCCAATGGGTGGTGGCTTTTCTGCCATTTAGCAGCCCGGCCTTTGCCAGAACCCACGAACCCGCCTCGACGCCGATCACCAGTTGAGATTGTTTGGCCGCCTGACGCAACTGCGCAAGAAGCTTTGGGGTCGCGTGTTCCAGCGCATGAAAAGCGCTGACGATAATCAGGATATCCTGCGGCGTTGCCTCGAATTTTCCATTCGCACCGACCTTCAGGCCGCTTGATGTGATGGGGTCACTCCCATCCGGAGATACCACCCGCCACGAATAGAGCGAGCGACCCGTCACGCGGTTGGCGCCGCGCATCGGATCGAGCGTCGCTGCGAGCGACATGAGCGAGCAATCCGGCAAAACCAGCAGGGTGACAGACAGTTGTTCATCGGATGGTTCAAAGATCACGTGCTTCGCTCTTCGCCAAACTAATTTCGTAAAATGATAATCTCAGCATTCTGCGACCTGTCAAGCTCGACAAAAATCGAGGGAAATCATCATGCCTTTGCAGCCCGCTCGCGAAACCTTCATCACAGCCGCCGTTACCGGCGCTGGCGCCACCACACACCGCTCCAACAAGGTGCCCATCACGCCGCGACAGATTGCGGACGCGGCGATTGAAAGCGCTAGAGCAGGCGCGGCAATCGCTCATATTCATGTGCGCGATCCAGAAACGGGCGAACCATCGCGCAAGGTCGAACTGTTTCGCGAAGTCGTCGACCATATCCGGGCGTCGGGTGTGGATATCGTGCTTAACCTGACCGCAGGCGTCGGCGGCGATCTGGTCTTCGGTTCTGCCGAAGCACCGCTGCCGCCGGATGCGTCGAAGACCGACATGGCGGGCGCGACCGAGCGCCTGGCGCATATCGCAGCACTTCTGCCGGAAATCTGCACGCTTGATTGCGGCACCATGAATTTCGGTGAAGGCGACTATGTGATGACCAACACCCCTGCCATGCTGAAAGCAATGGCAGCGCAGATTCAACATCTGGGCGTGCGCCCGGAAATCGAAATATTCGATACGGGCCATCTGCCACTGGCTCAATGGCTGCAACAGCAAGGCCTGCTTGACGATCCGGTGATGGTGCAATTGTGCATGGGCATACCATGGGGCGCACCGGACGATCTTGCAACGCTTGTATCCATCCTTCACAACCTGCCGGACAACTGGGTCTTCTCGGCATTTTCCATCGGTCGCAACCAGTTGCCTTATGCTGCACTTGCGGTTCTCGCAGGCGGCAATATCCGCGTCGGCCTCGAAGACAATATCTGGCTCGAAAAGGGCGTCCTCGCCTCCAATGGTGATCTGGTGGAACGCGCCAGAAACATCGCGGTCAATATGGGGTCCAAGATACTCACGCCCGCTGAAGTTCGCGAAAAGCTCAAGCTCAAGAAGCGTTGGTGATGCCCATGAACAACCATCCTCCCAAGATCGCCTGCATCGGCAGCGGCGTCATCGGCAGCGGCTGGGCCGCGCGTTTTCTTCTCAACGGCTATGATGTCGCCGTCTATGACCCGTCGCCCGATGCAAAAGCCACAACCGAGCACATTCTCGACAATGCCCGGCGTGCACTGTCCGCCCTCACCCCGAAGCGTCTGCCGGATGAAGGCAGACTTTCCTTTGCGCCTTCGCTGGCCGATGCTGTGCGCGATGCCATACTGATTCAGGAAAGCGTGCCCGAAAGGCTCGACCTGAAACTCGCGGTTCTCAAAGAGATCGAGGCGTCTTGTTCGAGCGATGCGCTGATCGCATCTTCCACCTCCGGCTTCCTGCCGAGCAAGCTGCAAGCCCCTTTGCAGCACCCGGAACGGTTGATCATCGCGCATCCCTATAATCCGGTCTATCTACTGCCTCTGGTGGAACTCGTACCGGGGGAAAAGACCGCCCGGCAGGCCATAGAAAAGGCCGCCGCTCTGTACCGCCACACGGGTATGGAAGCCGTTATTCTCGAAAAAGAAATAGATGCCTTTGTCGGCGACCGCTTGCTGGAAGCCCTGTGGCGCGAAGCGCTCTGGCTCGTCAAAGACGGCATCGCAACGGTCGAGCAGATCGACAATATCATCCGCTATTCGTTCGGTTTGCGCTGGGCGCAGATGGGCTTGTTCCAGACCTATCGCATCGCGGGTGGTCCGGCGGGGATGAAGCATTTTCTGGCGCAGTTCGGTCCCGCCTTGCGATGGCCGTGGACGAAACTGACAGATGTTCCGGAGCTGGATGACACGCTGATCAGTCGTATTGCCAACCAGTCGGACGAGCAGAACGAAAACCTGTCGATCCGCGATCTTGAAGCCATTCGCGACGCCAATCTGGTAGCCATCATTCGCGCCCTTTCCCAGCAACAGCAAGGCAGAGGCTGGGGTGCAGGTGCACTTCTGAACGACTATACCGCGCGGCTCGATACATCCCACGACGAGGCCACGCCCCGCTCTGGTCCATTGCGGTTGCTCGACACCCGCGTGATCCCGGAGTGGATCGACTATAATGGCCATATGACCGAGCATCGATATCTGGACCTTTTCGGACAGACCACCGATCAGTTTCTTGCGCATATCGGTGTCGACGCAGCCTATTTGAACAGTGGTCACAGTTATTACACTGTCGAAACCCACATCATGCATCGCGATGAAGCCAAGGTCGGCGACGCGTTGCATGTCGAGACACAGCTTCTGTCGTTCGATGCAAAGCGCATACACCTCATCCATTCGCTGAAGCGTGGCGAGACGGAGCTGGCAAGCGCGGAACAGATGCTGCTTCATGTCGATACGAAGGCAGGCAAGGCGGTTGCCGCCGATCCTGTCATTCTGCAAACGCTGGAAGACCTCACACTCTCCCAGAAGGGCTTGGCCGTTCCAGTCGCCGTCGGACGATATGTGGGACAGCGCGCCTGAGCGCTGCCCGAACTGGCCACAGAGCGACCCATCACGCAAATCCGTTTCAAATTTTCGCGAAAAATGCTCTAAGATTCCTCCCAGGTGGTACGGAGGAGGAAATAAAATGGCCGAAAAGGCACCATCCAAGCCGGTGCTTCTATCCGGCGGCAACCCGCAAATTCCAAAAGGCGAAGGCAATGCGCCGGTCCATGCTTATATCGCGGCCATGCCAGGCTGGAAAAGCGATGTGGGACGTCGGCTGGATTTCCTCATCGAACAATCGGTTCCAAACGTCCACAAGGCGGTCAAATGGAATTCGCCTTTCTATGGGCTTGAAGGACAAGGTTGGTTTCTGAGCTATCATTGCTTCGCCAAATATATAAAGGTCGCCTTTTTTCGCGGCCTCTCCCTGACGCCGCAGCCGCCCGTGGAGTCCAAGAGCCAGGATACACGTTACTTTCATATCCATGAAAACGATGTGCTGGACGAAGCGCAATTTACCGACTGGGTCAAACAGGCCAGCCAGCTGCCCGGCGAAAAGATGTGAGCCAAATGATGACTACCAACGAAAGCAAATCCGCTTCACAGCTGATCGATGAACGCATTGCCACACTTGACGACTGGCGAGGCAAAACGCTGGCCAAGGTTCGTGCCATCATCACGAAAGCCGATCCGGAGATCATTGAGGAATGGAAATGGCGCGGCGTACCCGTATGGGAACGTGATGGCATTATCTGCACCGGCGAGACCTATAAGCAGGTCGTCAAACTGACTTTTGCCAAGGGCGCATCGCTGGACGACCCGACTGGTTTGTTCAACTCAAGTCTGGACGGCAATATGCGCCGGGCCATCGATATTAGCGAAGGTGAAGAGATCGACGCGGATGCTCTGACGACTCTTGTGCGCGCAGCCATAACACTCAATAGCGCAAAGCCGCCACGCAAGAAAAAGACGTCGTGAGGCGTTAATAGCTGACCGTCACCACCACCGTATCCGAATAGGTTCCCGGTGGTGGTGTAGTCTGCGGTGCAACCCGCCCATAGACGGTCAGGCTTTGCGCGGTGCCAGTTCCGGTGCCAGTCACGATCTGCCCGGTTGTGTTGCCCCAGGGAGTTGTGCGCGCGGTATTGGTGTAGAGCCCATAGACGACGGCATTGGCGCCGAGGGTCATCCGTCTTTGTGTCGGTGTGGCATTACTCAAACCACCGTTGAGCGAAACACTATAAGGCAAGTTGGTGGTACAGCTTACTGACAGAGTACCGGTCGCGTCCACATTGGTAGTCAGGACGCCGCGATTGCCAAAATTGATCGTCGTGGCGGAAACGGTACAGGTTCGATCGACATTGGCCGTCACATTGAAGCTCGGCTGTGTCGGATTCTCCGTCACGGCGGTACAGGCGGGCGCTACAAGCAGATAGCTGACATAGTTGAAGCGGGTTTGAGCACCTGAAAAGGTAGAGAGATAAGCACCGCCCGGCGTCGCCGCCTGACCAGACAAGATACGTCCATAAATCGTGCGTGTTGCTGTCGTGTTGGTAAGCGGCAGCAATGTCATATCAATGGGTGGTGGGGAACCCAAAGCCGTATTGGTAACAGAGCCCCATGGAACAGTGCGAGCCGTATCGGAATAAAGCTGATAGGTCAGCGAATTGGTACCACTCAACATGGTGCGGAGACCGCCGCTTGAGCCGCCACTTCCCGCATTGATATTGGGACACACGCGAAGGAAAAGGCTGAGGTTAAGGGTATTGGAACAATTGACGTTCAACGTCGCTGTCGTATCAACTGCACCTCCCCCCAAAAGATTGACGGTGCCAAAGTTGACATTGGTGACACTGAAGGAACAGGTCTGGGCATAAGCCAAACCAGGTAGAAAGATCAGTATATTGAACAGTGCCAAAGCGACAATGCGATAAAGTCTCATTGTGTGCTCCTGCATACAGCGTCCGGGATGGTAACCCGTTCGGTCGTGTTACGTGGTGCGTTGAATGATATCTGACAGCTGCCTTTCTCGGACTGCACCACAATCAGCGTATTGGAGTTCTCAATACCTTCCAGATAGACCTGTCCGTCATACCCAACGATAAATTCCTGAGAGCCATTGAGCTGCGCCGTTGACCCCGCTTCAATATAGGCTCCGCTTTCGTCGCGAAGGGTGACAAGGGCTGCGCGCGTATCGGCCTTGACGTTGAAGTCCACCACGGCCCCACCCCGATCGCTGGGGCTCACAACTTGTCGGGTTTCTCCCACAGTGGCATCAATTGGCAGATTGCTGGGGTCAATGGAGATGGCGTTCTTGTCATAGGAACGCAGATTGGGCAGCAACATCTTGCCGCTCTTATTGGTCTTGCCCATGGGACGATTTTCGAACTCGACCTCAACATCCGGCGCGCCTACATCCACCACACCAAAAGCATCATCGATGCGGTTGGAGAGGAACACACCACCGCCTGCCAGAACGACGGCGCCGTCAATCTGCGCGCTGGCGCGAACATTCTCGTCGAACTTCTCAACGCTACCTTCAATGCGACCGATCTGGCCGCGATAACTTCCGCTGGCGGCAACGATATCGCTCTGGCCATAAGAGCCGCGCAACCGCCAGCCGGTGCTTCCAACTTCCGCCTGTTCAGATTTCATCAAATCGACGGAGCCGGTCGTCCCATTCTCATCAGCCGATATGCTTGTCGATGCCGTGATATTGTGATCGAACGACCACGACAGCCCGGCAAACAGGCCGAACGAGCCTTTCTGCTCGAAGTCTGTATAGGCGGACATAAACATGTTGCCCTTTTCACCGAAGGGCCGTGTGGCGGTGACGCCGAGGATCCGCGATTTGTCGGAATCGGCGGTTTCAATCTGCGCGTAGGAGAAATTCAGGTTTGTGTCATCGAAAATCGGAGGCAGTGAAACGGAAACCTGATCGAGGGCTTTGGCAGGCTTGGCGCTGTTGGACGGCAGCCCCGTCTCCACGATATCGGCTGTAACCGAGGCAATATCGTTATAGTCACCAAAGGTGCGCTGCGTGCGCACGTAGAATTTGATATCCCAGAGTTCGGCTTCGACGCTTGCGGCAATCTGGTAGCCGGTTTCTCCACCAAATTTGCTGGTCGCGCCAGACAAGGTTCCAACGCCGAAAGGCCCGATATTGAAGACGCCACCGACGCCCGCATTGTAGAAATTCTCTGCGCCTTCCACATGACCTTCGAAAGTCACATTGTTGGTGAGGCCGTAGCGCAACGTGCTGCTGCCGACAATACGGTCATCATAATCATTCGATTCCGTGCCGTAATATCGGCGCGCAAATCCGGTTTCAGCGGAGAAATCCGCAAGACCTTTAGCCAGCAAATCAGCCGAGGCATAAAAGGGCGTCTCTGTCACCGTCTCACGGCCCAGAACGTCGCGAACCACCATGCGCGCCGTGCCTGCGCCGGTGACGACCGGGAGGTTGGTGATCGAAAACGGGCCGGATGCAACAGAGCTGGTCGCGCGACGCGCATTGTCGATATAGACATCGACCGTTGACGGCACCGCAGCCGATCCGGACAGCTCAGGCATCGGCATGGTGACCAGATCAGGCCGCAGCGAAAAATTGCGTCGGATTTGCACACCGCCCAGACGGGTTGGCCGCGTCCAGGAAAGTCCACCTGTAATGAAGTCGCCAACATTATAGGTCATCAATGTTTCCGGGTCCGAATAGGACCATCTCGTATCGAGACGCGTCGACCCGAACCTGTCGGCATCGGACGAGCTGATCACCTGCGACGAAGACAACACGCCGTAGGGGCCAAACAAGCGTCCCTCCATAAGGCCCGAAACACCTTCGAACTCCGTCAGGTCATACCAATCCTGGCCGCCGCTGGCGCCATAGATCGTGTAATTTACCAGCCCGCCGAAATTGCTCTTGGCCTTGGGCTTATCTTCCTCATCCTCTGACGCGACTTCTTCGCCAGACTGCGCATCAATCACACGCGCGGCACGCTTATTCTCCTCGGCATCAAAACGGACAATCTGGTTCTCCTCATCATAGGTGACGTTGACCCCGGAGAGCCGGTTCACGTCGATCCATCCGTCGTCCCGCGTGGCTTCCTTGGCGGGCTTTATCCCGACATTCTTGAGCTGATCCGGCTCAATCAGAAGCGACCCGTCCGGTGTTTGACGAAACGTAGCGATCAGCGCCGATGATGCGCCATTGACATAGACCTCAAGCTGCAACTCCAGAGGGGCATCGTCGGAAACAAGCGCTCCCGACGACGTAGGTGGCAATTCCTGCGCCGCAGCTTTCAGACATCCTGTGCAGACCGTTAGAAACGCAATCGTCAAAACCGCAAGATCAACCGCCCCTGACGCTCGCTTGCGCATTTATCGGGCCAGCTTCGCTTTGAGCTGAGATCGTCAGCGAGCCACCACCCCGACTACCACCTGTTCCGGGAATGAACCAAGTTGCACTTGATTGCCCCAGAACATATCCAACAAGGCCTTTCTGCTGTGCTACGGCACGGCCGCCCGCACCCTGCAATGCAAGATCGGAAACGCGCAGTCGCTTGTTCCCCTTGTTGCTGACGGTTACCTGATAACCGCCCGATTTACGTTGGACACTCCATGATGGGTTCGCATCCGGCGTGCCGGGTTGCGAAAAGAAAACCGGAATGGAATGGCGGATCACCAGATTGACCGTGCCGGATCGCCGCTGCGCACTATCAGGAAGTTCATCGACAATCAGCCGGTAGCTTTCTTCTGCCTTGACCGGGCTTTTCGAGGTGCGAACAACGCGCACGATGTTTTCGCCGCCGGGTTTCAGCTGCGATATGGGGGGACTGACGACGACATCGGTTGCTGCCGTGTAAGTATCCACGCCATTGCTCTGGCTCCAACGGAAGATTCTGGCCTGAACATTGATGGGCCGCTTGGCATCGTTCCAGATGCGGATGTTGGAAGCTGCCGTTGGCGCGCTCAGGTCGATGATAACCGGCGATACGCGCAACGAAGCCGCATTTGCCGGAATGAGGTACAAGCTCGCAAATAACGCCGCGGCAAAAGTCAGAACACGCATTCTACCCTCCGTGACATTAATAGCTGATCGTTGCTGTTATCGTATCCGTATAAACACCTACTGCTGGCGTCGTCTGGCCCGGCACACGCCCGTAAACCGTATAGGCCTGCGCGTTGCCATTGCCTGTGCCGGCAACCGTGTTGGTTCCAACAGTATTACCCCAGACAGCAGTGCGAGCCGCTGTGGTGTAAAGCGAATATCCAACCGTGGCGCTTGCCGGACCGGTCATCAAACGGTTCGTAACCGTTGCACCCGTGCCGTTACCTGCACTCAGGCCGATTGTGTAAGGCGTCAAATTCGTGCATTGCACGGTGATGGTGCTGGTGGCATCAACATTTGCCGCCAAAACACCGTTGGAACCAAAGTCCAAGTTGGTTGCAGAATTAAACACACAAGCTGCAGTAATTGTAATCTGTACGTTGAACTGCGTTGTGGCCGTCTGGGCCATAACGCATGTTGATGAAAGAAAAAAACTCGCTACAAGCGCGGGAAACGCGTACTTTCTGTATACCATATTCCCTCCTATATGTCGGGACGGCAATAATTGCCGACCTTTCACCCAGGTTCACTTGCCCCCCATTCCTTCACGTCAAATCATTCTACTAATTAGTGATTCTCTATCATAAGCAGGTTAATATTTTTTTCAAGAATCGCACCGAAACCCACCAAAATCAGAAATGTATTCTTCAACCACATAGAATTATGTATATTTTACAAGACGCTAATTCACGAGTTTTATTTTTACAGATGAATGTTTCCGACGGAAAATTTCTTTGGAAATAATCGATAAATATTTTTGAACAAAAAAAATTCTATCTATGATGATAAAATACCTTTCAGATTGCATAATCTAAAAATATTTCCAATTTACATAAATTAGATTGATGCTGTTCTTGGAAGAAATCTTGGACCGCTCAGCATTGACTCATCAAGCGCCTGCCCTTTTTCGTCGGACAAGCGCTTGATATGCGCTTTTAAGCACACCTTTATCGGCGGTAGAGAATCATTCCGCCATGATGGAGAACGTTATTGATGAAATGCCCGTCAGCAGTGAACCCGGTATCGTCCCAGTAATAGATATAGTCACCGCGAACTTCATAACGTCCCTGATAGGCGCTCTCACGACTGCCGCGCGCCTCGTCATAGCGCCCGTTGGGGAGAAGATGATGGCGGACATGACCATCACCCGTGATCCACATGCCCGAATAAGGATGGCTCTTGTCAGCGGGAGCTGAAAGATCAGACTGGTTGTTCATTGTGAAGCCTTTGGGGGTCAGAAGAAGCAAATTCACGACCAATGCAAACGCGGCGATCATGGGCAGAGAGTATGCAGGCATCACCTCATCCTTCTCAGGTGGTGGCTGTTGGCCGAATGACGATTTCATTGACGTCCACATCATCCGGTTGCTCAATCGCGAAGCGAACAGCCCGCGAGATTGCATCGGGTTTCAGAGCGATAGCGCGATAGGTCTTCATCGCCTCAATTGCGATGGGGTCAGTGATCGTGTGCGCAAGATCGCTTTCCACGACACCCGGGTGAATGCAGGTGACGCGCAGTGCACTGTTTTCCTGCCGCAGCCCTTCGGATATTGCCCGAACCGCGTATTTCGTGGCGCAATAAACCGCGGCTGTCGGGGCGACACTCAATGCGCCAATCGAGGCAATATTGATGATGTGGCCGGAACCGCGGGCCGTCATTTCTGGCAGTACCGCAGCGATGCCATAAAGAACGCCTTTGATGTTCACATCAACCATACGGTCCCATTCTTCGACCTTCAATGAAGCCATCAGCGATAGTGGCATGATACCGGCATTGTTGACGATGACATCGACCCGCCCCCACAAATCGCGCGCCGCATCGGCAAAGGCATTCATGCTGTCACGGTCGGTGACATCAAGCGGATGGGCGAAGGCAGTTCCGCCTGCTTCGTTCAGTTCGGCGGTCAGCGCTTCGAGACGCTCGATGCGACGCGCACCAAGCGCGACCTTCGCGCCAGCTGCTGCAAGTTCCCGAGCAATGTCTGCTCCAATGCCGCTGGATGCGCCGGTGACGAGAACAACTTTATCGACAGCCATGGCTGTTCCTTTCATTGAGAATTGAGGATGCCTTGACTGTAAGCGCCAATCATTGTTTCGATAACTACGCTTGTTTTAAACAGACTGGAAAGGAAAGCTAACCAATGACTCCAGATCTGAATGCGCTCGCCATTTTTGCACTTGTCGCGGAAGAGCGCAGTTTTCGGGCTGCTGCCGAGCGGCAAGGGGTGACGCGTTCTGCAATCAGCCAGACGATCCGCAAGCTTGAAGAGGGTCTTGGCATTGCGCTGATCCTGCGCACGACACGCAGTGTCAGCCTGACGGAAGCCGGCGAAAGGCTCTATGGCCAGATCGCGCCAGCCGTGGCGGAAATGACCGCAGCGCTGGAGGGAACGGAGGCGCTGAAAGAGCGCCCGCGCGGACGCTTGCGCCTCGCTGTATCGTCTATCGCAGAGCGCTTCCTATCCGGTCCGCTTCTGGCAACATTCCTGAAGCAGTATCCTGAAATCGAACTGGATATCATGGTGACGGACGACGAGTTCGATATCGTCGCGGAAGGCTATGATGCTGGTGTGCGACTGGGCGAAGTGATTGCGCAAGATATGATCGCCGTCCCGATTGCCGGAGAAGAACGGCAACTTGCCGTCTGTGCGCCGTCTTATCCCGAGCGCTGCGGGATCCCCGGACACCCGGCGGAACTGACATCGCATTTCTGCGTCGGCTGGCGTCCCTTTCCGAAATCATCGCCCTATCGCTGGGAATTTGCCGAAAACGGTAAAGAGTTCAGCGTCGCGGTGCCGCCAACTGTCACCACCAACGACATGGAACTGATGATCAAGCTGGCCGTTTCAGGTGCTGGCATTGCATTCGGCATGGAAGAAAGCTTCCGGCCGTGGATCGAACGCGGCGAACTGATCCCCATTCTCGAAGATTACTGCCCGTATTTCGCTGGTTTTTATCTCTACTATCCGACCCGCAAAAACATCGCGCCCAAGCTTCGTGTGCTGATCGAACATGTTCACCGCAGCCGGGCGGCTCAGGCTTAAACAAAAGGCGGCGGAGCTTTCAACCCGCCGCCTTTGTTCTTCAAATGCTAGTGGTCTTTATGATTCCAACATTTGCTCAGCGCTTGAACCGAGGGAGGCAAATGTTGGAATCAGACCACTAGTACCGATCAGTGCGCAGTCTGGCTCTTGCGAACCGCAGCAACATCACCAGCCGAAACCGCGCCAGCCTTGTTGCCCCATGCGGAGCGAACGAACGAAGCTAGGTCCGCCACTTCCTGATCCGACAGGCGATCGGCATAGCCCTGCATCACAAGACGCATCGGACGCTTTGCCGTCGACGGTACTTCCGCGCCATGCAGAATGATGGAGACTAGCGGCTTCACTTCCGAACCCGTCACCAGATCATTGTCAGCCAGTTCCGGGAAAATTCCCGGCGCACCCTTGCCGGTCACGAAGTGACAGGCGGCGCAGTTGTCAAGATAAAGACGCGCACCCACCGGCATATCCGGTGACGCATCCGTCAGCATCTTCGCAGTTGCTTCGCCAGCAGCACCGGCAGGGGCTGCAGGCAGGACTGTGGGCGCTTTGGCCGCAAAGCTCTGCGGAACTTCGACAGCTGCACCATCAATGCCCTTGAGGAAGGCCGCAATCGCCAGCGTATCGGCATCCGTCAGATGCTGGAACGATTGCTCGACCGCCAGACCCATTTCGCCGTTTGCGGTCGAGTGAGCATTACGACCTGTTGCGAGATAGGCAGCCATTTCCTCGACGGACCATTTCTGGGGAGCCGATTGCGGGCCACGCAGCGAAGGTGCATTCCAGCCGTCGACAACGCCGCCGGTCAGGAAGTTCTTGTCGCCAGCGCTAACACCCTCCTGCGCCATGAAGCTGGTGCGCGGGCTATGGCAGGCCGCACAATGCGCCGGACCTTCGACCAGATACTGGCCGCGTTCCTGAACCTCGTTCTTGCCCGCTGGCGTAAAGCCCGCCTTATGGGTCAGCGCGAGCCAGTTCCAGGCGCGAATGCCAAAGCGCAGATTGAACGGGAAGCCGAGTTCGGTCTGCTGAACTTCATTCTTCACCGGCTGCACATCGTGCATGAAGTAGTCGTAGAGCGCACGCACATCTTCTTCGGTCAGCTTGCGATAGTTTTCGTAAGGCATGGCCGGATAAAGATGCGCGCCATCGGCGCGGATGCCGTCATAGAGCGCAGCGCGGAACTGATCGAGTGACCAGTTTCCGATGCCGGTTTCCTTGTCGGGGGTTATATTGGTTGTCCAGATTTGACCCATCGGGCTTGCAATGGCGCGACCGCCCGCAAATGGCTTGCCGCCATCCGCCGTATGGCAGGCCATGCAGTCGGACGCATACATGACATATTCGCCCTGACCCTTGGCGGGCTTCCAGTCGGCGGCCAGTTCCTTCGTCGGCTTTGTAAGCAGCACCGGAACGAACAGGAAAGCCAGCAAGGCCACGATACCGAGAACGATGAGAACACCGATTATGCGAAGAAAAGTTTTCATCACCGTTCTCCTCAAACCAGCGGACGCGGATTGGAAAGATACTGCGAGCGGATCGCATGTGCCGTCCAGTAGGCAAGGCCGCCGAGCAAGCCGGTCGGGTTGTACTGGGTGTTTTGCACAAAGTTACCTGCGCCAAGCATGAACACATTATGCTTGTCCCATGCCTGCGAGAAGCGATTGACCACGCCCTCACGCGCATTTTCCGACATGATGTGTCCGCCGGTCGTATGGGTCGTCTGGTAAGGACGAACGTCGAACTGAGCGCCTTCCTTCTTGAAGGACGACTGGATCAGGTCCGGGTTCATCGTCTTGGCCAGCGCTTCCGCCTTGGTCTTCATGAACTGGGTCATCCGGATATCATTCGGATTCCAGTTGAAGGTCATGCGCATCAGCGGACGACCGTGCGGATCCTTGTAGGTTGGATCGAGATCGAGATGGTTGGTCTTGTAGGACATGACGGAACCATGGGTTCCGATGTTCATCGAGTGGCCATACCATTCGGCAATCGACTTTTTCCAGCCAGCACCCCAGCTCGGCGTGCCGGACGGCAATATCATGCTGCGGATCGGCTGGCCGTTGGTCTGGCCGGTGCGCCAGTAAGCGCCGCCGATGAAGCCCTCGCGACCGAAATCAATCTGGTTAACGCCGAAATCGTCAATGCACATGCCATTGGCGCCGGTGCCGATGAACGGATTGAACTCCTCATCCTTGAAGAAGAGCGTCACGCCGCCGGTCAGCTGGTAGGCAAAGTTGCGTCCGGTGACGCCTTCGCCCGTTGCCTGATCGTATGGCTGTCCAATGCCCGAAAGCAGCGCCAGATGCACGTTGTTCAGCTGGAACGACGACAGGATGACGATATCGGCAGGCTGGAAGACTTCTTCCTGCGTCTTGTCGTCGAAATAGGTCACGCCGGTCGCGGTCTTGCCGTCCGGAGCCAATTCAACACGCAGCACTTCCGATTCCGTGCGATAGGAGAAGTTCGGCATCCGCTTCAGCGCATCGAGGATCGTGGTTTGCGGTGACGACTTCGAATACTGGTAGCAGCCAAAGCGCTCGCAGAAACCGCAGTGATTACACGGTCCCATCTGCATGCCATATTCATTGACATAGGCGGTCGAGGCAATGCCGCCCGGCGACGGGAACGGGTGGTAACCCGCAGCCTGCGCTGCATCGGCGAACTTGCGTCCGTCCCAGGTCGTCTTCATCGGCGGCATTGGATAATCGTTCGCACGCCAGCCCTCAAACGGGTTGCCGCCTTCAACGATCTTGCCCTTGAGATTGCCCGCCTTGCCGGAAATACCGGCGACGCGCTCGAAGCGGTCGAAGAACGGTTCCATCTCGTCATAGGTGACGGGATAATCGCCAAGAAGCATGTCTTCCGGGATGATCTGCTCGCCCCAATGCTCGCGCACGTGGGAACGCAGGCGCAGTTCTTCGGCCTGCGGACGCCAGTTGAGGCCGTTCCAGTGCGTACCCGCGCCACCCACGCCATTACCCGGCAAAAACGAGCCAAAGCTGCGGTAAGGCAGCGCGTTTTCTTCCGCACTGCGGCGCACGGTAACGGTCTGCTGGCTGGCGCGCTGCATCATCTTGAGACGCACGCCATATTTCAGCTCATCGATCATGTTCGGATATTTGAAATCCGGCACGGTATTCTGATCATGGCCGCGTTCAAGCGCAACGATGTCGAGACCTTCCTGCGCCAGTTCCATTGCCAGAATAGAGCCAGTCCAGCCGAGGCCGACAATGACCACGTCTTTCTTCTTTTCCTGACGTGCCATGGTTAAGCCCTTTCGCCCTTGATCGAAACCGGACCCAGCGGGTAAGCGACATTGTAGCGCTCAACCCACTCCTTGTAGCTGCCGCGCGCGCCGGGGAAGCCAATATAGGTCCAGGCCTGCATGCCGTGATTGCCGCCATACATCGGGTCGGCGAAATAGCCTTCCTTGGTGTTCTGGAGCAGAATGCCGAAGAACTCGCGCAATTCCGGCTGCAAACCGACTTCGCCCTTTTGAAGCGCAGTCAGCGCTTCGTCCTGCTGTTCAGGCGTGAGAGCGGCAAAAGCGGCGCTATATTTCTGTTCGCACCAGCCGTTGAAGGCCGGGATAGCCTGGCGATAAATCTGCGCCGGGTTGAGCGGGGTCTGCCAGCCGCGTGTCGGATCGGCCGACGCATCATGCGGGCCAACCATGTACCAGTCATCAGCGCGGCCATAATCGCCGGCAAGCTGGAGATCGATAAACACAGGGACGCGGGTTTCGATGGCGCCGGGGCCATCACCATCCGAGGGGATCAGCCTTGCCGTCGCGGCGAGGATAAATGTCCATTCAAGATCGGTAAAATATTGACGTTCATAGTCTTCGAGCGAAACCGGTGGCGTCTTCGGTTCGGCCTGCGCTGAAACAGCCAGTCCTGAAAGCATGACGCTTACTGCGGAGGCTTTCAGAAAACTGCGACGACTCGGATATCCGGGGAGGTCAGTCATTGTCGTTTCCTGCCTGTTAGGTGGGTAAGACGGAGGGATGCTTTTCTGAAATGAAACCGCATTGCACGATTGAGAAAAACATAGCGCTCGATACACACCAGACTAGAACAGTTCAAATAACTTGTACCCTAGCTGTGCAAAACATGAGGGAATCCGGTGCCCTGAAGCAGCCCTTTCTGCGAAAAAATTGCCCCTAAAATACCAGAAACAGGCGACATCGGGCCCGCCACGCGCAGGACAATCACATTTATGTGATTACATGATCATGTACTTAAATAATGGCTCGAAACTGCAAATTTGACCGGTCGGACAAATTTCAAAAAGCTGAGAAAGACTCAGTCGGCCAGCGCTGAAACGCTGGCCGAACGCCGCTCATCAAGCGGCAATTTCACCCACGAGAGCGAGGTCGAAAACGTGGTGATGAATGTGGCCGTCGAACATTGCGAGGAGGCCTTTCGTGGCCTCCCGGCTTTCGTAGCGGATGGGTGACTCCAGCGCCTCGGCCAGCGCTTGTCGGCCATCATAAACCGTCCACAACACCATCGGATAGGAGGGTGCGCCCTCGTCGCGTTCTACGGCATAAAGAACGCGCACATCCCGGATGCCCGGAAACTGAAGCCACATCGGCATCAGGGTTTCCGCGACATAAGCCTTGAACGCATCTTCGCGCCCGGCATGAATTTCACCTTCGAAGAAAGCCTGTCTGACAATCATCGCAAAACTCAATTTACCTTGGTGGGCGGAACATCGCCTGCGAAATAGGCCTGCAGATTGGCAAGCACCAGTTCACCCATGCCGATGCGCGTTTCGACAGTTGCACTGCCCTGATGCGGCATCAAAACCGTGTTGGGAGCTGTGAAGAATTCTTCACGGATCGTCGGCTCGTTGACGAAGACATCAAGACCGGCACCGGCAATGACACCATCATTGAGTGCGGCCAAAAGTGCATCTTCATCGACCACCGTGCCGCGCGCGACATTGACGAGATAGCCCTTGTTGCCAAGCGCCGTCAGCACGTCTGCATTGACGATATTCGCCGTGGAGGCATTGGCTGCCACGCAAACCGCCAGCACATCGCAGTTTTCAGCCAGTTCGACCGGCGATGCATGAGCCACCCAGTTCTTGTCTGCCACTGGCGAGCGGTTCCAGTAATGCACTTCCATGCCGAAAGCCTCGGCGCGCTTTGCCAGCGACTTGCCGATCTGGCCAAGGCCGAGAACGCCGATGCGCTTACCCTTGGGGCTGATGCCCAGAGGAAAAGCCTGCCGCTCGGCCCATTTTCCTTCACGTACAAAGCTGTCGCCAAGCGCCACATGACGCAGCAGCGCCAGCATCAGGGCAATACCGGTATCGGCAACATCATCGGTCAGAACGCCGGGCGTCGTGCTCACATGTACATTGCGGCTACGGGCAAAAGGGAGATCGACCTTGTCCGTCCCGACGCCATTGATGGCGATCAGGCCAAGCGACGGCAGACGCTCGATCCATTCATTGGAAAGGCCCGAACCGCCACCGGTCACGACCGCGCGGATCGAGCCCAAAGCCGCATCGATAGCAGCCTTTTCGTCCGCCTTGTAAAGCCGGTGCACCTTATAGCCCGCATCGAGACGCTCCTCGATAGCGGACATCATCGGCTCCACGAGCAGAATTTCCTTCGTCACGTCAAACTCCAGTTCCAGATTGGGGGAAACACATCGCGAAAGGTGGGATTTAGCCTTTGCGATATGCGTCAGAACAAACGATGCGAGCGGTCAGGAAATCTGACCGATAAAGGCCCTTGTCCGCTCATGCTTCGGATTGCCGAAAAACTCTTCCGGCTCCGCCATTTCGAGGATCTGTCCCTGATCCATGAAAATAACCCGGTCGGCGACCTGTAGCGCAAAGCCCATTTCATGGGTGACGCAGAGCATGGTCATGCCCTCCTTGGCGAGATCAATCATGGTGTCCAGAACTTCCTTGACCATTTCCGGATCGAGCGCCGAAGTCGGCTCATCGAAAAGCATGATCTTGGGGTTCATACACAATGCGCGCGCAATCGCCACGCGCTGCTGCTGGCCGCCTGAAAGCTGCGCCGGATATTTGTCCGCCTGCTCCGGAATGCGCACGCGCTCAAGAAATTTGCGCGCCGTCTTTTCGGCTTCCGCTTTGGCAACGCCGCGCACTTTCCTCGGTGCAAGCGTGCAGTTTTCCAGAACGGTCATATGCGGAAAAAGATTGAACTGCTGGAACACCATGCCGGTTTCCTGCCGGATAATGTCCACATTCTTGCCGCCCGCCGTCAGGTCAAGACCATCGACGACGATGCGCCCTTCCTGAATGGTTTCAAGCTGGTTGATGCATCGGATCAGCGTGGATTTTCCGGAACCGGACGGGCCGCAAATAACAATGCGCTCGCCGCGCGCCACAGTCAGTTCAATATTTCTGAGCGCATGATAGGTGCCATACCACTTGTTGACGCCTTCCATCAGCACCGCAGTACCGGAGTCCTGCGATGCCCCGTGAGCCGTGTTCTGAGCCGTCTTATTCATGTCGAGAACTCGCTTTGCTGAACGTGATCGCCGGATGCGGCGTTTGCCGTCATGCCCGGCCAATACCGGGCATGGCGTCTGTCAAAGACTTACTTCGCCTTGGAAACGAAATCCGGCAGCGGAGAACCGAGCCACTTTTCGTGGATCTTGTTCAACTCGCCGTCGCCCTTCACCTTCTCGATGAACTTGTTGACGAATTCGAGCATTTCGGTCGAACCCTTGCGCACTGCGATGCCCTGCACCTGCTGGCTGAGCTGGATTTTCTGCTCATAGCGTCCAGGCGCTGCCTTCTCGATTTCAGCGGCAACGACATTGGAAAGACCGATCAAATCAACCTGACCCGACAGCAAAGCCTGCACGGCGCTGGCATCGTCATCGAAGCGGCGGATATTCGCATCCTTTGGCGCAACCTTGGTCACCGCCGTATCCTGCGTCGAAGCGCGCGCCACGCCGATGGTCTTGCCCGACAGGTCTTCCGGCTTGGCGACCGCCGCATCCTTCGGTCCGAAAACACCGATGGAAATACCGGCATAAGGCTGGGAGAAGTCGACGCTCTTCGCGCGTTCTTCGGTGATACCCAGCGAAGCCACAAGCAGGTCAACCTGTCCGCTCTGCAGGTAAGGAATGCGGTTCGGGCCGGTGACCGGCACGATCTGCGCCTTCACACCTAGCTCGGCGGCGAGCAGCTTTGCCACATCGGCATCGTAGCCGTCCGGCTCGTTATTGGTGTTCATGATACCGAATGGCGGAAAGTCGACCAGCATGCCGATCTTGACGGTTCCGGCTGACTTGATGCCTTCGACGGTCTGCGCAAATGCGGCAGGTGCGAAAGCCGTAGCAAGAGCGCCTGCGCCGATCAGCGTCATCGCTATGCGTCTGGTGATATTCATGTTTTTCCCTTCCCTATTGTTAAACCGGACTCCTCGCCGGCATATTAATCTCGACAAAAGCCCCCGATTACCGAGCGGTCGCGCGAGAAAATTTGTTTTCCATATTGCGGGCCAGTATCGAGAGCGGCCAGCACAGAATGAAATAGACAACCGCCACCGTGCCGAAGACCATGAATGGGCTGAAGGTTGCATTGTTGATGATCTGGCCCTGACGGGTCAGCTCGGTAAATCCGATAATGGCGGCAAGCGATGTGCCCTTGATAAGCTGCACAAGGAAGCCGACCGTCGGCGCAACCGAAATGCGCGCAGCCTGCGGCAGAATGATATAGCGCATACGGTTGTAATAACGCAGGCCAAGCGCAGTTGCAGCTTCACGCTGGCCCGGCGGCACAGCATCGATACAGCCGCGCCAGATTTCGCCAAGGAAAGCACTGGCATGCAGGGTCAGGGCGATAGCCGCTGCAATCCACGGATTGATGCCAAGGCCGAAAATATTCAGCCCGAAGAACACGAGGAAAAGCTGCATCAAAAGCGGTGTGCCCTGAAACAGGCGGATGAAGCCAAGCGCGATATAGCGTAGCACACGATTATCCGAGACGCGCATCAGCGCTACGATCATGCCGCCAATGCCGCCGCCCACAAAGGCGATGGCTGAGAGGGCAATGGTCCACTGCGCCGCATAGACGATAATGAGAAATTCGTTCCAGCCGAAAGGTCTGATCATGGCCTTGCTCCTATCGGCTCAGTGGATATTTGAACGCCAGTTTCTCGATCAGCGAAAACACTGCCGAAAACCCGATGGACATGATGAGATACATCACCGTGATGACGATATAGACCTCGAAGCTGGCGAAGGTCGCCGACTGGAGATCGTTACCGGCGGCGGCCAGTTCATTGGCCGAAATCACCGACACGACGCTCGATGTCAGCATCAGATAGATGAACTGGCTGGTCAGCGACGGATAGACCGTGCGCAGCGCGGGCTTCATGATGATGTAGCGGAAGACCTGCAGGCGCGAGAGGCCAAGCGCGGTGCCCGCTTCCACCTGCCCCTTATGGATGGACTCAATGCCTGCGCGGATAATTTCGGTGCCGTAAGCGCCGAAATTCACAACCAGCGCTAGAAGTGCCGCGCTATTGGGCGACAGGCGCAGACCAGCCGAGGGCAGGCCGAAGAAGATGAAGAAGATCTGTACCAGAAACGGTGTGTTGCGGATGATCTCCACATAGGCGTCGATGACAAAGCGCACCGGCTTGGAGCCGGATGTCTTGCCCAAGGCGCACACAATGGAAACGACCAGCCCGAGCACCATGGCAGCGACAGAAAGCTCGATCGTTTGCCAGGCGCCGAGAAGCAGCTTGTCCATCGACGCGAACACTGGCGCGAAATTGAAATTGTACAATGCTGGATCCTCCCGGTCGGCGAATTGGCCGTCTTCCTCCAAGATCAGCCCAATTTAGATCGATCTAAATTCGTTTAACCCCTCTCGTCAATCATTAATTCCGATTAGATGATCAAATTTACCGTCAGCCCACAGGGCGTCCACAGGACTGGCGAACCTGCAAATAGGTCTCACTGACGATCCGCTGTGCAGCCGTTTCCGGTTCTGCAAGGCGCGAAAGCAGCAATCTGGCCGCGTTTTCGCCGACTGTCACCGGGCGTGTCGCGACAGAACTCAGGCGCGGACGTGTCGCCTCGGCATCGTTGACATCGTCAAAGCCGATCAGCGAAAAATCCTCCCCGATTTTTCGCCCGCAATCGTAAAGCCCAGCCGAAAGGCCGAGCGCAATCACATCGTTAAAGCAGATTGCCGCTGTTGGTTCCGACCCTTGCTGAAACAGAAGCGGCGCGGCCTTGGCGATTTCCGGCATGGTGCTTGGCAGATGGACGATCAGCTCCGGGTCCAGGCCCTTCTGCAGCATGGCTTCGCGGAAGCCCTCGACGCGTTCGCGGTAGGCGGAATGCACCGGGCCATGCACCGCAAAAGCGATAGTCTTGTGACCCAGTCCAGACAGGTGATTGACCGCCTGTCGCATGCCGCCCGCATAATCAACCCCGGCATAGTCGATCCTGTCGGTCACATGGCGGAGCACCTGCACGACCGGCAGTCCCCAATCGGCAATCTGCTCGATAAATTCCGGCTCGGTTCCCGCCGTCAGTGAAACGATCACGCCATCGACGCCATGCTCGCGCATCCGCTGCATCAACGTGTTCTGATTGGCAAAATTCTCATGACTATTGGCCAACAAAACAACCATGCCAGCTTCACCGACAACACTGTCGATGCCCGCCAGCAGCTCGCCATAAAACGGATTTCCGAGCGTCGGGACAATCACGCCCACCGTATTCGAGCGGTCGGCCCGCAAGCTCGCCGCGCCCATATTATAGACGTAGCCCAGTTCTTGCAGCGCCTTCTCGACCTTCTCCCGCGTCGCGGCTCCCACAAGCGGGCTCTTGCGGATGACAAGCGACGCCGTGGCGCGCGAAACATTCGCATGGCGCGCCACATCAAGAAGCGTAACCCGGCTTTTCTTACGGTCGTCGGTCGGCATAAAACTCACCTGTCAGTATGAATCCATGTCCCGTAATAGCATCCGAGGATACCGCCTTCAGGTCAGATTCGATGCCGGTATATTCAGTACAGACAGATGAAATGGTCAATCCGCAGCGTAAAACACCTGCGGATTGACCATGAATCAGGCACTTAAAACTCCCAGTCTTCATCCTCCGTCGCCACGGCCTTGCCGATGACGTAGGAAGAGCCCGAACCGGAGAAGAAGTCATGGTTTTCGTCGGCATTCGGCGAAAGTGCCGACAGGATAGCCGGATTGACCTTGCAGGCCTCTGCCGGGAAAAGCGCCTCGTAACCGAGATTCATCAGCGCCTTGTTGGCGTTGTAATGCAGGAACTTCTTGACGTCTTCGGTCAGGCCGACGCCGTCATAAAGCGCTTCCGTATAGCGGATTTCATTGTCGTAAAGTTCAAGCAGAAGCTCAAAAGCAAAGTCCTTGATTTCCTGCTTCCGGTCTTCGCCCAGCACTTCAAGTGCACGCTGGAACTTGTATCCGATATAATAGCCATGCACGGCTTCATCGCGGATAATTAGCCGAATAAGGTCTGCCGTATTGGTCAGCTTCGCGCGGCTTGACCAGAACATCGGCAGATAGAAGCCCGAATAGAACAGGAAGCTCTCCAGAAACACGCTGGCGATCTTTTTCTTGAAAGGATCATCCGCACGATACTGTTCGAGGATCAGTTCGGATTTGCGTTGCAGGAATTCGTTTTCCTCCGACCAGCGATAGGCGTCATCGACATCCGGTGTCAGACACAGCGTCGAGAAAATCGAGGAATAGGAGCGCGCATGCACCGCTTCCATGAAGGCGATGTTGGAAAGCACCGCCTCTTCATGTGGCGTCGCCGCATCTTCCATCAGCTCGACCGCACCCACAGCGTTCTGGATCGTATCAAGCAGGGTCAGGCCCGTGAACACGCGGATCGTCAGCTGCTTTTCCTGCGGCTTCAATGTTTCCCAGGACTGGATATCGTTGGAGAGCGGCACTTTTTCCGGCAGCCAGAAATTGCCCGTCAGGCGGTTCCAGACTTCCAGATCCTTGTCATCTTCAATGCGGTTCCAGTTGATGGCGCGCACGAGACCGGGAGTCTTTCCCTTGCCGGTTTTGAATTGCATATTCATTGGATTTCCTCTGATCTCATCTTGGGCTTACAGGGCGCAGGAAACGCAGCCTTGCACCTGCGTCCCTTCAAGCGCCATCTGGCGCAGCCGGATGTAGTAGATCGTCTTGATGCCCTTCTTCCACGCATAGATCTGGGCGCGGTTGATGTCGCGGGTTGTGGCCGTATCGCGGAAGAACAAGGTCAAGGACAGGCCCTGATCGACATGCTGGGTAGCAGCCGCATAGGTGTCGATGATCTTTTCCGGCCCGATCTCATAGGCGTCCTGATAATAATCGAGATTATCATTGGTCATGAACGCAGCCGGATAATAGACGCGACCGATCTTGCCTTCCTTGCGGATTTCGATCTTGGACACAATCGGATGGATCGAAGAGGTGGAATGGTTGATATAGGAGATCGATCCGGTCGGCGGCACCGCCTGAAGGTTCTGGTTGTAGAGGCCACCCTCCATCACCGCCTTTTTCAGATCGCGCCAATCGTCCTGCGTCGGAATTGCGATGCCCGCCTTTTCGAAAATCTCACGGACTTTCTCGGTCTCTGGCTCCCAAAGCTGATCGGTATATTTGTCGAAATATTCACCCGATGCATATTTGGACTTCTCAAAACCGCTGAACGACTTACCCGCTTCGACGGCAATGTGGTTCGAAGCACGCAATGCGTGATAAGTCACGGTGTAGAAATAGATATTCGTGAAATCTACGCCTTCTTCCGAACCGTAGAAAATCCGCTCGCGAGCCAGATAGCCATGCAGGTTCATCTGGCCGAGGCCGATGGCGTGGCTCTCATCATTGCCGCGCGCAACAGACGGCACCGAGCCAATATGGCTCATATCGGAAACTGCCGTCAGCGCCCGAATGGAGGTTTCGATGGTCTTTCCAAAATCCGCCGAATCCATCGCGGCTGCGATGTTGAGCGAACCCAGATTGCACGAAATATCCTTGCCCAGATGCGAATAGGACAGGTCTTCATCAAAGATGCTGGCCTCGCTGACCTGCAGGATTTCCGAGCACAGATTGCTCATGGTGATGCGCCCGTCGATCGGGTTGGCGCGGTTCACCGTGTCCTCGAACATGATATAGGGATAGCCGGACTCGAACTGAATTTCCGCCAATACCTGGAAGAACTCACGCGCATTGATCTTCCGCTTGCGGATGCGCGCATCATCGACCATTTCGCGGTATTTTTCCGTGACGGAAATCTCGGTCAGCGGCTGACCATAGACCCGCTCCACGTCATAAGGCGAGAACAGATACATATCCTCGTTGTTGCGGGCGAGTTCAAAGGTGATATCCGGGATCACCACACCCAGCGACAAAGTCTTGATGCGGATTTTTTCGTCGGCATTCTCGCGCTTGGTGTCGAGGAAGCGCATGATATCGGGATGATGCGCATGCAGATAAACTGCACCCGCACCCTGTCGCGCACCAAGCTGATTGGCGTAGGAGAATGAATCTTCCAGAAGCTTCATCACCGGAATGATGCCCGAAGACTGGTTCTGGATCTGCTTGATCGGGGCGCCGGATTCGCGAATATTCGTCAGGCTCAAGGCCACGCCGCCGCCGCGCTTGGACAGCTGCAATGCGGAATTGATGGAGCGTCCGATGGACTCCATATTGTCTTCCACCCGCAGCAGGAAGCAGGACACGAGTTCGCCGCGCTGTTTCTTGCCAGCATTAAGGAAGGTTGGTGTTGCGGGCTGATAGCGACCGGAAATAATCTCATCGACAAGGTCGCGCGCAAGCTGTTCACTGCCACGCGCCAATGCCAGCGCCACCATGCAGACACGATCTTCATAGCGCTCCAGATAGCGCTTTCCGTCGAAGGTTTTCAGCGTGTAGCTGGTGTAATATTTGAAAGCGCCGAGAAATGTCGGGAAACGGAATTTCTTGGCATAGGCCTCATCGAAAAGGTCGCGCACGAAATTGAAGGAGTACTGGTCCAGCACCGCCTGTTCGTAATAGTTTTCGGTCACCAGATAATCGAGCTTCTCCCGCAGATTATGGAAGAAGACCGTGTTCTGGTTGACGTGCTGAAGGAAATATTGCTGCGCAGCCTGCCGGTCACGATCAAGCTGGATCTTGCCTTCATCGTCATACAGATTGAGCATCGCGTTCAGCGCATGATAGTCCAGCCCATCGGTAGACTTGACGGGCTTGGGGCTGTTCGACGCCGCCGCTTGCGGCGCGTCCTGCGTGACCGGCTCTGCGTCGCGCTCGCGGATCAGGGTTGTGTCTGCCGTGTCCAAAATCGTTCCATCCCGTTCCTGACATTGCCAATGTCTTCATCTGTTCCCAAAAGCTCGAAGCGATAGAGATAGGGAACCTGACATTTGGCAGAGATTATTTTGCCGGCTATGCCGAAAGCTTCGCCGAAATTGCTGTTGCCCGCGGCAATCACGCCGCGGATCAGCGAGCGATTGCCCGCATTGTTGAGAAAGCGGATGACGGGCTTGGGCACAGCCCCCTTGGTTCCGCCGCCGCCATAGCTTGGCGTCATGAGCACGAATGGTTCGTCTATCTGCAACGAGCCCGGTTCTTCCTCATCCCTTTGCAGGATGGGGATGCGCCTTGCGCGCATTCCAAGCCGCTCGACGAAACGATGTGTGTTTTCGGAGCGACTGGAAAAATAGACAAGGAGACCCATTGCCGAGCTCATGACAGAGCCACGGTCACGAAAGACCGTTGATCATATCCGGACGGAAGCCGGCCCAGTGGGTTTCTCCGGCCACAACGACGGGCACCTGACGGTAGCCCAGCCCCGTGACGAGATCGTAAGCGTCCATATCTGCAGAAATGTCGATGACCTGATAATCGATCCCCTGACGGTCGAGGGCACGGGTGGTTGCGGTGCACTGGACGCAAGCGGGTTTGCTATAGACGGTGACGTTCATTTCTTCCTCACTGGATGGGGCGCGAGCTGTCAAAGGCACAAGCCATCGGGACAGATGCGCATAAGAGATTGTTCGCGCATGGAACATGCGCGTTAAGGCGGACAAAATCGGGGAACAGTCAGCGATGCCTGAACACCACTGAACCGCGCAAAATCACCTCTGGAAAGGTGGACCTGAACTGAGAGAACAATACAAACTAGACAATGTGTCAGACATGGACTTCACCCCGAAGCTTGTGAGCGGGCATTCGGAGTAGCAATCGGCAAGAAGCACATCTCGCCTCAATGATTGCACACCAACCGGACACCCCGCCCGTGGACGTTCATTGCTCAAGGCAGGTCTCCTGGCTCACGGGTCAGCGCTCTTGTCGGTCTTCCCAGCTTACGCCAGTGACGTGATCAACAAGAACTCACCGCTTACAGTTGCGGGGGCAGCTTCGGCTTCGTCTCAACCTTCATGGCGGCGACTCACCGAATTCCCTCTTAGCTTTCGACTCATCGAATCGAAAGAACCTAGAACACTATATATAGTAGCCGAAGTTAAAAGACCGTCAACGGATAGTTGGTGAAAAGCGAAAAATCAGCAATCCATTTTGTAATGGCTGTGAAGAACGTGGATAACCGGACTTCATCGCGCTGGTTTGATCGGCTTCGGGCGAAATTCGGGCTTCAGAGCCTTGAGCGCCATACGATCCACGATTCGCGGCGCGATCAGCTTGAGCCAGCGCCCCAATCGCATTTGCCGCGTCATCAATACCTCGCGTTTGCGCCTCTGCAAACCATCGAGCATGAGACGCACCGCTTCTTCCACAGACATCATATCGTCTTCACGCACGCCGCTGGTTCCCAGCGCTTCACCGCTGGCGCCATAACCGACCTTGCGAATATCTGTCTTCACAACGCCCGGATAAACAATCGTCACGGAAATACCGCTGGGCTCCAGTTCCGAACGAAGTGCTTCGCAAAATCCGGAAAGCGCGAACTTTGTCCCACTATAGGCCGAGCGCCCCGGCACGCCGATCAAGCCCGCGACAGACGAGACCACCCCAATCCGTCCTTTGGTCTTTGCAAGGTGCGGAAGTGCGGCATGGATCGGCCAGATGCTGCCGAAGTAATTCAACTCCATAAGATCGTGCATCCAGTGCAGATCTTCCGGTTTGATTTCCGCGAAATTGGCGTGGGCCGACATGCCCGCATTGACGATCAGCGTGTCGATCCGGCCAAAAGTCGAGGCCGCTTTTTCAATCAAGGCAATGCAGGCATTGCGATCTGTAACATCGGTCGGCACGACCAGCACGGTGCTGCCCTCAAGCCGCAATTCTGTTGCCAGCTTTTCAAGCTTCTCGACATTACGCGCAGCCAGAACAAGAGCAGCCCCTGCGCGATCGCGATGCGCAATCTGGCGTGCGGTTTCCGCTCCGATACCGTCGGACGCGCCCGTTATAATCGTTACATCCATGTCGGTCTCCCTACCGATAAGATGCACGATTATGCCGCCGAAAGCGGCCAGCTGAAACAAACTATTTTGACACAGTCACAGTTTTGAGAATCCGCCGTCAGATTGTTTGCCACCTAACGGTCAGTTCACCTGTGCCGCATGCAATTGCTGATAGCGGCCGCCCGAACGAGCCACCAGTTCATCGTGAACACCCTGTTCGATAATCCGGCCTTCTTCCACCACGACAATCCGATCTGCATTGACAATGGTTGCAAGCCGGTGCGCGATGACCAGCGTGGTACGCCCCTGCGAAAGATCGGCAAGCGATTGCTGGATTGCGCGTTCGGTCTCTGTGTCCAGCGCCGAGGTCGCTTCATCGAGAATCAGGATCGGCGGATTTTTCAGGAAAATACGCGCAATCGCCAGACGCTGCTTCTGGCCGCCCGAAAGCTTGACGCCACGTTCGCCCACAACCGTATCCAGACCGGCAGGCAAGGCGGCGATAACATCATCAAGACGGGCGCGCCGCGCTGCTTCGAGGATTTCCTGCTCCGATGCCTCCAGCCTGCCATAAGCAATGTTGTCGCGGATTGTTCCCGCAAACAGGAATACATCCTGACTGACAATACCGATATTGGACCGCAGCGACTTGAGCGTCATATCGCGAATATCGATGCCATCGATGCTGATCGCGCCCTCAGTCACGTCATAAAAGCGCGGCAGCAGCGAACAGATCGTCGTCTTGCCCGCGCCGGATGAACCGACAAAGGCGACCGTTTCACCAGCGCGGATGGACAGGGTCAGATCGGCGAGCAGCGGCTTTTCCGAACGATAACCGAAGCTGACGTCTTTATACTCGATATCACCATGCAGACGCTGCACGGAAACAGCTTGCGGCCTGTCGGCAATATCCGGCTCCGTATCGAGAAAGGCCGAATAACGCTGGAAACCGGCAATGCCCTTCGGATAGCTTTCGATGATCGAATTGATCTTCTCGATGGGCCGGAAGAAGACGCCGATGAGCAGCAGGAAGCCGACGAAACCGCCTTCCGTCAGCTGGCCGCGCACAACGAACCAGGCGCCTGCCAGCATGACGATAATCTGGACAAAGCGCATCGAAAGATAAGACAGCGACATCGAAGCCGCCATGATCTTGTAGGCCCGCAATTTGGTGGTCAGATAGTTACGATTGCTTTCGGCAAACAGCTTGCGTTCGTGGTCTTCATTGGTGAAGGCCTGTACCACGCGAATGCCGCCGACATTTTCCTCGATACGCGCATTGAACTCGCCGACACGGCCATAAAGTGCATGCCAGTTCGAGGTCATCCGGCTGCCATAGCGGATGCTCACAATCGCCGTCAGCGGGACGACCAACGCCGTGATCAGCGCCAGCGGAACGTGAATCCAGAGCATCAAAGCGAAAGCGCCAATCAGCGTCATAACGGCGATGAACAGATCTTCGGGGCCGTGATGGGCCACTTCCCCGATCTCTTCCAGATCCTTGGTGAGCTTGGCGACCAGATGCCCGGTCTTCTGATCATCGAAGAAACGGAACGACAGTTTTTGCAAATGGTCGAATGCCTTGCGCCGCATCTCGGTTTCGATCTTGATCCCGAGCATATGGCCCCAATAGGTCACGATGACCTGCAAACCGGCATTAAGGAGATAGATCAGAAACAGCCCTGCAACCGCGAGCGCGATCAGCCCCAGCTGATTGGTCGGCAACAGACGGTCGATGAACAGCGTCACCGCAACAGGAAAGGCAAGCTCCAGCAGGCCGGCAACGACGGCGCTTGAGAAATCAAGCGCAAACAAGCTCTTGTGCGGTTCATAATAGGCAGCAAAGCGCTTCAGCAAACTATTCATCGAAATCCCGGCTTACACTTTTGGGGCGACGTTCAAAGAGGTCTGAACACGCGCCCATCCCTAACGCCTGTTAGCAAGTTTTTGAACTATGTGGCGTTTATTTTCTCATTATTCGGCCGGATCAACCGATTTGTGATCATTTAACTCAACTTTACGACAGCTGGCCGCTAAAGATTCGGCAAAAGGCTCATCAGATTCTCGACCAGCGGGGAGTGATTGCTCTTCATGGAGGCGAGCGCCAGGCGCGCTGAAAGCGGTTCACCTTCAATTGGTCGGTAGGCCACACCGGCGAGCCTGATCTGGGCAATCGCGGCTGGCACGATGGAAACGCCGAGGTCAGCAGCCACCAGATTGACGACCGATGGCATTTGCGGGGCTTCCTGCGCGACGATCATTTCAAAACCGGCATCACGGCAGGCGGCAACCACATCGTCATAAAGGCTGAGGCCGACAATGCGCGGAAACATCACAAAAGCTTCGTTGGCAAGCGCTGAAACCGGCAAAGTCTCATGGGCTGCCAGCGGATGATGGCTCGGCAAGGCGATCAGCATCGGCTCATCGGCCAAGCGCTTCATCCGCACATCCTTGGGATTTTCCAGACCGGGGCGGATGAAAGCTGCATCCACTTCGCCGCGCACAAGCTTGTCCATCAGGAGACTGGTGTTCATTTCGGTCAGTGTCAGTCGCACCTCCGGCCAACGGGCACGAAACTGCCGGATAGTGCCGCTGACCACCGGATTGAAGGCCGAGGACGCCGTGAAGCCCAAGGCCAGACGCCCTGTCTCGCCGCGCGCAGCACTCTGCGCGGCAAGCCTGGCTTTTTCCGCTGCGGCGACCGCCGCTTTTGCTTCCTCACGAAAGGCCGTACCTGCTGCCGTCAACTCCGCACCGTGGGGAACACGATGGAAGAGAGCGACGCCGATCTCATTCTCCAGATCGCGGATCTGCTGGCTCAATGGCGGCTGACCGATCCCGAGATTTGCCGCCGCGCGCGTAAAATTGCCCTCATCGGCGACAGCAAGGAAATATCTAAGGTGGCGCAGTTCCATCGGTATATCCAAAACATATCATAATCGTCTGTTCCATATATTAGACAAATGATGTGCTTTTGACTAGATCAAGGCTCGGGAGGATTTGAAAAGGCAAAGTCATGTCCCGCGTCCAAGAACGCAGTCTCGATAGCGTTAGAACACCAGACAGCACCCTCCGGCTGGTCACCGCTCCAACATCATCCGGAGCTGTACCGGAAGAAACGCACTATCTGGTCAAGGGCACGCCCGCATTTCGCAATGCCAGTGTCGCGCTCTTTCTGTCGGGCTTTGCAACCTTCTCGCTTCTCTATTGCGTGCAGCCTTTGATGCCGCTCTTCGCGCATGATTTTAACATCACGCCCGCAGCAAGCTCCCTGTCACTTTCCGTGTCCACCGGCTTTCTGGCCTTCGCTATTTTCTTTGCGGCCATCGTTTCCGAACGCTTCGGTCGCCGCTCGCTGATGTTTGCCTCCCTGCTCGGCTCTGCGCTTTGCACCATCGCCGCCGCCCTTGTGCCAGACTGGCACATGCTGCTGGCGCTGCGCGCATTACAGGGCCTTCTGCTCGGCGGGGTTCCGGCGGTCGCCATGACCTATCTTGCCGAAGAAATCGACCCGCGCGGTCTTGGCGCGTCGATGGGCCTCTATATCGCTGGCAACGCTTTCGGCGGCATGGCGGGACGCGTCATCACCGGAACACTGGCTGAGTTTTTCTCCTGGCGCGTCGGCCTTGCAGGCATGGGGCTTCTGGGCCTCGCTGCCGCAATCGGCTTTCTGATGCTACTGCCCTCCTCGCAGAATTTTACCCCGCGTCCGGGACTGAATGCGCGGTTTCACCTCGGCGCATGGATTGGCCATATCCGCAATCCGGCCCTGCCACTGCTGTTCGCTATCGGCTTCCTCGTCATGGGTTCATTCGTGACGGTCTATAACTATATCGGCTTTCGTCTTGTCGCAGCGCCCTACGGTCTGAGCCAGACGGCGCTCGGCGCCATTTTCTCGGTCTATCTGTTCGGCATCGCCGCATCATGGATTGCCGGACGCATGGGCGACAGGCTTGGCCACTTCATTGTGCTTCCCATCGGTTTGGGCATTGAAGCGGCAGGTGTGCTGCTGACACTGTTTGCACCCTTGCCGCTGATCATCGTCGGCATCGTATTTCTGACTGTCGGCTTTTTCGTCAGCCATTCGGTCGCCAGCGCTCTGGTCGGAAGGCTGGCGCTCCACACCAAGGGTCATGCGTCTTCACTCTACCTCCTGGCCTATTATCTCGGTTCCAGCATTGCGGGTTCCGCAGGCGGTATCTTCTGGATTGCCGGTGGCTGGAGCGCAGTGACGGAGTTTACCTTCGCCATGCTGGCCATCGCCTTTGTCGCATCACTCGCGGCAGCGCGTTTTGCCCGCCGGGATTGAAAATGCCCCTCAAATTGCCTAGCAGATGATTTGCCATGCAGCTGTCAGCACCTTGACAGCTGCATGGCAATGAATGGAGGCTGGGGCATGAGCGAATTGGCTGACTGGCTATCGGAAGGGCATCCGATCAATCGGAAAAACGCCGCCGAAGTCGTGTTCGACGACATACGGTCGGCGATCATATCCGGTCGCCTAGAGGTCGGCACCCGCCTTCCCTCGGAGACCCGGCTGGCCGACCGGTTCGGCGTGAGCCGCCCCATCGTGCGTGAGGCGCTGCGCTCGCTGCAAACCCTCGGCCTCACTCAGACGCGGACCGGCAGCGGCACCTATATATTGAACGCAACGCCCTCAGCCGAACTCAGCTATGACGGCTACTCCGCACGTGATCTGATTGAAGCGCGCCCCTTCATCGAAGTTCCGGCGGCAGGTTGGGCAGCACTTCGCCGAAGCGACGAACAGCTCGCACATCTGCTTGGACTTTGCGACAAGATGGACCGCCAGACCGATCCGCATAAATGGGAGTTGCTCGATTCCGAATTTCACAGCGCCGTAGCTGTCGCGTCCGGCAACACGCTCTTTGCCAAGATCGTCGCCGATGCCCGCGATGCGCTTATCCAGCAATCCGAGCTCATCAATCTCATGGCAGGTCGCCGCGAAGCGTCCAATATCGAACATCGCCGGATTGTCGAAGCCATCGAGGCCGGTTCCGAAACTGACGCCCGCGCCGCCATGGAGTTGCATCTGAGCAAGGTTAAAACCGCTGTAAACGCCATCACGGGCAGCAGCGGCTCTTAAGCACACCCTCTTCAAACCGACTGTTTTGCGCAAGTGACGGGCCGAAACCCGTCGCGGGGCGGCCTGTGGATAATTGTCACCGGGACAATCTTGGGAGGCTCACGAAATCGCTGCACGCGAAAGCTGAAAGCTAACGTATTCTTTTCAAAAAGATGTTCCGTTTGCCAGAAAACGCAGCTCCTTCCACAGCGCCAACCAGAGCTCGTCGATGACTTGACGGGTCATTTTCAATATGCGTTAAAGCACCATAATCTGTCATACAGCTTTACAGATTACCCACCAAATAGGGTGCAATATCACCCTCCCCATTGAATGGCCCGCAGCACGCCCTAGGTGGCGTTTCATGCCGCGAATGGTCTCCGTCGAAACGCGCTCACAGGGAGGAGCAATGTCGATTGAATCCGTAAAAGCCGGTCCGGTTGAACGAGAAATCTTCATCGAAGAGGATAGCGGCTACCACAAGGCCCTGAAGCCTCGGCAGATCCAGATGATCGCAATTGGGGGAGCGATCGGAACCGGGCTTTTCCTTGGTGCTGGCGGGCGACTTGCACAGGCGGGGCCTGCCCTCGTTTTCGTCTATGCGCTTTGCGGCTTCTTCGCCTTTCTGGTTTTACGCGCACTGGGTGAGCTGATCATGCATCGGCCAAGCTCGGGATCGTTCGTCTCCTATGCCCGTGAGTTCTATGGCGAAAAGCTGGCCTTCGCGGCGGGCTGGATGTACTGGCTGAACTGGGCGATGACTTCGGTGGCCGACGTGACCGCTGTCGCGCTCTACATGAATTTCTTCAAGCACTATGTTCCCTGGCTGCAGGGGATAGACCAGTGGATGTTTGCGCTCACCGCTTTGCTCATCGTGCTTGCAATGAACCTGATGTCGGTGAAAGTCTTCGGCGAACTGGAATTCTGGTTTAGCCTCGTTAAAGTTCTGTCGCTCGTCACCTTTCTGGTGGTCGGCATTTATTTCGTCGTCTCCGGCACACCGATAGACGGTCATGCCGCCGGTTTCAGTATCATCACCGATAGCGGGGGCTTATTCCCGAACGGCATATTACCGGCCTTCGTGATCATACAGGGCGTCGTCTTCGCCTATGCCTCCATCGAACTGATCGGCACCACGGCTGGCGAAACGGAAGATCCACGCAAGGTCATGCCCGGCGCAATCCGCACTGTCGTCTTCCGCCTGCTGGTCTTCTATGTCGGCTCGGTGCTGCTGCTTTCGCTGCTCCTGCCCTACACGGCCTATTCCGCTGGCGAGAGCCCGTTCGTCACCTTCTTCGGCAAGATCGGCGTCGAGGGGGCGGATATCATCATGAACCTCGTGGTGCTGACGGCCGTGCTCTCATCGCTCAATGCGGGCCTCTATTCGACAGGCCGTATTCTGCACTCGATGGCTATTTCCGGTTCCGCGCCTTCGGCTCTGGCCAAGATGAACAAGAACGGCGTTCCCTTTGTCGGCATTGCGGTTACCGCCGTCGTGACGGTGATCGGCGTTGTCCTCAATGCCTTCGTGCCTTCGGCGGCCTTCGAGATTGCGCTCAATCTCTCCGCGCTTGGCATTATCACCGCATGGGGCGTCATCGTTCTCTGCCAGCTGAAGCTCTGGTATCTGGCGCGGCGTGGTGAAATCGTGCGTCCCGATTTCCGGATGTTCGGCGCACCCTATACGGGCATCCTCACGCTGGCTTTTCTGCTTGGTGTTCTGGTTCTGATGGCGTTCGATTATCCGGTCGGCACCATGACCATCGCCTCGTTGCTGATCATCATCCCCGTGCTCATCATCGGATGGTATCTGATGCGTGACCGTATCCATCGACTTGCCGCAGAACGTGCTATAGACGCACGCACTCTGAGCAAGTGAGGGGACAAGTGAATACAGCGCCGAACAAGCCCATGGTGGCCATCATCGCCACCGGGGGCACTATTGCAAGCAAACGCGGTGAAGATGGTGCGAGCACGCCGACATTATCCGGCGAAGACCTGCTCGCGCTCGTGCCGAATATCGATGCCGATCTGCGGCCCATCGACCTTATGGCGAAGGATTCGTCGCTGCTCACGCTGGCCGACATGCAGCTTATCAGTAATGCAGTCGGCGAAGCGCTGAACAATGCCGACATCCATGGCGTGGTCGTGCTGCATGGCACCGACGCTATGGAAGAGACCTCGCTTCTGGTGCAGTTACAGCACCGGCTCGCAAAGCCGGTCATCTTCACCGGCGCGCAATTTACAGCGGATCATCCGCATGCCGATGGCCCTGCCAATCTTGCCGATGCGGTGGGGCTTGCCATTGATCCGGGTAATGCCGCACGCGGCGTGCTGATCGCTTTTGGCGGGCGGGTTCTCCCGGCATGGGGCGTCTATAAGGCCAGCAGCGACAGCGCCGATGCGTTTCATTCAACACGCAGGCTGGATGTGCTGCCCGACGTGAAACTCCCGTCACCGCTTGACAATGGCCGTATCGATACGGTTGCCGTTTATCCCGGCTGCGATGCTGTCCATGTTGCAGCAAGCGTTGCAGCAGGCGCGCGCGGCATTGTTCTCGCCGGTCTTGGCTCCGGCAATGCGACGCCGGAAATTGTCGAAGCCGTCCAGCTTTGCACCGAACGGGGCATCCCGGTTGTCGTATCGAGCCGCGTCCCGGAAGGTTTGCTGACACCCGGCTATGGCGGCGGCGGCGGCGGGCACGACCTTGCTGCGGCAGGTGCGATCCATTCCCGTACACTTCGTCCCGGTCAGGCGCGCATTCTGCTGGCGGCGCTGATCGCCAATAGCAGTCCGAAAGATGCAATCATCCGCGCCTTCAGCGACAACCAATAACTCATAGAAAAAGGCCGGATTGCTCCGGCCCTTTTGTCTTGTTGGAAGATAGATCACTCGCCCGGCACAAGATGCGGTGCTTCGATCTTCGCGCCCGAATGCTTGAGCGGACGCTCGCCGCTCAGCTTGCGGATCAGCACATAGAACACCGGCGTCATGAAGATGCCGAAGGCCGTCACGCCGATCATGCCTGCGAAGACCGCGATACCCATTGCCGAGCGCATTTCCGCACCGGCACCGGTGGATGTGACCAACGGCACCACGCCCATGATGAAGGCCATGGAGGTCATCAGGATCGGGCGCAGACGCAACCGGCTGGCTTCGACGGCGGCCTGCACCACGCTTCGACCGGAAAGCTCCAGCTCGCGAGCAAATTCCACGATCAGGATCGCGTTCTTCGCTGATAGTCCCACAAGAACGATTAAACCAATCTGGGTGAAGACATTGTTGTCACCCCCCGTCAGCCAGACGCCGGTGAGCGCAGCCATGATACCCATCGGAACAATCATGATGATCGACAGGGGTAGAGCAAGGCTTTCATACTGCGCGGCCAGCACCAGATAGACGAGCAGCAGCGCCAGCGGGAAGACGAGGAAGCCCGAATTGCCAGCTAGAATCTGCTGGTAGGTCAGATCAGTCCACTCGAAGGCGATGCCCGGAGGCAAGGTTTCCTGCGCGATCCGCTCGACAGCCGCCTGCGCCTGACCGGACGAGAAGCCGGGGGCCGGATTGCCGTTGATATCGGCAGACAGGAAGCCATTGTACCGGATTGCGCGTTCCGCACCCACGGTCTGCTCCACCTTCATCAGCGCCGACAGCGGGATCATCTCGCCCGATTGCGAACGAACCTTCAGCTTGCCAATATCTTCGGCATGGCTGCGGTAATTCGCATCGGCCTGAATGCGCACGCTGTAGGTGCGTCCGAATGCATTGAAGTCGTTGACATAGAGCGAACCCAGATAGATTTGCAAAGTTTCGAACACATCGGTCACGGCCACACCCAGCTGACGTGCCTTCACACGATCCAGATCTGCATAAAGCTGCGGCACATTGATCTGGTAGCTCGAATAGAGACCGGCCAGTTCGGGTGTCTGATAGGCCTTGGCGAGAAACGCCTTGGTGGCATCGTCCAGCGCGCGGAATCCAAGCCCGTTGCGATCTTCAAGCTGGAGCTTGAAGCCGCCCGTTGTACCCAGACCCTGCACAGGCGGCGGCGGGAACATGGCAATGAACGCATCCTGAATGGAGCCGAACTTCTGGTTCAGCTGCATGGTGATAGCGCCTGCCGACAGGTCCGGCGTCTTGCGTTCCTCAAACGGCTTCAGCGTGACGAAAACAATGCCGGAATTCGACGAGTTGGTGAAACCGTTGATCGAAAGGCCCGGGAAGGCAATGGCATTGGCGACGCCCGGCTGGTCGAGCGCGATATCCGTCATGCGGCGGATGACATCTTCCGAGCGGTCGAGCGTGGCCGCATCCGGCAATTGCGCAAAGCCGATCAGATATTGCTTGTCCTGTGCCGGAACGAAACCGCCTGGCACCGCACGGAACAGAACGAAGGTGACGCCGAGCAGTACGACATAGAGGCCCATCACCAGCGACTTGCGCGAGAGAATTGCGCCCACGCCACGACCATAGGCATTCGAGCTTGCACCGAAGAAGCGGTTGAAGCCACGGAAGAACCAGCCGAACGCCTTGTCCATGACACGGGTCAGACGGTCCTTCGGCGCATCATGCCCACGCAGCAACAGGGCTGCCAGAGCAGGCGACAGGGTCAGCGAGTTGAAGGCCGAAATCACCGTCGATATGGCGATGGTCAGCGCAAACTGACGATAGAACTGGCCGGTAAGGCCGGTAATGAAAGCCAGCGGCACAAAGACCGCAACCAGCACCAGCGCGATCGCGATGATCGGGCCAGACACTTCCTGCATGGCGCGATAGGTCGCTTCAACCGGCGACAGTCCCTGTTCGATATTACGCTCGACATTTTCCACCACCACGATGGCGTCGTCGACGACGATACCAATGGCCAGCACCAGACCGAACAGGCTGAGCGCATTGATGGAGAAACCGAACATATACATGACCGCAAACGTACCCACGATGGAAACGGGGACCGCGACCAGCGGAATGATCGATGCGCGCCATGTCTGCAAAAACAGGATAACCACGATCACCACCAAAACGATGGCTTCGAGCAAGGTGTGTATGACCGACTCGATAGAGGCTTTCACAAATGCAGTCGTGTCATAGACGATATCGAAATCCACGCCTTCCGGCATGGTCTTCTTCAGATCGGCCATGGCCGCGTGCACATTTTCCGATATCTGCAAAGCATTGGAACCCGGCGCCTGAAACACGCCCATGCCAACCGCCTGCTTGTTGTCGAGCAACGAGCGCAGCGAGTAATCGGCAGCACCCATCTCGACGCGCGCAACATCGCCAAGGCGGGTGATTTCGCCTTCGCTGCCCGATTTCACGACGATATTAGCGAAGTCTTCCGGTGTCTGAAGGCGGCCCTGCGCATTGACGGACAGCTGAAGATCAAGACCGGACACATTCGGTGAAGCACCGATCACGCCAGCGGCGGCCTGAACATTCTGCTGCCGGATTGCGTTTGCGATGTCGCTTGCTGAAAGTCCACGCTCGGCAGCCTTTTGCGGGTCGATCCAGACACGCATGGAGTAATCGCCGCCGCCGAATATCTGCACCTGACCGACACCAGCTATACGCGCAATGCGGTCCTTGACGTTCAAAACGGCATAGTTGCGCAGATAGTTCACGTCATATCGGCCATCGGGCGAGATGAGGTGAACGACGAGCGTCAGGTCGGGCGAACTCTTGGCGGTGGTAACGCCAAGCGTGCGCACCTCTTCCGGCAAGCGCGGTTCGGCCTGCGAAATACGGTTCTGCACCAGCTGCTGTGCCTGATCGGGATCAGTGCCGAGTGCGAAAGTGACAGTCAATGTCATGACGCCATCGGCTGTCGCCTGGCTCTGCATATAGAGCATGCCTTCAACACCGTTGATCTGTTCTTCAAGCGGTGTGGCGACAGTCTCGGAAATCACGGCAGGGTTGGCGCCCGGATATTGTGCGCGCACCACGATCTGCGGCGGCACGACTTCCGGATATTCCGAAATCGGCAGACCTGTCATGCCGATCAGACCGGCCACGAAGATCAGAACCGAAAGAACGCCAGCGAAGACCGGTCGGTCTACGAAAAAGCGTGAGAAGTTCATCGTTTTATCCCCCTTAAGCGGGAAGGCAAAGACTCTCCCGGCCCGCGAAGACAAGCGTTCTCGCGGGTTGAATAGCACTACAGTTGCATTCTTCGTGATGCCGGGCTGCAAAGAGCAATTTGTCTGCGTTCCGGTGCTCACGTACCTTTAAGTACGCTCCGCTCCGGTACTCGAAAATCACTCTTTTCGCCACGGCCTGACGAATTTGCAATTGTAGTGCAAGGCTGAGCTTTTGCGTTTACTGCGCGCCGTTCGACGCGCCGTTTCAGTTAATTCTTGGCAAGTGTTTCGGTTACGGGCTGCGGTGCGACGACCACGCCCGGACGAATGCGTTGCAGGCCGTTGACGACGATGTTTTCGCCAGCCTTCAGGCCGCTTTCGACAATGCGCAAGCCATCATAATTGCGACCAAGCACCACCTGCCGGTATTCGACCTTGTTGTCCGCACCCACGACGAAGACAAATTTCTTGTCCTGATCGGAGGCAATGGCGCGGTCGCTCACCACCAGCTTTTCGTCCGGTTCCGGTTCGCCGAAGCGAATGCGCACAAACTGGCCCGGAATGAGCTTGCCATCCGGATTGTCGATCGATGCCCGCACGCGGATCGTGCCCGTGGTGGCATCCACCTCATTGTTGATCAGCTGGATATGTCCGGAAATCGGCGTGCCATCATCGGCGGCTGTGCCGATCTGAACGGGAATACGTTCGATGGCGCTGCCACCCGGCGATGCGGCAAGCTTGGCGAGCGCCTTGGTGACAACCTCTTCATTGGCGCTGAAACTTGCATAGATCGGATCGACCGAAACAAGCGTGGTGAGCACCGGCGAAGCAGAGCTGGCGGCAACCAGATTGCCTGCAGTCACTTCCAGACGACCGACGCGACCGGAGATCGGCGCGCGCACTTCGGTATATTGGAGGTCGAGTTCAGCGGAGCGAAGTGCCGCCTTGGCTGAACGCAGGCTTGCCTGCGCTTCGTCAAAAGCGCTCGACCGCTGGTCCAGCCCGCTCTGGGCGAGCGTACGGGTGGTTACAAGCTGACGTCCGCGATCCAGTTCCGTCTTGGCCAGCGCCACGCGCGCCTCCTCGGCGGAAACCTGCGCCTTGGCTTTTTCAACCGCTGCCGCATAGGGTTCAGGATCGATGGTCACAAGCAGATCGCCCTGCTTGACCAGCGCACCTTCACGGAAATGCGCTTTCAGGATAGCGCCGCCGACACGCGGGCGAATTTCCACGCGCTCGATTGCCTCAAGGCGACCCGAAAACTCTTCCCAGGTCGAAATGCGGCGCGACTCCGCCCTGGCGACCGAAACGGGCACTGCGGGCGGCGGCGCAGACATGTCCGTCGCTGCGTCCGCCTTCAGATGGGGAGCGCCGAAGAGAATGGCGCCACCGCCAGCTGCAGACAATAGGATACTCACTCCGGCGCCCCACAGGGCCCGGCGTCCAATGATCGACGTCATGTTGTATCTCCTTGCCGGTCAGAGCCGGCTACATTCTGATCGTCAGAACAAAGCTTGGGAGGACTTTCGAACTGACGTTATGCTGGTATTGCCTTTGCACCAGCCCGCCGGAAGAAATCCGAGAACAGGCCGGTAAGAGCTTCTTTCTGTGGCGACCACTCACGGTCGGCCACGGTGCTTTCCGGTATCCAGCCAGCCTGACCCGGCAGGACATGGGACTGAACCTTGACGCCTGCCTGACGCAGCCGCTCGGCATAAGCCTGGGTTTCGTCACGCATCGGACATTCAGCACTGGTGACGAGCAATGTCGGCACCAGACCGGCAAGACGCGTACACAGCGCAGGCGCGGCATAGGGATGGGTAAACCCGCCGCACTGCCCCAGATAATGCTGCCAGCCATCCGACATTGTCTGCACAGCGCTTTCCGGGCAGTATTTGCGGAAAGATGCCGTTGCAAGGCAGGGGTCGAGCATGGGCGAAAGCAATATCTGACCTTTGAGATCCGTCAGATTCTGATCTCGCGCCATAAGCGCCAAACCGGCAGCAATATTACCGCCCGCCTCTTCTCCGGCGACGAACAGCATGGACTTCTTGTGTGCAAACTCCGGGCAACGCGCACGCATCGAAGTCAAAATGGCATAGGCCACCTCAAGCGCCGCCGGGAACGGGTTGAGACAGGCCGACGAATATTCCGGCGAGACGACCACCGCCCCCGCTTCAGCAAGAGCTTCGGCGACACCCTCGCAGGCATCTGGACAATCAGCAGAGAAAGCCCCACCATGGAGATGCAGCACCACAGGCGGCGGTGAAAGCAATTTGGCGCCGCGATAAATGCGTGCCGTGCAGGCGCAATCGCCAGCCTGCATTGTTTCAACCGTAAACTTCTCACACATCTTTCTTAACTCTCATGTATAGCGGCAAACCGCCATGGTCAGATATTAGCATTGTCTATTATCTGGAATAGTCCCCATGGATTGGTTACACTATCCCAAATTTCGAACAATGACGGTTATTGATCAATGGACCAACTCTCGGCCATGCGCGCCTTTCTCCGGGTTGTCGAAACCGGAAACTTCACGCGCGCCTCCGCTTCACTCAGCATGCCCAAGGCAACCATCAGCAATCTTATTCAAGGGTTGGAAGCCCATCTTGGCGCAAAACTCCTCAATCGCACCACCCGTCGTGTTCTCGTAACACCGGACGGCGCGCTTTACTATGAGCGTGCAGCACGCCTGCTCGCCGACCTGCAGGAACTCGACGGAAGCCTCTCCAGCGCACAGACCTTGCCCAAAGGTCGCCTGCGCGTGGAAATGGCGAGCGCCGTCGCCAATCTGATCGTCATTCCGGCCTTGATCGAATTTCACCAACGCTATCCCGATATCCAGATCGACCTTGGCGTTTCGGATCGCCCGGTTGATTATGTAGCGGAGAATGTAGATTGCGCCATTCGCATTGGAGAGCTGACCGATCAGTCGCTGATCGCCCGGCGCATCGGCGACATGCATTTTATCGCCTGCGCCTCCGCTGAATATCTGGATCGATGCTCTACACCGCTGCACCCGTCGGACCTTGCCAGCAACACTTATGCGGTTGGCTATTTCCGCCCATCGACCGGCCAGCAAATGCCGTTCCATTTCAAGCGCGGCACGGAGGAAGTCGAGATCAACGGGCGCTATGTCGTGGCCGCCAACGAGTCGACCACCTATCTGGCGGCAGTCCGCGCCGGTCTGGGTGTCGCGCAAGCGCCCTTGTTCATGGTTCAGGAGGATCTGGAAAAAGGCACGTTGCGGCCTGTTCTCGAAGACTGGCAGATCGAACCGATGCCGATTTATCTGGTCTATCCGCCCAACCGACACCTTAGTAACCGCCTGCGCGTTTTTGCCGACTGGCTGGTCAAGGTCATCGCCAAGTCGCAGATGGTGGAGCGCCGCTAACCGGCGTCCATCAAACGCATGAACTGGTACAGTTAAAGCCTTAGAATCGCTGGTCAGAGCACGTCGCGAAACTGCGCGAATTTATAGTCGATTTATTTCCCGATACTGGCCTTGACGAACGCTATTCCGCGCCTATTGATAATTAAATGCGTCTGTACCGGATTGAAACATATGCCTTATTGACGTCTGCTGTCGACGTCTTGGCAGTTTACTTATCATCTGACATGCAGTAGCTTCTCGTTAGCTAATATACAGGGGATTTCTTAGCTAACTCCCGTCGAGGCTTAGGACCTGCTAATTTGATGCAAATGGTGTGAGGCCATTCGTTTGAATACGAGGAGAAAAGGCGAAGGAAATGTGGTTCATTTTCGAGACTTTTCGACGAAGTAGGCGAGCGGATGGACCACATCCTTCGGACACCGAAATGACTGGCGATCTGCTGTGTCAAGCCGCTCGACCGGGGGAACCACCCCGTTCTTCGCGTCTCTCCTCGCATATCTTGTCATTTCTGGTGCCATTTTCACCAAATTAGCAGATCCTAAGCCTAATCAGACTGCTCGATCATCTGCCCAGAACTGCTTTCGTATCTTGTTCTTATTCGTTTTGTAATGAGAGGGGACTATGGCGTCAGGCGACAATCAAAAACTTCCGCTTCTCGCGCTCACTGCCATGGTTGTGGGATCGATGGTCGGCGCGGGTATCTTCAACCTGCCCGGCCGTTTTGGCGCGGCGACCGGTCCATTCGGGGCCATCATTGCCTGGCTGATTGCCGGTACCGGCATGTATATGCTGGCGCGCGTCTTCCAGTTACTGGCCGAGAAGAAACCCGATATCGACTCCGGTGTCTTTGCCTATGCCAAAGCCGGTTTCGGCAACTATATGGGTTTCCTGTCGGCCTTCGGCTACTGGCTCGGCAGCTGTCTCGGCAACGTGTTCTACTGGGTGCTGATCGGCTCCACGCTCGGACGTTTCTTTCCCGATCTCTTCGGCGACGGCAGCAGCATTCCTGCCATTGTCGTGTCGCTGATCGGCATCTGGGCGTTTCACCTGATGATCCTGCGCGGTGTTGAACAGGCCACGTTCATCAATACGATCGTCACCGTGGCGAAAATCGTGCCGATCATCGTCTTCATTCTCGTGCTGATCTTTGCATTCAACTACGATCAGTTTGCCGAGAATTTCTTCGGTGGCCCGGATATGCCCGCCAAGCCGCTGATCGCGCAGGTGCGCGACACGATGCTGATCACCGTATTCGTGTTCATCGGTATCGAAGGTGCCAGCGTTTATTCCCGCTTCGCCAAGAAGCGCTCCGATGTCGGTACGGCCACCATTCTCGGTTTTGTCGGTGTGCTGGGCCTCATGGTGGCAGTCACCTTGCTGCCCTATGCCGTCATGCCGCAATCCGCCATTGCCGCCGTCCAGCAACCATCGCTCGCCAGCGTTCTTGAAACAGTGGCTGGCCATTGGGGTGCTGTGTTCATTTCCATCGGCGTGCTGGTTTCAGTTCTTGGCGCTTATCTCGCATGGTCGCTGATCTGCGCCGAAGTTCTGTTTGCGGCTGCAAAATCGGATGACATGCCGAAAATGTTCTCCGTGCAAAACAACAACCGCGTTCCGGCCAATGCCCTGTGGCTGACCAATATCGTCGTCTCGCTGTTCGTCATCTCCACCTACTGGTCGCGGGATGCCTTCAACTTCATGCTCGACATGACCAGCGTGACCTCGCTTCTACCCTATCTGCTCGTGGCAGGTTACGGCATCCTGGTTGCCCGTCGTGGTGAAGGTTACGCACCCGGCGAGGGCGGACGTGGACGCGATCAGGCCTTTGCCTGGATCGCGGCCATCTACACGATCTTCATGTTTGTCGCCGCCGGGCTCAAATATGTGTTGCTGGTGGCGGTTCTCTTCGTACCGGGCACGATCCTCTATTTCTGGGCAAGGCGCGAACAGAAAGTACAGCTCTTCACCAAGGTTGAACTCGTCATCTTCGGCATAACCGTTCTTGCGGGTTTGATCGGGTTCTACGGTCTGGTGACAGGCCTCATAACACATTGACTCAATCGGCGAATAATCACGCGTAGGGAGGTTCAAGCACCATGACAAACGACACTCCGCTTGGTGTACATTCTGAAGTCGGTCAACTGCGCAAGGTGCTTGTCTGTGCGCCGGGGCGTGCCCACCAGCGTCTGACGCCCAGTAATTGCGACGACCTGCTGTTCGATGATGTCATGTGGGTCGACAATGCCAAGCGCGACCATTTCGACTTCATGACCAAAATGCGTGATCGCGGCATCGAAGTGCTGGAAATGCACAATCTGCTCGCCGAAACGCTGGCTGTGCCGGAAGCCAAGAAATGGATTCTCGACCATCAGATCGTACCGAACCAGATCGGGCTTGGCCTGATTGATGAAGTGCGCTCCTATCTCGAAGGTCTCTCCAACCGCGAACTGGCGGAAACACTGATCGGCGGCCTGTCGACGACCGAGTTTCCCGAGGCGATTGGCGGCGAGCAGCTCGCACTGATCCGCGATGCCGCCGGGGCCAATGAATATCTGCTGCCGCCGCTGCCCAACACGCTCTACACACGCGACACCACCTGCTGGATTTATGGCGGCGTGACGCTCAATTCGCTCTACTGGCCAGCCCGCCATGAAGAGACGATCCTGACATCCTCGATCTACAAGTTCCATCCCGACTTCGTAGGCAAGGTCAATGTCTGGTGGGGCGACCCGACCAAGGATTGGGGCCTGGCCACGCTGGAAGGCGGCGATGTCATGCCCATCGGCAAGGGCAATGTGCTGATCGGCATGAGCGAACGTACCTCCCGGCAGGCGATCAGCCAGGTCGCACAAGCACTGTTTGCCAAGGGCGGAGCGGAACGTGTTATCGTCGCAGCTATGCCGAAACTGCGCGCCGCAATGCATCTTGATACGGTCTTCACCTTCGCCGATCGCGATTGCGTGCTGATCTATCCGGATATTGTCGACGGGATCGACGCCTTTTCCTATCGCCCGGATGGCAATGGCGGCGTCGAACTGCACAAGGACAAGGGCAGTTTTGTCGACACCGTTCGCGATGCGCTGGGCCTGAAGAAAATGCGCATCGTTGAAACCGGCGGCAATGACTACATGCGGGAGCGCACCCAATGGGATAGCGGCGCAAATCTGGTCTGCGCTTCCCCCGGCGTCGTCTTCGCCTATGATCGCAACACCTATGCCAACACGCTGCTGCGCAAGGAAGGCATTGAGGTCATCACCATCACCGGTGCCGAACTTGGGCGCGGACGCGGCGGCGGCCATTGCATGACCTGCCCGATCATTCGCGACGCCGTCGACTACTGAGTTCCAGTCATGGCAGGTCTCTGTCTAACCGACCGGATTTGCGTCAGCACCGCGCCAACTCCTGGCGAGGTGCTTGTCGCATGACGGAAAGCACACGGACATTCGGCGTCATTGTACCGGCCATACTTGTGCTTGCCTTGGTGTATGTGGCGCAGTCGGTGTTCGCGCCGCTTGTCTTTGCGCTGTTTATCATCGCCATGGTCTGGCCATGCCAGTCCATCCTGCAACGCTATATGCCGCGCGGCCTCGCTTTGCTGATAACCCTCGTGGTTTCCATGGCCGTGATGATCGCCGTTGGATCGTCGCTGGTTTGGGGCGTCAGCAAACTCGGACAGTGGTTCTTCGTCAATGCTGACCGGTTACAGAGCATTTATCTCGGCTGGACTGACTGGCTGGAGGAGCATGGCATTGCGCTTGTCGGACCGCTGGCCGACCGGTTCGATGTTTTGTGGGCAGTTCGCTTCATGCAGGGCATGGCGGGTCGGCTGAACAGTTTTGCCGGCTTCCTGCTTCTCGTCTTCATCTTTCTTATGCTGGGTCTGCTGGAAGTGGACGACTTCAACAAGCGCCTCACTTCGCCCCATGCCCAGCCCTATGGCAAAACCATCCTGCTGTGCGACCGCATCATCGGCGCGAAACTGCGGCGCTATATGCTGGTGCGCACGTTTGCCAGCGTGCTTACCGGCCTGATTGTCTGGCTTTTTGCGCTTGGCGCCGGGCTGGAACTGGCGACCGCTTGGGGCGCAATCGCCTTTTCCTTCAACTATATCCCCGTGCTCGGTCCGCTCTTTGCGACAACATTGCCGACGCTGTTCGCCATTGTGCAGTTCGACTCCTGGCAATTTGCCATCGTGGTGTTTCTCAGCCTCAATGTCATCCAGTTTGTGATCGGCAGCTATCTCGAACCGCGGCTGGCCGGAGCAACGCTCTCGATCTCGCCATTCGCGGTGATATTTGCGGTCTTTTTCTGGAGCTTCATGTGGGGCATTGCGGGCGCCTTCATCGGCGTCCCCATCCTGATCGCCGTCATCGTCTTTTGCGCTGCCACGCCATCAATGGCGTGGATCGCCACGCTGATGTCAAACGACAAACCGCTTTTCTCGGACGAGCCGCCCGGCGATCTATCCGAAAATCCGAAAGCATCACCTGGAACAAAGCCAAGTTGAACGCACCTGAATAGCATTCAATGCTATCTTAAATTACCAACCCGGTAACAAGGGAGGAACTGTTATGTTTCGGCTGGGACAAAAATATCAATCCTTCGTCCATGGCTCCGGTTGCTCCTGTTTCAGCCCCGCTTTGCAACAAGCTTCCCGCCGGCTGGACAGCTTTTCACGCCGGTCGTTCCTGGCAGGCCTTGGAGCCACGGCAATCGCCGCCGCCACCCCGAAGACACTCTATGCCCAGACGACAGGCGCGACGAACAAGACCTTGTTCCGACAGGTCAAACTGTTTGACGGCAAGTCTGACAGCCTGCGGGACGACGTTCAGATTCTGGTCGAGGGCAACAAGATCATCGCCGTGGATGCGACAAACAGCGCACCGCCCGCCGATGCGAAGGTGGTGGATTGCGGCGGTCGCGTTCTCATGCCCGGCCTGATCGATGCGCACTGGCATACTCTTTATGCAGCCGTTCCCTTGAATGTCCTGCTGACCGGCGATCCGGCAGGCATATTCGCCTCATCAACGGCGGAGGCCGCTCGCACGCTTGAACGCGGGTTTACCACCGTTCGCGACATGGGCGGGCCGGTGTTCACATTCAAACAGGCTATCGATAACGGCATTATTCCGGGTCCACGCATTTATCCATCCGGCGCAATGATCACCACGACGGGCGGACATGGCGATCTGAGAATGCCTTTTGAAGTTCCCCGCAGCGGAAATGAACTCAGCCTCGGCGAGAAAATCGGCGGTGCAGCTATCGTGGACGATGCAGGCAGCCTCAAGATGCGCGTGCGCGAGCAATTGATGCAGGGCGCGTCTCAGGTCAAGCTGGTCGGCGGCGGCGGTGTTTCATCACCGCGCAGCCCGCTCGATATGTCCACTTTCGACGAAAACGAGATACGTGCTGCCAATGATGTGGCGCGCGACTGGAACACATATATGACCGTGCATGCCTATGCGCCGCACACGGTGCAACGCTCGCTGAATGTTGGCGTGGGCTGCATCGAACATGCGCATTTGATGGACGATGAAACCGCAAAGATGTTCGTCGACAAGAATGTCTGGCTGAGCACACAGCCATTCATGAGCGCGGCGGATACCGGGACGCTGAGCGGCCCCTCGGCCGAAAGAGCAGAGCAGCTGTTTGCCGCGACGCCGCATATGTATGAGCTCATTCGCAAACACGGGGTCAAAACCGCCTGGGGATCGGACATCTTGTTTTCACCCCAGCTGGCGCCACGGCAGAGTTTCATGCTTACACATCTCAGCCAGTGGTATTCGAATGCCGAGGCGCTGCGCATGGCCACCTCCGGCAATGCGGAACTCCTCACCCTTTCCAACCTGCGCAACCCCTATCCAGGCAAGCTCGGCGTCATTGAGAAAGACGCACTTGCCGATATTCTGGTTTTGAACACCAACCCGCTTGAAGACATTCACGCATTGGAAAAGCCAGCCGAAACCATGGCGGTCATCATGAAGGACGGGCGCATTCACAAGAATACGCTCTGACACGTCTCGTCCTACACGGATTGATTCAACCTCTTTTTCCGATCTGGATTGTCAATCCGGATCGGCTTTTTTATCGATATCAGAACGCTTAACGGCATATCTCCGTCTATTGTTCACCATACTGAATACAATATGTGAACCATATGCGGGCTTTGCGCAGCCCATCATTAGGCCTATCTCATAAGCAACGGAACGACGAAACAAACGCCGCTCCTGAGTTTAAAACAGCATTCCATGAGGCGAGTTACTCCCAACCTTTGCCGGGAATGCACCTGAAGGAGATAGGAAAATGAATAAGATTGTTCTTGCTGTTGCCGCCCTTGCCCTGAGCGCCGGTGCTGCCTTTGCTGAAAACCCAACCGTTGGCGAACCTGCCGATCTTTATGCAAATGATCGCACCCCGGTTGCCACGCAGAGCGTCGATTACACCGCACCTGCTGCCATCCAGCAGTCTGGCAAGGTTTTCCATGACGGCTCGGCTCACCGCTTCGGCGACGCTTCCCCGTCGTCTTACCAGAACTAATAAGCATAACGGCGAAAGCCGCACTCAATAGATGCAACAAAGGGCGGAGCTTCGGCTTCGCCCTTTGTTGTGTTTAAAGCACTAGCACGAGATGGCGATTATTTAGCCGAATGCCTATTTTATGAGCATCACCACCTCTTGGGCCTTAAAGGCTTATGCACTTTCATGCCAGCTTTTTGCCCGCGACTGATAAGTCGAGAAAATCGACAAAATATAAATTGTTCTTTTTCAATTGGTTAGAAAATTTCCGCCGTCGAAAAACACATGTTTTGTGAAACTGGCATGACGCTTGCTTTTAAATAGGCAGAAGCAGGGAAGAGCATATTGATGGTGGCTGCCCCTACTGTGTTGGTTCAATACCCATCATAAAAGAGACTAGGCGATGACAAAGTATAAGCTCGAGTACATTTGGCTAGACGGTTACACTCCGACACCGAACCTGCGTGGCAAGACACAGGTCAAGGAATTCGATGCGTTCCCGACGCTCGAGCAACTGCCGCTCTGGGGCTTCGACGGTTCGTCGACGATGCAGGCCGAAGGCCGCAGCTCCGATTGCGTGCTGAAGCCAGTCGCCGTCTATCCTGATCCGGCCCGCACGAATGGCGTTCTCGTGATGTGCGAAGTCATGATGCCGGATGGCGTCACGCCGCATGCATCGAACAGCCGCGCAACCGTTCTCGAAGACGACGATGCATGGTTCGGCTTCGAACAGGAATATTTCCTCTACCAGAATGGCCGTCCGCTCGGCTTCCCTGAGCACGGTTTCCCTGCCCCGCAGGGTCCATATTACTGTGGCGTCGGCTCCAGCAATGTCGGCCCGGTTGCCCGCAAGATTGTTGAAGAACATCTCGACCTGTGCCTCGCCGCTGGCATCAACCACGAAGGCATCAATGCCGAAGTGGCCAAGGGCCAGTGGGAATTCCAGATTTTCGGCAAGGGTTCGAAGAACGCTGCCGACCAGATCTGGATGGCGCGCTACCTTCTGCTTCGCCTCTGCGAACAGTATGAAATCGACATCGAATTCCATTGCAAGCCGCTGGGCGACACCGACTGGAACGGCTCGGGCATGCATTGCAACTTCTCGACCAAGTTCATGCGTGAAGTTGGCGGCAAGGACTATTTCGAAGCGCTGATGGCGCAGTTCGACAAGAACCTGCAGGACCACATCGACGTCTACGGCCCGGACAACCATCTGCGCTTGACCGGCAAGCACGAAACGGCTCCGCTGAACAAGTTCTCCTACGGAGTTGCAGATCGTGGCGCTTCGATCCGCGTTCCGCATTCCTTCGTCAAGAACGGCTATAAGGGCTATCTTGAAGATCGCCGCCCGAACTCGCAGGGCTGCCCATACCAGATCGCCTCCCAGGTGCTGAAGACCATTTCCGAAGTTCCGACCTCGGAAGATGAAGCTCTTGCCGCTTAATTAGGCAGGCAGAGAGACCAAACGAAAATGGCCGGGGCGCAAGCTCCGGCCATTTTTTGTGCATGTGAGCGGTGTCTGGTTCGGATCACACAGGCATCAGAGCCGTACCGATAGGAACGAGCGCGAAAGCCAAGGCCAGCAGCAGAAGGGCTGTCGCAAGAATGCCCGCGCAATGGGCCAGCAATATCTGCGTTGCGGAAACTGCATCCGCATCATCGTTCTGCCTCTTCATCACACGTCTGCTCCCGGCAATGTCTCCAGAAGTGGGCGAGCAAAATGCAGAACTTCGAAGGCAGTGCCTTGGCCGGTCGGTTCTGGTCGTTCCGACGAGACCAGCACACGCGTCAGTTTCCAGCTGAGCGGGTCCAGCCCCACGGCTGAGGCCACAGTTGCCGCCTGCCCGGACAACAGACGATTGCGCTCGATCTCCGCGGCGATCACATCGGTAAGCTCGCTATCGACCGGAACGGCAATCTCTTCCTTATGGAGGAAGCGCGCTTCCCGTGCCGCACCCTTACGAGCATCAAGTGCGAAGGCAGTCGCAATATCCGCGCGTCCAAAGCTGTCCGTCACAGTCTTGTAAGCGCCCGATATGAGAAAATCGCGAAAGCCTGCATCGTCCTGCCAGAGATAGAGCGAGGAATAGTGATTGGCCGTCGCGCCCAGCGCCCCGCTTTCACGCAGGAGGAAAGCCTTGAAAAGCAACCTCGGCGTGGAATCCCATAGTTTCCCGCGCTCGCGCGCCCGTTCCCGGATCAGATTGATATCGTAGTTCGATGGCAGCCGGTGGCCGTAATTGGCAATGATCATGACCCTTGTCCTTGCATTTCGTGCATCCTGCAAAGAAAGGTAGCCATCGACCGAACATTTGAATAGAATATCATTGGATGTTTCAATGATAACAGATTGAAATGGTATAGCCATGAAGGGACTGGATATCGAGGCCGCCCGCGCCTTCGTTCTGACCGCCGAGCTTCGCAGCTTCACCCGCGCGGCGGAGGCGCTCAACACCACACAAGCCGCTGTGAGTCTGAAGATCAAGCGTCTCGAAGACGGCATCGGACGCAAGCTTTTGGAGCGCACGCCAAGGCTCGTTCGCCTTTCCGCGGACGGCGACGCCTTCTTGCCACGTGCCCGCGCACTGGTGGCAGCGCATGAAGAGGCCATCGCCTGTTTCGACCTCGATCCTCGCCATCTGGTCGTCGGCATCAGTCATCATATCGTCGGTGCGGAGCTGCCTTTGTTGCTGAAGCGTCTGGGCAGTGCCGAGCCCGGCCTTGTGCTGGAAATGCGAATAGCGACCTCAAGGGATACGCTCGCAGATTTCGAGCGCGGTCTTCTCGACGCGGCCATTGTACTGCGCCATGACAACACCCGGCGCGATGGCGAGAAAATACTGGAAGAAACCTTCGGGTGGATGGCCACGCCCGATTTTGAATATCGCAAGGGTGAACCCTTGCGTCTGGCAACGCAGGCAGCGCCTTGCAATGTGCGCAGCATGGCGACAGATGCGCTTGACGCAGCGCATATTCCGTGGACGGAGGCCTTCGTTGGCGGCGGCGTCATGACGGTCGGTGCAGCCGCTTCAGCCGGACTGGCCGTCGCGGCGTTGGGCCGCCGGGTTGCACCAGCAGGAACCATCGATATCGGGCCGCAGGCGGGTCTGCCCCCGCTGCCATCGCGTGATGTTCTGCTCTACACCAGTGTTCACGATCAGCAGGCAAAAGCTGCGCTGCGCGCGCTGAGCGCGGCAATCCGCGCAACCGCAAACAGGGCCATCGGTGTTTGAACAAAGCCCCGCCCGATCAACCGACCGGGCAAGGCAATTTGCGATGTGCTTCAACGCAGGTGATGAACCGCCTGCAATTCATAGACCGGCGTATCAATGCCCTCCATGCGAGCCTTCAGTTGCAGCGACAAATATTGCGAATAATGCCGCGACTGATGCAGGTTGCCGCCGTGGAACCACAGCGCCTCCTGCTGCGTCGGCTTCCACATATTGCGCTGTTCGCCTTCCCACGGACCCGGGTCCTTGGGCGTTTCTGACCCGAGACCCCAGACCTTGCCGACCTTGTCCGCTGTCTCCTGATCGATGATATCCGCAACCCAGCCATTCATCGAACCATAGCCCGTCGCATAGACGATCAGATCGGCAGGCAGCTCGGTCCCGTTGGCGATCCGAACCGAATTTTCGGTGATCTCATCAATCTGCCCCGAGGCAAGCTTGATCTTGCCGTCGATGATGAGCTGCGAAGCGCCGATATCGATATAATAGCCGGAGCCGCGCCGCAGATATTTGAGGAACAGGCCCGAACCGTCAGAGCCGAAATCCAGCTGGAAGCCGGCCTTTTCAAGCGCTGCATAGAAATCGGCATCGATCTCGCGGATCTTGTCATAGATGGGCTTCTGGAACTCGTGCATGATGCGATAAGGCAGCGACGCGAAGATCAGGTCGGCCTTGGCAGTGGTGACACCGTTTTGCAAAGCCTCTTCCGAATAAAGCGCGCCAAGCCCGTGCTTCATCAGCGGTTCGGAGCGAACAATATGCGTCGATGAGCGCTGCACCATGGTCACATCCACACCCGCTTCGCAAAGCGCTGCGCAAATATCATGCGCCGAATTGTTCGACCCGATGACAACGACCTTCTTGCCTTTGTAACCGTCCGGCCCCGGGTGGCGGGACGAATGCTGCTGCTCGCCCTTGAAGCGGTCCTGCCCTTTGACGCTCGGAATATTCGCCTTGCCCGACATGCCGGTTGCGAAGACCAGTTGCTTTGGACGCAGAATGACTTCCTCGCCGTCCCGGTCCACAACGACAGACCATTCCTTCTTGTCCTCGTTCCACTGCGCAGATTTGACCGTGGAGCGTGTCCAGTAATTCAGCTCCATCACCTTGGTGTAGAATTCCAGCCAGTCGCCAATCTTGTCCTTCGGCGCAAAGACCGGCCAGTTTTTCGGGAAGTCGATATAGGGCAGATGATCATACCAGACCGGATCATGCAGGCAGAGCGACTTGTAGCGCTTGCGCCATGAATCGCCTGGACGTTCGTTGCGCTCGACGATGATCGTTGGCACGCCAAGCTGACGCAGGCGTGCGCCGAGCGCAATACCGCCCTGCCCGCCGCCGATCACCAGCACATAGGGCTGCTTGTCATAGCCGAGTGTGCGGGCTTCCTCCTCCTGCTCTTCCTTCCAAGTCTTGGCGCCAAGATCCCGACCGTGCTTCGCGCCTAACGGGCGGGTAAAGCCGGACTTTTCTTCGTGACCTTTCAGTTCCGACATGGCGGTGAGAAGGGTCCATATCTTGCCACCCTTCAGCCGAATGAGACCGTAACCGCGCGCGACTTCTGTCTCGAACGAGATCCAGCTTTCGGTGACGCCATCGGCTTCTGTCGCCGTTTCCCCCGCTGCGACGAGCCATTTGGTCGGCTTCACAAGCTGCAATTGCGATTGCAGCATATCGCGCACCTGATCATGACCCTCCACAGTCTTGATGTTCCAGGTGAAGGCGACCAGATCGCGCCAGTAGCAATCATCGGCAAACATCGAAACCGCTTCATCGATCCGGCCCGCTTCAAGTGCTGCGCCGAACTTGTCGAGAAAGGCCTGCACGCGGACATTTGGTGTTTTCTCAAGCATTGCAATTTCCTCCCTTAGATATTGACGCCGGGCTCTCCCAAGCCCGGCAGCGAAATGCGTTACCTTTTGAGATCGATCAGAATTTTGAGCTGCGTACCCGCCGGATCGAGCAAGCGGTCGAAACCTTCGGCAACAGCGTCCTCCAACGCGATTGTCTTGGTAACGATCTTTTTCGCCGGGATTTGGCCACTTGCAATCAGCCTTGCGACACGCGGCCAGTAATGGGTGGGATAGGCCCAGGAACCGCGAATATCGATATCCTTGAACGTGACATCGAACCAGTTGAGCGGGTTTTCATGCGGGTGAAGGCCGGTCTGCACCACCACGCCCTGCTTGCGAACGGCATCGGTGCAGTTCTTCAGAGCATGTTCATTGCCAACGCATTCAATTGCCACGTCGCAGCCGACATTGCCTTCCGTTTCGGCCCGGACCACATCGCCAACATTTTCCGACTTCGGATTGATGGTACGAATGTCACCCAGCTTTTCGCGTGCGAGCTGCAAGCGGGTCTCGTTGAGATCCGACAGGAATATCTGCGACGCGCCCGCAGCCCGAGCAGCCATCGCCACCAGAATGCCGATGGGACCAGCGCCAGTGACAAGCACGCTGTTGCCAGCCGTCACGCCGCCACGGTCGCAGGCGTAAACCGCAACTGCCGTTGGCTCGATCAGCGCCGCCTCTTCATCGCTGAGGTCGTCGGGGATTGGCTGTACATTATAGCTGTTGAGCAGGGCCTGTTGGGCCATACCGCCCGAATGCCAAGACAAGCCAGCGAGCGCCAGACTCGTGCTCAGGTGATGAAGCCCGCGATCAGCAAAATAGTCGCCAGCCCGTGGCATGATGAGCGGCTGCACGGACACGCGGTCGCCCACCTTCACATGGTGAACATCGGCCCCCACGGCTTTGACCAAGCCGCCAAATTCATGGCCCAAAATCTGAGGCCCACTTGCCTTGGTGAAGGGATGCGGTTCAGTCGGAATGAAAATCGGACCATAGGCATATTCGTGCAGATCGGTCCCGCAGATGCCGCAAAAGCGGTTTTCAATCAGAACCTGATCTGCGCAAAGATCGGCTGGCGCCGGCACGTCTTCAACGCGCAGATCCTTGGCAGCATAAAAGCGCAACGCACGCATATATTTCTCCTCCAATTGCGTCACTGGAGGAAAAAGCAAGCCGCGTGCCAGTTGCGGCTTATGTTCTAAGCCATTGTTTCGTCGTCATTTTATTTAAAGATAAATTTGTGGAAGGAACCGACGCAACAGGGTTGATGCAACAGCTGTTGCAACTGTTGCGTCGTCAGTGCGTCTGCTTCAAACGGCGATGGATCGTCGACCGATTAACGCCGAGTTTTCGCGCCAACGCGGAAATATTGTTGCCGCATGCGTCAAGCTCACGGCGCAGGGCTTGCTGATCCGTGTGGCCATTTCCCATGGCGATTTCGGCCTGAAAATGTTCGGGCAGGCAGTCGATGGTGATTGTTGCATCTGTTGCAATTGCGGCTGCAACACGCAACGTATTGTCGAGTTCGCGCAGATTTCCCGGCCAGCCATAGCCCGCCAGTACCTTTCTCGCGGCGCGATCAAGCGTGATCGTCTCGCCCTCATCTTCGCCGATACCGCGCAAAAGGTAATCGACGAGATTGTCGAAATCCTGCCTCTGGCGCAGCGACGGCAAAGTCAGTGTCGCGGCATTGAGCCTATAGAGCAGATCTTCGCGAAAACGCCCTTCGGCAGCCAGCGCAGCCAGATCGCGATGCGATGCCGACAAAAGCCGGAACTTGACCGGCTTCGGTTTCAAAGCGCCGACAGGCTGGATTTCGCTCTCGGACAGAACCCGAAGCAGGCGGCTTTGGAGCGCAAGCGGCATGTCGCCGATCTCATCCAAAAACAGTGTGCCGCCATTGGCCGCCTCGATAAGCCCCGTCTTTCCCTTCTGCATGGCACCGGTAAAAGCGCCGGGCACATAACCGAATAATTCGGATTCGATCAGCTGTTCCGGTATTGCCGCACAATTGACCGCGATGAACGGGCCAGGTTTGGCGTTGCTGTCATGAATAGCGCGCGCCAGATATTCCTTGCCGCTGCCGGTTTCGCCCTTGATGAGAATGGGGATATGACGGTCCGCCAGTTTGGCCGCACGGGCCTGTAGTGCCTCCATGGCCGGGTCGCCAAAACTCAACTGGCGCAAGGCCGCAGGCAATCGCACGGAGACGCTGGTCGCAGGAGCGCGGAAACTGCTGACAGGCGCAATGGCGCTTGCAAAAAGCGCCAGACCGTTGCGCGCGCGGAGCAGACGCTCACCATTGGGCCGTCCGCGCATCAGTGCCGGAAGCTGATCAATATCGATATCGAAGACGCTGGAGATCGGTTTCCCGATGAAGTCCCTCGTCGAGACCGTACTGAGATTCATGCCGCGCGCAACAGCGCCGAAACCGCCATGTGTCATGCCGGTGATCATGCCGTTACCGTCAATCGTCATTGCGGCATCGGGATCGACATCCAGAAAATCCGGCAAGCGCGCCAGACGCAGAACCCAATCCTCGCGGGCCCGGGTCATCAGATTGGCAAGCTCGATCCGCCGCGCCGTCGAGGCAACCAGATGCAGCGCCAGCTGCTGGCTGGTTTTCGCAGTCGGCGAGCGCAGTTGCGAAATATCGAGCACCGCCGAAAGATCGCCAAACGTATCGAAAATGGGCGCTGCCGTGCAGGTCAAGCCGATATGGCAGGCGTCGAAATGGTCATCCTGGTGGATGATGACAGGCTTGCCGGAAACCATGCAGGCCCCGACAGCGCAGGTTCCCGCGCGATCTTCCGACCATTCCGATCCGAGATAGAGACCCGCCTTGCGCAGTTGATTGTCGAATGTGGGGTCGCCCATGAATTCGACAGTGACGCCACGCGCATCCGACAGCAGCAGGACATAGCTTTGATCGGCGACTTGCCTGAACAGCGCTTCGAGGCCGGTGCGCCCGATGCGGATGAGTTCTTCCGACTGCTCGCGATGCTCCCGCAGCAATGTGTCGGGCACAATATAGGCTTCCTGCGTCTGGGCGGGATTAAGCCGATAATCATTGAGGCAGCGCAGCCAGGATTGAATAACAGGGCGATCGCGATCCGAGGCCCCGCCCATGGCGACGCGCTCAATCTCCTTGATGTGCGACAGTGTCGACACCATAACCATCCTCCTCCGTCTGAATGCTGGCACAAGACGGGGAGGCGTTCAAGCGAATAGAGTGTTGTCAGCTTTGGCTGACAAAGGCAGCGTAATTATCACCCAGCACTTTGCCCAATATGGCCGAATAAGCACTGTAATGATCGCCGCCTCTGGCGACACGCCCGAAAGTAGGTTCCGTAAAGGTCGATAGCGGCAGAAGCACCAGCGGCGTCGAAACCGGCGTCAGCTGTGCGCCCTGCCCTGCGCGTAATGTGGTCAGCAGGCCGAACATCTCGCCCGTGATGCTGGGGCGGGACAGAACCACCATCCGATACTGCCCGGATGTGTTGGTCACGAGATAGATGTGCCCTGACAAATGCGGAACGGATATTGAACCGTGCTGCGAAAAGGAAGCGTCGGTGCGCTCACGTTCGCGAAACCGCAGCCGCGTGCCTTCATCGTCCCAGACAATTTCCGTGCAATAGGCGAAGATCGCATCGGGATCGCCGAAGGACGGGCGCAGGGTCAGATAGGTTCCCTCCAGCCACGAAACAGCTGGTCGCGAATAGGCCCCCAGTTCCTCGGGCGCATGGCCGCTTCCGTAGCCGTTTGCGACAGCGCGCTCGGTGGCGTCACCAGCCTTCGGCGCCTGTGCCCCCACCGACTCGCGAAGGGCTACGCCCATCGCCTGTTCAAGCCGGATGATGGTGGCAAGCGTGAAAGGACGATGCCCCGACAGCGCTTTTTCCAGCGTTGAAAGGCTGATCCGCGCATCATCCGCGAGTCGCTGGCGCGAAATACGCCGCCGTGCGATTTCCTCGCGAACCCGCGCCGCAACGCTACTGCTTTGATTTTCCGACAGATAAGGGTCCCCGTGGACCATGCGCTGTTTTCCTGATTGCGTACTTTCTTTCACAATTCCACACATGTCCGCCAGCGGCAAGACGGTTTGCGGCAAGATGCGGACGAAAGAGGTCAAAGCTGACGCTGGCGAGGAAACAGCGCCTTGCAGACAATCGCTCCAGTTACTCCACAGAGGAAGGGAGCTTGTCATGCACACCGCAATCACTGTTTCACATCAAAGGGATCGGCGAAATTTTCTCGTCCGCTTCTGCCAGCTTCTATGGTTCGGGAACGCGATCCTGCTCCCCGTGCTGGCCGTGATCTTCGCCTTGTTTCACCCCTTGCAGGCGCGCGCGGAAACAACCGCTTTCGTGACGCCGAATGAGGTGGAATCGGGCAGCCTGCTGATGCAGACTGAACAGGCCGGGCAATATGTCGAGGCCCCCCGGCTTGCCACCGATGTGGACATCACTGTCAGCGGCCCAACAGCACGGGCGCGTCTTACCCAGGCTTTCGAAAACCCCACCAATGGTTGGGTTGAAGCGCTCTATGTGTTTCCACTGCCCGAAGATAGCGCGGTTTACTCGTTGAAAATGATTATCGGCAATCGCGTTGTCGTGGCCGACATCAAGGAAAAACAGGCCGCACGCGCCATTTACGAGCAGGCCCGCAGCGAGGGCAAAAAAGCCGCATTGGTTGAGCAGCAGCGGCCTAACGTCTTCACAAATGCCGTTGCCAATATCGGCCCGCATGAAAAGGTCGTCGTGCAGATCGAATATCAGCAGGCCGTTCGTCTGGCCGATAACCGCTTTTCGCTGCGCGTGCCGCTGGTCGTTGCGCCGCGCTACAATCCGCAGGACAAGGCAGCCATTGACCAGCGCGCAGAACTGAAAGGCGGCTGGGGACAGTCCGCCACCATCACCGCGCAGACCACCGATGATGCGCCTATCCATACGTCACTGACCGGACCGGACAGCACGCGGACCAATCCGGTTACGCTTGCAATCAAGCTGGATGCCGGTTTCCCGGTCGATGATCTGAAGAGCCTCTATCACCCCGTCAAGATCGATAGGCTGAATGGCGAGGCGCGCCAGATCACCTTGCAGGGCGATGCCATTGCCGACCGCGACTTCGTGCTCGAATGGGGCGCTGCGGCAAGCAATACGCCAACCGTCGGTCTGTTTCGTGAGCAGGTCGGCAAGGATGACTATGTGCTTGCCTATGTCACACCGCCGGTTCTGGCTTCGTCCAAAAAGACCGGTCGCGAGATTGTCTTCGTGATCGACAATTCGGGTTCGATGGGCGGCACCTCCATGGCGCAGGCCAAAGCCAGCCTCGACTATGCCCTGTCGCGACTGGAACCGAACGACCATTTCAATGTCATCCGCTTTGACGACACTTTGACCAAGTTCTTCCCGGACAGCGTTGCCGCAACCGGCGAGAACGTCACCGCCGCGCGCACCTTTGTCGGCCAGCTGGAAGCCTCCGGCGGCACGGAAATGCTGCCGCCGCTGCACGCCGCCCTCGATGACAGCCACCAGAGCAAGGGCCTGCGTCAGATCGTGTTTCTGACCGATGGCGAAGTGAGCAACGAACAGCAGCTTCTCGATACAATCGCCGCCCGGCGTGGACGCTCGCGCATCTTCATGGTCGGCATTGGCTCGGCCCCGAACAGCTATCTGATGAACCGCGCCGCGGAACTTGGTCGCGGCAGTTTCACCCATATCGGTTCGACCGCGGAAGTCGACGAGCGCATGCGCGCCCTGTTCGACAAGCTGGAAAACCCCGCCGTCACCGATATACGGGCCACTTTTTCCGAAAAGAATGTCAGCCTCACGCCAACATTGCTGCCCGACCTTTATCGTGGCGAACCGCTTGTCATTGCTGCCCGCATGGGCAAGGCAACCGGCGAAGTGACCATCAACGGCATGATCGGCGACCACCCGTGGACCGTGACACTGCCGCTCGATCAGGCCAGCAACGCGGAAGGCATTTCCAAGATCTGGGCGCGTCGCAAGATTGATGATGCAGAGGTTGAAGCTACGCTCGGTTCGATCAGCCAGGACGCAGCCGACGCCCGTATCCTGCGGCTTGCGCTCGATCATCATCTGGTGACCCGCCTGACCAGTCTTGTTGCCGTGGATGTATCGCCGTCACGCGCCCCCAATATTCCGCTGACCCAGGCCGATATTCCGCTGCATCTGCCTGCTGGCTGGGACTACCGCACCTTGCTCGGTATCGGCGCAACCCGTGATGCGAATGCCGGACAGTCAACCGAAAGCGAAACCGCCGAGTGGAGCGGCGTCAACCGTCAGGCCGAGCCGCAGGCTGCTCCGTCGCCGGTTTCTCCGAACCTCCCGCTGCCGCAAACGGCGACACCTGCAACCCTTCTGATGCTTCAGGGATTGCTGGCTGTGCTGGTCGGTGCACTTCTCTTCTGGTTCACGCGTCGTGAAAAGGCAGGCAGCCATGAATAATCGCCAGTCCATCTTCAACGGGGGCGCGCTTGCGCGCTCCCTCTCCACACTCCTCGCCTGCCTTCTGATTGCAGGCGGTCTGGTCCTCGCCGGTCAGGGTGTATGGATCCACGCCAAGGCCTATGCCGCCCAGTTCCTTCTGGAACGCGCTTTCACACAGAGTGTCGCGACTGGCGCTCCGGTCAAGCCATGGAGCTGGGCTGATACATGGCCGGTGGCGCGGATCGAAGTTCCGCGACTGGAAACGTCCGCGATTGCGCTCAAGGGCGCGAGCGGTCAGGCGCTTGCTTTCGGCCCGGGACACCTCGACAATACGCCCGAGGCTGGAAATCAGGGCACCGCAGTCTATGCCGCGCATCGCGACACCCACTTCGCCTTCCTGAAAAATGTCGAGCCGAACGACCTGATCCGCATCACGCGCCGCGACGGGAAAGTTGTTACCTATCGCACGACCCATATGACCGTGGCCCGCTGGGATGAAGCGCCGATCGACCCGCAGGCGACAGGAAAGCACCTCGTACTGGCTACATGCTACCCGTTCGACGCAGTCACACCCGGACCGCTTCGCTATCTGGTCTATGCCGATCAGGTCGCCGATCTGGCAGAAAGCAAATGAGCGGGCTCAGGCGGGGCCAAGCATGATGTTGGTCTCGCTTTTGCTGACGCCCTGAAGCGAACGGATCGTCGAGATCACCTCGTTGAGTTCCGACATCGTCGCCACTTCCAGTTCGGCAATCACATCCCACATGCCATTGGTGTTGAACAGACCCGTCAGACCCGGCACACGCTTGATCGCACTGATCGTCGATTTGAGCGATGAGCCTGACATCTCGATCAGCATGAAAGCCCGGATCTGGTCCTTGCCGATATCGTCGCGCACGCGGACCGTGAAACCCTTGATGTCGCCATTGGCCACCATGCGGTCGAGACGCTTCTGGGCCGTTGCACGCGCCACCCCCAGAAGCTCGGCCAGCTGAGGCACCGATGCGCGGCCATTGATACGCAGTTCCGTGATCAATCTCTTGTCGAGGTCGTCCATGTTCCCTCTTTCTTTTTAGTAAGTAAGACTACCTATATCGGCAGTAATTTATAAAAATAATCACTTTATGTTCTTTTTTGTCAATCTGATTGCAGATATTGATTTTCGCCGAGGGGATTGCCCAGGTGGTTTCCAGACGTCGAACGCGATGGAAACACACGGACAATCCCGGGCCAAATTTTGCTTGGACCGGTCACAAGGTCACGAAAACAAGCGCGTGCAAACGGCGATTTCACGGCCCCGATATCCGGGGCTATCACTGGGGAACTGACCTACATGAATACCGCGAAATTTTTCTCGACAGCGCTTCTGGCGCTCGGCCTCAGCTTTTCCATGACCGCGGCCAAGGCCGACGATCTGGATAAGATCCAGAAGGCCGGCAAGATGACCATTGCCCTGTCCGGCGTTTTCCCTCCCTTCAGCTTTGTGGATGAATCCAACAAGGTCGTCGGTTTCGACGTCGATGTCGGCTCTGAAATCGCGCACCGCCTGAAGGTCGAGCCGGAAATCGTCACCACCGCATGGGATGGCATTATCGCCGGTCTGGTCACCGGCCGCTACGACACCATCGTCGGCTCGATGGGCATCACCGAAGAGCGCAAGAAGGCCATTGCCTTTGTCGGCCCTTACTACCGTTCGGGTCTGGCGCTGTTCGTCCGCAAGGACGACGCTGCCACCTCGCTTAAGGAATTTGAAGGCAAGACCATCGGCGTGACGCTTGGCGAAACCTCTGAAAAGTGGGTCCGCGAGCAAGGCAAATACGACGTGCGTACCTATAAGGGCCTGCCGGAAATGCTGCTTGACCTCGGTTCGGGCCGTATCGATGCAGTTGTCGCCGACGACGTGCCGGTTCTGGTTGCCATTTCCAAGAGCAACGCGCCGATCAAGCAGGTCAAGGATGACCAGCTGCCGCGCTACGACATCGGCATTGCCGTGCGCAAGAACAATCCGGAACTTGCTGCCGCCATGCAGAAGGCTCTGGACGACATGATGGCCGACGGCACCTACAAAACTATCTCCGAAAAGTGGATCGGCGCGGATATCCGCTAATCTCCCTCTCCAGAAGATGGGTTGTTACGCACAACCCATCTTCGAATTTGATCCCCGAAAACGCCTTGGTACTGACCGCTTCCTGACCGCCGACAGACGGCTCGATCAAGCGTCACGGTTCCTCTGGCCATTCCGTGGACCACGTCCATGAGCACCGTGGGGAAGAAAGGTTGAAGGATGGATATCGCACTTATCGAGCGGATTTTTCCCTTCATTGTTCAGTCTGCCTGGGTCACCGTCCAGCTGACCGTCGTATCGCTTTTGATCGGTCTGGTCGTCGCAACCGTTCTGGTCATTGCCCGCTTTTCGCGCTTCAAGCCGTTCCGCTGGTTCGCCACAGGCTATGTCAGCATCATGCGTGGCACGCCGCTTTTGGTGCAGCTTTTTCTGGTCTTCTTCGGCGGCCCGCAATTCGGTCTGGAATTCAGCCCGTTCATGGCCGGTGTGATCACCATGGGCTTCAACATCGGAGCCTATATGTCGGAAGGCATACGCGGCGCCATTCTCGCCGTGGACAAGGGACAGAACGAAGCCGCCCGCAGCATTGGCTTCGGACGTTTCAACACGATGCGGCTTTTCATTCTGCCGCAGGCAGCACCCTTGATGATCCGTTCGCTCGGCGTCAACACGATCATCCTGACCAAGAGCACCGCGCTTGTCTCGACAATCGGGGTGGTTGAACTGACCTATTCCGCACAGCGTTTCGTCACCTCGACATACAAGCCCTTTGAAGTCTTCACGATCGCCGGCATCGCCTACATCGTCATCATAGCGATCATTTCGATGATGGTTCGCGGCCTTGAAACCTTCTTCAACGCTGACAGGAGGGCCGAAGCATGAGCCTCGATTTCACGGTCGTTCCTTCCTATCTGGAACTGCTCTTCATCGGCCTGCTCTGGACGGTGCTGATCACGATCCTCGCCGGTGTCATTAGCGTGGTGCTAGGCGTCGTCATCGCACTGGTGACGCTGCATGCGCCGAAGGTTGTCAGCCTGCCGGTGCGCGGCATCGTGTTTCTGTTCATGGGAACGCCGCTGCTGCTCCAGCTCTATCTTCTCTATTATGGTCTGTCGCAGATCGGCATCATGGTTCCGGCCTTCTGGACCGGCGTCTTCGGCCTTGGCATGCATTATGCCGCCTATAATGCCGATATTTTTCGCGCTTCGCTTCAGGCCGTGGATAATGGCCAGATGGAAGCGGCCCGTTCGTTGGGCTTCAGCCGGGGCATGTCGCTGCGCTATTTCATCATTCCGCAGGCGATCCTGACCGCGCTGCCGCAGGTAGGCAATAACAGCATCATCCTGCTCAAGGATACTGCTGTGCTCTCCGTCCTCGGCATCACGGAACTGGTTTTGAATGCGCAGCGCGCCATCAGCGAAACCTACCGTCCATTCGAATTCTATTTCGTCGCCGCCGTGCTCTATTACGCCGTCAATCTTCTGATGGAGTGGGCATTGAGCAAAGCGGCCAAGAAAGCGGAAGCTATCCGATGAACACACAGACACCCATGATCGAATTGCGCCAGATCCGGAAATCCTATGGCGACCATGAAGTTCTCAAGGGCATCGACCTGACCGTTGCGCGGGGCAAGATCGTATCCATCATCGGGCCCAGCGGGTCGGGAAAAAGTACGCTTCTGCGCTCGATCAACATGCTGGAAGAAACCTCGGGCGGAGAAATCTGGCTCGATGGCAATCAGGTCAACAAGCCGCTCAAGGGCCATGCCTTCGAAAAGCACATTAACCATATCCGTCAGGAAATGGGGATGGTTTTCCAGCAGTTTAACCTGTTTCCGCATCTGACCGTGCTGCAAAACATCATGATCGGACCAATGCGGCTCAAGCATCTGCCGCGCGCCGAAGCGCTGGACCGCGCCAACGCTCTGCTGGCAAAGGTCGGGCTTGTCGACAAGGGCGACGCCTATCCGGCCCGCCTGTCGGGCGGTCAGAAACAGCGCGTGGCAATTGCACGCGCCCTCGCCATGCAGCCGAAGGTCATGCTCTTCGATGAAGCCACGTCCGCGCTCGATCCAGAGCTGGTTGAAGAAGTCAATCAGGTGATGAAGCAGCTCGCCAGCGAGCACATGACCATGCTGATCGTGACCCATGAAATGCGCTTTGCCGCTGAAGTATCCGACCATGTGATGTTCATGGATGGCGGCGTTGTGGTCGAACAGGGATCGCCCGACCAGATGCTGTCCAATCCGAAAGAGGAACGGACTCGCGCTTTCCTGCGAAAGCATCTTTCGCACTAGAGCGCACAGCGCTCCTGAATTTTGTTTTGAAGCGCATTCTTTTCCGAAAACAGTTTAGACTTTTCGGGATGCGCTCTAGTCCACGGAGACGAGATCAATGACTGCGAATGGTTCAAACGGCCTGCAAGGCGCCGTAACGACGGCGCATAACCAAATCGATGCTAAACATGTCGAAGAGCTGGCTCTTCGCATGGTCGGCTGGCGCAGCGAAACCGGTACGCCCGGCGAAGCGGAATTCTCCGGCCGTTTTGTCGAACTGCTGAAGGAAATACCCTATTTCCAGCAGAACCCGGCGAATATCCGCACGGTTGCCAGCCATGGCGATCCGCTGACCCACAATGTGGTGGCGCTCGTTCGCGGCAAGGGTCGTGATACGGTGGTGCTTGCCGGTCACTTCGACACGGTCGCGACCGACAATTATCACGAGTTGAAATCGCTCTCCTGCGATAGCATTGATCTGAAAGAGGCGCTGATCAAGGACCTTGGCAAGCGCTCACGCTCGCAGCAGGAAGAGCGCGCGCTGGAAGACCTCCTCAGCGGCGACTTCCTCCCGGGTCGTGGCCTGCTCGATATGAAGAGCGGCATCGCCGCCGGCATTGCCTGCCTTGAACGCTTTGCTGCCGATCCTGACCGCAGCGGCAATCTGGTCCTGATCGTCACACCGGATGAAGAACGCGAAAGCCGCGGCATGCGGTCCATGCGCAATGCGCTGCCGGATATTGCCCGCGACTTCGATCTCGATATTTCGGCTGCCATCAATCTCGACGTGACCTCCGATCAGGGCGACGGTAGCGAAGGCCGCGCCGTCTATGCCGGCACCATCGGCAAGCTTCTGCCTTTTGCACTCGTCATCGGTTGCAGCTCCCATGCCAGCTACCCTTATGAAGGCGTCAGCGCACAGGCGATGGCCGCAGGCATTCTCACCCGTTTCGAAGGTAATGCGGATCTTGCCGACCGCGACGAAAAGGACATTTCCCCACCGCCCATCTGCCTTGAGGCAAAGGACCTGCGCGACGGCTATGAAGTGACGACACCGGAACGTTTCTGGATCGCGCTTAACTGGCTCTATCACGGCATGACCGCCGAAGAACTGTTCAAGCGCTTTCAGGACGAAGTGCGCACCGGCGCCGTCGATGCGGTTGCACGCTTCGCCGCACAGGCCGAAGCCTATGGCAAGCTGGTCGGCAAGCGCGCCGGAGCGACTCCGCCTGAACCGAAGCTGGTTACCTTCACGCAGCTGCGCGCCATGGCGGCAGACATTGCAGGCGACGACTTCGAACGCCTCTATGACGAGCAGGAACAGCGCCTTTCCGGCATCGACAATCCGCTGGCCGTCAGCCGCCAGCTGACCGAATGGCTGGTGGGCGTGGCCCACCTCGCCGGACCGGCGATTGTTGTCGGCTTTGCCGGGCTGCATTATCCTGCAAGCCATCTCGACGACACGAAAACCAACGACCGCCGGTTTCAGCAAGCCATTGATGAAACCATCAGGGTCTTTGCCGCCTTCCCCGATCAGAGCCTTGTCTGGAAGCCACATTTCCAGGGCATTTCCGACATGAGCTTTCTCGGTCAGGCAACGCTTGGACAGGATATCGTGTCGCAAAACACGCCCGTGTCGCGCCTCGTCGATCATCCAGCCGCCAATGCGCTGCGTTTCCCTGTGGTCAATATCGGCCCATGGGGTCGCGAATTCCACCAGAAGCTTGAGCGCGTCCACGCGCCCTACGCCTTCGAGGTTCTGCCGCAGATCGTTTCGATGATCGCTGAAAAATTCCTCACGGCGAAGACCGGAAACGGCGCGCGCTGATCGGGCGCTCGCGCCCTGTGCAAAAAGGTTCATTCAAATGACCAATGAAAAACTGAATATCGTCCCCTTCGTCAGCGTCGATCACATGATGAAGCTGGTTCTGACGGTTGGTGTCGAAACCTTCCTCAAGGAACTGGCCGTGGTTGTCGAAGAAGACTTCCGCCGCTGGGAACAGTTCGACAAGACGCCGCGCGTCGCCTCCCATTCCAAGGAAGGCGTTATCGAACTGATGCCGACCAGCGACGGCACACTCTATGGCTTTAAATATGTGAATGGCCATCCGAAGAACACCCGCGCGGGCCGTCAGACCGTGACCGCCTTTGGAGTTCTCTCCGATGTGGACAGCGGCTATCCGCTGCTCCTGACCGAGATGACCATTCTCACCGCCTTGCGCACAGCTGCCACCTCGGCGGTAGCCGCAAAGCATCTGGCGCGCCCGGATTCCAAAACGCTGACGATCATCGGCAATGGCGCGCAGAGCGAGTTTCAGGCGCTGGCCTTCAAGGCGCTGCTTGGCATCGACAATCTCCGCCTGTTCGATATCGACCGCTCGGCAAGCGAGCGTTGCGCAGCCAATCTGGCCGACAAGGGCTTTGCGGTCACTATTTGCGGTTCGTCGCAGGAAGCCGTCGAGGGTGCGGATATCATCACGACCGTCACCGCCGACAAGCAATATGCCACCATTTTGAGCGACAACATGGTTGGCCCCGGCGTTCACATCAATGCCGTTGGCGGCGATTGCCCCGGCAAGACCGAGCTGAACAAGGAAATTCTCCTGCGCTCGGATATTTTTGTCGAGTATCCGCCGCAGACCCGCATTGAAGGCGAAATCCAGCAATTGCCGGAAGATTATCCGGTCAAGGAGTTGTGGGAAGTGATCACGGGTAAACTGCCGGGCAGAACATCGGATCGCGCAATCACGCTGTTTGACAGCGTTGGCTTTGCAACCGAAGACTTCTCTGCCCTGCGCTATGTCTTCAGCAAGCTGGAAGAAACCGGTCTCTATGCTGAACTGGACATGCTTGCGGACCCCGATGAGCCGCGCGATCTCTACGGCATGCTGCTGCGATGCGAGCAGGCATTGGAAGCCGCATAAGATTTCGCCGGGATGCCTGGCATCCCGGCTCAGAAGATCGAGCGGTTCCTACACCTGTGGAATCAATGGAACCGCTCTATCTTTTTCTTCACGCATTATTCTGCGCAAAACCGCTTCGCACTTTTGCTGGAAATGCTCAAATCGGCCCAACACATGCTGTTGGGCCTGTTGTTGACGCTGCAATGTGATATCACCAACAGCATGTAACAGTGCGCGTGTAGTTGGATATCCTTGATCGTCTGAACGATGCAGCAATTGGCCAGAAAAATATCTGCAGAAATCGGCTGGGGTATTCCAAGCTCGATCGTCCTGCATCTGTTGCTGGCCTTTGTTCTGCTCGTCCGCTTGCCGGAATTACCGACAGCGCAGGAACAGAGCGTCAATGTAGAGCTTGTTCCCCCACCACCGCCCGCCGAAGAAAAACCCAAACAGGACCAGGACACGCCCGCCCCTGCGCCACCGCAGGCGCAAGCCCAGAAGCTTGCCTTTGAGTCCGCTTCCAACGACCCCAAGGATGAGACGCCGGAGCAGCCGGACGTTCCACCAGCGGCACCGGAAGCAAACGAAAAGCCCGACGAAGTTCCGCCTGCAACTGCCGAGGCCAAGAACGAACAGCCGCAGGAAGAGAAGCAGGAAGCGGCGGAGCTGAGCGCTCAATCTTCAAATGTCGATGACACCAACGGAGCCGCAGCGCCAGCTGTCGAGAACCCGCCCGTTCCGCAGCCAAAGCCGGAACAGGAAAAGCCAGCCGCCAAGGCCGTTTCGGAGCAAAAGGCTGAAAATTTCAAACAGGCGCGCAGGCTTTACTCGAAGGATGCCCTGTCCGACCCGCGCGTGAAACAGGCGCTGGGCAAACTCTCGCCGACGGATCGCGTCATCCAGATTTGCAGTATTGAAGCGCTCGAACAGATCCGCCGTCAGCAACCGGGCGCTTTCCCCGACATGCTGGCGCGCGCCGGAGGTTCGGTTTCCAACACCGGGCTGACGGTCAGCAATGGCGCGTTTCGCAGCCGCGCCCAATGGTATGGCGTGGACTTCAAATGTCAGGTCGATGCCGACGCGATGTCGATCCAGTCCTTCAGCTATGCCATCGGCCACGCCATTCCCGAAAGTGAATGGGGCGCACGACAACTTCCCCGAGACTAAAACATATTAAAGCCGAGCGCGCCGGAAGTGATGAGACAAGGCAAACAGCATTTGCTACAGTTCTCGATGTAATGCCCCACGAAACTAACCTTGAATGGAGACAGGCATGAAAGTCGTATTTGTGACGACCGCTGTCCTCGCTCTGTCGGTTACGGCTGCGATGGCAGACTGCCCTTACCATAGTGCGCAATCTTCTACCAAAATGGAAAAGCCGCAAACAACGGCGAGCGCAGAGACTACGGCACCCACCCAGAAATAAATATATTTCCAATGGGAGGCGTCGTGTGAAACGGTGCCTCCTGTTTGGGACACGGGAACCCAGACGCTAGTCAAAACCGCAAGCTGATACCGGCCTTGCGGAGAAGCCAATAGAACAGCGCTGTCGCGCCTACTCCCAGCAGCATCGCCCAGCCAAAACCGGACCCGTCGCCGGTGAAGGGCAGTCCGGCGGTGTTCATCCCGAAAATCCCGGCAATCAGCGTGCCCGGCAACAGCAAGGCGCTCATCACCGCCATTACTTTGAGGCTGCGGTTTGAATCATCCGCCAGTTCCGCCGCGATCTCTTCCTGAAGCAGCCGCGCACGATCATTGACCATGACGATTTCACGGTCGAGCCGCTCAAGCCGCATGGAAAGCCGCTTCAAAACCGCATGGCCCATCTCTGGCAAGGTCCAGTCCAGACGGTCTTCTTCTTCGAACAAGGCCACCATACCGGCCACCGGGCGGTGCAACGAGACGGCCAGACGGCGCACTTCCTTGAGGTCCCGACGTTCGTCGTTCAACCGCTCTGTCACCAGCCTGTCTTCCACGGAATCGAGCATTTTGCTCGCTTCGTTGAGCCGTTTCGCCGTGTTCTTGCAGAAACCCGTCACCACAGCCTCGAACAGTTCATAGGCCGTTGTCGGGCAAAAGCCGCTCGCGAATGAATGACGCACCCGGTCTATGGCTTCCAGCGGATGCCGCCTGCCGGTGACAAGAAGTCCGCTCGTCACCGCAAAATGCAGGCGACCGATAGTCGTGGACATGCGCTCCATATCCTGATGCATATCGGCGATGACGCCATGGATCGTCCCGGCTTCGTGGCTGAGCACCAGACTGTCGTCATGCCCCTCCAGTATCGCCCGCGCCGAGGCGGGCAAGGCGCAACGTTCAGAAAGCCATCCTTGCGCACGCTGATCGACCAGATCTACATGCAGCCAGACCCAGCCGTCCTGCGCGGCCAGTGCAGCACCCACCTCACCGGCTTTCAGTTCAACCACCGGCTGGTTGGGGCGCTTGTGAAAAGCGCCCACCAGACCGGGACAATGTTCCGTGTTGGAACCGTGAATAATGTTCAATGGCGTATACCGATGCTCGGCGCAAAGCGGCCTCGCATGAGACTTTCAATAGACTTCCGGCACATACATTTCGGACGGGGTCTGGTGACGCACATAATCGTCATGACGCACGCGTTCCGGCAGATGGATGGCAGATTTCGGCACATCCTCATACGGTATCTGCGTCAGAAGATGCGCAATGCAGTTGAGGCGCGCCTTCTTCTTGTCGACGGCTTCCACAACCCACCATGGCGCTTCCTCAATATGAGTGCGATGCAGCATCTCTTCCTTGGCCTTGGTGTAGTCTTCCCAATGCACGCGGCTTTCAAGGTCCATCGGAGAAAGCTTCCACTGCTTCAGCGGATCGTGGATACGCATGTTGAAGCGGAATTCCTGCTCCTCATCGGTGATCGAGAACCAGTACTTGATGAGAATGATCCCGGAGCGCACCAGCATGCGTTCGAACTCGGGAACGGAGCGGAAAAACTCTTCCAATTCGTCCTTAGTGCAAAAGCCCATGACCCGCTCGACCCCGGCGCGATTATACCAGGAGCGGTCGAACAGAACCATTTCGCCAGCGGTCGGCAGATGCGGCACATAACGCTGGAAATACCACTGATTACGCTCGCGTTCGGTCGGCGCAGGCAGCGCGACAACGCGGCAGACACGTGGGTTGAGGCGCTGGGTCACGCGCTTGATCGCGCCGCCCTTGCCAGCAGAATCACGGCCTTCGAACAGCACTACGACCTTGAGCTTCTTGTGCTGCACCCAGTCCTGAAGCTTGACCAGCTCATGCTGGAGGCGAAACAGTTCGCGGAAATACAGGCGGCGTTCCAGCGTCTGCTCGGCAGGGCCGGACATGCCCTCAGCGACCATCGCGTCAAGCCGCTCTTCCTCGATCTGCATTTCCAGCTCTTCATCAAAACTGTCGGCGATTTCCGCCTTGATACGGTCCAGATGGCTGTTCTCGAACATGTTCACACCATAAGCTGAAGATTATCCCCGAAACCGCAGCGGCTCCGCGCGATTGCACAGAATACTAGAAGCCCCTCATGACGGTTTCGTGACGTAATTTCGTCGGTCGTATTCCTTATTACTTTCCCCCAAGACTTTCTGTCGTCCGCCTCATCACATGTCGACCGTCATCAAACTGAAATATCTATCAGCCATGGCAGGATATGTGTTTCGGTGAGGACAGAACCCAGATGAAGAATACATACGATCTTTTGGTTGTCGGCGCGGGCATTGTCGGCCTTTCCACCGCACTTGCCGCAGCCCGAAAAGGCAAAAAGGTCGTTGTCGTCGAGCGCAATGCCAAGGCTGTCGGCGCATCGATCCGCAATTTTGGCTTCGTCACCATATCCGGTCAGAAGGCTGGCGATCACTGGGCACGGGCGCGGCGCGCCCGCGACATCTGGGCCGAGATCGCCGACGATGCGGGTATTGAGATCATCCATCGCGGACTGGTCATGCCTGCTTACCGCGAGCAAGCGGAAACCGTGCTGGATGCTTTTCTGAAAACGCCGATGGGTGAAGACTGCCGCAGACTGACACCCGGCGAAGCGCTGGAACATGTGCCGTCGATCCGCGCCGATGGAATGCGCAGCGCGCTCTTTAGCCCGCATGAACTACGCGTCGAATCGCGCGATGCCATCCCGAAAATTGCCGCGTGGCTGGAACGCCGCCACGGCGTCACCTTCCACTGGAACACCGCCGTCAATGCCATTGAAGGCAACAAAATTACCACCAGTCGCGGCATCATCGAAGCGGAAGCCACGGTTGTGTGCCCCGGTGACGACTTTTCGAGTTTGTTTCCAGAACGCATCGCCGCCTATGATCTGCGCATCTGCACGTTGCAGATGCTGCGCGTCATGCCCGCCCGAACCGCGCATTTCGGTGCCGCCGTCATGTCTGACTTAAGCTTTGGCCGCTATGAGGGCTTTGCCGATCTGCCGGAAGCCAAGGCGCTCTGCGACCGGCTTGATGCCGAACTTGGCGAAATGCGCCGGGGTGGCATTCATCTGATCGCCGTGCAATCCGCTGACGGTTCGCTGGTGGTGGGAGACAGCCATGTTTATGGCAATGCCCCCGAACCTTTTGCACAGGAACGCTTCGATACGTTGATCATGGAAGCCTTCGACCAGATATTCGATCTGCCGGGCCGCGAGGTCATCGGGCGCTGGTGCGGAACCTATGCCTCGGCCAGCGACCGCGTGGTCATGGTGGACGAACCCGCCGACAATATCCGCCTTGTCATGGTCACGGGTGGAACCGGCGCTTCGACAGGCTTCGCGCTCGGTGAGCAGGTCGTCAATTCACTCTACGCATAGAAACGGAGCAGTCATGGGACATCTCAAAGCAGTCGTGTTCGATTGGGCAGGCACGGTCATCGACTTCGGTTCCTTCGCGCCAATGGGTGTGTTTGTGGAAGCATTCGCGCAATTCGGCATTGAGGTTTCGATTGCCGAGGCGCGTGAACCCATGGGCCGCCCGAAATGGGATCACATCGAAGCCATGCTGGCACAGCCGCGCATCCATGCTGCATGGGAAGCACACCACGGCCACGCACCGACACAGGCCGACATTCAGGCTGTCTACGATGTGTTCGTTCCGCTGAACGAACAGGTTGTCGATCAATATGCCGATCTGGTGCCGGGTGCTGTAGAAACGGCCCGCGCATTGCGCGAACGCGGTCTCAAGATCGGCTCCACGACCGGTTACACCCGCTCGATCATGGAGCGCGTCCTGCCGCTTGCCAAGGCGCAAGGGTATGAGACCGACAATCTGGTCTGTGCCGGGGATTTGCCGCACGGACGCCCGACCCCGATGAACATGTATCGGTGTTTTCTCGATCTCGATGTCTGGCCAGCGCATGCTGTCGTCAAGGTTGACGATACCGGCGTCGGGATAGACGAAGGACGGGAAGCCGGATGCTGGACAGTGGGCGTATCGCTGAGCGGCAACGAAGCGGGCGTCACGCCGGACGAACTGGCCAAAATGAGCGAAGCCGAAAAAAACGCGCTTCGCGAAAAGGCATCTGCCGTTCTTTCCCGGCACCAGCCCGACTACATCATCGATACGGTTGCCGATCTTCTTCCGGTTATCGAGGCAATCGAACGACGGCTCGTCAATGGAGAGCGCCCCCTTGCCCATAGCCCTGCCTGAGCGAAGGGCTTCACCGAATTAATTTGACGCAAACGTAAAAAAATAAGCTTTCGTTGAAACCCGTTTGATTGCATTCTCCCGGACATGCGAACCACCGGGATCGTTCAATGATTGCAAAACCTTCCTTCCGTTTCCTCCGCTCCGGACGAAGCGTCATATTCGGAACCACGGCTGCTTTTGCATTCTGCATGTCGGCAATGACATTTGTCGTTCCAGCCCATGCTGATTCCCGCAATGTGGTTGCGGTTGCGGTGATGAAAGTCGCGGCAAGCGATTATCAGCCTAAATTGACGCTGTCCGGTGCGATCGAAGCCCGTTCGCTGGTCAACACATCGTTCCGGCTTGGCGGGCAGGTTGTGGAGCGCAAGACAGAGATCGGCCAGCATGTCGAAAAGGGCGAGCTAATCGCCCGCATCGATGATGCCGAACAGCAGGCAAATCTGCGTGTCGCTCAAGCATCGAAGGATGCGGCGCAAGCACAGCTCGTTCAGGCGGACGCGAATTTCAAACGCCAGAAGGCGCTGCTGGCTCAGGGTTTCACGACCCGCAGCACCTATGATCAGGCAAACCAGACCCTACAAACCGCGCAAAGCACGCTGGCGAGCGCCGAAAGCCAGCTGAGCGACGCGCGCGATCAGCTGTCCTATACCGAACTGCGTGCCCCGGTTTCCGGTGTCGTGACAGCGCGCAACATCGAGGCGGGCCAGGTGATACAGGCCGCCCAGACGGCGTTTTCCATTGCTGAAGATGGCCCCCGCGATGCCGTCTTCGACGTGCAGGAAACGCTGGTGAACCACGCCAAGGACGGCATGGGCGTGACAATCGCGCTCCTGTCGGACGCCTCAGTGGTTGCAGAAGGCCAAATCCGTGAAATCTCCCCTGTCGTCGATGCACAGACCGGCACGGTCAGGGTCAAGGTCGGCATCGCTCACACCCCACCGCAGATGGCGCTGGGCGCGACCGTAACCGGCACCGTGCATATGGAGAACCGTCAGGTCATCGTCCTGCCATGGAGCGCCATGACCTCCGACGCCGGGCGCGCCGCCGTGTGGCGGGTAGCTGGAGATACGAATGTCGCAACGCTGGTGCCGATCACCGTGCTTTCCTATGAAAAGGAACGGGTGATCGTTGATAGCGGCCTGAACGACGGTGAACTGATCGTCACGAAAGGCGCACAGATGCTGCGTTCGGGCGAACCGACCGAAATCATGCAGACGCAGGAAGGGGCGGTTGCGCAATGACGCCAGAAATCCGAAAGCCAGTTGCCCTGCCCCTGATGCGCGTTGCCGTCCTGATGGCCACCATTGCGCTTGCAGCTTGCGGCAAGAGCGATGAAAGCGACGCCAAGGCTGAACCCGTCCGCCCGGTTCTCTACATGGTTGTCGAACCAAGGCCCGCCACGCAGGCCGGTTTTGCCGGTACGATCGAGCCGCGCTATTCGACCGACCTCGCCTTCCGCGTGCTCGGGCGCATTATCACCCGCCCGGTACAGGTGGGCGATCTGGTGCAGAAGGGCGAGACGGTCGCAACGCTCGATCCATCGACACTTGATCTGGCGATCCAGTCGGCAAAGGCCGATCTCGCAAGCGCCGAGGCGCAATTTGCCAATGCCTCGGCCAGTGAGGAACGGCAGCGTATTTTGCTGCAAGGCAACAATGTTTCCCAAGCCGATTACGATGCCGCCAGACAGGCACGCGACAGCGCCAGCGCCAATCTGGAAAAGGCCCGCGCCGGGCTGAAAAAGGCACAGGACCAGCGCAGCTATGCCGTGTTGCGCCCCGACTATGACGGGGTGATTTCGGCAACCAATGCCGAGGTTGGACAGGTCGTGTCCGCGGGACAGGCCGTGATGACGGTCGCGCGCCCGGATATTCGCGAAGCCGTGGTCGATATTCCCGACAGCATGACCCAGTATTTTGCGCCCGGCGCTGCCTTCAATGTGCAGCTTCAGGCCGACCCGTCCGTGACCGGTGCAGGCACTGTGCGGGAAGTGGCCCCGCAGGCCGATGCACAAACGCGCAGTCGCCGGGTCAGAATTGCGCTCGATAATCCGCCTGACGGTTTCCGCCTGGGCGCGACCATTCGAGCGGCTCTTGCAACGCCGGAAAAAAATCTGGTGCGACTGCCGATCCAGGCTTTGCGCGAGGATAGTGGCAAGACAAGCATCTGGATCATCGATCCCGACAAGCAGACCGTTTCGCTGCACGATGTTCAGGTCATCGAGCGGCAGGGCAGCAATTTCGTCGCTGGTGGCGTCGATGTCGGAAGCTATGTGGCTATTGCCGGCGTACATGAGTTGAAAGAAGGACAGAAAGTCCGTCTGGACCAGAAAGGAACTGGCCTGTGAAAAAGGGATTCAATCTGTCCGACTGGGCTTTGAACCACAGATCGCTGGTCTGGTATTTCATGCTCGTATTTCTGGTCGCGGGCTTCGTGTCCTATATCGATCTCGGTCGCGAAGAAGACCCGGAATTTACCGTCAAGACGATGGTGGTGCAGGCCAACTGGCCGGGCGCGTCGGTTGAAGAAACGCTCAATCAGGTGACCGACCGCATCGAGAAGAAACTCGAGGAACTCGATACGCTGGATTATACGCGCAGCGTCACCACTGCGGGCCAGTCGGTTGTCTTCGTCTTCCTCAAGGATACGGTGCGCAAACGGCAGGTCACCGACGCCTGGAACGAAGTCCGCCATATGCTGGACGACATCAAGCCGGACCTGCCGAGCGGCGTTTACGGGCCTTATTACAACGACAAGTTCGGCGATGTTTTCGGCAATATCTTCGCCTTCACCGCCGACGGCCTGTCGATGCGGCAGCTGCGCGACTATGCCGAAGACGTGCGCGCAAAGATTTTGACGCTGCCCAATGCCGGCAAGGTCGAGCTGATCGGCGCGCAGGACGAAGCCATCTATCTCGAATTCTCGACACGGCAGGTGGCGGCACTCGGTCTCGACCAGCAAGCCGTGCTGCAAGCCTTGCAGGACCAGAACGCAATCACGCCATCGGGCGTCGTTCAGGCCGGGCCGGAACGGATCAGTGTCCGCGTCAGCGGCCAGTTCAATTCCGAAGCCGATCTGCGCGCGGTCAATCTGCGCGTCAATGACCGGTTCTTCCGCCTTTCCGATGTCGCGACCATCACACGCGGCTATGTCGATCCGCCGACATCCATCTTCCGCGTCAATGGCGCGGATTCCATCGGGCTTGGCATCGGCATGAAGCCGAACGGCAATCTGCTCGAATTTGGTGCAGCGCTCGACAAGATGATGCAGCAGGTGACGGCGGAACTCCCGGTCGGCGTCAAGGTATTCAAGGTGGCCGACCAGCCGCATGTCGTGAAGGAAGCCGTTTCCGGCTTCACCAGCGCGCTGTTCGAAGCCGTGGTCATCGTGCTTGCGGTCAGCTTTGTAAGCCTCGGTTTGCGCGCCGGTTTCGTGGTGTCACTCTCGATCCCGCTTGTGCTTGCAATCACCTTCCTGTCGATGTCGCTTCTGGATATTTCGCTCCAGCGTGTGTCGCTCGGCGCGCTCATCATCGCACTCGGCCTTCTGGTCGATGATGCCATGATTGCGGTCGAAATGATGGTGGCGCGACTGGAATTCGGCGATCCGATCAACAAGGCTGCAACTTACGTCTATTCGCATACGGCTTTTCCGATGCTGACAGGCACGCTTGTGACCATTGCGGGCTTCATTCCAATCGGCCTGAACTCCAGTCAGGCTGGCGAATATACCTTCACGCTCTTTGTGGTGATCGCGGTTTCACTGGTGGTTTCATGGATTGTCGCGGTGCTGTTTGCGCCGCTGCTCGGCGTCACCTTCCTGCCCAAGAAAATGAAGCCTCATGCGGAAAAGCGCAGTCGCTTCTTTGAAGCCTTTTCCAAGGCGCTGTTGATGGCGATGCGCTATCGTTGGGTGACCATCGTCACCACGATACTCCTGTTTGCGGTTTCTGTTTTCGGGATGCGCTTCATCGAACAGCAGTTCTTCCCGCAATCGGATCGCCCCGAACTCGTTCTCGACTGGACCTTGCCGCAAAACAGTTCCATCGCCGAAACCCGGGCTCAGATGGAGCGTTTCGAACAAACGATGCTGAAGGATAATCCCGACATCGAGCATTGGAGCACCTATGTCGGGCAAAGCGCGATCCGCTTCATCCTCTCCTTCGACGTGCAGCCGAACAATCCTTATTTCGGCCAGATGGTCGTCGTCGCCAAGGATGTCGAAGCGCGTGATCGCTTGAAAGCCAAGTTCGATGAGGTCTTCCGCAAGGATTATGTCGGCACCGACGTTTATGTGAAATTTCTGGAGCTTGGACCACCGGTCGGTCGTCCCGTGCAGTACCGCATTTCCGGTCCCGATATTCAGAAACTGCGCGGCATAGCGCAGGATTTTGCCGGTATTCTGAGTGCCGATCAACGGCTGGGCGTGGTGAACTACAACTGGAATGAACCCGGTCGCGTGATCCGCGTCGATGTCATGCAGGACAAGGCGCGCAAGCTTGGCATTTCGTCCAAGGATATTGCCACGACTCTCAACGGTGTCGTCGGCGGTATTACCGTTACGCAGGTGCGGGATTCGATCTATCTGATCGATGTCATCGTGCGCGCGCAAAAGCACGAACGCGATTCCATCGACACCTTGCAGAGCCTGCAAATTGCGACCGGCAACGGCACCTCGGTGCCGCTCGCATCTATCGCCAATTTCCGTTACGAGCTTGAGCAACCCGTCATCTACCGGCGGTCGCGCATCCCGACCATCACGGTGGCGGCAGGCATCATCGACAAGACGATGCCGGATACAATCGTGAAAGATCTGGGTCCTCTCATCAAGGCTTTCGCCGACAAGCTACCGGCTGGCTATTATATCCAGACTGCAGGCACGGTTGAGGAAAGCGGCAAGAGCCAGGGACCGATTGCAGCCGTTGTTCCGCTGATGCTGTTCGTGATGGCGACCGTGCTGATGCTGCAATTGCAAAGTTTCCAGCGTCTGTTCCTCGTCGTGGCGGTTGCGCCCCTCGGCTTGATCGGCGTGGTCGCAGCACTGCTGCCGAGCGGCAAACCGCTTGGTTTCGTCGCCATTCTGGGCGTGCTGGCGCTAATCGGCATCCTGATCCGAAACTCGGTCATCCTGATCGTGCAGATTGAGGAACACATCACTGAAGGCATGAAACCGTGGGATGCGGTGATGATTGCCAGCCAGCATCGTATGCGCCCCATTGCGCTGACGGCGGCGGCGGCAAGCCTTGCCCTTATCCCCATCGCGCGTGAAGTGTTCTGGGGGCCGATGGCCTATGCCATGATGGGCGGCATTATCGCCGGTACGGCGATCACCCTTCTGTTCCTGCCAGCGCTTTACGTGGCCTGGTTCCGCATCAAGGAACCGGACGCGGAAGAGTCCGCAGCGCCACAGCATTGATCTGCCAAACGAAATCAGTCTGGAGCGGGCTTCGCTCCAGACTGGAATGGCTCATCACAAAAATTTTACACCCGGGTCTTGAACGGGACAAAAACATACACATTTGAAGAAGGCAGCGCCGGGCCCCTCTGGTCATGGTTTTCCGCTATGGCGATGTCGGGGCTGCTCCACTTGTTCAAATGGAGATGGTCCGGCGATGGATTCGCTTATTGTAGCCCTTTCGGGCGATTTTCTCGGCACACCTGTATATTTCTGGGCGGCATTCATCACGATCGTCGTGGGTTTGCTGGTTTTCGATCTTGGTATTTTGCATCGCGACGAACATGAAATCGGAGCCAAGGAAAGCCTGCTCCTTTATGGTTTCTATGTTCTGATTGCGCTGGCATTCGGCGGCTGGGTCTGGTGGGAACGCGGCTCGCAGGCAGGCCTTGAATTCTACACCGGCTATCTGATCGAGCAGAGCCTTGCGATGGACAATATGTTCGTCATCGCAACCATCTTCGGCTTCCTCGCTATCCCCCGTCTTTATCAGCACCGCGTGCTTTTCTGGGGTATTCTGGGCGTCATCGCCTTCCGCGCGGTTCTCATCGGACTAGGCGCGGCACTGGTGCACGAGTTCAACTGGATCCTGTTCCTGTTCGGCGCCTTCCTCGTCTTCACCGGTTTCAAGATGTTCCGCCATCAGGATGAGACGCCCGATATCGAGCAGAATGCAGTCTTCAAATTCCTCCGCAAGCGCTTCAATATTACGAGCGAAGTGCATGGTCGCAATTTCACCGTCAAGAAGCCCGATCCGAAAACCGGCAAGCTGGTCACCTGGCTGACGCCGCTTGCGGTTGCCCTGATCATGGTTGAAACCGTCGATCTGATCTTCGCTGTCGACTCTGTGCCCGCCGTCTTTGCCGTAACGCAGGATACGTTTATCGTCTATACCTCGAACATCTTTGCCGTCCTTGGCCTGCGTGCGCTCTATTTCGCACTTGCCGCCGCCATGAACCGTTTCCGTTATCTTCAGGTATCGCTGGCGATCATTCTGGTGCTGATCGGTATCAAGATTTTCCTCGTGCCGCTCGGCGTCCACATCAACACGCTGCTGTCGCTGGTGGTAACGCTCGGTATTCTCGCAAGCGGCGTTCTCTACTCGCTGTACAAGACCCGTAACGAGCCGGATATGAGCGTCGAAGAGCTGGCCGCGCAACAGCATAAGGAAGGCTGATCGAAAGCTCTCTTTCCTCAAGACAAAGCCCCCGGACTTCTCCAAGTCCGGGGGCTTTCCATTTCGGGCAGAAGATCAGGCTGCGATATAGTTTTTCAGGAAGGCGCGTGTCCGGTCCTGCTGCGGGTTGCGCAGCACGTCTGCGGGTGCACCTTCTTCAACCACAACGCCGCCATCCATGAAGACGATCCTGTCGGCAACCTCGCCAGCAAAGCGCATTTCATGCGTCACGATCAGCATCGTCATATGCTCGGCCGCAAGCTGCTTCATGACCGCATTCACTTCATCGACCAGTTCCGGATCGAGCGCCGATGTCGCCTCGTCGAACAGCATCACCTTCGGCTGCATGGCCAAGGCGCGGGCAATGGCGACGCGCTGCTTCTGGCCGCCGGACAGGCGCGACGGATAGGTATCGACCTTGCTGGCAAGACCCACCTTGTTAAGCAGTTCCAGCGCGAGTTCACGGGCTGCCGATTTCGACAAGCCCTTCAGTTTTGTCGGTCCCAGCGTGATGTTTTCCAGCACTGTGAGATGCGGGAACAGATTGAAGTGCTGAAACACCATGCCCATCTGCTGACGCACGGAGTTGATGTGCTTTTCAAAAGCCTGCCCACTGAGCGGCTGGTTGACCTGCAAGCCATCCAGCCAGACCTCGCCGCCATTCAGCGTCTCCAGATGATTGATGGAGCGCAGCAATGTGCTCTTGCCCGAGCCGCTCGGGCCGATGATCGCAATGATCTGGCCGCGCGATACCGAAAGATCGATCCCTTTCAGGACCTCCAGCGCACCATAGGCTTTGCGGGCGCCCTTAACTTCAACCATAGGCTTCAAGGCGCTCATCGCGTAACCTCCACTTTTCTTTCGATATGCCGCAGGCCCGCTTCCATGATGAGATTGACCACGTAATAGAGCGCGGCGGCAGTCAGATAGAACTCAAACGGACTATAGGTTTCACTGATCGCGATCTGCGCGCTGTGAACCAGTTCTGCAATGCCGATGATCGACACGAGCGACGTATCCTTCAACAGCACGATCATGTTGTTGCCGATGGGCGGGATGGTGTTGCGAATGGCCTGCGGGATGATGATATAGCGCAGCGCCTGTCCGCGGCTGAGCCCGATGGATCGCGCACCTTCCATCTGGCCGGAATCGACCGAGACGATACCCGCCCGGAACACATCCGCATTATAGACAGCAAAATGCAGGCTGAGGCCAAGAATGCCGGCAAACAGTGCTGGAATATCAATGCCGATCTGCACCAGACCGTAATAGATGAGATAGAGCTGCAAAAGCAGTGGCGTGCCCATGAACAGCCACATGAAGAAGCGAACCGGATAGGCGAGCAGGACCGGTGCGTAAAGCACGACCAGCGCAAATGCGATGCCGAGGATAAAGCTCAGCGCGCTGGAAGCGACCGCAAGAATGAAAGTCCACCACAATCCGGTCAAAAGCAGATCGGTATAGGGAGCGACGATACTGAAATCGAGAGCTGGCATAGCGTCCTCCCTCAGCGTGCAGCGAAGCGCTTGTCGAGCAGATCGACAATCGACGCCACCACATAGACGATGACCATGTAAATGACCGCAGCGACCGCGAAAATCTCGAACGGCTTATAGGTCGAGCTGATGAAACGTTGCGCCGTATAGGTAAGTTCAACCACGGAAATGGTCGACACCAGCGCCGAACCCTTGACCAGAGCAACGGCATTTACACCGAGCGGGCGGATCATCAGGCGCGCCGCCTGCGGCAGAATGATGAGGCGCAGGGTCTGTCCGCGTCCAAAGCCGATCGAACGGGCCGCTTCATCCTGCCCCCGGTCAACACCTGCAATCGCACCGCGAATGGACTCGGCCATATAGGCGCCGATATTGAGTCCCAGACCGATCACACCAGCCGCATAAGGCTCCAGTTCCAGACCGATCTGCGGGCCGCCGAAATACAGAACAAACAGCTGCACGAGACAGGGCGTTCCACGAAAGATGCTGACATAAGTGCCGGATAGAAAACGCAGAATAGTACTGTTTGAAAGGCGTCCGGCGACCAGAATGCCCGCAATGACGAATCCCAACACGAGAGCAAGCACGGAAATCTGCACAGTTACCCATGCCGCCTCCAGAAAAAACGGGAGGACGTGCCGCATTAACGCAAGATCCATAGAATTACTCCGGAAGATCGCATGTGCCGGCCCGGACAAACCGGGCCGGATTGAAAGCTGGCTTAGCGAATATCGCTACCGATCCACTGCATCGAGATTTTCTCGTAGCCGCCATCGGCGAGCATGTCGTCAAGCGCCTTCTGCATAGCTGCCTTGAGTTCCGGATTGTTCTTGCGAATGGCAATGCCGAGCGCCTCACGACCGCCTTCAATATTCGGCGTATCGAGGATGCGGACCTTCTGGCCGGTTTCCTTGACGGCGATCTTCACCGGAATGCTATCCATGATAAGCGCGTCGATGCGGCCCGCATCGAGATCGATCAGCATTTCCGGCAGGCCCTTATAGGTGCGTACATTGAGGTCGCCCTGCGCCTTGGCCCACTTCTCATGGGCATCGCCCATGGTCACGCCAACGGTCTTGCCGTTGAGGTCTTCAAGTTTCTGGATGGGGGCGTCTTCCTTGACCACAACCGTGCGGCCCGCATGGTAGTAGGGTCCCACAAAGTCGACGGCTTTTTCGCGCTCTGGCGTGATGGTCATGGAGGCGACAACAGCGTCATATTTCTTCGCCAGAAGACCTGCAATGATACCGTCAAACGGCGTGGTCACGAGCTTGACCTTCACACCCAGACGATTGGCGATTTCCGTTCCGATGGAGGCATCGAAGCCGACCACCTGGTTATCGGCATTCGTGAAGCTGAATGGAGGATAGGCGCCACTCATGGCAACGCGTAACTCACCGCTTTCCTTCAGCTTTTCCAGCTCGTCAGCATGCGCAGGCATAGCTGAAAAAGCGGCTGCAATCGCAACGGCGCCAGCCGCAAACAGGGTCTTGAGCTTCATATTCATGGCTTTGTGTTTTCCTCTGGAATGGTCTTATTGTTAGGCTTATGGTTTGCCATCAACCTTCATCGGCAGAGCTTCGCACAGGCGTTGTTTTCAAGCATCCTGCAATATGACTGCTGACCCGACACATTGCCGGAATTGACCGGCATATTGTCGGCGGAAGAGATGCTTTTTCCGAGAAAACGCCATCACTGCGTGCCAAAGTTTTGTCCTGCCCCTCACCGACAGAACAGGCGTCACACTTTGAACCGCCAGCGCGAAAAAGGCCGCACTCCCACCCTGCGAACCGAATGGGAGTGCGACCTTGAAAATCGGCCCTGATATCGAAGACTTTACTTCAACGCAGCCTCGAAACTGTCAGCGAGAACGCTGAGCAGATGATCCGCATTGGCGCGGTTGAACACCATGGACGGACGCATCTTCAACACGTTGTCGTGCGGACCCTCGGTGCCCATCAGGATACCGCGTTCGCGCGCGCCGTCGTTGATCTTGCGAGCCAGCGCCGTTGCGGGAGCCTTGGTCTTGCGATCCGTGACAAGTTCGATGCCAAGGAACAATCCCTGACCGCGAACATCGCCGATAATATCGAAGCGCTGCTGCATCTTGCGGAAACCGTCGATGAGATAGTTACCGACATTCAGCGCATTCTCGCGAAGCTTGTCCCGTTCGATCACATCGATTACTGCAAGACCAGCGGCACAGGACACCGGATTGCCGCCGAAGGTGTTGAAATATTCCATGCCGTTATTGAAGCTGTCTGCGACTTCGCGGGTGGTCACAACAGCCGACATCGGATGGCCATTGCCAATCGGCTTGCCCATGGTGACGATATCCGGCACGACGTCCTGCATTTCAAACGCCCACCAATGACTGCCGACGCGACCGAAACCGACCTGCACTTCATCGGCAACGCACAGTCCGCCTTCCGCGCGAACCATAGCGTAGACTTCCTTGAGATAGCCTTCCGGCAGGAACACCTGACCGGCGACACTTGGAATGGATTCCGCAAAGAAGAAAGCCGGCGCACGACCCTGCTTGCGCATAGTGTCGATCTGTTCCGCAATGCTTTCGGCAAAGCGCTTGCCATGCTCCTCCAGCGGCCAGTCTTCCGGCGCGTGATAGCTGTCTGGAATGACCGCTTCATAGACGTGATCCGGCCGCCCCTTGCCGCCCTTCCGCTTGTATTTGTAGGGGCTGAGATCGATCAGCTCCTGCGTGGTGCCGTGATAGGCCCAGTCGAGAACGATGGCTTCCTTGCGACCTGTATGATTGCGCGCCATGCGCAGCATCAGGCTGTTTGCTTCACTGCCCGAGCAGGCAAATGACGCAACCGTCAGCCCTTCAGGCAAGGTTGCCGTCAACCGTTCAGCATAGGCGACGATGTTGTCGTGCAGATAGCGCGTGTTCGTGTTGAGCAGCGCCGCCTGACGGGCGATGGCTTCGACGACTTCCGGATGGGCATGGCCCAGATGACAGACATTGTTGAAGCAATCGAGATAGGCGCGGCCATAATTGTCGATCAGCCACGTACCATCGCCGCGCACGAACTTGATCGGTTCCGAATAGGAAATCGACAGGTTCGGCAGCAGGATTTCCTTGCGCTTTGCGATGATCTCGGCGCGGGTACGTCCATCCTGATGGAAGGTCTCCGGCGGAATGCCCGCCAGCCCAGCCACATCTGGAAAAACATCGGCCCAGACGTCGAGATAGGCGGCTTCGCCTACACCCAGAATTTCGGTTGCCGTCAGATTGATATCCGTCGTCATTTCGAAATGCAGATGCGGAGTCCATCCGCCATTCTCGTGAATGTCGCCCATATGGCCGACGAGGTCGCCAGCCTGCAACTTCTGACCGGGCTTGAGACGACCAAGCGCCTCATGCGCCATGTGTCCCCAAAGGGTTACGAAGGGCGGGCAGCCTTCCGGGCGATGCTCAAGCTTGACAAGACCGCCATAGCCGAGCGGCTCGCGTTCGATTTCGACACTGACGACGGTTGCGGCCAGCGGCGTGTAAAGCGGCGTTCCGGCAGGCATGAACAGATCGACGCCCAGATGATGGATGCGGCGCTGCCCTTCGATGAAGCGCGATTCGAACGCTGTGTCGGTATAGACGGTGCGCTTTTCGCCCCAAGGTCCGATACCAAGCTGGACGTTGTTCTCGGCGCAGAAATTATCCCACCATTCCGTCGCTTGCCCGGCGCGCTGTTCGGCGGAAGCAACCGTCATGAAATGCGCCGCATCGCCATAAGGCACCAGAGCCTTGGTCATGGTTGCCGGAGCCGGATGCACGATCGGCGCGAATGTTTTGCTGTTATCGGCAATCCATTTGCGGACAGCGCCCGCGCCTTCAATGGCGTCAAAGCCGCAGGCCTTGCGCAGAATAGCCGTGGCAAAGCGCGGGTTCATCGCGTCCATCTTTTCCAGAAGACGCCAGGCCGGAGCCTCGCTGATCGCCAGATATGGATTGTCATCCGTCTTGTCGTGACGCGAAGCCGAGAAAGTGACGCTGGTGACGAGACGCATGGCGATGAGATCGAACAACAGGTCGATTTCTTCCGCCTTGAGCGGGTATTTTTCGTGGAACCCGGCAGCCAGCGCTGCCGCCGCGCCGATTGGGTCTTCCATATCGAGGATGGAATAGGCGCAGGCAATGGCGACTTCGGCGATCAGAACGGTGTGCACCGCATCGCCAAAATCGATCAGTCCGGCAATCTGTTCATGGTCGCCCTTGCTAACCAGCACATTCCAGTCATTCGCGTCATTATGGATGGCCTGCGCGCGCAAGCGTGACAATTTCGGCGCGACGTGGTTTTCAAAACGCACGATGAAGCGCTCAAGCAGCGCACGCCTGTCGGCATCGCCGACGAAATGCAGGCGGGTCCGCGCCCGCCCCGCGTGGCGCAGATCCCAATCGAGTTCGCGCACGGCGCCCGGGTGGATAAAGCCCTGCAAGGCATGATCCAGTTCGCCAAGCGCGCGGCCCAGATTGCGCATCAGTTCGAATGTGCGTTTGACTTCCGCGAGCGGAACGCCCGGAAGCCAGCCCACCAGTCGCATGGCATGGCGCTCGCCGCCGCTAGCAACAGCCGAAGCAAGCACATCGCCCGAAAGGCTTGGTTTCAGATGCGGAACGGCAAGTTTCGCATCCGCATTGGCAAGATGGTGCAGAAGTGCGGTCTGGAATTCACTTTCAACCTGCGGCTCGCTGGCATTGACGATCTTCAAAATCCAGTCCGCGTCCGTTCCGGTTTCCAGGCGAAAATTGCGATCTCGTTCGCTGTCGAGCGGCGATGCCGTCGCGGTGACGCCAAAGACTTCAATGGCTAGTTTCTCGGCATCGGCTGCGGAAAACTGCGGGTTCGGATGGGAGAGATCGGTCATAGACGGTGCGTTTCCAGTTTACATTTCTTATCAGAAGCTTGGCACGCAATGCGTTTTCGGGCATCAAGTATCCTGTCGGAAGAACCGGCACTTTGTCGGAATAGACCGGCATATGTCCGGTCACGCGTATAGGGTAACGATGCGGGAACTTGATGCGAAAGATCGCGAAATACTGGCAATTCTGTCCAAGGAAGCGCGCATCGCGCTGAAGACACTGGCCGGTCGTATCGGCTTGTCGCGTAGTGCGACCAGCGAACGCGTCACGAATCTGGAACGCAGCGGCGTTATTCGCGGCTATCGTGCGGATATAGGCGAGATCGATACCAATTTCATCCGCGCCATTTTGCTCGTAAGCCTGAAACGCACGCCCGCGCTGGCGCTTCTCGACATATTGGCGCAGCATGCGGAAGTCCGCCGCGTCTCGTCGGTCAGCGGACAGCTTGATCTGGTTGTCGAGCTGGAAGCGGCAACAATCGACGATCTGAACCGCGTACGCGACCTTGTTGCCGCTCATGATATCGTGGACGACATCACCACCGCCTTCGTGCTGCGGCGCGATATCGACCGCGAAGTCAGATAGCTGCGGCAGGCGAAAGCTCGCGCTTCGCCTGTTTAGCTCTGATAAATATCAGCGCGCGTTTGCGGCACAGCCGAAATGCCCCGTTTGCGCTTCGAGGCGAGCGTCTGGTTGATCTGCACCGTGCCGCGCTCAAACGCCAATGCGCATCCTGCGAGATACAATATCCAGAGGCGCGCCCGCGGATAACCGACCTCGGCAACGGCCTTGTCGAAATTGGCATGGAGCCGATCCGCCCACATGCGGCAGGTGCGCCCGTAATGCTCGCGGAGATTTTCCACGTCATGCACCTCGAAGCCATGGCCTTCGAGATTCTCGACAGTCATGCCAAGATGGTCCAGTTCACCGCCCGGGAAGATATATTTCACAAGCGCCAGATGCTCAGCGCTTTTGCGGTTGAAGCTCTTCTTGTCCTTCTTCATCCGGCGGGTAATGGCGTGATGCATATAGAGGCCGCCCGGCCGCAGCAAACGCCGCACCGATTTGAAATAGGTGTCGTAATGGGCAATGCCGACATGTTCGAACATGCCGATGGAAGAGATCTTGTCGAACTCCTGATCAAGCTCCGTATAGGACTTGATGTGGATGGTGATCTTGTCTTCCAGCCCGGCAGCCTTGATCCTTTGTCGGGCCAGCGCCGTCTGCGCTTCCGACAGCGAAACGCCGGTTCCAATCACGCCGTAATTTTGCACGGCATGGATCAAAAGCGCGCCCCAGCCGCAGCCGATATCCAGAAAACGATCGCCCGGCTTCAGGCGAAGCTTGCGGCAGATGAGATCCAGCTTGTCGTGCTGCGCCTGATCCAGACTGTTCTGCCAATCGGTGAAATAGGCGCAGGTGTAGACCATGCGTTCATCGAGAAACAGCTGATAGAACTCGTTCGACACATCGTAGTGATGGGTGATTGCTTCCTTGTTCGAACCGCTGACGAAGGGCGACTTTCCGTCGATATTCGCCTGCTCCTTCGCCTTGCCAGCAAAGAGCAGCGATGGAATACCTTTCAGCAACTGCCATTTTGGCAGCGCCTTGATCCGTTCCTTGAGATGACCGTCTAGCTTCGTTTCGGCGACATCGAAGATGGTTCCATTTTCGATGTCGACTGCGCCGGAAGTCCAGAGGCTGATGAGCGTATCGTAATTCGGCTTCAGCACCATCTGACGCACGACCGACGGGTCCTTGATTGCCAGCGTTGGCCCGTCAAAAGCGCCAATCTGGGTGCCATCCCACAGTTTGACATTCAACTGCGGTCGAATGGTTTCGACAATGGTCCGAATGGTACGCGCCGCACCGGTCTCTGCTGCCATGCAATGTCTCCCAATCTGGACATCGATTCGCTATGAAGAATTACCGTAATCTCTCCCATTGGAGAAAGCATCAGGAATACCGATCCGCTGCGCAGCGCGATACAAGTTACCGTGAACGCACAGCTTTTCAGCGTGCGCTTTGACCACGATGAATGTCCTGCGGTCGGATTTTGGCAAGTGCGGACACCAGAACGCCGGTGATGACAGCCTTCACCACATCGCCAGGAATGAAGATGGCCAGCAGCTTGACCGCTTCAAGGAAGGGCTTTGCGAGGATCAGCGACATACCGATTGCGCCGAACAGATAAAGCACCACGATGCAGCCCAGAACCGCGCCGATAAAGGTCGACACGCCGAGATTGGCGATGGGTGCACGCTCGATGAAAAGGCCCGTGACGTAAACCGCCGGAATCCAGCCGAGCAGAAAGCCAACCGTCGGGCCGGAGAACACGCCAAGACCGCCGCGTCCAACCGCGAGAACCGGCAATCCGATTGCGACCAGAAGAATGACCAGCGCCACAGCGGCAACACCGCGTTTTGGCCCCAGAACAGCCCCGGCAAGCATGACGCCAAGATTTTGCGCAGTAATCGGCACGCCGAAGCCAAGCGTAACAGCCGGCAAAAAGCCCAATGCGCAGATCAGCGCTGCAAACAGGGCCACATGGGCGACATTTCTTTCCATAGGGGAGCCTTTACTTGAGAGTTCCGCCGCGAGCACGCAATGCTTCGGCAACATGATCGGCATCATCGAGTGCCGCCAGCGATAGCGGCAATACCAGTTGCCAGCCCGGACGCCTGCGCGACCGGGCGCGCCATGCTTCAACGAGCTGTCCGGCCTTGGCAATCAGCACTGGTGAAAAGCGTATCACCAGCGGAATGGCCGTTTCGAGAATTTTTGTCGGCAAGCCGAGGCGACGCAAAGGCGCGTTCAGAAACCGCAGCAGATGCACGAAATCTTCAAGCGGCGTGGTCATCGTCACCAGATTGGCCAAAGCGATCATCGTGACGACCCGTACCGTGATTTCCACCCCTTCAAGGGCGGTGTAGAAAGCCAGATGCCAGAGAAAAATCACCGCGGCAAAAGGCAGAACCGGGCGCATGGCCTGCAAGCCTGCGCGAAAGAAAACGCGCCCCGGAAGGGCATAAAGCACAACACAAAACGCAAAAGCGCCAAGCTGGAACCAGACCGACTTGACCATGAAAAGCGTCGTGGTCGCAATGCAAAGCGCGGCGACCTTGGCCGCCACCGGCCATTGGTGGGCGCGTGTTTTAACGGGAGAGGTGAGAGAGATCATCGCTCTTGCCCTGAAGGATCATTTCTTCAACATAGCGGGTCAGAACGGTTTGCGCAGCCCCGGTTTCTCGGATCTTGCCCTGATCGATCCAGAACACTTCGTCATAGCCGTGCAAGTCTTCCGGATGGTGGGAAATGTGGAGAAGACGAGCATCACCGGCATTCAGATAGCGCGACAGCTGGTGCCGCGTCGGAATATCGAGACCGGCAAAAGGCTCGTCGAGGATGATGAGCGCCGGGCGCATGGCGACCACCGACATCATGCAGACGAGATGCTTCTGCCCTTGTGACAAGGACTGGATTGCTGCATCGGCCCAATGTTCCTTGCCAAAATCGCCCAGCACCTTTGTCGCCATCGTCCGCGCATCGGCTTTGGTTGCGCCCTGCTGGCGCAGGCCGAAAGCAATTTCCTCGATGACAGTTGGAAAGATGATCTGGTGTTCGGGGTTTTGAAACAGGATGCCGACCGTTGAAAGCGCCGCCTTGCGGTCTTCGTAAAGGTCTTGGCCCGCAATACGGATCGCGCCTTCCGAGGGTTTCAGCAGACCCGCCAGAAGCCGCACCAGCGTGCTCTTTCCGGAGCCGTTTCTGCCGACAATGCCCATTCTGCGCGCTGCGGAATGGAGCGAGACACCATGCAGGATCGGTCGCCCGGCGATGGCGTAACCGACGCCGTCGACAGCAATGAATGGTGCAGATGCGCCATTATCGGGCATGGTTCAACAATCCTGTATCTGGTCCGTCTCGGGCCTGCTTCTCACATCTCTGTAAAGCCTTGCAGGCTTTGACCAGAACCCGGCTAGGATTGCAACCATGCAGGCAGACCTGTCGCGCATGCGGATCAAGATGTTCATTCGTCAAACCGGCTTGTCGGTTCGTCCGTTTTTACTGTTTCCCAACGCCTAAAGATTGGTTAATGTTCAGTTAATTGCGCCGGTCTCGCGGCGACCCAACGCAGTTAGCGTTGGATGGGGGAGAAAATGAAAAATGCGCAGCAATTCAATGAAAAGGGATAGCGGGGCAAAAGCGGAATCGCCCGCCCACACATCGACAAGAACGAACGGACAATTGAAGCGACCAATCTGGATCGACCGGCTTACGGCATCGGAACTGACGCTCTTTGCCTGCTCATGTGCGGTCGGCACCATTATTGTGCTCAGCCAGGTGCTCCAGTTCTGAAGCTGCGGCCTTATGAAAAAGGCGGGACTGAATAGTCCCGCCTTTTGTTTTATCAGGCTGCCAGCGAAGCGATATCGATCACGAAACGATAGCGCACGTCGCTTTTCAGAACACGCTCGTAAGCTTCATTGATATCCTGAATATTGATCATCTCGATTTCCGAGACGATGTTGTGCTCGCCGCAGAAGTCCAGCATTTCCTGGGTTTCCTTGATCGAACCGATCATCGAACCGGACAGGCTCTTGCGGCCCGGGATCAGCGAGAAGGCATGGACCGGCACCATATGTTCCGGCGCGCCGACATTCACCATGGTTCCATTGACCTTGAGCAGGCCAAGATAGGCATTCCAGTCAATGGCGACGCCCACTGTGCAGATGATCAGATCGAAGCTGCCCGCCAGTTTTTCAAAGGTCGAGGCATCGCTGGTAGCGTAATATTCCTTCGCACCAAGCTTGAGGCCGTCATCCTTCTTCGACAGCGACTGGCTGAGCACCGTGACATGCGCGCCCATCGCATTGGCAAGCTTTACGCCCATATGGCCAAGCCCGCCCATGCCGACGATAGCCACGCGCTTGCCGGGACCGGCATTCCAGTGGCGGAGCGGCGAATAAAGCGTGATGCCGGCGCAAAGCAACGGTGCCGAAGCGTTAAGCGGCAGATTGTCCGGAATGGAAAGCACATAGCCTTCCTTGACGACGATCTGGTCGGAATAGCCGCCCTGTGTGCGCGCCTTCCCTTCGGCGTCATCGCAGTTATAGGTCTGGATCAGGCCCGGCAGATATTGTTCGTTGTCGACGTCGCGCGTCGCACAGCCGACACAGGAATCCACAAAGCAGCCGACGCCAACCTTGTCGCCGACCTTGAACTTCGTCACCTTGTCGCCGACAGCCGTGACGATGCCCGCAATTTCATGACCGGGAACGATTGGATAAACGGCATTTTTCCATTCATTCCGGACGGTATGAATGTCGGAATGGCAAACACCGCAATACTGGATCGAAATGACCACATCGTCGGCATTGGGCTCGCGGCGTTCAAACGTGAACGGCACCAGCGGCTGATCCGCATCGGTGGCGGCATAACCTCTTGCAATAGCCATAATAAACTCCGTTTTTCAGGGGAAAATTGGGGGAGGATGAGATAATCGACTATGCTCCGAACCGGGAAAACAGGGTAGACCGATCCTGCAAGCTTCTTGCACAATCCTGCAAATCTGATGTGCTCGACCAACCCTGTCCCTTGGTTTCGATTTCCGAAAAGGATAAATAAGGACCGTGTCGGATCGTTGACAAAGCAAGGTGCTCATGAACTTACCCATCGATGCATACAGGGAACTGGCGTCGCTTGCCGAGCGCTTCATCGAGACCGATGGTGAGCGCAAAACCGCGATTGACGGCCTGTCGATAAGCAGACGTTCGACGCCGAGTGTGCCCTGCCATGGCAGCTATCGCCCGTGTCTCGCGATGGTTCTTCAAGGTTCGAAGTCGCTGCGTCTTGGGTCGGCCACGATCAACTATGCAACGGGAGAATATCTGGTCACCTCGCTTGATCTGCCGGTAACCTGGCGCGTGGTCGAAGCCAGCGCGGAAGCGCCGCATCTTTGCCTGTCGCTCGCAATCGACAGCGAAAAACTGGTCGATCTGCTTGGTCGCAGCGACATTCGTCGCGGCATTATCCCTTCCGAAAACCAGTGGGGCATCAGCGTCAATGCAGCGCCTGCCGGGCTGGTCGATGCGGTGATAAGGCTTTTGCGTCTCCTCGACAGTCCGGAGGATATTCCCGTCATGGCGCCGCTGATCGAACAGGAAATTCTCTATCGTCTGCTGACAGGCCCGAGCGGCGACCGCCTGATCAACATCGCCACAGTGGATAGTCAGGCCAACCGGATCGCGCGCGCCATCGGATGGCTGCGCCAGCATTTTGCGCTGCCGCTGCGCATCGAGCAGCTGGCCGAACATGTGAATATGAGCCCCTCGTCGTTTCACCACCATTTCAAGTCGATCACGGCCATGACGCCGATCCAGTATCAAAAGCAGTTGCGTCTGAGTGAGGCGCGCCGCCTGATGCTGGTCGAAAGACTGGATGCGGGCACGGCAGGCCATCGCGTGGGCTATCAAAGTCCTTCGCAATTCAGCCGCGAATATAGCCGCCTCTATGGCAATCCTCCGGTTCGCGATATCGAGGCCGCATAAGAACATCACAAAATTTGTTCAAACTTCTTCACTATAGGCAGGCTTTGCTTGCTGTTGCGGTCGTATTCCCTATCTATAAACGGGGCGGATCGATGCATGCATGATGGTGAAGATGATGAATACAAACGTCCAGGGATTCTCAAATCCGGAGCGTAGCTTTTCCGTTCCGGCCAATGAAGTCGAACGGCTGGAAAGCGTTCGAAGCCTTGTCTCCCTTTCGAGCATCGGCTTGCCTGAACTCGATACGCTTGTCGGTCTCGTCAAGGACGCGTTTGGCGCGAGCACGTCAGCCCTCAACATTGTCGATCAGGACTGGCAGCGCGTCGCCGCCAATGCCGGGCAAAAAGTCAGCAGCTGTCCGCGCGAGATGACCGCTTGCACATTCGTGGTTGAAAGCGGCAAGAGCTTTGTGATCGAGGACATGGTTGAAGACCGCTTCTTCTGCACCATGCCCTATGTCACCGGAGAACCGCTTTTCCGGTTCTATGCCGGTGCGCCGGTTTCGGTCGATGCGGGCCTGACGGTCGGTTCGCTTTGCATTCTCGACAACAAGCCCCGGCATATTTCCCAAAGCGACATGGCAAAGCTCGAAGATTTTGCGAGCATTGCAAGCGGCCTTCTGCGTTTGCAGAAGACCAACAAGTTTCTCAATGACGATTCCGTCGCCCTGAAGCGTCTGGCGCTGACCGACCGGCTGACAAAACTCTATAATCGCGGCGCGCTCTACGAGCTGGCGATCCCGATGATCGAGGGCGCTCTGAAGCAAGGCAAATCGGTCGGCGCTCTGCTGATCGATCTCGACCGCTTCAAGGCCGTGAATGATACGCATGGACATATTATGGGCGACGGCCTGCTGATTGAGGCCGCTCGGCGTCTGCGGTCAACCCTTGGGACCGACGATCTGCCGGTGCGGGTCGGCGGCGATGAATTTGCTGTTATTCTGCCCAATCCGAGCGGCGAGAACGAGATCGAAGCCGTTGCGGCAAAGATTGTGGAAGCCTTCCGCGAGCCCTTCATCATTAATGGCATTGTTCTGGATGTCTCTGCCAGCATCGGCGCTGTAGTGGCGCCACGTGACGGTCTCACACCGCAGGATCTGGCGCGCAATGCCGACATCGCGCTCTATGAAGCCAAAGGCAAAGGACGCAATTGCTACAGCGTCTTTGGCGCAGAAAACTGATCTGAGCACGTATAATCTAGAACACCGCAGCAGATCACTATTGATCGGCTGCGGTGTTTTCATTTCAGGTTTTTCAGTCGAAAAACTGGTTCCGCGGCCGCGGCAGTCCGAGATGATCGCGCAAGGTAGAACCCTCATAGTCGCTGCGGAAAATATTGCGCCGCTGCAATTCCGGCACCAGCTTTTCCACCACATCGTCCAGCCCTTGCGGCACGAACGGGAAAACGACGGTAAAGCCGTCACAACCGGCCTCGTCCAGCCATTGTTGCATCTCGTCGGCAACACTTTCCGGCGTTCCCACGAAAGCGAGACCCGAATAGCCGCCATAGCGTTGGGCAAGTTGGCGAACCGTCAGGTTTTCTTCGCGCGCCAGTTTCAACACCTGTTCCTGGCTCGACTTGCTGGCATTGGTGTCGGGAAGTTCCGGCAGATATGAATCCGGATCAAGACCGGATACATCGTGCCCGATGGCAATCGATAAGGAAGCGATAGCGCTGTCGTAATGCACCAGACTGTCGAGCTTTGCGCGTTTTTCCTTTGCGTCGGCAATCGTCTCACCAATGACGACAAAGGCTGCGGGCAATATTTTGAGGTGATCCGGATTTCGCCCAGTGGCTGCAACGCGGCTCTTCAAATCGGCATAGAGTTTCTTTGCATCCGACAATCCGCGCGGCGCGCAGAAGACAACCTCGGCTGTCTCGGCTGCCAACTGCCGTCCCGGCTCCGACTGGCCAGCCTGTACGATCACCGGCCAGCCCTGCACTGGGCGCGCAATGTTGAGCGGCCCGCGCACGTTGAAATCGTCGCCCTTGTGGTCAAGGACATGCATCCGCGACGGGTCGAAATAGATGCCGGATTGCTGATCGCGCAGGAATGCGTCATCGGCAAAGCTGTCCCACAATCCCGTCACGACATCGAAGAATTCACGCGCGCGCTTGTAGCGTTCATCGTGAACGAGATGCTCCTCTTTGCCGAAATTGAGCGCCGCATCCGGGTTGGAGGTCGTGACGATGTTCCACGCCGCCCGCCCCTGACTGATATGGTCGAGCGAGGCGAAGCGCCGGGCGATATGGTAAGGCTCGTCAAAGGTTGTGGACGCCGTTGCGGCCAGACCGATCTTGTCTGTCACCGCCGCCAGCGCCGATAGCAGGGTAAACGGTTCAAAAGACGTGACGGTGTGGCTGCGCTTCAGCGCCTCTTCCGGCATATTCAGCACCGCCAGATGGTCGGCCATGAAGAAGGCGTCAAACTTGGCGGCTTCAAGTTTCTGCGCAAAAGACTTCAGATGGTGGAAATTGAAATTGGCGTCGGGATAGGCTCCCGGATATCGCCACGCGCCGGTGTGCAGACTGACGGGGCGCATGAAGGCGGTAAGGTGTAACTGTCGTGTCATTCGTTCATTCCCGAAGCAGTTTCGAACCCCAATTTTAAGGGGCTTGATCCCACAACGGCAAGCACGAGCTGTTTCCACCGACCGGCACAATTGCGCAACATTTTGTTATCGGTCGGGGTTCTTGTAGCAATCGCGACCTGATCGCCCCGTCTGGAAACAAAACGAAAAAAAGCCCGCCCTGATTTCCCGGGGCGGGCTTTCATCTAGGACCGATTCTTATTTTTCGATGGTGCGGTTCCAGCGGCTGTTAAGCTGCTGGCGGCCTTCATTGACAGCATCCCAGTCGAGCGTGTTTGCCGTTTGCATGTAACCGCGGAACGCATCAAGCTTGGCCTGTGCTTCCGGCGTACCGGCCTTGGCCTTCTGGTTCGACGGAATGACATTGCCATGATCGAGCGCCTTGCTCTGCGCATCGGCAGACAGCAGATAATGCGCCAGCTTCTGGCTCAGTTCAGGCTCGCTGTTGCCTGCCAGCACGCATTCGGTCACGGCGAGAACGACCGAACCTTCCTTCGGCTGTGCATATTCAACCGGAATGCCCTTGTCCTTCAGGTTGTTCACGCCGGTTGGCGTCAGCGGGAAGATTGCGGCTTCACCGGTCTGGACCATTTCCGAAATCTTGGCCGACGACGGGATATACTCCAGAACATTCTTGCCGATCATGTCGGGGAACTTCTCGAAGCCCGGCTCGAGGTTCTTGTCGTCGCCGCCCTGAATGCGGTTGAACATCAGGAATGCATGCAGACCGAATGTCGAGGCCGAAGCCGACTGGAACACCACGGCATTGGCGTATTTTTCATCAGCGAAGTCCATCCACGAGGTCGGCGCAGCCCAACCCTTTTCGTCGAAAAGCTTCTTGTTATAGGCAATGCCGGTCATGCCCATATCGACGCCGATAGCCATATCATCCTTGATGCGGGCGGCGGGCTGGATATCGGCCAGAACCGGATCGTCGGAGATTTTCTGGCACAGGCCGCCATTGATCGCGCGAACCATCACGCCATCATCGAGCAGCATGACGTGCATCTGCGGATTGTCCTTCTGGGCGGTCGCCTTGGCGAGAATATCAGCAGACGTACCCGGCACGACCACGACTTTCACGTCATTGGCTTTTTCGAATTCCGGCAGGACGTGCTCGGTATAAGCCTTTTCCATGTTGCCGCCATTCATGCCGATATAGAGCGTCTTCGTTTCTGCCGATGCGGCGGAAGCGAAAGCGACCGACAGGCCAAGTGCGGCTGCAACGGTTTTCATAATCCGGTTGGTATTCATGCTACTCCCCTTTGTGGTTTCAGGTTGGATTGTTTTCCCGCGCGAAACGGTCGATGGCGAAAGCGCCGATTGGCGTTTTCGTTTCTCCGTTGACGGCGAAATCGGCAAGCACGGCTCCGACTCCCGGCCCGGTCTGAAAACCGGCGCCGCAGAAGCCGAAGGCGTGATAGAGATTGTTGACCCGGCTGCTTGGCCCGATCACCGGATTTCCATCCGGCATTTCGGCCTCGGTGCCAGACCAGAAGCGGATAACCTGGGCATTTTTCAGGTGCGGAAAGAGTTCGATGGCGCGCAACATCACCGATGACGCCGCATTGACCGACGGACGCGAAAAATCCGGGTTCTCAAGCGCTGTGCCGCGCCCGCCGCCCATCACATAATTTCCGCGCGTCACCTGACGGCCATAAAAGCCGCCGCCTTCTTCACCAAGGCTCATCGGCAGGCGAAGCGGCATGGGTTCGGTCACGACCATGGATGGATAGACGCGCTTCAACGGGACAGGCTCGCCGAAAGACGCCGCAAAGCGATCAGACCACGCACCGGCGCAGTTGAAGAGCAGGCGCGAGCGGATTTCGATCCTTTCACCCACAAGAATGGCAAAGCCGTCACCGGTCGTCTGCACATCATGCACGGCTGTGTTTTCCAGCACCGTCGCGCCCGCAGCCTTGGCCGCGCGTGCAAAAGCGGGCGACACAAGACGCGGATTGGCGTGACCATCATCGGCACAAAGCGAAGCGCCGGCCACATTGCCGGGCAGCCATGGAAACCGGTCCTTGACCGCATTGCCGCCGATCAGTTCCACCGCAAGGCCCAATGGGCGAACAGTCGCCGCATAGGCTTCCAGACTTGCGAAATGTTCCTCGGTGCGCGCCAGTTTCAAATGGCCGCTGCGGATATATTCACCGTCGATGCCAATCAGCTCCGGCAGCCGCGCCCATATTTCATGTGCGCGCTGCGATAGGGCGATCTGCTCGGGCGGGCGGCCTTGCCTGCGCACACCGCCATAATTGACGCCACTTGCCTGCGCGCCGCAAAAGCCCTTGTCGAGCAAGATAACCGACAGGCCAGCCTGACGCATGAACAGCGCTGCCGAACCGCCAACAATTCCGCCACCAATAATGACCGCATCGGCCTGAAGACGCTGGTTCATGACGCAACGTCCTCTCTGGCCGCAGCGCCAAAACCGAGCGGGATCGGCTTGACCGGTGCCTGGGCGCGGATGCGTCCGCCATCAGCGGGTGACTTGTCGCGCATGGAAGCCAGAAGTTCCGCTGCCGCTGCCGAACACATTCGGCCCTGACAGCGCCCCATGCCAACCCGGCACAAGGCCTTGAGGCGATTGATTTCCTGCGTGTTGCCTGCGCCGATCACATCCCGCGCTTCGCCAAGGCTGATCTCTTCGCAACGGCAAAGCGTGACATCGCCTGTCACCGTCTGGAACCAGTCGAGCGGAAACGGAAATGCCTTTTCGACAATCAGGCGTTCGCGATAAATGCCATCGAGTTTGCGAATGAGACGCTGTTCGGTCTCGTTATCGAATGGCAATCCAAGATCGCGAAGAAGTGCGATAGCGGCCAGCTGACCACGAATTTCGGCAGCATCGGCACCGGCAATACCAGCACCATCACCGGCGACATAGACGCCGATGCGGCTGGTGCGGCCAAGCTTGTCCGTCATCGGTAACCAGGCGCGGTCGCGGTCCTCGAAGCGGAAATCACAACCGGCAAGATCGGCAAGCTGCGTTTCAGGGCGGAGCGCAAAGCCATAGGCCAACGCATCGCAAGCCACTTCGCGCTCACTCTTGCCCGTGCGATAACGCAGACCTTCCACATGGCCGTCACCAGTTACCGCATCGGGCCGAACATTATAATGGATCGGAACGCCTGCCAGTTTCAGGCGCAGGCCGTAATAGGCCCCAAGCGCCACAATGCGCGGCGCGTGCAGCGCCAGATGCGCGAGATGAAGCTTGGCAGTAAAAGGCGCCGTATCCAGAACAGCCGCCACCTTGGCGCCTGCATGGTGATACTGCCAAGCCACCAGATAAAGCAGCGGGCCGGAACCCATGAACACGACGCGTTCGCCAACGGTACAGCCCTGCGCCTTGAGCGCGGTCTGCGATGCCCCAAGCGTATAGACGCCGGGCTTCGTCCAGCCCTTGAAGGGAAGCACACGATCCGTTGCGCCGGTTGCAAGAATGAGATGGCTATATGGCAGCTGACCATGCATGCCATCCGTCAGCAGATCGAGATGATCCCCATCGTTGCGCGAAATATTCCAGACCAGCGTTTCCGGGCGATAATCGATAGAGCCGCGCAACGCGTCGAACGTCGTGTGCAGCGCTTCGGCCTTGTGGGCCTCGGAACCATAACGGCTGCGATAACTGCGCCCGTCATCGATCGGCGGACGGCGATAAATCTGCCCGCCGGAGCGCATGCCTTCGTCCAGCACGACAGGCCGGAGACCAGCCTTGACGAGAATTTCGGCGGCGCGAATGCCCGCAGGTCCAGCGCCGACAATGACAGGTGCCGAAGCTGTGCTCATGTCGCAGGCTCCGTCACAAACGCCATGCCGTCTTCCAGCAATGTTGTGCAGGCGCGCAACCGGCGACCTTCCGCCGTCATGACATGGCAATCCTGACAAGCGCCGATCAGGCAGAAGCCCGCGCGCGGCTCGCCGGAGAATTCGGTGTGACGCAGCTTTCCCTGCACGGACAGAATGGCGGTCAGCACAGTGTCGCCACGGCGTCCCTCGCAAGGCACGCCGTCAAGCGAGAAGCTGAGCGGCTGTTCGGCCAGCCGATACCGTCTGCGGAACTGGGCCGCCGAAGGTGAAACCGGGATCGTCATGATCGGATCAGCCCTTGCCTACCAGAAGACGGTCGAGGCCGAACATGCGGTCAATGATGATCATGGTGACGGTCGCGACAAGGATCATCAAGGCGGAGACCGCAGCCATCATCGGATCGATGGATTCGCTTGCATACATATACATGCGGACCGGCAGCGTGACCGTCGACGGCGACGTGACGAAGATCGACATGGTCAGCTCATCAAAGGAATTGATGAAGGCGAGCAACCAGCCGCCCGACAGACCCGGCAGCAACAGCGGCAAGGTGATGCGACGGAACACTGTCCATTCTCCAGCACCCAGCGTCCGCGCCGCATTTTCCGCATTGCGGTCCATGCTGCCGAGAGAAGCGAGAATGAGACGCAGCGCATAAGGCGTGATCACGATGGAGTGCGCGGCTACAAGCCAGACGAAGGAGCCCGTGAAACCCATCAGGGAGAACAGGCGCAGGAATGCGACGCCCAGCACCAGATGCGGAATGATCAGCGGCGACAGAAACAGCGCATTGAGCGCATCGCGGCCACGGAAATTATATTGCGCGATGGCAAGCCCGGAAGGCACCGCCAGCAATGTGGAGATCGTGGCCGAGAAGAAGGCGAGCTTCACGCTGTTATAGAACGACGTCATAAAGTCGTTGTGCTCGAAGACCGCCTTGAACCAGCGAAGTGAAAGGCCATTCCACGGCATGGTCAGTGTGTTTTCGGGAGTGAAAGCCACCAAACACACCACCAGCATCGGCGCCAGCATAAAAATGACGACCAGCGTGTGGAAGAAAAGGGCGAAAGGACCGTTCTTGACCATGGTGCTTACCCCAGTTTCTTCTTGGCCTGCCCTTCGAGCAGGCGGTTATAGGCAATCATGATGATGAGATTGGCCACCAGAACGATGATGGCGATGGCTGCACCCAGCGGCCAGTTCAGCTCGATCAGGAATTCGTCATAGACGACGGTAGCTGCCATCTTGAGACGGCGTCCGCCAAGCAGGCCCGGAATGGCAAAGGAACTGGCCGACAAAGCGAAGACGATGAGGCTGCCCGAAAGAATGCCAAGCACGGCCTGCGGAAACACCACGCGGCGCAATGCCGTCAGGCGCGATGCGCCAAGCGTAAGCGCGGCTGCTTCCACTGACGGGTCGAGTTTCTGCAGCACGGTCCACACCGGGATCACCATGAAGGGCAGCATGATATGCACCAGACCGATCACGATGGCGGTCTCGCTATAAAGGATCTGCGTCGTCGGCAGGCCGACCAGCTGCAGCAGGCTGTTCACCAGACCATTGCGTCCGAGAAGCATGCTCCAGCCGAAGGTGCGCACCACGACCGAAACCAGAAGCGGTCCGATGATCACCAGCAGGAAGATGGAGCGCCATGGCTTGCGCATATTGGAGAGAATATAGGCTTCCGGCACGCCAATCAGCACCGTGATGACGGTGGTGATAAGAGCGAGCTTGAGCGTCCGCCAGAAGATCGACAGATAATAAGGATCTTTGAGAACCTGCGTGTAATTGGCGAGCGAATAGACGTTCTCGATGCCCTTGTCATAGCTGTAGCTGTTGAACGACAGCAGGATCGTCAGCCCCAGCGGCAAAAGCACCAGCGCGAAGAAAAGCAGCGTCGACGGCCCGGCCAGGAAAAGCGGCATCAGATTGCGCGGTTCCTTCGGGGCTGCGGATGTACCTTCTGAGATCACCGAAGCCATGTTCAGTTCACCCCTGCGGTGAGGATACGGCAGTCTTCATGGTTCCAGTTGAGGCCGACTTGCGTGCCCTCAGCGGGCGGCGGATTGCCGAGATTGGGCAATGACACCGAAAGCTGGCCCGCCGCCGTATTGACGCCGAGCAACCACTGGCTGCCCATGAAATAGCGCGTTGCGACTTCACCGGCGATATGACCCTCGCCGTCATTCACCAGCTGCACTTTTTCCGGGCGGATAAACACCGAGAGATCGCCGGAAAGCTTGGCTTCGCCCGCCGGGAAGCGGATCGCTGTGCCCGCAAGCGCGATCATCTCGCCTTCGGCGCGTGCCTTGAGGAAGTTGGACTTGCCGACAAAATTGGAAATGAAATGGTTGTGCGGATGCTCATAGAGCTTGTAGGGCGCATCGACCTGCGTGATGAGGCCCTTTTCCATGACCACGATGCGGTCGCTGATCGACAGCGCTTCGGCCTGGTCGTGGGTCACCATGATGGTGGTGATCCCGACAGTGCGCTGAATGCGGCGCAGTTCGAACTGCATTTCCTCGCGCAACTGCGCATCGAGATTGGAGAGCGGCTCGTCCAAAAGCAACACAGGCGGATTGATGACCAGCGCGCGGGCAATCGCAACACGCTGGCGCTGACCGCCCGACATCTCACGCGGATAGCGATCCGCCAGAGCGCCAAGATGCACCAGTTCCAGCACCTCGCGCACACGCTTTTCACGCTCGGCCTTGGCCACATTGCGCATTTCGAGGCCGAAGCTGACATTCTGCGCCACCGTCATATGCGGAAACAGCGCATAGCTCTGGAAGACGACACCAAGCTCGCGCTTGGCCGGGGCCAACCGGGTGATATCGCGACCATCAAGCGTAATCGAACCGGCAGTCGGGGGCACCAGTCCGGCGATCATCTGCAAGGTGGTGGTCTTGCCGCAGCCGGAAGGGCCGAGCAGCGAAATGAACTCGCCCTTTTCAATCGTCAGATTGAATTTATCGACAGCCGCGAACTTGCCGTAGTGGCGGGAAATTCCGGAAAGGGTCAAAAAGCTCATTGCGTCTCCCTCTCGGCCTGACTTCCGCAGAATTGTGCGGGGGAGCGGAAGCGCCGTGATGTTGTCTCACGTCACCTCTTTACAGGGCTGGCTGGCGGGGCGGTCATTCATGCTCGGTTGCGCGGCAACACATTATGGCCAGCCGCTTTCGCGGCTGCATCGTTCCCTGAACAACGCCTGAAGCAAAACCGCCGATCCGCTTGCAACACCGTTTCGGTGCCTTGCCGGACCTTCCCATTGGCGACGCTTTCAGATGGCAGAAAAAATTCCGCGATTACAAATTATAATTTTCAAATCCGGAAGAAATTATATACATCTTTCAAAATACAGAATTTGGAAGCAATTTTATGGATGATATATCAGAGAATTCGAAATCTGGCGCTGCTCTCAACTCAAGTCTGGTGAAGGCAATCCATATTTTGAAAGGTCTGGCCGCGAGCGCCGAGGACGGCGTGCGGCTGATCGATCTGGCTCGCGATCTCGAATTGAGCCAGCCATCCACCCATCGTCTGCTGAAGACATTGATTGCCGAAAACCTTGTCGAGCAAATCGCCGACAAGAAGGCCTATCGCCTGTCGCTGGAGTTTTTCGCCATGGCGGCGCAGGCCCGGCAACGCGACGGGATACTCAATATTGCGCGCCCGTCGCTGCTGCGGCTGTCGACCACATTCAACGATACGGTTTTCCTGCTGGTGCGCAGCAATTTCGATGCTGTGTGTCTTGATCGCGTCGAGGGACCGTTTCCGATCCGCTCCTATACCGGCGATATTGGTGGCAAGGTTCCGCTTGGCATCGGCCAGGGCAGTCTAGCCATTCTCGCCTTCCTGCCGGAAGAAGAGCGCGAGGCGATCATCCGCTTCAACATGCCCCGCATTCTGGATAAGTCCACCATCGACGAGGTCGATCTGCGTATCCTGATCGATGAAGTGCGCAAGACAGGTGCTGCAACCTTCAACTTCAATATGATTGATGGCATGGCTGGTGTCGGCGTGCCCATTCTCGACCATAGCGGTGAAGCCGTGGCGGCCTTCAGCGTCGGCACGCTGGCCTCACGCCTGACCGAACAGCGACTGCAAACCGTCGTTGAACTGCTGAGCCGGGAAGCGGCAATCATTTCCCACAAGATCAGCCCGTTCGATCCCAGTCTGCGCCAGCCCAATCAGGCACTGGCAAATCGCAGATAGCGGCTAGAAGCTTTACTGCGCGCGGCGTACGGTCTCGGATGGAAGATAGCCGAAGCGCTGGCGGTAATCGGCCGAGAACAGGCCCATATGGTTGAACGCCCAGGCCATGGCGATGCGCGTAATATCGCCGGGTCCGGCATATCCGCGGGCAAGCTCTGCATGCACCTTGTCCAGCCGCATATTCTTGAACACGCCGAGCGGCGTGTTGCCCCGAACACTGCGGAAGGTGCGGTGCAAGGTGCGGGCGCTGGTGCCCGTTGCGTCGACCAACTCCTGCAAGGTCAGCTGCTTGTCGAGATTGTCGAGCATGAATTTTTCAGCACGCTGGACATAGCTCGGCACCGCGCTCATCAGCGGTCTTGCGCGCGGCTGCGTATCGAGTGCCGCCGCAAGCGACGCCATCAGGCTGTCTTCCAGCCGCTCCGACAGACCACCATGGAAGAAGGCTTCCTTGTCCTTCTCGATCTCGTTCATGACGAAATGCGCCAGCTGGTAGAAGGCATGGCCGACCGGGGTGTCAAACGAGACGACGCGCTTGTTATGGGTGAACTGCTCGATAAATTCCTTGCCGCCGAGAATATCAATCTGTGTATCGTTCAGGCTGAAAATCAGCATGCGCGTGGACGGGTGAAACTCAAGATCGATTGCCGAATGCGCATCAACCAGCTGGGCATTCATGCCCGACTGATACAGCAGCTCGTCACCGCGCCGGTCGCGTGAAACGAAAATGCCCTGCAACGGAACCTGCAACAAAGTCATATCGTTATGCGCTTCGACTTCGATGCGGGCATGGCCGCCAATGCGGATTGCCGTCAGGCCGAAGGGCCGCATGCGCCCGTGGGCAACTTCCGTGCGATAGGTCCGGCTGGATTTCTTCGAGATGCGGCAAGGCCGGAGCAACCCGGACATGGTGTCCTGGAACGAATCGATGGACGGCGAAAGCCGGTGCATATAGCTCGTAGTCGGCATCACGATATTCCCCGTATCTCATTTAGAGAGCATTTTATTTTAAGATTAAAGTATCATGCCGTAGCGAGAGCGCAAGCACCGTGAAAATTTTGCCCAAAAGCGCGTTTCTGGCGGTTTCCTGTTAGGAATGGCGATTTGGTGATAGACAGCACCGTTCCCGCTTTTATCGTTGGTCCCAGGCGCCAGAGAGCAGCCACGAAAAAGGGAACCGCGAATGAAAGCGATTATCGTCGGAGGGGGCATTGGCGGCCTCACCATGGCACTGATGCTGCATGCACGAGGCATTGCCTGCCAGATTTTCGAAGCAGCACCGGAAGTCCGCGAACTGGGCGTTGGTATCAACGTCCTTCCGCACGCCATCCGCGAACTGGCTGAAATCGGTCTTCTGCCAGCACTCGACGCCACCGGCATCCGCACCCGCGAGCTGATTTACGCGACACGGCAGGGCCAGGAAATCTGGCGCGAACCGCGCGGCATGGATGCAGGCTATGATGTGCCGCAGTTTTCCATTCATCGCGGCTATTTGCAGAAACTGCTTTATGATGCAGTAATCGAACGTCTCGGACCCGACGCCATCGTCGCCAACCAGCGCTGTGTCGGCTATGAGCAGAACGAAGGTTCGGCGACAGTGCATTTCGCTGAAGGGTCGAAGATCGCCTCGGCAACCGGCGACATTGTCATCGGCGCGGATGGTATTCACTCCGTCATCCGGCATCAGATGTTCCCGAACGAAGCCGGGCTTAAATGGAATGGCGTCATGATGTGGCGCGGCGCGGTTGAAAGCGATCCGTTCCTTGACGGCCGCACCATGATCGTTGCAGGCGGCTTCACCTATAAGCTGGTTCTGTATCCCATCGCCAAGGGCACCACGCCCGGCAAAATTCTCAACAACTGGGTCGTCACCTATCGTCCGGGCGCCGACGGTTCGCCTGCACCGAAGCGCGAGGACTGGAGCCGTCGCGGCACGCATGAAGAGCTGATGCCGCATGTCGAAAAGTTCGGCATCAATGTCGTCGATCTCGCCGCGTTGGTGCGGGCAACCGATACATTCTTCGAATATCCCATGTGCGACCGCGATCCCGCGCGCTGGTGGACCGATGGCCGTGTGGCGCTGATCGGCGACGCCGCCCATCCGATGTATCCGGTCGGGTCCAACGGCGCGAGCCAGGCCATCATCGACGCCCGTACGCTGGCCGATCATCTGGCCGCCGCCGAACACGGTCGCGCAGCACTTGCCGCCTATCAGGCAATTCGGCTGCCCGCGACAGCGGAAATTGTTCGGCTCAACCGGCTGGGCGGCCCGGAAGGCGTCATCGATGAGGTCGAACGTCGCGCACCGTCCGGTGTTGCCGATCTGGACGGCGTCATCAGCTTTGCCGAACGCGAGGCGATTGTTCGCGGCTATGCCGCAAAAGCGGGCTTTTCAACACAGCAGGTCAACCGGGAAGTGGCTCGAGCCTCGGCCTGAAACCTGCACCTGAATAGTTTCTAAACGCGCATCTTTTCCGAAAACCGTTTCACACTTTTCGGGATGCGCTCACATGAAAGGGAATCCAAGTGACTGATCTTCCAGCTGGCGTTACCAAATCCGGCTCCTCCGTCGAAGGTGTTGTCTGGCACATTCTGGGCCAGACCTATGTGCCAAAGCATGTTTGCGAAAGCTCGATGTCGTGGCATGCGACCTTCCCTCCCGGCACCTTCGTTCCGCCGCATATCCACACCACGCAGGAAGAATTCATCTATGTGCTGGAAGGCCGCCTCGACCTGCTGCTCGACGGCAAGGATGCCGTTGCCGAAGCGGGCGATCTCGTCTGCCTGCCGCGCAACGTGTCGCACGGCATTTTCAACAAGTCCGAACAGCCGGTGAAGTGCGTTTTCTGGGTTTCGCCGACCGCTAAACTCTGGGACCTGTTCGTTCGCATCAATAATGTCGGTGATCCAGCTGAAATAGTTCGCGTTGCACCGGCTCACGAGGTTGAATTTTTGCCCGCGCCAGCAGAATAATGCATCCGCCCGGCAGATGTATGGGAGTACATCTGCCGGGTAATAAGCATTTCCAGCAAAAGCGTTTCGCGGTTTTGTGTCGGGCAATGCGAAAGAAAAAGAAAACAGAGCAAAAATCTGCAATCGAGGTGGAACAATGAAAATTTCGACGAAAGCAGCACTGGCGCTGCTCGCCGCAACCATGTTGAACGGAACCGCGCAGGCCGAAGACGGCAAGATCAAGATCGGTTTGATCTATACGCTAAGCGGGCCATCGGCCTTGCTGGGCGAACAGTCCCGCGACGGTTTTTTGCTCGCCATGGACAAGCTGGGCAACAAGCTCGGCGGCCTCGATGCTGAAATCATCGTTCAGGACGATGAGCAGAAGCCGGATATCGGCGTCAACAAGGTCCAGCAGATGATCCAGCGCGACAAGGTGGATTTCGTCATCGGGCCGATTTTCTCCAATGTCCTGAACGCCATCGTCAAGCCGGCAACCGAATCCGGCGCATTCCTGATCTCGACCAATGCAGGCACATCCAATCTGGCCGGCAAGGACTGCAACCCCAATCTGTTCGTGACGTCCTATCAGAACGACCAGATGCATGAAGTTTCCGGCAAATATGCCGAAAAGCAGGACTACCAGCGCGTGTTCCTGATCGCCCCGAACTATCAGGCAGGCAAGGACGCGCTCGCCGGTTTCAAGCACTCCTATAAGAACCAGGTCGCACAGGAAATCTATGTGCCGCTCGGCCAGCTGGATTATTCGGCGGAACTGGCGCAGATCGCCGCTGAACAGCCGGATGCGGTCTATGCCTTCCTGCCCGGCGGCATGGGTGTGAATTTCGTCAAGCAGTATCGTCAGGCCGGCCTTGAAGGCACGCCGTTCCTCTCGGCATTCACCGTGGATGAGACGACCTTGCCTGCGCAGCAGGATGCAGCGGTAGGCTTCTTCGCCGGTTCGAACTGGGCGCCCGATCTCGATTCCGCGCCCGCCAAGGAATTCGCCGCCGCCTATGAAGCCAAGTTCAAGCGCATTCCGGCAACCTTTGCCGTGCAGGCCTATGATGCTGCCATGCTGATCGACGCGGCGGTCAAGCAGGTCAATGGTAACCTGGCCGACAGGGACGCCTTGCGGGCCGCCATGAAGGACGCGAAATTCACCTCGCCGCGCGGTGAATTCAGTTTTGGCGACAATCACTTTCCGATCCAGAATTTCTACCTGACCAAAGTCGTCAAGCGTGATGACGGTCAGTTCGCCACGTCCTACGTTGAAACGGTCTTCAACGACTACAAGGACAACTACGCAGCTGAATGCAAGATGTAACCCGGTGGAAGAAGGGCGCTCCGATGAGCCCAGTCTTCTCAATTTCCAAGTCTGAAACAGTTCACGCCAGCCCGTCTGGCGTGAACCGGGCTTCAGTACAACGAGTTCCGGACATCCCCCATGCTCAATCTTTTTCTGCTGCAGTCCCTTAACGGGATTCAGTTTGGCATTTTGCTCTTTCTCGTCGCCGCCGGTCTGACGCTGATCTTCGGCGTCATGGACCTCATCAATCTGGCGCATGGCGTTCTTTATATGGTCGGCGCCTATCTGACCGCGACCTTCACTGCCATGACCGGCAGTTTCTTCTACGGCATCCTGATTGCCCTTCCCGTCACGCTTGTCATCGGCATCGTGCTGGAAGTGCTGGTCTTTCGACGATTATACGAACGCAGCCATCTCGATCAGGTTCTGGCGACCTTCGGACTGATCCTGATTGTGAATGAACTGGTGAAGATCATCTGGGGTGCAGCGCCGCTCAGCGTGCCGATGCCAGACTCCCTGTCCGGTTCCATCCAGCTTTTTGGAAACCTGCGCTACCCCGTCTATCGCCTGCTGATCATCGCGGCTGGCCTTCTCACAGCGGCAGGCCTCTATGTCCTCGTCAATCACACGCGCATCGGCATGCTGTTGCGCGCCGGAGCAACCAATGGCGACATGGTGTCGGCCCTTGGCATCAATATCCGTCGCCTGTTCATGGTGGTGTTCGGATTGGGCGCGATGCTTGCCGGTTTTGCTGGCGGCATGGTCTCCCCCATCCTCTCGGTCGATCCGGGCATGGGCGATTCTATCCTGATCCTTACCTTCGTCGTCATCGTGATCGGCGGCGTCGGTTCGGTGCGCGGCGCTTTTGTTGCGGCCATCGCTGTCGGCCTCGTCGATACGCTCGGCCGCACCTTCGGGCCGATGCTGCTCCGCAATCTGCTTGATCCTGCCGCCGCTTCCCAGATGGGCCGCACGCTGGTGCCGATGCTCACCTATATTCTGATGGCAGCCGTGCTCTATTTCCGCCCGACCGGTCTCTTCCCGGCACAGGGAGGAACGCGATGAGCGAGATTACCCATAACAGCGCCCGCGATACCGCCATGCCGGAAAAGGCCAAAAACCGACCGTCGCCTCTGCTGGATGCGGGCCCGTGGCTGGTCTTCGCGGCCTTTGCAATCGTTCCGCTTCTTGCATCCGCTCTCGGCGACAGCTTTCTGCTGGTAATCGTCACCCGCATCATGATCTTTGCGCTGGCAGCGCTTTCGCTCAACTTCATCATGGGTTACGGCGCGCTCGTCTCGTTTGGTCATGCGGCCTATATCGGGATCGGCGCTTATGCGGTCGGCATCCTGTCCAGCTATGGCATCGATGATCTGATCCTTCAGCTGGTCGCGGCTACTATCGCCGCAGCGATCTTCGCCTTCGTCACCGGCTATATTTCGCTGAGAACCAGCGGCGTCTATTTCATCATGATCACGCTGGCCTTTGGTCAGATGGCCTTCTTCTTCATGGTGTCCCTTTCAGCCTTTGGCGGCGACGATGGAATGACGCTGTCGTCACGTTCCACGCTGTTCGGCAATACGCTGCTTTCCGGCAATCTGGTGCTGTTCTATTTCGTGCTGGCGCTGCTTGTCGGGGCGTTTCTCACCTTCCGCATGCTGGTGCATTCAAGGTTCGGTCGCGTGCTGCGCGGAACGCGGGATAATCCGGTGCGCATGCGCGCCATCGGCTTCTCGCCCTTCTCGTTTCAGCTCACCGCCTATGTCATCGCTGGTGTGGCCGCGGCCATCGCAGGTGTTCTGCTGGCCAACCAGATCCAGTTCGTTTCGCCTGCCTTCATGAGCTGGCAGCGCTCCGGCGAGTTGATCGTCATGGTGGTGCTGGGCGGCATGGGCACGCTGATCGGCCCTGTCCTCGGCGCAACGGCCTTCATCGTGCTGGAAGAAGTACTGGCTCACTTTTCCGAGCACTGGAAACTCGGCCTGGGCCTTTGCCTCGTTCTCGTCGTGCTGTTCAGCCGCGACGGTATCGGCGGGCTGATCCGCAAGCTGCGTGGAGGTTCCGATGTCGGATGAGCTTCTTCAGGTCAATGACCTGCACAAGAGCTTTGGTGCGCTCAAGGTCACGGATGGGGTCAATCTCACCGTCAAACGCGGCGAGATTCACGCGCTGATCGGCCCGAACGGCGCAGGCAAGACCACATTGATCCACCAGCTTTCGGGCAACTTGAAAAGCGACCGTGGCTCGGTGATTTTCGATGGCCGTGACATTTCCAGTCTCGCCATGCCCGATCGTGTTCATCTGGGGCTTGCGCGCTCGTTCCAGATCACCTCGGTTCTCGAAGGCTTCAGCGTGCTGGAAAATGTTGCGCTGGCCGTTCAGGCGCGATCAGGCTCAAGCTTTCGCTTCTTTCAGGCGGCGAGCAAGGAAGCCAGGATCAACAATCAAGCCATGGCAGCACTCGCCCGCGTGCGGCTTGACGACCGCGCCCATCGCCGGGCCGGAGCACTTTCTCATGGTGAAAAACGCCAGCTTGAGATTGCCATAGCGCTTGCCACCGAAGCGCAGATGCTGTTGCTCGACGAGCCACTGGCTGGCACCAGCCACGAGGAATCCGTGGTGCTGGTCGAGTTGATGCGCGCACTGCGCCTGACCCATACGCTGGTTCTGATCGAACATGACATGGATGCCGTTTTCTCGCTGGCTGATCAGGTGAGTGTGCTTGTCTACGGGCGCGTCATCGCATCGGGAACACCCGACGCCGTGCGCTCCGATCCGGATGTGCGCGCCGCCTATCTCGGTGAAGAGGAGGCCGCATAATGCTGAAAGTCGAAGGGCTCCAGAACGCCTATGGCCAGTCCCGCATTCTCTTCGGCATCTACTTTGAAGTCGCTGCAGGAGAGGTCGTTACGATCCTCGGCAGAAACGGCATGGGCAAAACCACAACCATCAAGTCGATCTTCGGCTTGCTGCCGCCCAAAGGCGGCAAGGTTTTCGTCAATGGCCAGGACGTGACCGGCAAGCCGCCCCATGCGATTGCACGCGAGGGGCTGGGGCTGGTCCCGGAAGGGCGGCAGATATTTCCAACGCTCAGCGTTGAGGAAAACCTGTTGGCCACCCGGCGCTCGGATGCCCGCTCGTCCAAATGGACGCTGGAGAGCATCTACCGGATGTTCCCGCGCCTGAAAGAACGGCGGCGCAATATGGGCAACCAGCTTTCCGGCGGTGAGCAGCAGATGCTGGCGGTTGGGCGCGCGCTGATGACCAATCCGAAAATGGTCGTGCTGGACGAGGCGACCGAAGGATTGTCGCCGCTGATGCGCGAAGAGATCTGGTCCTGCCTGCGCAACATCAAGGACGAGGGCGAAGCGATCCTCGTCATCGACAAGAATGTCGATGCGCTCGCGCGCTTCGCAGACCGTCACGTGGTTATCGAAAAAGGTCGTGTGGTGTGGAGCGGCGACAACGCCGCGCTGTTGAACACCCCTGAGATCAAGGAACGCTATTTGCACGTTTGACCGGGAGCACATCCCGAAACAGGCGATGCGCCTTTCGGACAGAATGTCCGTAAAAACAAATAGTTAGAACGGCTACAACGGTTCAGCCTCCACTGATGCCGCTCTGGCAGCCGAACGTAAACTGGCATTGACAGGAGAAGAGCATGCACCCCAGCGCTCATGTGGACACATTCGTTCTGGATAATCTCCCGGCTGCGGAACTTCTACCGGATATCATCAACCTCGACGAACTCGGCTACCCGGAACAGCTGAACGCGACCTATGAACTGGTGGATGCGCATCTGGCAAACGGCAAGGGCGACCGCATCGCCTTGCAGGCGCCGGGCGTGCGCTGGACCTATAGCGATCTTGCCGCCATGATCAACAAGATCGCCAATGTGCTGACCGACAAGCTCGGCATGAAAACCGGCAACCGCGTGATGATCCGCTCGGGCAATAATCCGACCAAGATTGCGCTTTATCTGGCGATCATCAAGGCAGGCGGTGTCGTCGTGGCGACCATGCCGCTTTTGCGCGCCCGGGAGCTGGTCCAGATCATCGACAAGGCCGAGATCAGCATCGCCTTTTGTGATCACGCGCTGATCGGCGAAATGCAAAATGCCGTGGCGCAGACCAGCTTCGTCAAGACACTGGTGACCTGGGAGGACAATGCGGGCGGTGAGCTTGGCGCATTGCTGGCCGATGCATCCGGCGATTTCGACGCAGTGGCAACGCGGGCGGATGATCCCTGCCTGCTCGGCTTCACATCCGGCACCACTGGCCTGCCGAAAGCGACGATCCATTTCCACCGCGACCTGCTGATCGTCTGCGACTGCTATGCGCATCACATTTTGGACGCAACGGAAGACGACATCTTCATCGGCTCGCCGCCGCTGGCTTTCACATTCGGCCTTGGCGGACTGGTTCTCTTTCCATTCAGGATCGGTGCTTCGACAGTGCTTCCGGCAAAGACCGCGCCCCATGATCTGGCGCTCGCCATCGGCGAATATAAGCCGACTGTCTGTTTCACCGCGCCGACGGCCTATCGCGCCATGCTTTCGAAGATTGATCAATATGATCTGTCTTCGCTGCGCAAATGCGTTTCAGCCGGGGAGGCTCTGCCGCTCCCCACTTTCGAAGCGTGGAAGCGCGCGACCGGGCTTTCGCTTGCAGATGGCATCGGTGCAACGGAAATGCTGCATATCTTCATTTCCGCGCCGGAAAACGACATTCGTCCCGGCGCGACCGGCAAGCCAATCCCCGGCTATGAAGCGCGCGTCATCGATGACAATGGGCAGGAATGCGCGCCCGGCACCCCCGGACGCCTTGCCGTTCGGGGGCCGCTCGGCTGCAAATATCTGTCCGACCCGCGCCAGACCAAATATGTCGAGAACGGCTGGAACATCACCGGCGATACCTATGTCATGGATGAGGACGGCTACTTCTGGTATCAGGCCCGCAACGACGACATGATCGTTTCCGCCGGATACAATATTGCCGGACCGGAGGTCGAGGCCAGCCTGCTCGCGCATCCGGCTGTGGCAGAATGCGGCGTGGTGGCAGCGCCTGATGAGGAACGGGGCTGCATCGTAAAAGCCTATGTGGTGCTGAACGAGGGCTATAATGGCGATGCGAGCTTGCAGGAAACACTGCAACGCCATGTCAAAAGCGAACTCGCGCCCTATAAATATCCGCGCCTGATATGCTGGGTTTCCAGCCTGCCCAAGACAGAATCCGGAAAATTGCAGCGATCCGCCCTGCGCGCGCAGGCGGCAACCGAAGCCCGCGCCTGACGCGGCTTCACGCATGAAACATGCAGGAGACTTCAGTGCTTCAAGACTTCGATACCGCCTATGACAATATGAAAGCCATCAGCGATTCCGCCACGTACCCGCCGCGCTGGACGGAACTGGCCTCGGGCTTTCGCGCAAAAATGCGCGATCAGGGCCGCTTGATCCCTGACATCACTTATGCCGATGGCGCGCGCAACCATTACGATCTCTTCCTGCCGGAAGTCACGGCCAAGGGTACGCTCGTCTATGTCCATGGCGGTTATTGGAAGGGGTTGGACAAAAGCTTCTGGTCGCATCTGGCACAAGGCGCGCTTGCGCGCGGTTATCGCGTGGCCATGCCGAGCTATACGCTGTGCCCCGAAGCGCGCATTTCCGGCATCACGCTCGAAATCGGGCGCTTCATCGACCACCTGGCGCAGGAAGTGGACGGCGACATTACCCTGACCGGCCATTCCGCCGGAGGACACCTCGTCAGCCGCATGGCCTGCGAAAACGCACCCATTGCCGCCGCAACGGCGGAACGGATCAGCCGTGTTCTTTCCATCAGCGGGCTGCACGATCTTCGCCCGCTGCTCAAAACCGCGATGAACGACATTTTCCACATGGATGCGGAAGAAGCCGTCGCGGAAAGCGCCGCGCTACAGCGCCCACACGCTGATATTGCCGTGCATTGCTGTGTCGGCGGTGACGAACTGATGGAATTCCGGCGGCAAAATGCGTTGCTGGCAAACATCTGGTACGGATTGGGGATCGAGACCAGCGCCTGGGAAATCGACGGAACGCATCATTGCAATGTGATCGACACGCTCTGCGATCCCGAAAGCCGCGCCGTTAAATTCCTCTGCCCGTAAGGCCGAGAAAGTGAAACGCTTTTCGCTTATGGCAGAAAGCGTTTTCAGAAATGCTCTATCGGAAGGCCGCGCCGCTCATGTCCTGACAGGGCAAACCCCGTCGGCTCGGCTTTTGTCCCGCCGCTCATGCGGTTGATCATCACGGCCACTTCGGTTCTGTTATGCACACCGAAACGCTTGATCAGATCATCGACATAATCCTTCACCGTATGAGGCGAAAGTTCCAGATGCCGCGCAATCTGCTTGTTGGTGTTGCCCGCAGCCAGCAACCGGGCGACTGTCGAAAGACGCGGCGGCAGGCTGGTCAGATTGGCGCCGGGCGTCTTCGCCGGACGCCCTTCCTGGATATTACGCAAGGCTAGCGCCGACGAGCGGCACAGCAGTGACACCTGCTCTTCGAGCTGCGATGCGTGCATCTCGAAACCGGCGGCATAAATCAGCGCCTGAATATTGCCACCGACATAAATCGGGCAGCACAAGTTATCGTTGTAGTTCCATCGGTAGAGCAGCGTTCGCATCAACGGCACATTGCCCGCTGCATTCTGAGGCAAACGCGAGCCCGCAACCGCGCTGGCATTCTGCACAACCGCCGCAATCATCGGATCTGAATCCGCCAGCCCGTTCTGATATTCGAGAAGAAAGCCGGTGGGCGTGTTGATGCTGTGAAAAAGGCGCGGCCGATTATTCTCCAGCAAATAAATTCCAAGCGAACGCACGCGCAGGACATGCGCGGCAAAATAATCGCAAGCTATTGTAAAATCGTCATAATTACGGCTCTCCGCAACAGAAAGCGCTGCAGAGACCCGCTCGTCTATCGATAGTATTTCCCTGGGCATTCTCTCTCCCGAATTCCCAAGCCCCCCATTCGGGGGGAATGTTTGTTCCCGCTCTTGTTCGTATCATTCCCCCTTACAACGACTAAATCAAGGGGAACCGTTTTGGATACCAGCGTGCACCGGGCTCACACCGCCGACAACTATTCCGCAGTCATTCAGGGCTTCAACGACCGCCTGCAAGCCATTCTACCTTTGATTGAAGAAAAGGCCGAAGAAGCGGAACAACTCGGGCGGATGCATGATGACGTCGTGGATGCGATGCGCAAGGGCGGCTTCTACACGATGCTGTTTCCGAAGGAAGTTGGCGGCGCGGAATTGCGGCCGATCGATGCCATGAAAATCATGTCGGCGCTTTCCTATGCCCATGCCTCATCCGGCTGGTGCACGATGGTCAACAATATGGAAGGCACGACCATGGCGATCTACCTCGACGACGAGGGGATTGCCAATGTGTTCAAGGATGGCGTCGATGTCACCATTGCAGGCAACGGCGTGCCGCGCGGCTTTGCCCGCAAGGTCGATGGCGGCTACATGATCCGCGGCAACTGGGCCTATGGAAGCTCCATCTTCCACGCGGAATGGATTCATTCCGGCTGTTTCTTGCTCGATCCCAAGGACCCGAGCGGCAAGGCGCTGCTGAAAGACGAAACCGGCGCGCCACAAATCATCGTCGCGCATCATCCGCGCTCGACGATCCAGCTGCTCGGCAACTGGGATGTGCTCGGCCTGCGCGCCACCGGCAGCTTCGACTATACGCTTGCAACCGATGAAGACCTCTTCGTGCCGGATTCCATGGTCTATAGTTTCACGCAGTCCGCACCGAAACGCGGTCAGTCGCAGGGGCATCTCGGACTGGCGGGCTACAGCGCCCTTACCCATACGAGCTGGGCTATTGGTGTCGGTCGCCGGATACTCGACGAACTCGCCAAGGTGATCCGCCAGCGGCAGGACCCGTTCGGCAAGAGTGCGGATAGCGCCAGCCTGCGGTTCCAGTTTGCCAATGCCGAAGCCCGCTATCGGGCGGCGCGGGCGCTTGCCATGGAAACCTGGGAAGACGTCTCGAAGACCACCGCATCCGGCGGTGTTCCAACCCTCGACCAGATGACAGTGGTGAAGCTCTCGCTACGTTATATGCACGACATCGTTTCCGATGTGGCGACATTTGCGCATCGGGCGGCGCGCGGAGCATCGCTGCACAACACGGCCATGCAGCGCTTTTATCGCGATATCCATTCCGGCACCCAGCATATCCTGCTCGCCGACCAGATCGTCGAGGAATGCGGCAAGGGTCTGCTCGGCCTGCCCGGCCCCGATGCACGGTGGACCGTTTTCGGCATCAGCGAAAACTGAGACCGGCCATGACAAGAAATATTGTCAGCTTCGTCGGGTGTGATCGCCCGACGAAAGTTCACCGGCTAACCCAGACGATTGCCGCAAGGCTGGAAGCGGAAGACGATGTGTCGGTCACGCATCTGGACCTGTCCCATGCCGGGCCGAACCTGTTTACCGTCAATCGCAAGGCGCTGGACCGGCAATCCGAAAGCCTCATTTCGGAGATCGAGCATTGCGATGCCTTGATCGTCGGTTGCCCGGTCTATCAGGGAAGCTATCCCGGCCTTTTCAAGCATGTATTCGATCTCGTCCATCCACTGGCGCTGCGCGGTCGTCCGACCGTGCTGTGTGCTGTGGGCGGCGGGCATCGTCATGCGCTGGTCGTCGAGCATCATCTGCGTCCGCTCTTCGGCTTTTTCGAAGCGGGAACCGTCGCAACCGGCATCTATGCCTGTTCGGCGGAACTGGAGCCGGACGGGCTGTTGCCTCCGGCCCTCGAAGCGCGGATCGACAGCGCCGTTGACCAGATGAGAAAGCAATTGGTCCAGTCACACCAAGCCAGTGGCATAAGGTGGAAAGATGTTGAATTACTCGAGCAGTTTTGAAAAACGCACGGTCGAAATCCGGGGCAAAACCGTCACCTATCTCATAAAGGGTGAAGGCAAGGATGTCGTCTTTCTGCATGGAACCGGAACATTTCCGGGCTTCGACAGTCTGGCCGACATTGCTTCGCGAAACCGGCTCATCATTCCGTTTCATCCGAATTTCGGTGAAAGCGACGATGATGCCGATATCGTGCAGATGGGCGACTATGTGCTCCATTACATGGATTTCTTCGATACGCTGGGGCTGGACCAGTTCAGCCTCGGCGGCTTTTCGCTGGGCGGCTGGATCGCCGCTGAATATGCGATCAGACAGCCGGACAGGCTCGCCGCGCTATTTCTTGCAGCACCGGCCGGTCTTGACCTTCCGGCAATCCCGCTCCCCGATCTGTTTCAGGTCGCGCCAGCCGATATCCCTGCGCATCTGGCGCACGATCCAGCGGTCGCGCTCCGCTATTTCCCATCTGCGCCCGACAGCCGGTTCGATGCAGCACTGGGACGCGAAATGGGCGCGCTGGCGCGGGTCCACGCAACCGACGGACGCGGCAATAAAAAGCTTGGTCATTGGCTGCACCGGCTGAACATGCCGACCCTGATCCTCTGGGGCGAGGAAGACCGGGTTATCCCCGCGCAATATGCCGAAGAGTGGCAGCGCGGGATCGCCGGCGCACGACTGGAGAAGCTCGGCGCAACCGGCCATCTGCTGTTTGAAGAGACGCCAGCGGCGGCGACACTTGTGCGCGATTTCCTGTCGACGGTCTGAGGTCCGTTTTCAAGCATTGGGCACCGCACGCTCCCGCTTGGGAGCATCATGAAGTTGCAGGTAAAAATAAGGGGAACCAGACCATGCAATGGGAAAGCCTATCGGACTTCGATCAATCCAGAATAAAGCGCTGGCAATGGGGCATGCTGGCGCTGGCGCTGTTATGCGAGATGTTTCTCGCCGCCGACTGGTACGCCTTTGCGGCGGTAATACCGTTTATTTCGGAAACACTGCAGCTCGATTCCGCGCAGGCCGGTCTGGCGCAGGGGATCTTTGCGCTGACCTATGGTCTCGGCATGATTGTCTGGTCGCAATTGAGCCGCCGCATGAATGCGCGGTCACTGCTCCTGATCGGCCTGTTCTGCACCGCCATCGGCATGGTGGCGCAAGTCTATGTCCAGACCTATGCCCAGCTGATTGCGCTGCGCCTGTTCATCGGTTTCTTCGACGCGGCAATTTTCCTCGGCAATATGAAACTTATCATCGGCTGGTTCCCGCAGAAGCGACGCGGCAGCATGATCGGCTTGATCCTCGCAGCCTATAGTCTTGCAATCACGCTGGACTTCGCGATTGGCATTCCGCTTTCCATCACCTATGGCTGGCGCACTTTCTTCGCCATTCTTGCCATCGGTACGCTGGTGACGGCGGCTGGCGTGCTGCTCTTCACCCGCAACAATCCCGCCCATATCGGCTTCAAGGATTTCCGCTGGGAACCAGAAAAACAGCAGACCTCCACGGCGTCACTATCCAGCATCTTCCGCTCGAAATGGATCATCGTCGGCAGCCTTGGCATTTCGGCCTGCACAATGGCCATTGCCGGAACCGCAACATGGGTCATTCCCGGATATATTGCCGTGCATCAGATGCCGGTGGAGGACGCCGCCCTGATTGGCACCTTGATGGGGCTGTCGCAGGTCGTGTTTCTCGTCATCGGCGGTTACGCCGCCGACCGCCTGAACAAAACGGGGATGATCAAATTCGGAACCGTGCTTGCCGTTCTGGTCGCGGCAATGTTCACCCTCGGCATGGCGGTACCGCTTGGCTTTGGCTGGCTCATCCTGATGGCGCTTTTGAGCGGCGTGGCGCTTTTCGGCGGCGGCGCGATCTTCGCCTTTCTGAGCGAAAAATATCCGGAAGAACTGGCGACGGCGGCGGTTGGCTATGCTGAGATTTTCGCCATCCTTGCGACCTTCATTTCGCCCTGGGTCATGGGCGTGGTCATCAAGGTTTCGGGCGGGTCTTTTGTCAGCGCCTTCCTGACCTTCGCCATCATGGAAGCGATCATTCTGGCCATCATTCTGGTGGTCACGCGCGAGAGCTTCAGCCTGAACGACGATAAGGTCACTATTGCCGCCAGCGGTAACGGCATTTCGGGCGAGGCCTCCCGTTCCTGATCCACGAACTTTGCGGATGCGGCGGATGCGAATGACAGGTCGCATCCGCCTTTTTCTCTGGCTTCTTTCCGCAACCGATATTAACACCGATGAGAGCGCCTTGTTGCGTCTGATGCCGAACCGCATCGGGCGCATGACTGTTGCAACCATGATCTAAAGCGAGGGAATTCATGGAGGAACGCTTCTCAGGTACGGTTCTGGCTTCCGAGCATCTGGAAGAGAATCCCGCGCGTTCGCTGGGCGAGATCGGCCTGAACAGTTTTGCGCCCTACCTGATGAACCGCCTGATGGCTCGCTATAACGCGAACCTCGCGGATGGGTTGAAAGGTCGTCAGATCACGACGGTCAAGCTGCGCACGCTGGCTGTCCTGAGTGTCACGCCTTCGGCCACGATCAACGAGTTGGCGGTCTTTACCGTGACCGAACAATCGACGATGAGCCGCACGCTCGATTCGCTTGAAGAACAGGGTTACATTCGCCGTCAGGCGCGCGCCGAAGATATGCGCATCCGCGATATTTCGATGACTGAAGAAGGGCGCAACATCTTCAACGAAGCATGGCCGACCATGTATGATCTGCTGTTGCAGTTGTTTGAGGGCATTGATGAAGACGAGCATCGCGCCTTTGTCGGCACCTTGCAGAAAATGCTGCGCAATATCCGTAAAAACGAACTTTGATAGTATGCTGAATAATAGGCCGATCCGCTTTTGAAAGCGGATCGGCTTTTTTGTTGCTTAGAGCATTTCCAGCAAAAGTGCGTAGCGGCTTTGCGTAGGATAATGCGTAAAAACAAATAGATAGAGCGGTTCCACTATTCCGTTTTAACCGGAACCGCTCTAGTCCGTCGAGCGCGACGGGATCAGTGCCGTCGCTACAGCGGCCAGAGCGGCGACGATAGCAAAGATGTAGAAGTTCCACTGCGGGCCGACATTGAGGCTTGCGATCAAGCCGCCCAGAAGCGGGCCCGACAGCGCGCCAATGCGCGAGAAGCTCAGCGCCCATCCGGTTCCGGCAGAACGGATCGAGGAATCGAGCCGCTGCGCCAGAAAGCCAGTCAACACCAGCGACGCCGACACGGTACCGAAACCGGCAATTGCAACGAACACATAGTTCATCAGCAACGAGCCCTTGAAGGCAAGCGCCACAATGCCGAGAGCGCCCAGCGCGTAGGAACAGGCAACCGTACGGCGCACGCCGAAGCGATCCGCCCATGTGCCCAGTACGATACCGCCGATTGCCGAGCTGAGGCTGAAAACGGCAAGGAACAGCAGGCTGTTGCCGAGATCATAGCCGTTCTTGCGCATGATCTGCGGCAGCCATTGCGCGAGACCATAGACCAGCAGCAGCCCCATGAAGAGCGCGATCCAGAAGCAGGCGGTTTCGAACGCCTTTTTCGGCGAGAAGATTTCATTGAAAACGGTGCGCCAGCCGACCTTGCCATGCTTGCGGACAATCGCCGCCGGAATACCGACGCCCATGCGCTGCGCCGTCTTGCGCGCCGCATCGTGCTTGCCGCGCTGGACCAGCGATTCCACGCTTTCCGGGAGGAATGCGAGGAAGATAGGCACAAACAGCAGCGGCACCGCGCCGATCAAAACGATGGTGCGCCAGCCATGGGCTTCAAGAAAACCACGACCGCAGAGCGCAGCGGCGAGCAATCCCATGGAATAGCCCGAATACATGAGACCGTAATTGAAGCTCTTCTTCTTCACCGGGGAATATTCAACCGTCAGCGCTGCCGCGACCGGAATAATCCCGCCAAGACCAATGCCCGAAATGAATCGGCTCAATCCGAAGATGAAGGGTGTCGGCGCCATGGCGCTGACAATCATGCAAAGCGAAAATACGGTGATGCAGGCGACGAACAGCGGCTTGCGTCCATGAAGCTCGCTCAGCGTGCCTGCCAGAATACCGCCGATCAGCATGCCGATCACCGTATAGCTGCCGATGGCGCCAAGCTCTATCGGCGTCAGCTGCCAGACCGGATCGACCGACAAGGCAGGCAGAATGGCCCCGATGACGCCGACGTCATAGCCTTCCGCGAAAATCGCGAGCCAGCACAGGCCAACGACCAGCAAGCTTTTGCCTGCCGATATTTCCTTTCCGGCAATAGCCGGCGCGTCTATGCTCTGGGCTTGAGACATAGCTTTCCCCTTTTATTTTGAATTGGCGAGGCGCGCTCTTTGATCAGAGCGTCGCGATTGTTTTCAGCGCGCCATCGAGCGCAATGCCCTGTTCATCCAGCAGGGCTGCCTGCCGCAAACGCCGCAGCCAGGCTGCGCCATCGTCCCGCTCGCTGAGAGCGGGCAAGGCGGACATGACGCGGTCGAATTTCGACAGGCCACGCGAATGCGTATCGGAATAACCCTTGACCAGACGACGGCAACCAAGAACCTCGACCGCGAGATCGTAGTTCTGCGGCAAGGCGGCCAGCGCCTGTGCCAGCCAGGCCTCGCAATGTTCCGTCTCGCGCTGATGGCGCAGGCTGCCGCGCCGGAAACGACGCAGGCCCGAGACGACATAAAGCCCGGTGAACCAGAACAGCGTTCCCGTATTCACCCGACGACCTTTGCTGACACGCTTGTCGAGCCATGCGAAGAGCTTCGGGCGATTTTCGATCCAGGCGCCGATGCCTCTCGGCAATGTGCCGCACACTTCTTCCATGCGCGGATGCATATATTCGGTCGTATAGGCGATCTGATCCTTCTTGAGGCCGATTTCCTTGCGCACCCGCTCGAACCGCGAGCCGCGCACCTTGATATCGGCCACCCGGACCACATCGTCATAGGCCATGGCGACAGCGACATATTTTGCCGCCTGTACGGTGAAGGCAAAGCCATGCGCCGTGCCGCCATTGGCAAGATCGGCCTTAAGCATCGCGGCGCAACGGTTCAGATATTCATCGGCATAGGCCGGGTCCTGAAACTCGGTCAGTTTCTTGATGCCCGCGAAAAGCATCGGATGGCATTCACCCGGAAACGCATTGCGGATGCGCTTGATAAGCCCGTCCAGTGCTGGATGCTCAGCCCGCTCTGGCAGAGGGTCCAGCCGCTTTGCAGGCGTTGCCGCCAGCTTGTCATTCGCGCCGCCAAGTGCGCGCTGATAGGCAGCATCAAAAGCTCTCAGACTGGCCTCGATGCCTTTGCCGCCAGACTTGATGGTCGTTTCAAAGGCGGCCTTGTCGAAAGGCAAAGCGCCCGAAGCCGCAAGCGCGCCGAACAGAGCCGAGGAAACCACGCTGCCGCTTTTGGTTGCCAGTGCTTCCATGTCGAAAGCGATGGTCTTGCGCGCGGCAAAGGCTGTCGCATCCTCAACGACCACCGGATTGCCGATGCCGTCACCCGGCTTTTCCTTTTCGCCCACCGCGAAGGAGCGATGGGTGGAGGTGATGAGCAAAGTCTTGTCCGGCGTCACGAGGCCGCGCAGCACCGAGCGCCCCGCTTCCATCAGTTCAGCCGCAATGACGATATCGACGTCGCCGGGCGTGGGCATCAGCGACAGGATCGGATGCGCACCATCACGGGCCCGCAACAGCTCAAGATAATAGATCGTCGCGCCAGTTCTCTGCGCCACACCGGGCACGGAGGTGGTCTGCGCAACCCAGCCATTGTTTTCCGCCAGCGCCACAACCCAATCGGCCAGAACGCCGCCGCCCTGCCCGCCCATGGCGAGAATGGCAATCGATAGCGGCTTGTCCTGCGAAAGAAGAGCGGACGGCGATGCATTCAATGTAGACATGGCCTGTTCCTCAATCTGCAAAGACAATGCGCGATGCGCGTCGGCGCTTTTGCAGCCAGCCAATGACACCGGAGCGCAGACGATGCATGAACTTGTCCCAACCCGTCGGGTTGTGGATGACATCGGCGCGATAGAAGGACGGGCACAGAACCGCCGCTTCAGAGACCTCGCCGCAATTGCCGCAACCAACGCAGGAATTATCGATAGCCGCGACCGGATCATCCTTCAGCGGATCGTCGGTGTGCTTCACCGAAAGCGAAGGACAGCCCGAGAGGCGAATACAGGCGTGATCGCCGGTGCACACATCCTCATCGACACCGAAACGCTGCTTGACCATTCGCTTGCCGTCCTTGACAGCCTTGGCGAATTGCGGCTTCACGCGGCGCTGCTTGTTGAGCATGCATTCCGACGACGCCACGATGATCTTCGGGCCTTTTTCTTCCGTCGTCAGCGCTTCCTTCAGCGTGTCGCGCATCTTTGCAACATCATAGGTGTGGTCGATCTGGCGAACCCAGCCCGCACCGATCCCCTTGACCGCATCGACGATGGAATTGTTGGTCTTGCGACGCGGATTGATGGCTCTGGAGGACATTACGTCCTGACCGCCCGTCGCCGACGAATAGTAATTGTCGACCACGAGGATGACGCCATCCTGCTTGTTGAAGACGGCATTGCCGACCGAAGTGGCAAGACCATTGTGCCAGAAGCCGCCGTCGCCCATCACCGAAATGGAGCGCTTGCCGGCAGGCACGTTGAAAGCGGAAGCCGAGGCTGGACCAAGGCCATAGCCCATGGTCGTGCCGCCGAGATTGAACGGCGGCAGAATTGAGAACAGGTGGCAGCCGATATCGGCAGACACGTGATGCTCGCCCAGCTCCTTTTCCACCAGCTTCATGGCGGCGAAGATCGGGCGTTCCGGGCAGCCGGTGCAGAAACCGGCGGGGCGCGGCGGCACTACTTCGGCCAGCGCCTTGACGCGTTCATCGGCCAGAACCGGCGATGGATCGGGCAGCGGCGGACGGTTGCCGAGCAATTGCGGCGCATGCGCATCGAAGAATGCCGTCAGGCCCTTCAGAAGCACGGGCGTGGTGTATTCGCCGCCCAGTGGCAGCACATCCTTGCCGGACAGTTTTGTCTGGATATCCCGGCGGCGCAGCAGTGTATGCAGCGCCTGCTCGATATATTCCGGCGCGCCCTCCTCCAGCATCACCACGGCTTTCTTGCCGGCAACGAAGTCGATGACTTCATCGTCTATCATCGGATAGGCGACATTCATCACATAGAGTGGAACGCGACTTTCGCCGTAAACATCGGCCAGCCCCATTTGCTGCAAGGCCCGCATGGTGCTGTTGTACAGCCCGCCTTGCAGAATGATGCCGACATCGCCCTCTTGCGGGCCGAAATATTCATTGAGACGATTGGCTTTGACAAACTCGACGGCAGCAGGCCAGCGCTTCTCGAGCTTTTCCTTCTCATGCAGGAAGGATGCGGGCGGCAGGACGATGCGGTTCACGTCGCGCCTCGGATTTTCCAGCGCATCGGCCAACGTGTGGGCAGGCCGCTTGTTATCCTTCGCAACAAACTGACCATGCACATGGCAGCTGCGAATGCCAACCTGCAACATGACCGGCGTGTTGGAGGCTTCCGACAGTTCAAAGCCTTTTTCAACGGCTTCCACGATCGAAGGCAGATTGGGCCGCGGCGTCAAAAGCCACATTTGCGATTTCATCGCATAGGCGTGGCTGCGCTCCTGCATGATGGAGGAGCCTTCGCCGTAATCTTCACCGATGATGACCAGCGCGCCGCCGGTTACACCGCCGGAAGCGAGATTGGAAAGGGCGTCGGAGGCGACATTGGTGCCAGCCGTCGATTTCCAGGTGACCGCGCCGCGTACCGGATACATTACGGAAGCGGAAAGCATGGCCGCAGCCGCAGCTTCCGATGCGGACGATTCGAAATGAACGCCCAGATCTTCCATCACGTCCTTCGCATCGGCGAGAACGTCCATGAGGTGGGAAATCGGCGAGCCCTGATAGCCGCCGACATAGGAAACGCCTGACTGCAGCAGCGCCTTGGTGATAGCGAGAATGCCTTCACCGCTGAAAATATCGCCTTCGCCGAGCTTCAGATCCTCGACTTCACGGGCGAATGAGCGCTCCGCCATGACAATTCCCCTTTTCCGTTCTCCGGAATATCAATTCATTTGCATCAGCATATTTTCTAATTCTAAACTGTGTCAATAGCGCTTTTCAGAACGATTATAATTATTGCATTTGCATATTTCTATTTGAAGCGTTTTCCATGCTCCATGACGGAATGTGAGAACGGCCGCGATTTTTTCGCTTGACGTGCCAGAGCACCCAATTATATTTTAAGCTTAAAATAATTAACCGGCTCCGTTCGGCAAATATCGCTCGGCAGCATATCGGAAAGGGAACTCAACATGCGTATCGTGTGTATTGGAGGAGGTCCGGCCGGCCTTTATTTCGGCCTTCTGATGAAGAAGCTTCATCCGGAACATGACATTACGGTTGTGGAGCGCAATCGCCCCTATGACACGTTTGGCTGGGGCGTGGTGTTTTCCGACGCGACCATGGAATCCATGAAAGTCTGGGACCCGGAAAGCGCAGCCGAAATTCAGGACGCCTTCAATCACTGGGACGATATCGAGGTGTTGTTCAAGGGCACGCGCCAGCGCACCAGCGGCCATGGCTTTGTCGGCATCGGCCGCAAGCGCCTGCTCAACATTCTCCAGCTGCGCTGCGAAGCGCTGGGCGTGAAGCTTCAGTTTGAAACCGACGTGGAAAGCGATCTCGATTTCCCCGATGCCGATCTCATCATCGCTTCAGACGGCCTGAATTCCCGCATCCGCAATCGCTACGAGGATGTGTTCGAGCCCGATCTGATCGTGCGGCCCAATCGCTATATCTGGCTCGGCACGGAAAAGCTGTTCGACGCCTTTACCTTCGATTTCCGCAAGACCGACCACGGCTGGTTCCAGGCGCATATCTACAAGTTCGACGACAAGACCTCGACCTTCATCATTGAAACCACCGAGGAAGCCTATCAGGCGCATGGTCTGGACCAGATGGACCAGACAGCCTCCATCGATTTCTGTGAAAAGCTTTTTGCGGAGACGCTGGAAGGCGTGCCGCTGATGACCAATGCGCGCCATATGCGCGGCTCGGCCTGGCTGAACTTCAACCGTCTCATTTGCGGAAAATGGAGCCATTTTAACGGCAATTCCCATGTGGTTTTGATGGGCGACGCAGCCCATACCGCGCATTTCGCCATCGGATCGGGCACCAAACTTGCCATCGACGATGCGATAGAACTGGCCAACCAGTTCCAGAAGCTCGGTCACGGCAAGGAAGGCATACCGGAAGTCCTGCATGCCTATGAAGAAATCCGCCGGGTCGATGTCGCACGTATTCAAAACGCTGCACGCAACGCCATGGAATGGTTCGAGGTCGTCGGCCAACGTTATGCCGACACGCTGGAGCCGGAACAGTTCATGTATTCCATGCTCACGCGTTCGCAGCGCATCAGCCACGAAAATCTGCGCCTGCGCGACAAGGATTGGCTGGAAGGCTATGAGCGCTGGTTTGCCCGCAAGCAGGGGCTGAACGTGACGGAAGACGAGCGTTGCCTGCCGCCGATGTTCACGCCCTATACGCTGCGCGGCGTGACGCTGCCAAACCGCATCGTCGTATCGCCAATGGCAATGTATTCCGCAACCGACGGCCTGATTGACGATTTCCATATGGTGCATCTGGGCAGCCGCGCCATGGGCGGTGCGGGACTGGTCTTTGCCGAAATGACCTGCGTGTCGCCTGATGCGCGGATTACCCCCGGCTGTCTCGGCATCTGGAACGATGCGCAGGCCGAAGGCTGGAAGCGCGTCGTCGATTTCGTGCACGGTAACAGCAATGCCAAGGTTGCCATGCAGATCGGCCATGCCGGACGTAAAGGCGCGACCAAGCTTGCATGGGAAGGCATCGACCAGCCGCTGGACGACGGCGCATGGCCGCTGCTGTCTGCCTCAGCCCTCCCCTATCTCAAGCACAGCCAGACGCCGAAGGCGATGGACCGCGCCGACATGGATCGGGTGAAAGCGGACTTCGTCGCCGCCACCAAACGTGCGGCGGAAGCTGGCGTCGATTGGCTCGAACTGCATTGTGCCCATGGCTATCTTCTGTCGAGCTTCCTGTCGCCGCTCACCAACCGTCGCGAGGATGAATATGGCGGCAGTTATGAAAACCGCGCGCGCTATCCGCTGGAAGTCTTCCACGCGGTCCGCGAAGTCTGGCCGCAGGACAAGCCGATCTCGGTTCGTCTTTCCTGCCACGACTGGTTCGAAGGCGGCAACACGCCGGAAGATGCAGCCATCTTTGCCGAGATGTTCAAGGCCGCAGGCGCCGATCTGATCGATTGTTCGTCGGGTCAGGTCTGGAAGGAAGAAAAGCCGGTTTATGGCCGTCTGTTCCAGACCCCGTTCTCCGACAAGATCCGCAACGAGATCCACATTCCGACGATCGCCGTCGGTGCGATTTCAGAAGCTGATCACGCCAATTCGATCATCGCTGCCGGACGCGCCGATCTCTGCGCTGTGGCACGTCCGCATCTTGCCGATCCGGCATGGGCGCTGCACGAGGCGGCGAAAATCGGCATCAACTCCATCGCGTGGCCGAAGCAATATCGCTCAAGCAAATATCAGTATGAAGCCAATCTCGCCCGCGCAGCTGCTGCACCGCAAGGCGCGAAGTAGAGCGGGTGAGATAACAGGAGATTGCGATGAACGATCCGGCTGTTGGCCTTGCCCTTTCCGGCAAACATGCGCTGGTCACCGGTGCCGGTAGCGGCATCGGCGCCGCTATCGCGGTCGGTCTTGCGCGCGCCGGGGCCAATGTGACCCTGGCGGGCCGCCGCCGCGAACCGCTGGAAGCAACTGCCGCCCTGTTGGACTGGCAGCGATGCTTCATTGCCGATGGTTTCGACGTGACAAACCGCGAAGCCATCGAGACCGGGCTCAGCGGTGCGCGCGCCGCATTCGGGCCTGTCAGCATTCTTGTCAATAATGCCGGGGAAGCACCGAGCGCACCTTTCGAGAAAACCAGTCTCGATATGTGGAGCCGCGTTCTCGACGTTGATCTGACCGGCGTCTTCAATGTGACGCAGGCGACCCTTGATGACATCAAGGCTGGCGGCAAAGGCGGGCGCATCATCAATATCGCCTCCACGGCAGGCCTGAGCGGTTATTCTTATGTCTCGGCCTATTGCGCCGCAAAGCATGGGGTCGTCGGGTTGACCAGAGCGCTGGCGCTGGAACTGGCCCGCAAGGGCGTGACGGTCAATGCCGTTTGCCCGGGCTTTACCGATACGCCGATCATTGCCCGCTCGATCCAGGCCATCGTCGCCAAGACCGGACGGTCGGAGAACGATGTTCTGGCGGAATTCGTCAAGGCGAACCCGCAGGGACGCCTGATACAGCCAGAGGAAGTGGCTGAAACCGTGCTGTGGCTCACATCGCCCGGCGCGCAATCGATAACTGGACAGGCGATAGCAATCGCCGGTGGGGAGGTAATGGCAGGATGACCGACGGCACAATTTCGATGGCGAGCAATCTGAAGCCTTTCAAGGATTATCAGGCAGAGCATTTTCTGTGGCAGACGAGCGAAGACGGTCGCGTTGCAACGCTGACCCTGAACCGCCCGGACCGGAAAAATCCGCTGACATTCGAAAGCTATGCCGAGCTTCGCGACCTGTTTCGCAATCTCGTCTATGCCTCCGACGTGCGCACCATCGTGCTGACCGGCGCTGGCGGAAACTTCTCGTCGGGCGGTGATGTGTTCGAGATCATCGAACCGCTGACCAAGATGGCGATGCCTGACCTTCTGGCTTTCACGCGCATGACTGGCGATGTCGTTAAGGCCATGCGCAAATGTCCGCAGCAGATCATTGCCGCCGTTGACGGAATTTGCGCTGGTGCTGGCGCAATTCTGGCCATGGCCTCGGATTTGCGCATCGCGACGCCGGAAGCAAAGACGGCTTTCCTTTTCACCCGCGTCGGTCTCGCGGGCGCCGATATGGGCGCATGCGGCATTCTCCCGCGACTGATCGGTCAGGGCCGCGCATCGGAACTGCTTTATACCGGCCGTTTCATGAGCGCTGACGAAGGCGAGCGCTGGGGCTTCTTCAACGCGCTGCATCCGCAGGGCGACCTTATCGGCAAGGCCGAAGCGCTGGCGCGCAACATCGCCGATGGCCCATGGTTCGCGCATGGCATGACCAAAACCATGCTCAATCAGGAATGGGCAATGGGCATTGAAGAACTGGTGGAATCGGAAGCGCAGGCGCAGGCCATCTGCATGGCCACGCAGGATTTCCGCCGCGCCTTCGAGGCTTTCGCAGCCAAGCAGAAGCCCGTTTTCGAGGGGAACTGACAATGGATAGTTCCGCAGCAAAACCGCTCGCGCGGGAGCATCTCGACTGGCCGTTTTTTGACAAAAACCACACCGACTGGGCCGCGAAGCTCGATGCCTTTGCAGCGAGCACGGCGCTGGCCGATGTCGATCACAGCGATACCGACAATGCCTGCCGCGCTTTGGTGAAAGCACTGGGCCAAGCCGGGCTGCTGGAAGCGGCTGTCAGCCTGACGGGCGGCGAAGGGATCGATTCCCGCAAGCTTTGCATTGCCCGCGAGACACTGGCCTATCATGACGGTCTGGCCGATTTCGCTTTTGCCATGCAGGGCCTCGGCACCGGCGCGATCAGCCTGACCGCGTCGGACGAACTCAAGCAGGCCGTGCTGCCGAAAGTGGCAAGAGGCGAATGGATTTCGGCTTTTGCCCTTTCGGAAAAACTGGCGGGGTCCGATGTGGCCGCGATGAGCTGCGCCGCCAGAGCCGACGGCGACCATTATGTGCTCGACGGTGAAAAGACCTGGATTTCCAATGGCGGCATCGCCGATGTCTACACCGTCTTTGCCCGCACGGGTGAAGCGCCCGGCACGCGGGGCATTTCGGCCTTTGTGGTTTTCGCCACCGATCCCGGCTTTTCCATCGCAGAACGCATCGATGTGATCGCGCCGCATCCGCTGGCCACGATCCGCTTCGACAATTGCCGCATCCCGGCCTCGCGTCGCCTCGGCGCGCCGGGCGAAGGCTTCAAGATCGCCATGCGCACGCTCGATATTTTCCGCGCATCGGTTGCGGCAGCAGCACTTGGCTTTGCGCGCCGTGCAGCCAGCGAGGCGCTGTCCCATGCACGGTCGCGCCCGATGTTCGGAGGCGCATTGGCCGACTTGCAGCTGACGCAGGCCACGCTGGGCGACATGGCGACCGATATCGACGCCGCAGCGCTTCTGACCTATCGCGCAGCATGGCGGCGCGACGTTCAGAAGCTGAACACAACCAAGGAAGCCGCAATGGCCAAGATGGTTGCGACGGAAAACGCCCAGCAAACCATCGACAAGGCCGTGCAGATGTTTGGCGGTCGCGGTGTGAAAAGCGGCGAAATCGTCGAGCGGCTTTATCGCGAGATCCGCGCACTTCGCATCTATGAGGGCGCAACGGAAGTGCAGAAACTCATTATCGCGCGCGAACTGCTGAAAGCGAATTAAAGCCTGTTACCGCGCGCATTTTCTGGAGACACAACATGCATAAGACACTTCAGCCGCAAGGCTGGGCCCGCCCCATCGGATATGCCAATGGCGTTGAAGCGCGTGGGCGCACCGTCTACATCGGCGGCCAGATCGGCTGGAACGAACAGCAACAGTTCGAGACCGACGATTTCGTCGAGCAGACCGAGCAGACATTGAAGAACATTGTCGCCATTCTGGCGGAAGCTGGCGGCAGGCCGGAGCATATCGCCTCCATGACCTGGTATTTCACCGACAAGGTTGAATATACCGCCAATCTGAAAGGCATCGGTCGCGCCTATCGCGATGTGATCGGCAAGCACTTCCCCGCAATGGCGGCAGTGCAGGTCGTCGCGCTGGTCGAAGACCGGGCCAAGATTGAAATACAGGCTTTTGCCGTTATACCGGACTGAGGCAACCATGGCCGATAGACGCGAATTCTCCCCCGCTGTGACAGGCACGATTGTTGACGGCATTCTTGTCGTCACGGTCGACAACCCACCGGTCAACGCCACATCCGCTGACGTGCGCAAAGGTTTTGCCGCAGCCATTCGCCATGCTTCTGGAGAAGCGGCGATCCGTGCGACCGTGCTGAGCGGTGCAGGCAAGATCTTCATCGGCGGGGCGGACATTCGTGAATTCGGCAAACCGCCGGTTGAACCGACATTGCCGGATGTGATCGCGATCATCGAAAGCGCCGATAAACCGGTGGTGGCCGCGATCAACGGCCCCGCTTTGGGCGGCGGGCTTGAGGTTGCACTTGCGGCGCATGCCCGTATCGCATCGACCAGCGCCTCCTTTGCCTTGCCGGAAGTCAAGCTTGGGATCGTGCCCGGCGCTGGCGGCACGCAGCGCCTGCCCCGATTGATCGGGCCGCTCGCAGCACTCGACATGATCGCGACGGGACGCCAGATTGCACCAGATGAAGCGCTGCAATTGGGCCTGATCGACCAGATATCGGTCGGCGACCTTGTGGCCGACGCTATCGAGTTAGCCAATGCGCTGATCGACAAGCCGTTCCGCCGGACCGGCGATCTGCTCGTTACCGCGCCCGATGCAGCCGCCTTTGAACAGGCCAAAGCCAAGATTCTGAAAAAGGCGCGCGGCGCGACGGCTCCCGGCGAAGCGGCGCGGCTCGTTCAGCTCTCGACAACGACCGCGATTGCCGAAGGTCTGGCCGAAGAACGGACAACATTCATTCGCCTGCGCGACAGCGCGGAAGCAGCCGCCTTGCGGCATCTGTTTTTCGCCGAACGCGCCGCTGGAAAAGTAGAAGGCATTGAGGCGAAGCCTCGGGCGCTTTCCACCATCGGCATTGCCGGGACCGGCCTGATGGGATCTGGCATCGCTGTCGCCTGTCTTACCGCTGGCTATAAGGTCATCGGCTATGAAACGACTGCGGAAGCAGCCGCCAAGGGCCATGCGCGGATCAGCGACATGATCCAGAAGTCTGTCGATACGGGCAGGCTTTCCACCGAAGCCGCAGACGCGCAACGTGCAAAGCTCACTGTCAGTGCCGATATGGCTGCACTGGCCGATGCCGATCTCGTCATCGAAGCCGTGTTCGATGATTTCACCGTGAAGGCGTCGCTGTTCCGCGAGCTTGATGCGTTGCTGCCTGCCACAACCATTCTCGCGACCAATACAAGCTATCTTAATCCGGATGAGCTGGCTGCCGTGACAAGCCGCGCCGACCGGGTGCTGGGCCTGCACTTCTTCTCGCCAGCCAATATCATGCGGCTTTTGGAAGTGGTGCGCTGTGCGGAAACATCCGACGAGACGCTTGCAACCGGCATAGCCTTTACCCGCAAGATCAAGAAACTGCCCATCGTCACCGGTGTCTGCGAAGGCTTTATCGGCAACCGGATGTTCTCGGCCTATCGCACCGAAGCGGAAAAAATACTCGCCGAAGGCGCCTATCCCGAAGATATCGACCGTGCCATGGAAGCTTATGGCTTTCCGATGGGACTCTTCGCGGTTTACGACATGGCCGGGCTGGAAATTGCTTGGGCGCGGCGCAAGCGAGCGGCGGCAAGCCGCGATCCCAACCTTCCCTATTTCGACGTTGCCGACAAATTGTGCGAAGCCGGTCGTTTCGGGCGCAAGGCCGGTCTCGGCTGGTATCGCTATGCGGACGGTGTTCGCGCCAGCGACCCGGACGTTCACGCGCTGATCGACGATTACCGCGCACGCAACGCCATTGTTCCTCGCAATTTCAGCGACGAAGCGATCATGCAGCGCCTTCTCGCCGCAATGGCGAATGAAGGAAAAGCGCTGCTTGAAGAAGGCATCGCGCGACATTCCGACGACATTGATCTCGTTCTGGTCAACGGCTACGGCTTCCCGTCGATCAAGGGCGGCCCCATGTTCGCAGCAATGTTCGCAACAGGCGATAAGGTGAAGTAAAAAACCGGCAGGCGGAAGGCGGCTTACTCGTCTTCCGCTCCGGAAAGATGGTTTCGCACCGACTTCTTCAGCGGATCGAGATCGGCCAGCAAGATCTGGATGACATCGTGATCGACGTCGGCCATCATTTCCCGCAACCAGCCCTCATGGGCGCTGGCCATCTGGCTGAAAACCGAAATGCCCTGATCCGTCAAACGAGCAACTGTTACGCGACGGTCCGCACCCGGTGTCTCGCGCTTGACCAGACCTTCGGTCTCCAGTCGCTCCACCAGCCCGGTCACATTGCCATTGGTCACCATCGTGCGGCGCGACAATTCCCCCAGCCGCAAACCCTCCGGCTCGCGATATAGCTGCGCCAGCAAATCGAATTGCGGTAGCGTCGCACCGAATTCGTTGCGCAGACGCCGCCTGATTTCCTGCGAGATCAGCTTGGTCGTGGACAACATGCGCAGCCAGAGACGCAGTTCCGGCTTTTCGCTTTCATGATCCTCGCTGACTATGATCTCGAAATCCACCGACACGCCAATTTCCTTTGTTCAACCGCACGCTGGTCAGGCTCAGGAATCGAGCCATACCGTGCTTTAAGATTCGCGTTTGCCGGAAAATATTTCAAGCCTTAAATAATTGACCGGACAGCCGATGTGAGGACGGTCAAACACCCTTCATCCGCACGAAATGCGGCCTGAGCGGCATTTTATTTCTAAATGCATATATTTCTCGCTGCAAACACGATTTTTGCATTTAAGAAAATGTCCGACTAAGCAAGATTTCAAGCTTGATAAGCCTGTACGGAAAGTCGCTCCGGACAGCTTAATTACTTGCAAAGTCATATGATATTGCATAGCCTTCCTCTCAAGGCTCACAGAAGCCATTACACAAATCCGCAGCTCCACCCACACTGGGTTGAGAGCGGCAAAGACGAGGGAAACTATGAAAGAGACATCCGTTCTCACCGGTCTCGCATCCGCATTGGTGTCGCAATCGATCAAGGTCGTGGATATTACCGCGCCGCTCGGACCCGACACGCCGGTGCTTTATCTTCCGCCGCAATTCGGCAAGAACACTCCGAATGTGAAGATCCACGAGATCAGCAAATATAATCAGGACGGTCCGTTCTGGGCATGGAACTGGATCGAACTGGGTGAACACACGGGAACCCATTTCGACGCGCCAAGCCATTGGGTCACGGGCAAGGATCATTCCAACAACACGACCGACACCATCCCGCCGCAGAACTTCGTTGCGCCGGTCAATGTGATCGACCGTTCTTCGGAAGCAGCCGCTAATCCGGATTATCTCCTCACGGTGGAAAGCATCCAGGAGTGGGAAGCGGAGCACGGCGAGATTGAAGCAGGTTCGTGGGTGATCCTGCGCACCGACTGGTACAAGCGCAATGGCTCGACCGAGACATTCCTGAATGCCGACGAGAATGGACCGCATTCGCCCGGACCGACGGCGGAAGCAATCCGCTATCTTCTGTCCAAGGGGATTATCGGTTGGGGTCAGGAAACCATTGGCACCGATGCCGGTTCGGCAGGCGGCATGACTCCGCCCTTCCCGGCGCATCATCTGCTGCATGAAGCCAATCGCTATGGCCTCGCAAGCCTCAGCAATCTCGACCAGCTTCCGGCAAAAGGCGCGATCCTGATCGCCGCACCATTGAAGTTCGTCGCTGGTACGGGCTCGCCTGTGCGCGCACTGGCGCTGGTTCAGGGCTAAAACATTTTCAAAGCGGTTCCTGTTTCATCGAAACAGGAACCGCTTTGAAACTTATGACTGCCGCTCGAGATAAGGCAGTTCACGCGGCCGGATTGTGCTGGCCAGCGTGTTGATGCGCAGCATAGCGCGTTCATGCGAGATTTGCAGATGATGCACGAGCGCGCGCTGTGCCCCGGCCAGATTGTCGGTCTGAAGACACGTGACGATCTCAACATGCTCCGGCAGAAATGGTTCTGACGCGAAAAGTCCCGACGTCCACTGATACAGGAAATGGTGCGCGACGAGCAGGGTCTGCGGCAGACGCACCGCCTCCAGCAGGGAGGCGCTGTCGCAATGGCCAAGCAGCTCGACATGCAGTTCCTGTTCCAGCCGGTCCAGCGTTTCGCCCGCGACCAGCGGGGAGGCGACCGCTTCGTCCAGATTCCGACGAACCCGCTCCAGAAGTCCTTCGGGCAGACGCGGCAGCGCCTTTTCAAGCGCGAGCGGCTCAAGCACCCATCGCAATTCGAACAGGTCGTGGATGTGCTTGTCGGTCAGCGCCGGGGCTAGCCAGCGACCACGCGCATCCTTCTGGATAACGCCGCGCTGCTGCAACCGGGCCATGACGTCATGCGCGACCGTGCGGCTGACACCATAGTGCTTTGCCAAGGCCAGCTCGTTGACGCGCCAACCATCCAGTGATGTGCGGGCAAAAATCTCGCTTTCGATTTCAGTATAGATGAGCTGCCAGCTGGGCATGAACTGCATGCGGCTGTTCTTGCTCTGCCTGACAAGGTGGTCGTCGCTTGAACGCCCAGACCCGTTCGTCGCCGCGTCCTCAACGATCGCATAACCGCGCCCGTCCGCCTTGCGAATGAGGCCGCGCTGTTCCAGTTCCGCCAGCGCCTGCCGCGCCGGTGCCCGGCTGATGCCGAACAGTTCTGCGACCCAGCTTTCCGTCAGCCGCCTGTCCGTCGGGATAGCGCCATTGGCAATATCCGCCGCCAGACTGTCACGCGCGCGCTGATAAAGTTTGGGTGCGATATTCCGCATAATGACAATTTCCTCCCCTGAATGCGTCCGGCTTTTTGTTATTTTGTCCGGCCAGTCCCGCGATATCCCCCAGATACTCACAGGCATGCTCCCACTTATGTCGGGGCGGATAAGCTCACATACAACCCATTGAGTCCAGTATGGTTTATGGATTGATTGTTCATCTCCGTGAACGATTACAGGACCCTCCACATGGCCCCGATCTTGCCAATCCTCCCCCTAGCGCTGCCCGCTAATATATCTCGGATTGCGCCTCCCCATAAATTCGTATAGTGCATGCACAATACATTATGGCTGGAGGAGTTTCATAGTGCAACAGGCAGTTGACCAGGCCACGTTCTCGCTCGCATCGCTGGAACGGTTCTGCCGCGACGTTTTTTCCGCATGTGGAGCAGATGCCGCGACCGCCGATGCGGCAACGCGCGCCATGATGCACGGCACACGCTACGGCGTGGACAGCCACGGCGTTCGACTTCTCGCGCATTATGTAACGGCTCTCGTTGGCGGTCGCGTCAACAAGACCCCCAATCTCAAGGCCGTCCGCAGCTTCGGCGCTATCGAAACGCTCGACGCTGACGATGCCCACGGCGCCCTGGCGGCCTATACCGCCATGGATCGCGCCATCGCCCTGTCCGATCAGTTCGGCATCGGCGCGGTCGCCATTCGCAACAGCTCGCATTTTGCCGCCGCCGGCGCCTATGCACTGGAAGCCGCACGGCAGGGCCGCATCGGTGTGGCGGTCTGCAATTCCGACAGTTTCGTGCGCCTTCACGATGGCGCGATGCGGTTTCACGGCACCAATCCGATTTCGGTCGGCGTGCCGACCACCGATGAAAATCCGTGGCTACTCGATATGGCCACAAGCTCGATCCCCTATAACCGCGTGATGCTTTATCGCAGCCTCGGCGTCGAGCTGCCGCAGGGCGTTGCATCCGACCTCAACGGCGTGGACACGCGCGACGCAGAAGCGGTCGAAATGCTTGCACCGCTGGGCGGTGAATTCGGCTTCAAAGGCGCAGCGCTTGCCGGTGTTGCGGAAATTCTCAGTGCCGTTCTGACCGGTATGAAGCTCAGCTTCGATATCGCCCCGATGGGCGGTCCGGATTTTGCGACGCCGCGCGGCATGGGCGCTTTCGTTCTGGCGATCAAGCCCGAAGCCTTTATCGAGCGAGATGTCTTCGACGCCGGCATGACCCGCTATCTCGAAACGTTGCGCAACTCACCAGCGCGCGAAGGCTGCACCGTTATGGCTCCGGGCGACCGCGAATGGCGCGTTGCCGAAGAGCGCGAACAGACCGGTGTCACCATCGACCCGGTGACGTGGCAGTCATTCGGTGAAATGGCAGAAAAATACGGCGTGGCCCTGCCCGCCTGACCTAGCAGGTCACATACGCATAAACAACCCGTCAGAGCGGTTACAGCAATGCAGCCGCTCTGATTATCATTCGAACTACGGAGACATATCCCGGGAGGATATTGGGAATGAACACTTCAAACAAGGCGCCTTTCGGCGCCAGCCGCTTCCGGTATTTCATACTTTTCATGTGTTTTATCGGCATCGCGATCAACTATCTCGATCGCGCCAATATGAGCGTTGCACTGCCCTTCATCGATTCCGAACTGGGCCTGAACCTGACGAACACGCAGAAGGGTCTCATCCTTGGCGCGTTTTTCTGGGCCTATGACGGCATGATGCTGTTTGCGGGCTGGATCACCGACAAGCTGGGTGCGCGCAAGAGCTTCTCGCTCGCCGCCATCTGGTGGTCGATATTCACCGCCGTCACCCCGCTCGCCAACAGCTTCTGGTCTTTTTTCACCGTCCGCTTCTTCCTCGGCGCTGGTGAAGCACCTGCCTATCCGGCAGCAACCAAGGCGGCTTCGCGCTGGTTCCCGAGAAGCGAACGCGCCTTCGCAACGGCTGTGATCGATTCCGGCTCGCGCGTCGGTACGGTTCTGGCGTTGCCGATCGTGACCTCGATCATCGCTTTCGCGACCTGGCACTATTCCTTCGTCATTCTGGGTGCTGTCGGTCTCGTCTGGGCATTCTTCTGGTACGTCACCTATCGCGATCCGTCGGAACATCCGCGCGCCAACGATCTGGAACGTCAGTACATCATCCAGAACGGTGCTCGCACCGACGACAATGACAGCGAAGAAGCACAGAAGATCCGTTGGGCAGACCTGTTCCGCTACCGCACGGTCTGGGGCATGATGCTCGGCTTCTTCTGCCTGAACTTCGTCATCTACTTCTTCCTGACCTGGTTCCCGACCTATCTGAAGACCGCACGCGGCCTGAACCTCGCAGAACTCGGCCTTTACGGCATGCTGCCGGGCATCGCTGCTGTCGTCACCGCCTGGATCGCGGGCCTTCTGGCCGACCGCGCCATCCGCGGCGGCGCTAATGTCACCACCGTGCGCAAGATCGTCATGGTCGGCGGCATGCTGGGCGGCGCAGCTATCCTTCCGGCAGCGCTGGTTGAATCGCTCTATGCAGCTTTGTTCTTCCTGGCGATTTCTTATAGCAGCCTTGCCATCGCAGCGACCGCAATCTGGTCCCTGCCAGCCGACGTTGCACCAAGCTCGCGCCATGTGGCATCGATTGGCGGCATCCAGAACTTCGCTTCGAACATTGCCGGCATCATCAGCCCGTTCCTGTTCGGCTTCCTGCTGGATCAGTTCAACGGCAGCTATACGCCGTCCTTCCTGATGGCCGCCATCATGGCTGTTGTCGGTGCATTCTCCTACGCGTTCATTGTTGGACGTGCAGAGCCTCTGCCGATTCTTCCTCCCCGCTCGTAAGATCATCCACGAGCGCTGACAAAAAAAGCCCCCATCCGGGTGATCCGGATGGGGGCTTTTCTTTTAATCAAACCTTAGGAACGCAGCGCCGTTGCCGGGCTCATACGCAATGTAAGCAGTGCTGGCACCAGAGACACAATGGCCGCAACGAGAATAAATCCACCTGCGCCGTAAAGATCATCCATCGAAAACTCGACGGGCATTCTCACTGCCGTTGTCGCCGTCAGCCATGCCGTGATGACATGGGCGGCTGCGTAGCCGATAGCAAGGCCGAGCAGGATACCAAGCACCAGCAGGAAGAACAGCTCGCCCCAGACAATTGTCATCACCGCACTGACCGGTGCACCAAAGGCTCTCAAAGCGCCGATCTGGCGTTTGCGCGCACCAATATGCATGACGGCAACCAGCAGCAAGGCGAAAACGACGATCACCTGCGTGCCGACAGCGATACCGAGCAAAAGTTTGCGAGCATCGCCCAGCGTGGAATAGAGCCGCGTCAGCACTTCCGCCGGGAAAATCGACAAGGTCGTTTCAGAGCGATATTCCTGCCGCAGCCGATAGGCATCGGCGATGGTCTTCGGCTTGACCAGAACAGCAGGAATTCCGGGGCTGCTGGCATCGAAATGCTCATCAAGTGGCGCATCGACATCGATCCGGGCATTGTGATCATGCGTATCGTTCGGCCCGATCACCGCAAGCGAGCCTTGGGCCTTCGGCGCGTCATCGTGGGCATCCGCATCCTCGTGGTCATGACCACTCATGCCGTGCAATTGCCAGACCGCACGAATGGGCACAAGGATCGAGCGATCCCACGCCGTTCCCGTCGGGGCCATCTTGCCGCTGACATGATAGCTCAGCTCCGTATGCGCATGACCGCCGGTTTCAACGGTGCCATGCATCGGATTGACCCGGCTGCCTATCGGGAGATCCACCGCTGATCCGATAACCGCTTCGCCCAACCGGGCAAAAACTTTGCCTTCCGCCAGTTCCGGCGACAAAGCCACAATCAGTTGGGTCGTTGTGCCGACAATGGGAAAGCCCATCGCACTATCGCCAAAGCCAATGGGCGCGGCGAAGGCCACGCGCGGGTCGGCGGTGAGCTTGCCCAGCATCGCGCCCGACATCAACGGCAGAGGCGACGGCTGCAGAAACACGGAAGACAGCGTGAGTTGCGTATCGCTTCCGGCCGCACCCACCACAAGATCGAATTTCTCCGACGCGCGCGCAGTGCCCAGACGCACCGCCCGCTCCTGCAATGTCACCACCGTGCTCAAGGCCACGGACAGCGCCAGCAGGATAATCACCGCAACGGCTCCGCTCCAGAACCGGCGAAGATCGGCAAGAATGAATGTGATCATGTCGCGCCGTGTCCCGTGGTGTCTTTCGTTATGCGTCCGCCTTCCAGAAAAATCTGCCGCCGCAGGCGCTTCATCAATTGCGGATCATGCGTGACGGCAATCAGCGTAGCCCCCTGCGCGCTGGCAAGCTGCACCAGAAGTTCGGCAATTTCCGCGCCGGTTTTCTGATCGAGGCTGGCGGTCGGCTCGTCGGCAATGATCACCCGCGGCGCAGGGAATAGCGCACGCGCAATAGCCACACGCTGCATCTCGCCGCGGGACAGCGTTTCGATATGCTGGTCGGGTCTCGCAATACCCACTATTTCCAAAAGTTCGAGCGCCCGATCGCGCCGCACCGGTTTAATCGCGCGGCTCAGTTTTGAAGGCAGCAGAACATTGGCAATGGCCGAAAGGCCCGGAAAGAGATGGAAGTCCTGCATCACCAGCCCGATATTACGGGCCCGGAACGCATCGCGCTGAAAAGCCGACAGGCTGCTGAAGGCCCCGCCATTCCATGAGACCTGTCCGGTTTTGACAGCTTCAAGGCCGGTAATCGCATTGATCAACGTGCTTTTACCAGACCCCGATGCACCGGCAATTGCCAGATGCTCGCCTTGCGGCAGATGGAATGTCTCAATGGCGAGTGCAGGCTCGCGAAGGCCGGGAAAACGGACTTCCAGCGCGGAAATGTCCAGCGACAGGCCGGACTTTTGTGCAGTCAGCATATCAGACCGTTGTGAATGAAGCATCGCGCATGCGTAGCTGGCTAACAAATCCCGTTTCAGGATCGGTCCACGAACCATATTCAAGTGTGCCGCGCGTGAGGATTGGCGCGTTGAACTGCACGAAAGTCTGCTTCGCGGCGAGATAAACCACAACGATATTGTCCGGCCAGTCGGAATCCGACGAGCAGAACGGACAGATCGACATTGGTATTTCGGTCAGTACGAAGAAATTGGCTTCAGCCTTCAAGGGCGGCGCCATGAAGCCGCTGATGGCGACTTGCTTGCCGGCTGACTGTTTGACCTGATCGGAAAACTCAAGGCCCAGCACGCCGAAGCTTTTATAGAGATTGTTGAAGCCGAGTTGCTCGGCAGCCTGCGCTTTGGTCAAGCCGAGTGCCAGTGGCATGGTCAAGGCGCCAAGCATCACCTGTCGGCGGCTAAGATCGTTCCGGTTAGACATCGGACGCTCCATCAATTGCGGGCAAGCGGCGCAAGCCGCCTGCCCTGTTTCAGGATAGACCTTGATTACTCGGACTTCGGCTTGCCCAGAGCAAAGGCATCGGCAAGAGCGCGATAAACGTCGCTCTGCTCCATATAGCCGCGTAGCCCTTCTGAACCCGGACCGGTTGCCTGAAGAACGATATCGTCTACCGCGTGAACGCCGGTATCCTCATCCTTCGGGATGTTGCCCTGCACGAAGACCGCGCCCGGCACATCCTTATAAGCTTCATTGGCAACATACTCGCCCTTTTCGTTCTTGATAGCCGGAACGAACGGATCATCCAGCTTCGGGCGGAAGGTTTCATAATGATCCGGGCCGTTATTGGCAGCCAGGAACAGGCGGCGCGAAACGTCCACGCGATCCGGATAGCCGTCGCCGTCCTTGTCTTCGTAGTTCGGGAAGCCAGCCGCATCGTAGGTGCCAACCTTGGCGCGCATTTCATCGCCCGGCTTCTCGTCATCGACCGTGCCGATAATCGCCACGCCATGGGTGTGGTCACCGGTCACAACGATCAGCGTATCCGGATTGTTCTTGGCGAATTCCTGCGCAACGCCGATGGCCTTGTCGAACTCGATCGTGTCGACCAGCGCGCGTTCCCAGTCGAGCGGATGGCTCATCTTGTCGATCGACGCGCCTTCCACCATCAGGAAGAAGCCCTCCGGGTTCTTGGACAGCTTGTCGAGCGCAGCCTTGGTCATGTCGACCAAACCGGGCTGGTTCGGAAACTTGTCAACGGTTCCCTTCTTCAGAAATTCGCGATCCAGCGTCACATCCATATTGCCGGTGTGAAACAGACCGAGCAGGTTCTGCTGGTTGGACTGACCGGAAGCAGCCAACTCATTCTTGTCGGTGACGATGGCATAACCCGCATCACGGAACAGCTGGATATAATCCTTGTCGTCCTTGCGCTTGGAGCCCGGAATATCCTTGCTCAGAAAATAGGCCGAGCCACCGCCCAGAAGCACATCAGGCTTGACCTCGTAGAACATGCCGACGATGTCCGCCTTGTCGGAACGCTTGCGCGTGTGTGAAACCAGTGCGGCAGGCGTTGCGTCTTCCACTTCTGCCGTGGAAACGATGCCGATAGACTTCTTCGTCTGGCGACGCAGCGCTTCGGCAATGGTTTCGACCTTCGGGTCGTCCTGGCTCGCAGGGGTGCGGTCAGCATAAACGCCCAGTGCGTTCACGCGCGCTTTGTGGCCCGTCATGTAGGCCGACATGGTGTTGGCGCTGTCGGTCGCGATGGAATGGGTCGACGACGTGCCGATAAAGGCAACCGGCGGTACATCATCCATATTGAGGCGACCATTGGCCTTGCCCTCCGTCATGCCCTTGGACATGATGCGCGCACCGGTGCGGTGCGCGACCGAAAGGCCGTCAGCCACGAGGAAAATGATATTCTTGGCTTTCGCTTCAGTTGCTGTCGGATAGACATCCCAGGTGACAGTCTTCTTTTCATCGCCTGCCGAAACTTCGACCTTGTAAGCGCCCGGCTCTGCGATCTTCAGATCGCGCAGGATGAGGGCTGAGCCCAGAACCTTGTCCTCGCTCCCCTTCTCTTCTGCGACGAATTCGGCCTTGGAGCCGAACAGGGCTTCATAGTCCTGACCGTTGACGGTCACCTTGACCTCTTCCGGCTTCACGACCTTGTCGAGTTCCACTTTGAAATCGAACGGAGAGCCGACGAGGATGGTCGCCCGGTCGAGCGGATAAATGTCGGCAGCATGGGCAGCGCCGCTCAGAAATGTTGCGGATGCCAGAGTAAGCAAGAGCTTATGCATGGTAGAAACCCCTTCCTAAGAGTATCAGGCCTCCATAAGCAAGCTAGATGACGTGCATATAACGGTTTTGCATTTGTTGATCGCTGCGACCACTTCAGGACCGTTTTGCCCGCTCTCAGCAGTGCCGTCGTGTCGATAGTTTATACGCAAGGAGAGCAGATTCGCGTTCCGGCAATGAACTCAATCAGAAAGGCAGGAAGGCAATTCGCAGAGTGTCAAACTGAATGAAAATCGGGTCGTTTCGACTACGGAATGGAAAAATTCAACATTATGAGATCAAACGACATTTTTGCGCAAACGAAAGCTAAATCGACGTTAAGTTTCCCTAGCGCGACTGATCAAAAACGAGCATTTGAGAGAAGATTCTACCGTTGAGACTAGTCCAAAGCTCTGAAAGGGAATCTCTGCAACGATAGATTGGATGGTAACGTGAAGAAGTTAAAAAATCTACCGCATCGACCCATAAAAGCACAAAAAACATGGTTCCTTGCCAATCCGTACACGAACCCAAGCTAAGGACCAGATCGTGCACTGCAGGAGTTGAGCAGGTTTTCCGACGTAAATCCAGCACCCTCTTCTATACGCAGCAATTAGCCCTGGGGACACCGCCCGATTGGCGCTGGTCAATTAACGTCTGCACCAGTGCACTGCACCTGACCGCCTGACATCAGCACGGCTCGGTCAAGCCGTTATCATCCGCATCGCAACCAACACCGAAAGCTTCATCGGCTGGAATAGGTGTCTTTCATTCAACCCGGCCATCAGAATCGCGATGGACGATTCGGGAGGCCCATCGACCGCCTAAAAGCGTGGACGATGACAATAAATGACTCCACCTGCAGTCGTCAGCATGCCGTGCGCGATGGTAGACTGCGGTCTAATTTCGATAAAAGCTTTTAAAAACAATTCGATAAAAGAATTCGATTCGGAAAGATAAAATTCTTTGTAATTTTTAATTGCCTGCTAACCCTTTGTTAATCCGGGCAGCACTTGCGATACAAGAAGAATCGGACATAATGACGGTATTTAGGCGGTATTAGTTCCGATGCCGTCACTAGGGATCCCAAGTCAATGAATATCGCAAATTCAACAGCAGGCTTGTCGTTTGACGACATGATATTGACGCAGGGGAGAGAAATCTCCCGCAAGCTCAATCTGCTGCGCCATGAAAACTTCCCTCCGGATGCGCGGAAAAATCTGCGCCAGTTTTCCATGGCTGAAGCTGCATATTTCCTTGGCGTCTCCCCCAGCAATCTGAAGAAGCTACATCTCGAAGGCAAAGGCGTCGAGCCGACCATTCTGACAGGTGGACGCCGCGCCTATAGCGTGGACCAATTGCATGAACTGCGTTTGTGGCTCGATCAGAACGGCCGCGCCGAAGTGAAGCGCTATGTTCCGCATCGCCGTGCCCATGAAAAGCTTCAGGTTATCGGCGTTGTGAATTTCAAGGGCGGCTCGGGCAAGACCACGACGGCCGCACATCTTGCGCAGCATCTCGCCTTGACCGGTCATCGCGTGCTTGCCATCGACCTTGATCCGCAGGCTTCCTTGTCTGCTCTGCATGGTATTCAGCCTGAGCTGGATGAATTTCCATCGCTCTACGAAGCTATTCGTTACGATTCCGAAAAGAAGCCCATCCGCGACGTCATTCGCCGGACAAACTTCCCCGGCCTCGACATTATTCCGGCCATGCTGGAGCTTCAGGAGTACGAATACGATACGCCTTTGGCTATGCAGAATGGCGGCGAGGGCAAGATGTTCTGGAACCGTATTGCGTCGGTTCTGGCCGACGTTGATGATTCCTACGATGTGGTCGTCATCGACTGCCCTCCCCAGCTTGGCTATCTGACGCTGACGGCGCTATCCGCAGCCACGTCCGTGCTGATCACTGTTCATCCTCAGATGCTCGATCTCATGTCGATGTCGCAGTTTCTACTGATGCTGGGCGACATTCTGAAAACCGTTCGTCAGGCTGGCGGCGCGGTACAGCTCGACTGGTTCCGCTATCTGATTACCCGTTATGAGCCGACCGACGTGCCACAGGCACAGATGGTAGGCTTCATGCAGAGCATGCTGGCATCGCATATGCTTAAGCATCAAATGCTGAAATCAACCGCCATTTCGGATGCCGGTCTGACCAAGCAAACACTTTATGAAGTCGAACGCTCATCCATGAATCGCGGCACCTATGATCGCGCGATGGAAGCCATGGAAGCGGTCAATTCAGAGATACGCGGCCTTATCCACGAAGCATGGGGACGTTAGACTGCCGTCTAAAACGGTAAATACGCAATAAAATCAGGTCTATGGCCGGTTTAAGGAATAGAGAATGGCACGGAAGAACATTTTTGACAGCGTGATGCGGAACGAACCGGCGGCGGAACAGCCTTCCCAGCCGGTCGATGCCACGTCGCGCCGGTTCGGCGCTGCCAAGTCGCTTTCCGCTTCGATAGATGAACTTGCCAAGCAGGCTTCGCAAAGGCTGGATGGCGAAACTGTCGTTGAGCTTGATCCAAACAGTCTCGATGCATCTTTCGTAGCCGACCGTCTGCCGGAAGCCGACGACCTGGAATATCAGGAGCTTCTCGAAGCGATCCGTGATCGCGGGCAGGACAGCCCTATCCTCGTGCGTCCGCATCCTGAGACCAGCGGTCGCTATATGATCGTCTTTGGCCATCGGCGCGCACGCGTTGCCCGTGAACTGGGGCACAAGGTCAAAGCCGTTATCAAGCCGCTTGCCGACCTTGAGCATATTCTGAGCCAGGGTCAGGAAAACTCTGCGCGCGCCAATCTCAGCTTCATTGAGCGCGTTCTGTTCGCAGCACGTCTGGAAGCGCTTGGTTTCGAGCGTGAAGCCATTCAGGCGGCTCTGACCATCGATTATCAGACCCTGTCGAAGATGCTGACCATTCCCAAGGCTATACCGGAAACCATTCTTCTGGCCATTGGTCCAGCCAAGGGTATCGGGCGTGATCGCTGGCTTGAATTGCGCAAGCTCATCGAGATTCCGGGCAAACAAGACGCTGCGGAAGAACTGATGGCGACAGACGCGTTCAATGCAGCTGCGTCGGCTGAGCGCTTTGAACAGCTCTATGGTTATCTGAAAGGCGCTCGTCAGAAGAAGTCTGTCACCAAGGCGGCTCTTCGCCCGGGTTCGACCTGGACGGCTTCGGACAAGTCCGTCAGTGCCACGATCAAGCAGAACGGCAAATCGGCAACGCTGGCTCTCGGTGCAGCCAATGGGCCTCGTTTTGCCGAATGGCTCTCGCGCAATCTGGATACGCTTTATGCGTCATTCCAGAGCGACGAGAAGTAACAAGCATTCGGATAGGAAAGCGGTTTCCGCGGCCTGGTCCAGTATCTGAGTACGATTATCTGCGTATCTGTATCGCGTGATTGAAAGCTATTTCAGCCGAAGTCTGAAACGGCTTGGCGTTGGAAAATATGTGACACAAAGAGATGACCAGTTTTAACGATCCCGTTGATCGTGGTTCGCTCTAGGGAAAAGGAACGAGATAGCAAAAGAAAAAGGCCCCCAAACGTCGCCGCGTGGAAGCCCTTCTCATTGGTTTAGCAGCTAGAGAATCGCAAATCCACGAATCACTGTCAAGTGTAATTAGCGTCATTTCGGCGGGTGGATTTCTTTTGCCTTGTGGAAGGTGAAAGAAAATGGAGATGCATTTGGCTTCGACGCCGTTTGGCAGTCGACCGATGACGGCTGCCTTGCTGGCAGCGCAACGCAATGCCCGGCAAATGCCACAAGACCTGACAGTCGATAAGTGGCAGCTGCATCGTTGGCTGTGTGAAGCAAAGATAATCTATGGTCTGAATGATCGCTCGCTGGCAGTCCTGTCAGCATTGCTGTCCTTTCATCCGGACAATCAGCTCAAGGCGAATGAAGGCCTGATCGTCTTCCCGTCCAATAAACAGTTGGCGCTGCGTGCCCACGGCATGGCGGACGCGACCTTGCGTCGTCATCTTGGCGCGCTGGTCGATGCCGGTTTCATCACCCGTCAGGACAGTCCAAACGGCAAGCGTTACGCCCGTCGGGCCAAAGGCGGCGAGTTGCAGATCGCATTTGGCTTTTCGCTTGCTCCCTTGCTGTTGCGCGCAGATGAACTTGAAGCATCTGCCGAACAGGTGAGGGCGGAAAAGACTGCATTGCGCGAGCAACGTGAACGCTTGACCTTGCTGCGTCGTGATATCGCCAAGCTGATTGAATTTGCCGCGGTCGAAAAACTGTTCGGTGATTGGTCAGCAATCAACCAGCGCTTCCGGGCCATTGTCGACACGATTCCTCGCCGTGCAGAACGCGATGAACTCGCTCTGTTGGTTACCGCGATGGAAACGCTTTCGATGGAAATCGATAAGCTGTTGAATGTAAATCAAAATACAGAAATTTTGAGCGGCAATGAGTCTCAAAATGAGCGGCAGCAAATTGAATCGAATCCAGATTCCTATTTTGAAAAGGACAGCGTTTCCCAAATCGACCAGCGCCAGATCATTATCGACAAGACCCAGGCAGAACCGACTATATCACTCGATATGGTTCTACGAGCTTGCCCTGAGATTGAAGCCTATTCGCCGAGCCCTATTCGGCAATGGCATGGATTGGTAGATGCAGCCGAGACGGTTCGCAGTTTCATCGGGATTGATGCCAAGCTCTATGATTTAGCCAAAAAGACGCTAGGAAACTATAATACGGCCATCGCAATTGCCTATATTCTTCAGCGTTACGATCACATTCGATCCGCAGGAGGATATCTGCGCATATTGACGGAGAAGGCTGCAGACAGTGGTTTCTCGATCAAACCAATGATGATGGCCGCGCTGAATGCCCAGCGCCGCGCCAACTAAATCAGATATTTGAACTGACTTTCGAGCATACAATAAATCGGTTCTGGTGAAATTCATGGTTAATGAAATGTAAGGATCAGTAAATCAATGAACGCTAATTGATTGCTGGCGAAACCAAAGAAAGATATCTGGCCGTGTATTTACAGCGAAACGCGTTGTATATATGCAGCCAGCCCGTTGAGAGGAATAAGTTCACTTCAATTTTAAGGCTGGAGCACCAAGGCTGTGAGTCTGGTTATCGATTTCATCAAGTATGTTTCTATCGTCTTCATCGGCCTGCTGCCGATCATGAACCCGCTCACCACGATTCCGCTCTACATGGCTTTGACCAAGCGGATGAGCAAGGAGAACAAGCAAAAGCAAGCCATAAAGGCCTGTATCTACGCATTCTCCATTCTGACGGCTTTTCTGCTGCTGGGGCAGGGGATCATCGCGCTGTTTAATATCTCGCTTCCCGGTATCCGGGTGGCCGGCGGTATCATCATCATGATCCTGGCGCTGCGAATGATCTTTTCCGGCGAGGATACGTCTTCGGAGGTCAATGTCGAGCCTTCCGAGATCAAGAAGGCCGAGATTGATTATTCCTTCTCGCCGCTCGCCATGCCCAGCCTTGCAGGCCCGGGATCGATCGCCGTGGTGATGAGTTTTGGTTCGCAAATCCCTGCCGAACACACGATCATCGGCCACATCATCGTGATCGTAGCCATTCTGTTGACGGTCAGCATTGCTTATGCGGCGCTATCGTCGGCGACTTTCATCGAGAAGATGCTTGGCGAACACGGCATGCAGGCGATTACCAAGATTATGGGCTTTCTCCTGACCTGCATTGCCGTGCAGTTTCTGGCCTCCGGCGTCCACGATTTCTATATCGAGTTCGCCAAGCTGTAAGCTTTGCTTTTCTTTACGCATTATCCAACGCAAAACCGCTTCACACTTTTGCTGGAAATGCTCTATTCCATGGCGATGGTGTGATCGACTTCCTGCGCAACCTTTGGCTTGCGGAGCAAGAGAACAAGCGGCATCGCCATAAGCGACATCAGCATCAACAGCTTGAAATCATCGATATAGGATATGACGGTCGCCTGTTGCGTGATGATGTTATCGAGAAGCGCGCGTCCGGCAGCCGTGGTCGGGTTGAGATATTGCGAAACAATCGCGCTATCAAAATTATGATTGAACGGCGTGACATAGGCGCTGATATCCGCGTGATTGGCCTGAACATTCTCTGTCAGAAGCGCTGAAACCACCGAAATACCGACGCTCGATCCGATATTGCGCGAGAGATTGTACAGACCCGTACCGTCGCCGCGCAGATGGGCGGGGAGGGTGGAAAAGGCAATCGTGGTCAACGGCACGAACAGAAAGCCCAGACCCGCGCCCTGAATGAAGCCAACCCGTATGATAGTCCATTGCGAAACATCGGGCGTCCAGCCGGTCATCTCATACATGGCCCAGGCCGTCAGTCCGAGACCGGTCAAAAGCAGATAACGTGAATCGACACGCCCAATCAGCTTGCCGACCAGAAACATGCAGGCCATGGTGCCCATGCCGCGCGGACCCATCACGATACCGGCAGTGGTCACCGGATAACCCATCAATGTCTGGAGATAAGGCGTCATTAGCGCCAGCGATGCCAGATAGGTGACGCCGATAATGAAGATGAAGAGCATACTCACCGCGAAATTGCGGTCCAGAAACAGCTGCGGTTTCACGAAAGAATTCTCTGCTGTGAACGTATGCACCACAAGAAGATAAACTGCCGCCGCGCAAACCAGCGACTCGATGACGATTTCACTGGATGAAAACCAGTCCATCTGCTCGCCGCGATCGAGAAACAATTGCAGCGAGGCAATGGCAAGACTGAGCAAACCGAAACCCGTCCAGTCGAGACGCGCCATTCGATCTATCTTGGTTTCGGACACGAAGACCATGATCCCGGCGAAAGCCAGCGCACCAATCGGCACATTGATATAGAAAACCCAGCGCCAGCTCATATTGTCAGTGAGCCAGCCGCCGATGACGGGTCCGAGAACCGGCCCAACCATCACAGAGACGCCGAAAAGCGCCATGGCGGAGCCACGTTCTTCCAGCGTGTAGATATCGAGCAGAATGCCTTGCGACAGTGGCACCAGTGAAGCGCCGAACAGGCCCTGCAAAAGACGGAAGCCGACAATCTGCGGCAGCGATTGCGCAAGACCGCAAAGCACCGACGCCAGAACGAAGCCCGCAATGGCCGCCAGCAGCACGCGCTTGCGGCCGAATTTGGCGGCAAGGAAGCCCGATGGCGGCGTCATGATCGCAGCCGCCACGATATAGGAGGTCAGCACCCAGTTGATCTGGTCGGCGCTTGCCGAAACGCTACCCTGAATATAGGGCAGGGCGACATTGGCAATCGTCGTATCCAGCGCCTGCATGATGACCGCGAGAATGACGCAAGCGGTGATCGCGCCGCGATGTGCGACGATAGACGCGCCGGAAATGGCGACGTTAGACATGGTTTCCACCACCGAAAAGATTGGTAATGAAGCTCGGCAGGCCGCGCGGGTGGCCGGTATCGACTTCAACATTCACGCTCATGCCTACACGCAGCGGCGGCTGGCCGCTCTTATTGTCGATGCTGACACGCATGGGGATGCGCTGCACGACCTTGACCCAGTTGCCGGACGTATTCTGGGCTGGCAACAGCGAGAAGCTTGAACCCGAAGCCGGGCTGATGCTGGCGACTTTGCCTTCCCAGCGTGCATCGGGATAGGTATCGACCGAAATCGTCACCGGCTGGCCGGGTTCGATCCCGGTCAATTCGGTTTCCTTCGGATTGGCGGTGATCCAGAGATGATCGGATGACACAAGAGAAAACGCCTGTTGCGCGGCTTGCAGATAAGAGCCGACCTGCAGGCTGTTCACATTGGTGACGATGCCGTCGAACGGCGCGCGAACGGTGGCGTCATCGAGCTGGCGCTGGGCTTCATCCACCTTGGCCTTGGCTTGCAGATAAAGCGGGTTCTGTTCCACCGGCTGGTCAGCATTGCCGCCGAGCTGGGCCAGCGCCGACTGGGCTTGCGCCTTGGCCACGGCAACCTTCTGCTGGGCGGCATCGAGATCGTGCTTTGCCTGATCGAATGTCGCGCGCGATGATGCGCTGGTCGCCACCAGATCCTGTTGCCGCTTGAAGGTGGCCTGATAGAAAGGCAGATCGGCTTCGGCCTGCGTGATTTCGGCAAGCGATTGCTGATAGCTGGCCTGAAGGCCCAATATCTGGTTGCGCACTTGACCGAGTTCGGCCTGGGCACCTTCAAGTGCAATGGCGAAGGAATCCGGCTTCAGACGAAACAGCACCTGACCGGCTTTGACCAGTTCGTTTTCATGCACATCAATGCCCGCGACAAGGCCCGAAACATCGGTCGAGATGCCCACCATATCGGCCTGCACATAGGCGTTGTCGGTCGAAACATAGCGCCCGCCGGTGACGTAGAAATAGCCGCCGACCACAAGCGCCAGAGGCAGAAGCGAAAACATCATCCGGCGGCGCTTCAACCGGCGGCGAGTGGCGATCTCGCTCGCGCTCGGCTTCAGGGTCGCGTCGATGGCGCTTTGCGGCTGCGACGCCGGACCAGTGCTTTCGGCGTGGGTTTCCTGACGTGCTTCAGGTTCACCCCGTTCGATAGCGGCAGGATGCTTTACGATATTGGACGTGTCAGTCATGATCTGTATCTTCGTTGACGATTTCGGGACTTGCGGGAGACCGGCAAGCCCGGGAGAGATTGTCTTTCATCGACAGGAGGGTCTGGATCAGCTGTTCCTGTTCCGCCTGCGAAACACCTTCAAGCGCCTCGGCCCGCGTCTGGCCGCCGAGCACGCGCATATCTTCCAGAAGCGGCATCGCCGCCTCGCATATGTAAATCAGATGCGCACGCCGATCAGTCGGATGGGGCCGTCTTTCGACAAATCCCTGTTCGACGAGCCGATCGAGAATGCGCGTGAGGGTTATAGCCTCCACGTCCAGCAGATCAGCCAGACTGCGTTGCATGATCCCGTCATTCTTCGAGAGGAATGCCAGCGTTTGCCACTGTGCCCGTGTCAGGCCAGTTCCGCGTGCGCGCTGCTCAAAACGTTTGCGAAGAAGGCGGGCAACATCATGCAACAGAAAACCGAGAACGCGGGTGTCCGCCACTTGTATGCCCACTTATTTATAAGCTACCTTATTATTTGTAGCTTATGACAAGTGCCTTGAATATGGCAAGTGAATTGGATCGCAGGTGGAAGCCTGCGATGTCACAATCACGTGACAACTTGTTGGGAGAGGGTGCTGCCCGTCAGTGCGCTGGTTGCGGCGTGACGGCTTCCAGCCATTGTGCGCGATAGGCGGCATAGGCGTCGCCGGAAGCACCATCGTCTGGCTGATAGGTTCTGCCGTGCTTTTCCTGGGGCGCAGCACCCGCCAGCAAGCCTGCGCCGGTGGCCGTGCCGGTTGATCCGGCAATTGCCTCGACTGCGCGTCCGGAAAAATTCGCCAATGCTTTCAGATAAATAGCATTCTCAGAAAATGGACCTTCGACGACAATCGGCCCCTTGGCGCCCAGCAGGCCAAGGCAACTTTCCGTCATCAGCGCAGCATAAATACAAGCGGCAGCATAGAGTTCGGCATCGCTTGCCTGATCCGCGTTGCGCCAATGCAGATGTGTGTCGGGGTAAGGGCCGCAACCCGGCACGGCGGAAGGTAAAGCCATGATCCCGCGATGCAGAACCTGCGCGGCAAGGACATCGTATTCGGCTGGTGAGGGCTTTTGCAGCCCTTCGGTCATCAGGTCGAATTCGCGCCCGCCCATATAGCGCGCCGCGGGCACCGCCCGCCCATAGGCATCGACATTGGCGAGCGTATCGCGCTTCGGGTCCAGCTGGTCGAGATTGCCGCCAACGGCAAAGCTCACCACCCATGTGCCGGTCGAAACCACCGAAAATGGGCCTTTGCGATCCATCAGATGTGCGAGCAGCGATGCGTTGGAATCGTGAATGCCGCAATGCACCAGAACGGGTGAGGGCAGTCCGATATTGGTCGCGATCTCTGGCAGTAGCGGCCCAAGCGCATCGAAGGCGGAGCGCAGCGGCGGGAATTTTCCGCGAATGTCCAGTTGGTCGACAAGCGCCGAAAAAGCCGATTGTTTCGGCAGCCACAAATCGGTGTGGCAGCCAAGCGAGGTCACTTCCGATGCGGCAATGCCGGTCAGACGCCATGCCCAATATTGCGGATAGGTGAATATGAAATGCGTGCGCGCGAAATCGGTAGGAAAGACCGCTTTCAGATAGTGAAGCTGCGCACCGAGATTGAGGCCGAGCGACAGGGTCGGCGAAAATGTATCGCGAAAATCCGGCTTTATGGCCGCATAGGCGGCGCGGATTTCGGCTGGATATTCGAGTTCATAGTCGAGAACCGGCATTGCCAGCGTGCCGTCTTCAGCAACGAGAGCCGCCGACGCGCCATGCGTGGTGATGGAAATGGCATCGAAGCCCGGCTCTTGCGCAAATTCCGCAAGGCTTGTCAGAAAGAAGCGCCAAAGCGCCTCGATATCATAATGCGGATAGGGGCCGTCGCGCAGAACGGTGTTCGGCATGCGGCGCGCGGCAATTTCCTCGCCGCCTGCCGCATCGATCACGACGACTTTGGCATTGGTCTTGCCTATATCGAGAATGGCGATGCGCTTCATGACATGTGAAACACTGGCTTGAGATCGACAGAAACCGGCGAATTGTCGGGGTTCGTCGCCATGATGTCGGCCATATGCGCCCACCATTTCTTCATCACCGGGTGGTCGGGCAGGGCCGCCATGCCGTGGCTGGCGCTGCGCGTCAGCACGCCAAACAGGATGTTGGTTTCTTCATCAAGATAGATGGCATAGTCTGACACGCCAGCCTTGTGCAGAAGCTCGATCAGTTCGGGCCATATCTCGTCATGGCGGCGGCGATATTCCGCTTCCATGCCCGGATTAAGCGTCATGCGAAATGCATAGCGTTGGGTGGTCATGTCGCGCGCCTCCCCTTGAGCTGCCGGATCAGGATCGGCAGCGAAATGGTGACGATGAGCAGGAGGCCGATAAAGATCGACATGACGATGCCCGGCACGTTGAGAAGCCCAAGCCCGAAGGTCACGAGACCCATAACGAAAGCCGCAATCACCACGCCGACAATGGTGCCCGATCCGCCGAGGATCGATACGCCGCCCAGAACGACCATGGTGACGATTTCCAGTTCCCAGCCTTGCGCGATGGATGGGCGCGTGGAGCCGAGGCGCGACGTCAGGCAGACGGCGGCGATGCCGCTCATGACTCCGGTCATCAGGAAGAGCACGAATTTGGTTTTTTCAACCGGAATGCCGGAAAAGCGCGCCGCGAATTCATTGTTGCCGATGGCATAGATGCGGCGTCCAAAGCTGGTGGCATGTAAAAGCACGCCAAACAGCACCGCGAAGAGAATGAACAGCACGAATTCGAACGAGAAGACCCAGAACACATAGCCCTGACCGAAATAGGCAAAGCTTTCCGGATAGCCGCCAAAGGCCTGATCGCCGAGCACGATATAGGAAATGCCGCGGAAAAGGCTCATCGTGCCGATGGTCACGACGATGGATGGCAGTTTCAGCCCGGCCACCAGTCCACCATTGATCGCGCCGCAAACAAGGCCGGTGCCGATGCCGATGCAGACCAGACCCGGCGTGCCGACGCCAGCCTGCGCAGCCGCACCCATCGCGGTCGAGGAAAGCGCAATGATGGCGGCGACCGAGAGGTCGATTTCACCGGAAATGATCAGAAGCGTCATCGCAAAGGCGATCAGCGCCTTTTCGGTGAAGTTGAATGTGGCGTCGGAGAGGTTCCAGGCATCGAGGAAATAGGGCGAGGCGAAGGAATTCGCGATGAAGATCGCAATTGCCACGCCAAGCAGCAGCATTTCCCAGCTTGCGAAGATGCGTGAGAAGGGCGTGCCGAGGCGGTCGGGAATATGACGGCGCTGGTCGTTCATGTCCGTCTGGCTCATGCCGCAACCTCCTCATAAGTCTTCGCGGCCTTGTCGCGCAGGATGATGCGTCCGCGCCGCTTTTCCTGACGTGCATTGAAAATCACCGCCAGAATGATCACGGAACCGGAGATCGCCATTTGCCAGAAGGGCGATATGTCGATGACCGGCAAAGCGTTCTTGATGACGCCGAGAAACAGCGCGCCCAGAACGGCACCGGCAACCGTGCCGATGCCACCGAGCGTCGAGATGCCGCCGATGACGCAGGCCGCAACGCTGTCGAGTTCGAAACCGGCGGCCACATCCACATAGGCGACGGCATAGCGCGACACCCAGAGATAGCCGCACAGACCGGCAAGCGCACCCGAAAGCACAAAGGCGAAGAAGCGCGTGCGGCCAACATCGATACCGGTATAGACAGCGGCGGTCGGATTGCCGCCGGAAGCATAAAGGGCGCGACCGAAGAATGTCCGCGTCAGCAGGACATAGACAAGCACTACGATCAAAATCGCTGTCCAGCCCAAGAGCGGCAAGCCGAGGAAAGGCGTGCGTGGCGTGTTGAGGAAGGGCGCTGTCATCTGGTGCGCATTCACCCAAGCGCCGCCGGACAGCACAAAGGCCATGCCGCGATAGATGGTGAGCGTGCCAAGTGTGACGACAATCGCCGGAATATTGAGCTTCCAGACGAGAATGCCGTTGATCGCGCCCAAAACTGCACCGATGCCGATGGCAAGCACGATCAGCAGCACCAGAGGCAGGCCCGGATAGGTGGCGTTGAGCATTGCCACGGCCATGCCGGTAAAGGCGAGATTGGCAGCAACCGACAGATCGATTGACTTGGTCAGGATCACCGCCATCTGTCCAAGCGCGATGATGATCAGGATCGACGTGTCGTTGAAGATGCCCGCCAGATTGCCGACGCTGGCAAAGCCCGGCGCGCGGCTGGCAAACAGGCCCACCAGTAGCGCGATGATGACGAGGAGCAGGAGTTCCCGCTGTTTCAGCAATTGTTTCATGATCTACTCCGCAGCCTGCTCGGCATTGCCCGTGGCGGCGCGCACCAGCACTTCCGCGTCGAGGCTTGCACGTTCGAAGACGCCTTCCATGAGGCCTTCGCGCATAACCATCACACGGTCTGACATGCCGATGATTTCCGGCAGTTCCGACGAGATCATGATGATGCTGAGCCCCTCGGCGGCGAGTTCGCTGATAAAGGCGTGAACCGCAGCCTTGGAGCCGATATCGATGCCCTTGGTCGGCTCGTCGAGAATGATGACCTTTGGATTGGTGGCGAGCCACTTTCCGATGACGACCTTCTGCTGATTGCCGCCGGATAGCGTCCCGACCGGTACGGAAAGGGCGGCGGCGCGCAGGTCGAAGCGCTCGGCATATTTGCGCGCCAGCGCCAGTTCTTCCGCCATGCGCAGAAAACCATTGCGCGAGGTGCGGGCGAGCGACGGCAGCGAAACATTCTGAAAGATCGGCAGTTGCAGCACCGCGCCGTGACGTCCGCGTTCTTCCGGCACATAGACGATGCCATGGGCCACCGCATCGCCCGGGCGGCGGGTGCTGATCTCGCGATCTTCAAGCGTCACGCGGCCACGGGATGGCTTGGTGATGCCGAACAGCGATTGTGCGAATTCCGAGCGTCCGGCGCCGACAAGGCCGTAAACGCCGAGGATTTCCCCCTTGCGCAGCTCAAAGGAAATGTCGCGAAACTCGGTCGGGTGCGAATAGTTTTCAACCTTCAGCACCGGCTTGCCGATGGCGACATCCTGCTTGGGGAAAGCCTGATCGACAGACCGCCCGACCATCATGCGCACGATATCGTTCTGTCGCGTATCGGCAAGCGTACCGTGGCCGACGGCGTGCCCGTCGCGGAAAACCGCATAATTATCGGCGATTTCATAGACTTCATCGAATTTGTGGCTGATGAAGAGGATGGCTTTACCCTGCGCTTTCAGCCGCGCCACGATGCGAAACAGGTCGTCCACTTCCTTGCGCGACAGGGCTGCGGTCGGCTCGTCCATGATGACGATGCGCGAATCCACCGACAGCGCGCGGGCAATGGCGACCAGATGGCGCTGGGCGATGGACAGTTCCTTCAGCTTGATGCGGGCGTCGACCGTCGTTTCCAGCGAGGATAGCAAGGCTTGCGAACGGGCATAGACAGCCTTCCAGTTGACGAAGCCGAATTTCGTGCGCGGCGCATGGCCGAGATAGATGTTTTCGCCCACCGACAATTCGTCAAAGAGCACGGTTTCCTGATGAATGGCCGTTACGCCGTGATCGGTCGCATCCTGCGCCGTCGCCAGATGCACCGGCTTGCCGTCGATGAGGATTTCACCTTCATCGGGCTGATAGATGCCGGTGAGGATTTTCACGAGCGTGGACTTGCCTGCGCCGTTCTCGCCGATCAGCGCCGTCACTTTGCCGGGATAGAGCGCGATATTGACGTCATCGAGCGCACGCACACCGGGAAATGTCTTGGCAATGCCGCGCATTTCCAGAATGGGCTGGTCCGTCATGGCAAGCACCGTCTGCTCACCGCTGGAATCGCCGCTTGAGAGAAAAGCTGCATTCATTGCAGACACCTGAAATCGATTCTGGGGAACGGGAGGCGGCACCCGTTCAGCGAATGCCGCCTCTTTTTAAAATGCGCATCGTGTCCGAAAACCGTTTCACACTTTTCGGGATGCTCTTTCCGATCAGAAGACCTTGGAGAACTGGTCGATGTTCTTCTCGTCATAGACGAAAGGGTCGCTCATCGCGGCTTCGCCGTTTTCGCCGATCTTGATCTTGCCCATACGTCCGGCATCGATTTCGGAACCCGGCTTGCCATCGGTATCACCCTTCACGAGGTGATAGGCGATCTGCGTTGCGGAATAGCCGAGATCAATCGGGTTCCAGATGGCGAATTCCTTGGTCGCGCCGGACTTGATGGCACCAGCCATTTCGGACGGCAGGCCGAGGCCCGTCACATAGACATCGCCGATCTTGCCGGCATCCTTCACGGCCTGCGAAGCGGCCAGAACGCCCACGGTCGTCGGCGCCACGATGACCTTGACGTTCGGGTTCGACTTCAGGAGGCCCTGTGCTTCACGATAGCTCTTGTCGGCCAGATCGTCGCCATAGACGGTCGTGACCAGATTGAGGCCCGGGAAGTCCTTGAGCTGCTTCTTCATCTCGGCGATCCAGATATTCTGGTTGGTCGAGGTGGTGGTGGCGGACAGGATCGCGAAATCGCCCTTGCCGTCCGGCAGGTGGTCGGCCGCAAGCTTCAGGCACATCTTGCCGATCAGCTCGTTGGACGATGGGTTGAGGTGCACGATACGGCCAGCCGGAGCGACACCCGAATCCCACGAAATCACCTTGATGCCGCGCTGGGCAGCCTTTTTCAGCGCCGGTACGACCGCATCCGGGTCGTTGGCGGAAATGGCGATGGCGTTCACGCCCTGGGCAATCAGCGAATTGATGACTTCAATCTGGCCTTCGGCGGTTGTGGTGGTCGGGCCGGTATAGATGACCTCGACGCCGCCAAGTTCTTTGGCAGCTTCCTGCGCACCCTTGTTGGCGGCTTCAAAGAAGCCGTTGCCGAGCGACTTCGCGACGAGCGCGATCTTCATGTCGGCTGCCTGCGCCTGACTTGCCATGAAGGCGACGGCCAGTGCTGTACCAAGTGCGAGTTTCTTGAAAAGCTTCATGTCTCATTCCTCCCAGTATAAAGACATATGTTTCACGATGATCCCGGCATTGGCCGGGATGATAATAGAGTTGGCTCAGGCAACCTCGGCGGAATCCCCCTGTTCGCCGCCCTTGCCGGCATTTGCGGAAACCTGCGCTACAATCAGCCGGATACCCGCATTTTCGACCATCCGCCGCGCCTCATCGGAAATGCCGTCATCGGTGATCAGCGTGCTGACACGGTCGAGCGGGCAAAGGATGAGGCTGGAACGGCGTGTGAATTTCGATGAATCGACCATCAGGACAAGTTCGTCCGCCTGGCCCATCAGTTTCTGTTCGCTCTGGATGATCAGCGCGTCGGATTCCATCACGCCGAGCGGGCTGACACCCTGACAGCCCATGAACATCCGCCGACCGTAAAAATTACGGATGACGTCATTGTCGAAAGGCGAAAGGATCAGGCTCTGGTCGCGATAGATCGCGCCGCCGGGCACGATCACCGTGCTTTTCGACTGCCGCAACAGATGTTCGGCAATGGCGAAGGAGTTGGTCAGCACCTGAAGGCGGCGCGCCGTCAGATAATGCACCATCTGGAATGTCGTGGAGCCGCCATTGATGATGATGCTGTCGCCTTCATCGCAAAGCGCCACGGCCTCGCGGGCAATGGCGCGCTTGCGATCACCATTTTCGGATTCGGAAACCTTGAACGGACGCCCCGCAAGACTGCCAAACTGCGGCGGGTGGATGGCTTCAGCACCGCCGCGCACGCGCTTGATCCGACCCTGCATATGCAGCGATGCGATATCGCGCCGAAGGGTCGCTTCCGACGCCTCCGTCAATTCCACCAGATCCTGAATGGTGATCACCGGTTTCTCCTGAACAGCGCTCAGGATGATGCGGTGGCGCTCTCTTTCGTGCATGGCTCCTCCTGTTTCCATCTATTCTTAAATTGCTGGCGCATGTCAATCACAAACAATCAACAATTCGCACATGCGCGAAATATTTGATCGATTATGATTGTTTGTGATTGACAGTATTTCGTTTCATGCGTCATATCTGCCGCCAACATGATCGCTCGCGCATGGGAAGGATATGCGCGTGGCGGTTGGCCTTAATCTGGCATAACTGACTTGGGAGGATGACATGGTGGTCAGCAATCGGCTGCTCGATAATCGCTGGGACGACGCCAAGGCGGCAACGCTGGATGAGCCGGGAAAGCTGCTTTACCGCTCCAATCTGCTCGGGTCAGACAAGCGCATCACCAATTACGGCGGCGGCAACACCTCTGCCAAGGTTGAGGAAATTGATCCGCTGACCGGCGAAAAGGTTCAGGTTCTCTGGGTCAAGGGCTCGGGCGGCGATGTCGGCACCATCAAACTCGACGGTTTTGCCACGCTTTATCAGGACAAGCTCAATGCGCTGAAGTGCATCTATAAGGGCGTTGAGGATGAGGACCGCATGGTCGGCTTCCTGCCGCATTGCACCTTCAACCTCAATCCGCGCGCGGCATCCATCGATACGCCGCTGCATGGTTTTGTCGCTTTCAGCCATGTCGATCACATGCATCCCGATGCGATCATTGCGATTGCTGCCTCCAGGAATTCCCGCGAGCTGACGGCCGAGATTTTCGGTGACGATATTGGCTGGCTGCCATGGCGTCGCCCGGGTTTCCAGCTCGGGCTCGATCTCGAAGCTTTCGTCAAGGCGCATCCGCAGGCCAAGGGCGTTGTCCTTGAAAGTCATGGCCTTTTCACCTGGGCCAATGATGCGAAGACCTGCTACGAAACCACGCTCGCCATTATCAACAAGGCCATTGAATGGCTGGACCGGAAGACGGCGGGCAAAGCCGCTTTCGGCGGTGCTGTCACACAAAGCCTGGCTGCTTCCGAGCGCCGCGCCATTGCAGCGCGGCTGATGCCGGAAATTCGCGGGCTGATCGGCAAGGAAGAGCGCAAGCTCGGCCATTTCGATGATCAGGATGCAGTGCTGGAATTCGTGAATGCGAAGGAACTGCGTCCGCTGGCCGCTCTGGGCACATCCTGCCCGGATCATTTCCTGCGCACCAAAATTCGCCCGCTGGTCGTCAATTTTGATCCGGCCAAGCCGGATGTCGATGCTATCGTTGCCGGGCTTGAAGATGCGTTGGAAGCCTATCGCGCCGATTACAAGCGCTATTATGAGGCCTGCAAGCACGACAATTCGCCGAAGATGCGCGATCCCAATCCGGTGATTTTTCTGATCCCCGGTGTCGGCATGCTGTCTTTTGCTCGCGATAAGGCGACGGCACGCATCGCTGGCGAATTCTATGTCAATGCGATCAATGTCATGCGCGGCGCATCCGCTGTGTCCGAATATCAGGGGCTGCCGGAACAGGAAGCCTTCGATATTGAATATTGGCTGCTTGAGGAAGCCAAGCTGCAACGCATGCCAAAGCCGAAAAGCCTAGCCGGGCGCATTGCCCTTATCACTGGCGGCGCTGGCGGCATTGGCTATGCCACCGCCGAGCGGCTGGCGGGCGAGGGCGCTTGCGTGGTTCTGGCGGATATTGACGCAGAATCGCTCAAATCCGCTCACGCCAATCTGTCAAAGCGTTATGGTGCTGATCAGGTTCGCAGCGTCGAGTTGAACGTGACCGATGAAAAGGGCGTCGCAAACGCCTTTGTTGAAGCCAGCGTCGAGCTGGGCGGCATCGACATTCTGGTCTCCAATGCGGGCATCGCGTCGTCAGCTCCGGTCGAAGCGACCGAATTGTCGATGTGGAACCGTAATATCGACATTCTGGCGACCGGCTATTTCCTCGTGTCGCGGGAGGCCTTCCGCTTGTTCCGCCGCCAGAAGATCGGCGGCAATGTGGTGTTCGTCGCTTCCAAGAACGGTCTTGCTGCTTCGCCCAGTGCATCCGCCTATTGCACGGCCAAGGCTGCTGAAATCCATCTGGCCCGCTGTCTGGCGCTGGAAGGTGCTGATGCCGGCATCCGCGTCAATGTGGTCAATCCCGATGCAGTTCTGCGCGGCTCCAAGATCTGGGACGGCGAGTGGCGTGAACAGCGCGCGGCATCCTCCAAGATCGATGTTTCGGAACTGGAGGAGCATTATCGCAAGCGGTCGCTGCTGAAGCTCAATGTCCTGCCGGAAGATATCGCCGAAGCGATCTATTTCCTCGCCAGCGACTCTTCGGCAAAGTCCACCGGCAACATCATCAATGTCGATGCTGGGAACCAGCAGAGTTTCCCACGTTGACCCTATAATCTGGAATGTTCTGGGAGGAACCATGTCCGATCAACGTATTTTGGCGGATTTCATCGCCGAGCATAATTCCGGTTTCGAAAATGCGCTGAAGAGCGATTATCAGGCGCTGGGTGCGCAGCTGGCGCGTCGCGGCATCGAGATCGATACCATTACCGACAAGGTGGCAAGCTATTTCGTCGCCGTGCCTTCGTGGGGCACTGGCACGGGCGGCACCCGCTTCGGGCGTTTTCCGGGTGGCGGCGAGCCACGTGGCATTTTCGACAAGCTGGACGATTGCGCCGTCATCAACGAGCTTTCGCGGGCAACGCCGAATGTCTCGCTGCATATTCCGTGGGACAAGGCAGACCCGAAGAAGCTGAATGCCCATGCCGCGGCGCTGGGCCTCGGTTTCGACGCCATGAATTCCAACACGTTTTCGGACGCTGCCGATCAGAAACTGTCCTACAAATACGGATCGCTCACCCATGTCGATGCGGCGGTGCGGGCGCAGGCGGTCGAGCATAATCTCGAATGTATCGAAATCGGCAATGCCATCGGCTCCAAGGCGCTGACGGTCTGGCTCGGCGACGGGTCCAATTTCCCCGGCCAGCAGAATTTCACGCGTGCTTTCGAGCGCTATCTGGCTTCGATGGGCGAAATCTACAAAGCTTTGCCCGACGACTGGCGCTTGTTCTCCGAGCATAAAATGTATGAACCGGCCTTCTATTCGACGGTGGTTCAGGACTGGGGCACAAATTATCTCATCGCCTCGACGCTTGGTCCCAAGGCGCAATGTCTGGTCGATCTCGGCCACCATGCGCCCAACACCAATATCGAAATGATCGTGGCGCGGTTGATGCAGTTCGGCAAACTCGGCGGTTTCCATTTCAACGACAGCAAATATGGCGATGACGATCTCGATGCCGGTTCCATCGATCCCTATCGCCTGTTTCTGGTGTTCAATGAGCTGGTCGGTGCCGAATATCGCGGCGTGAAGGACTTTAATCCGGCGCATATGATCGACCAGTCGCACAATGTGACTGATCCGCTGGAAAGTCTTATTTCGTCGGCAAATGAAATCCGCCGCGCTTATGCACAAGCACTGCTGGTGGACCGCGAGGCGCTGGAAACCTATCAGCAGGAAAACGATGCGCTGATGGCGTCGGACACGCTGAAACGCGCCTATCGTACCGATGTTGAGCCGATTTTGGCCGAAGCCCGTCGCCGCACTGGCGGGGCGATCGAACCGATTGCCGCCTATCGCGCCAGCGGCTATCGCCAGAAGGTTGCAGCCGAACGCCCGGAAAGCAAAAGCGACGGCGGCGCTTTCAACTAAGTTACTTCAAATAAGCGCCGACGGAGAAACTTCGTCGGCGCTGGTCTTTTAGAGCGGTTTCGGTTAAAACGGAATTGTGGAACCGCTCTATCTAATTGTTTTTACGCATTATCCTACGCAAAACCGCTTCGCACTTTTGCTGGAAATGCTCTATACCCGGCCGTAAATGTCGTCGAAACGCACGATATCGTCTTCGCCGAGATATTCGCCGCTCTGCACTTCGATCAGAACCAAGGGCAGAATGCCCGGATTTTCCAGACGGTGCTTGAAGCCGCAGGGAATATAGGTTGACTGGTTGTTGGTCAGCAGAATTTCCCGGTCGCCATTGGTCACCTTGGCGGTGCCGGACACGACGATCCAGTGTTCGGAACGGTGATGATGCGCCTGAAGGCTCAGGCGGCGTCCGGGCTTCACCTCGATGCGCTTGATCTTGAAGCCGTCGCCTTCTTCCAGCACGGTATAGGTGCCCCACGGACGATGGGCGGTGCGGTGCAGTTTCGCGGCTTCGTGGCCGTCAGCGCGCAGACGGTTGAAAACCTTGCGCACATCCTGCGCCTTGTCGCGATGGGCGACGAGCAACGCGTCCGGCGTATCGACAACCAGAAGGTCGTGCACGCCGACAAGGCTGACCAGCCTTGTTTCCGACAAGACAAAACTGTTGGTCGTGTCTTCCAGAACGGTTTCCCCGCGCAGACGGTTGCCATCGGCATCGGGATTGATCAGGTCGGCCATGGCAGCCCAGGAACCGATATCCGACCAGCCGCAGGAAACCGGAATGCAGGCGATATTGTCGGCCTTTTCCATGATGGCATAATCGATGGAAATGGCCGGCGTCGCGGCAAACTCGTCCTTTGGAATCTCAATGGTCTTGGTGTCGCCATTGACGCCGCGCCGCGCATTTTCGAGCGACGCCTGCACGCCGTTGAAAATCTCCGGCGCGTGGGCGCGCATCGCTTCCAGCATGGTTCTCGCGGTAAAGCAGAACATGCCCGAATTCCAGAAATAGCGTCCGCTCTCGACATAGGCCTGCGCGGTTTCCGCATCGGGCTTTTCGACAAAGCGCAGAACGTCCACGCCATCCGCCTCGATATAGCCGAAGCCCGTTTCCGGGTGATCGGGCACAATGCCGAATGTCACGATGCGACCGGTTTCGGCAAGCTGCCGCGCCTTTTGGACCGCTTCCGCAAAGGCGGGTTCGTCTTCGATCAGGTGGTCGGCAGGCATCACCAGAAGCGTAGCGTCCGGGCCGTAGGTTGCGGCGGCATGCATGGCCGCAAGCGCCACCGCAGGCGCGGTATCGCGACCCAAGGGTTCCAGCAGAAACGCATTATCGGTCTTGGGCGCCTTGGCGTCCGCATAGGCGTCGAGCGTCAGAAACAGAAAATCGCGATTGGTGACGGTCAGGATGTGATCGACGCCTTCAAGCCGTGCCGCCCGGTTATAGGTCTTGCCGATCAATGTACTGCCGTCGGGTAGTTCGATGAAGGGCTTCGGGTGGGCATCGCGCGAGAGCGGCCAGAGCCTTGAACCGGAACCGCCGCTGATGATGACAGGAATAAAGCTCATTGCTCAGGCATCCTTTGTTGCGTTGCGGGCGATATCGAGGCCCATGGCCAGAAGTTCGACGGCCTGGTTTTCATTGGCCGCTTCCACATAGCAGCGCAGCTCCGGCGCATTGCCGGAAGCGCGATAGTGGACGGCATTGCCGGAATGGAAGAACAGTTTGACGCCGTCAATGGCCTCAGACCGGATGATCGCATCGGTTGCCGGAAACAGCGCCTTGCGCCCGGCTTCATCCTTGAGGATGGCGAGAAACGCGCCGCTCTTTTCCTGCGGCACATTCTGCAAACGGTCGCTGAGCGCGATGCGAAACTTGAAAGCCGCGCCGATTTCCGCAAGCGGCTTGCCCTGCTCTTTGATCATGCTCAGGCAGGCGAGGATCGGCAGCAGCGCATCGCGGGTCGGCAGTGCGGAAAGCGTGTGGCCATTGCGGGTGCTGTCGCTGCCCAAAAGCACGCCGCCATTGGCTTCGAATCCGACAATAAGCTTTGCGCCCTCCGCCTTGGCGCGTGCCATGCCTTCGATGACATAAGGAGAACCGACGCGGGTTCTGACAACGCGGTCGAAACGCCCGCATTCTTCCAGCGCTGCATTGGAGGTCACTGGCGTGACGATGGTGTCAGCACCGATCCAGCTTGCGGTGATCGCGCCGACGAGATCGCCACGCACGAACTGGCCGCTTGCATCGGCAATCAGTGGCCTGTCCGCATCGCCATCCGTGGAAACGATGGCATCAAGGCGGTTTTCCTTGGCCCACTGGTCGAGAAGCCGGATATCTTCCGGGCGCAACGCTTCGGTATCGACCGGCACGAAAATGTCGGAGCGCCCGAGTGCGAGGGTTTCTGCGCCAAGCGCGGTCAGAATATCCGTTATAACATCGCGGGCGACAGACGAGTGCTGGTAGACGCCGACGCGCAAGCCCTTGAGAGCGCCGCGTCCCAGATAATCGATATAACGTTTCTCATAGGCGCTGGTCGCGGCATCGCTTGTTGCACCATTGCCCGAGTGCCTTGGGGTGAGGTCGGCGGGCAGGGCGGCATAGGCCGCGCTGATCGCCTGCTCGTCGGTCTTGTCGATTTCGCCATCGGCCCGATAGAACTTCAAACCATTGCGATCATCGGGGATATGGCTTCCCGTCACCATGATGGAAGGCGCTTGTTTCGCCATGGCGTAGAAGCTGAGCGCAGGGGTGGGCAGCACACCGCAATTCACCGGCGTAAAGCCAGCGTCTTCAATGGCTGCCATGCAAAGGGCGGCAATGTCGGGGCTGGATGGGCGGAGGTCGCGTCCGACGAAAACCTCCGCGCCTTTGTTCAGCTTGCCGCTTTCGGCGAGCATGCGCACGAAGGCGAGCGAATAAGCATAGGCGGGCAAGCCGTTCAGCTCGTTCGCCAATCCCCTGAGACCGCTGGTGCCGAATTTAAGGGAACTGCCACTCATGCCTTCACTCTACCTTCTTGCGTAACTGCACCATCAAGGATGATCAGATATCTTATAACCTTATTTTGATACAGGACCGATCCCTTCAATGGTGCAAGATGTGCATCCTATTGCGGGTGATAATCCTTATAGGCGGGCAAATTCAAGTCGTTAAGGCTATCTGCGTTAACGACCGCCCGTGCGACTGCATCCGCCATGACCGTTGCAGCGATTGCGCCGATGGCGGTCACGTCCGCTTCAACATCCTTGGCCTTGCCGGTCGAGAGTGCGAAAATCGTATCGCCGTCCCACATGGTGTGGATCGGGTTGATGGTGCGCGCAAAACCATCATGAGCCATGCCTGCGATCTTCTTCAGTTCCGCCTTGTTGAACGGTACGTTGGTGGCAATCGCGCCGATGGTCGTGTTGGCGCCACCGGATTTGACCACGCCATGGCCCTGCATGATGGCCTGCATCGTATTGCGGAAGCCCTTGCCATCTTCGCTGCGCGCACCGGCCAGGATCTGGCGCGAGTTTGGTGCATAAACATCGCCAACCGCATTGACGGCGACGATTGCGCCTACCACGATTTCCGTGCCGGGCACCTTGTAGCTTGCCGTGCCAAGCCCGCCCTTCATGGCAAAATCCTTGCCGAACATCTTGCCGACCGTCGCGCCAGCGCCAGCGCCGATATTGCCTTCGCCGGAAGCTTCCGCCTTGGCCGCCTTGCAGGCGAGATAACCGGCTTCCTCATCGGGGCGGATCGAAAAATCGCCGACGCCGAGATCCATCAGGATCGCCGCGGGCACGATCGGCACCACGCCGTTGCCGATCTTGAAACCGAGCTTGTTTTCTTCCAGATAGCGCATCACGCCAGTTGCGGCGCTAAGCCCGTAGGCGCTGCCGCCGGACAGGAGAATGGCCTGTACCTGCTGCACATAATTGATGGGATCGAGAAGGTCGGTCTCGCGGGTGCCGGGCGCGGAGCCGCGCACATCGACGCCTGCCGAAGCGCCTTCTTCACATAAGAGAACCGTGCAGCCGGTCGGGCGCTTGGTCAGTGTGTGATGGCCAAGCTTGATCCCCGGTACATCCGAAATGCTTCCGCCCATAAGTTCCAGCATGCTCTTTCCTCCCGTGCTCGCTGCCGCTGCCGCGCTAACGACAAAGGGCATTGCTCCCAGCCCCGCAAGCGATTTGCCGAATGTTCTGCGATCCATAAACAGTTTTCTCCTCCATCTGACGCTTCACTCCGAAAGCGCATTCTTTTCGCGTGCGCGCCGTTGGCGCAGCACATCCGCCACGAAGTTGCGCGACAGGGCGTGGTAGAGCGGCTCATTGGAAATAAGCCGCGCCGTACCGTAACCGAGCATCGAGGCGCACATCAGCGGAATGACATTGTTATGATTGCCGGTCATTTCGAGAATGATGACGAAGGCCGTCATTGGCGCCTGAACGACGCCGGCAAAATAGCCCGCCATGCCCAGCACGGCAGCCAGGCTTGCGCTGGTGCCGAGCACAAGGCCGATGGTGCTGCCGAGGCCTGCGCCGACCGAAAGCGATGGTGCGAAAATACCGCCCGGGATGCCCGATATCATCGAGAGCAGACCGGCGACGAATTTTTCGACAAAGTAAAATGGCGGCAGTGCCGTGCCTTCAACCGCGCCCCGCGCCTGAACATAGCCGGTGCCGAAAGTCGCACCGCCCGAAGCGATGCCGATGATCGCAACCAGTAGCCCGCAAATACCGGCAAACAACACCGCGTTGCGCAGTGGAACCTTCTGCACATGGCGGCGCACGCGACGTCCGAGATCGAGCGCCAGCGCACTGAAAGCCGCGCCGAACGCCCCGCCGATCACGCCGCAGGCGACCACCAGAACCCAATCCCTGCCGGTCGTGGCTGTAATCGTCGTCATGCCGAAATAATTGTAGTTGCCCACCAGACCGAGCGAGGCGAGACCGGCCAGAATGACCGCCGAAAGCACCAGCCCATTGGTGCGCGCGGCATAGGCACGGCCCATTTCCTCGATCGCGAAAACAATTCCGGCAAGCGGCGTGTTGAAGGCCGCGGCGATGCCCGCTGCCGATCCGGCGAGGATCAATCCGCGCGCCTGTTCCATGCCGCCGATCCGCGCCGATTGCAGCATAATCGACGCGCCGATCTGCACGGTGGGGCCCTCGCGCCCGATGGATGCGCCGCAGAAAAGGCCCACGACGGTGAGCACAATCTTGCCGGTGGCAATCCGGATCGAGAGAAGCATGGAGCGATCCTGATGATCGTCGAGATGCCGCGCAGCGATGGCTTGCGGGATACCGCTGCCGCCGGAATTCGGGAACCAGGCGATGGCAATCCATGAACAGGCCATGAAGCCGACCGGGGTGATGACGAGCGGCAGCCAGGCTCGCCAGAAACTACCCCCGGAACCATCCGTCAGCGCCTTGAACCAGTTCTGCGCAATGTCGGCCGCCTCTGCAAAGCCGACGCTGATAATCCCGATGGCAAGCGCGCCGCACCAGAAAACGAGCCGAGGTTTCCAGAGCCGGGGAGACATCCACATCACTCTGGAACGGCGGATCAGCGGGACGCGCTTATACGACTTTCGCATCATCTCCCCTTGCTCACCTCTGCGGGCGGCATTGAAATTGACTTGTGGTCTATCACGCAAATTCTTAGCGGTAACTGAAACTTGTAACCTAAAGGCTTCCCATTTGGTCATAACCGTGTTACCAGCCGGTGCCAATTCAACCAAGTAAACCCTGATTGTCGCTGCTCCCGGACGTATCCCGGAGAGGCGGCTTTTCTTATTCAAAGGAATTGGCAATGGCAAAAATCGTGGAATCGCCCACCGGCGCTCTCGCTCTCACATTTGACGATGTGCTCCTGCAGCCGGGCCATTCCGAAGTCATGCCGGGTCAGGTCGATCTGCGCACCCGGATCGCCAAGGATATCGAACTCAACCTGCCGCTTCTCTCCGCCGCCATGGACACGGTGACGGAATCCCGTCTCGCCATCGCGATGGCGCAGGCAGGCGGCATCGGCGTCATCCACCGCAATCTCACGCCTGAACGTCAGGCCGAAGAAGTTCGTCAGGTCAAGAAGTTCGAATCCGGCATGGTCGTCAACCCGGTCACCATTGGCCCGGATGCGACGCTGGCCGATGCGCAGGCACTGATGAAGGCGCATGGCATTTCCGGTATTCCGGTCGTTGAAAACGCCGCCAAGGGTCCGGGCCGTCTCGTCGGCATCCTGACCAATCGCGACGTGCGTTTCGCCTCCGATCCAGCCCAGAAGATCTACGAACTGATGACCCGCGAAAACCTCATCACGGTTCGCGAAAACGTCAATCAGGAAGAAGCCAAGCGTCTTCTCCACGCCCACCGCATCGAAAAGCTGCTCGTCGTTGACGACAAGGGCCGTTGCGTTGGCTTGATCACCGTCAAGGATATCGAAAAGTCGCAGCTCAACCCGAATGCCGCCAAGGATGCGCAGGGCCGTCTGCGTGCCGCTGCCGCCACGAGCGTTGGCGAAGACGGTTATGAACGCGCCGAACGCCTGATCGAAGCAGGCGTCGATCTTCTGGTTGTCGATACGGCGCATGGTCATTCGCAGCGCGTTCTCGATGCCGTCGCACGCATCAAGAAGGCCTATCCGAATGTCGCCATTCTGGCTGGCAATGTCGCCACCGCAGGCGGTACGCAGGCATTGATCGATTCCGGTGCGGATGCCGTCAAGGTCGGTATCGGACCGGGCTCGATCTGCACCACGCGTATCGTTGCAGGCGTCGGCGTACCGCAGCTTTCGGCCATCATGTCGGCGGTGGAAGCAGCCCACAAGCAGAACATTCCGGTCATCGCCGATGGCGGCATCAAGTTCTCGGGCGATTTCGCCAAGGCGCTTGCCGCCGGTGCTGTCGCTGCCATGGCTGGTTCGCTTCTGGCCGGTACGGAAGAAAGCCCGGGCGAGGTCTATCTGCATCAGGGTCGTTCGTTCAAATCCTATCGCGGTATGGGTTCGGTTGGCGCTATGGCGCGCGGTTCGGCAGACCGTTACTTCCAGGCGGAAGTGCGTGACGAGCTGAAGCTCGTGCCGGAAGGCATCGAAGGTCAGGTCGCTTACAAGGGTCCGATCTCGGCTGTGCTGCACCAGCTTGCTGGCGGCTTGCGCGCCTCGATGGGCTATGTCGGCGCCAAGACGCTGGAAGAGTTCCGCGAAAAGGCAACCTTCGTGCGCATTTCCAATGCGGGCCTGCGTGAAAGCCATTCGCATGGCGTCGCCATAACCCGTGAAAGCCCGAACTATCCGGGCGGCATGTAAGGCAAACTCGCTTCAATTGAAGCGCATAAAAGCCGGAGCCTCGCGCTCCGGCTTTTGTTTTGATTTGGCGATTGCCTTTTGCCTGCAAGGAAGGCTATGCCGTGAAAGCTAATTATTAAGGAGAAGCAATGCGGCTTGGTGGACGCCTGCAGGCGGCAATCGAGGTTCTGGGCGATATCGAAGCGGGCAAACGCCCGGCTTCCGATGTGCTGAAGGACTGGGGTTCTGCTCATCGTTTCGCAGGCGCGGGCGACCGCGCGGTGATCGGCAACATCGTCTATGACGCACTGCGCCGTAAGCTTTCCATCGCATGGCGCATGGACGCCGACGATGCGCGCGCGCTGGCCTTTGGCGCTTTGCTGGCCGATGGCGGCATGGATATTGCAGCCATCGACGCGGCACTCGATGGCGACAAGTTTGCGCCCGAAACGCTGGAACAGGCACGCCGTATCGCATGGGAAAGCCGTGATAGCACTGCCGCACCGGATTATGTTCAGGCCGACGTGCCGGAATGGTGCGCCGCTTCGCTTCGCGAGCTTTTCGGTGAACGCTGGGTCGAGGAAGGCAAGGCGCTTGCCACGCGTCCGCCGGTCGATCTGCGCGTCAACAGCCTGAAAGCAAAGCCTGAACAGACGCTCGCAGCCTTGGAAAAGGCAGGTGCGGCTCCCGCGCCATTTCTGGCGCAGGCATTGCGCATTCCGCCGATTGAAGCGCTGGGCCGTCATCCGAATGTGCAGGGCGAACAGGCCTTTCTCGATGGCTGGTTCGAAGTGCAGGATCTGGGTTCGCAGCTTGCTGCACTTTTTGCCGGAGCCAAACCCGGCGAGCAGGTTCTCGATTATTGCGCCGGTGCGGGCGGCAAGACGCTGGCACTTGCGGCAGCCATGCAGAACAAGGGTCAGGTGCATGCCTATGATGCGGAGCGTGCGCGGCTTTCGCCCATGCATGAGCGCTTGCAACGCGCTGGCGTGCGCAACACGCAGGTGCATGGCAATCTGGATGCGCTCGACCCGCTTACAGGTCATATGGACCTTGTGCTGACTGATGCGCCTTGCACAGGCTCCGGCACCTGGCGGCGCAGACCGGATGCGAAATGGCGTCTCAACGACCAGCAGCTCGAACGCCGGGTTCAGGACCAGCAGGAAGTGCTGGAAGCGGCCAAGCATTATGTGAAGCCGGGCGGGCGTCTGGCCTATGTCACCTGTTCGCTGTTTGCCGAAGAAAACACGCGGCAGGTCGCGCGCTTTCTGGCCGACAATCCTGATTTCACGGAAATGCCCGCGCAAGCACTGTGGCAGTCCGTCGTGACGGACGCCGATGGCGCGGAACCGGTGTTTCCATCGCATGGCAGTGTGTTTTCCCCATTGTCCACCGGCACGGACGGGTTTTATGTAAGTGTCATGAAGAAAGCGAATTAAGACAACGGGGAATAAATGTCAGCGCATCGCATAGCCGAACCGGATTTCAAGGAACGCGTCGAGGAAAGTTTCGGGCGGCAGGCCGCCATGAAACTGATCGGCGCAGAGCTGACGCGATGCGAACCCGGTATTGTCGAAGTGGAAATGCCGTTCCGCGAGGAACTCACGCAGCAGCACGGCATTCTGCATGCGGGCATGATTTCTGCGGCGCTCGATTCTGCCTGCGGCTATGCAGCACTGACGCTGATGCCCGCCGAGGCTGCGGTGCTGACCATCGAATTCAAGGTCAATCTGCTTGCGCCCGGCAAGGGCGAACGCTTCCTGTTTCGCGGCGAGGTCACCAAGCCCGGCCGCACGATCATGGTCAGCGACGGGCAGGCTTTTGCCGTAACCGATACGGAAGTTCGTCTCATTGCTACAATGACCGGCACGATGATGGTCGTGCAGGATCGCAAAGGTTTGCAAGGATAGGCTACAGGGATGTTGAAGACCGTTGCCGGACGACGCCTGCTTTATGTCATGGCTGCCGACGCCGAATATGGGCGTCATCTGGCCAAGCTCTTCGATCCGCTGATGATCGGCGTCGGCCCGGTTGAGGCGGCGATCAACCTCTCCCGCGCATTGTTCCGCATGGAACGCGATGACGAGCAGCCCGATCTCGTGGTCTCGCTTGGTTCGGCGGGTTCAGCGAAACTGCCGCAGGCGGAAGTGTTTCAGGTTTCCGCAGTTTCCTATCGCGATATGGACGCCTCGCCGCTTGGTTTCGAGAAGGGGCTGACGCCATTTCTCGATCTGCCGAAGATGATCAAGCTGCCATATCAGGTGGAAGGCCTCGCCAGCGCCACGCTATCAACTGGCGCCAATGTGGTGTCCGGCAAGGTCTATGAAACCATCGATGCGGATATGGTGGACATGGAAACATTCGCCTGCCTGCGCGCCTGCCAGATTCATGGCGTGCCCTTATACGGCTTGCGCGGCATTTCCGACGGTGCGGATGAGCTGCATCATGTCGGCGACTGGACGCAATATCTGCATGTCATCGACGAGAAAATGGCTGTTGCGGTCGAAGAACTGGAAGCGGCGATTGCCGGTGGACTTTTGCCACCTCCTGACAATGGTGTGTCAGGATAGGCCTCATTCCTGTCACTGCGCTGTTGAGGGAAGCGCATATAATCCGTATATGCCCACCACATAAACATTGCATCCTCACCACTTTTTAAATAGATGCTGCACATGAGCACCACGGCACATCCTGACACAATCCTGATCATCGACTTTGGCAGCCAGGTCACGCAGCTGATTGCGCGACGTGTACGCGAAGCCAATGTCTATTGCGAAATCGTCCCGTTCCAGTCTGCGGAAGAGGCATTCCAGCGGTTGAAGCCGAAAGGCGTCATCCTCTCGGGCAGCCCGCATTCGACGACCGACATCGGCTCGCCGCGCGCGCCGCAGGCGGTCTTCGACCAGGGCATTCCGGTTCTTGGCATCTGCTACGGCGAACAGACCATGTGCGCCCAGCTGGGCGGCAAGGTTGAAAGCGGCCATGACCGCGAATTCGGTCGCGCCTTCCTCGACGTGCAGGAAGACAGTCCGCTTTTCGCTGGCATCTGGGCCAAGGGCACCCGCCATCAGGTCTGGATGAGCCATGGTGATCGCGTCACCTCGCTTCCTGACGGTTTCACCATCATCGGCACCTCGCCGAATGCACCTTTCGCGGCCATTGCCGATGAAAAGCGCAAATATTACGGCGTGCAGTTCCACCCGGAAGTGGTGCACACGCCGGACGGCGCGAAGCTGTTGCAGAATTTCGTTCATCGCATTGTCGGCGTGAAGCCGGGCTGGACGATGGGCGCCTATCGCGAACAGGCCGTCGAGGCAATCCGCAAGCAGGTTGGCAGCGGCAAGGTTATCTGCGCGCTTTCCGGCGGCGTGGATTCGTCTGTTGCAGCCCTTCTGGCACATGAAGCCATTGGCGACCAGCTGACCTGCATTCTCGTCGATCATGGTCTGATGCGCAAAAACGAAGCGCAGCAGGTCGTGGAAATGTTCCGCGAACATTATAACCTGCCGCTGATCCTCGTGGACGCAGCCGACCGTTTCATCGGTGAGCTGGAAGGCGAAAGCGATCCGGAAAAGAAGCGCAAGACGATTGGCCGTCTCTTCATTGAAGTGTTCGAAGAAGAAGCCAAGAAGCTCGGCGGCGCGGATTTCCTCGTGCAGGGCACGCTTTATCCGGACGTCATCGAAAGCGTTTCGTTCACAGGCGGCCCTTCGGTCACGATCAAGTCGCACCACAATGTGGGTGGCCTGCCAGAGCGCATGAAGATGCAGCTCGTCGAGCCGCTGCGCGAATTGTTCAAGGACGAAGTGCGTATGCTCGGCAAGGAACTCGGCCTGCCGGACAGCTTCATTGGCCGTCACCCGTTCCCGGGTCCGGGCCTTGCCATCCGCTGCCCGGGCGGCATTACCCGCGACAAGCTGGAAATCCTGCGCGAAGCCGATGCGATCTATCTCGACGAAATCCGCAAGGCTGGCCTCTACGACGCCATCTGGCAGGCTTTCGCCGTTCTGCTGCCGGTTCAGACCGTGGGCGTGATGGGCGATGGCCGCACCTACGAATTCGTCTGCGCACTGCGCGCGGTGACTTCGGTCGACGGCATGACGGCGGATTTCTACCACTACGACATGAACTTCCTTGGCAATGCGGCTACCCGCATCATCAATGAAGTCCGCGGCATCAACCGCGTCGTCTACGACGTGACCTCGAAGCCGCCCGGCACCATCGAGTGGGAATAATCCTGCAATAGTCCAAAACAAAACCGCCGGGGTTCTAAACTCCGGCGGTTTTGTTTTGATGGGCTGACAACAACCAGATCAGGGGTATTGCGCGCCGGTTACGGTCAGATAGACCGCATAAAGCGACTTCGTGGCGGCGATGAACAGGCGGTTGCGGCGCGGGCCGCCGAATGTCAGATTGGCAACCGTCTGCGGCGTCTTGATCTTGCCGAGAAGCGTGCCTTCCGGCGAGAAGCAATGCACGCCGTCGCCCGCGCTGGTCCACAGATTGCCGTCCGTATCGAAGCGGAAGCCGTCCGGCAGGCCCTTGTCGATGGTGCAGAACACACTGCCGCCCGTCAGGCGCTTGCCGTCCTCCACAACGTCGAAGACGCGGATGTGGCGTGGTGCGTTCTCGTCGTGGCTATAGGCGCTGTCGGCGACATAGAGTTTCGTCTCGTCTGGCGAAAAAGCCAGCCCGTTCGGCTGGTGGAAATCGGTGACGACGGCATCGAGTTCGCCGGTCTTCGGGTCGAGGCGATAGACATTCCGCGATGGCTGTTCCGGATCGGCCTTGTAGCCTTCATAATCCGCCAGAATGCCGTAGGTCGGATCGGTGAACCACACGGTGCCATCCGAGCGCACGATGACGTCGTTTGGCGCATTCAGCTTTTTGCCCTGATAGCTGTCGGCCAGCACGGTGATGCTGCCATCCGGCTCTGTGCGCGTGACGCGACGGCCGCCATGCTCGCAGGTGACAAGACGCCCTTCGCGGTCCCGCGTATTGCCATTGGAGAAATTGGACGGGTTGCGGAATACCGAAACGCCGCCGCCAACTTCGCCTTCAATTTCGCTTCCCGGCACCCAGCGCAGGATGCGCTGGTTCGGGATATCGCTCCACAGCAGGCAGTTCAGGTCGTTGAACCAGACCGGGCCTTCCGCCCAGCGGCAGCCGCCGTAAAGTTCGTCCAGATCGGCGCTCGGCACGATCATTTGCTTGAAACGTTCGTCGTGGATTTCGTAGATCGAAACAGTCTGAGACAAGGAAGATACTCCGAGAAATTTTAACGCTCTGCCCGACGGCTGCTGGCGAGGAAGATCACCGCGATGATGGTGACGCCAGTCAGCACGAGGCGAACACCGGCGCCGAAGCCGTAGGTGTTGAGCATCGAGACTATGAGGAACATGAAGAGTGCGGCACCCCAAATACCGGGGATGTTGGAATCGCCGCCCGCAACCGCCGTACCGCCGATGATGACGACAGCAATCGACATCAAGAGATATTCCGCGCCCATATTTAGCGCCGCGCCGCCCGAGAAACAGGCCAGCAGGAAGCCGCAGAGCGAGGCGAGTACCGCGCAGAGCAGATAGGTGACGAAGCGGGTGCCATCGACCGGAACGCCTGCCATACGGGCTGCGAAGGGGTTCTGGCCGATTGCCGAAATCCAGCGTCCATAGATACTCTTTTTCAAAAGCACCCAGCCGATCAGCGACAGGATCAGCGCCACGATGGCGACATTGGGAATGCCAAGCGTGGAGGCGGTGGTGAATTGCGAAAGGCTTTCCGGCGGTTTCACACGCAGGCCGCGATTGCTCCAGATGGCGGTCGACTGGATCAGGAAGCTCATCGACAGGGTGGCGATGATGGGCGGAATGCGCAGGAGCTTGATCAGCGCGTAATTGCAGATGCCGATGGCAAGGCCGATCAGTATGGCGACGGCGAGGCCTGCCAGCACCATGCCGTCCTGCGAATCCATGAGTTTCAACGCCAGTGTGGCGGCGAGCGTCATGTTGGCCGGGACCGACAGGTCGATATTGCCGGGTCCGAGCGTGATGACGAACATCTGGCCCAGCCCGACGATCACCGAAAAGGATGCGAAAGTGAAGGCTGCATGGGAAAGCCCGTGCGCGCCGGCACCTCCTGTGAACAGGATGGTGATGATCCACACCGCGGCGGTCGCGATAAACGACCATATCCACGGACGGCTGGTGAGTACAGACATGGCGTTCATTGCTTTTTCTCCCTCTTTTCGAGGCGGTTGAGGAAGAGGCGCAATGCCAGCACCACGATGAGAATGCCGCCCTGCGCGCCGATCTGCCAGTCCGGCGAAATGCGCATGAAGGAGAGGAACGAACCTGCAAGCGTCAGCGTCAGCGCGCCGATGACGGCACCGATGGGGGAAACGCGTCCGCCGACGAATTCACCGCCGCCCAGAATGACGCCCGCGATGGAAAGGAGCGTATAACGCAATGCGATATTGGCATCCGCCGAGGTGGTGAGGCCGACCAGTGCGATCCCGGCCAACACGGCGAAGAAGGCGGCCAGCGCATAGGTCGCAGCGCGGATGGCGGTGACCGACCAGCCTGCGCGCTCGATGGAGCGGGTATTGCCGCCCGCGCCGCGCATCAGCACGCCGAATGTCGAGCGCATGACGATGAAATGCGTAACGATAGCAATCACGATGCTGGCGACGATTGCCATCGGGATGAAAGGCGGCTTGGCCGTCATGATCCAGCGCGCCCAGTCCGGCGCCTGTCCACCGGGCGAGGGCAGGAGAAGAACGGCCAGGCCGCCCCAGACGAAGCTCATGCCCAGTGTGACGACGATGGAAGGCAGATTGCGCAGATGGATGATTGCGCCGAGAGCCGCATAGGCGGCGATTGCGGCTGCGAGGATCAGCACACCAATGAGGGGAGCCGTGTTGAGCCAGGTCGCCGCAACGCAGACGACAAAGCTCACAAAGGTTCCCATCGAAAGGTCGAGATCGTTGACGGCCATGATCAGCATCTGGGCGATGGTCGCCAGAGCGATAGGCACTGCCAGATTGAACAGCAGGTTCAGCCCCGTATAGCTCATGGCGCGCGGCTGCATGTAGAAGACGGCGGCAAGCAGCAGGACCAGCGAAAATACCGGCGTCAGCAGGCGGATGGAGGAAGAGGAAAGGCGCATTATTCGTGACCTCCCCCAGACGACATGGCGAAAGATGCTGCAAGCACGTTCTTTTCCGTAATGTCTTCGCCGGTCAGTTCCGCAACGATAGCGCCGTCGCGGAAAACATAGACACGGTCACAAAGTTCGATTTCATCCATTTCGGTGGAGTACCAGACGAAGGTGCGTCCGTTTTCGGCCTCATGCCGCAGGATTTCATAGACTTCCTGCTTGGTGCCGACATCGACGCCGCGCATCGGATCGTCCATCAAAATGGCGTTGGCGCTGGTCGCCAGCGCGCGGGCAAAAAGTACTTTCTGCTGGTTGCCGCCCGAAAGGGACAGGATGCGGTTGCCCATATCCGGCGTGCGGATCTGGATGCGGTCTTTCCACTGGCCGCCGAGCGCGTCTTCGCGCTTCTGGTCGACGAGCTTTGCCGACGACAGCCGGTCCAGCGAGCCGATGGTGAGATTGTGCAGAATGCTCCACAGCGGGAAGGTGCCGTTGAGACTGCGGTCGCCCGCCACGAACGCGATTTCGCATGTGCGGGCCGGCACCCAGTTGGGTCGCCGTGCATAGTAAAGATCGAGCAGCATCTTGGTCTGCCCGTGTCCGGCGAGACCGGCGAGGCCGATGACTTCGCCCTTGAATGCCTGAAACGGCTTGATGTCGCTGGTGCGCTTGGCAAAGGACAGAACGGGTGTGCCGCTCGCGTCAGTTTTCACCACGCGGCGCGCAGCCTTTTCGCGCTCTACGCTGCCCATGGCTTCGACGAGGCTGCGATTGGTGAAGTCGCTGGCCGCACGGTTGGCGACGACCTTGCCGTCCTTCATCACGACGATGCGGTCAGAAGTCGTGAGAATTTCGCCCAGCATATGCGAAATCAGGATAACGGAGCCGCCAGTGCCGACGAAGCGGCGCACATAAGCCATCAGCTGCGCAGCAATGCCTGCGTCGAGCGAGGAGGTGGGCTCATCGAGAATGACGAGCTTTGGCGCAGTGCCGGGCGCGGTGAAGTTGATGGCGATTTCGACCATCTGGCGTTCGGCGATGGAAAGCTCATCGATGGTGGAAGTGCAGTCGATCTTGTGGCCGGGGAAAATCTCGTCGAGCTTTTTTGCAATCAGTTCAATGGCCTTGCCGCGCCAGCTCGCGCCGGTCAAGTCGCGCTGCATGATGCGGACATTTTCGGCAATGGTGAGGTTTGGAAACAGCGACAATTCCTGAAACACGCAGCGAATGCCATGCTTGCGTGCCGTTGCCACGCCATGTCCCGCTTCGCCATGATAGGAAATGCTGCCCTCATGCGGGGAAAGCCCGCCATTGATGACATTGACGATGGTGGATTTGCCAGCGCCATTATGGCCGACCAGTCCCACACATTCGCCTTCGCGGATCACGAGTTCGGCGCCATCCAGTGCTTTTACCGCACCGAACTGCACGCGAATATTGCGTGCGGCGACGACCTCCTGTTTCTCTGCTGTTTCTGTCATACACTCAACTAACGATTGGACGTTTCCGGCGAAGCCAGCAAAGGGCTAGGCCGTCGGAAAGGCGTCAAAGTAAAGGGACAAAGAAGGGGCGAGGATGAACTCGCCCCTCATGTTTTAGGCCGATCCGCTTATTTCGCGGCGTCGATAACCTTCTGCGCATCTTCCAGCGCATATTCGACATTGGCAACGCCACCCTTCTGGGTGTTGGCCAGATCCTTGTCGAGCGATTCCTGGCTGACGCTGAGGAACGGAACGACGAGGTCCTTCTTCACTTCCTTGCCGTCGAGAATCTGCTGTGCGACCCAGAAAGCCAGCGTGGATACGCCCGGTGCAATCGAAACCGACATGGTTTCATAGCCGTTGGCGTCTTTCTGCTGCTTCCACCACTGCAGTTCGTCTTCACGGTTGCCCATGATGATGGTTGGCGTTTCGCGCTTGGCGGCAGCAAAGGCTTGTGCAGCGCCATAGCCGTCGCCGCCCTGCGTTACGACAGCGTCGACTTTCGGCAGGCTCGGCAGGATACCGGCAACAGCACGCTGCGCAACGTCGGCAGCCCAGTCACCGTTGACCGAACCGACAACCTTGAACTTCGGGTGCTTCTTCACGCCTTCTTCGATACCGGCATGAATATTGTCATCGACCGAAACACCGGCGAGGCCGCGGATTTCAAGCAGGTTGCCGCCATCGGGGTAACGCTTTGCAAGATAGTCGATCTGGCCTTCGCCCATGGCCTTGAAATCGACTGCGATGCGCCATGCGCAAGGCTCGGTGACAATACCGTCGAAGGAAACGACGGTGATGCCGGCATCGCAGGCTTCCTTGACTGCGCCGTTCAGAGCGGTCGGCGAAGCGGCATTGATGACGATGGCGTCATAGCCCTGCAGGATCATGTTCTGGATCTGGGCGGCCTGTTCCGTCGCCTGATTTTCGGCGGTCGTGAACGGATCGGCGGCAGCCACCACGCCAGCCTTGACGGCTTCCTTGGTGATCTTGTCCCAGCTTTCCAGCATGGCCTGACGCCAGGAATTACCTGCGTAATTGTTCGAGAATGCAATCTTCTTCGATGAAGTGTCGGCGAGCGCGCTGCCTGCCGCAAAAACGCCTGCCAGTGCTACAGACGCAAAAAGGATTTTCCCAAGCTTCATTCTTTCCTCCCGGTTGCAAATATTCCGCCCCGCAGCGCCCCGGCGCTTCGGTTCGTTGAAATTGAGTATGGTGCGAAGCCTCCCGCACCGCCGCTCCTCAACGGCACCAACCGCAATTGACGTGATTTCACTCTTGTCTTGCGGGCAATTTTCTGGTGAAGCGAAGATGGAAGAAGCGGCGCGGTCTGTGAAGGCCGAATGCAGCAACTGAGCTGCGGGTTCCCGCAGCAAAATTGCGGTTTCCCGCAAGACACGCCAAGGAGGGCGCGTCTTATTATAAGAGCCTGTTCCAAAAGTCGCCCTGTGTGGCTGCAAATGGCAATTTTCTGCATTCCGGTGCTCACGTACCCAAAAGTACGCTCCGCTCCGGTACTCGAAAATCATCATTTTCGCACACACATGCCGCTTTTTGATTCAGGCTCTAAGTCTCATAAAGATGAGAGTAACTTGCGTTTGGAGGAGAAACGCTTGGCCGAACTCGCGCCCAGACAGCAGGATAGCAAGCACGATCACGGGCAGGCTGAAAACCTCCTTGATCACTATTTGAACATTTCCCGGCTGCTGGCGGGGCAGCTCGATTTCGATTCCATCATTCAGGCGGTGGCAGCAGAGATTGCCTGCATCCTGCCCTATGACCATCTCGACGTCTGCATCAAGATGCTCGATGGCAAGTTTCACATTGCCTATGAGGCCGGTATTGCGACCGCCTGGAGCCGCAATCCGCCAGCGCTTCTGTCTGGCAGTCCGATCCGCACGCTGTTGTCGGGCGAGGCGGGTTATCTCCTGACTGACGATGCGCGCACCGATCCGCGGTTTCATTTCGAAGGCTCTTTTTCAAGCCCGATCATCGAGCATGATCTCAAGGGCCGCGTCCATGTTCCGCTCAAGGCGCAGGGCGATATCATCGGTGCACTGAGCTGTTCCAGCCTGACACCTGCCTGCTATTCCATGCGCGACGTGGAGAACGGGCAGTCGATCGCCGACCTCCTGGCGCCTTACTTTTTTGCCATTCGCGCTGCCGAGCAGGCCAAGCGTTCGGCCATCGTGGAAACGGAAGCCCGCGCCCGCGAGGAAGGCTTGCGGTCTGGCGCGCTGAAACTGACCGAGGCCTTGGAAACCGAACGGCACCGCATCGGCATGGATTTGCATGATCAGACGCTGGCCGATCTCACCCGGCTTGCTCGTCACGTCGAGCGGCTCACCCGCGCGCCGGATCTTTCCGGCGAACAGCTAGAGCCGCTGTTTCGCGGGCTCCAGCATTGCATGCGCGATTTGCGACAGATCATCGAGGAGGCCAAGCCCTCCATTCTCCAGCTATTCGGTTTCGTTCAGGCCACGGAAAACCATCTCGACCGTTCGGTGCGCGACAGCGATGCCGCGATTGAATGGACGCTGGACGACCAGAGCGACGGCATGGCCGACAGGCTGGAAGAAACGGTCGCGACATCGCTGTTTCGCATCGTTCAGGAAGCGATCAACAATGTCATCCGCCATGCTCATGCCAGCGAATTGCGGGTGAAGCTGAGCGACAGGGGCGGGCGGCTTCTGGTGGAAGTGATCGATAACGGTATCGGCACCGACCGTCCGGCCCAGCGTCCAGGTTCGGCTGTGGAACTGACGCCCGAACTCACATTGGGTCACGGCATCGACAATATGCGCACCCGTGCGCGGCTGATTTCGGCGGGCTTCGCCATCCGCAAAAATGCGACAGGCCCGGGAACCAGTGTAACGGTTCTTTTGCCGCCGGAAATGTGCAAACCGATGAATGGAGAGAGTGATGCAGGTTCTGATCGTTGAGGATGACCCGCTGCATCGCACTTATCTGGGCGAGGCGGTACGGGCAGCACTGCCGGAATGCAGCGACATATTCGAGGCCGGAAACGGGTCGGCGGGCGAGAAACTGGCGCGCCAGCATCGCGACGCGCATATCGTGATGGATTTGCAGATGAACGGTCGCAACGGCATCGAGGCGGCGCGCACCATCTGGAAGGAAAACCCCGAAACCCGCATCCTGTTCTGGTCGAACTATGCCGATGAGGCCTATGTGCGCGGTGTGTCGCGCATCGTGCCGGAAGGTGCGGCCTATGGCTATGTGCTGAAATCGGCTTCCGACGACAAGCTACGGCTGGCGCTGCGCAGCATTTTCGTTGAGGCGCAATGTGTCGTCGACCGGGAAGTTCGTGGCCTGCAGCAGAAGAGCCTCAGCCACGCCAGCGGCTTTACTGAGAGCGAATATGAAATCCTGATCGATATTGCGCTGGGCCTGACGGATAAGATGATTGCGCGCCGTCGCAATCTGTCTTTGCGCAGCGTTCAAAATCGCCTGCAGCAGCTTTATGAAAAGCTCGGCGTCTATCAGGAAAAGAGCGATACCGACGAGGGACGGTTCAATTTTCGCGCCCGCGCCGTGACCGTGGCGCTGTTGCGCAAACTGTTGAATTACAGTGCGCTGGAACGCGCGGAAGCCGAACTCAACGATTGGCTGAGCCGGCAAGCTTCCTAGCCCTCACGTCCAGAAGTAACGCACGAAGTGAAAGAACACCGGCGCTGAAAAGACGAGGCTGTCGGCGCGATCGAGCATGCCGCCATGGCCCTCGATCATGTGGCCCCAATCCTTGACACCCCGGTCGCGCTTGATGGCCGAGGCCACCAGCCCGCCAAAAAAGCCCATGACGCAAGAGACCGCTGCCAGCGCACCCGCCTGAAGCGGTGAGAAAGGCGTAAGCCAGGCAAGTCCTGCACCCAGCAGCGATGCGCTGGCCACACCGCCGACAAAGCCTTCCCAGGTCTTGGATGGCGAGATATTCGGCGCGATGCGATGTTTGCCGAACAGTTTGCCGAACACATATTGCAGCACGTCGCTGCCCTGCACAGTTGCGACCAGAAAGGCGATCAGCAGCAGTTTTTCACTGTCATAGCCGGGGATATCCAACGTCATCAGCGCCGGAACATGGCTGATGCAATAGACCGACAGCATGATGCCCCATTGCTGTTCGCTGATGCGTTCGAGAAAGCGCGATGTATCGCCGGAAAGCGCGGTCAGCACCGGCATGGCGAGGAAGCAATAGACCGGGATGAAGATCGAATAAAGCCCATACCATTCGATCCAGATCAGATAATATTGCACCGGAATGACCAGCAGGAACATGCCGAGCAGGATGCGGTGGTCGCTGCGGCGGGTCTGGGTCAGCGTCACATATTCGCGCAGCGATGCGAAGGATACGAGCGCGAACAAAATGATCACGCCGCCTTTCCCAAACAGGAAGGCGATGCACATGGCCGCGATCATGATCCACCATGCCTTGATGCGGGCATTGAGGTTGACCAGTGTGGATGAAAGCGGCTTCGGCGCGCGCCAGGACAGAACGGCGGCGACGATGCTCGCCGTTCCCAGAACGCCCATGAGGCCGATGAATAATTGGGTTGTTTCGCTCATGGGCGGTTCCCGTTTCTGGGCTGTATATCGAGAAGTTGCTGGCGGGCTCGCGTCAGAAAATCCTTGCGGTCCTCGCCGTCGCCAAGCTGCACAGGCGCACCGAAAACGACGCGGCACAGCAAAGGCACCGGCAGGGCGGCGCCTTTCGGCAGCACGCGCGACATGTTTTCGATCCAGCAGGGGACGAACTCGACATCGGGCCGCGCCAGCGCGAGATTGTAGAGACCGGAGCGAAAACGCAGCAGCGGCTCGTCCGTCATGTTGCGGGTGCCTTCCGGGAAAATGATCAGCGAATGCCCATCGGCCAACGCGGTCAGCATCACTTCCATAGGGTCTTGCGTGCGTTCCACCCAGTTCCGTTCAACCAGAACCGTGCGCAGCAGCACTTCGGCCATGAATTGCCGCACGCGATTGGCGCGCCAATAATCTGCGCCCGCCACGGCGCGGGTGCGCGCCCGTTCTTCCTGATTGAGACAGGAGGCGAGCAGGATGAAATCGCCATGGCTGGTGTGGTTGGCATAATAGATGCGCTGGTTACGCGAGGGGCCCGTGCCGCTCCAGATAGGGCGCACGCCGGTGATGCCGCGTGACAGGATGGCGAGCAACGAGCCGAACAAAGATTGCACCTGATGACGAATGATGGTGCGCATGTCAGAACTCCGCGCCCGGCGGCAAAAGCGCCAGCAGGCTTAACAGGACGATAGCCAGTCCGAGAAAAAGATTGAGACGCCGGGCAATGCGGCGCGATCCCGCAATGCGGTTCGACAGCGGGCGCAAGGTCGGTTGTTTTGCGCGCAGGCCCATTCGTTCCAGAATGGAATCGACCTCAGCAAGGGCTGCCTTTTCATCGTCACCAGCGGCGATCATCCGAAACAGGGCGGCGTCGAACAGAAGATGCGCGGCAATACCCAGCGCAATCAATGTGCTTGCCAACAACACAGGCCAGATCAGCCAGAAGGCAAGGTCGTGCTGCGCGCGCAGGAACGGCGCTGCACCGATCAGAATAATCGCGATGCCAAGCCCGATAAAGGCGTGGCTGCGCAAGGCTTTGGCGCTATGTGCGGCTGGAGAGATCATTCCCGCACCTCATGCGAGTGCAGGCGGAGCGGCCAGCCCTTGGCGCGGATGAGGTTTTCGGCCTCACGGGCGCTCGTCGCATGCCCGGCTTGCACCAGCCAGTCGACGGCGACGGTTGCGCTTCGCTGGAAACCAAGCGCGCAGCAAATCAGGACCGGGCCTGTATGACGGGCGGCTTCGACAGCATCGGCGGCGAGCCGAAGCTTTTCCGGCGACGGCGGCAGCAGGTCCATGGAGCAGAAGCTCTTCCAGTTTTCCACACCGGACGGCGCGGCCATTTCGGCAGTGAGATCGATGACGGTCGTGAAGGCGCGGGCTTCGTTTTTCGAGGGAAAGCGACCGAGAAACACAGTGTCGGTCAAAGCAACATTGGGCGGCAATTTGCGCGTCCAGAAACGGACATTGAGGCGCGCAAACAGCCGGTAGGGTGCGAGCAGCCAGCGGCTTGCGAGGCTGACCGTGCCGTCGGTCCGTTTCTGGAAGACGTCCGGACCCGCACCGAAATAGCCTGCCGTGACGATGGCCAGTGCAAGGGCTGGCCAGAACCCGAAAATCGCATAGCCGGTCAGGCTCAGGCCATAGACGCCAAGCGCGAGTAACAAAAGCGCGCCCGCCAGATAATAACTGCCGAGACGCCGCGCTTTTGCATTGTCAGTCAGATGAAACCCGGCGAGCGGTGATGGGCCGGTGCGCGGAAACAGCCAGAGCACGAAAAAGCCAAGCAGTGCCCCTGCCGGAATATCGACCGCATGGTGCTGATAGGTTGTCAGCACCGACAGGCCGATCAGCAGGCACCAGATATGCCAGACGATACGGAAGCCGCTGCTCATGATGCGGCGCATCTGGTCCCAGATGACGATCAACAGAGCGATATGCAGCGAAGGCGCCTGATTGAACGGCTTGTCGAAACCGCCCAGCACATCAAACATGAAACCCGGCAGCCCTGACGTCTCGGGCTTCACAAAAGTCGCGGTCAGCGGAAATGCAACGAAGCAGATGACGGCGATGATCTGCGCCGTCAGATAACGTTTTGCCAGACGGTCCACCTGTTCGGGGCCTTCATTGACGAAAAGCGCAATGGCGTAGAACAGATTGACCGACCAGTAGGGCACGATGCTCCAGGCAATGAACGGTACGCGGCTTTCCCAGCCAAGCGCCAGATTGGGAACGTCGCCACGCAGCGAAGCGAGCCAGTTGGCGGTGCCATAGGTCAGGTAGAAAAAGGGACCGAGAAACAACAGCCATAGAATGGCGCGCCGGATGACCGGCCGCCGCGATGAACTGTCGATTCCCCCCAATGCTGCTGTCACGCGTCCGGCTCTCCGATGCGTTCGGCGATTGAAACAGAGAAAATGCCCCATTGGTCGATGCGCTGTTCCAGCTTGCGATAACCGGCCTTTTCCACCAGCTGATCCATTTCGCCCTGTGTGCGGCGGCGCATGATCCACGCCTCGCCGCCACGATGCGAGGTCAGCGCACGGGCGATCATTTCAAGCTGCGGATGCCATGGCTGGTTGGTGTAAATCAGCAGGGAGCCTGGCTTTTGCGCACGAGCCAGTCCCGATAGCGAGCGATTAATCAGCGCATTGTCGGCAAAAAGCTCATAAAGGCCCGACACGATTGCCAGATTTGGCCGGGGTTCGACGGTGGCGAGGCTTTCCGCGTCGAAGGCATCGCCTTCTTCCATATGCGCAATGGCCTCCAGCCCGCGATCTGCAATCAGCTTGCGTCCGGCAACCACATTGATCGGCGAATAATCGCGCAGATGAATGCTGTCGGGCATGATGCCCGCACGCGCCACCGCATCGATCACATAGCGGCCATGGCCACAGGCGATATCGAGGATATTGGTGGGGCGGCCTTCGCTTTTCAGGCGTGTCAGCGCCTTGCCGATCAGCTCTTCCAGATGCACCTTGCGCTGGCGGATGCCGCGCCAGCCAATGGCGTCGAGAAACTGCCTGTCGATCAGTTTGCCGCCAGGGCCAAACCCGCGTGTCTCGTTTTCATAGACATAATCGAGTGTGGAACCGGAATCGAAGCCCGTGCGCTGCCCCACTTTCAGCCCTTCGGAGAAAAGCGCGCCAAAGGCGATGGAGGAGCGGGTCGAAGCCCAGTAAAGCCCGCGCGGCGACAGCAGCGGCAACGGGCTGGAAAGCCGGTCGGCTTCATCGCGCGTATAGCCAGTAGTATGCGCTTCGGTCTGGTCGGCGCGCTGCGGCTCTTCGGCAAAGCGTTGGTCGATGAAGGTCCTGATCTTGTCGATGGCCTGCTTGCGGTCCTTCTCGCCCAGCGTATCGTGATAGAAACCTTTCAGCACATGCCGCTCCTTGATGCGGCTGCCGAGATTTTCGAAAAAGCGATGCTGGGGTGTCGGGCGCACCACGAAATCGCTGCCGGAAATCAGAAGCTGCGTCGGCACGGTGATGGCGCGGGCATCGTCCACCACGCGCTTTGCCGCTTCATGAAGCTGCAGCAGAATATGCGAGGCAATGGGGCGCGTGATCAGGGGATCAGTGCGATAGGATTCGATCCGCTCAGGATCATGGGTCAAAAACTGCGGCTTGACGTAGGAATTGACGTAGAACGTGCCCTTCAGCTTCTGCCACAGCGCAATGCCTTCCTTGGCGAAAGGCACATAAAGCTTGATGTCGAAGGCGGGCGAGGCCAGCACCAGCGCACGAATATTCGGCGCATAGTCATGCACCCATGCGGCGGCAAGCACCGCGCCCACGCTCTGCGCGACAATGGCGACATCTTCAACGGCAGCGCCGGTTTCTTCGCGTATATGCGCGACAAAGCTGTCGAGATCGCGGATTGAAGCGCCAAAGGACGGCGAGAAGCCGCGTTCGCCGGGCGAACGTCCGTGGCCGCGAGCATCCCACGCATAAAAGGCGAAATCATCGAGGCCGAGTTCATCGACCAGATGTGCAACACGTCCGCTATGTTCGTGGCCGCGATGCAGCAGGACGATCACGCCTTTCGGTCGTGCCGATGCGGCGGGCCAAACGCGATAGAACAGCGATGTACCGTCATGGGTTGTAAACTGGGCTTCAGTTGCTTCGCGATGTGCCGTCTTGTGCGTCGGCATTTCAGCGTGCTGGCTCATCCGGTTCCTCCCCAATTGCCTAGAGCGCTTTTTGATCTGATTGGATCAGATCGGCGCTCTAGTTCCTTATTTTAACGCGTATCTTTTCCGAAAACCGTTTCACACTTTTCGGGATGCGCTCTAAGCTGCCCGCACTCAATTAACCCCAATTAGTATTGAGTGCAGTAGAATGTTTGAATAAACGAGCAAATGCGAACCGCAAATAGCTGTTTGTCCGATATTGTCCATTTCCCAAGAGATTCTCGATGTCCGTCTATCAGCTTAAGTCACAATTCCAGAATTTACTGAGGCCTGTTGTGGTGCGACTTGCCCGTGCCGGAGTAACCGCCAATCAAGTCACGATAGGCGCGGCGTTGGGGTCCGTCATACTTGGCGCGCTGCTTTTCTGGGGCGGTAGCGCGGTCTGGTTCGCGCTGGTGCCGGTCTGGCTTTTCCTGCGCATGGCGCTCAATGCGGTGGATGGAATGCTGGCGCGGGAGCACAACCAGAAGAGTACACTCGGCGCCTATCTGAACGAGGTTGGCGATGTCGTTTCCGACGCGGCACTCTATGCGCCATTCGTCCTTGTCGCGCCGTTCTCCGGTGCGTGGATGTTCGCCATCGTTCTGCTTGCGGTTCTGACTGAGTTTGTCGGCGTTACAGGCGCTTCACTGGGCGCGAGCAGACGCTATGACGGGCCGATGGGCAAGAGCGACCGCGCGGTGGTCTTCGGCGTTCTTGGCGCGTGGATCGCCATCGACGGCGGATTGCCGGGCTGGGCCTTCTGGGTTCAACCGCTGCTGTGCCTGCTTCTGGCAGTGACAGTGATCAAGCGCGTTCGTGGCGGTCTTGGCGAAGTGGCTGTTAAGGTCTAAGCGCCCGTGCGCTCAAAGCGCTTGAGCACGCCCAGCAACACCAGCGGCACGAATGTCGTAATCACGATGGCGATGAAGGCCATTGCCATGCCAAGCCCGACCGAACCCTGTTCGAACTGACGCCAGATGAAGATGGATATGGTCTGCATGCCGACAGGCGCGACCAGAACCGAGGCGACCAGTTCACGCGTTGCGACCGCAAACACCAGCAGCATGGCGGTGATCAGGCTTGGTGCGATCAGCGGCAGCATGATGCGGCGGAAAGCCGTGAAGCTGTTAGCACCGCAAACACGGGCAGCGGCTTCCAGATTGTCGCCAATCTGGTGAAAGGCTGCGGTTGCATAGCGGATCGGCTGCGGCAGCAGGATGCAGCAATAGGCGAGCAGCAGAATGAGCGGCGTATTATAGGGCGAGATCGGCAGCGACGGCTGGTTCCAAGCCAGAATGAGGCCGACCGCCACGACGACACCGGGCAGAGCATTGGGCAAAACCGTCAGTACATCGAGCCAGAAGCGGCCACGAAACCGCATCTTCACTACGGCATAGGCGGCGACGGCACCGAGGAATCCGGTCAAAAGCGCGCTGCCAAGACCGAGCGACAGGCTGTTGAACAAGGCGCGCATGCCGCCAGCACTATTTTCGGCGATGGATGCAAAATTGTCGAAGCCGAGATTGGCGGACGTCAGTCCGCCGGATACGGTTTTGGACAAAGCGGTGGCGAGGATCGCCAGGAGCGGAACACCGGTGGCCGCAAATGCAACCAGTGCAAACAGCGCCACCACTGGCGCGGTCATTGCGCCCAGCGGGCGCTTGTCCTTCGATTGCGGCTTGCCGCCCGTGGTCACATAAGAGCGACGGGTCAAAATCCAGCGCTGGATCAGAAAGGCCGCAAGCGACAGGCAAACCAGAGTGAGCGAAAAGACCGAAGCCCCGGCCAGATCGATAGGCCAGTCGGAAATGCGCAGGTCGATTTCCGTCACCAGCACTTCAAAGCCCGAGCGGCGTCCAAGCGCTGCGGGTGTGCCATATTCCTCGATTGCTGCGGCGAAAACGAGAAGCAGGCTTGCCGCCAGCCCCGGCGTGGCGAGCGGCAGGGTGATGCGGAAGAAGGACCGCCATGGCGATGCGCCGAAGACGCGGCCCACATCGGAATAGCGTGCGCCGACCGCTTCGATGGTGCGCGATACGGCGAAATACACCAGCGGGAAGGTGTTGAGCGCCATCACGAAGGTCATACCCGCGAGCGAGAACAGAAACGGCGCGAGATGAAATCCGGTCAGCTGTTCGAGATAGCCGCGCGGCTGCAAGGTCATGATCCAGCCAAGCGTCGCGATATAGGGCGGGATCATGAAGGGAACGAGCATCAGCACGTCCCAGACGACCGCAAAGGGCACCTTGTAAAGTGCGCGAAACACCGCGAGCGGCACGGCGATCAGTGCTGACAGCACGACTACACAAAGGCCGAGCAGCACCGTATTGGCGCTCATGCGCAAAAGCTTCGGATCATCGAACAAGGCCGGAAGATGCAGGAAGGGCTCGGCCAGCGAGCCCTGTCCCAGTTTTGGAAAGACAGCCTGAAGCATGATGAAGACAAAGGGGACGGCCACAACCAGCGCCAGTCCGGCGGTGGCGACAAGTCCGAGCGGGTTTGCGCCAGCGCTGCTATTTGTCTTCATGACGATGCTTCTTAATTGCCGGCTGCGAAAATCGCGCCGAATTCCTTCAGCGTTTCATTGCGCTTGCCGTAGACTTCCTTGGCGTCGATGGTCAGGACCTTGAGGTCGTTGATCAGCGGACGATTGGCAGGAATGTCGGTGCGCGATGGCATCAGATAGGTTGCAGCAACCAGTTTCTGGCCTTCGTCGGACAGCATGTAATCGATGAACTGCTTGGCTTCGTCCTGGTTCTTCGACCATTTCAGGATCATGGCCGGGCGCGGCGCAACAACCGTGCCGGAAGCCGGGAAGATCACGTCGATGGACTCACCCTTGGCCTTGCCTGCAAGCGAGATGTAATCGACAGCGCCGAATACGGCGGCCTTGGCACCCTGAAGCACTGGGTTCAGCGCTTCTGCATTGGCACCGGCAACGGTTGCGCCATTGGCGTGCAGGTTCTTGAACAGATCCCAGCCCTGCGTTGACTGAAGGGCGGCGACCAGCTCAAAGCTAGCGCCCGACTGTGCCGGATCGGGCAGGTTCACCAGATCCTTGTACTCAGGCTTGGCGAGATCGGCCCATTCGGTCGGCTTCGGGGTCTTGCTGGCCGGGTTCCATGCGATGCCGAGCGCCGAAACGCCCTGTGCAACGGCGGTTTCGTTCTTGAGAAAATCCGGCACTTTTTCGGCATTGGGGCTGGTATAGGCGACCAGCCAGTCGCGCTTGGCGAAATCCGTCGCCGTGTCCCAGGATGCCGAAATCAGCACGTCCACCACCGGATTGGCGGCTTCGGCCTCGATGCGGGCCATGATCTTGCCGGTCGTCGCCTGGAAGACATTGACCTTCGCACCGGTCTTGGCGGTAAAGCCCGTGGCGAGCTTTTCAATCAGGCTGCCGGGACCGGCGGAATAGACGGTGATATCGGCATAAGCCGCCGTGCTCGCGAAGAGTGCGGTCATGAGCGCAAAGCCTGCCGCGACTTTGGCACCGAGGATCGATTTCTTCATCTGTAGCTCCTGAGATGTTGCCTGTAATGGTCTTACTTCGAGAACCAGCGCAGCTGGCCCGGATCAATGGCGATGCCGACGGGAGCACCCGGCGACAGGCGAATACCGTCGAGATAGGTCAGTTCATGTCCGGCTTCGTCCATGCCGATCCGAACCGTCGTCAGATGTCCGTCACCGCGAAACTGGCTGCGCAATACGGTGGCCGGGATCGCCTCGTCATTGAGCGGTACGCTGCGCACCGACCGCGATGGCAAAAGCACATGCGTGACTGCATTCAGGGCAGCATCCTGTCCCGTATTGTGAGCGATGCGGATATCGGTGCGAGTGATGCGATAGGCGTCGTTATGATGTTCGACCGGCACGACACATCCCAGACGCAGGAAATCGGCGACTTCAGGCGTCTTCGGCTGGGCAACCAGCTGTTCTGGCGCAGCCAGCTGCTCGATCACGCCGCCGCGCATGACGGCAACCTGATCGGCCAGCGAAAAAGCCTCGCTCTGGTCGTGAGTGACATAGATGGCCGTCAGGCCGAGATTGGAGACCAGCTGGCCGATTTCCGTCACCATGTTTTCGCGCAATTCGCGGTCGAGATTGGACAGAGGTTCGTCGAACAGAACCAGTCCCGGCTCCGCGACAATAGCGCGGGCAATCGCTACACGCTGCTGCTGCCCGCCGGACATGTCACTGATGGAGCGATTGCCAAAGCCCGAAAGGCCCACACGATCCAGTGCGGCGGCGACGCGCTTTTCACGGTCGGCACGATTGATGCCGCGCATTTCGAGCGGAAAGGAGACATTGCCGAAGACCGTCATATGCGGCCAGAGCGCATAATCCTGAAACACCATGCCGAGATGGCGCTTTTCCGGCGGAATGAAGCTGCGGCTGTCGGCATCTGCAACGGTGACGCCATTGATGGTGACGGAGCCTTTGGTCGGTTCGAGCAGACCTGCAACGAGACGCAGAAGCGTCGTCTTTCCGCAACCGGACGGCCCGAGCAACGCAAGGGTCTGGCCCTTGGGAAGCGTGAGGCTGATGTCGTTCAGAATGGTCGCCGGACCATAGGCGAGGCTTAGGCCAGCTGTCTGAACGGCGATATCTGCGGATACTGGATGGCTGTTTAACATCTGCCTGCAATCTGAACGGTTTCGCCGCTTCTATTCGGATTGCATGACGTGTGTATGACAGGAAGTTGACAGAAAATCGGGCCTATGGCCGACCGGAATTGCCAGAATTATTCGCCGGGTAAAAGCCTGAAACGGCCCATCGAAGTTAGCCGGATCAGGAGACCTTACCGGGGCGCGACGTGGCGCGCGAGAAAGCGATCCATCTCTTTTTGCAACGGGGCTTTGCCGGTGAAGGCCGCCACATAATGCGGAATGCGCGCCAGTCGCAACGCGGTGTCTTCCTGCGTGCGCATCGAGATATAGCCGATCTGCACCAGATAAAGCGTGCACGCGCGAACATCGGCAACCACAGGTTCAAAACCGAACCGCTCGAACAGGCGCGCCAGACCGGCCAGACGGCTTGCATCGGCGGCGCGCACTTCCTCTTCCACCTGCACCGATTGCAGCGCCCAGCTGCGCACCGCAAATTCGAATGCCGGATCGAAAATATCCCGGTCGAGCCAGCAGTCGAAAACATTGAGAACCGCTTCCTCAAGCGTCTCTGCATAGGCTTCCGTCTGTTTGAGAAGCGCGCCGGTGTTCTTGTCGCGCCAGCGGGTAACCAGGGCATCAAGCAGCTCTTCACGGTCCTTGAAGAACCAGTAGAAACTGGTGCGCGACAGATCGAGCCGTTTGGCCAGCGGCAAAATGCGCACGGCCTCCACGCCGCTTTCGATCAGCGCATCATAAGCGGCCTCCAGCCAGAGGTCGGGCGATCCGCGCCATCCTGTTTCGTTTGTCACCGGTTGTTCCATGGTGTCAGTTCTACCAGACAGCCGGCATTTGGCAAGAAGACTAGACAGTTTTGTACGGCAAAATGACACTTATGATTATTAAATTGACAGTCATGTACATTTCTAGCTAGCCTTGTTGAAAACAACAAATGGGAACGATCGAAATGTCAGCCGATCCGCTGTTGCAGCCGCTTACCATCAAGCATCTGACGCTTCGTAACCGCATCATGCTCACCTCGCATGAGCCAGCCTATGCCGATGACGGTATGCCGAAGGAGCGCTACCGCGCCTATCACGTCGAACGCGCCAAGGCCGGCATCGCGCTGACGATGACGGCAGGCTCCGCCTCGGTGTCGAAGGACAGTCCACCTGCTTTCAACAATGTGCTGGCATACAAGGACGAGGTTGTGCCCTGGTTGCGGATGCTGGCCGACGAATGCCATGAGCACGGCGCGGCGGTGATGATCCAGCTTACCCATCTCGGTCGCCGCACCCGTTGGGACAAGGGCGACTGGCTGCCCTCCGTGTCGTCAACGGCAAAGCACGAACCGGCCCATCGCGCTTACCCCAAGCGGGCCGAAGACTGGGATATCGAGCGCATCATCCGCGATTATGCCGATGCGGCGGAGCGGATGAAAGCCGCCGGTCTCGACGGTCTGGAACTGGAGGCCTATGGCCACCTGCTCGACCAGTTCTGGTCGCCGCTGACCAATGAACTCGATGGCGATTATGGCGGTTCGCTCGACAACCGGCTGCGGTTTTCCTTTCAGGTTTTGAGCGCCATTCGCGAGCGGGTTGGGCCGGATTTTCTGGTCGGCATCCGTTATGTCGCCGATGAGACGCTGGAAGGCGGACTGACGCGTGCGGATGGACTGGAGATTTCCCGCAGGCTGAAGGACAGCGGTCTGGTCGATTTTCTCAATGTCATTCGCGGCCATATTGAAACCGATGCCGGTCTGACCGACGTCATTCCCATTCAGGGCATGCCAAGTGCGCCGCATCTGGATTTCGCGGGCGAAATCCGGTCCAGCACCGGAATGGCGACGTTTCATGCCTCCAAGATTCAGGATGTGGCAACGGCGCGTCATGCCATCGCATCCGGCAAGCTTGACATGGTCGGTATGACGCGCGCGCATATGACCGATCCGCATATCGTGCGCAAAATCCTTGAAAAGCGGGAAGAGGAAATCCGCCCCTGCGTCGGCGCGAATTACTGCCTCGACCGGATTTATCAGGGCGGTGCAGCCTATTGCATTCATAATCCCGCCACGGGTCGGGAGACCTCGATGCCGCATGTGGTCAACAAGGCTGAACAAAGCCGCCGCATAGTGGTGGTCGGTGCTGGTCCTGCGGGGCTGGAAGTCGCGCGCGTTAGCGCCGAGCGCGGCCATAAGGTGGTGGTCTTCGAGGCGGCGAGCCAGCCGGGCGGTCAGGTGCGGCTGACGGCGCAGAGCCCGCGTCGGCGCGAGATGATGGGCGTCATCGACTGGCGCATGGCGCAGTGCGAAAAACTTGGTGTCGATTTCCGCTTCAATGCCTGGGCCGAGGCCGACACGGTAACGGCGGAAGCGCCGGATGTGGCGATCATCGCGACCGGCGGCATGCCGGAAATGAGCCTGCTTGGTGCGGGCAACGAGCTTGCCGTTTCCGCCTGGGATATCATTTCCGGCGATGTGCGCCCGGGAACCAATGCGCTGGTCTTTGATGAGGCGGGAGATCATGCCGGGCTACAGGCGGCGGAATTCATCGCCAATGCGGGCGGCAAAGTCGAGATCATGACCGCCGACCGCACATTCGCACCGGAAGTTATGGGCATGAATCTCGTGCCCTATATGCGCAGCCTGCAAAAGAAGGACGTCACCTTCACGGTCGGCTATCGTCTGGAAGGCATTCACCGCGACGGCAACCGGCTAATTGCGCGGATTGGCAGCGATTATGGCGCGCCCGTCAGCGAACGCGAGTTTGACCAGATCGTCATCAATGACGGTACAAGGCCGATGGATGCGCTGTATTTCGAGCTGAAGCCCCAGTCCCGCAACCTCGGCGTGGTCGATTACGACGCCCTGATCGAAGGGCGCAAGCAGGCCGTTGTCAGAAATGCGCAAGGCGCTTTCGAGCTTTACCGGATTGGCGATGCTGTTGCGGCCCGTAACACCCATGCGGCCATTTATGACGCGTTGCGGCTGGGCAAGGATCTGTAACCAGAGGCATGACCTCATAACTAAGAGTTATGAAGTTGTAGACATTTTTTGCCTTTGTAATCTTTCCAGCGGTCACTATCGTGATGAAGATAAAGGGAACGTCGGCGGCATAATAAATAATCAAGGTTCCGCCAGAACGAGCATAGATCCAGCGTGTCTTGCAGGCATTTCCGGCCCGCATCCGCGTAAAGATGGGACTGTCGCGATGAATGATAAAAAAGGGGAGTGCGGTTATTGAACGCAATGCGACCGACTTTGGTGTCAGGGTCTGCTGGCGTGGCAAATGCGCCTGCCTCCGCATCGAAGCTCATACGCCTTGAGGGGTTGAGCAAGCATTTCGGGGCGCATCTCGTCCTTGAGAATATCGATCTGGAAGTTGCGCAAGGCGAAGTGCTGGCAATCATCGGTCCCAGCGGCTCGGGCAAGAGCACACTTTTGCGCTGCATCAATTATCTGGAAAGGCCGGATGGCGGCCTCCTGACGGTCGGCAAGGTGAAACTCGACGCCACTCAGGCGCCGCGTACTGCGCAGCTGAAAGAGTTGCGCAATACGGTTGGCATGGTGTTCCAGTCGTTCAATCTGTTCCCGCATATGAGCGTTCTGCGCAATGTCAGCCTGCCGCAGGAGCGCGTGCTGGGCCGCAGCCGGGCCGAAGCGGAGGAGCGGGCGATCCAGCTTCTCGAACGTGTCGGTCTTGCTGACAAGGCGACACAATATCCCGGCCGTTGCTCCGGTGGTCAGCAGCAGCGCATCGCCATCGCGCGCTCGCTGGCGCTCAATCCGCAGGTGATGCTGTTCGACGAGCCGACCTCGGCGCTCGATCCTGAACTGGGGCTTGAAGTGCTTGCCGTCATGCGCGAGCTTGCCGAAAGCGGCATGACCATGCTCGTGGTGACCCATGAAATGGGCTTTGCGGAAAATGTCTCCGATACGGTCATGATCATGGCCGATGGGCGCATCATCGAGAAGGGCGCATCGAAGGATGTCATGCGCAATCCGCAAGAGGAACGCACGAAGCGGTTTCTTCGTGCGGTGCATGACCGATGACAGCGGACAATGTTCTCCTCATTCTGAGCGGCCTGCCATGGACCATAGCGCTGACGCTGGGTTCCTTCGCAATCGGCTGCATTCTCGGCGTCCCGCTTCTCGCCGCGCGTCAGGCGCGTCTCGCGCCGGTACGGTGGATCGCGGCTGTGCTGATCCAGATCGTGCGCGCTCTGCCGCCGATCCTCTGGCTCTTCATCATCTTCTTCGGCATTGGCATGGGCATTATGCCGATCAATCCTTTCATTGCGGCGCTGATCGGTCTTGGGCTGATCGCATCGGCGAATATGGCTGAAATCTATCGCGGCGCGCTGGCCTCCCTTCACCATGGCCAGTGGGAAGCCGCGACGGCGCTGAATTTCGGCACGCGCCACACGCTGGTCGATGTGGTCGCGCCGCAAGCCTTTCGCGTCGCGCTGCCATCGGCGGCGAGCTATCTGATCGGGCTGATGAAGGAAACCGCCGTTGCCTCGACCATCGGTGTCGCGGATCTCGCCTTCCGGGGCAATCAGGTGTCGCAGCTCACCTTCAAGGGCATCGAGGTCTTCGCGCTGGTCGGCCTGTTCTACATCTTCCTGAGCCTCCCCGTCGCGTGGCTGTCGCGCTCTGCCGACAGCTATCTGAGAGCAAAGGTGGCGCGCTGATGTTCCCGACCTCTGAAGAATTCTACGAATGGATGCCCGCGTTGCTCGGCGGGTTGCAAGTCAGCTTGCAGGTGGCGGCGCTGAGCCTCGCCATCGGCATCCCGCTCGGGCTTCTGCTGGCGCTGGGCGTCGGTGCAAAATCGCGCTTCAATCGCTATCTGAGCCTGTTTCTGGTCGAGATCGGACGCGGCGCTCCGGCGCTGGTGCTGTTGCAGTTCATGTATTTCGGCCTGCCTGCGACCGGTCTGACGATGACTTCGTTTTCGGCTGCCGTGGTGGCGCTGGCCTGGAACACGGGGGCCTATACCAGCGAGATCATCCGCGCGAGCCTGCAATCCATCCATCACGGCCAGCGCGAGGCGGCAGAGGCGATGGGCTTCAATGCGCTTGACGAACTGCGCTTTGTCCTGCTGCCGCAGGCTCTGCGCGTGGCGCTTCCAGCGCTACTGGGCTTTGCGATCCTGATTTTTCAGGGCACGTCGCTCTGCTTCACGATCGCCCTGCCGGAACTCGTCAGCAATGCCTACGAAATCGGGTCCAACACATTCCGCTATATGCCTGCTTTGCTGCTGGCCGGCTTGCTCTATGCCACGATCTGCATTCCGGCAGCATGGATCGTTTCCTATGTGGAGAAGCGCTCATCCGCTTACGCCACCCGATAAAACCCAACGCAACAATAAATGCCCACAACAATAAAGGGGAGTAGAAGATGAAAAACGGGATGATACGCAAAGGTGTTCTCGGCGCCGCATTGCTCATGGGCCTGTCTTCGGCAGCGTTCGCAGAGGATTGCAAGCCGAAGCATGAGTTCAAGACCATCACGCCGGGCACGCTGACGATTGCCGTCACCACCTATGCACCGCATTCCTTCATGGATGAGAGCGGCAAGCTGAAGGGTCTCGATGGCGATATCGCCACCGAATTCGCCAAGCGCGAATGCCTGACCGTCAAGCCGGTCGCCGTCGATCCGGCTGCGGCCATCCAGTATGTGCTGTCGGGTCAGGCCGATATCACCACCGGTGACTGGTATCGCACCGCCGAACGCGCCAAGGTGATGAACCTTTCCTATCCGCTCTATAAGGACCAGATGGGTCTTTATTCCAAGGATGGCGCCAAGACCGTTGAGGAACTGGTCGGCAAGAATGTCGGCACCGTTCAGGGTTACCTCTGGGTCACCGATGCCAAGAAACTTCTGGGTGCAAAACTGCGCCTTTACCCGAACTCCGTGAACATGCATCAGGATCTTGCATCAGGGCGCATCGACATCGGCATCGATGGTTATTCGACCGGCGCTTATGCGGCCAAGAATGGTACGCTCAAGGATATCAAGGTCGAGGTTGCGCAGCCCGATCCGCGCATCCGTGCCACCAAGGAAGCGGCGCAGGCAAGCCTGCCTTATGCCAAGAGCGCGACGGATTTCGGTGCTGCACTCGACGCCAATATCGAGGAAATGCACAAGGACGGCACGATTGCCAAAATCCTGAAGTCCTACGGTCTCGATGAAAGCGCTGGTGACACCGGTGCGCCAAAGCTCATCGAGTAATCTCATCATCACGATAGGATGCGGCGGCTGACCGCCGCATCCGCAACAACCTGCATTTTGGCATATTGCGGAGGTGCCGCCATGGCGCTCGATCATTATTTCCTTCTCGGTCGTTCCGGTCTTCGTGTCAGCCGTCTGGCGCTTGGCACGATGACATTCGGCAATGCCGGGATCAGGGGGATCGGCGGGTCGTGGGGCACCGACGAGGGCAATGCGCGCGCTATTTTCGACCGTTATCTGGAAGCGGGCGGTAATTTCATCGACACGGCGGATTCCTATGGCGCGGGTCTCAGCGAAACACTGGTCGGCAAGTTTGTCGAGGAAGCGGGCGCACGGGATCGCGTGGTGATTGCGACCAAATATTCGAACAATCTGCATCCGGGCAATCCCAATGCCGGCGGCAATGGCCGCAAGAACATGATGCGGGCGGTCGACCAGTCGCTGAAACGGCTGAAGACCGATTATATCGACCTCTATATGGTGCATACCTGGGACGGAATGACCCCTGTGGAAGAAGTCATGCGCGGCTTCGACGATCTGATCCGCGCGGGTAAAATCCGCTATTGCGGCCTTTCCGACGTGCCTGCCTGGTATGCAGCGCGGGCGCAAACCTGGGCGGAAGCGCATGCGCTTTCGCAGCCGATCAGCCTTCAACTGCCCTATTCGCTGGTCGAGCGCAGCATCGAGCAGGAATTCGTGCCGCTCGGTCAAAATCTCGGCCTTGGCATCACCGCATGGAGCCCGCTGGCCATGGGGCTTCTGTCGGGCAAATATCGCGCGGGCGGCGAAGGCCGCCTGAACCGCGACAATGCCGAAGGGCTGGGGCTGTTCACCGAACGTAACACCCGCATCGTCACGGCGCTGGCCGAGGTTGCAGATGCTATGGGCAAGCCGATTGCGCAGGTAGCCCTCAACTGGGTGGTGACACAGCCGGGCATTGCGGCAGCCATTATCGGCGCAAGCAAGCTTGCACAGCTCGACGACAATCTGGGCGCGCTCGCATTCACAATTCCGGATGAGTTGCGCGTCAGACTGGAGGCTGCAAGCGCCCTTCAGTCCACTTATCCCTATTCGCTTTTTGCGCCGGATTATCAGGCGGGCATTCTCAACACCGGCGTTTCGGTCGGTGACAAGCCTGCCGGTTATCAGCACCCGCATTTCGTGCCGAAGGTCGGTGAATACGCTTTCGGAAAGCCTCCCAAGAACGACTGATCAGTCTTAAGGAACCACCATGAACGACATGCCCGCGAAGGTGCGCTCTGTCGCCGCCGTCGAACCAGCCCTTTTTGTCCTCACGCTCGATTGCGATGACAAGCCCGGCATCGTGGCGGCCATCACCACGGAACTGGCGGCCATCGGTGGCAATATCGTGGAAAGCAATCAGTTTCGCGACAGGCTGACCAACCGCTTTTTCATGCGTATTGCTTTCAGCGCGCCGCTTGGCATGTCGCGTGAGGCGATTGAGCATGCACTGAAACCGGCAGGCGAGCGGTTCGGCATGAAATTCGCGGTGGCCGATGCCAGCCGCAAGCCGAAGATCGTGCTCATGGTGTCCAAATTCGATCACGCCATGCTGCATCTTCTCTATCAGATCCGCGTCGGCTGGCTGAATGCCGAGGTCGTCGCCATCGTCTCCAATCATGAAGACAGCCGCGAGACGGCGGAAAGTGCGGGCATTCCCTATCATGCCTGGGGCGTGAACAAGGACAACAAGGCCGAGCAGGAAGCCCGCCTGATCGATCTGGTACGTGAGACGCAGGCCGATCTCGTCGTCCTTGCGCGCTATATGCAGGTGCTGTCGGATAAGCTTTCCAACCGCCTGTTCGGCAAGATTATCAACATCCACCATTCGTTTCTGCCATCCTTCAAGGGTGCAAAGCCCTATCATCAGGCGTTCGAGCGCGGCGTGAAGCTGATCGGTGCAACGGCGCATTATGTGACGCCGGATCTCGACGAAGGCCCGATCATCGAGCAGGAAACGGAGCGGGTCACGCATTCCATGAGCGCGGAAGATTTCGTCGCCACCGGGCGCGATATCGAAAGCCGGGTTCTTGCGCGGGCGGTGAAGATGCATCTGGAAAACCGCGTCATGCTCAATGGGCACAAGACGGTGGTGTTCGCGCAATAGGCCGAGGGCCTATATATCCAGTTCCGCGTCTGCGCCCTGTTCGAGAAGCCAGTCGCGGAACAGTTCAGCCCCCCGCTTTGGCGGGCGTTGAGCGGGCATGACGAGATGGATCGTATCGCCGGACCGATGAAAAATATGCGTGGCGGGCACAAGCCGTCCGGCCACGATATGATCATGGACGAGGTGTTTCCAGCCAAGCGCTACGCCTTGCCCCTGCACCGCAGCCTCGATGGAGCTGAGCGCGTCGGTGAAGACGAAATCCTGTTCAATGCGCGGGTTCTGCACGCCGGAACGTTCCAGCCATTCGCGCCAGCCAAGCCGCGAACGGTGGCGCTCCTCAAAATGCAGCAGCGTGTGGTTCAGAAGATCGCTCGCTTCCTCGATCTGTCCGCGCTCCTTGAGATATGAGGGGCTGCAAACCGGCCAGACTTCCTCCGTCACGAAGGGCCAGGCGAGGATGCCCGGCCATTTGCCTCTCCCCAGACGCGCCGAAACGTCGATATCTTCTTCGAGCAGATCCTGATCGTCGCGGCTGCTTTCTTCGATGCGCAGCGCCACATCCGGATGCTTTTCCTTGAACCCTTTCAGGCGTGGCAAAAGCCACAGCTGCACGAAGGATGCCGAGAACGACACGCGGATGATATCGCGCGAGTGTTTCTTGCGCATGGACGAGATGACCATGTGCAGATGGTCGAATGCTTCCTGCGTTTCGCGATAAAGCCGCTGGCCTTCCGCCGTCAGTTCCAGACGGCTGCGCTCGCGTCGGAAAAGCTTCAATCCGGTGGCTTCTTCCAGAAGCTTGATCGTCTTGCTCACCGCTGGCTGGCTGACATTCAGCTCTTCCGCTGCCGCGGTAAAGCTCAGCCGTCGGGCCGCCGCCTCAAACACGAAGAGGTAATTGGCCGAGGGGATGAGCGAGCGGAGTCTATGCATAATCTGAAGTTATATCTTCGCGGATTTTTTATCAAGCTCACAGGGCGCAGAACCCTCTGTAATGTAACGCACAAAGGAGCCCGTATTGTCGCCGGGAGCGACGCTTCGGCAATCTCCAAATCATATACTGGAAGGGAACTAGGAATGCAGACTCATGCGCGCGCGGTTGTCATCGGGGGAGGTTGCGTCGGCGCCTCCATTCTTTACGGTCTGGCCAAGCGGGGCTGGTCGGATGTCGTTCTTCTGGAACGCACGCAGCTCACCGCCGGTTCCACATGGCACGCGGCAGGCCTGATCCCGTCCTATGCGCGCAGCATCAATATCGGCCGCATGATCAACAAATCCATCGAGATTTATGAAGGTCTGGAAGCCGAGACCGGCCAGCATGTCGGCTGGCACAAATGCGGCCAGCTGCGCATCGCCAATACGCGCGACCGGCTGGACGAGTACAAGAGCTATATGAGCGTCGCCGAAGTGCAGGGCCTGCGCGCCGAGCTGGTTTCCCCGGCACGCGCCCGTGAATTGTGGCCGCTGCTTGAGAACAATCATGACATGCTGGGCGCGCTTTATCACCCGGATGACGGTCATATCGCGCCTGCCGATGTCACCATGGCGCTGGCCAAGGGCGCACGCGACAGAGGCGCGAAGATTCATCTTAACACGCAGGTCAACGGTTTCGAGCGTCTGCCAAGCGGCGAGTGGAAGGTGAAGACCAATCAGGGCGACATCATCTGCGAGCATATCATCTCGGCCACGGGTAATTATGCCCGCCAGACCGGGGCGATGCTCGGCCTCGACATTCCGGCGATCCCGATTATCCATCAATACTGGATCACCGATGCAGTGCCGGAAGTGATCGAGCGCAAGCGTCAGGGCCTGCCGGAAATGCCAATCCTGCGCGATGAGGGCTTTGAGGGCTATCTGCGCGAGGAAGGCGATGGGCTGATGTTCGGCCCTTATGAGAAGACGGAACATCTGAAGCTCTTTGCTGAAAACGGCGTGCCGGAATGGTTCGGCGCCGATCTTCTGGAAGAGGATTTCGATTCCGTTTCGTGGAATTGGGAACAGGCCATTGAGATGGTTCCCGCACTCGGTCGCGTCGGTATCAAGGCCAATGTGCGCGGGCCGTTCCAGATGACGGCGGATGAATTGCCGCTGGTCGGTCCGGCCTGGGGGCTGGACAATGTCTGGCTGGCCGAAGGCGTTCCGGGCGGCATCCTGTGGGGCGGTGCTATTGGCTATTATCTTTCGGAGCGTATCGTCGAGGGCGGCAACAGTATCGATACGTCCGAACTCGATCCGCGTCGTTTTGGCGATTACGCCAACAAGAATTGGACCCGCGAGAAGGTGCGCGAATCCTGGGGCACCCATGCCGAGCAGCATTATCCGGGACAGGATATGCCCGCTGCCCGCCCACAGAAAACCGCGCCATCCTATGACCGCCTGACTGAACTGGGTGCTGTTTGGGGTTGCCTCAATGGTTGGGAAATGCCGAACTGGTTCGCGCCTAAGGGCGTCGAGGCCAAGGATCAGTACAGCTGGCGCTGGACGGAAAAGGGCAAATATGTCGGCGAGGAAGTCGAAGCGGTCCGCAATGCAGTCGGCCTCGTCGAAATGACGCCGATGACCAAATTCGAGGTCAGCGGTCCCGGCGCGGAAGCCTGGCTCGACGGCATTCTCGCCAACCGCCTGCCGAAAATTGGTCGCGTCAACCTTGCGCATCATCTGACCAAGAAGGGCGGCGTGCAGGCGGAATATGTGGTGTCGCGTCTCGATGACGGCACTTTCTATTTGATTTCCACCCCGCGCGCCGAACGCTGGAACTTTGACGATCTGTCGAAGTTGCTGCCGAAGGACGGCAGCGTCACCCTGCGCAATGTGACCAATGATCGGGGTTGCTTCACCATTGTCGGACCGAAGGCGCGCGACGTGCTGCAGTCTCTCACCGAAATCGATCTGTCCAACGAAGCATTCCCGTGGTTCGGCATCAAGTCTGGAACGGTTGGCCTTGCCAGCGATGTGCGCCTGCTGCGCGTCAATTATGAAGGCGAACTGGGCTGGGAGCTTTATCATCCGCTGGCCTATCAGCGGCATCTGCTGGAAGCCTTGCTTGCATCCGGCAAGGAGCACGGCCTGCGCCTTATCGGCCTGCATGCACTGGAATCGCTGCGGCTCGACAAGTCCTATCGCGCCATGTACCGCGACATGAACACCGAGCTGAGCGCCTGGGAAAGCGGCCTCGAACGCTTCATCCGTCTCGACAAGGGCGATTTCATGGGCAGGCAGGCGCTGGTCGAGGAAAAGGAACGCGGCATCAAGCGCCGCTCCGTCACGCTTGCGGTTGAAACCGATGGCGCCAGCACGCTGACCAGCGAGGGTGTCTACCATGATGGCAAGCTGGTGGGTCGCGTCACTTCGGGCAGCTATTCCTACACGTTCGGGCACGATATCGCGCTGGCGCTGCTGCCGGTCGAGCTTGGCGTGCCGGGCACGGAACTGGAAATCCCGGTTCTGGGTGAGAGGCGCAAGGCCCGCGTGATCGAGGAATCGCCATACGATCCGGAAGCCAAGCGCGCGCGCCTCTGATCGTCCGTCCAATAGTTAGTGCGAACCGGCTCCGATATATCGTCACGACGATCCGGTTCGCTGCAAGGAAAGGTTAGCCCCATGAAGGCAGTTGTCGCAGTAAAACGTGTCGTCGATTACAACGTAAAGATCCGTGTTAAGGGCGACGGATCTGGCGTTGAGCTTTCGAATGTGAAGATGTCGATGAACCCGTTCGACGAGATTGCGGTTGAAGAGGCGATCCGCCTGAAGGAAGCTGGCAAGGTCACGGAGATCGTGGCTGTATCGGTTGGCCCGGCACAGGCGCAGGAAACACTGCGCACGGCCCTTGCCATGGGTGCGGACCGCGCGATCCTGGTCAAGACCGATGAGACGGTCGAGCCTCTTGGCGTCGCCAAGGTCTTGAAGGGCGTGGTTGATACAGAAAAGCCGGACCTCGTCTTCCTCGGCAAGCAAGCCATTGACGACGATGCCAACCAGACCGGCCAGATGCTGTCGGCGCTTCTTAACTGGAGCCAGGCAACCTTTGCCTCGAAGGTGGAACTGGGTGACGGTTCGGCCAAGGTGACGCGCGAAGTGGATGGCGGTCTGCAGACCATCGATGTGAAACTTCCGGCGATTGTCACGGTCGATCTTCGTTTGAACCAGCCGCGCTATGCATCGCTGCCGAATATCATGAAGGCGAAGAAGAAGCCGCTGGACGAGAAGTCGCCTGCCGATTTCGGTGCCGATATCACGGCGCGCCTGAAGGTCCTGAAGACCGAAGAACCGGGTGGCCGCAAGGCTGGCGTCAAGGTTGGTTCGGTCTCTGAACTGGTCGAGAAGCTGAAGGCCGACGGCATCATTTAAAGGGAAACCCGTGAGGCCCGTCTGCAAATGGCGTGTCGCTGCGCTTCCGGTGCTCACGTACCAAAAGTACGCTCCGCTCCGGTTCTCGCGCCCCACCATTTTCGCCAAGTGTGTATATTGGGCCTGACAGGTTTCCGGCACCGGATGAATTAAGGACAGAAACAATGGCTATTCTTCTTATTGCCGAACATGACAATGCAACCCTTTCGGACCAGACGGCAAAGGCGCTGACGGCCGCCGCCCAGATTGGCGGCGATGTCGATATTCTGGTTGCAGGCAAGGGCGCAAAGGCGGCAGCCGATGCAGCCGCCAAGCTGAAAGGCGTGCGCAAGGTTCTGCTGGCTGAAAGCGATGCGCTGGAAAACCGTCTGGCCGAGCCAACGGCAGCACTCATCGTGGCGCTGGCCGCCAATTACGACACGATCATCGCTGCGGCGACGACTTCGGCCAAGAACATCCTGCCGCGCGTTGCAGCACTTCTCGATGTGATGCAGTTGTCTGAAATCATGGAAGTCGTATCGGCGGATACGTTCAAGCGTCCGATCTATGCGGGCAATGCGATCCAGACCGTCCAGTCCACCGACGCCAAGAAGGTGATCACGGTGCGCACCGCCTCTTTCCAGGCGACGGGCGACGGTGGTTCGGCTGCGGTTGAAAGTGCAACCGTGCCTGCCGATCCGGCATTGTCGAGCTTTGTTGGCAATGCGCTGTCGGCTTCGGATCGTCCGGAACTGACCTCGGCCAAGATCATCATCTCGGGCGGTCGTGCACTTGGTTCGGCTGAAAAGTTCCAGGAAGTGATCCTGCCGGTTGCCGACAAGCTCGGTGCGGCGGTTGGCGCCAGCCGTGCAGCAGTCGATGCGGGCTATGCGCCGAACGACTGGCAGGTTGGCCAGACGGGCAAGGTGGTTGCACCGGAGCTTTACATCGCTGTCGGCATCTCCGGCGCGATCCAGCATCTGGCAGGCATGAAAGACAGCCGCGTTATCGTCGCCATCAACAAGGATGAAGAAGCGCCAATCTTCCAGGTTGCCGATTATGGTCTCGTCGGTGATCTCTTCACTGTGCTGCCGGAAATGGAAAAGGTAGTCTGATCTTTCCGACGGAGCGACAAAATAAAAAACCCCGCTTACGCGGGGTTTTTTATTGTTCAGTCTGCAAGCACCAGCAGATCATGTGCCGCGAAATGCACGGTCACCTTGTCGCCGCGTTGCGGCGGCGGGTGGGTCGGATCGTTGAACGTGTCGAAGGACAGGCGGTTCTTGCCCAACGCCACGCGCGTGCGGATGACGGAGCCGAGGAAATGCACATCCTCGATCGTCGCATCCAGCGATGTGTCGTGGCTCTTGCGCGCTTCAAGGCTGATGGCTTCAGGGCGCAGCGCCAGCGTCACCGGTTTGCCCTTTGGATGATGGCCAAGCGTGTCGCGCACGGTGATCATGCGACCGTCGAGGTCGATGCCGTTCTTCTCCGGTTCACTGACCGAAGCTTCCAGCATATTGAGCGTGCCCACGAAGGACGCCACGAAACGCGAGGCCGGACGGTTGTAGATGTCGAAAGGCGAGCCGATCTGGTCGGCGCGGCCTTCATGCATGACCACAATGCGATCGGAAATCGACAGCGCTTCTTCCTGATCATGCGTTACGAAAACCGTCGTGATGCCGAGCTTCTGCTGGATGGTGCGAATTTCCTCACGCAGGCTGATGCGGATCTTGGCATCAAGCGCGGAGAGCGGTTCATCGAGTAGCAGTACCTGCGGCTTGGTGGCAAGCGCGCGGGCAAGCGCCACACGCTGTTGTTGGCCGCCGGACATCTGATAGGGATAGCGGTCCGCCAGATGGTCGAGGCGGATGAGGCCGAGCATTTCCTTCACCGTGGCGTCGATTTCCGCCTTCGGCTTGCCGGCAACGCGCAGGCCGAACGAAACGTTCTGCGCGACCGTCATGTTTGGAAACAGTGCATAGGCCTGAAACACCATGCCGATATTGCGCTGGTTCGGCTTGAGGTCGACCACGTCGGTGCCGTTGATCTCGATGGAGCCGTTATCCGGATCTTCGAAACCGGCGATCATTCGCAGCACGGTAGTCTTGCCGCAACCCGATGGCCCGAGGAAGGAGACGAATTCGCCCTTTTCCACGGCGAGGTTGAAATCGTGGACGACGGTATTGGCGCCGAAGCTCTTTTTCAGGTTCTTGATATTGAGAAAAGCCATGAACGTTACCCGGCGGTTGTCTTGAATTTATTGAGGCGCGAAACGAGCTGCAACATGATGATCGCCAGCCACGTAATGCCAAACGAAATGATCGCCAGCGCAGACGGTTCGTAAGCGCGGTTGGCGCCCACCAGCTGGAGATAGGGTCCGAAGGCCGGGCGGTTCAGAAGCGAAGCCAGCGTGAATTCACCGATGACGATGGCGAAGGTGATGAAGGCGCCGCTCATCACGCCCGAAATAACATTCGGGAAGATGACCTTGAACATGATGGTGGGCCAGCTTGCACCAAGGCTCTGGGCGGCTTCCGTCAGCGTATTCACGTCGATGGTGCGCATGGCTGTGTCGACCGCGCGATACATGTAAGGCAGCGACAATGTCATATAGCCAAACATCAACAGCACGTCGGTTGCACGCGTGGATGCGGTGAACGGCAGCCAGGAAGACGAGTTGTAGATGCGCAGATAGCCGAACACGATGACGATGGCCGGAATGACCAGCGGCATCAGAGTGATGAATTCCATCACCGGGCGCAATTGCGGCAGGCGCAGACGCACCCAATAGGCGGTCGGTACAACCAGCAGGACACCGAAAATGATGGTCAAAATACCCAGCAGGATCGAATAGCCGAAGGTTGCCTGGAAATTCGGATCGGTGAAGACAACGCGATAGGCGTCGAAGGAATACTCGCCGCGCCGCATGCGCAGCGAGAATTCGAACGTGCCAATGAGCGGCACGAGGAAGTAGACCGCGCCAATGAAGAAGGCGATCCACGCTCCGATTTTCTGAGCCGTCGAGCCTTTCATCGCTGCCACCTTTCGGCGCGCATACGCAGCCAGATATAGATCAGATTGGATATTCCGGTGATGACGATCATGCCAAGCGCCAGCGCATAGCCAAGATTCTGGTTATGCAGAACGTCACCACGGATCTGCGCATAGAGCAGGATCGGCACGATGTTGAGCGACGAGCCGGTCAGCGCATAGGCGGTTGCAATAGCGCCGAAGGCATTGGCGAAAAGCAACAGCGTCGTGCCGAGCAGGCTTGGCCACAGGATCGGGAAGGCCACCATGCGCCAGTATTGCGCATTGGTTGCGCCGAGGATCGAGGAAGCCTCGCGCCATTCCTTCTTCAGACCGTCCAGCGCTGGCGTCAGGATCAGCACCATCAGCGGGATCTGGAAGAAGAGATAGGTCAGCGTCAGGCCGAAGAAGCTGAGGAGGTTAAAGCCGGTCGAATAGAGATTGAAGCCGAACCACTCACGCAGCAGGATCGTCACGAAGCCAGTGCGCCCGAGTGTCGCCAGAAAGGCGAAGGCGAGCGGCACGCCCGCAAAGTTGGACGCCACGCCGGAGAAGGTCAGAACGGTCGGGCGCAGCCATGACGGCAGATTGCCCAACACCACGGCCCAGGCCAGAAAGAAGCCGATGATTGCGCCGCCGATGGCCGATGCAAGGCTGACCTTGATCGAAATCCAGTAGGCGCTCATGATCTGCGGCTGGAACAGGTCGTTGATGTTCTGGAGCGTGAAATTGCCCGCCGGGTCCTGAAACGCGCCGATGATGAGATACATCGTCGGCCAGATCAGGAAGAGAATGGCGAAGAGGAAAAACGGCGCCACGCCAAGCCATGTCAACGGTAGTCGGCGTTTGCGAACGCTACCGACCGGACTGGCTGGGGCTGCTGTATCGGCTACTGAACTCATGCGCTCTTTCTTCGGCTGTTCGTTTCGCACGCGCTGCATGCGGAAACAGGCAAGATACACGACAGATCCGTCGAGTAGAGGCCAAAAAACGGGAAAATCGGAATTGGACCAACCGGGAGATGCCCGGCTGGTCCAACACCTTTTTCACAGGTCCATCGTCAGAAACGAACGAAGTCGCTTACTTGACGTTGGCGCCGACGACGCTGTCCCATTCCTTGGTGATCGTTGCCTGTGCGGCGTCAATCTGTTCCAGGGTCGGGAAGATTGCCTTTTCATAGGCAGTAGCGTCCGGCAGCTTGTCGAGCAGATCCTTCGGGATCTTGCCAGCCTTGCTCATCGCGTTGAAGCGGATCGGGTGGCAGTAGCCCTTCAGATAGCCGATCTGGCCTTCATCCGAATAGATGTGTTCCATCCAGAGCTTTGCAGCGTTCGGGTGCGGTGCGTAGGCGCTGATGGCCTGCACGTAGACGCCGGCAATCACGCCCGTCTTCGGGATGATGGTGTCGACTTCCGGGTTGCCCTTCAGCGTGTCGCGGTCGGCGAGCGCGTTGTAATCCCAACGGATGACGATTGGCGTCGAGCCCTGTGCCAGCGATGCGGCCTTGCCGATAACCGGAACGAAGTTGCCCTTTGCATTCAGGTCCTTGAAGAATTCGAGGCCCTTCTTGCCAGCGGCTTCGCCCGGCTCTGCGCCAGCAGCAATACCGGCCGCGTGAACGCCGAGGATCGCCTGTGCCGAAACGCGCGGATCGCCAGCGAGCGAAACGGAATTGGCATAGTCGCTCTTCAGGAGGTCAGCCCAATCCTGTGGAGCGTCCTTGATGATGTCCTTGTTCACTTCGAAGGCCAGAACGCCGTAATAGTCGCCGTACCAGTAGCCTTCGGCATCCTTGGCGCTATCCGGAATTTCGTCCCAGGTCGAAACCTTGTAAGGCTGGATCAGGCCGTCTTTCTTGGCCGAGGTGCCGAAAGCAAAGCCGACGTCGATGACGTCCGGAGCCTGCGGGCCCTTATTGTCCTTGTTGGCCTTGATGGCTTCGATTTCATCGCCCGAACCGGCATCCGGGTTCAGTTCGTTGACCTTGAGGCCATACTTGTCCTTGAAGCTCTGGATGATTTCGCCATAGCCGCACCAGTCGTGCGGGAGTGCGATGGTGGTCAGTTCGCCTTCTGCCTTGGCTGCAGCGATCAGTTCGGCGGACGGCGCGGCAGCGGCGATGGAAACTCCGGCAACGGCGATAGCGGTCGAAAGCGACAGCAGACGCGCTGTATAGCTAAGCATTGTTTGACTCCCCTAATATAGGTCGACGAAAGCCCCCGGCCAATTCCGGAGCCCGCCTACCCGTTACCCGCCCGACATGACGGTTGGATGACAGTTTGCTGCTTGTCACAAATTGCCAACAGCAGAAAGTGAAACACGTTTTCAGTAGCTTAGCAATTCATCCCTGTGGGGAAGGGTCATTTTTATGACAAGAAATGTGACAGAAGTTTCGCGGTTGTCACATTTTGGGCGGAAGCTGTTCCCGCTACGACAAGGATTTGCCTGCTCGCGGCGTGGTTGTGTTTTCCATCCCCTCAAACGAAAAAACCCGAAAGGTTTATGAACCTTTCGGGTTTCGTATGAAAGCTTGGGAGGATGCTTTCAGGGTGTCTTTTTCCGATCCGCCGGACGGGTTAGTGCCCACCGCCGCCGCCACCGCCTGCTTGCTTGGGCTTGCGCAACAGGATCGCGCAGACAGCCAGCGTGCAGAACATCATCGTCAGGATGAAGAACACGTCGATGAAGGACAGGAGCGTTGCCTGTTGCCGAACCATGCCCGACAATTTGGCGATTGCGATAGTCGGGCCGTCGAGACCGGCGGCATTGTATTTCGCCGTCAGGTTGGCGACCATCTGCTCGGCTTCCGCATTGCCCCAGCGCACATGTTCGGCAAGCCGGTCATAATGCATGTCGCCGCGGCGCGTCAGGATGGTGTTGATGACGGCAAGGCCAACAGCGCCGCCGAGGTTACGCGTCAGGTTGAAGAGACCCGATGCGTTCTTCAGCAGGGCAGGCGGCAGCGTGCCCAGCGCCAGATTGTTGATCGGCACCATGCACAGCATCAGCGAACAGCCGCGCAGGATCTGCGGGAGCAGCAATTCGTGGAAATCCCAGTCGGCGGTCAGGCCGGTGACCATCCATGTACCTGCGGCAAAGCCGAGGAAGCCGATCATCATCATCAGGCGCGGGTCCATGCGGTTGGACAGGAAACCTGCAACCGGCGCTGTAAAGAACATGGCAAGACCGCTGACGAACAGCGCTTCGCCGATCTGCAACGCATCATAGCCGCGCACGCTGGCGAGATAGAGCGGATAGAGATAGGTGAGGCCGTAAAGCCCGACGCCCATGACGAAGGAAAACAGCGAGCCGAACGCGAAATTGACGTTCTTGAAGGCGCGCAGATCCACGATGGGTTCTTCGGATGTGAAGGCTCGATAGAAGAACACAATGCCGCCGACCGTCATGACAATGGTCAGGATGAAGATGGCCTGATCCTGAAGCCAGTCGTTGCGCGGGCCTTCTTCCAGCACATATTCCATGGAGCCGAGGAAGGCAGCCATACCGACAAGGCCCCACCAGTCGAACTTGCTCAAAAGCGAGCTGTCGCCTTCGTCGAAGTCGATCAGGTTCCAGGCGGCGATGGTGACCAGAATACCGGGGCCGACATTGACCAGAAACAGCCAGTGCCAGGAAAAGGCGTGGCTGAGATAGCCGCCGACCGTTGGGCCGATGGTCGGTGCAAGCGTGGCCACGAGGCCGATCATCGGCGAGACGATGGAGCGCTTGGAGGGTGGGAAGATGGTGAAGGCCGCCGCGAACACGCTGGGGATCATGCCGCCACCGATGAAGCCCTGAATGGCTCGATAGACGATCATCTGATCGATGTTCGTCGCGGTGGCGCAGAGCATGCTGGCCAGTGTGAAGCCTGCCGCCGAAAGCGTAAACAGCACGCGCGTCGACAAGAGCCGCCCGAGGAAGCCGGACAGCGGGATCATGATGACTTCCGCGATCAGATAGGACGTCTGCACCCACGAGATTTCGTCGGAGCTTGCGCTCAGTCCTGCCTGAATTTCGGAAAGCGATGCCGAGACGATCTGGATGTCGAGAATCGCCATGAACATGCCGAAGACCATGGCCAGAAAGGCGACAGCCTTTTTGGGGTCGATGCGGTCATCCGCCGGGGCCATAGGCCCCATTGTCGTGTCTGCGGCCATGACGGCGCACTCCGGAATGAAGCATTTCCAGCAAAAGTGCAAAGCGGTTTTGCGTAGGATAATGCGGTGCGAAACAAGACTGCATTTCCAGCAAAAGCGCGAAGCGGTTTTGCGTTGGATAATGCGTAAAAATAACGAGAGCGGTTCTGACGATTCCGTAAAACAGGAACCGCTCTGGAAGAGAAGGCGGCGCGGAACTCAAAAGCCGCGCCGCTGCTTATCCATGCGACAATCGTATCGTCGAACTGTTAGTTCGACTTGTCTTCAGGGGCGGTACGCGTATCGATGTCCACGACAACGCTCAGACCTGCACGGATTTTGCCGGAGTCCAGCGCATCCTGCGGAATGGCGATACGGACCGGCACGCGCTGCACCACCTTGGTGAAGTTGCCGGTCGCATTTTCCGGCGGCAGAAGCGAGAACACCGCGCCCGATGCCGGGGCAACCGAAACGACCTTGCCGTCAAACTTGGTACCGTCGATGGCGTCGACATAGATATGCGCTGTCTCGCCGGTCTTGATATGGGCGAGCTGCGTTTCTTTGTAATTGGCGTCGATGTAGAGCTGACCGACTGGCACCAGTGCTGCGATCTTCTGACCAGCGGATACGAGGTCGCCCTTCTTGCCGGAGAGATTGCCGACCACGCCGTCGAACGGTGCGCGTAATGTAGTGAAGGCCAAATCACGGGCCGCTTTGTCACGAGCAAGTTCTAGCGATTTCGTGCCGCTGTCGGTTTCTTTATACTGAGCATTGAGAACGGCGATATTCGCCTTGGCGGAAGCGATCTGCGCATCGGCGCTGGCGACATTGGCGCGTGCCTGGTCGAGCGACGACTGGGCCGTGTCGAGATCGGCCTGAGCGACAAAACGCGTGTCGTGCAGTTTCTGCACGCGCGTCAAGGTGGACTGTGCATTGGTCAGGACGGCGCTTGCCGCCTGCTTCTGGGCTTCGGCCTGCTGCTCGGTAGCCTGGGCTGCGGTCGTCTGCGCGACGATGCGGGCCAGCGTTTCCTTTTGCGTGGAAAGCTTGGCTTCCGTCTCATCGAGAGCGATCTGATAATCGCCGGAATCAAGCTGGAAGATCACATCGCCAGCCTTGACATGCTGGTTGGCGACGACCGGAATATTGTCGATATAGCCCGTAACTTTCGGTGCAATGGACGCGATATCGCCCTGCACATAGGCGTCGTCGGTCGAAACCATGAAACGGCCTACGGTCCAATAATCATAGCCATACCAGAGACCTGCGGCCACAGCGACGATCAAAACACCCGGCAGCACAACGCGCTTGCCGAAGCCTTTTTTCTCGCCACCTTTCACGTTTCCCTTGTGCGGCGTCTCCTGTGGACGCGCATTGGGTACAGCGTGGGGCTGCGTTCTCTCGTTCTGCGGTGCATCGTTTGTCGCCGGAGCTTCGTCCGGCGTGAAGGTTTTGGCCGTCGGAAACTGGCGAATATCGGCCTGATCTACAGACTTCTTGGCAGTCATAGGAGAAACTTTCTGCACATCCAGTGGATTGAACCGCTCGGTTCGATGTTGACATAATCCAATAAGATGCGCATATCAAGTGATATCGAACCGCTCGGTTCGAAAAAAGTATAAGAGTTTGTGATATGAAGCCCGAACGGCATACCGAAGGAAGCCCCGATACGCTCACCACGCCTGATCTGGATCGGCATGATGCGGGTGAAGTTGCGGCCAATTTCGTCAAGACGGGCTCAAAATCCGAAAAGCTGGCAAAGTCAGAAAAGTTCAAAGCCAGTACGCTTGCATGCGCGCCTGAAATGGAATGCGGACGCACGAGGCTTGGCGCCGGTCAGGACCCCGCAAAGCGCAGCCAGATACTGGAAGGCGCGCAAAGCGTATTCCTGCGCATGGGCTTCGACGCTGCCAGCATGAACGATATTACCCGTGAAGCGGGCGTGTCGAAGGGCACGATCTACGTCTATTTCAACAGCAAGGAAGACCTGTTCGTCGCTTTGTGCGAACACTACCGCCACACCATGTTCAGCACTCTGATCGGCAAGCTGGACAATGGTTTCTCCAATCGTGAGGAACTAACGGAGTTCGGCATTGCGCTGGTGACGTTGATTACGTCTTCGACCGCTATTCGCGCGCAGCGCATCGTTCTGGGCGTCAGCGAGCGCAAGCCGGAGCTTTCCGCCCGTTTCTATGACAGGGGTCCGAAGCGCAGTCTGGTCGCCATGGCCGTCTATTTGGAGAAGATGATCGAGGATGGCGTTCTGGAGCCGTTCGACGTTGATCGGGTCGCCTACCAGCTCTCCGATTTGTTTCTGGCCGGGCTTTATCGCCCGCGTCTCTTCGGTGTGATTGCCGACGAGCCATCAGACGAAGCCATCCGCAAAAATGTGGAAACGGCGGTGGATTTCTTCTTCAGGGCTTACGGCAAGACTAGTTAAGGGCTTATTTGTTCCAATTGGGAACAAGCTTTTTGAAACTGTGCCTTATTTTCACTCTGTTCTTGTGTGTAACAACTTGCGGCACAATAATTGCGAGTTGCCATGAGGCGTATTTTTTTTGTCACTTATAAACAATTAAGCAGTTTGTCGGGCGCGATTCGAAACATAGTCGCCAGCAGGACATAAGGCGACGGACCGAAAGCTTAAGCGGCTTGATTCTTAAGGATATTTCGCATGACTCTTGACCTGATTCATTTTCCAAATTTCAAGAAGACCTTTTTTGGAGCAGCATTTCAGAGCGATACGCTCACACTTTTGACCCGCATCCGCGATGAAGTCGGCTGCCGGCACATCATGCACGCCTATCGTGGCCGCATGAATGAGTGCGCCAAGCTCAATTCCAACGATCTGACGCTGGTGATGACCGTTCCGACCGCCTGGTCGGCGCGCTATTCGACGAAGAACTATTTCGCCATCGATCCGATCTTTCAGGAAGATGCGCCCTATTTCTCCAACGACGGCAGCGGCATCGTGCATGATCTGCAGGAAGACGCCAATATCTGCCCATCGGTTGCGGAACTGCTGCAGGACGCTGAAAAGCATGGGCTCGGCAATATTTTCATTGCCGTTTCCGCGCGCAATCCCAAAGGCGCTTCCGGCTGCACGCTGTTCTCGTTCGAGATCGACAAGGATGAGGATCGTGAGCAATTTGTGACCAAGCTGCGTCCGCGCCTGCTCAGCGTGTCTGGCGTGATCCACAATGCGTTGTGCGGCCATAAGGACGCCAGCTCGGTGGCAAGCCTGCTCACACCGCGCGAGGTGGATTGCCTGCGTTGGGCGGCCAATGGCAAAACCGACGGCGAGATCGCTGATATTCTCAGCATCGCCCGCTGGACGGTGGTGACCTATCTGCAAAACGCGAAAATCAAGCTGAACTGCTCCAACCGTACTTCGGCTGTGGCGACCGCTCTGTCGCTTGGCATTATTGAAATGCCGGGCACTGAGCATCTTATGTAATTCAGCAATTGCCGGCTCGGTGACGGGCCGGTCATGATGTGTCCGGATAGACCGGAAGCGCTGATTATTTTGATTTATTTTGTTTTATTGATTGCATTTCCGAACGCGGGGCGGTCAGCCCCGCTGGAAATAAACTAGCCGCTTAAACTGCTTGATGGCACCGGATGCGTTTGCTCGCGTCCGGTGTCATTTTTCAAGCCCGCATTGTCCCGCGCAAAACCGCTTCGCACTTTTGCTGGAAATGCTTTAAGCCCGCTTCTTCAGGGGCAGTCTGGCCTCGCGGAAAGCGTTTCGCAGGCGCGCCGTGTTGTTTGCGGGGTCCTGATCTGCGTCTTCAAAGGTGATGTGGTTCAATTCCACGCCAGCCGTCTTGTCCGTGAGGATCAGGCGGAAATAGGCATAGACGCCCTGATTGCGGAATTCCATATCCAGCACCACCGACGGTGGCGATTGCCAGTCACAGCGATAGTCACCCCCATGGCCCAGTTCCAGCGTACCGGGGAAGAAATAAAGCTCTGTCGCAGAGCTGACGACATCGGCAATATTGGCAAAAAGCTCGCAGCGGATGAAGGCAATGTAATCAGCTGGATCGACGAGACGCAGCTCCGTCACCACTTCATGCAGGTTCTCGGCGATGATCGCTTCACGTTCGTTGGAAAATTGCAGACTCTTCATCGTGTCACCATCGATCGTTGAGAACAGGCCAATAATATTTGGGAATAGGGCAAAGTCATAGCTATACCATTAGTGTACTGTATGCCGCGTATTGATGATGCGGATGAGTTCGGCAACGGCCTTATAGAATTCCGGTGCGATCATCTGGTCGACATTCACCTGTTTATAAAGTGCGCGCGCCAGAGGCACGTCCTCGAAGACTGGTATCGAGTGCTGGGCGGCCACTTCTCTTATCTTGAGCGCGATCAGATCCTGCCCCTTTGCAACGACCACCGGTGCGGCGTCTTCGTTCGGCTTGTAGCGCAGTGCTACGGAGAAATGCGTCGGATTTGCGACAATCAGCGTGGCGGTCGGTACGGCGCTGATCATACGGCGGCGGGCGCGATCACGTCCCAGTGAGCGCAGGCGCGATTTGACCAGCGGATCGCCTTCCGACTGTTTCAGCTCGTCCTTGACTTCCTGCCGCGTCATGCGCAGTTCCTGCCGCCAGTGAATGCGCGACCAGGCAAGGTCGAAGGCCGCGATGGCTGTAATTGCCAGCACATTGGCGACCAGAAGGCGCACCATGTTTTCGCGCAGGAATTCCGGCAGGGCGCTCGGTTCGGTCGCAATCGCGTCCGTGAACAGGCTGTTGCCCTGAAAGAAGACGATGAAAACGATGAGGCTGGCGGCGAGAAACTTCGCCACCGATTTCAGAAATTCCACCTGACCGCTGCGGCCGAAAATGCGCTGCCACCCCTTGAGTGGCGAAATGCGCGAAGCCTGCGGGCGAATACGCTCGCCGACGATGCGCGGCGCGTTCTGGAAGGCGGAGGACGCGATGCCTGCCAGCGGAATGATGATGAAGATGGGCACGAGTGCTGCGCCGACCGCCAGCGCCAGCACGCTGAACAGGCGGCTTGCATCTTCCGCGCTGTTGAGAACCCAGTCCTCGGGACGGTCGATCAGTTCGCGCAGGAACATGGCAAGCTTTGTCGTGGCGGGAGCGGCGACAAAGACGGCGATGACCAGAAACGAGGCGACGCCAGCGAGGATCGGCGTTTCGCGGGAGAAGGGCATGTTGCCCTTGTCCAAAGCGTCGCGGATCTTCTGCTCGGTCGCTTCTTCTGTTTTGCTTTCCTTATCGGTATCGTCCGCCATGCGTCACACCGGCCTCAGGCAGAAGCGTCGTTCGCGTCGAGGGTGATGATGCCGCGCTCGGAAAGGTCGATAGCAATGCGCGAAATCGTACGGCGTGCGTCGGCGATATTCTGAGCGGTGATATTGCCCTGCTCGGCGCCAAGTTCCGTTTCCACCATGCGGCGACCGCGGGTGGAGAGCGAGGACAGGACGAGTTCCTGAAGCTTGGCATCTGCGCCACGCAGCGCGGTTGCGATCTGTTCGGTCTGCACTTCATCGAAGAGCAGCAGGCGCGCGCGCTGCGACAGGCGCTCGATATCCTCGAAGGTGAAGAGCTTGGCCTTGATGCGATTGAGATCGTCGCGGTTGAGGTCCTCAAGGCTTGCCATCAGTTCTTCCATCTCGCTCTTGTCGAGCTGGTTGAAGATATTGGCAATCTGGCCGTGATGGGCTTTGACCGGGCCGGAATCGCTGCGGCCCAGAAGATCGCGGCGCAGCACATCTTCCAGCAGCTCGGCTGCGGCGGGCGCGACATTGCCGATATGCAGCGAACGCTGGACCACGGCATTGCGCAGTTGCGGCGGCAAGGCGACAAACAGGCGCGCGGCAAGGTCCGACGGCAATTTGGAGACGATAAAGGCGATGATCTGCGGATGTTGGTCGGCCAGATAGGCTTGCAGGCTGTCGACCGGCAGGCGACCGAGCTGCACCCAGACCGATTCCTGCACCAGCTGCGGCTGCACGCGCTCTTCGAACACGGCATCCACTTCTTCCTGCGGCAGCGTATCGCGCAACAGGCCCTCAAAGCGTTGCCCGGCTTCCGAAACCGGCGCGCCCTCGGCGAATGAATCCTCGAATTCCTTCACGAGCTGTTCGAAATCCAGCGGCGAGATCGGGTCCAGCGTGCGGGCATGACCGGCAAGCTTGCGCAGATCCTCGGCGCTGAAATGCTTGAGAAGGCGCGACGCAGCCGGGCGGCCGATAGCCACAAGAATGGCTGCCGCCTTTTGCGCGCCGCTCAGCGTATCGATGATGCCGCTGGCGCTTTCTTCAGCGAGGTTTTGCTGCTCTTTGTCGGTCATGGAGATGTCCGGGCCGTTCCGTTACTTGCCGATGATTTCGGTGAGGCTGACGCCGAAACGCGAAGAATCGTCTTCGAGCACGATGACTTCACCGCGTGCGATCACGCGACCGTTCACGACGATATCGACCGGATCACCGATCTGCTTGTCGAGGGTGATCACCGCGCCGCGACCGAGCTTCATCAGATTGGCCACCGGCATGGTCGTACCGCCGAGAACCACCTGCACATCAACGGGAATGCCCATGATGAGTTCGAGATTGGGCTTGGAAGCACCTTTCTGTGCACTGCGCGGCTTCTCTTCGCGCAGTTCCTCGATGGCTTCGTCCAGTTCCTGCTGCATGTTCTTGTCCTTGTTGTCAGCGCTCATGCCTGCCCCGCAATTTCAACGGTTGCCTTGCGGACCGCGCGATGCACGAACACCGGCAGCGCATTCTTTTCTTTTTGCTCGACGACTGGTTCGCGGGTGCGAACGGCACTGTCGGCGACAGTGCGCGCTTCGCGCATGTCGCGGGTCAGCGCCTTGCGCAAGCGGTTCAGCTCTTCGATGGCTTCTTCCATCTCGCGGCGCACGCGCTGCGTTTCGCCAAGGCGTGCTTCCAGCTTCACATTCTCATCGACAAGATCGGTGCGCTCGCTCTGGATCGCCTTCACGGCGCGTTCCAGACCATTGGAGGCAGCCGCGACGCGCAGCGCCAGCACCTTGCCGAGCTTGATCGTTTCGTTGGCCTTGCGACCGACAACGATCAGCGCGCCCAGCGAAGCAAGAGCCATCAGCGTGGAAAGAATATTAGCCAGCAACAAGCTCATCGATGAAATCCTCTTCCTGATTGACCGGGTCGCCGACCTTGACTGTGAAATGAATGCCCGACTTGCCGAGTGAGCATTTGAAAAGCTGCTGGTTGCCAGCGCGCAGACGCACCTGCTCCATGGCGTCGGCAGGCAGCTTCAATACCTGTCCGATTTCCAGTTTGGACAGCGCGTCCAGCGTCATCGAACCTTGCTGAATGAAGGCTTCAAGCTCGATGCGGGCGCGGCTGACTTCATTGCGCAGTTTCTTGGCCCAGGTCGGATCGGCCTGATTCATGGGGCGGCGCAGAAAAGCGGCGACGGCATCCTGCATCGGCTTGTGGGTGCTGCGTGGCAGCAGAAGATGCACCTGGCCGGTCTTGCCCGCAGCCGTCACATCGATCCGGCAGGCGAAAAGACGCGAGCGTTCGAAATTGGTGCGGTCGAATTCGGCGATGTCGACGCATTCACCGGCGGCGAACATCGACTGCGCGCTACCCACCCAGCCCGACAGGGCGCCCGTATTGAACACCTGATCCAGCGCACCGGCGAGATGACCGGCGAGAAGGGCGGAAATCTTGTGTTCGACCATGCCGAACGGGCGTTCGACATCAACATTGCCGAGATTACCCTGCGCGCCATACATGGCTTCGATGATCGAGAAGACCAGCGGCGCGTCGACGGTCAGATAAAGCGTCGAGCCCCAGCGCTCCACCTTGAGCGGCGCAATGATGGCTGCGCTGTCGAGAATGGCGGAGAAAGCCGCGTCGTCCGCGCTTTCCACCGCACCGGTTTCAACCTCGAAAGCGGCCGCGCAACCATGCTTCAACCGCTCGCAGAAATGCGTGGAGGCATCCTTGAACACATGGGCAAGCGACTTCAGATCGTCGCCGGACAATCCGGCTGCGCGCAGCAGATTGTCGGCCAGCACGTCATTCTTGCGGTGTTGTTCCGACGTGGTCGCTTCAAGGGTCGATTCGGGGGCCGTTTCGGACGTTGTCATCTTATGCGGCCTGCTGTGTCGGCGCGCTCGCCATGGTTTCCTGCTCGACCACATCGATGGTCGGGCGGTCGTAAGCGGAGATGGTCTTGCGTCCGTATTCCACGGCGATCTGCGGCAGCGAGCCGTTCATATAGGCAAGCAGCGTCTGCTTGACGACGACATAAAGACGGTTCTTCTTCTCGCGGGTCGATTTGATCTTCGTCGCGATGGGGCCGACAACACCGTAGGAAAAGAAGATACCGGCGAAGGTGCCGACAAGGGCCGCACCGATCAGGTGACCGAGCACTTCCGGCGACTGGTCCAGCGCCCCCATGGCCTTGATAACGCCGAGAACAGCGGCAACGATGCCAAGCGCTGGCAGGGCTTCCGAGATCGTGACCATGGCCTGATAGGGCTTTAGCTTGTCGCGGGCGATGGTGTGGATTTCCTCGTCCATCAGCGCTTCGATTTCGTGCGAACGCACATTGCCGACAATGATGAGGCGGCAATAATCGCAGATGAAGTGGGTGAGATCTTCGTTTTTCAGAACACTCGGATAGGCCTGAAAGATCGGCGATTCCTTGGGATTGTCGATATGGACTTCGACTTCATTGCGCGACTTGGCGCGCAGTTCGCGCATCAGGCTGTAGAGCAGGCCCAGAAGGTCGAGATAGTCGCGCTGCTTGGGCACGGCGTTGCTGAACGCTTCCATGCAGGCGCGGCCGGTATCCTTCACCAGCGAAAACGGATTGGCAACGAAGAACGTGCCGAGCGCCGCGCCCAGAATGATGACGAATTCCCATGGCTGGATCAGCACGCTGACATGTCCGCCCATGGCGATAAAACCGCCCAGCATACAGCCCAGTGTGATGGCGAGACCAATGATAATGCCCAAAGCCCGAGACTCCCGCAGAATAGTTCGTTGAATCAAACATAGGCAGCGCGGCTTGCGCGAAACTTGCCGATGATCGCCCGACGGCCACCGAGCTTCATCAGCTTCGGACAAGCTTGGTCTCGCATAAAGGATGGAACTATCAGCAGGGGGTCATGCATATGGTCGATACGATGACGAGCTATCGCCTGATCGCGTCGGATATGACGCGGTCTTTGCAGCGCGTTTCGAAAGAACCGGTAGTGTCGCGGGAAACGGCCTATTTCCAGGAAAACATCGGCAATGTGAAATCAATCGACGATTTCATGTCCGACACCCGCCTCTATAATTATGCGATGAAGGCGTTCGGTCTGGAAGACATGGCCTATGCCAAGGCCTTCGTGCGCAAGATACTGACAGAAGGCGTCACCAGCGATGACGCCATGGCCAACAAGCTGACCGACAAGCGGTACAAGGAATTCGCGACGGTTTTCGACTTTGCGGGCAAGGGCGCCGAGGCGACCCAAAGCACCGATGTACAGCAAGGTGTTGTGGACAAATATCTGCGCCAGACCCTTGAGACCGAAGCGGGCGGGCAGAACGAAGGCGTGCGTCTGGCGCTCTATTTCGAGCGCAAGGCTTCGAACATCACCAATGCCTATGAAATCCTCGGCGACAAGGCTTTGCTGACCACCGTGCAGACGATTTTCAACTGGCCTGCGACCATGTCGAATGCTGATGTCGACAAGCAGGCGAAGATGCTTGAGGCCAAGATCGACTTTTCCAAAATGTCTGATCCTGATTACGTGTCGAAACTCATTTCGCGCTTCACGGCCATGTATGAAATGAACAATCCGACCGCGAGCAGCCCGGCGTCCATCGCCTCGTTGCTGCTCGGCAGCGCGTCGTCGGTCGGCATATCGACCGATATTCTCACCACCTTGCAGAGCTTCAAGCCGGGCGGTCGCTGATCCATGCAGAATAATTCGATCTATGTCGGGCTTTCCTCGCTCATTACCCTTGAACGGCGAATGGATTCGATTGCCCAGAATGTCGCCAACGTTTCCACCGTCGGTTTCCGGGGTGAGGGCACCAAGTTCGATTCGATTGTCTCGAAAAAGGCAAGCGACGATGTGAGCTTTGCCAGCGCGGGCAAGAGCTATATCCGCACGGAACCCGGCCCGTTGGTCAAGACGGACAACCCGCTCGACATTGCCGTCAAGGGTGATGCGTGGCTGTCGCTCAACACACCGCAGGGCCAGATTTATACCCGCGACGGGCGCATGAAGATGCTGGCGACCGGCGAGCTGGTTTCTATGATGGGCTATTCGGTGCTTGATGTCGGCGGTGCGCCGATGATGCTCAATCCGGATGGCGGCGCGCCCAAGATTTCCGCCGATGGAGCGGTCTATCAGAATGGCGCGCAGATCGGTTCTCTTGGTCTTTATTCCATTCCTGCCGATGCAGAGCTGAAATATGCGGGCAATTCCGGCGTGATTCCCAACAAGGCTGCAACGCCGGTTTTCGACGATAACAGCGTTGGCGTCGTGCAGGGCATGATCGAAGGCTCGAATGTCGACGCCATGACGGAGATGACGCGTCTCATCAGCGTCAGCCGCGCCTTTGAGCAGGTCAATAATCTTTTGACCCAGCAGGAAGCGACCGTGTCTGACGCCATCAAGACGCTGGGCTCCAAAAACGGATGACGCCAGATCTACCGCTCGCGCGGCTTGCCGCCTTTACCCGTCAACAGGCCGTGGAACCGAAGCCCTTATCCGGCATCGGCGGCACGGTCAGCGATGTGTCACGCTCGGCTATCGCCGTGCGCGGGCTGTCACGCGATGCGCGACTTGGCGATGCGGTAGCAATTCGGGCTGCGGGCGGCACCAGTCTTGCGGAAATCATCCGCGTTGCGGATACGCAGGTTCTCGTAAAACCCTTCGATGACCGGATCATTCCCTCATTGGGGGCTGCGGTTTTCGAGGAAGGTCAGCTCAGCATCCGTCCGGCGCTCGAATGGCGCGGGCGGGTGATCAATGCGCTGGGGCAGCCGATTGACGGCAGGGGCGCGCTTCTGCCCGGTCCGCGTCCGATGGCGTCGGAAAATCTGGCGCCGGCCGCGCTGCGCCGGGGCCGTGTGGATCGCGGGCTTCGCACCGGCGTCGACGTGATCGACATTTTCACGCCGCTTTGCTTCGGCCAGCGTATCGGCATTTTTGCCGGTTCCGGCGTCGGAAAATCCACGCTGTTGGCCATGATGACGCGTGCTGCCGATTTCGACACGGTGGTGCTGGCGCTGACCGGCGAGCGCGGACGCGAAGTGCGCGAGATGCTGGAAGAAACCATGGCTGGCCATCTCGACAAGACCGTCACCGTCGTGGCAACCGGCGATGAAAGCCCGATGATGCGCCGCCTCGCACCCAATACGGCGACGGCCATCGCGGAATATTTCCGCGATCTCGGCCAGAATGTCCTGCTGATTGTCGATTCCGTCACACGCTTTGCCCATGCGGCGCGCGAGGTGGCGATTGCAGCGGAAGAGCCGCCAGTTTCGCGCGGTTATCCGCCGAGCGTGTTCAGCCAGCTGCCGCGACTTCTGGAGCGTGCAGGGCCGGGCAGCGCCGATTCAGGCGGCAGTATTACCGGCATCTATTCGGTGCTCGTCGATGGCGACGACCATAATGATCCGGTATCCGATACGATACGTGGCACGCTGGACGGCCATATTGTGCTCGACCGTACGATTGCAGCGCTGGGACGCTTTCCGGCGGTTGATGTGCCGGGCTCGGTTTCGCGTCTCGCCAAGCACAACTGGACGGCCGAACAGCGCAAGCTTGTCAGCCAGCTTCGCAGCATGGTGGCCCGCTTCGAGGAAACGCGCGATCTGCGCGCCATTGGTGCGTATCAAAAGGGACATGACGGGATTCTCGATCAGGCGGTGGATCTCGTTCCGCGCATCTATGATGCCTTGCAGCAATCCCCCGAGACACCGCGTTCAGACGATCCCTATCAGAAACTCGCCGCCGCGTTGCGCGGGGAAAAACAGGCATCCAATCCATGATGACGGGCAACAAGAACCGACGCAAAAACGCCGAAGAAAAGATTCTGGCCGATCTGGAAGCGGAAGTGGAAACCGTCGCCGCGCAAGAGGGAGGCAAGAGACCGCATAGCAAGGTCGACCGTTATCTCAAGATTGCGGCGGTTACGCTGGCTGCCGGTTGCGCCATGCTGCCTTTCATCACCTATCTCCAGCGCATCGAGCTTGCGCCTGCCGAAAAGGCGGAGCGCAAGATCATCGATCCACTGGACCGTTCGGAACAGAAGACGGTGCGCCGCTTTCCGTCCTTTCGCCCCTCGGATCGCGTTGCCCCCAGTGCGGATATCGACAACACCATGACCGGTTCGGTCATGTCCAACGGCAAGGGTCTGCCGGGGACAGGGGCTGGCAATGACGGCGAAGGCGGCGGCGACGGACAGGCTTTCCCGAAGCCGGTTTTCGCGCTGCGCGAAGTCGTCGGCGGCATGGCGATGATCGAGGATACGTCTGGCTACTGGTTCGTGGAAAAGGGATCGCTGCTGCCGGATGGCAGCCGCCTTGTTTCCATCGGTCAGGGCTCGGGAACCTGGCAATTGACCACGACGTCTGGCGACGTGATTGAGATGCGGAGGTAGGGAGTAGGGCAGTAAGGGAATAGGGGAGTATGTTTGTCTTGCGCTATCAGTGCTCTTCCTCACACACCGACATAGCGTTCCTAAAAAACATATTCCCTTACTGCCCTATTCCCCGACTCCCTTAACCTCCGCAAGCTTGACGCAAGTTCCGCCCCGTAAATTAACGAACGGTAAAGGCGGGAAACTCCATGAGCTCCATTCATCTTTTCGATCTGGCCGCAAGGCAAGTGCAGTGGCTGTCGGTTCGGCAGGCGACTGTCGCTGGCAATGTCGCCAATGCGAACACGCCGGATTTCAAGGCGCGCGACGTTCAGCCCTTCGCCGATGTGCTGGACAAGACGCAGCTCACCATGGCTGCGACCAGTCCGCAGCATCTTGAAGCCGAAGCAAACGGCATCGCGGGCGCACGCCTGCGCCCCGACGACATCACCGAGGAAACCCATTCGGGCAATACCGTCGATGTCGAGCAGGAAATGATGAAGGCAGGCGAGATTTCCCGCGAATATTCGCTCAACACCAGCATCGTCAAAGCGTTCCATCGCATGATGCTGTCGGTCGCGAAGGGATAATCCATGTCTTCCGACGCTCTGCAGAATTCCCTGAAGATCGCAGCCTCGGGCCTTTCGGCCCAGTCGACACGTCTGCGCATCGTTTCGGAAAACATCGCCAATGCCCAGTCGACGGGCAAGACGGCGACCGACGATCCCTATCGCCGCAAGACGGTTTCTTTCCGCACCGAGCTGGAACATGGCACGGGCGCTGCAGAAGTGCGCGTTGCGGAAGTGGGCAAGGATACCTCGCCCTTCGTCGAACAATACGATCCGAGCCATCCCGCCGCCGACGAGCGCGGCTATGTCCGTTACCCGAACGTCAACATGGTCGTCGAAATGGCGGACATGCGTGAAGCCAACCGTTCTTATGAAGCCAATTTGCAGGTCGTCAAGCAGGCGCGTGAGCTGATCTCGATGACCATCGATCTCCTGAGGAGCACATAATGTACGACTCGATCATGAGCATTTCGGCGCGCAATGCCCTGTCGCGCCTTTCCGAAACCGTCGCCGAGAATGGCGTCGGTTCTGCCGCTTCCACGACTGCGCCACAGGCTGTTCCGACAGCGCCTGGCGCGTCCTTCGGCGATGTACTGTCGCAGATGACGGATTCGGTCGGCCAGAAATTGCAGGCGGCGGAAGCCACCTCCATTCAGGGCATCAAGGGCAATGCGCCGGTGAACGAGGTTGTCAGCTCGGTCATGGAAGCAGAGCAGTCGCTTCAGACTGCAATCGCGATCCGCGACAAGATCGTGCAGGCCTATCTCGAGATCAGCCGTATGTCGATTTAAAGCATTTCCAGCAAAAGTGCGAAGCGGTTTTGCGTCGGATAATGCGTAAAAACAAATGGTTAGAACGGCTTCGACGATACCGTTTTAACTGAACCGCTTCATCCCGCATACGCTCAGCAGATCAAGGACGCGCCATGAAAGCCCTGACGATTGCCGCAACCGGCATGAACGCCCAGCAGCTCAATCTGGAAGTGATCGCCAACAATATAGCCAATATCAATACAACGGGCTTCAAGCGCGCGCGTGCCGAATTTTCGGATCTGCTCTACCAATCCGAGCGCACGGCAGGCATCCCCAATCAGGCCAATGAGAGCATTGTGCCCGAAGGCGCGCTGGTCGGCCTCGGCGTCCAGACGGCAGCCGTGCGCAACCTGCATATTCAGGGAAGCTTCAACCAGACCGGAAATCCGTTCGATCTGGCACTGACTGGTCAGGGCTGGTTCCAGATCCAGAGCCCGACGGGCGAAACGCTCTATACCCGCGCTGGCGCATTCAACAAGAATGCAGACGGCCAGATGGTGACGCTCGACGGCAATATCGTGCAGCCGGGCATCGTAGTTCCGGAAAATGCGCTCGAAGTGACCGTCAGCGACACCGGACAGGTCTTCGCGAAGGTGCAGGAGCAGAACGGTATCCAGATCAACCAGATCGGCCAGCTTCAGCTCGCGAACTTCACCAATGAAGCCGGTCTCGAACCGCTAGGCGACAATCTTTATCGCGAAACGGAAGCCTCCGGCGGACCGCTGGTGGGCGATCCGGGCGATCCGGGTTTTGGTTCGATCAAGCAGGGCTATCTGGAAGCATCGAATGTCGATCCGGTGAAGGAAATCACCGATCTGATTACGGCGCAGCGCGCCTATGAAATGAATTCCAAGGTCATTCAGGCCGCCGACGAAATGGCGGCGACCGTATCGAAGAACATGCGCTAACGGTGATCGCCATGAAACGCGCCAAAGGAAGTGACATCAAAGCCCGGGCCTGGTTCAGACGCGCCGCACTGGCGGTTGCCGGAGCGGCCGGTCTTGCAGCTGCTGCGATTTCGGGAGCTTCCGCCACCGACCGCATCGCTTTCGTCGTGCCTTCGGCGACCGTTTATCCCGGACAGGTCGTTAGCAATGTCGCGCTGGTCGAGAAGAAGTTCTACATCAGCGCGCCCGCCGCACAGCAATATGTGCTGTCGGTGGATCAGGCAGACGGCAAGGTCGCGCGCAAGACGCTGATCGCCGGCAAGCCGATCCTCGTTGCCGCTCTTTCAGAGCCGTCGCTGGTCAAGCGCGGCGTGCCGGTGACGATGGTGTTTGATTCCGGTGTCATGACTATCACTGCCGTCGGTATTCCGCTGGAATCCGGGGCGGCAGGCGATTTCATCAAGGTACGCAACAGCGACAGCGGCGTCATCGTGCCCGGCACGGTGCTGGCTGATGGCCGTATTCAAGTGGGGATGCGGTGAGAAAAACCTGGGCTACGCTGATCGCCATTCTGGCTCTCGCGCTTCAACCCGTTGCGGTTCTGGCGGATGAGGCGGCCAAGAACGTGAAGGATTTCGGCACCGCCGTGGAAGCGGATGCCGATTGGCTTGGCGCAGGCGGCGATCCGTCCAAGATGGCCTATGCGGAGCTTGGCCGTGGCAGCGCTGTGGCGCGCCTCAAGGATATCGCGACCATTCAGGGCGTGCGTGAAAATCAGCTTGTCGGGTACGGTCTGGTGATCGGCCTCAAGGGTACGGGCGACAGCCTGCGCAATTCGCCTTTCACCGAACAGTCCATGCGCGCCATGCTCGATAATCTCGGCATCAATGCGCCGCGCAACTCCACGCGTTCGAAGAATACGGCTGCGGTCATTGTAACCGCCAACCTGCCCGCCTTTGCCGGTTCCGGCTCGCGTATTGATGTGACGGTTTCGTCCATTGGCGATTCCACCTCATTGCAGGGCGGCACGCTGGTCATGACGCAGCTGATGGGCGCGGACAATCAGATCTACGCTGTCGCGCAGGGTAATATGATCGTCTCCGGCTTTACCGCCGAAGGCGACGCCGCCACCGTCACGCAGGGCGTACCGACATCGGGCCGCATTCCAAACGGCGCGCTCGTCGAGCGCGAGGTTGCCGGAAACTTCGGCAAGGACAGCGAGATGATCGTCGAGCTGCGCGATCCCGATTTCACGACTGCCGTGCGCACTGCCGATACGATCAATATTTTTGCCAAGCGTCGTTATGGACGCGGCGTGGCGCTGGCGCGCGATGCCAAGACGATCCGCCTGTCGCGTCCGAAAAATGTGCCTGCCGCTCGCTTCCTCGCGGAGCTGGAAGGCCTGCCGATCACCACAGACGAAGTGGCGCGTGTGGTGGTGGATGAGCGCACCGGCACCGTGGTCATCGGTGCGAAGGTGCGCATTTCCAAAGTGGCGATCAGCCATGGCAGCCTGACGGTGCGCGTGACGGAAACGCCGATGGTCGTGCAGCCTGAACCCTTCAGCGACGGCGTGACGGCGATGGAGCCGAACACCGATATCGCCGTCAACCAGCCAAACGCCAAGATCGGGATTCTGACCGGCGCCAATCTGGAAAATCTGGTTAAGGGCCTCAACCAGATGGGTGTGAAGCCGACGGGCATCATCGCCATCCTTCAGGCGATCAAGTCGTCCGGCGCGCTTCACGCGGAACTGGTGGTGCAATGATGAAGCCGGGGATGAGAGCGGACATGATGGTGAAACAGGCAATCCGCTGCGGTTCGGCTCTGGCGCTCCTTTTTGCGAGCGCCTTGCCGACATTGGCCCAGGAAGCGGCACAAACTGCAGCACAGCCAGCCGTGCAGGCGAATGCGCAGCCTTCTGCGACGCCAGCCTCCATGCCGCCTGCAAATCTCGGCAATCTGGATGAAATCCGCAAATATTGCGGCAACATCGACAATCAGGCGGCCGATGCCCGCTATTCGTTGCAGGCCAAGCAGCTCACCGATCTCAAGGCCGAGGTCGACGAGCGGATGCAGGCGCTGGAAGAAAAGCGCAAGGAATACGAGATGTGGCTGAAGCGCCGCGACGATTTCGTCAGCAAGGCGCAGGATTCGCTGGTCGACATCATCTCCAAGATGAAGCCCGACGCGGCGGCAGCCCAGATGGCGATGATCGGCGATGAGGCCGCAGCCGCCTTGATCCTCAAGCTCAATCCGCGCGTTTCGAGCATCATCCTCAATGAAATGCCGCCAGACAAGGCGGCGAAGCTTGCGCGCATTATCGTCGGCTCGCAGCGCACAACGACCCCGCCGCCAGCGGCGAAGGACCAGCGCGCCCAGGCGCAAACCGGGAATACGGTGCAATGACAGGAAACATGAACAAGACCATTTTCGCCGCCACCGTTCTGGCGCTTCTGGCCGGTTGCGCCATGAAGCCGGAAGAAATCGGTCGTGCGCCGGACCTGTCGCCGGTCGCCGCCAATCTCGGCATGCAGAACAATCCGCAATATAACGGTTATCCATCGCGTCCGGCCAAGCCGGATTATTCGCTGTGGAACCAGCGCTCGACCAATTTCTTCAAAGATCCGCGCGCTGCCGAGCCGGGCGATGTCCTGACCGTGATCATCTCCATCAATGATCGGGCCAATCTCGACAACAAGACCGACCGCGAGCGTGTGTCGAAGGGCATTTATGGCGCTGGCGGTTCGTTCAAGACCAGCAGCAGCACCGGTGCCGGCGCTGGCGGCGACATGGATGGTTCCATCAACACCCATTCGGACAGCTCGGCCAAGGGCAAGGGCACGATCAAGCGCAGCGAAGATATCAGCCTTCAGGTTGCGGCTATCGTTACCGACACCTTGCCCAATGGCAACATGATCATTCGCGGCTCGCAGGAAGTGCGCGTCAACAATGAGCTGCGCGTGCTGAATGTCACAGGTGTCGTGCGTCCGCGCGATATTTCCGGCTCCAACACCATTTCCTACGACAAGATCGCCGAGGCCCGCATTTCCTATGGCGGTCGCGGACGGTTGAGCGAGGTGCAGCAGCCGCCTTACGGCCAGCAAATCCTCGATCAGGTTTCGCCTTTCTGACCTTTTGTTTCCATGCATATCCCAGTTTTCGGGATGTGCTTCAAAGTTGAGCATCGATGAGCGACACGGCACTGGACAAGAATGACGGCAAGGCGAAGGGCTCCATGATGGGGCTGCTGGCGGCTGTCGTTGCTCTTACAGCTATCGCCGCCGGTGGCGGGTGGTATCTGGGCGGGATGATTTCCGCCGACCAGCAGGCAACCGCCAAGACGACGGGCAAGGAAGACAAGCCGAAGCCGGGCGATTTCGAATCGCGTTCCATCGGCGCGGTCGTGCCGTTGAAGCCGATTGTCACCAATCTCGGCATTCCGCAGAACACCTGGGTACGGCTGGAGGCCTCGTTGGTCGCCAAGCCCGGTCATGAAATCCCGGCGGCCATGGCAGCCAATGTCGGCGATGATTTCCTGAGCTTCCTGCGCAGCGTCAATCTCATGCAATTGCAAGGCGCGGCAGGACTTGCGTATCTGCGCGCCGATCTCGAAGAACGTGCGCGCCTGCGCTCGGAAGGCGCGGTGGACCGGGTCTTTATTTCGGCACTGGTCGTAGAATGAAAAAACTCCTTGGTCTCGGCGTTTTCCTGACGCTCGCATTCACTGTTGCTGCTCATGCGCAGCAGGCCCAGCCTGCGCTGACGCTGGAAAATCTGCTGCCTGCAGGCAGCGGCGCGGCCAGCGGGCAGATCGTCCAGCTTTTCGGCCTTTTGACGGTGCTGTCCATCGCGCCGGGCATTTTGATCATGGTGACGAGCTTCACGCGCTTCGCCATCGCCTTCTCGCTTCTGCGTTCAGGCCTCGGTCTTCAAACCGCGCCTGCCAGCATGGTGATGATCTCGCTTGCGCTGTTCATGACGTTCTATGTGATGGCGCCCGCCTTTGATCGCGCGTGGAACAATGGCGTGCAGCCCCTGATGCGTAACGAGATAACGCAACAGGCCGCCTTGACCGAAATTTCGCAGCCATTTCGCGAATTCATGATGGGTCAGGTGCGCGACAAGGATCTGCGCCTGTTCGAAGACCTTGCCGACCCGTCTTTCCGCACCGGCGAGGACGGAATCGTGGATTTCCGCGTGCTGGTTCCGGCCTTCATGATTTCGGAACTGCGCCGCGGCTTTGAAATCGGCTTCCTGATCGTGCTGCCGTTTCTGGTGATCGATCTGGTCGTGGCGACGCTCACCATGTCCATGGGCATGATGATGCTGCCGCCAACAGTGATCTCGCTGCCGTTCAAGATTCTGTTCTTCGTGCTGATCGACGGCTGGAATATTCTGGTTGGAAGCCTGATTCGCTCGTTCTCCTGACCCGATTTGGTACAGCTGCGAAAGCGCCCGGTAAAATTCGGCATCAGAATCCGCGTGTTCGTTAAAATTCGGCAGAATAAATTAGTATTTCTTTTACATTTGGGTTTTAAACATCGGCACATGGTGGGTTTCCGCGTTTAAGCGGAGACAGGCATGATGCCGCTCCACTATGCCGGTAAGTCCGGCCTGTCCCTCAGTTTGATTTTTCCCAAGGGGCAAAATAATGGCTAGCATTCTTACAAATTCGGCAGCTCTGACCGCTCTTCAGACCCTTTCCTCGACCAACAAGTCGCTGGAAACCACGCAGAACCGTATTTCGACCGGTCTGCGTATCGGTGAAGCTTCCGACAACGCTTCGTACTGGTCCATCGCAACGTCGATGAAGTCCGACAACAAGGCCAACTCGGCTGTTCAGGACGCTCTCGGCCTCGGCGCTGGTAAGGTCGACACCGCTTACTCCGCGATCAACAAGATCCGTGAAGCTGTTGACGACATCAAGACCAAGCTCGTTTCGGCTCTTGGCGCAAGCGAAGAAGACAAGGGCAAAATCGAAACCGAAGTGAAGTCGCTGGTTGCCAACATCAACTCGGCTCTCAGCAACGCCAACTACGCTGGTTCCAACCTGCTGAACGGCCCGACGGACGATCTCGAAGTTGTTGCTTCGTACAACCGTTCCGGCACCACGGTTACGGTCGACAAGATCACCGTTGCAGCTGATGACACCGATGCGAAGACCATGGTTGCCACGATCGTTGGCGCAGGCTTCTTCTCGTCGACCTCGGACGACACTGCAATCACGACGGCTCTGGGCACGGTTGAAACGGCTCTCGCAAGCCTCGCAACCGGCGCAGCAACGCTCGGTGCAGCGAAGTCGCAGATCGACAGCCAGAAGAGCTTCCTGTCGGGTCTTCAGGACTCCATCGAAAAGGGCGTTGGCACGCTCGTCGACGCTGACATGAACAAGGAATCGGCACGTCTGTCGGCTCTCCAGGTTCAGCAGCAGCTCGGCGTGCAGGCTCTGTCGATCGCCAACTCGTCGAACCAGAACATCCTGTCGCTGTTCCGCGGCTAATCGATAACTGAGTAGACAATACGGGGCGCCGGTTCACCGGCGCTCGCGAGTTCTCAGGCAAATCAGGGGTTCGCATCCGGACCGACCTGATCGGACCGGATGCCTTTGGGCGGAAAAGGGGCGCGGGATTTATTCCGCGCCCCGCTTCGTTGTTGCGCCTTCTCACACCGAAAGGCACTTGTCTTATCAGCCGCCACTTTCGCGCAAGCTTCGCGGTCTAGTTTGCATCCATCATGATGGCGGTGGTGTCGATGCAGCAGAATTTCCAGCAATTGATCGAACAACTTAAGCGAACGCTTGGCAAGCTTGGCGTGCGCAAGCTTGTTGCGCTCGGGCTTGTGGGCGCTGCCTTGATGGGTGCGATCCTCTACACGAGCTTCTATATCAGCCGTCCATCCTATGAGACGCTCTATGTCGGTCTGTCGCGCGATGACGTGAACCGCATGGGCCTGGCGCTCGGCGAAGCTGGTATTCCCTTCGATGTGAAGTCGGATGGTTCGTCCATTCTGGTGCCGATCGGCAAGGCCGAAACCGCGCGCATGTATCTGGCCGAAAAGGGCCTGCCGACCTCGAACAATGCCGGTTATGAGCTGTTCGACAATATGGGCTCGCTAGGCCTCACCTCCTTCATGCAGGAAATCACCCGTGTGCGCGCGCTGGAAGGCGAGATCGCCCGTACCATTCAGGCGATTCGCGGCGTGAAGGCCGCCCGTGTGCATATCGTTCTGGCCGAAAAAGGCTCGTTCCGTCGTGGCGACCAGAAGCCGTCCGCTTCGGTGGTCATTCGCGCGGAAGGCGGCTTTGCAGCCGAATCGGCGCAGTCGATCCGCCAGCTCGTGGCCGCCGCCGTGCCGTCGCTCGATGCATCGTCTGTCACCGTTCTTGATACCAATGGCCGTCTGCTGGCCTCCGCAGGCGAGGCCGCCAATGGCGCTGCCCTCCTGACCGCCTCGCTGGAACAGCAGGTTGCCGGTAATGTCGACGACAGCATCCGTAAGGCGCTGTCGCCCTATCTTGGTCTCGGCCATTTCCAGACCAGCGTGCAGGCAACGCTCGATACCGACCGCCGCCAGATCAACGAAACGACCTTCGATCCCGAATCGCGCGTCGAACGTTCGGTCCGCGTGGTGCGCGAAAGCGGCGATTCCCGCAACAATCGCGATAACAACGCGACCGGCGTGGAACAGAACATTCCGCAGGAAGAAATTCAGAACCGCAATGGCGAGACCTCGTCGGAAAAGACCGACCGCCGTGAGGAACTGACCAATTACGAAATGAACAGCAAGACGATTGCGACCGTCAGCGACGGCTATTCCGTCAAGCGCCTGTCGATTGCCGTTGTCATCGATCAGGCCCGCCTGCTGCAAACGGCCGGAACCACGCCGCCGCCTGCGAATTTCGTTGACCAGCAGATCACCAAGATTCGCGATCTCGTTGCAACGGCCGCCGGTCTCAATGCGGATCGCGGCGATGTCATCAATGTAACCGCCGTCAACTTCCTCGACCCGGCAGGCGCCGATATGGAGCCGGTTTCGGCGCCATGGACCGATACGCTGCTGCGCCAGAGCGGAAGCTACGTCAATGCGCTGGCCATCCTCGCCGCCGTCGGTCTCCTGATCTGGTTTGGCCTGCGTCCGCTGCTGCGTGACCAGACCGCCAAGCCAGCGGGCACGGAAGTCGCCGTGCGCGAAGCCGGTGAAATAGCAGCGCCGAATTTCGTCGGCACGCAGGCTGGCACGGACGGTCATCAGGCCGTTATCGGCGGGCCGGAAGCCTATGCCGATCAGATGAAGACCAGCCTCAGCGATCTGCGCCAGCGTATGCGTATGCCTGCCAAGCTTCGTCTGGAGCAGATGATCGAGATGGATGAAGAACGCGTCGCCGCGGTTCTCAAGCAGTGGATCGGCGGAAACACCGCGAAGCAGCCTGTCCATGCCGAACGGGTCAACGCACCGGAGCTTGAGGCTGCCTGATAATGAGCGCGCTCCCTCTCAGCCGTTATCTTCCTGATTTCTCGACCCATCGCATTGCCGATGAGGCGGTGGAGATCATCGCCGCCCCGGTGCAGCCACAGCCGTTGAAGCAGGAGCCGGTCCAGCGTGCGCGTTCAGCCGAACGGGCCAAGGAGACCAAGGCTCCCCATTTCGCCGACAAGCTGGACGCTGCTGAACAGGCGGAAGTGGCGGCGATAATTGCGGTCGAGGAAGAAAAGCGCACGGCCTTCGAGACCGGTCACGCGCAGGGCCACACGCTTGGCCGCGAGGAAGGGCACAAGGAAGCCGAAGCGCTTTACGAAGCCGAGAAAGCCCGGCTTTTGCGTGAGCATGAGACGGAAATCGAAAATCTTCGTGCCGCCTTTTCGCGTGAGCAGGCGCTGTTGCTGGCGCGCAGCCTGACGGAAGCGCTGACCGCGCTGGAACAGAACTGTTCCGCTCAGATTGCCGAAATTCTGGCGCCGCTGCTCGTCGGGAAGCTTGAGCACGACGCGGTTGTGGAATTTGCCCATCGTATTGCAGCACTGGCGCTGGAAGGTGAAGCGCCGGAAATCGCCGGCCCGGCAAGGCTGCTGGCCCCGCTGCGCGATCATGCGGCTTTGCTGCCATCCGGCTGCCGGTTTACCGAAAACGCGTCGGATGAATTGTCCTTTTCCTTTGGCGAACGGGTGCTGGAAACGCGCATCGCGCCGCTTCTTGAAGAATTGAAGGCTGCGGTCCAATGAGCATCGATCCCGAAACCAAGCGCGAAATCATCATTGTTCGCCGTGGCGGGCATGACGACCACGACAGCCACCATGGCGGCGTGTGGAAAATCGCCTATGCCGACTTCATGACCGCCATGATGGCGTTCTTTCTCGTCATGTGGCTGATCAATGCCGCCAATGAGGAAACCAAAGCGGCTGTCGCCAGCTATTTCAATCCCGTCAAGCTGATGGACCGGCAGTCGAGCCCGAAAGGCGTGCAGGACATTGACGAGAAAGACGGCAAGGTTCGCTTTGACAGTGACCAGAAGGTCGATGATAGCACCAAGGTCATCAACGACACCAAGGTGCAGCCGCCAAGCGAGCAGGAGGAGCGTCAGCTTTTCCGCGAGCCTTATGCGGTTTTGTCGGAACTGGCGCATGAAACCGGCGTGTTGCAGAATCAGTCTGCCAAGGGCGATGGCGGCACGTCGCAATCCGGCCCCGCCACTGGTGCCGATGGCGGCGATGCCTATCGCGATCCGTTCAGCCCGGATTACTGGTCGAGCAAGGCTGCCGACGAGCTGACGCCTCCAAATGCCGCTCCCTCCACGCCGCCCAAGCCGGAAGCGGCAGAGGCGAAGCCGGAAGAGGCTGCAAAGCCAGCCGAGGCGCCTGCAAAAGATCAGGATCAGCTCATCGCGGAACTGAAAAAGGCTGCGGAAGGAGAAAAGTCCACTGCGGCCAAGCAGGGCAGCAAGGCTGAACCCATGCCAGATGTGACGGTGGTGCCCGTTGATGGCGGTGTGATGATCCAGCTTACCGACAAGATCGATTATGGCATGTTCACTATCGGCTCTGCCAAGCCCGATGCGCGCGTGGTCCAGATGCTGGAACGCATAGCGCAGGTGATTTCCCGCCAGCCGGGCGAAGTTATCATCAGTGGTCACACCGATTCGCGCCCGTTCAAAAGCGCAAGCTATGACAACTGGCGTCTGTCTTCGGCGCGTGCGCAGATGGCCTATTACATGCTGGTGCGCGGCGGGCTGGATGAAAAGCGGGTGCTGCGCGTCGAAGGCTATGCTGACCGCCAGCCGAAAATCGCCAATGATCCGAATGCGGCAGAGAATCGCCGCATCGATATTTTCCTCAAGTCCGCCCCATGAAGCGGTTCGTTCAGCGCTCCCTGATGATCGCTTTGACCGTGAGCCTGCCTCTGGCAGGAACGCCCATGCATGTCTTTGCGCAGGCGCAGCAGGGTGGCAGCACGGGCGCTACCTTGCCGGTGCTGGAACCTTACAAGCTCGTGCGTTCGCTGCGCATGTTGCAGGATCAGGTGGTGGCCGGAAAGCCGGAAGCCGTGGTCATGCTGAACAAGCTTCTGGCTTTCATCAGCGCCGATATGGCGCGCGCGCCGAAGGAAGCCTGGGACAATCCCGAAAACATCTATGCGGCGATTATCTATCTCTTCAATGGCGGTAATCCTGACGCGGTGCGCAAGGTTCTGGTCGATCTAAATTCGGATGTCGTGCCGCAGGAGCTGGTCAAGGGCGCTTTGGCCTATGCCTCCGGGCAGATGATCGAAGTGGTGAAGCTGTTCTCCGTTCCGCTGTCGCCCGATGTGCCTTCAGAGCTGAAAGCTTCCATCGTGCTCGTGACTGCCAGCCAGATGACAGCCTTTGACCCGGCTACGGCGCTGCTGCGGCTTGATCAGGTGCGGCTCGAAGCACCGGGCACGCTGTTCGAGGAAGCGGCGATCCGCCGTTCGATGCCGATTGCCGCCAAGCTGGGCGATGCCGAAAAGATCAGAATGCTGGCGCGCAACTATCTGCAGCGTTTCCCCCGCTCGCCCTATATGCGTGATTTTATGGGACAATTCGTCAGCGCAGCGCTCAAGCTCAATGACCGTATTGGCAATGCCGAACTGGTGAAGTTGATCGCAGCCGCCGATCCGGTGATGCAATATTCGCTCTATCTCCAGATCGCGCGCGGCGCTCTGGTGGACGGTCAAACCGAGCGGGCGCGTTTCATGTCTGCCGAGGCGCGCAAACTCGCCGACCATCTCAAAGCCGATCCGACTCGCGCCAATCTTTATGCGGCGGCGAGCGGCGTCGCTTCCGATTCGGCGGGAAACGCCCTGCGTGAACTGTCGCAGATTTCGCCTGATCGGTTGCAGGAACCTGACCGCAAGCTGTTGAAGGCCGCCGAGACGGTGGGCTCGGTCGTGACCCGCGCGCCGGACGCCCTGCCGCCAGCCAAAGCAGCGCCAGAACCCGCCGTGGATGACCGCAAGATACCGCGCATGGCGGTAGCGGATGCGCCCGTCACAGCACCTGTCACAACGCCGGTTGCGACGCCTGTGGCGGCACCGGTTTCGTCGCCGGTTGCGGGCTGGAAGCCGACACCTGCGCAGCCGACAGACGATTTGCAGAAGACCATGGACGATGCCCGGCGCAAGCTTGCCGAGATCGACGCTTTGCTAGGGGAGACCATTCGATGAGCGTGGATATTTTGCTCGGTCAGGCTGGACGGATGGCTTCGCCGACCCGCAGCCTCGCCCCCCAGCAGGCCAACGGACAAGGCAAGGCAGCCGTGGATGGGCAGGAAAATTCCGACCCGTCGCAGCTGTTCGGCGCGCTTCTGGAAAAGCCGCATGGCAAGCCCGTCGCCAAGGGTGAAGATGCCGACACAGCGCAGACCGAAGAGCAGGACGAGCAGAAATCAGATGCCTCAACGCAGGCTTCATCCTGGGTTGTGTCGCAGAATGTCCTTTCTTTGGCCGCAAATATGCCCAGTTTGAACAGCGAAAGCCACAATTCTGCCACAGAAAATCTGGCGAAAAAGGCTGAAAAAGCTGCGCTTGGACATGCTGAGGGCGTGGATGCGGACGCTGTCGAAGGCAAGGAAGCGCAGGTCGGGGCAGACACTGCGAACGACGTGAAGCGCAAGGGCGAAGCAACTCAAAATCTCGCGCCCGCTGCAAACACAAAGCCGTCTTCCAAATCCGCTCAGGCCGCGTCCGGTGAGGCAACCGGCGCACAACAAGACACGGCGACCGAAAAGCCCGAAGCGGATCTTGCCGATCTCCTGAAAGGCGACAAGCCAACAGGTAATCAGCCGGCTAATTCCGATACCGCTGATCGAAGTGTCCTCCAGCCGCAGCAGGCTGCCAGCAAGTCTGTTGGTCCGGCGGAAGGCAAGTCAACCGCCGCTAGCCAGCAGGCTGTGCGGGTGGCGGATGTGCAGGTGGTTTCCGAACGCAGCTTCGGTTCGGTGAAGACATTGCAAATCCGGCTTGACCCGGTCGATCTGGGGCAAGTGACGGCGCGTATCCGCGTTGTGCCGGATGGGGTGGAAGTGCACCTTGTGGCGGATAAGGCGCAGGCTGCCGAAGCGCTTTCCGCTGACCGCTCGGTGATTGAAAAAGCGCTGAAAAGTGCAGGTATCGGTGACGATGCGCGTATCACCGTGACAGTTGCTGACCGCAGCGCGCCAAGCGCTATACAGCACGCCGCTGCAAGCCAGAATGCTGGCCAGCAACAGGCGGGCGCTCAACAGCAATCATCCGGCCAGCAGCAGGCCTTCAATATGCAAGGCGGCTTCGATGGCCGCAATGGCGCGCAATCTCAGGCACAGGCACAGTTTGCAAGCGGCGAGGGCAGGCAGAATGGCGATTCCAGCCAAACGGGACATGACCGGTCCGGCAAGCAGACAGGTTCCGAAACTGCGGCGCGCGACACTGTTGCAGGCACTGGTGGCCGCAGTCGCGGTCTGGTTGTGTAGCACCGGCATCGCAGCAGCTGAAAATGTCTGTGAGCGCGAAATGCACCGCGCTTCGGCGCGTTATGAAGTGCCGCTCGGCATCCTCTACGCCGTCGGCCTGACAGAGACCGGGCGCAAGAATTCATTGCAACCCTATGCGATGAATATCGAGGGCAAGGCAGAGTTTCTCCCGTCGCAAGGCGCTGCCCTGAAGCGCTTCACCGAGGTGCGCGCCGGGGGCGCAAAGCTGATCGATCTTGGTTGCATGCAGATCAACTACTACTATCACGGGCAGGAATTTCCATCGGTCGCGTCCATGCTGATACCGAGCCTGAATGTCGATTATGCGGCCCGGTTTCTGAAGCAGCTTCATACCCGTGAAGGCAACTGGACGATGGCCGTCGCACGCTACCACGCAGGCCCGAACAACAACCCGGCACAGAAGCGATATGTCTGCCGGGTCATGGCAAATATGGTCGCGACAGGCTTCGGAAACTGGACGCCAGACGCAAAAATATTTTGCGGAGCGTGATCGGCGTCATCCCCGAACCATTACTGAATCATTAAATTTTTAACGGTTGTAAAGCGACGGTGCATACACGCCGTTTACAACTGTACAATCAGGGATTGTCTTTCAGATTGGGGACTAATTTAGGTTAGTAATAATTAAGCCATTGTAATGAATCGTAAAAGATCGTGAGCCGTTAACGCGTCGTTAAGGGTCGCCTCGCTATCCTTCCCAGGTGCAATGCAATCTGCACGATTCCCCATAAATTAGATAATGCTAAAATGCCTCCCAATTTATTGCGGGCAATTTCTTGCCATTGTCGCCGAGTCACTCCGCCAGTTACCTCTGTCTTGCTTGGGCTAACATATTGATTCGGAAGGCGGGCCGATGATTGTCGTCGTGGATGACAGAGATATTGTCACTGAAGGCTATGCCTCATGGTTTGGCCGTGAAGGCATCACGACGACGGGCTTCACACCGGCGGATTTCGACGAATGGGTAGAGACCGTTCCTCGGCAGGATATTATGGCCGTCGAAGCGTTCCTCATTGGGGAATGCGCAACCCAGCATCGTCTTCCTGCCCGAATTCGTGAACGCTGCAAGGCCCCCGTCATCGCCCTCAACGATCGTCCCTCGCTCGAGCATACGCTGGAGCTTTTTCAATCCGGGGTTGACGATGTTGTGCGCAAGCCGATCCATGTCCGCGAAATTCTTGCCCGCATCAATGCGATCCGCCGCCGCGCGGCTGGCGCGCAGAGCGTTGCGGAAACCGGCACCGATCTTGGCCCCATCCGTGTTTTCTCCGATGGACGTGATCCGCAGATCAACGGCGTCGATTTTCCGCTGCCGCGCCGCGAGCGCCGCATTCTGGAATATCTGATTGCCAATCGCGGTCGCCGCATCAACAAGGCGCAGATTTTCGGCGCGATCTACGGCATCTTCGACAGTGAAGTCGAAGAAAACGTCGTGGAAAGCCACATCAGCAAGCTGCGCAAGAAGTTGCGCGAGCAGCTTGGCTTCGATCCCATCGATTCCAAGCGCTTCCTCGGCTACTGCATCAGCATCGAGTAGTGCCCCATTCGTTCTTTGAATGGTTTGCTTGTTCCAGGTTCTGAGTTCCCCGTTCCCGGTAAGAGTCCGAGCCGCAGTTTAGAGCCAGATTCCGGTCTCTCAAAAGCTGCGCAGCGTCCCGGTAAAAAACAAAAATCTCGCGACGCTACAGCTTCACGCAAGCATGGCACGTTAGAATCGTAACAAGTTCTAAAATTCTCGGCTAGAAATGTCAGGAGCTGGCAATGAGTCTCTACGGTATGATGCGGACGGGTGTTTCGGGCATGAATGCTCAGGCAAACCGTCTCTCGGCTGTCGCGGACAATATCGCGAATGCGAGCACGATCGGGTACAAGCGCGCTGAAACGCAGTTTTCGTCGCTTGTTCTGCCGAGCAGTGGCGGCCAGTACAATTCCGGCAGCGTGCTGACCTCGGTGCGTTATGGTATTTCGGATCAGGGCGGCATCCGCTCCACATCGTCGACGACCGACCTTGCCATTGACGGCAACGGCTATTTCCTCGTGCAGGGCGCGGACGGCGCGACCTATCTGACGCGCGCGGGATCGTTCGTGCCCGACAAGGATGGCAATCTGGTCAATACGGCTGGTTATTACCTGCTCGGTTCGGCTGACGGCAATGTTGCGCCAGACCTCAACGGCCTTTCGATCGTCAATGTCAATGCGCCCGATCTGACGGCAATCGGCAGCACGAACGGCACGTTCACGGTCAACCTGCCGACGACCGATACGCCGCCTGCAACGGCTGGCGACTATAACCACAAGACCTCGCTGATCTCCTACAACAATGCCGGCGAGGCGGTTAAGCTCGACGTCTATTTCACCAAGAATGCGGATGACACCTGGTCGGTCTCGGTCAAGAACGCTGCCGACAATGTCGAAATCGGCACCGGCACGCTGACCTTTGATCCGGTAACGGGCGCGGTGGTTTCCGGCGGCAACGTTTCGGTCGATCTGACCGGCTACAATGGCGGTACGCTGGACCTCAATCTCGGCGCATCGACGGCGCGTACAGGCAACTACACGATCTCGCAGGCCACCATCAACGGTCAGGCGCCGTCTTCGCTGCAAAGCGTCGACGTGGGTGCGGACGGTTCGGTCGTTGCGATTTACGAAAACGGCTCGCAGCAGGTGCTCTATCGTTTGCCGCTGGCAACCGTGGCAAGCCCCGACCGCATGACGGTGGTGAGCGGCAACGTGTTCTCGCCAAGCGCAGCATCCGGCGCGGTCAAGACCGGTTATCCGCAGAGCGATGGCATGGGCAAGATCATGTCCGGCTCGCTTGAGGAATCAAACGCCGATATCGCGCAGGAACTGACCGACATGATCGAAGCCCAGCGCAGCTACACGGCAAATTCGAAAGTCTTCCAGACCGGCTCCGAACTGATGGACGTTCTGGTCAATCTGAAGAGATAAGTTAAGCATTTGCGGGAAGGGCGACCTTCCCGCAAATGCGATGTTTTAGATTACGGGTCGCGGTTCGCGATTTGCATGAGGGGAAAAGAATGTCACTCAGTTCTGCTCTATCGACGGCCAAGAGTTCTCTTGCGGCGACGTCCAAGCAGACATCGGTTGTTTCGCGCAACATTGCTGGCGTGAACGATCCCCACTATTCGCGGCGCACCGCTTCCCTCGTTTCAGGGCCTTACGGCTCTCTTTATGTGAATGTCACCCGCTCGGCGGACGAGGCGCTGTTCAATCGCTTCATCCAGTCCAACAGCACGGCGGCCTCTTCGTCGGCTCTCGCAAGCGGGCTCGACCGCCTTTCGTCGATTTACTCCGCAGACAATTATTCGGGTTCGCCATCGGCTCTGATGGGCGATCTGCGCGATGCTCTCCAGACCTATTCGGCCTCGCCCTCCAATTCGTCGCTCGGCGACAGCGTCGTATCCACGGCGCAGGCGCTCGCCAATGCGCTGAACGACGGCACCAAGCAGGTGCAGTCACTGCGCGAGGATGCCGATAGCGAAATCGCGGTGTCGGTCGCCAATATCAACGATCTTCTGTCCAAGTTCGAACAGGTCAACAAGGACGTCATCAGCGGCACGCGCGCGGGGCGCGACGTGTCGGACGCGCTGGATCAGCGCGATGCGTTCCTGAAGCAGATCTCGGGCGAACTCGGCATCACCACCATGACGCGCGGCGACAACGACATGGTGATCTTCGCCGATAATGGCGTGACGCTGTTTGAAACCACGGCGCGTACGGTGACCTTCGCGCCGTCAGGCAGCCTGACTGCCGGTACGGCTGGCAATGCCGTGCTGGTGGATGGCGTGCCGCTCAGCCACGATACGTTCGACCAGCCCTATGGCACGGGCCGTCTCAGCGGGCTTCTGCAATTGCGCGATCAGGTTGCGCCGCAATACCAGATGCAGCTCGATGAGATTGCGCGCGGCCTCGTCTCCATGTTTTCCGAATCGGACCAGTCCGGTAATGGCGGCGCGGACAAGACCGGCCTTTTCAGCTGGTCCGGTTCGCCAGCTGCACCGGGCGCTAGCCTGACGTCGGGGATTGCAGGGTCGATCAAGGTTTCGTCCGCATTCGTCACCTCGCAGGGCGGCAGCCCGAATTATCTGCGCGACGGCGGCGCAAATGGCGCCGACTACGTCTATAATGCGGAAAACGCTGCCGGTTTCACAGGCCGTCTGCTCGCGCTGAATGAAGCGTTTTCGACGCCATTCAGCTTCGACGCTGCGGCCGGTCTCAAGTCGAATACGGGCCTGATCGACTACGGTTCGTCTTCGGTCAGCTGGCTTGAAGGCAAGCGCAAGACGGCCAACAACGAATATACTTACAACCAGACTGTAGCGACGCAGGCCGATCAGGCCATGTCCAACGCCAATGGTGTCAATATCGATACCGAAATGGCGCTGCTCCTCGATCTGGAACATTCCTATCAGGCATCGAGCCGCGTGCTGACGACGGTCAGTTCGATGCTCGACGATTTGCTCGCGGCGGTGTGAGGCTCATGAAAGCGCAATCAGTTTCCAACTACGGTGCAGCTTCCGCCCTTCGGGCGCTTGTCAGCAAGGGCAAGGCTGATCTGGTCAAGGCCCAGCAGGAAGCGACGACGGGAACCGTCTTCGATGTCGGGCTTTCGCTTGGCACGAAATCCGGCCAGAGCGTTTCCTTGCGCAAGGAATATGACCGGCTGACTGTTTTGCTCGACATGAACAATCTCGTGCAGCAGCGGATGACGACGACGCAGACCGCGACAAGCTCGATCATCGGCAACACTCAGGACTTCCTCGCCAACCTGACCGGCGCGACCAGCACCAGCGAAAGCGGCGCGACGATTGCCGCATCGGCGCGTTCGATCCTCAACAGCGTCACCGGCCTGCTCAATACGAGCTATAACGGCGAATATATCTATTCCGGCGTTAATACCGATGTGAAGCCGATTGCCGACTATACTGATGGCGGCACGGCGCAGACCGCTATCCGCGACGCCTTCCAGGCGCATTTCGGTTTCGGCGTCGACGATCCTCAGGTCGCCAATATCACTGCCGACCAGATGTCCGCGTTTCTGGAAGGCGATTTTGCCGACCAGTTCAACGATGCCAATTGGGCTGCCAACTGGTCCGACGCATCGGATACGGTGATCAAGAGCCGCATTTCGCCGACCGAGACCGCCGATACATCGATCAGCGCCAATGCCGACGGTTTCCGCAAGACCATCATGTCGCTGACGATGATGGCCGAGTTTTCGACCATCGGTCTCAACAATTCGGCCTTTCAGGCGCTGACCGGCCACGCCATGCAGACGACGACGCAGGCCATTGCCGAGACCACATCCGAGCAGACGTCGCTTGGTCTTGCGCAGTCGCGCACCTCGCAGGCGGTAACGCGTATCACGGCGCAGCAGAAGATCCTGAACCAGTCGGTTCTCAATCTTGAGGAAGTCGACCCTTATGAGGCAGCGACGCGCGTCAACAATCTGAAGACGCAGATTGAAACCTCGTATCAGCTGACGGTTCAGCTCCAGAACATGAGCCTGCTCAACTATTTGAAATAAAGCGGGCAACATCATAACGGCGGTAGCATGAGGCGACCCGCGCAGATGATGACTACGAGAGCACATCCCGAAAAGTGTGAAACGGTTTTCGGATAAGATGTGCGTAAGAACAACCATTTAGAGCGCCAATCTGATTTAATCAGATCACAAGGCGCTCTGGCGGAGACGACATGTATCAGTTGCGCTACGAAGATGTCATGAATGACGATATGGCGAGCGCCAAGGAACGCGAACGGATGCTTTTCGACCGTTCGATCGACATGCTCGCAGCAGCCAAGGCCAATGGCGCCGGTTCGCGCGAAGCCATCGACGCCGGTTATTTCACAATGCGTCTCTGGACCACGATCATCGATGATCTGGGATCGGAAGAAAACGCGCTACCGAAAGAGCTGAAGGCCGCAATCATCTCCGTTGGCATTTTCGTGCTCAAGGAAATCGAGCGCATCCGCCAGGGTGAAAGCAACGATTTCGATACGCTGATCGAGATCACGCGGTCGATCCGGGACGGTCTCTGAGATGGCAGTCAATGGCAAATCGGCAATCCGCCTGTCGCTTCGGGCGGGTGAGAAAATCTATATCAACGGCGCTGTGCTGAAAGCTGACCGCAAGGTATCGCTGGAACTGCTCAACGATGCGACGTTCCTTCTGGAAAACCATGTGCTCCAGCCGGACCAGACGACGACACCGCTGCGCCAGCTTTATTTCGCCGCGCAGATGATGCTCATTGAGCCATCCCTGCGCGATCAGGCGCGCCAGACTTTTGCGCAAATGCTGAAAGGCATGTTCAAGGCGTTTTCAGATCCGGAAATCCTGAACGCGCTGAAGATCGTTGATGAACTGGTGCATAACGGGCGCGTTTTCGAAGCATTGAAAACGATCCGCGCGCAATATCCGCGCGAGGCGGAGCTGATGCCGGAACAGAGCGTCATGCCGCCAGTTGGGAATGCAGCACAGGCTAGGGAGACAAGCCTATGACCACGACAACGCCGGTCACCAATACGACGAACAACACCAATAATTCGTCGAGCGCCAGCTCGGCTGCGAAGGCGGACGTCGATTACAACTCGTTTCTGAAGCTGCTCGTGGCCCAGATGAAGAATCAGGACCCGACCCAGCCGATGGACGCGACGCAATATGTCTCGCAGCTCGCGACCTTTTCCGGCGTCGAGCAGTCCGTGCAGATGAATTCCAAGCTGGAAACGCTGATCGCCAACTCGTCGCTGACACAGGCCGAAGGCTGGATCGGTCGCACGGTGACCAGTGCCGATGGCAAAATCTCGGGCGTGGTGAAATCGGTCACGATTCAGCAGTCGGGCATGCTCGCCGAGCTGGAAGACGGGCAGACCGTCACCATCGGCCAGGGCGTCAAAGTTAGCTAAGGACGATCCCGGTGAACGAAGCTGATGCGCTGGATATCGTCAACTCGGCGGTGTGGACCGTGCTGATGGCCAGCGGCCCGGCAGTTCTTGCCGCCATGCTCGTCGGCATCAGCATCGCGCTTTTTCAGGCACTGACGCAGGTGCAGGAAATGACCCTGACCTTCGTTCCGAAGATCGTCGTTATCTTCGTCGTGCTGGCTGTTACCGCGCCTTTTGTTGGCGCGCAGATCAATTCCTTTACGCTGCTCGTCTATTCGCGCATCGAAAAGGGCTTTTGAGTCATCTTCATAAGTCACAAGACATGACGACAGAAAGCGATTGGAAGCCCAGACGATGAAACAGCGTATGGGCCCTCGTGTTGTCCAGATTGCTTTCGAGAAACATTCTGCGAATACCACCGGCGCGGCATTGATCGCGAACCCAATTCAGCATCGACGAGCCGATCCCCCGATCGCGCATGTTATGGCTGATCAATAGATCTTCCAGTATCGCATAGGGGCACGCGGCATCGCACCTGACGCTAACAAAGGCGATGCCCACCAAAGTTGCATTCTTCATGGCGATCACCAGCCTTATACCTGATGATGTCGGTCGAGCGCTTTTACCTGTGCTGATCTGGCCGATCAGTTCCATAATGTTCTCGCGCAGATCAGGGCTCCATTGCCCGACGCCCGATGCACGTCCCCACTGAATATCCGTGTGGGAAATATATGAAGGGTTGACATTGGCAGAGAAGAAATCAGCGACATCTTTCGCATCAGTCTGACCGTCATACCAACCGAAAATGACGTTCTCCGCTTGGGAAGGGCTGCCTTTACCACTTGAAATCATGTTGTTCTCTTGAAAAAGAACAGCTTCCGTTGTTGAGGACAGCGTCGTCAATACCAATAAGTTGCACCGCGATTGCATTTGTGCGAAGTCCTCGCGCAAGCTTCGCAAGCTAAGGTCCGCTTCGTAACAGGAGACGGACGTGCAGCAGGCAACGGCTAAACCCTTCATAAAAAGCGGATTTCTGACCGGCAGCGATATGGGCCTGGCGGCAGGCATGATCATCATCCTGACGGTGCTTTTCTTGCCCGTTCCAGCGATGGTGCTGGATATCGGTCTGGCCTTTTCCATCGCTTTTTCGGTGTTGATTCTGATGGTGGCGCTGTGGATTCAGCGGCCGCTCGATTTCTCGGCCTTTCCGACCGTCCTGCTGATCGCGACCATGATGCGACTCTCGCTCAATATTGCGACGACGCGTGTGATTCTCACTCATGGCAATGAAGGCTATCTCGCCGCGGGCCATGTGATTCACGGCTTCTCCCAATTCGTGATGGGCGGCGATTTCGTCATTGGTCTCGTTGTTTTCTGTATCCTGATTATCGTCAACTTCCTCGTCATCACCAAGGGTGCGACGCGTATCGCAGAAGTGGGCGCACGCTTTACCCTCGACGCCATTCCAGGCAAGCAGATGGCCATCGATGCCGATCTTTCGTCGGGCCTGATCGATGAAAAGGAAGCGCAGCGCCGCCGCCGCGAACTGGAAGAAGAAAGCTCCTTCTTCGGTTCGATGGACGGTGCCTCGAAATTCGTGCGCGGCGATGCCATTGCCGGTCTGATCATCACCGCCGTCAATATTTTCGGCGGTATCATCATCGGCGTTACCCGCCATGACATGAACATTTCCCATGCGGCTGACGTCTTCACCAAGCTGTCGGTTGGTGACGGTCTCGTCACGCAGATTCCTGCCCTTATCGTTTCGCTCGCCGCCGGTCTTCTGGTGTCGAAGGGGGGAACGCGCGGCTCTGCCGATCAGGCGATTTTCGGCCAGCTTGGCGCTTATCCAAAGGCGCTTCTGGTTGCGTCGATGCTGCTGTTCGTTCTCGGCATCATGCCGGGCCTTCCGGCGTTTCCATTCTTCATGCTGGGCGGCGCGATGGCTTTTGTCGGCATTGCCGTGCCTCGCCGTCAGGCGCGCCAGCGCGAGGCCGAAGCTGCTGAAGCGGGCAAGAAGCAGCGCGAGGCCGAGGATCAGGAACGCAATTCCGTCAAGGCATCGCTGGAAACCAGCCAGATTGAACTTTGCCTCGGCAAGCAGCTTTCCGCACGCCTGATGGCTTCGCAGCAGGAGCTGGCGCATCGCGTTAACAAGATGCGCCGCAAATTTGCGCAGGAATACGGCTTCGTCATTCCCGAGATCAAGGTCACCGACGATCTTGCCCTGCCGCCCAAAAGCTACCGCATCAAGATTCATGGTACGTCGGTGGCCAGCCATGAACTGCGCGTCGGTGAAATTCTGGTGGTGCTGGGCGAGCGCCCGATTCCGTCGATCCCCGGCGAGGAAACGCGCGAGCCGGCCTTCGGTATGCGCGCCTATTCGGTGCCGGAAACCTTCGCCTCCGATTTGCGCCGCGACGGCTATATGACGGTTGATAATCTGTCCGTCCTGCTCACCCATCTCAGCGAAATCGTGCGCAATAATCTGGCCCAGCTCTTGTCTTACAAGGATATGCGCATTCTGCTGGATCGTCTGGGGCCGGAATATCGCAAGCTGGTCGAGGATATCAGCCCGGCGCATATTTCCTATTCCGGTTTGCAGGCCGTGCTGAAGCTTCTGCTGGCCGAGCGCGTGTCGATCCGCAACCTGCATCTCATTCTCGAAGCCATTGCGGAAATCGCGCCGCTGGTGCGCCGTCCGGAAATGATTGTCGAACATGTGCGCATGCGCATGGCGCAGCAAATCTGCGGCGATCTTTCCGATAATGGCGTGCTCAATGTGCTGCGCCTTGGCAATCGCTGGGATCTGGTGTTCCACCAGAGCCTCAAGCGTGACGCCAAGGGCGAAATCGTCGAGTTCGATATCGACCCGCGCCTGCTGGAACAGTTTGGCACGGAAGCATCGACCGTCATTCGCAAGCATTTCGACAATGGCGAGCGATTCGTCCTCGTGTCGTCGCCGGAAGCGCGGCCCTATATCCGAATGATCATCGAGCGCCTGTTCGCAACCTTGCCGGTGTTATCGCATGTCGAAATCGCGCGTGGTGTGGAAGTGAAATCGCTCGGCGCGATCTCATAGGTTGGGTTCTTCTGTTCGCTCGACCCCTCGATCCTTCGAGACGCCCCTCCTTCGCTACGCTTGGAGGGGCTCCTCAGGATGAGGGGAGGGGAGCCAGACTCCCCCTCATCCTGAGGAGGTGCCCTGAGCGCAGCGAAGGGAACCGTCTCGAAGGACGAGGGGATAGAGCATTTCCAGCAAAAGTGCGAAGCGGTTTTGCGTCGGATAATGCGTAAAACCAAATAGATAGAGCGGTTCCACAATTCCGTTTAACCGGAGCCGCTCTTGTTATTGATTGATACGCGGAAAGGGGCCTGAGTGCCGATCGCGCAACTGCCGCTCAACGATATCATTCTGGCAGCCGTTCTGGCGTTCTGCCGCGTCGGCGCATGCTTGATGCTGATGCCGGGGATTTCGAGCGCGCGCATTCCGTTGCAGGTCCGGCTCTTCATCGCACTGGCGTGCTCTTTCGCGGTGCTGCCGCTGGTTTTGTCGCGCATTGTCACCGCCGTTGATGGCGGTGCGCCGTGGACGCTGTTTCGTCTGATGGCAAGCGAGATGTTTGTCGGCGCGGTAATTGGCATTCTGGCGCATATCTATTTCTGGGCGCTGCAATTCATGGCCAACACCATGGCGATGGCCATAGGCTTTAGCGGCTCACCCGCCGATGCGATTACCGAATCGGAACCGCAGGCAACGCTTGCGACCATCGTGACGTTCAGCGCGCTGCTGCTGTTCTTCGTCACCGACATGCATCTGGAAATTCTGCGCGCGCTGCTGAATTCCTATACGGCCATTCCGGTGGACGGGCGATTCCGGCCCGATGCGGCAATGATCGATTTTACCGATGCGCTGTCATCGGCCTTCATGGCGACGTTGCGAATCGCAGCGCCATTCATCGTCTTTGCGATTCTGGTCAATTTCGCAGTCGGTTTGGTCAACAAGCTGACGCCGTCGATCCCGATCTACTTCGTGTCGATGCCTTTCGTGCTGGGGGGTGGGTTGTTGGTGATCTATTTCATCCTGCCGGAACTCCTGCGCTTCTTCACGAACGAAACCGCCACGCAAATGCGCGCTTTGTTTTGAGGTGGTCATGGCCCAGACCAACACACGCAATCTGAAAAAGCTGATCGATTTGCAGAAGCTGGGCAGCGCCCGGCTCGAATCGGCGCTTGCCGTTTCCAATGCCCGCAAGCTCGCGCTGGAAGAAGAGCGTCTGGCGCTCATCGCCATGCAGGACCGGCGCTATGACGGCGCGGTCTTCGATATCGATCCGTCGCTTCTCATCAAGCGTCTCGGCGCAAACGCAGTCGAATCGCTGGCGCTCGAATCACAGCTCGAATCGGAGCGCAGCGCGCTTTTGAAGGAACAACGGCGGGTTGAATTGCTGGAAGACCGGCTGGTAGAGGCCAAAAACGAGCTGGATCGGCATGAATTGGCCACTCTGATCGAAGAATTCGTTAGCCGGAAAACCACGAAAACGCCGTCTGAGCCACGCTGAACTCACCCACAAGTTTCAGTCAAGTTTGACCCATTATGGTGCACTCATAGGATGAAGAAGGAAACTTTGCATGGCGATCAACCCGCCGTCAGATCTGGTGATGGATGTAGCCCGCGCGGCCGATCCGCAGGCCTATCGTATGGCGGCGGAACGGTTGAAGTCGGTCTCCGGCACCATGCAGGCGACGGCGTCTTCCGTGACAGGGCTGACACGGGACAATTTCGCGAGCTTTTCCGACAGTCTTTCGGCGGGCGTGACCATGCGGCCCGACGCGCAGAATACGATCAATCCGGCCTATCGGAAATTCGAGGCCTTCATGCTGCAATCCTTTGTGCAGTCGATGTTCACCAGTGACACGACAGCAACCTTCGGCAAGGGCATAGCGGGCGATTACTGGAAGTCGATGATGGCGGAAGCCATGGCGAACAAGATGGCGGATGTCGGCGGTGTCGGCATTGCCAGACTGCTTGAGGAGCAGGCGGCGCGCAAAGGGCGGGCAGACGCGCCGAACACTGCAGCATTAGGAGATGTGATCAACAATCTGGGAGAGACTATGAGCAACAATGCGGTTTCGAAAGACATTGTCCATGGCTTCGAACGCACGCTCATCCAAAAGCAGCTTGAGAAAAACGACGACGCGGATAGTGCGCGCGGCTGAACGATAAATGCCGCAGAGCGCAACGCGACGTCCCCCGAAATTGAGGAACCTTGAAATGACCGAGACAAGCTCTGAAACCAGCCTGCCGCCGGAAGAATCGCTGGTTCTCGCCCAGGCGAGCGAACAGGTGCATGATCTGGCCCACCAGGAACTGGCGATGGAACCGGTGCAAAACCCGACTTTGAAGCCGGTTGTTCGCGCCATCCAGCGTCTTGAGGACGTCATCGAAACCGAAACGCGCCTTCTCATGGAGGGCGGCAATCCCGATCTTGCTGAAATCAATTCGCGCAAAAGCCGCGGTCTCTATGATTTCAACAAGGCTATCAAGAAGGCTGCCGGTCTGGCCGAGCCTGCATCGCTGAAAGGCTTGCAGCCGCTGCTCGACAGCCTGAAGCAGAAGCTTGAGAAGAATTGTGAAGCGCTGCAGCTGCATCTGCGCGCGGTCGGCGAGCTTGCCGACGTGATCCGCGGCGCATTGGAAACACAGGAAGCCGACGGCACCTATTCCATGCAGAGCGCGAGGCTCGGTCACGCGCGATGATCCGCATTTTCGTCATTGGCTTGTGGATTTGCGCTGTCGCTTTCGGGTCGCTGTTCATGGCGACCCGTCAGAACGCGGCATCGTCCGGTGAGGCGCAGGCCGCCGTTGGCGGCTTCGGCGGCGTGGATTACGTCAAGACGGACGTGATGAGCGTGCCGATCATCTCCAATGGCGGTGTCGCGGGCTATGTCGTGGCGCAGCTCGTCTATACGGTCGATTCGAATATCCGCAAGAAGCTGAGCGTGCCGCTGGAGCTGTTCATCAGCGACGAGATTTTCCGCAAGTTCTACGGCAGCTATTCGGATACGAAAGAGGTTGAGAAAGTGCAGTTCGAGGATGTTCGCGCCTCGATCATCTCAGATCTGAATGCGCGGTTCCCGGAGCCGGTGATCAAGGATCTGCTGGTCGAGCAGTTCAACTATATTTCTGCTGAAGAAATCCGCGCCATGAACATGCGCGGCGAGCCGACATCGACCGCCCCGGCCAACCAGACGCCCGGAAAGCAGGCCAATGCCAATATCAATGATGGGCAGGCGGCTCACAGCGAATAGTATTTTCCGCCAAGCTGGGCCAAGCGTTCGCTGTCCAGCGGCGTGACTGTCGGATCGGTGATCAGTTCGACGCCAATTTCCCGGCCGTTGCGCCAGGCGATGCGGGCCAGAAGGGCGCGCTTGTAATAATCGTCGAACAGCCAGAACCTGTCGGGCAAGGTTGGGGTTTCCATGGTTCTCAGCTTGGCGCCATGGGGGGACAAGTCGCTGAACTGGCACTCAACGATAAACTGTCCGTCCAGGTCTATCAGTTTCCCCGAACGTAACCTTGTCCTCTGTCTTTCTTCCTTGCGCCGCTCTTGCGGCGACTTCATGCGCGCCATATGAAAATCTTACCCACTAATCCCCTGAACTAGGTATTTTTAGCAGATTTCGATTTCCGAAGCGTTACTTTTAAAGTTTCACTTCCAAAATTAGGTACTTCCAATGGGTTAGGCTCTTGTTAGGCTTGGGGCCCCTAGTGATCGCCACAGGCCTGGCACAAGCCGCGCAGTTCGAGAGTCGTCTTGCGCGACTTGAAACCGTTTTGCAGGCTCCAGGCGCTGACGAGATTTTCAATCGCCGCATCGGAAAATTCCGTTACCTGACCGCACTTCTCGCAGATCGCAAAGGCGACGAGACCCTGCTGATGGCATTGCGGATGCGCGCAGGCCACGAAAGCATTGAGGCTTTCGAGGCGATGGATAAGTCCATAGTCGAGCAGCTTTTCCAGCGCGCGATAGACCTGAAGCGGCGCGCGAAAGCCGTCGTCCCGCAACTGGTCGAGTATCGTATAGGCGCTGAGCGGCCCTTCCGCCTTGGACAGAACATCGAAAACGAGGGTCTGGTTGCGGGTCAGATCCTGTTGCGTGTGATGATGGTGGTGATGCGTGCTCATTGTTCAGCAGTCCGTTTCGATGTGGCCTCAGCTCTTTTATGTAAGGGCAGAAGGCTGAAAATGAAAATGGCAAGCGCCGCGACCACGATGGAAGGGCCCGACGGCGTGTCGAAATGAATGGAGCCATAGAGGCCACCAACAACGCCTGCCGCACCAACCAGCGATGAAAGCACCGCCATTTGCTCAGGCGTGGAGGCGAAACGGCGGGAGGTTGCAGCCGGTATGATCAGCAGCGATGTGATCAGCAAAATGCCGACGATCTTCATCGCAATGGCAATCACGATTGCCAGAAGCAGCATGAAAATGACGCGCGAGACGGCGGGGTTCATGCCTTCGGCTCGTGCGATATCTTCGCTAACTGTCGCTGCCAGCATGGGCCGCCATAACCAGGCCAGTACGGCGAGTACGAATGCGCCGCCAGCATAGATATAGACGATATCCATGCGCGAAACGGCCAGAAGATCGCCGAACAGGAAGGAAAGAAGATCGACGCGAACCCATGTCATGAAGGCAACGATCACCAGACCGAGCGACAATGTGGCATGGGACAGAATGCCGAGCAGCGAATCTGCCGACAATGTGTGGCGGCGCTGCAAGAGCAGCAGGATCGCGGAGATCGCGACCGACACAGCGAAAACGCCGATCATCAGATTGATGTCGAAGATCAGAGCCAGCGCCACGCCAAGCAAGGCGGAATGGGCCATGGTGTCGCCGAAATAGGCCATGCGCCGCCAGACGATGAAACAGCCGAGCGGCCCGGTGGTCAGCGCCAGACCGATACCGGCAATCAAAGCGCGGGTGAAAAAGTCGTCAAGCACGGTGTACACCTTCCCCATGATGATGTTGGTGATGCTCGTGCTCGTGCTCGTGCTCGTGCTCGTGCTCGTGCTCGTGCTCGTGCTCGTGATGATGACCGTCATCGGCATGGCAATGATCCGTCACCGAACCATCGCTGTGCAGCACGCGCCCGTCTGGCAAATGCGTGTGATCGTGATGATGCTCATAAACGGCGAGCGGTCCAACGGCGCGACTGCCGAACAGGCGCACATATTCCGGGCTTGCGGTCACGTCGCGCGGGGTTCCGCTGCAACAGACATGACCGTTGAGGCAGATGACCCGGTCGGTCGCCGCCATGACGAGATGCAGATCGTGCGAGATCAGCAATACTCCGCAGCCGGTCTCGTCGCGGAGCCGCGCAATCAGTTCATAAAGAGCGGCCTCGCCGGAAAAATCCACGCCCTGCACAGGTTCGTCCAGCACCATGATATCCGGCTTTCGCGCCAGTGCCCGCGCCATCAAGGCGCGCTGGAATTCGCCGCCGGAAAGGTGAGCTGTCTCCGCTTTCAGAAGATGCGGGATGCCGACCACCTCAAGCGCCGCAGCGATCTCCTGCTTGCTCAAAGGGCCGGTCAGCGTCAGCAAACGTTCCACGGAAAGCGGCAGGGTGCGGTCGATGTTGATCTTCTGCGGGACATAGCCGATGCGCAGGCCGGACTTGTGGATGATTTCGCCTTCATCGGGCTTGAGAATGCGCAGCGCCATCTTGGCGGCAGTGCTTTTGCCCGCGCCATTCGGCCCAATGAGCGTGACGATCTCGCCGCGCTCGACCTTTAGATCGACATTGCGCACAAGCCAGCGCCCGTCGCGATAAACACCGGCGTTTTTCAGTTCAATCAGCGTTTCCCGCGCCTGACCGGAGGCCTGACTGGCGGGGATTGTATTCTTTCTGGCCATTGCAATCGGGGCTTTCGCTGCCTGCATCTTCATTTCGCTTAAAGCGCATTCCAAAGGATCATCCGCCGATTCGGACTTTTTCCCAGCGTCTTTTTCGGGCGGCGCGACACGCCATATCCCGATTATGAAATCCACCCGCCCATGCTGTCACACAGGACAGCAATTTCAGGATGAATGCGATATCGCCGAAAAAAGCCGGGGTGAATTTCTCCAAAAAAGGGTTGCTTGACCTTATGGCAGACGTTATAGCATAACGCAACTGACGTAATAAAATAACATATCATCAGAATATGATGCACATCCCCGCTCATTCAAGAGAGATAACATGAAACATTTGCGTTCCCTGCTGCTCGCCTCCGCATTTCTCACTGGTCTTGGCGGCAGCGCCTTTGCCGCAGAACGAGACGGTGTCGTCGTTTCGATCAAGCCGCTCCATTCGCTTGTTTCTGCTGTCATGCAGGGCGTTGGCGAGCCAAAACTGATCGTGCAGGGCGCGGGTTCCGAGCATGTCTATAGCCTCAAGCCTTCCGATGCTGCGGCTATCGAGCATGCAAAGATCATCTTCTGGGCTGGCCCCTCGATGGAAACCTTCCTCGACAAACCAATCGATACATTGGGCGAGGGCGCCAAGGTCGTCGCGCTCGGTGAATCGGAAGGGCTGACCCGGCTGAAATTCCGCGAAGGCGGACCGTTTGAGGCGCATGATCATGGCCATGAGGGCGAAGGTCATTCGGAAGCGGGCGAAGGCCACTCCCATGAAGGCCACGACCATGCCCATGGACATGATGACGGCGACAAGAAGGAAGCGGAAGCCGGTCACGATCACGCTGCCGAAGCGGGCGAAGGCGCGCATGAGCACCACCACCACGGCGAATATGATCTGCATTTCTGGCTCGATCCGGAAAACGGCAAGGTGCTGGTCACCAATATTGCCAAGGTTCTGAGCGAAAACGATCCGGCCCATGCTGCGCAATATGAGCAGAACGCCAAGAACTATGCCGAAAAGCTGGACGCGCTCACCAAAGACATCGCGACGGAATTGCAGCCGGTGAAGGACAAGCCATTTGTCGTGTTCCACGATGCCTATCAGTATTTTGAAAATCGTTTCGGTGTGAACGCAGCCGGTTCCATCACCGTCAGCCCGGAAAAGGCTCCAGGTGCTGCCCGCATTCAGCAGATCCACGACAAGATTAAATCGCTGAAGGTTGCCTGCGTGTTCTCCGAGCCGCAATTCGAACCGAAGCTCGTCAATACGGTCATTGAAGGAACGGATGCCAAGACCGGCGTTCTGGATCCGCTCGGTGCAGAATTGAAGGACGGTCCTGATCTTTATCCGCAACTGATCCGCAATATGGCGGATTCGCTGAAAACTTGCCTGTCCTCATAATAGCTGCGGTTGCTGTCCCTTCCTAAAGCGTTTGCAACCGCAACGACGCCGGGCCATCCCTCGGGTGGCCCGGCGTAAGATAATCCGTCAATGGCGGCACTGCCGCCTGTTTTTTGCAATTAAAATGTAATGATATAACATTAAAAGGACGATGTTATGAGAAAACGGCTCCCAGTCACAGTCCTGTCCGGCTTCCTTGGCGCCGGCAAGACGACGCTTCTCAATCATGTACTCAACAATCGTGAGAATCGCCGTGTAGCGGTTATCGTCAACGATATGAGCGAGATCAATATCGATGCCTCGCTGGTGCGCGAAGGGGGTGCCAATCTCTCGCGTACCGAAGAGCAGCTGGTGGAAATGACCAATGGCTGCATCTGCTGCACGCTGCGCGACGATCTTCTGAAGGAAGTTTCCCAACTGGCTGAGCAGGGGCGCTTCGATTATCTCCTGATCGAATCGACCGGCATTTCTGAGCCGCTGCCGGTGGCAGCGACCTTCGAGTTTCGCGACGAGCAGGACAAGAGCCTGGCCGATGTGGCGCGGCTCGATACGATGGTGACGGTCGTGGATGCGGCCAATCTGCTGAAAGACTATGCATCGAACGATTTTCTCCGCGATCGGGGTGAGTCGCTGGGCGACGAAGATGAGCGAACCCTCGTCGATCTTCTGGTCGAGCAGATCGAGTTTGCCGATGTCGTGGTGCTGAACAAGGTTTCCACCGCGTCGCCCGAAGAACGCGATCTGGCCCGCAAGGTCATTCATTCGCTGAACCCCGATGCGCGCATCGAAGAGGTTGATTTCGGGCAGGTTCCGCTCGATGCCATATTGGATACGCGCCTGTTCGACTTCAACAAGGCGCATGAACATCCGCTTTGGTACAAGGAGCTTTACGGCTTCAACGATCATGTGCCGGAAAGCGAGGAACATGGTGTTCGCTCCTTTGTCTATCGCGCGCGTCGGCCTTTCGACCCGACAAAGTTCCAGTCGTTTCTCGATAAGAGCTGGCCGGGCGTGGTGCGGGCCAAGGGGTTCTTCTGGCTGGCGACCCAGCCGGATTATGTCGGCGAGATCAGTCAGGCTGGCGCATTGGTACGTACAAACAAGCGCGGGCGCTGGTGGTCGGCGGTGCCGAAAAACTATTGGCCGACCGAGCCGGGCTGGACGAGCGCGATGGAGCCGTATTTCCACAAGGTCTGGGGCGATCGTCGTCAGGAGATCGTCTTCATCGGCGTCGATCCGATGCGCGAGGAAGCGCTGACAGCCGAGCTGGACACATGTCTGGTCGAAGATGAGACCTTTGCGCCGGAACGCTGGTCGGCGCTGACCGATCCGTTCCCGAACTGGTCGGTCGCGGCCTGAACTAAAATGCTATTCCGACAGCGAGGCGAGCGCCTTGCTGTCGGCAAGCGTGCGGTGGTCCAGCACATTGGCAATGGCCTCACGCACATCCAGCATCATCAGACGCACTTCGCATTCTTCTTCGTCGCAGTCGTCGCAAGGGTGATAGTCGGTCTTGCTTGCGCAGGCGATGGGAGCCAGCGCGCCATCCAACGCACGGATGATATTGCCGATGGCAATTTCATTGGCCGGACGCGCGAGACAAAATCCGCCGCCCTTGCCTTTGCGGCTGAGGACGAAACCGGCATTGCGCAGTTCAGTGAAGATATTGTCGAGGAACTTTCGCGGAATATGATGCTTTTCGGCGATCTCACTGGCTGAGGCCAGTTGTCCATCGGCTATTCCGGCCAGATGAACCATGGCTTTCAGGCCGTATTTGCCTTTCTTGGTAAGCATGCCACCCCTGCGAGACTTTCAGATAAAAAGCGTAGCGGCTAAACCGAGCTGCGACAAGTCTTTTTGCCCCTGCCGGCTCATCTTATTGGCCGTCTCGCAAGGCTAGCGCCAACGCGCCTTGCAAGGCATCGCCAAGTGGCGGCTTATAAAGTGCGCGGTGTGGCAGAAAGGGGAGCGCCGCATAGGCATTTACCAGCCCGCCAGTCATGCTGAAGCGACCTACCTCCTCTACGCCTAGGCGGTCCAGTCCGCGGCGGAGGGAATCGCAGGCTCGTTGCGTGATCGAAAGGCCGACAGGGTCACCTTCCATCGCCCATTTAAAGACCAATGGCGCTAACGCGGCATAGTCCGCGGCGGTCGCGTTGCGCGAAAAGGTGGTGATCTCACGCGCATCATTCTTAAACTGTGCCAGTGCGGCGTCGATCAGCTGACTGCGCGCAGCCATGCCATCCGCAACGAGCAGCGCCTCTTCCAATAGCTCGCGTCCTAAACGTGCGCCGCCCGCATGGTCGCTGAGCATGAAGCCGCGCCCACCCACAATCTCAACGGTCTCGCCGGTGCGCTTGATAAAGGCCGAGCCGGTTCCGACAATGATCATTACGCCGTCACCATCGCCGAGCGCGCCTTGTAGCGCGGTGACCGCATCCGACATGATCCTGACTTGCCCGAAGGGCAGCGCATTATAATGCGCTTCGCGGTTGGCCAGCGAGTTGGCTCCGGCGAGACCCAGCACCGCCCGCGCTTCACTTAAGACTGCAATGTCGAGCCCGGCATTCGCGGCGGCCCTCTCTGCGACTTCTATTATATGCGCGAGTGCAGTCGGCGTATCAGCGCCGATATTGGCTGGTCCGCCGGTGGCGCGACCCAGAATAGTCCCAGCTGCGTCCGCGAGGATCGCCCTGCATCCGGTTCCTCCGCCGTCAACGGCAATGCGATACGGTATGTGCTTGATTGTCATATGTTTGTCGCAACTGTTCGAATCGACAGGTTTCATCGGTTGATTTTATGTTAAAAGACACCATATTGGCTGTGGAAAAGAAAACTGGATTTTTGTTGGAAGTGGTGTTGACAGTTTGGCTTAGTCCGCCCTATATAGCGCCACAACGAGGGCGGCGACGCTGCTAGCGGCAGGTTGCTTCGTCCTTGAGTTCCAGTGAA
>NZ_JASAMQ010000004.1:0-509045 GCF_029909865.1 Ochrobactrum sp. 19YEA23 | reverse complement strand
CGGCATGATCTGCTCCTTCAGCGCCATACCGGAGCTGCCGGTGAACGCAGACACGACGGGCAAGTCACCGTCGAGCGCTCCAATACCAGATGGTGCTCCGATGGCTTCGAGATCACGTGCGACAACAAGGAAAAGGTCCGCGTTGCATTTGCGCTCGACTGCTGTGATCGGGAAGCAATCGCTCATGTGGCCACGACAGAAGGCATCAAGAGCGAAGATGTACAGGACCTTGTCATCACGGCGGTAGAAAACCGCTTCGGGCGCATCAATATGCTGGCAGAGCCCATCCAGTGGCTTACCGACAATGGTTCATGCTTCATTGCGAAAAACACCGCGTCCCTGCTCCGGGATATCGGTATGGAACAGTGCAGAACACCAGTGCGCAGCCCGCAGTCAAATGGAATGGCTGAGGCTGTCGTCAAAACATTCAAGCGCGATTATGTCCGGATCAACCCGACGCCGGACGCCGAAACTGTCATGGCTCAACTGCCATCATGGTTCGAGCACTATAACAATCTTCACCCGCACAAGGCTTTAGGATATCAATCTCCACGAGAGTTCCTGAGCCGAAATGCTCAATCCTGAAAATGTCCGGTTTTTAAGGGGCAACTCCATCTCCTTTTACAGAGATTGGATCACATACCATTATGAATATGAACCCCGTTTATGGGGACACAACCTAGTAGATTTATAGCCGCCGATGGCATTTTCTACTCCGGTGCGTTTCCCATATCCGGTAAGGTTTTTCCATTCCATCCGACGGCGTTCAGCAATTTTCCAGCTATGCATATGCCAGTCATGTTGATCTGGTGGACCTATTCTCAATGCGATTACAGGTGATGGAATTTAACCAGGCGATCATAACGCTAAACATCGCTCGTAAATCCCGTATCGACCGGATCGTTTATCTTTCGGTATTTGCTGCCGATCGGGTTGTGAATATGTCACACTTTGCAGTTAAGTCAGGGGCCGAGAGGATGCTTAAACAGATGAACTTCAATACCACGATCCTTCGCCCGACTTATTTCATGGGCAATGAGCACATGATAAAGTACGTGATCCTCAACCATGGGGTTTGACCTCTGTACTCCTATAGCAGTTTCGCATCTGAACTTATGTCTGCTCAGCAAGCGCCAGGGTATACTCACTTCAACTTGCAAGCTTGCCCGGATGGGGCTGCCACCAGATGGCGGCCTCATTTTCGCATTTCATTAAACCATTCCATGACAACGGCGTGATGTTCAGCTTGGCGCTAGGCATTTTGAGGGTGTTGGTGAATAGTGGGATGGATTTCTTACATCACTTGGTCACCAATTCGAACACGAGTTGACGAATCCAGCGATGAGCAGGATGTCCATGGGTACGTTCGTGCCATATAAGCTCGATTTGGAAGCGTTCGAATAGCCAAGGGACATCTATTGCATCAAGCGGAGGCATTTTGCCCCGCAGCAAGCGCCGCGGGACTAAAGCGACAAGATCACTCTTCGCGACGATCTCTGGGACTACGAGGAAGGAGGCAGCGGAGGCCACGATTTTACGTTGGCGCCCGAAGGAATCCAAGGCCGTATCGATTGGTGTTGAAAAGCCGCCGCCCGAGGGCGAGACTATAATCTGCGCTAAATCTGAGAACCCCTCTGCGGTTACCCCCTCGGCTATACGCGGATGTCCCTTTCGTCCAATGAGAGTGTAAGTTTCCTCAAACAGGTGCTGGGTATGAATTTGAGCATGCTCATTTTCGGGCGTCGCGATCGCCATATCTACTTCGCCGTCAGCCAATCGCTGATTAAGTCTTGCCGGGTTGAGCCGATGCACTGCAACGCGCACCGCTGGCGCCTTCTCCTGTAACGCTAGTATGAGCGGTGTAACAACGACCGCTTCAATGTAGTCTGTACAAGCAATCGAAATGGTCAAGGCCGCAGTTTCGGGCGAGAAATCCGCATGATTACGAAGCGTTCCTCTAAGTTGCTCCATTGCCATTCGGAGCGGGCCGATCAGATCCAAAGCCTTGGCTGTTGGGATCATTCCCCGATGCGCGGGGATCAGCAACTGATCTTCGAACACGTCGCGCAGACGATTTAATTGCGCGCTTAGTGCTGGCTGGCTCAAATGCAAACGAGCTGCTGCCTTGGTGACGTTTCGCTCTATGAGCAAGGCTTCCAGGCTCACAAGCAAGTTAAGATCGACGCGCTTGATATCCATTGTATGGATTGGAACTCACAACTTAATCGATTTCACAAATACTGCTCGGCAAGCCAATTTGCAAGCGCGGTGGTCACCAATCGATGTACTCCGCTCAATTTGGAAAGGAAGTTTGCATGTCAAATGAGACAAGACCTCTGATTGTGATTGCGGGAAGCCTGAGCAAGCAAGGCAGGAGCGTTGCCCACTCGCTTCTTCAAAGCGGTCGTTATCGTGTCCGCGCACTGACGAGACGAACTGACTCACCTGAGGCTGTCAAATTGGCCAACGCAGGTGCAGAACTAGTCGCCGTCCCCCTTGCGGGGGGGAGGAAGGATGAATTCACCAAAGCCTTTCTGGGCGCCAATGGTGCATTCCTGCTGACGCCGGGTGTGGTGCCACCCGAAACAACTGAATTCGAGATCGGCAAGGAATTGGTTGATGCAGCAACCGAGGCAGGCGTCAAGCACATCGTATTCAGCTCGCTGGAAGACGTACACACGATTACTCAAGGGAAAATTCTCGCCCGCCATTTCACGGAGAAGGCGCGCGTCGAGGCTTATATTCGGGGTCTGCCAGTCACAAGTTCGTTTATTGAGCTTGCATTTTTCTACACTAATCTTCTTGAATATTATCCGCCGCGTCTGGACGGTGATACATTGGTGTTTCCAATCTATTTGCCAGAATATTTTCCAACTCCCTTTGTCGACCCGCTGACGGCGACCGGTCCTGCGGTTCTCGAGATATTCGATCATCCCTCCACATACGCCGGTCAAACTCTGCCAGTGATCGGAGACATTATTTCCCCTGCCGAAATGGTAGCTACGTTCAGTCGTGTCAGCGGACAAAAGGCAGCATATATCCCGGCTCATACGTCAGAGGATTTTCGAACGAATTTTCCGCAATTTAGCCAGGACTTTGTCCACGAGACAATGGAAATGGTCGAGTATGCAGTGCAATATGGATACTTTCGTTCGGACCGCGACATTGAGTGGAGCCGAAAGAACAATCCAGACACCCTGAACTGGGAGCAGTTTCTGAGAAACACCGGTTGGGATGGCCAGAAAAAGGTGTTCGGTTTGTAGACGTGACTTCGGCTGTCTAGATCACGTCGGAATGGAAGAATGTGAGTTGATCCACTTACTTCACTGTGAGGGCAAGTGGAAACCGGCTTTGTGGTGGACCGTTGCCGGTTTCCTGACACCCTTCCTATATTTTGCGATTAATTGAAAGTGTCACACGGGAACGCGCATAGGACGTACCGTTTGCAGATGTCGAGTAATGATATAAACCGATGGTTGTGATGCGCGATAACTCAGTTCAGGATTGCGCGAATAATTAATCCAACAATGGATACTGCGGCGACGCCGACCAGCCATAGACCGATGAAATAACCGGTTCGAGAAATAAATTTATTCATGTCATGTTGTTCCTACTGCTACGGCAACTCACCCCATTCACCCGGTCTAGCGGTCAGGGGGTAACGCTGCTGATCTCATTGAGTTTACTCAGTCGTATGTGCTGTCGAGATGAGATCACCTCTTAAAGATACCGGTCGATAGAGGTATTCATTCAATTGAATGGAAGACCGAAAGACTTTCCCGAATTATCCCACGGTTGGACTGGTTTGGTAAAAGCCATTATTCCCTCAGAATTAGGCACAACGTCGTGATCGTCGGGTGCCAGAACCCGGCCAATTCATAGCTTTTGTAATCCGGCGGACACACGCGTCTGAATTTGAGGGAAGATTGTCATTTCTCGAATGTTCGGCCAACCGTAGTGTGCCGCAAACTTATGAAAGGACACATGATGGTTCTGAGAATTGCGATTAATGGCTATGGCCGGATCGGGAGAAATGCACTTCGGGCGCTTTATGAAGGGAGTAAGCGTGAGGCGATCGAAATTATCGCTATTAACGATCTTGCAAGTGCTGAAATCAATGCGCATTTGACTCAGTTCGACACGACCCACGGCAAATTCCCGGGCGAAATCTCTGTTTCTGACGGGGCGCTTGTCGTCAATGGAGATTCGATAAAAGTTCTGGCGGAGCGTGATCCGGCAAAACTTCCGTGGGGTGAGTTGAATGTAGACGTCGTTCTTGAATGTACGGGATTGTTCGCAAACCGTGCTGCCGCGTCGGCTCACCTCGCTGCCGGTGCGAAGCGGGTAATAATCTCGGCGCCGGCGGGTCGCGATATCGACGCTACCATCGTTCATGGCGTCAACGACGATGCTTTAAGAGCAGAGCATCGTGTCATCGCTATTGGATCATGTACAACCAACTGTCTCGCCGCGGTCGCAAAGCCGTTGCACGATGCGATCGGTATCGTTGCTGGAAACATGACCACGGTTCATGCTGTGACTAACGATCAGGTTTTGACCGACGTCTATCATTCCGATCCGCGCCGCGCCCGCTCTGCAATGGCGTCGATCATTCCAACAAAGACAGGCGCGGCATCAGCGATCGGTCTGGTTCTGCCCGAGCTGGAGGGTCGGCTAGATGGATTTTCTATTCGTGTTCCAACCATGGACGTATGCCTTCTGATTGTAAGCTTCGCCTGCGGACGCGAAACTTCTGTCGAGGAAATCAACGCTCTGATGCGTTCTGTTGCCAGCGAAGGACCTCTTCAAGGGATACTCACCCTTAACGATCTTCCACTGGTTTCAAGCGACTTCATCCACAATCCTGCTTCGGCGATCTTCGATACGACACTCACCAAAGTGATCGGCGATGGCAAACACGCCACCGTACATGCCTGGTATGACAATGAATGGGGTTTTGCGAACCGGTTGCTCGACAATGCCATACAATTTGGTGAGATGCCTTTGGTATAACGGATGATTGCCAATGCGTTATAGCGTTTATTCCAAGCTGAACAGTTGAGCGTACTAGCGGCATATCAGTTACTCTATAGTGGCTCATCATGACTTGAGAAATATTAGAACGCAGTGCGTTCTTTCGGACGTACAAAACCGCTCTAATTTTCTACTTTTACGCGTTGTACTTTACAAAAATCGATTCCGATTTTTGCGCCGATTGGCGAACCGCAAGTCTGCGGAAGTATTCTGTGGAGGCGGCGAATTGCTTGAGGAGAAACCATGTGATGTTCGCGCCCGGTAAACACTTGCATATAGGATCGTTGATTTTTGATCGTTTTGATCAAATTGATCTGACAGGTCCTTATGAAGTCCTTTCCGCTATTCCGAACGCCACATTCCACATAGGCGCAAAAAAGAAGCAAGTTGTGAAGGATTTCCATGGACTGCCATTAATGCCCACGATTACTCTGAGCGAAATGCCAAAGCTCGATATTTTGCATATTCCAGGAGGCCCAGGGCAGCAGGATGTGATGGAGGACGAGGAGGTCCTTGGTTTTATTCGCAAGCAGGCAGAGGCAGCGACATACGTGTTTTCCGTTTGCACCGGTGCGCTTGTGCTGGGCGCAGCCGGGCTTCTGATGGGGAGACGAGCGACCACGCACTGGGCATCAATGGAAGTCCTTCCACTATATGGAGCAAATCCTGTCAACGAACGCGTTGTTATTGATGGCAAGTGGATTTTCGCGGCGGGTGTTACTTCAGGTATAGATGGGGCACTGCAACTCGCTGCTATGGTACGCGACGAAGATTTAGCCAAACAGATTCAGCTTTATATGCAGTATCAACCGGAACCACCTTTCGATAGTGGAACTCCCGACCGGGCTCCTGCGCATATCGTTGAGAGGCAACTTAATGCAGTTGCTGACCTCACCGCAGCACGTATCGAAACGGCAAAGAGAATAAGAGAAAAACTCATTGTTGAACGGCGCCACGAAGGAATTAGCGAAAAGAAGAGCTAACGGCGATATCAGGATTTAGCTCTAATATTCTGAGAGCGACAGTGCAAAAGTCGGCCACGGAAGAGGCGGGATAACCCTGCTGCGCCGGAGTAAAACTCAGCCACTTAATTAATCCTTCTGCTGCGACAGCAGGAAGGGGTAGGAATCTACACCTTGGAACTTTATCTGAGTGTTTGCCTGGTAGTCTCGGAAGGTATGTGCCGGCGACAGGCCGAGAAGCATTTCAACATATCGCGTGACAGGATGGCCAAGATCGCGGCCTATTCGACACCGCCGGGCTATCAGTGGCGCACACCGATCGAGCATTGGCTCGACGACGATCTAAAGATGCCGCGCAAACCGCGCCATACCGCCAAGCGTGTGTTCGACCAGCTGCGTGACAAGTGCGGCTTGACCGGCGGCTATGCGATTATCATGGATAACATGGGCGAGTGGAATCCGCGTCGCTAGAAGGTAGCTCGCTCCGTGATCTGGCGCACAGCGTCACGCTTAAATTCTTCTGTGAACTTCGATTTGCTCATGATACTCTTCCTGTCTCAAGATTAAGAAAGAGGGCGTCGACAAATCTCGGGGCTATTCACACCTGTGTCAACAGATCGTAAGGTTTTTTCAATTAAGCTTGTAACTATCTTGCCTTGGTAAAAATCAAAAATCCTTCAAACTTAGGCAGTCGTCAGTCTTATTTCTTACCAGCGACTGCGAACCTCAGCCGCTGGTGATTTGACTTTTTATTCAATGATATCCGTCTTCGGCGCGAACCTTTCCACGAAAAACCCAGTATGCATATCCGGTATATGCGAGGATAATCGGGATCAGAATTGCGGACCCAACCAATAGGAACCGCAAGGAGGTGAAAGGGGCTGAGGCTTCTCGAATCGTTAATGAATCCGGGATGATGTATGGATAAAAGCTGATCCCCAGACCCGCATAGCTCAGAATGAATAGGCCTAGAGCTGCCAGAAACGGTCGAAGCTGTTTATTTTTTCTAAGCCCGTTTAACAAAAGATAGGCACATATTGCCAATAACAGCGGCACAAAGGATGAGAAAAAAGCGGTAGGCCAGCGGAACCATCGTTGAAAGTAAATTTCGTTAATAAACGGGGTCCAGATAGACACAATGCCGATCAATGCAAGCAGCAGGACCGTCAGGGGCTTGGCCAGAAATTGGCAGCGTATTTGCACATATCCCATGGTCTTCAGATTAAGCCAAGTGGCTCCAAGCAAAGCATAACCTACAAGAAGCGCAACTCCGCATAAAAGCGAAAATGGTGTCAGCCAATCCCACGGGCCGCCCGCATAAGCATGGTTTTCGACGCTTATGCCCTGAATGAGGGTGCCGAGCGTAATTCCCTGCATGATGGCGGCAAGCGATGAGCCCATCCAAAATGCGATGTCCCAAAAGTGCGAGCCTGGCCTCGTTCGCCAACGAAATTCAAAAGCAACGCCCCGGAAGATCAAACTGATCAACATAATTATGATTGGCAAGTAAAGCGCCGGGAGAACGATGGAATAGACCGAGGGAAAAACAGCCATAAGGCCGCCACCGCCAAGTACCAGCCAGGTTTCGTTGCCGTCCCATACCGGTGCGATGGTGTTTGTCATGAGATCACGGTGTTGTCGCTCCGGGAAAGCGGGAAATATGATTCCAACGCCCAGATCGAATCCGTCGAGAATGACATAGGCAAGAACAGCAAAGGCAATGATCCCAGCCCATACGAGTGAAAGATCAATTTCCATGATGTTCTCCGAGGTTATTACTGAGCGCATGTGCTGTAATCATTCCCGCGGTCCTTATCGGTGCGGAACCAAGTTCGTGATCATCCAGTTCAAGCGGGGGGCGTCGCATGAGCTTCAGCAGATAGACAACGCCTGCACCAAAAACGATAAAGTAGACGACGATAAAGATGACAAGGGATGTGCCAACGGCTGAGGCTGATATGGGAGAAAGACTGTCCGCTGTTCTCAATTGTCCGTACACGGTCCATGGCTGTCGACCAACTTCGGTCGTGTACCATCCGGCAAGTACCGCGATAAAGCCCGATGGTCCCATGGCCACGGCAAAGCGATGCAACGACCGCGAATTGTATAGATGTCCTTTCCAACGGGCCCAGATGGACCACAGACCAACCCCTAACATCAGGAATCCCAGACCGACCATTATACGGAAGGTAATGAACGGCATCAGCGCTGGCGGGCGTTGATCCCGTGGCCACTCTTTCAGGCCCTTTATTTCTGAGATGAGGTCGTGTTTCAGTATCAGCGAACCGAGTTTTGGGATTTCAAGCGCGAATTTTGTTCGCTCCGCCTCGTCATCTGGTATTCCAAACAGTATCAAGGGAGCGCCATTCTTGTGTGTTTCAAAATGCCCCTCCATTGCCGCAATCTTAGCTGGCTGATGTTCCAGCGTATTGAGACCGTGCACGTCCCCGAGCAAAATCTGAAGCGGCGTTCCTAGTGTGGCCATCCACATCGCCATTGAAAACATGATGCGAACCTGACGGTTTTGATTTCCTTTCAGCAAATGCCATGCTCCCACGGCACCGACAGCAAAAGCTGTTGTCAGGAAGGCCGCCACCACTGTGTGTGACATTCGATAGGGAAAAGACGGATTGAATACGATTTGCCACCAGTTTTCAGGTATAAATATACCGTTCGCATCTATGCTGAAGCCGGCGGGCGTATGCATCCAGCTATTGGCCGAGGTGATCCACGTCGCCGAGATCAGAGTCCCTAATGCGACCATGGCGACTGCGAACATATGCGCGCCATCTCCGACGCGCTCGCGCCCGAACAGGGCAATGCCGAGAAAGCCCGCTTCAAGGAAAAACGCCGTGAGAACCTCGTATCCCATCAGTGGTCCGATGATTGACCCGGCTCTGTGAGAAAGGACAGACCAGTTCGTTCCGAACTGATAGCTCATGACAATTCCGGATACGACGCCCATGGCGAAGGTCACCGCAAAGATCGTTTTCCAGTATTCGAACAGTTTCAAATAGGCCGGATCTCTCTTCCACAGCCAGAGACCGTTGAGAACTGCGAGGAAACTCGCGGTGCCAATGGAGAATGCTGGAAAAATGAAGTGAAAGGAAACGGTGAACCCAAACTGAATTCGCGCAAGCATTTCTGCCTGTAAGCCAAAGAATGTCATCGCCCGGCTCCCCGGAAGAAGCCCGCACTACCAACACAAAAGGTGCTGTCGAGTGAAAACGATCGCCGACAAGCGAATAAAAACACAAATCGTGAATACCACGGGTGAATTGAAGCAACAGTTTGCACTTTTGCATCTCCTGTCCAAATTGATATCGTTTGGATAGAAGGGTAGGCAAAAGGCTTAAAGGACGATGTTCCCTCAATTCAGGACACCGCATTAATTTCGCATGTGATTCGCGATCACGCCCCGGAGTTTCCCTGACTAAAACGGCGGCGGTACTCCGTGGGTGTCAGACCAACGACACGCCGGAAGCGCGCCCGGAAGGTCACCGCTGAACCAAAACCGGACAGGAATGCTGTTTGATCTATGGACGTATCACTTTCCTCAAGCAATTCGCGTGCGCGATCGATGCGGGCCATGAGAAGCCACTGCAAAGGGGTCGTACCGGTCTGCTCTTGAAATCGCCGGGCAAAGGTGCGCGAACTCATATTTGCGCGCGCCGCGAGGCTATCAACGGTATGGGCACTGTCCAGATTGTCTCGCATCCATTCGATCAAGGGCGTCAAGCTGGCCAGAGATCCCGGCAGTTCGTGGCGGATGAATTGTGCCTGACCACCGTCCCGGTGCAATGGCGCGACAGTGAGACGTGCGGCATCGGCGGCGACTGACTGGCCGTAATCTCGTCGCACAAGATGAAGGCACATATCCAGTCCTGCCGACGCACCGGCCGAAGTTACGATACGGCCTTCGTCTACAAAAAGCACATTCGGTTCGACTGTTATGCAGGGATGAAGTCTCGCAAGGTCCTCTGCAAAACGCCAATGGGTAGCAGCGCGTCTCCCGTCAAGCAGACCGCTCGCTGCCAATATAAAGGCTCCGGTGCATATTGACGCCACTCTTGCACCGCGCCCGTAAGCTTTTCGTAGTGCACCGCTTACGGCTGCCGGAATGTCTCGAAACGGATATTCGCTTCCCGGAATTATGATCGTTTCGGCCTGCGCAAGGTCAGCCAAACCTTGTCGTACCTGCATGTCAAAGCCAGCCGCGCGAATTGTGCGCTTCGGCGCACAAATCCTAACTTCATAAGCTTTGCTTCCATCTGCCAGACGCGCCATTGCAAACACCTGATAGGCGATGCCAAAATCCAGTGGCACCACGTCATCAAGCACCAAAACAGCAATTTTATGCATTGAATTCGGCTCCTGCCGGAAAATTGTAAACTGCTATTTGCCGTGGCTGCAATCAATCGTTTTTTGTCATTCCTGCCACTCACGTAGATTGTTTGAACGCGCTATTCAATAGGAATGTTCAAGACGAAGGAAACGACGATGACGGATCAAAGAAAGAATAAGACTGAAGGCCGCCAGTTACAGATTGGCATGGTCATTTTCCCCGGCTTTACGCTGCAGGACCTTGCCGGACCCCAGACGGCGTTCGGTCTCCATGCCAAAACCCATATAATCTGGAAGACCATGGAGCCCGTCCCAACAGATATGGGCGTCACCATGAATCCCACGATCACGATTGACGAAGTTCCCGACAATCTCGACGTACTGTTCGTTGCCGGTGGGGGAGGGACACCTGAAATCATGAAGGATCAGGAGTTCCTCGATTTCATTGCTCGCGCCGGAAAAACTGCCACCTATATAACCGCAGCATGCACGGGCTCTGTGCTTCTCGCAATGGCGGGATTGCTTGAGGGTTACCGGGCGGCCACCTATTGGCCGTTTTATGAGCCCCTGATAGCACTGGGTATCGAGCCAAGCTATGAACGTGTCTGCGTTGACAGAAATCGCATTACTGGCGGGGGTGTCACAGCCGGTATCGATTTCGCACTTCAGGTCATCGCGGAACTCAAAGGACAAGACGCGGCCGAGTTCACACAGCTTGTTCTCGAATACGACCCGCAGCCCACCATGAACTCAGGTCATCCCCGAAGTGCTCGCCCAGAAATTGTCGCACAGGTGAAGGGTTTATGGGGGCGAACTGACGCAGCCTTGAAAGTGGCGGAGGAACATATGCAGCGCCGGTCCCAATCGGCAAGGCTCGCTTCTGCCTGATTGAAGAATAGCTGTTTTCAACCTTAGATCATGGGTGCCGCTGATCGAACCGATGGTTCTGCGGCACCCCTCTCTAAGGCTCACAGCATGATATTTCGGCCAAGCATACAGTATGGCTAGCAATGAGGGAAATACGTCTTTTACTTTGCTCAGCCTTTACGGGAGAAGCAGGGTGGATCGTGAGGTCCAACTTCATTCCGTAACGGAGGCTGTCTTCATAATGACCAGACGCATCATCAACGTTCCAGCTAACTCGCCTCTCTTTCCCAGTCAGGCCGAGTTCGAAAAATATGGATACTCACCCGCAGTAAGTGCAGGCGGCTTGCTGTTTATTTCTGGCCAGGTCGCACTAGAGCCGGATGGGTCCGTGTCTGACGATATTACAGAACAGGTGGACCTTGTTTTTCAGAAAACGTTTGAAGTGCTTCGCTGGGCTGGCCTGACGAAGGACGATCTGGTCGAGATATACAGCTATCACGTGAACCTCCCCGAACATTTTTCTCAGTTTATCGCGGTAAAGGAAAAATATCTCACGTCATCCTTTCCCGCGTGGACAGCACTTGGTGTCGAAGCATTGGGTCTGCCTGAGTTGAAGATTGAAATGCGCAGTATTGCGGCTTTTCGTGATTGATCGGACAAAGCCAACCAAATTGCCGCCTCCTCGTTTTTCCCTCGTGAGTCAACCATATCGCTCACCAGCGGCGTGTGACGACCATTGAATACGAAACCATGATCTCCATTAAGGAACAGCCTATGAATGAATTTGCAGGTAAGCGCGCCCTCATCACTGGTGCTTCACGTGGCATTGGCGCGGCCATCGCATTGGAATTGGCTGAAAGAGGCGCAGACATCGCATTCACCTACGTCAAATCCACGACTGCTGCCGAAGAACTGGTCAAGAAGATCGAAGCAAAAGGTCGGCGAGCCTTTGCGATTCAGGCCGATAGTGCGGACGCGTCAGAGATTAAACGCTCAGTCGATGAAGCTGCTTCAAAACTCGGTGGTCTGGACATTCTGGTGAACAATGCGGGGGTATTGTTCCAGGGGCTGCTCGAGGATATGCCACTGGAACATATCGACAAGATTCTCGCGGTGAATGTCCGGGCAGTGGTAGTGGCTTCGCAAGCTGCAATCCCATACCTTGGCGAAGGCGGCAGGATTATCTCGATCGGATCATGCCTTGCGGAACGTGTCGCTTTTGAAGCCGTGGCTGTTTACTCGATGTCAAAGTCGGCGCTTCTGGCATTTACGCGCGGTTTGTCACGCGAACTTGGCTCGCGAGGCATCACGGTCAACCTCGTGCATCCCGGGCCGACCGAAACGGAAATGAGTCCGCCAGATGCGCCGGGCGCCGCCGCGATGCGCGCGCAAATTGCACTTGGCAAATATGGTACGGACAAGGATGTTGCGGCTGCAGTTGCTTTCATCGCCAGTTCGGCTGCCCGGCACATCACAGGCACAGGGCTGAACGTCGATGGCGGCATGAACGCTTAAGCCTATCAGAAATTGCTCAACACAGGGCGTATCTTGAACTTTATGTGCAAAGGTTTGCGTGTGTGTTTCAGATATCTCCTGGTGGGCTTTTTTATAGAAGTGATATGATGAGTATCAGTCATTATCTCAAGACTATTGGTCGGGGCGCGCGGGGGGCTCGATCCCTCTCTCGCGAACAGGCCGTAGACTTGTTTGCTCAAGTTCTGGACGGTACCGTAACGGACTTGGAAATAGGTGCATTTTGCCTCGCCATGCGCATTAAAGGTGAGACGCCGGAGGAAATGGCCGGCTTTCATGATGCGCTACGACTGAGGCAGTCAATCATACCTCTTTCCCCTTCGGGGCGGGCAACCGTCATATTGCCAAGCTATAATGGTGCGAGAAAGCTCCCTGTCCTGACGGCTCTGCTCGGATTGCTCCTCGCCGAAAAGGGCATACGGGTTATTGTGCATGGATTGAATCACGACCCTGGACGAACGACAGTCGCGGAGACATTTTCGGCGCTAGGACTACCCCATTGTGGTCACGTGGACGATGTGTCTGACGGTATCAATTTTCTACCTGTCGATGTTTTTGCGCCAAAGCTTGCAAAGCTTGTGGATGTCCGCAAAACCATCGGTCTAAGGAACTCCGCGCACAGCCTGGTCAAAATCCTCAATCCCACTTCTGCGCGGGCGCTGGTCATCGGAAGCTACACGCACACGGCCTACGCGGAAATCATGTCTGAGACCTATCGGCTGCTCGGCGCAGACGCGATGCTGCTGAGGGGGATCGAAGGAGAATCCATTACCGATGCAAGGAAGATTCAACAGGTCGATGTATTCGTTGCGGGTGTCCAGACGCGGTTGCAAGAAGCTGAAAAGTCACCTCTTGTCGCTGCACCAGAATGGCCTGACGATATTACCGCATCCGCCACTGCAAACTATATAGAAGAAGTTATGGATCGCCGCAGACCGGTTCCCGAACCTATTCTAAGGCAAATCATGCATATCCAAGATACGCTACTTGTTATGGAAAAGCAGGTGAAGCCTCCGATCCCAAACGGGTAGGAAGTTATTTGGAAAGAGCGTCAAAAGTATCCTACAAATGGCACGAAAGCGTTGTGCAGAGGGCTACAATTCGTTGTTGGCATCAGAATGAAGATGCTTTTTCTTCAAAAGTGCCCTTTCCGCTCGGATGCGTTGCACTTGGGGCTGGCTCTGTCGACATACGACGCAGGCTCTGAGGAGGATGACCGAAGATGCGAAGAAATGCACGTCGCATTCTTTCAGGATCGGTAAAACCAACCTGACGGGCAATGACCTCTATCGGCTCTACGCCCCGCTCGACACGGACGCGGGCCACCTCCGCTCTTAAACGTTCCACGGCTTTAGCTGGTGTTTCTCCAGTCTCTGCGAGAAATGAACGTCCGAACTGCCGCGGGCTAAGATGTGCTACATCTGCAAGACGCTCGGTGGATAGAGACTCTGTCAAATGTTCACGAATGTAGGTGAGTACGGTTCTGATACGATCAGAAGCCGGTTCCATATCCAGCATAGCCGAGAATTGCGATTGTCCGCCTGGGCGGCGATGATACACAACGAGCATCTGAGCCACGCTTTTTGACGTCTCAGTGCCTAAATCCTCCTCTATCATTGCCAGAGCAAGATCGATGCCGGCTGTAATACCAGCGGATGTCCAGAGATCGCCGTCTTTCGTGAATATGCGATCTCCATCCACCTTAATTTTCGGATACATTCGTTGAAGTTGACCGGCGTATTTCCAGTGAGTTGTAGCCCGACGTCCATTTAGGAGGCCGGCGGCTGCGAGTAAAAATGTGCCAGTGCAGACGCTTGCAACCCGGCGTGCAGAATGCAGACTCTTATGAAATGTACCGTCGATTTCAAAGCCTATCTCAGCGGGATTTATAAGTACGTCTCCTCCGGTGAAAATAATCGTATCGTACGGCTCCGATCGGATGGCCTCGGTCTGAACGGCCAAGCCCGACGAACTTGTGATAAGCCCTCCCTCTTTCGAGACAATGTGAAGATTGTACGGCAAACATTCATTCTGCCTGCTGGCGATTTCGAATGTTGAAAGAGGGCCGCTTAAATCTTGGATCTGGAATTGGGGATACACGACAAACGCTACATCCCGAGTCATCAATACAGGCCCGTTGCTAATTGCGGCAATCATATTCATCGAGAACCTCTCAGCGCATGGAGTCTTCAACAGTCACACTTCCAGCTTGCTCTTTCCTATCATGACTTCGCTAAGGGTACATCTCGGCATGGCGAAAAAAGAGGGAAGTGCGTCATTTCCTCGCGCCAGCCGCTGCTGTATGAAAAGTGAAATAGAAATTTTGAATGCGCCAATGGAAGCGATTTGTCCTTGGAAACCGATGCGTTTGAGATGACGAACTTATTCGGATCGTCACCTTAGGCGGCAAGGGAGAAAGACAATATCCCACCTTCCGGTAAGCGGTCGCAGCGGTGGCATCGAAGACTTGGACAGGATTATCGGTGATGAGCTCGGTGAATATTGAGGAAGAGTTATCGCAGTTGCGGCGGATGCGATTGGCATCTGTGATCGAAGCCACAACACTCATATTGCTTCTTTGCATCGCAGTACCGTTAAAGCATCTCAATGGATTTCCTATGGCTGTCTCGGTCATGGGCCCCATCCACGGTATAGCTTTCGTCTACTATGCGTGGGCCTTTATCCAAACGGTTGCGGGTGGTGACTACGACCGGTTTGAGGTCGTCCGGATGGTCGTCTCAGCCTTCATTCCTTTTGGTGGCTTTCTAAACGACCGCGCGCTTGCACGACGTCAAGCGACCCTACAGTCTTCAATTTAAGGAAACCCGATGGATTACCTTTGGTTAAAAGCAATCCATGTTGCTGCGGCTATCATCTGGATTGGGGGCATGTTGACCGTTGGCATCACAACAACCGCTGTCAACGTTATTCCTGTAGACGTGTCGGGGGCGCGCCGAGGTGCATTCTTTGCGCGGATTCGTCGCTGGGATCGAAGGGTGACAACGCCTGCGATGCTGATGGTCTGGGCATTCGGGCTCGCGCTAGCGGTCACTGGTCAATGGCTGTCACAGCCCTGGATAATAATCAAAATTGCCCTCGTCATTGTACTTTCCGGGATTCACGGCATGCTATCGGGCGGTCTGAGACGTCTCACTCTTGAGCAGCAGCCACGCGGTATTGCCGCCATCCGGTTTGCTGCTTTCGGCATCATCTGCATCGTGATCGTCGTGGTCGGTCTTGTCGTCATCAAGCCGTTCTAGCCATTGGAGTTGTCTATGTTTTCTGGACGAAATGAACCTCATGTATCGCAACGCACCATGCTATTGACAGGTGCAAGCCGAGGTATTGGCCATGCAACCGTAAAGCTTTTTTATCAAAGCGGATGGCGGGTTCTAACCGTGTCGAGGGCTGCTTTCGCCGAGGATTGCCCATGGCCGGGAGGTCGTGACAACCATATCCAGGCGGACTTGTCGCGGGCTGACAGCTATAAAACATTGGCAGCAGAAGTAAGCGAACGTCTTGGAGGCAGCGGTCTTTATGGAATTGTCAATAATGCGGCAATTTCCCCCAAGCTTGAGGGCGGCGTTCGTATGGGGATCTCAGATACGTCATATGAGGACTGGCTGGCCGTCTTTAACGTTAACTTATTTTCAGCGGCGGCATTATCCCGGCTTCTCTTGCCTGAACTCAAGGCGACGAACGGGGCAATTGTCAACGTGACATCAATCGCTGGCTCTCGGGTTCACCCATTCGCAGGCGTTGCATATGCCTGTTCTAAAGCAGCTTTAGCTGCGTTGACACGCGAGCAAGCTTCCGAATTTGCCCGTTACGGAATTCGAGTCAATGCGATCGCACCTGGAGAAATCGACACGTCGATACTCTCACCAGGTACGGAAAAAATAGTCGCCGACCAAATCCCCATGCATAGGCTCGGTGATCCAACGGAGATCGCCCGTGTAATCCTTTTCCTGTGTTCCGGTGAAGCGTCGTATATCAACGGTGCGGAAATCAATGTGAACGGCGGCCAGCATGTTTGATCGGTCTAGATAGGATTGGGATAATACACATCGGATCGTGATCTTATCTCGCTTGATGTCGGAAGGTCTGTTTTAGGACGGAACGGCTTTTGGCTTCACCAAGCACTAAGGAGTCAGTCATCATGAAAACAATATTAGTTGCAGGGGCTGTCGGTGTCATAGGGCGCGCGATACTCGAACATTATGAGCAGAAAAAGGATGTGAGAGTCATAGGGCTGTCTAGGCGCCGTCCGGAATTCAAAACGCGAGCCGAACATATCTCTGTGGATCTTCTTGACAAGGCTGATACAGCGTCGAAGCTTGGGACCGTAGATGGTACGACGCATATCGTTTATGCGGCCTACAAGGAGCTACCGACACGTCACGAGCTCGTTGCTCCAAACCTCGCAATGCTTTGCAATATTGTGAAAACCGTAGAACAGACGTCTCCATCGTTGCAGCACGTCACGCTCATGCAAGGCGGGAAAGCCTACGGATGTCATCTCGGGCCCTTTCCGACACCTGCGCGCGAAGATGATCCCAGACATATTTCACCCAACTTCTATTACGATCAAGAGGACTTTTTGCGGGTGCATTCGGTCGGAAAGCAGTGGTCATGGTCTGCGCTCAGGCCAGAGGCTGTATGCGGAATGGCAGTCGGAAATCCGATGAACCTACTCATGGTGATTGCAGTCTACGCCACGATCTGTCGGGCACTGAGTTTGCCATTGACATTCCCTGGAACCGACGCGTCGTATAACACGCTTTACCAAGTGACCGATGCCCGGATTCTTGCGCAAGCAACTGAGTGGGCCGGATCTACGGATGCCGCGCGAGGCCAAGTGTATAACATCACCAATGGAGACTATTTTCGTTGGGTGCGCTTGTGGCCTCGCATCGCGGAGTTTTTCAAATTGCCGATCGGAGCACCGCTTCCGTTCTCGATGCAAGAGATGATGGCAGATAAAAAAGCTCTCTGGGACGGCCTTGTCCGCGATCATGGGCTTGCACCCTATGGCTATGACGAAATCGCGAACTGGAACTTCGGAGATTTGGTTCTGAAAACCCAATACGACAACATTACCAGTACGATCAAAGCCAGACGGGATGGTTTTGCGGACTGCATCGATACAGAAGACATGTTCAAAGAACTTTTTACGAATTTGATCGAGAAGCGGATCATTCCAACACCAGTTTAGGATAGATGGGGCGGTGGCTGTTAGCTTCTAGCAGTTAGTGATGTGTAAGAGTTAGTTGAAAAGACATGGTTATATTACTTCCCAGAAGTGCTGCTAGATGGATATCTTTAATGAATGTCGGTATCGGTAGTTGCGTGCCCCCGCAACCAAATCTTCCCAATCTCCATCATATCTAACTGGCCGAAAAGCTTCGCTTGTCTACGCCAGACCGTCACTGCTCCCCATCGCTTATAACCTGGAGGGTGAGGAGGATAAGGAATTGATCCAGTGAATCAATTCCCCGACGAACGGGACAAATCCTGCACCAGCAACCAAACAATCAAACCAGAAGCCCCGCAAAGATTGCGGGGCTTTTGACGTTTTAAGCACTGAAAAGACCGGAAGAGGGCGCCCAAGGCTATGTTCATAGCCGCGACCCCACTCAGGCACAAGCCGTCGTGTGTTCCCGTAAAGAGATCGGGCAGGTCCGAAGAGCCTCCATAACGCCCCACTCTCAAAACAATCCCCAGACCTGGAAATAAGCCAGAGCAAAACAAGATACACAAAAGCCCCGCTGCTCACGCAACAGGGCTTTTGGCGTTCTAGGACCTGAAAACAGAGAGGGCGCTAGACGGGTACGGATGTCGGCTCAAGCCCGAGCACCTAACAGATCGTCAAAACTTCGGCGATGAGCCAGTCGCGGAAAAGCTGCAGCGCTGCGTTTGAGGCGATGCTCTCATGGCTGCAGATGAACTTGTAGGATTCTTTGGGCTGAAAGTACTTCTCTGACACGATGCCGAGGCTACCACGTTGCATATCGCCTTCGAGTAGTTGTCGATGTGAAAAGCCAATCCCCTGTCCAGAGCGGGCTGCCGCCAGAAGTGTGTGCTGGTCATCGAAAAAAAGGTTTGAATTTGCGGCTATATCCCCAATGCCATGATGCGCGATCCATCGCTTCCAATCGCTCATGTCGCGATAGTGCAGGCGAGGGATATCCGGGTTGCTGAGAAGATCCTCAGAGTTTTCCAGGCCTTCTAGTAGAGAAGGACTACAGACAGGCACCAGCTTTTCGGTCAGCAGGTCTATACTATAGGCACCGGCAGGTGCATGCAGACAGTATTTGATCTGTGCATCTTCCCTGTCCTGCGCGATGGAATCGATATCGAGATTATTGAGATGTAGCTGTATGCCCGGATTTTGTTTCAGGAACCCGGCGATCCGGCTGGCGATTACTTCCATAGAGAAGAATGGACCGGCGCGTACGCGGAGAATTTTCGCTCTGTTGTCTTGACCAATCAGGGTGGTCACAGCGCCAACCTCATCGAAAGCACGGCCACAGACTTCTGCCAGCAGCGCGCCCTCTGCCGTGACGGTAACACCGCGTGGCCCGCGAATAAGCAACTGGCAGCCCAAGGCCTGTTCCAGAAGTTTGATCTGATGGCTGACAGCGCCTTGACTGACTGCCAGTTCCTCCGCTGCAGCGGTAAAGCTCTGGCAGTGCGATACAGCCTCAAAAGCCCGCAAGGCTTTCAAGCTTGGAAGTCGTCTGCGTGTCGTTCGTGAACTCATAATCCTATGAATTTTTCTAATAGTATTGAATAGATCTTTTGCATTGATCGACCGCTGGCACAAGCATAATCGTCAATCAATAAAAGCTGCCCAAGGGAGCATTCCCACCGGTTCACGATCCCGAAGACATGGATTGTCGGTGATCTGCGATGCCAGCAAAGGGCCAATAACAGGAGATCGGAACGTGCATAAGCAATTCAAAATGGGAATGATTGCAGCGGCTATTGCCGTGCTCGGTGCTTTCCCGACCCATGCCGAGGAAATCCGCATGGGAGCCGAAGGTGCTTACGCGCCGTTCAACTATCTCGATCCCAACGGCAAGCTGAAAGGCTTTGATATCGATGTTGGCGATGCGATCTGCGAAAAGCTGAAAGCGGATTGCGTGTGGAGCGCCAATGAATGGAGTGGGATTATTCCGGCCCTTCAAGCGAAGAAATTCGATGTCATGGCGTCATCGATGGCCATCACTGAATCGCGCATGCAGCAGGTCAATTTCTCCAATCCTTACTACTACAATACCATGCGGTTTGTTGCGTTGAAGGAGCTTGGCCTGAAGGATGTGACGCCGGAAAGTGCCAAGGGCAAAGTCATCGGCACCCAGACCGGCTCAATCGCCGTCGATGTTTTGCAGCGCTTTTTCCCCGATAATGAGGTAAAGCTGTATCCGACGCTGGAAGAAGCTTTCCTGGATATCGAGAACGGTCGTGTCGACCTCGTGCTCGAATCCAAATTCGCACTCAGCGATTGGATTTCGAAGGGCGCGAGCTGCTGCGAGTTCGTCGGCAACGAGTTCCTGCTGGATGGCACACTGGGCGCTGGCATGGCCTTCCGCAAGGATGACGTAGAGCTGCGCACGCGCGTCAACAAGGCGCTTGCAGAGATCATCGCCGACGGCACCTACGACAAAATCCGCGCCAAGTATTTTGACTTCGACATCAGAGAAAAGCCGAAATTCGCCAGCGAAATCTTCGGCAAATAATTCGTTCCGACAAGACGCCTGATTTGAAGCACCACATCAGATCAGGTGTCCGCCTTACCGGCGGGTCAAGGTAGTTACGGCTCGATCATGCTTCAGCCGTTTTATTCTCGACCAATCCAGACTGGTCTTCGCCGACAAAAGAAAGGTCGATCCCGTGTCCTATCGTGTTGCGATCATCGAACTCATCAATGAAAGTAATACCTTCACGCGAAATCGCACGAGCATCAGCGATTTCAGGGCGTCGCATTATTTCAAGGGCGATGAGATTCCGGCCAATTTCCGTGGCACGGGCTCGGAAGTCGGCGGCGCGATAAGGGTCGCAGATGAGAAGGGATGGACGCCTGTCTACATCACAGCCGCCCATGCGGAACCGAATGGCGCGGTGCTGGAAAGCGCGCGTGTGGAAATCACCAGTGAATGCCTGCGGCGACTGAAGGAGTCCGGACCGTTCGACGGACTTTTCGTCGCCCTGCATGGGGCAATGGTGACGGAAACGGATCAGGATGGCGATAGCCAGTTCCTGCGCGAAATCCGCTCAGTGGTTGGATATGATGTGCCGATTGCCATCACGCTTGATCTCCATGCGAATATTTTCGATGAGCTGGCTGATCTAGCGCAGATCGCCGTTTCATTCAGGACCTATCCGCATATCGATATGAATGAGGTTGGGGTTGAAGCCTGCACGTTGCTGGACCGGGCGATGAAGGGTGAGATTGAACCCGCTCTCGCCATCGCGCGTCCGCCGATGCTGCTTGGTTGCGATGACGGACGCACAACGGATAATGGCCCGATGTGCCGCCTGCTCGAAAGCGCGGCCCGTGAAATGCAACAGCCCGGCATCCTCAATGTAGCAATCAATGCCGGTTTTACCGATGCTGACGTCTGGGCGGCGGGGCCAAGTGTCATCGTGACCTTCGATACGAAAAGCGTCGAGCGGCAAACTGCCAGCGATGTGGCGGAGAAAATCTGCGACGAAATCTGGGCTTATAAGGATCAATGGTCACAGCCTCTGCCGCTTGATGAATGCATTGAGCAGTTGAAAGAGGCGCGTGGCGGCGAGGGCACGATTGTCGTTGCCGATTTCTCGGACAATCCCGGCTCGGGCGCCTATAGCGATTGCACCGCGCTGATTGCGGCGATGCTGGAAGCCGGCGTGACCAAAGCTGCCGCGGGCGCATTGCTCGACCCGGAAGCCGTGGCCGAGATTGCAGCCAAGGCAATTGGCGAGACCATCACGGTGACGATTGGCGGCAAGTCCGACCCAACGGTCGGCGGTGGACCGCTGACGGTGACGGGGAGTGTCATCGCGGTCAGTGAGGGCAGCTTTGTCTTTGAAGGCCCGATGTTTACGGGCCTGCCCGGAACGACCGGAAAATCCGTGTGCCTGCGCGTGGACGGGATCGATATCATGATCGTCTCCGAACGGATGCAGATGCTCGATCAGAACATCTTCCGGATCGTCGGCATCGAACCGAAGGAAAAGGCGATTGTTGCGGTCAAATCGATGCAGCATTTCAAAGGGGCTTTCGGCCCGATCGCAACGCAGATCATCGTGACCGACGCAGGTGGTCTGAGTTCACCAGACCTGTCGAGACGCACTTATTCCCGGTTGCGACGTCCGGTTTTCCCGCTGGATGTTTTGCCAGACCGGCAACAGTAAGTGCGCTGACAAATCTATTAGAATTTTGACAAAACACGAGGAATTTGACACGGTCGAGGGTGCAATAAGGACGGCGTTTTGCCCCCACTCAGTTCCCAGATTGATGATCATTTGTACCCAGGGATGGAATACCCGATGCAGGCAGCGCCAATTTTCGCCGGATTAAAGATCGAGGCGGCTGAAATACGAGTCATACGGTTGCCGCTGCTCGTGCCTTTCGTGATCTCCACCGGCACAATGACCGAGAAGATCATACCGATCCTCACCTTGAAAGCGGAAGGCCTTGAAGGCTATGCCGAAGGCGTGATGGACCCCTTGCCGGATTATCTGGAAGAAACCATTTCCGGCTCGCTCTCGTTCCTGCGCGATGTGCTGCTGCCACAGATCGTCGGAAAGCATTTCAATGGCCCAGCCGATCTGGCCACCATTCTCGATCCGTGGCGCGGACATAGAATGAGCAAGGCCATGGTTGAAATGGCCGTCTGGGACCTGTGGGCAAAAGCGCTGAACCTGCCATTGAGCGTTGCGCTCGGCGGCGTTCGCGATGCCATCGATGTTGGCGTCAGCCTTGGCATTGCCGATATTCCAACAACGATTGACCGCGTCGCGGCTTCGCTCGATGCCGGTTACAAGCGCGTGAAGCTGAAGATCAAGCGCGGCCATGATCTTGCGATGCTGCAAGCCGTTCGTGACCGCTTTCCGGAAGCCAAGCTTACCGTCGATGCCAACACGGATTACCGCCTGTCCGACCTCCCGCTGCTGAAAGCGATGGATGCTTTCGCGCTCGATTATATCGAGCAGCCGCTGGCATTCGACGATATTACCGACCATGTGCATGTGCAGGAAAAACTGCTGACGGCCATTTGTCTGGACGAAAGCATTCGCTCTTCGGTCGATGCGCGCAAGGCGCTCGTTGCACGTGCGTGCCGCGTCATCAACATCAAGGTGGGGCGTGTCGGCGGCCATAGCGCGTCACGGGCCATCCATGATGTCTGTGCTGCTTTCGATGTGCCCGTATGGTGCGGCGGTATGCTGGAAGCAGGCATCGGACGGGCGCATAATATTCACCTGTCGACGCTGGCAAACTTCACCAAGCCGGGGGATACCTCATCCGCCAGCCGCTATTTCCCGCGCGACATTGTCAATGAGCCGCTTGAAGCCGAAAACGGCCGCATGGCCGTGCCGAAAAACGGCCCGGGCATCGGTGTGACTCTCGACCGTGCCTTCCTCGAAACGGTGACGAACCACCGCGAGGAATTTGCCGCATGAGCGACATCGTCATCCGCGAACTCGCATCTCTGGCCGAGATGAAGGATTCGGAAAATGTTCAGCGGCTTGTCTGGGGCGATGACGATCCCGTCGATGCTTCTGATCTGCTGCTCGCCATCCAGCATGAAGGTGGCCTTGTCGCCGGTGCTTTCGAGGGTGACAAGATGATGGGTTTCATCTTCGGCTTCCCGAGCGCGACGCCGGGTATTCAGCATTCGCATCGTCTGGCGGTTTTGCCGGAAGCGAGAGGCCTGAGGCTTGGCGCGCGCATGAAATGGTTCCAGCGTGACTGGTGCCTTGCGCGAGGCGTGACGCTTGTGCGCTGGACCTATGATCCCATTCGCGCGGTCAATGCCGGTTTGAATATTGCAAGCCTTGGCGCTACATCGGCCACCTATCATATCGACTATTACGGTCCCATGGTCGGCATCAATGCCGGTCTTCCGTCAGATCGTATTGTGGCCGACTGGCAGTTGGATGATCCACTCGTTGAAGCCCGTTCTCACGGGCAGAAGCTCGAGTTTCCCGCTGATATTCGTCGTGTGGAATTCCCCGGTGATATCGACCAGTTGCTGGCGACTGATCCGGCGGCGGCCATGGCGGCGCGGTTGTCGCTTCGCGAGACGCTGCTTGCCGCCTTTGCCGAGGGGCAGCGCATTGTGGGCTTCGATCCCAAAACACCGGCCTATCTGCTGCGCTGAAGCCTTGCTTCGCGACCGCACAATGCTTTTCGTAATTTCAAAAGCCCGCATCCGATCATCGGCTGCGGGCTGACTTTTTTCTGCGCAGCGCTAGTTACATCTCACGACGGATGCAACCGCCGACGCTTACACCGATTTTTGAAAGGCAGAACAAGTTCTCGCGTGTATGTTGTGTCATCGACAGAGTGCAGGCTGCGAAAGGAAAAGCGAATTGGCTCAGCATCGCGTAGTGATTGTCGGCGGCGGTTTTGCGGGTTTGCAACTGGCGAAAGATCTGCAAGGCCCGGATACATCGATCACGATTATCGATCGCAGAAATCATCATCTCTTTCAGCCTCTGTTGTATCAGGTTGCTACGACTGTTCTTGCCACGTCGGAAATTGCATGGCCGATCCGCTCGGTTTTTCGCAATCGCGAAGAGGTTTCCACTCTGCTGGCTGAAGTGACCGGCGTGGATACCGAGGCGCGCAAGGTCCATCTCCGTGATGGTCCCAGCGTCGATTACGACACGCTTGTGCTTGCGACTGGTGCGCGGCACGCCTATTTCGGGCGCGACGAGTGGGAGCCCTATGCGCCGGGCCTGAAGACGCTGGAAGATGCAACGACAATTCGCCGTCGCCTCCTGCTGGCTTTCGAACAGGCCGAGCTGGAAACCGATCCCGAGATTCGCAAAGCGCTACTGACATTCAGCATCATTGGCGCGGGGCCAACCGGCGTTGAGCTTGCAGGGATCATTGCGGAACTGGCCCATCGCACTCTGGTCAAGGAATTCCGCAATATCGATACGTCCACAGCGCGCATCATTCTCATCGAAGCAGGGCCGCGTATTCTGCCGGTTTTCCCGCCGGCGCTCTCGGAATATGCGGAGAAGTCGCTGACGAAAATGGGTGTCGAGGTCAGAACCGGAACGCCCGTCACGGCCTGCGATGCAAGGGGCATCTCGATTGGTGACGAACAGGTCGCCAGCCGCACTGTTATCTGGGCGGCGGGCGTGCAGGCATCGAAAGCCGCCGAATGGGTGGGCGCGGAACAGGATCGCGCGGGCCGCGCGGTGGTGGAGCCTGACCTGACGGTGAAGGGCCATTCTGAGATCTTCATTGTCGGGGATACGGCTCTGGTCAAAACCGCCGATGGCAAGCCGGTTCCGGGCATTGCGCCAGCCGCCAAGCAGCAGGGCAAATATGTGGCGCGGGTAATTAATGCGCGCTTTGCCAATCGTGAGGTGCCGGGCCCGTTCCGCTACAAGCATCTTGGCAACCTTGCCACCATTGGTCCCAGTGCTGCGGTTATCGATTTCGGGTCACTGCGTCTGAAGGGCTGGATCGCCTGGTGGATATGGGGGCTTGCCCATATCTATTTTCTCATTGGTACGCGCAGCCGTCTGGCAGTGGCGCTCAGCTGGCTTTGGGTCTTCATTTCGGGACAGCATTCGGCACGCCTCATTACGCAGAAAGAAACGCTGAAAGATGAAGTGTGAACGGGTCGCCGACAGCATGTTCGCGCCAACGCGATAGTGAATTTCGTTCGCGCAAGTCCATGATAAGCTGCCTCATTCTTAATGAGGAGATATGAGAATGCGCTTGATGATGGGAATGCTGCTGGCGGGTGTCAGCATTTTGGGTGGAGCAAGTTTCGCGCAGGCTGAGGAAAGCGTGGAAGTCCTGCATTACTGGACTTCAGGTGGCGAAGCCGCCGCGCTTAATCTCCTGAAGGAAAACCTTCAGAAACAAGGTATTGGCTGGGTCGACATGCCGGTTGCCGGTGGTGCGGGCGAGGCGGCCATGACGACCTTGCGCGCTCGTGTGACAGCAGGCAATCCCCCTGCCGCCGTGCAGATGCAGGGCTTCGATATTCTGGATTGGGCACAGCAGGGCGTGCTCGGCAATCTGGACGAAGTCGCCGACAAGGAAGGCTGGGACAAGGTTATCCCGCCCGCAATCCAGCACTTCTCGAAATATGACGGTCACTGGATCGCAGCACCGGTCAATGTGCATTCCACCAACTGGGCATGGTACAACAAGGCCGCGCTCGATAAGGCTGGCGGAAAAGTGCCGCAGAACTGGGATGAACTTGTCGCGCTGCTCGACAAGTTCAAGGCGCAGGGGATCACGCCGATTGCCCATGGCGGCCAGCCCTGGCAGGAAGCGCTTATCTTCACCAGCGTCGTGATGTCGTTCGGGCCGGATTTCTACAAGAAGGCGCTGATCGATCTCGATCCGGAAGCCCTGAAGAGTGATACCATGAAGCAGGTATTCGAGCGGATGGCGAAGCTGCGCACCTATGTGGACGACAATTTCTCCGGGCGTGACTGGAATCTTGCCTCTGCCATGGTCATCGATGACAAGGCGGGCGTGCAGTTCATGGGCGACTGGGCCAAGGGCGAATTCACCAAGGCCGGGAAAAAGCCAGGTGCGGATTTCGTTTGCGGTCGTTTCCCGGGAACGGAAGGTTCCGTGGCTTTCAATGCCGATCAGTTCGCCGTCTTTGAAGTGGGTAAAGACAAGCGCAAGGCGCAGCTTGCACTTGCAACCGCTGTGGAAGACGTCAATTTCCAGTCGGCCTTCAATGTGGTGAAAGGCTCTGCGCCGGCGCGTACCGATGTTCCGACCACGGCATTCGACGAATGTGGGCAAAAGGCGATCAAGGATCTGGCAGCCGCCGACAAGAGCGGATCGTTGCTCGGTTCCTTCTCGCAGTCGCACGCACAGCCGACCGCGATCAAGAATGCGATGTTCGACGTCATCACACGCCAGTTCAACGGTCAGCTGACAGCGGATCAGGCGGTGGAAGAGCTGAGCTCCGCCATCGACATGGCGAAGTAAGGAAACATGCCACGCTGAAGCCAATTCAGCGAGGCACATAAAAAAGCCTCCCCCGAACATTCGGGGGAGGCTTTTTCGTCAGAGCAGTATTTATGCCAGATCGAAACGGTCGGCGTTCATCACCTTGGTCCAGGCGGCAACGAAGTCCTTCACGAACTTCTCCTTGCTGTCATCCTGGGCATAGACTTCCGCATAAGCGCGAAGGATCGAATTCGAACCGAAAACGAGATCGACGCGTGTTGCGGTGAACTTCGGCGTACCGGTCTTGCGGTCGCGGATTTCGTAGAGGCCTTCGCCCGTCGGAACCCACGAATTATGCATGTCGGTGAGCGTGACGAAGAAGTCCGTCGTCAAAGCGCCGACCTTATCCGTGAAGACGCCATGCGACGTGCCGCCGTGGTTGGTGCCGATGGCGCGCAGGCCGCCGACGAGGACCGTCATTTCAGGGGCGGTGAGGCCCATGAGCTGTGCCCGGTCGAGGAGCAGTTCCTCGGCGCTGACCACATAGTCCTTCTTCTGCCAGTTGCGGAAACCGTCTGCCAGCGGTTCAAGCGGAGCGAAGCTTTCAGCATCGGTCTGCTCGGCCGTTGCATCGCCGCGTCCCGGAGCGAATGGCACTTCAATGTCGACACCGGCGGCCTTGGCTGCCTGTTCCACACCATAATTGCCAGCCAGCACGATGACATCGGCCAGGCTTGCGCCGGATGCCGCTGCGATCGGTTCCAGAACCGAGAGAACACGGGCCAGCCGTTCCGGCTCGTTGCCTTCCCAATCCTTCTGCGGAGCGAGACGGATACGAGCGCCGTTTGCGCCGCCGCGGAAGTCCGAACCGCGATAGGTGCGGGCGCTGTCCCATGCGGTCGAAACCAGATCGGCAACCGAAAGACCGGAAGCAGCGATCTTGGCCTTGAGGCCCTTGACGTCGTAATCAGTGCGGCCAGCCGGGATCGGATCCTGCCAGATCAGATCTTCGGTTGGAGCATCCGGGCCGATGTAACGGGTCTTCGGGCCCATGTCGCGATGGGTCAGCTTGAACCATGCGCGGGCAAAGACTTCCGAGAACGCGTCAAAGTCGTTCATGAAACGCTCGGAAATCGCGCGGTAGATCGGATCTACCTTCAACGCCATATCCGCATCGGTCATCATCGGGTTCAGACGGATCGACGGGTCTTCCACGTCAACCGGCTTGTCCTGCTCGGCAATCGAAATGGGTTCCCATTGCGATGCGCCAGCCGGGCTCTTCACCAGATGCCAGTCGTGCTTGAACAGCATTTCGAAGAAGCCGTTGTCCCACTTGGTCGGTTCCGTGGTCCATGCACCTTCGAGGCCTGAAACAACCGTGTCGCGACCGATGCCGCGGCCCTTGGTGTTCATCCAGCCAAGTCCCTGATATTCAGGGCCTGCATCTTCCGGATCCGGGCTGAGGTTAGACGGATCGCCATTGCCATGGGTTTTGCCGATGGTGTGGCCACCGGCCGTTAGGGCGACCGTTTCCTCGTCGTCCATACCCATACGGGCAAAGGTTTCGCGCATTTGCGCTGCTGTTGCCAGCGGATCGGACTTGCCGTTGACGCCTTCCGGGTTGACATAGATGAGGCCCATCTGGACCGCAGCAAGCGGATTATCCAGCGTGCTCGGCTTCGTCACATCGCCGTAGCGACCGTCGCTTGGCGCCAGCCATTCCTTTTCGTTGCCCCAGTAGGTGTCCTTTTCAGGAGCCCAGATATCTTCGCGACCGAAGGCGAATCCATAGGTCTTGAGACCGGCAACGTCATAGGCAATCGTACCGGCAAGCGCGATCAGGTCGGCCCAGGAAAGCCGGTTGCCGTACTTCTTCTTGATCGGCCATAGCAGGCGGCGACCTTTGTCGGTGTTGACGTTATCCGGCCAGGAATTGAGCGGAGCAAAACGCTGGTTGCCGGTGCTGGCGCCACCGCGACCGTCAGAGGTGCGGTAGGAACCGGCGGCGTGCCAGGTCACACGAGCCATCATGCCGACATAGCTGCCCCAGTCCGCGGGCCACCACTCCTGACTGTCCGTCATGAGCGCGCGCAGATCGGCCTTGAGAGCTTCCACGTCGAGCTTCTTCAGCTCTTGCCTATAATCGAAGTTCTTGCCCAGCGGATTGGTCTTGGTGTCATGCTGGTGCAGAATGTCGAGGTTCAGCGCATTGGGCCACCATTCCATGACAGAATTGCCAAGTGCGGTATTGCCGCCATGCATGACCGGACATTTTCCGGCCGATTTCGTCTTTACGTCCATGATTGCTCTCCGATGGCTTTCCCAAAGATGGCTTTCGCTAGATAGAACGAGCGGCTGACACTGGCACGCCAAAGCGACCGCTTTATGAAGGCGGTCACTCCGGAACCAACAGTCAGTATGGGTACGGTAACCAATGCGTTCGATAAATTCCAATTGTATATTCTAAAGGCTGCGATATGCTGAGCTTATGATTGGCCTCTCCATGAAACACCTCCGCTACTTCGATTCACTGGCGCGCTTGAGCCATTTTGGACGTGCGGCGGCGGCATGTTCCATCTCGCAACCCGCATTGTCTTTGCAGATCAAGGAACTGGAAGACCTGATCGGCGCGCCTCTGGTGGAGCGTGGCGGCAGGCAAATTCGCCTGACCGGACTTGGCGAAGAATTTGCAGAAAGAGTGCGCGGCATTCTGCGCTCGGTCGACGAGCTGGAAGAGCTGGCGCGCGCGGCGCATGACCCGTTCACGGGTCGCCTGCGCCTCGGCGTGATCCCGACGGTTGCGCCTTATCTTTTGCCGGAAGTGATCAAGACGCTGACCCAGCGTTATCCGGGGCTGGAACCGCGCCCGCGTGAGGCGATCACCCAGAAGCTGATCGAAGACCTGCTGGAAGCGCGACTGGATGCGGCGATTGTCGCCTTGCCGATTTCCGAGCCCGCCTTGCAGGAAGTTCCTCTCTTTGAGGAGGAATTTGTCCTGATGCGCCCGCTGGAAGATGCTGACAAGCCGGTTCCGAGCGCTGAAAAACTGCATGAAATGCGATTGCTGCTTCTGGAAGAAGGGCATTGTTTCCGCGATCAGGCCTTGTCCTTCTGCAACATTACCAATGCGCCGCCGCGTGAACTGATGGAAGGCAGCTCGCTGTCGACCCTCGTTCAGATGGTGGGCGCTGGTATCGGCATCACGCTGGTGCCGGAGATGGCTGTCTATACGGAGACACTCGCGGCAAATGTCTGCATGTTCCGCCTTGCCGAGCCGCGCCCGTCGCGAACCATCGGTCTGGTCTGGCGCAAAAGCAATCCGCTGTCGTCCCAGCTCAAACAGATTGCCGAGATCGTTCGGGAAGTGGGCTTGCACCATCAGGACCGAATGCAGACGCTGCTGAGCCACTGAGTGGGCATCAGTCGCCTGTGCATGGCTGATGAGAGAGCTAATCACCCGTCCAGAACTTCGCCGACAACCTTGCCAGCCACTGACGTGCAGCGCAGATAAACCCGGTTGACGGAAACGTCAGGCAGGGGCTTTTCAAAACCATCGCGGGCATGAAAGCCGTTGGCATTATTGACGATGATCAGTCTACGGCTTTCCTGCGGGATGGAATAGCGAAATTTGTTTGCTGATATGGCGTTTACGATGTCGGTGACAACGTCGTGGGATTGGCTGTGTTCTTCGCCGACGGTCCCGTCGAAACTTCCACTCATATAGGTTGTGGTGGAGCCATTCTGGGCGCTACTGAAAATGGCCGCTTTGACACGATGCTCTATGACCATCACATCATTCTGCCCATCTTCGTAGACGGCTGGGTTGAGCCTGAAATAATATTCCTTCGATAAGCCAACCTTGTTCACAAGCTCGGCAATGCCGTCGATTTTACATGTCGGCACCCAGTGGAAACAGCCGCGCTCTTCGAAATTAATGGCGATATTATAAAGCGCTATATAGTCGGGAACGGCTAATGTCTTCCCGGTAACGGAGCTGTCAGAGTGAAACTCCAGTCGGCTTAATGGAACCAGATCCTGCAGGCCGACGCGCTCCAGCCTTTGGCGGCTGTCTGTGGAGGTTGTAAAGACCGAAAATGGTGTCTGGTTTCGCCCATCATAGAGGGTCGGCATAAGCGCCTGAACCAGTGAGATGCCAAGCAGCGCTCCGGCAATGGCGTCTAACGTGGCGTCTTCAAAGATGGATGGAATATCGACTGCGACGATCCCAATTTCGGGACTATCCAACTGAAACTGCAGGTCGGTGAGTAAATCCGCGAAGACGTATGCTGCCTGACTTGCCAAATCTGCTGTCAGCTCTTTGTCGCGCAAATCCGCGAGCGAGATCATGATGCCGTTCTTCGTCAGATACTGATCGCAGAAATCATTTGCTGCTTCCGGAGCAAGCGAAAAGATAACCGGCGTTTCAAAGTGTTTCGTCATAAAGTCATCCCTCCAAATAAAAATTAGGGGGCGAAGTACCCCCTAATCTCCATCCAGCATTGATTAATGAGCTAAAGCAGAGTTTTAATTATTTCTTTTTATCAGAACCGACGCAGCCGTTCAGGTTGTGATCAGGGGCCAATGTTGAGGACAGGCCCTTGAGAACATCTTCAAAGGCGACCGTGGCTTTGCTTGCAGGGTTGCTGATAATAGGCATTGTACTTCTCCCAATTTTTTAAAGTGGGCCTTAATATGAAGGCAGCTTATTATTGATGTATTTTATTATTTCGCGAAACAGCAAAGGAGCGCTGGCAATTTTATATAAGCGATCGCTTGTATGCTTCTCTTAATTGCGAGCGAGATTGTTGGCGAGGTTTCCTCCTCATATTCCCGGCCGTCCAGCGGTGGTTGCATCCCCAGGCAATAGCGGCTAAGTCAGTCATGTTACGATATTACATAACGAATCGGAGCTGGAGAGAAGACTATGAGAAAGCTACTCATGTCGATAGGATTGTGCGCCGCCATGGTGATGTCGGGTCAGGCAATGGCCGAGACAAAGGAAAAGTCCGCGTCGGATCACGGCCATTCACATAGCCATGGGACCAAGCAGGACCAGGAAATCTACAAGGGATATTTCAAAGACGAACAGGTGAAGGACCGTAAGCTCTCTGATTGGGAAGGGGACTGGCAGTCGGTATATTCCTATCTGCAAGACGGAACGCTTGATGCCGTTTTCGCTGATAAGGCAAAGCATGGGGATAAATCCGCCAAGGAATATCGGGATTATTATGAAGCCGGTTATCGCACCGACACAGGTCGCATTGTGATCAAGGGCGATATGGTTTCCTTCTACGAAGGCGATAAAGCTGCGTCGGGAAAATATGCAAGCGACGGCTATGAGACCCTGAATTACGCCAAGGGCAATCGCGGCGTACGCTTCATTTTCAAGAAGGTCGAAGGCGATGCGGCTGCGCCTGACTATATGCAGTTCAGCGATCACCGCATAGCGCCAGCCAAAGCGGATCACTATCACCTCTATTGGGGCAATGATCGCGCAGCCTTGCTCAAAGAAGTCACCAACTGGCCGACCTATTATCCGTCATCGCTGAGCGGCAAAGATATTGCCGACGAGATGATGCATCACTAGCAAAACAGCTTCTGAACGGTCGGGTTAGGGGCTGTTCCTTAACCTGATCTGGAGATGATATCTCGTTTACGCAATCAAACAGGTTCGACAACGATTGCGCGCGCCATCGAAGCATTCAGCGCTTCGGATCTCGGCACCTTTCCCAAATACACCATCAAATCGTAAAACGTGTAATTGCTGCCTTGGTTTGTCTTTTTTCAGCTTCTATCCATTGTTTTTATTATCTTTTTTAAATTGCCTTCAAAAAGGTATGGTCATTTCGCTTCGTTTGATTTGTCTCTTTTGAAGGGAAGATACAAAAAAAAGCCCGCAAAGCGGGCTTCGTAAGTTTTCGGAATTGATTTTCTCACCGTCCCAAAGCGAAGGCTCCTCGCTTTTCAAGATCGGACAAATTGTAATAACTAGCCACGAATTTATTATCGTCGAAAAGTGGCGAGACGCCGAGATCTGCTAATCGCTTCTTCATCCCAACTCGGTTCACGCCGACCTTCTGACAGAAATCTACGAGAGAAATGAACTTGGATTTGAATTCTTGAAGCGAGTCCTCGTTAATCAATCGAGCCATTTTTGATGACCGCTTGTAATCCTTCTCCTTGATATAACCTCGCCTGAGAAGCTGCGATAGCGTGACATCCGATGTACCGAGTAAGTCGAGAGCCTGCTCGAAAGTTACGAAATTTTCTTGCATGTCAGACAGGCTCTGGAGTCGAATACGTTGAACTTCGAGCTTACTCACCCGTAGCCTTGTAAGCAGGCCGCCTTGGCCAGTAATGACACGAGCGTCTACAGAACCCTCGATAATCAGTTGAAGAATGTTTTCAAAAGCCATCGTAAAAGCGTGGGCGAGTTCCATTAGCGAACCCCACTCGTCTTCGTCATGTTCGACCGATTCCGCGTTCGCGAGCAACGCGGATTGAAAGCTGTCCAATTCCGCTTGAGGAATACGCAAATATCCCCTTTCGTTCTCTCGTTCTTCAACCTGGCCTACAAACCCGACTTTCACCAGCGTCCGGAACTGTTCTTCATCCACGCCGAGAATTTCTGCGGCAGCCGTAGATGTAAGGGTTTCGCTAGCGGCTTCTAAAATTGGACGGGCCCTCTCAGCATCAAAATAGATAGCCGAGTCATGCTGGTTGATGCGGTCGGTTAGTCCATGCGAAACAAGCAGGGTCTTAATGCGCTTTTTATGAATGCCGAAGTCTGTGTGAGCAGAGTTCACGCAATAGACATAGCGGTGCTCGACGGGATTGATAAAGGTCATGCCCGGGCCAAATGGCATATTCTTTTCGGCAATCTCCTGGAACAAAGACACAAGAGGCTGGTATGCTGGCTTCAGCTTGTTGCGGCGGAGCCAGTTGACAAGCGGACCGAAGAACTGCTCGACGAAACGAACCATCGGCCTTTTCTGTTCGATGGTTTCAATAATAATGCGTTCCAGTTCTGCCTGCCCTTTGCAGAGTAGCCTAAATCCCCATTCACGCTGGTCTGTCGCCTCGTCCCGAAAGTGGGTGAGCTTATGAATCGCAATGAACTTTCCCATATAACCAGAAAGCTCAGCAACGATATGTGCATCCAATGTGTCGACCAGATCGTCGGATTCGGCGCGTTTGAAAATGCGGTCGCGCAGAAACCGATCCAGCAAGGGTGCCGAGCTCCGCACATCATCATGCGCCTGTTCGCGGATTGTCTGGACATTTTGCTCGACGAACGTAGCAAAGTCGTCTCGCTGGTCAAAAGAGGGTACAAGGTGTTCGACCAACTTACACCCATGCTCTGGACATCCTTCGATACCGCGACAACTCCACCACGAGCGTGTATAGGGCTTGGCGATGGGGCGACCTGGTTGCCGATCAATGTCGTCAAGAACGCAATGCGGACAGTATCGGAGCATCTTTCCCGGACGCATCTCTTTATTGAAAATAGCGTGACCAAGCTTCCAGTTGGAACCCGGATGTTGATGGACGATGCTTGCATCCGCTAAGCGTTCAATGGAAATTCCTGAAAGCTCCGAGATTTCCGCAAGCGCGTCTTGATCTCCACGAACAATAGCTTCTCGGCTCGTGTGTGTGAAACCGAGCAATGATTGCAACGAGTCATAGCTATTCGCGCGCGCCAGACGCGACACGAGGCTGATCGGACTTTCGTCTTCGTGGAAGGGCAGGGTAACTGGCAATGTCATTTCTTGGTCCTTCCTTTTTTCTTCGGTTCGGTGGATGCAGACAGATCGGCGAGCACATGTTCAGGCGAGATTTCTGACCAACGTGCGGCTGAGAAGATATTGTGTTCGGGCAGGCAACCGCTCGATTCTTGATAGACAAATGCGAACGCACGATTTTCGAGCACTGTCCTGTCGTTTTTAACGGTCAGGATGCAAGCGGCCCGGATGGTTTCAACAATCTTGCCTAGGCCGCCTTGAGCCGAGTGACACAATCGTCCCACAAAGTCTGCTTCTCGCAGTTCATCCGCGATCTTCAGACCACAGATCTGTTCGGCAATTTTGGTCATGGCATCGTTGATGAATTGCTGATCATCAGTAGGGCTCTGCTCAACATAGCGAATGACCTTACTACGGTTCGCGAGCTGGAGATCATTTGTAAGCAATTTGGCAAGATCCGGCACACCCGAAAAGATCGTATGCAAAGGCCAGTCAGGAATCTGCATAAGGCTCTTCAGCCCGTCCTGGACTTCGGTGATCACCTTCTCACTATCGTGACGAATGAGGTGTTGAGCCTCATCGACGTGCAAATAGAGAATACCTCTCGCTTTCAACTGAGTTTTTACAACCGAAAACAGCTGGGTCTCAGTCTGCTTGGAGTTTGCTGGAAGCCCCATCGCGGACAGCAGTGTGATTGCAAACCCCTTCATGGTTGATGAGCTTGATGCCTCGATGCTGAGAAAAGGCGTGATGGTTTCGCCAAATTCATTTTCTCGCGGCTGAAACTCTGCGATGCGACCACAGTGATGTTTCAATGAATGGGATTTGCCGCTCCCGGATTCACCAATGACAAATAATGCAGTCTGGCGAGAGCCGCCGCCACCGTTCAGGTGATCATCGACGTTATCAACCATTCCTTGCAGCATATTGCGCAATTTTCTGTCGCGCGGACTTTCAAGATATGTGCCGTAGATATGTCTTTTGAGTTCTTTCAATTCGTCAGTGTTCATTGGTCCCGCCCTTCTTAAAATTCGTCGTAATAGCCGCTCCTTGAAACAGAGGTTTCTGTTTGAAGGTCGGTATCTGTATTGTTCGCTCTGGTTTCCAGCCGCTCGCTTTTCGCAGCCCGTTTTGCAGCTGCGATCTCTTTCTTCTGGACCGTTTGGTACTCGACAAATGCCGACTCATCCGCGAGCTTCATATCCCCCGGAAGAGAAGCGAGCGCTTCAAGTCCCTGCATCTGATCATCCGGCTTTGCGATCCAACTGCCACACAGTTCGGCTTCGAGCCTTGCCAGCGCATTACTATCCAATGATCGTGCACCCAGCTTGGCCCTGATCATCGCGGCATCACCGGAGGTCCGCAATTTATTGATCGCCCGGTACATAGCGGCGAGACCAGATTCACTTTCCTTGGCATTAGCCAGACGAAGCTGCTGCCGTGCTACGATCCATTCCTCAAGCGAAACGTTGTCATCCAGACCGATCTGGTTTTCGACTGAGAACCAGCCCTTATCCTTGCCCGCATAGACGGCAATGGATCGCAAATTGGCTGGATCGTACTTGATCTCAAAATCCGTCTGACCATGTTTCAGGCGTAGGCGCGTTAGCTCTTCGTTCGAATAAGGAACGCCCATGAAAGACACGCCATAGGACGAAATACGTCGCGAGACCTTCTCCCCGAAGATGTGAAGCATTTCTTCTTCGTCGGGCGCAACGTCGATTGGGTATCGCGAAGTCGCCTTGACCCAAGCATTGTGTGGTGTACCATCCGCGAGCCCTGCATGCTTCTTGTTGTGATAGATATCGCAGATCGCGTAGAGGAAGAACTTGATCAGCTCATCACTCTGCAGGCTTAAGCGTTCCTCCGGATTGTAGTCTCCTTTCTCGTGAATAGAACCGAAGGTTCGGCCATCAAAATGATGCGCCACCATCGGACCAATGGTTTTGAAAAGCCGTTCGATAAATGGTCTGGCTTGTGGTTCACCCGCTGGTGGTCGGGTAAACGCAATGCGTGCATTCCTCAAAACTTCCTGGGTCCGCTGGCTGACGAACTCCTTGCCGTTATCGCAATAGATCTGGCGAGGACGAAGGCGTCCAATCCAGGGCGTTTCGCAACCCAACGCAGTGGAAATATGCGTTTTGTCGGACATGATCATTCTGATTGCTTCGACGGCATTGGCCGCATTCGGATTGGTGCTCGCCTTAAAAGCCAACACATAGCGAGTGGACACGTCGATGGCGGCAGCGAACCAAATGCGAGTGCTTCCGATCTGATTACGGTAGCTTTCTGGTAGCAGGGACCACATCCCCGTTTCCACGAACAAGGACATCAATTCCACATTCCAGAAATCCATCTCGATCCGGTCACCCGGCACCTCGAAGTGGAAGCTCCGCTTTACGGAAGAAAGCCGTCTCTTGGCGTAAGCCTCCCCGTGTCGTCCAGCGACCTTTGCGTACTCATCAAAACCATCAATAATGCTATCGAATTTTGTGCGCGAAACCTTTTTGAGTTGAGAATCCCGTGACGAATTCATCTCAAAAAGCTTGGCCAGATAATCCTGATAAACCTGTGCCTTCGATTTCTTCCTGTTATCCATGTACCGAAGAGCTTCGCTATGCGCGAATGCAATCGATTCCGGATCAGCGGAACGATAATAGGTACCAGGACCATGGTGACGTTGAACCAATCCGAGGACGTCGCCTCCGCATCCGTGATACTTGGTGTAATCCCTCCAGAAAGTCTTTACCGATGGGGCGCGATAGAACGTGAGTTCCATCGGCCTGTCTGCGCGCCTGGCGCTTGGGAGAAGGTTTGACTGGATCTCGGCGTGCCAAGTATTCAGCAGATGCTGGAGCTTCTCATTGTTCCAACGTTTCCGCCCATATTCCGGGAATTCCGCGTCATAACGGTTGATCAGCTTTTCACGAACGAGAGCCAGCTTCTGAACTTTCTCAGGGAAATCAGAGAACTTTTTATCGCCGAAGATAATGCGTAGCTTCTGTTGCTCAGGTTCCTGATATCCATACCGAACCGAGGCGCGACCAGCAGAAATTTCATTATAGAGTTCCTGATGGCCGACAACGACTTCGTGGCTGTCGTCTTCCCTCTTGATGTGCCATCCCTCGTTGCCTCTGCAAACTGGAATCCAATGGGCGTTCTTATAGCTAAGCCTGTCGACCTTGCGCATGTTCACCAAAGAGCGCTGGAATGTGGCTGGCTGTGCAAAATAGCTGTTCATGCTAACCTCCTTTTTGAACGTAGCTGTATTGGTCGTCGTCTAGCGAACCACAGTCATCCAACTGAGTTCGTTGATCTGTCCCGGATTCACGGGCCTGATAATTTCGTGGTCGATAAGCGACCAAGCCGCAGTCCAGCGGCTTGAACGGCTCGTGCAGTTCTTGAACAATTGCCCAAACCGGAAGTGGCCTGGGCAGTCTTTGATCTCGTTGGCCAGCGCCAGATACTCACTCTCATTGTAATGAGAACGGGCGCGTAGAATGTTCATGGCGTTCAAAAATGCATCGATGTTAGCCTCGACTTCGGTGAGAAGTCTGAGCTTGATGTCGGGGTGTCGAGTTTCAATTTCACCCAGTGTCCCGATGCATTCCATGCCTGCCCGTTGAATGCGCTCCAGCACATCTTGCATGGCCGCCTTTTTCTTGAACGGCTTAACTGCAATGGCCAGGTGGACTCCGCTTTTCAGCACCACGTAATAGTCGAAGGTATGCTTTCGTCGGACACCATCAGCGTCGACGTAGCTCATTACCGGGTACTGAGAATGAAGTTCCTGAACGTCTCGCCGCGCCTGAATTAATGTCGAAACCCGGTGCTCAAGTTCACTTTCATGGAAGACAACTGTAACTTCATGAACAGTGGAACCACGAGCGGTTTTGGCATTCTTCTGCTGAGGTTCACGGGTTGCAAATCCAGGGCGGGGCTCTTTCCAAAACTTGACGGAAGAGCCGCCACTCTCGGATGAGGCTGCCTTATATTTCCAAGCCCCCGACCTTGGTCAGGCCGTGACGATCTTGGTCAATGAGCTGCAGCAGATCACGTGAAGCGTCAGCTTCGGCGATGAATCCGAGACCGGCACGTTGAAGACTGATGTTTCGAGATACTTGACGAGAAAAATTCATAACTGTCCCCTGAAAGCTTTTGGTGGCCAGGATGGCCGAAGTCTGTCAAATGGGGAACACAAGGATAAGCCGATGCAATTGCGCAACGGGTATTAAACCGACGCCAATACTAGGCCTTGCTTGTGCTCCACTGGGTAGTCGGTTTGCGTATCATGGTGATGTTATCCTTTTGCTTGAGCGTTTAAGCTCAGGGCGCTGCATATGGCAGCATTTCAATTTGATTGCAAGAGTTAATTTGCGGGTGCTGCACTTTAGGAATTTCTGATGAGCTTGAAAAAATGCCTCTTAGGATAAAATCGCCTTTGAATTTAAATCGCCGGCACGCAGAATATACTTATATACCCTATGCGAGCCTCGTCATGTTTGAACTCAACACTATTTCTCAGTGCAAAAGCAATTCTGAAGTTAATGCGGAGCGGTTAGAGAACTTCTGCCCAGAGTTTATGTTATCAGTAATGTGTCTGGCCGCCGAAATGGGCTGCATAGGGTCTTTAACAGGAATGATGGAAAATCGGGGGCAATTGGTTAGGCAATATGGAAACAATCAACAAAAACGAATGTTAGAGCGGCTTGAGGGTTTTTTGGAAAGAGCAATCAAGATTGAAGCTACGTGGGGTGAAGGCAGCCTGCTTCAACTCCACCACCCCTTCGTGCAGTCCGAGATCAAAAATAAAAGGATCTCTTCAAACGAAGTCCTGGCCTCTCAGAGGTTATCGGATGATTTCCGATTGAACTTTAAATCGTGAACCTTTTATTTTCGCCATCCATGGCTCTCTTGCTTTTCCAAGCAGCTGCAACGGCCAAAACTTTATTGCGAAATATACCCAAAGTTTTACCGTCTGGAGCAATGACTATATAGATTCCGTCATTGCTTTGCATTAAAATGTAGTCTTCTGGCATGGTTTTGTCGACGATGAGATAGAAGTCTACTAATAGTTCGGCTTCGTGTTCCTTAACAATTTCGCTTTCGTAGAGCCTAGCTATTAAAGGAGCTCTGTCTGAAGCCTCAACAACTTCGCTAAGAGGGCGGGGGCCACAAACTATTCTTAAATTCTCCCCTAATTTTCGAAAAATCAGGATCTCTTTATTTGCAGACTTCACTTTTTCAGCATCTTGGTCGGAAGCAAAAATCAAATATCCAAACTTCACTGTGAGTACCCCAATTAAAAAGATAAGTGCAAGTAGCCACAAAATATTAAAGAATGGTGCGCATCCAAGTTGAATTTTCTGATTAAAATTTGGATTTCCCGTTGAAAAGTTAGGCATTTGATTTTTACGAGGAAGGCTTCAATTAATCCATTATTTTGTTGGGTAAACAATCGCTCGTAGTCAGGGATTATCGTATGAAGATGGTGCTAAATGGCATCGCGTTGATGGCGACATTCGGTGTTGGTGTTTCACTCGCCAATGAGCCAGCCAGCCGTGAGGAGGCTTTCCGTCTCGCCAATCAGGTTCGCAAATGTTTTAGGATGCCTCTCAACCAGTCTGGAGACGCTGTTATAGAATTCCGCCTTCACAAAAACGGAAGAGTAACTGAGATTGAAACGGTGAAATCTGGAGGATTCACCAACTATGTTGTCGGATTGGCAGCTGAGGAAGCCGTGAAAAAATGCCAGCCATATCAAACCTCGATTGTCGGCAAGGTGAGAGTTCCGTTTATTTTCAAATCCGCCGCACCGATAACTGAAGAGCCACAGTCTCAATAGGCGATAAGGATCCAATCGAGCAAACCTGATATTTGCACGCTATGATTAGAAGCGTTTGCATGTTGATCGTCGGCTTCGGAGCACTCATCCAAGGCATTCTTGCTGGCCTGCCGCGATTACCTACTTTCTAATTGAGCTGGGCTATCTGTGAACCGGTCACGCAGCGATATCCTTCGTTACAAGTGCACGAAGGTTATTTGAGAGTTGGCAATCAACGTCGTCAACTTGCATGGACCATAGCGCGGACAACCACGTTACCGTCTCTTGAATATGATCCAAAGGATAAAGGTCATATTCAGTTGACGTAAAGGGTGCATCGGTCTCGGTCAGGATCCGGTTCACAGGCATTTGGCTAACAAGTTCCTTCCCTTTCGTCGACTTTAGCATCGGTCTACCAACAGAAAACCAGCAGTCCATTGCAATTGCCCTTTGCAATTGAGCGTGACTACCAGAAAACCAGTGCAGGACCGGAATGCCAAAACCTGGGTTATCTTCCAGCGTGTCTAGAACGGGTTTAGCAGCATTGCGACTGTGTATTGAAAGAATTCGGCCGCCTGCTTTTTTGCACGAGTTCAAAATATGACGGAATACATGCATTTGGGTGTCAAAGTGCATTTTGTAGTCGCTGCTACCATCTAATCCGATCTCACCTACGTATCTGGTCTCGGAAACAAGACGATCAAAAAGTGAGAGTTCCGTCTGTCTAAGGTGAGCGAGCTCGGGGTGTAAGCCGAGAGCCGTCTTTATCCTTTTGTAGTCTTTCGCTAAGGCGGCTGTCTTCAAGAATGCTTTAGGTGTCGTTGTTACAGACAGCATATAGACACCTGCCTCATCGATTGCTCTGGCTGCTCGATGAGGCTCTTTTAAGAGGTCTAAGTGGCAATGAAAATCAATCAACTTATTATTTTTTCCGACCGCAGATAGTTTGCGACCTCATATAATCCCTTTTTATGTACGTCAAACCAGCCGTCTCTTTCTCCCAGGTCCAAAGGCAGTGGCCCGCTCGACATCGCCAAGATTTTAAGCTCCGCATCCGATTTCTGCTGAACAGCGTAAGCCATCGACATCAGGTCGTCTTTTAGATGAATGTTATCACTGTTCATGACTTGGTGCAGTGAGTAGCTGTATTCCGTCGTGTCATCAACACCGGCGGCGAAGAATGCCGCACGTCGAATAACACAAGGGACGCAGTGGCCGCATTGCTTATTCTTTCTTTTCCATTTTCCGCAGGACACCGTGTCCATCGCGGTGGCCGCATCTTGAGTATTTAAACCAAAATCCTTCAACATTCGACCTTTGGTGGAATGCCTATAAGGATTGCGAATTTCAGCACGAATACCGACCAGGTCGAAAATATCCTGCATTTGCTGAAGGTAATGTGGATGCGTTGTTCGTGTGCTCAATGAACCAACTCTTCGTGATGTGAGCGGTGCATTCAATGCAATAAATCCATTCTCTGGCACATAAATTGGAACGCGGCTATTAGTAGAATTGAGTTGAGCTATGGCCTCTGCCGCGACTGCTGCGAATGCGATGAAGTTAAAGCTACGAGTTCGCATCGTAGTATCATTGCCTTTAAAGCGCCTCATGGGGCTGGCATTAACAGCAAAACGTTCGGCTCGCTTGGAGAAGGTTTCAAAGAGCCGATCTTGGTATCCTTTGTCTCCTGTGTAGGCATGACTTATTAGAATAGGGACTTCGCCGTCGCGGAGCAGCTCATTAACACCAATCCAGCTATCGAGTCCGCCTGAGAATAAGCTGACGCTAGTTACTCCTGCGAGATTCGCCTTTCTTTTCTTATTTGTTTGAACTGCAGCCGGGCAGTTTCTTCCTCCGCCCCGAAGAGTGAGGGACCAGTTATCTCCGCTAAGGAAATTCAGCAGTTTTTCAAGCTTGGCCTGCGCAGGTTGCCAGACGACCGGCTTCGCAAGTGGAATATTCAATTCGAATGTCCGTGCCCAACCATTTTGCGCGTTTTTCTCTCTCGGCGTGAAGGAATCGGCAGCGGTTACAGCAAGCGCTATAGCGAGAAGGTCAAAGGCAACGGTTGACGTATTCGCACTAAGCCGCTGAACCTGATCTGCTACAGTATTTCCTATATGAGCAGTGCCATCGATCTTCGTCGTTCCGAAAAGTTGGACATCGTGGGTTCCAACTTTGCTGAGTATGGAGTTTGCAAGGTCATCAGTGTGAAACTTAAATCTGTTCGCGGTCATTGATAGCTCTCCCACTCTGTCCAGACTGAACTGACCGTCTCGCGCATAAATTTTTTAATGCTGTCCTTGCTGTAGGGATAAGTGCCCGCCTTGAATTTATTATGTAGCGTTGTATCCACGATAGCCCTGATCAGATCGAGCAGATTGCGCTCGCAGTCAGCCGTCTTTTTAACGTTGTCGGATCGATCCCATGCACCACCAACTTCTTCTACTATCGATTGAAAAACAGATAACGCCAGGAATTCCGATAGGATGGCGTTGATGGTATCGCCTGTTAATTCAGCAGGATCGAAATCCTTCTCAACATCCAACACAGTGGCGACAGCCTCCTGTACGGCAACATTGATCCTGTCAGCATCAGGCGTGTCACCTGATAGCAATTCGCCTAATGCCTGCGATAACTGATCGAGCGGTTTGCCAACGAAGTTATTTGAGCTGAAGCCGGGTAATGATCCGCTATCAGCGAGGCCCTGTAATGCTGAGTATAAACTACCGCCAGCGGTATAAAAATTCCCGAAACGTCGTGGACCTACAGAATTCCCGCCAGTTGCGGTTCGGGCATAATGGCCGAGCGCCTTCTTGATATCACTTTTATCGCCTCCATTTGCTACTGCCTTGCCAAAAGTAGTCCTAAACGCCCGGAAACGCTGGGGTTCCGGAGTTGGCAATTTAACGTTTGGCTGATCGTCTGCCCATGATGGCACTAGTGGTTGTGCGCCATTTGTCCCGCGCGATGATGCTGATGTCCCCATGATCCCCTCAGTTTCGGATGCCCTTTAATACTTGTTCCAGCCATGGAGCTGGATTGGATATTTGATTTGTGAAACTCAAAAGGATGGCCGCGCATTCGGGTCTTTTACTTGCCAAGAGAATAGGCCCGTTTATATCGTTTCTCTTTTTCGACCAATCGCTGTTCTGACGCAACGAAACAACAAGTTCCTGCATAACCTCGGAAACTTCCTCTTGAGGTATTTTCCCGATTTCGGTCATTGCCGCTTTTGACGTCAGGCTAGGTATTTTAAGTAGTTCTTTGACTACATTGACCGAAACCGCCGATAGCGCTTTGGACTGTATTTGCAGGGGGAGAGTCTCTCTTGCCAAATAAATAGCTGGCCTCAGATCGATTCCATTTAAGGAGGGTTCCAAGTCGATCCATTCATCAAAGAACGACCTATATTTCTCTATTGCTTCTGGCAGTTTGGTTCGCTCGTCGCTGTCTTTTGCAAACAGCGAGGACTTACCGTTTCCAGCATCATTGATGATTGTCAGCAGCTGTTTAAATGCCGCTTCATCGGTGCATCTTTCGAACAGAGCAAGCTTTGTAATTATTACTTCGTCGAGCTCCATCTTACGTCGCTTAGCTGTCGCGTAACGCATCCTTACGATATTCATCATTCGTTTGATGAGGCGTGGATTTCCACTCACTGCTGTGGAGTGCGCCAAAATAGGTGCTATTCGAAAGGCTGTATCAATTTGTGCAGAGAGATCTGCGTCGCTTACTTCCAAAATAGCAAGTACGTCTTTTCGTTCTATTTTCTGGGTGTCTTGCCATGAGTCTTGGATGTTCTTGATGAGGTAACATCTGAGTTTTTCGATAGCTTCACCGTCAGCCCCCGAACGGCTCGCGATCAGCATACACAAAAATGCTAGTACTTCTCGCATTCCAAGCTTCGGCACAGCTACCGGGAATTGTATCAACTTGTCCAGGTAATCAACGACGTGTCTGGGTGATGCGCCCTTGAAGTGAGTGGAGACTGCATGCCTGATGATATCCACATCGGCAGCCACGATGAAAGCTGTATTCTGCATTGAAAGGAAAAGCCTCATGGCTTCAAGGCTTTTGATAGCATTTTCGGGTAGGCAGCGATCAAGATTGTCAACAAAGACCACTAAGCGTTTGTTCATCGAACGAAGAAGGTCGCTGAATTCTTCCTTAAAAGCAGCTATTTCTTCCAGCGCAGATTTGATTTCTTTTGGAGCTATCAGTCCGTCTGCTCTCTGCTTGACGTCGGTTAGCGCAGCCTTAATATTGGCACTGTCTTCTTGATCGGCATCGCCGTTGAACACGTTACCCAACGATTCCAGCCCCTTTGTGGCTAGACCGAAACTGGGAACTCCAGCGGCCATAAGTCCAGCGTCAAGTCCCAGTCCCAGTAATCGCAGCTTGTTCGTCCGCTTTACCAGCCCGATGGCTTTGTCTTTCAGACTCTGAGGCGCGGTCGTCATTAGCTTGGATGCGATAACTGTCATCAGAGCTGACTTGGCTTCGTCATAACCTTGATAAAGCCAGGCATCGAATTCGACGACGATAGTGTCCTCCCGCTCGGATAAAGTCTCTTCAATGAGCCTTAATACGCTCGATTTTCCCGCACCCCAACCGCCGTATACGCCGACAGAAAGGGGAAATAGCGTATCGTCAGTCACCATGTCGCAGATTAGTTCTGCGAGCTCAGTATAGTTGAGGTAATCTATGTTTGTTTCGTTATCTGACCACATAAAAACAAAATGTGTTGATTTGAAATATTTGGTCAATAGCTATTCTGCTTTTATTCAGTAATCGCTTTGGTTGTTCACGTAAAAATTGCATCCACTGACATGACCTGTGGTCATCTGTTTGGTCGTTTTCCATCCCGCCAAGAACGTGACGCTGGAACGCACAAAGGCGTGCTAAATCAGGCTACGTAATGAAAGGGAGAGATCGTAGGTAGCCTGGGAGAAGTCAAATCTATCTGGAAAAATCGAAGTTCGAGCGGAATACGATCCAGCCAAGTCAAAGTGCATCTACGGTCTCACGACGTGCCATGATCGCCGCGAAATCAGCCAAATCTTTAGGGCCAACATAGCCTGCTGCGGATATCGGGGTAATGACGATGGGGTCGACGCCAAATTGGTCGGCCGTGATATCAACTATAGTCTTTCCAAAAATTACCCAGGCGTGGTCTTCCCATCGTGCCCCAGAGTAGAAGCCATAGCTGTATCTAGTGCATCGCTACCTCCGGCATACGGCGTTCCGCTCATCCATTCAGCAGAATGGCCCACATGTCTCGGTATATCCCGGAGAAACAAGTTGGTTCTGCCGCAAGTACATCGTGACGCGGGATCAGGCCCGTATGGCAACCCTAAAAGCAGCCGTCAATCAGCAGCGCTATGGTTCAGACACTGACGATCAGGTCGCACCCCAAGATGGCCCAGTAAAGATGTCGTTTGCAACCTCTCCGAATCAGCGTCAAAAATGCTCCCGGGCGCGCTTCTGCGCATTATGAAAATTCAAGCCAGGTGCCTTATGCCAAGCATTGATGCTGATAGACCCATTACGGATGTGCAGACCGATGAATACGGCTTCGCCGAAATGGCGAAGAAACTTGCTCCTTCTATAGCCCAGCTCGCAAATGCTGAGAGTGTTGTTTTCGGCATCGAAGGGCCATGGGGTTCAGGTAAGACGAGTTTTCTAAACTTCCTTCGCTCCTCGCTGGAAACCGATCAGAAACTGCATGTGGTGACACTTGCACCGTGGTTGATCGGCGATAGCCGCAATCTCGTATCTGCCTTGATCACTTCCATGGTCTCCGTCTTAGACGCCCTGGAGGCTAAGCAGCCAAATGTTAAATGGAGCTTTCGGAAAGCGAAGGTCGCGAATACAGCCGATCTGCTCAGAGGTTATGCCGTCATGACGGGAAGAGGCCTAGCACCATTGGCCAAAATTGGTGGGTTGTTTGCGCCTGGAATCAGCGCAGTGGGTGATGCGCTCGAAACGGGCGCGAATGCCTTAGACGCTGTCAAGGGACAGAGCGAAACTGAGCTGAAAGAAAGCATTGCTACCCGAATTAAAGAGCTAAATGCACGTTTCATTGTTCTTATCGACGACCTTGATCGCCTTGAACCACAACAGGCGGTGGAGGTGGTTCGATTGGTCCGATCGGTCGCCGACTTCCCAAACGTCGCATACGTGCTTTGTTACGACCGGGCAATTTTGGGAAACGCCCTTGAGACCGGACTGTCTGTCGAGGACGGCGACCTCTTTCTGCAGAAAATCGTGCAGTTGACGTTCGCATTGCCCATGCCGGAGCCATTCGATCTTCGGCTGTCGCTCAGAAAAAAGCTGACGGCACTGTTCAGGCGAGTCACTGGAAGGGATTTGGTCGGCGATGAGCGCGACGACTTGATGCGGTCGGTGGACCGAGAGGGCACGCGGTTGAGAACGCCGCGTGATGTTAAGCTCGTGCTAAACGGCGTTTCGTTCATCTATCCTTCGATCGCGAACGAAGTTTATTTTCCGGACCTTTGCCGAATTCACCTAATCAAAATCGTTCACCCCCGGCTTCATCAGTGGATTGAGGAGTACCTCGGATTACGGAGTGCGCTAGTATCTGGCGACGCGCGCATTGACAAATCGGAACGCGCAAGGCTCGGTGATCGGTTGTTGGAGTTGATGCCTGACGACGACGCAGAGTCTCCAAACTCGATTTGGTCGCTGCTGAGTTTCGTACCCGGCCTTGTGAAAGCTGACAACAGTGCCGAGCGCGTTTTCAAGTCGTTAAGTGACCGAGACATCGAACACTTGATCGATGCGCGGCGGCTCGGTAGCCCGTTGCATTCTCGGTTCTATTTTGCCCTCGGTGCCCCGAAGGCCATGATCCCAGAAGCGGATATGCGATCGCTTCGAGAAGCAGCGGGGCAGGATGTATCGGCCGCCACCAAAATCCTCGACGGATACATCGAGAACGACCGGCACTATGGGCAAAGCTGGATTGAGCACCTGCTCATAAGGCTCGACGAAGTAGAGCTTCGAACCTACTCGATCAACCAGTTGGCCGGGCTGGCAACCGCACTAGCAATCAGCGCTGGACACGCCATTCGCAAGCATGAGCGGATAGAACCTCTGGCCGTCTCGCTTTCTACGAAAATTCAATGGGCGGTCGATGTCATTCTAGCAAAAATCAAAAGGCTTGATGCTACTCGTGCCATGTCGGTTACCAGCGAGATCTTTCGCCAAGGCGATCTTGCATGGCTCGTAGGCCGCTATTACCGCCAGCAGCTCTATGACCACGGTCGAATGGGAGACAGAGCAAAGCCCGCCGATCAGCGTGTCCATACCGACGCCGTGATGGATCAAGGGCGGGCCACGCTTGAGGCGCGACTGTTGGCAGCCACCGACGATTTCCTGGGTTTCAAAGACTTCGGTGCATTCATTTTCGGATGGCGAGATATGTCTGGGGTCGAGACCGTGAAACCCTGGGTCACGCAGAAAATTGAGGCGGATGCAGATTTCTTAAAGTTCCTTCTTCAGATGCGGAGCTGGGCGGCTAGTGATCGCGTCTACTATCCGTTGCGACGCGACGCTGTGGAAATCTTCCTGCCGTGGCGTGACGTGATCAATCGCCTTCAACAGATTGAACGGCGGGCGGACGACGAAACATTGCGCACCGTGGACATTATCAAGCAGTCAATCAGGCAGGGACGCGACGGTGCAGGTGATGATTTCAATGCCGGCGAAGAACACTCAGACGAGGCGGTAGCGGACCCTGACCCTGCTGACGTTCCGGAGAGGTAACCCACGTCACTGAGCGGTCAGCACCTGGAAACTATTGGGATGCACTCCACTATTTGTCCGCTTTCACTCCTCGCTATCTAAAAAAAAGCGGACTGTGTGGACACGGCCTGTTCGAGTCGAAAATCAAGTGCTCAATGAAAGGCAGGTTTCGGGATCCTCGGTGGTCCAGTGTGAAGGACAGACTTGGCGTCGGAAACGGTCATTGATAACTGTTTAGTTCCATGGCCGCTATTGCATACGCGATCACCGACACCGGCCCGACCGCTGCGGGCATCAATTCTGACATCGACAACGAAGTCATGTTATTGTGAAATGCGTAGTGTCCGCGCAATCAAGAGGGAGTTCGCATGCGTACCGATTGGAACCTGATCAGAAGCATGATGAATGCGGCGATTGAAGCTTGCGAGCGTATTGAAGCGATGGGTTATCCATCACTCGACAAAGACGCTACGGTTGATATCAAGGGACAAAAAGTCAGTGTTCAAGATTTCCTGACGAGCGCGTGCGCTTATCCCGAAAATATTCGCTATCAAATAATAAACGCGCGCCATGATGCCGGGGATGACTTGCATTACGTGCCGGAGACCGCTCGCGTTGTCGTTGCCATGGCTCAAGCGAGTGTTGAACTGATTGGCGCAGGGGCTTCGAATCCTGCAAGTGAAAATATTCGAAACATGATCTCGTGGTTTGATGTGCACCTGCCCGAGGGCCTTAAAGTGGCAGTCGCTGGCCAACGCGATCAGTAATTATCACGCTCTTCGATGTTAACGTTGGTTCAGCATTAAACTTCAAGTCAGCCGCCCGAATGATAGTTATTTTGCGATGCAAATCGGTTCTGCGAAAGTGAGAAATAAAAATGGCTATTCGAATTGTGCATAGCTGGTTTGCGCAACAAAAAAATGCAAACTGAATAGGAATTAGGCATAACGCATCCAGCTGCGGTTCGCGCCTCCTCCCATTGCGCGGCGCAGCTGTTCCCCTCTGGAGGTTTTTAAGACCTTCAAAACTTAAAGGGCCACGGTTTTCCGTTGGCCCTCTTTTTTTGCTTCTCGCTATGAGCATCAGATCTATTATCCGGCTTTCAGGTTGGTAACTGAGCCAGCATTTTCCCCACGAACATCAATAGGGTGATTTAAAGATTTCAGAATAGCCTTTTCGTCGACCTCTCCGTTTCCTTCTAACTGGTCCACGATGAGCAGAACGGCACTTGTTCTTTCTTCAATGATTGCACAGGCTTTAATGAAACAAGATCGAAGGGTCTTGTCGACAATCGTTCGAAGCTGTGAATTGTATTTGAGCCAATCGGTTCTGCAATCACAATGAGCGGACCAAAAAGATAGGTTCTCACCCAGTCCGTATGAAGCCTCCATTTTGATAGCAATTTCGGTCGCTTTGGCAAGATCTGACCCTGTTGCTCCTCCGCCACCGTCCGAATGAGTTCCAAGAATGACATGTTCAGCCGCCAGGCCTCCTAGATAGCTGCAAATCTCGGCTTCGTAATTTTCTCGTAATTTGACAATCTTGGGCTCTGTATTACGCATTTTGACGCCGCCCAGACGAGCGTTTCCACTTCTGACTTCGCGACTGATCATTACTGAAACCGGCATCATGCCTAGGTTTTCCGAAAGGGCATGAGCGACGACGACATGTCCAGCTTCGTGAACAGCAATACGGTGAATGTCGTCAGGCTGAAGGGATGCAGTAGCTGGTTTCAATCTCAGCAAATCGGACAGCGCTAGGGGCCGTTTTTCCAAACGCGCGATATGTCGAGCTTGACGCACAAACTTTGCGATATCTGCTCCAGATGCCTCGGTCAAACTTTCCGCCACGTCAGAGATGTCCTCGCCTTCGAGATCACGACCAAGATGAAATCGAAGAATTCCTTCACGCTCAGCTGGTTCGGGTAGTGTGATCGACACATGGTGTTCGATGCGCCCGGAACGCGTGATTGCAGGGTCAATTAAGTCTGGCATGTTTGTCGCCGCAATAACGAAAACACCTTCTCTGTTACTGACGCCATCAAGGTGTTCGAGCAGTCCATTGATGACTTGCCGCCCATAATTCGCGTTATGTCCCGACAGATTAGCTCGATTGCCGAAGCTATCGAGCTCGTCTAGAAAAAGAATCGCTGGAGCATTTTTGCTGGCTTCTTCGAAAGCAAATCGCATAGCTTTCAGCAGATCATCCAGACTGCCTTGCGATTGCCAACGGGCAAGTGAATGCGGGTACAACGGAAGATTACACGTGTTGGCCAGCGCACGTGCAAACATTGTTTTGCCCACACCTGGCGGACCACTAAGAAGAATTCCCCGGTCAATATCTGCCCAAGGTAGCTGACCGGTACGATAAAGGTGAAGATCACTGGCTAAAAGCTTACCCCAGATAGCAGCCGACCCATATCCAACTAGGTTATCCAGGTTGATATCTGTTGCTCGGGATTCTTGAGAAATCTTCGTGACGCAAGTGAATTGATGGAGTTTCTTTCTGATTTCCGTTTCAGTCCAATTTTGAGTGATAAACGTCGCGATGCGGCTCAGGGGAACGTCACGAAGCTCATCGATTTTCGAAAATTCAATTTTAGTGTGCTGAAAACCCCGAGCGACGGCTTCGCAAAGTGATACGTCGGTTTTAATTGTAACAACGTAGTCTGCTGTTGCCGATACGTGTTCAGGCAATGATAACTCATTGTGCGTCAAGACGACGGTTTGCCTTGCCCACGAAAATTCTTCGGTTGGTCGCTTTAACCTTTTTTGGCGTTGCGCCTGCTTTTCGTCGATTGTGATGATCTTTTGGGAGCGCGGGCCCGCACAGTAGTGTTTGATCTCAGTAAGCGCGCGTTCGTAGAATACCATATCTTCTTGGTGATCGATAATGATAGCAAGAGTGCACACTCGCCCTGCTAGAAATTGTTGAAGGCCGTGTTTTCGAATTTGCCTAGTGACGTGTGCCCGAGCCAGCTCCAAGGCCAAACCGTCTTGTGTTCGTTGAAAATACTTCATTCTGTTTACTCACACTGCGTGGAAGTAGGGGAAGGGGTGGCCGCCAGTAGCGACCCGATATTCGGATGAGTTTCATCGACGTTGCCCTCATGGAATTAATGCTGCCGTCCGAACCTGGCTGGATTTCCGAGCCTATAGAACCTGGAAAGTGTACGTGCGAACCGCATTTCAGGATCGAGATAGTAGAGATCGCTGGTAATGATGAGCCTGTTGCGACCAAGCAAAGGATGTTCCTGAACCAGTCCTTCTAGACATGCAGCAGGCCGAGTAGTCTGTTTCCAGTCGTATAGCGCGGGACTGTCATCAAGAATATCAGGTGTTGGCTGTTTGCCATCTCGGAGCATCTTCAGATCATCGATCAGTTGGTGGAGTTTGCCGATCATGTCGTTCAGATAATTTGGGCTATTCATCGTAAGACTCCTCATTATCGGGCGCGTAAACGCCGATTTGCATCATTTAGGATTGTGGAGGTGAACTAGGTTCTGGAAACGCGTGTTTCCGGAGCTATCCTCTCAGTCAAATCGAATACGATTTCACCGGAGAAATAGAGCGCGGCGATTGCCGCCATTGGCTCGCTTGAATTTCGAATGAGTTGAAAACAATGCTTAAGCGGAAGTGGGCCGTCGTCATCGAGAACGGTCAGAAGGCGCACGCGGTCAGAAAGCGAAACCGTTGAGGTTCGCGCATAAGGTAACAAATCAACTGCGTTGGCGATGAGCACAGCATTGTTGTCGTGCAGGTAACTGACGCAGTCGTAGAGCCAGCCATCAGTCTCAGCGGCGGCGATTGCCCAGTCTGGCGGTGATGCCGCGTCTACGAGATAATCACCGTCGTTTCGTTGGATTGCGAAATCAGGAATGTGGTAGCCGTCCCCGAAACGTACGAGCAGGGGCAAACAAGTCCAGGCAATTACGTTAGGAGATAGATCAAAAAGACATGCCAGGTTACGTGCTTGTTGCGAACGGAAGAGCGGTTCGCCACGGCACTTCAGTACCTGCGAGGGTGAGAATTTATAAGCGGACGCATTCAGTCTGACGTCCTTGAGAAGACGGTCGGTAATAGATTGGAACATGGAAGAGAGTTCCTCTGATCGCGACGGCGAAACGTCAGCCGTCAATGAACAACTGGTTCAGCAATCAGATGAAACGTATTCGAAGCACGCGGCTAACATCACGCTCAGTGGAGCGTGATGTTAGCTTCTGGGAGTGGGTGAGCGCGTGTTTCATAGAAAGAACATAACAGGAACAAAATGCGAGAGTCAAGGGATTAATCCCGAATGCGTGTCGTGGCCGTACCATTTGCCCGTCAAAGGATTGCACAATCCTGGAAGCTTGTACCATTGATGAATACGAAGAAAGTCGTTGACGTTCTCTGTTGCAATGGGAATCTGGTGGCGTATGGAAGTGGCCGCTATTTGAAGGTCTTGGCCGAATTTAGGCTTCTTAGATTTTGCGTCGGGCACCCAGAGAGATTTTAACGCGGGCGTAGAGATCATTCGACCTATAATTCTTGCGGTGATGACGTCTTGATCGAGGCAAATGAGGTCACTAGCGAGCAGTCGGTCCAGCCACTCCTCTAGGGCATTCGCTCGGGGCGAACCAGAAAATCGCAGATTCTCAATTCCTTTCTGAATCTCGATCACTGTCGAAACAGAGATAGCAAAATAATTATCCGGAAATCGCTGAGACCATGTGATAATTTGGGTCGGAGGATTCTTGTAAGCAAATTTGCTTAAGATACATGTATCTAGAAGCAGGCGCTCATGCGTGTTCATACGGCACTCGCAGGCTTGATTAACTGGATATTATCATCGAAGCAATTGACAAGAATTTGGTAAAATAAGAATTAGTAAACCGAACGGTGGCCTGTAAAGCCGCCGTTATCAGACATTGGATAGTTATTAGATGAAGACTGGAAAGCTTTGGACCGTCGATGAGTTCATTTCAGATACGAGCAATGTTTTGTCTTCCGTGGCTTTAAACGGGCCGCAGTTTTTAGTGGCGAATGGGAAAACTTATAGAATAGAAGCAGTCGAAGACGCTGAAGCTGATAAGGTCAGAGATATACTGAGCGGCGGTGGTCCTTTGGAGGACGGCGACAGACTGGATTGAGCGGGTTTTCGATTTCGCGCTGTGCTGGAAGCAAGGTAATCTCCCGCAACGATCCTAGTGTCCCTCAGGATGGCGATGTATCGGATCAACCCAATAAACCTCCTCAGGATCTTCTATCGGATCGACGTCTGTGATGTTCACGACAACCGCTTCGTTGTCGGATCGAACCAAAACGCATTCCAGCACATTGTCAGGATCAGCGTTTATCTCCTGATGAGGAACATAGGGCGGCACAAAGATAAAATCGCCCGGTCCTGCTTCGGCCACGTATTCCAGATGATCTCCCCATCGCATCCGCGCTTTGCCTCGAAGGACAAAAATGACGCTTTCCAGTGCACCATGGTGATGTACGCCAGTCTTTGCATTGGGCTCGATTGCGACCGTCCCGGCCCAGATTTTCTGTGCTCCAACACGCGCATGATTGATTGCAGCCTGACGAAACATACCTGGCGTCTGTGCGGTGTTGGGGTCAAGCTGGTCACCTTTTATCACGTGCACCCCGTCGTGTTTCCATCGATCTGGATGTTCGTGACGGTGATCGTCGCTCATGACCTACTCCGTTGAACTTAACGAGAAAGCAAACCTATCGCCCATCATGCTCTGCCACTAATTGTTTCCAGTCAAGATGGTGTCTTCGGCGCTTGATCTCATACGAAAGGGGGGAGGGTCAGTTTTCCGCTTGATCGCGCAGAAGACCTAGGCAATATGGTTTCTGGGCTGGGACGATATGAATTTTCAATTTTTTGGCGAAACCCGATCATTGGTCGGCGAAATCACTGAAGCATTTTTACCTTACGCAGAAGCGGCTGTTTTAAGGCTTCAGGGATTGTATCCTGACGTCAGTTTCTCGCTGGATGGCGATAAAATAACCGTCCGAGAAATCGATGAGCAATCTGTTCCAGCTTTTCGAAGTGCGATAGCCCATCAGATTTATCGCGAGAAGATTCTCGTCGAAACGCTTTCGTTGCGGAAGTCCTTGCTGTCTGCGGTCATAAAATGACAGAGGTCTGGCCGCTTAAGTTCAAAGATACGGGTAAGGAATATCTATTCTCGGACGACGCGGGGGGCTTCTTCCGGTCAGATGCGAAGTTCCTGGATCGCTATGCAAACGGCAATCTTGCCGAACGCGACTTGACGTTCTTGAAGTCAAATGGCCACGCATTTGAAGAACAGAACGACCTTGCGTGGACTTCATTTGCTTATAGATGGTCGCGACGCCAGGCTGTCGCGGGTGAATTGACGTATTTGATCCTGGTTCCCACACTGCGCTGCAATCTGACTTGCGGCTATTGCCAGGTTTCTCGCGTTTCGGAGACGGCGCAGGGCTTTGATTGGAATGAAGAAACGCTTGGGGCTGTTCTCCAGTTTCTGAACCAACTTTCAACCAGATCGATCAAGATCGAATTTCAGGGTGGAGAGCCACTACTTCGGTTGGATATTCTTGAAAAGGTGAGGGCGTTTTGCCGACAACGTTTCGAGAGTGCTCAGTTTGTCGTTTGCACGAACCTGCAAAATTTGTCTGGGCGCGAATGGTCCTTTCTGGCAGATGACGACACTTTTATAAGCACGTCCGTCGACGGAGATCGTAGAACTCACGAACGGCAAAGAACGCATGATGCTTCAAAAACGGATGTGTTTTTCAAGAATTTACACGAGGCAGTTCGGCGTTTTCCAGAAGGCAAGATTTCGGCATTACCTACCATTGATGTCGATAATCCTCCTGATCTGGAAGCCTTGATTTCGAACTTTGAACAGTTAGGCATTCGGTCAATTTACCTGCGACCGATTAATTATCAGGGATTTGCCCGGAAACTGAAGCAGCGTGGTGACGCGCTTCGACGTTGGAATGCTCTTTATTCCGATTTCATTGATCGGCTGGTCGAGCGCAATTTCGCAACTGGATCGGTTTTGGAAGAATACTATTTCAGTCAGTGTCTGAAGCGTATTCTCCGCACCGGATCAGATCAGCATGTGGATCTTCGAAATCCAAACTTCTTTGCGTCAGACTATCTGGTCATTGATCATGATGGCGTGTTTTATCCAACCGACGAAGCCCGAATGCTGTCACGTGTCGGCCGGATTGATCTCAGTATAGGTAACCTCTCAACTGGCTTGGATTCCACGAAGATTGCCGCTCTCAACGCCTCGTCGCTGAATAATTTCGACCCAGATTGCATTCATTGCGTTTATCAACCTTTCTGCGGGACTGATGTCGTCGATGATCTGTCGCGCTATGGTCGTATTGATGTCCCTCGCCACGAAACGTGGTTCTGCGGTCGGCACACTGCGATTTTCGATAAGGCTTTCAACTTTCTATACAGCAATGACGAAGCAATTCGGTTTTCCGTCGCACATTGGCTCGGTATCGCCGATTGGAGCCCTCAGATGGTTGAGGTGCACACATGATACCGCTCCGTATCAAAGCAATGTCAGATGCGTCGGAGCCCTTTGTTGTTAGGCTATGGACAGATCGACCGTTGGACGAGCCGTGGGTCGATGAAGCTTTCGAAGCAAATTTCGTGGCAGATTCAGATGGCAAAAGCATCTTCGAAGGGAAAGCAGGCCGAGTAACAATCTCGGGAATTTCGCCTTCTGATCTCAATGGCGATGTGCTCCTTGTCAATCCGAGAAAGGGTGTCGCTGATCGTCTTGTTCGCAGGAACTCGCCTCATAATACATTCGTAATTACCGAGCGATGTGACCAGCTTTGCGTGATGTGTTCCCAGCCCCCGAAACAGCATCATGTGGATTTGTTTCCATACTTCGAGGCCGCAGCATTGTTGGCTCCGCGCAATGCGGTAATCGGATTGTCGGGTGGTGAGCCAACTCTGTACAAGGGTCAGCTTTTCGAACTTCTCAGCCGTGTAATGCAACAGCGGCCCGATATCAGCTTTCACGTACTTACAAATGTTCAGCATTTTGGCGTTGAGGATGTGTCCGCACTAAGCCAGATTGATCTCGGTCGTGTAATTTGGGGCGTCCCTCTTTATTCAGCAGATGCTTGCGTACATGACGAAATCGTCGGCAAGGCTGGTGCTTACGACCAGTTGCAGAAGAATTTGGCGCTGATGGCCCGTGCTGGCTGTCGGATCGAACTCAGAACCGTGCTGATGCGCCCCAACGCAGAGCACCTGCCGGAACTGGCGAGATTCATTGCGACGATGCTGCCCTTTATTGACGTTTGGGCCATCATGCAGATGGAAAACATTGGTTACGGCAGGAAAAATTGGGACGCGCTATTCTTCGACAGTTCTGATCAATTTATGGGACTGGCTACGGCATTGAACATCGTCCAAAGTCGAGGGCTGGAAGCAAAATTGTATAATTTTCCACTCTGCACTGTGCCAGTGGCTTACAGATCGCTGGCACCAGCTACAATCTCGGATTGGAAGAAGACTTTTCTAGAAGAATGCGATGGATGTTCGGTGAAGGAGGCTTGTGGGGGCTTCTTTGAATGGCATCCACGTAATCACGGTTACAGGGCGTTGGGGGTATTATGAAAAAGAAGGTATTTGCAATTCCATCATTATTGGCAGCTGGTTTTTTACCAGCGGAAGCGCTGGCAATGCCACCAAAGCCGTCCATAGATGACGGAGGAAACTCGAAATCTCTATTCGATGTTTTCAGGATGGACCACGACTACACTCTGGCTGGCCACAGAAGCCACAGTTCACATCGGTCTCATAGCAGTCATCGTTCCTCAACCGGCGGCTATTCCTATCGAGCGCCTACTTACAGTGCGCCGTCCCGGAGTTATGCGGCACCGCTTTATAATCCGCCTGTTAACACAGCCCCTGCGCCGTCGCCCCAATATTATCCATCAGCACCGTCTGGGTCAGGTGCAGGGAGCACTGCAGCGCCATTAAAGACGCTCCCTGGCAACAGCGACAAGTTCAAGGAAGTCGTGAAACAGGTCCAGCTCGCCATGCTCGCATACGGTTACTACAGCGGTGACATTGATGGGCTTCTCGGCCCAACAATGAAAACAGGGCTGCAAAGGCTTCAAGGCGATTATGGATTGAAAATTACGGGAACAATCACGCCGGAAACCCTTGACGCTCTTCGTATTTCAGCCAAGTAAAGTGAGTAACGGTAATGGGTTCATGGCAATTGGCTCGTTTCCTGATAGCAAGTGTTATCGCGATACTTTCGCTTGCGACATTCGCACGTGCGGAAATAGCTGTTGAACGTGTACCACTTGATGATGGACCACCGGCATTGGTCTTGAAAGGCGAGTTCTCTACCAACGACGATCCAAGTGTGTTTGCTCGCGAAGTTGGCGCTACTGGTGCCAAGATTGTGTCGTTCTCAAGTGGAGGGGGCAATATTATTTCCGCGATGGCATACGGTCGAATGATCCGATCCCTTGGTCTATCGACAATGCAACCTCGTTCCATGGAATGCTCGTCTGCATGTGCACTTGCGTTTGTGGGTGGTATCAACCGGCACGCGGAACCTGGTGCAATAGGTGTCCATCAGTCATCGTTTGCTCCTGAACATACACTGGACGGGCAAAGTGCGGTGGCTGCTGTCCAAAGGGTTACAGCGCACATCATTACCTATCTAGTCGAAATGGGCATCGATCCAAGGCTTCTGCAGCTCAGTCTGTCGGTACCGAGCACGGATATGCGCTATCTGACCGCGACTGAGATGCAAGACTTCAAAGTAACAACGAGCGGTGAAGCCACTGCGGCATCGACACCCTCTGTGGTGACAACACCTCAGACCGTCCAGTCGCCGTCAGTTGCGGAGAGCACTCCGCAGAATGACACGAGAGAAGATAGAGCACGCGCTTTTCTGACGACCTATTACGAAACGTGGTCGCAGTCGAACAGCCAGTCAATGAACTTCGCTGAAAGCGCGTATGCTGACTTTGTTACATTTTACGACAAGGTCCAGGCCAAATCGTTCATTGTTGACGAGAAGCGCAAGTTTGTGGAGCGTTGGCCTGAGCGGGCCTATAGCCCCAAAGCCGACACGGTTAAGGTCATCTGCACGGATAATTGCCTGATCACTGGTGTCGTCGAATGGTTTGCGCGAAGCTTTTCTGGCAAGACCTCGTCCGGAGAGGCTGAATTCGTGTTCGGTTGGGATCCCCGTACCAACAGGATCGTGTCTGAATCGGGAAAGGTTATAACACTCGACAAAAACGTATTCGAACCCACCCGAATAATCTCGCAGTGGCATACAGAAAATCAATTATGCAGAGGTGGATCAGGTGACTCTCCTGAAACACATGAAGCTTGCGGACGACGAGATAAGCTGGATGCCAAACTCGCGTCTGTTGGCTGGTGTTATGGGCGTCCGAGCGAATATGGCTACCAGATGAACTGGCATCAATGCGAAGGACGCCAATCGTCGGCTTCGAATTCTGTTCAAGCCAATGCCACCCATGTAAGTGCTCCAGATCCCCGCGCATATCCAGTCGAAGTGCGGTTTTCCGGCAAAACGAAGATGCCGGACTTCAAGGGACGCGATAAGGATTTCAATTCGTTTCGAACTCGAATTCGCAATGGTCTCAAAGACGGACCCAATTTTGCGGGGCACTATTCGTTGATTCAGTTTGGCTGTGGGACCGGCTGCTCGGCAGTGATTGTGAGTGATAGTAATACCGGTCGTCCAATGGGCTTTCCACGCGGTGGCGAAGACAACATGTATTTGTCGCTGATGTTTCGGCGCGATAGTCGCCTCATCGCCGCGCAATGGGCAGATACCGAACGTGACAAGTGTGTGATCGAGTTTTTCGATTTCAAGGGACGGGCTTGGAAGCCATTAAACCGTTACGACGTCGGGGCCGTAGACGCTTGTTATCGGGAGATAGGTCAAAATCTTCAATAGGTTTACAGCAAAACACATATGAGTTTGCGATTCGGGGGATAGTTGCCATTTCGCCCATACAGCCTGGTGCTGGTCCCAACAATCGTCTCCTTCGCAGAACCTTGATCAGAAAGAGCGCAGATTGTCATCTCACAATCGATACAGCATACAAAGAACTCGATCTAGAAATCCCACGATAATCGATATCTAATAAAATTGATGAAAATCAAAGGAGCAAAAACGACAAAAGCGCAGCCTTTAGAGCCACGCTTTGCCACATTTGTTTATACTCTCCGAGAGCCATGGCAACCCATGATATCGCAACACCATTGTGCTGCCACCCAGCGAGTGATTTAACTATAGAGTGATGTCTCGATCTCGACAAGGCCATAATGTTTAAAATTTCCGACCGCCATAAACCAACTTGGAATCTAATGGCCAAATATTTCACATTCACTCCGAATTCTCGAGATATTCGTGCATTCGAAGCGGATATGAAGACGTTGAACCCGGTCGTTTTGCGGGATGCCATTACCGAATGTATCGCAATTAACGACGGCAATCGGATTGACTACACGAATCAGCGCGCCTTCGTTCATAAAGTGTATAACCGCAGGATCAAAGAGTTCTCGGCTGTCTATCCGCTTATTTTCGCTGTCGAAAATGCACTCCGCTCGCATCTCGCAGATCACATGGAATCACTGACAGGGCGAATGGACTGGTGGGTAATTATTAGGGATGCGATCAATCGTGGAGATGATCCCTCCGTATTCGATGACAAGACGACCAAACATGGAGAACAACCGAGAGCAATTATTCGGGGTGTCGTTGTCACTCCCGCTTTCGTCAAGACTGTCTTCAAGGTGATAAGAGATCTGCTTGAAAATTCTACTACGTGTGCCCAGATCGTGGGAACTGGCCGACAGGATGAATTCTACTATTTCCTGACGCTTGGGGAACTGTGGCGCTTGATCGACAAGGGCTGGTCCGTTTGCCGTCCTATAGAGGTGGTTCGGGAAATCTGAACAGCGGGGATAAGTGGAAATTCTGCCTGATTTCGGCTTAGATGCCGGGAACAGGAGATACCATGACGAGACGACCGCGCCGGAACCACAGCCCGGCTTTCAAGGCGAAGGTGGCGCTTGCTGCGATCAGGGGCGAGCAGACACTGGTGGAATTATCGCAGCAATTCGACGTGCATGCGAACCAGATCAAGCAGTGGAAAGACCAGCTTCTTGAGGGGGCGACTGGCGTCTTCGGTGATGAGAACAATGCTGAATCGGCAGTTCCAACCGTCGACGTCAAAACGCTTCATGCCAAGATCGGAGAGTTGACGCTGGAAAACGATTTTTTAGCCGGAGCGCTCAGCAAGGCGGGCTTGCTGAGCGGAAAGAAATGATTGACCGCGCACACAAACTATCGGTCGCACGCCAGGCCAAGCTTCTCGGCTTTAGCCGCAGTAGCGTCTATTATTCTCCGCGCCCAGTGTCGGAAAGCGATCTGGCATTGATGCGCCGGATCGACGAACTGCATCTCGACTATCCGTTTGCGGGAAGCCGAATGTTGCAAGGGCTTTTGAAGGCAGAAGGGCTACAAACCGGACGGTTGCACGTCGCAACGCTGATGAAAAAGATGGGCATTGAGGCAATCTATCGCCGCCCGAGTACCTCTAAGCCAGCACCCGGGCACAAAATCTATCCCTATCTGCTGCGCAACCTGACGGTTCTCAGACCCAATCAGGTGTGGGCAATGGATCTGACCTACATCCCCATGGCGCGTGGTTTTGTCTATCTCTGCGCCGTCGTCGACTGGTTCAGCCGCCGGGTTCTATCGTGGCGACTGTCGATCACGATGGAGGCGGCCTTCTGCATCGAAGCGGTTGAGGAGGCACTGGCCCGTTATGGCAAGCCCGATATCTTCAACACAGATCAGGGATCGCAGTTCACGTCCATTGACTTCACCGCGGTGCTGAAGAAGGCCGAAATCGCCATCTCGATGGACGGCAAGGGCGCGTGGCGGGACAATGTCTTCGTCGAGCGGCTCTGGCGGTCGATCAAATATGAGGAGGTTTATCTCCACGCCTACAAGACCGTGTCTGAGGCCCGCGTCGGCATCGGTCGATATCTGACCTTTTACAATACTCGACGCCTACATTCATCCCTTGACCGGCAGACACCGGATCAGGTCTACTTCAACGCGCTGACGCCAATGATGGTGGCGGCATAATCGAGGCGGAAATCCACTTAACGAAACGCTCGAAACTGTTCAGACAAACCGAACCACCTCTAACTCTATGTCGCCGTATTCTCTGAGGCGCTTATTTACGCTAGCCTTCGAAGCGAGTTGCTGGTCTTTGAGCTGTAGCGTTCGCTGTTCTAGCCGTTCTCTTATTTCTTTCAAATGCGCTTCCGCCCGCGCCAGAGTCTCCTCTGCATCCTTGGTGCTGATTATCGACTGGTCCAGGTTTATTTTGCTCTCGATATTGCCGTTGACGACAAAATTTGATTGTCGAAGTTCGGCGTGAACGAAATCATCGGAGAATACATGGAAAATGCGGTCGCTGACGTCGGGAGTGACCCGCGATGTGATTGAGCTCAATGTGAGTTTGCAGATATTGACGCCGCCCTGTGAAAGCTCGAAAAAACCATCCCCGTTCGTGGATTCGTCGGCAAGGAGATTAATCAGCGCGTCTTGGATATCTTCGCCATCCCCGTGAAGGTCAAGGTACCTAAGTGCACGAGTAAGAAATGATTTCCCCGTACCGTTTCGGGCATAAACTAGGTTTTGAGCATACTTACTTAGGTCAGCATCTAAAGTACCGACAGGGCCGAGCCAATTAGCTCGCATGTGAAGACATGCCTTTGGCGCAGACGACATTAGAATCACCCCCCGTTATCTATAGGCTAACAAGGGTGCGGCTTACCGTCCATTAATGAAAACGATGCCGAGGTTATGGTCGCCGGTATAATTTGGACATGAGTTTTCGAGTGCAATCGCAATATCGATCTTCACCGACACGCCCGTAGATCGTGAAGTGGAACTGTTGAATGCAAACGGTCTGCTTCCGATTAATTCGATGATTTTCCCGAACTGGACAAATCAAATGCAACGAAATGCCCATACCAAGGCGCAGGGGGACAAACCAAGGCGGCGTTTACAAAACGGTTGCGCACACATCGCCTCACAGCTCGCTAAATTTTGACGTTTACGGAAACGTCAAACTGCGCTAGTTTTGAGTCCGAACTGGTCCGGCTCGACCTGAGATTGGGTTTTGGCTGGCCAGAATGCTGCAAAAATGGCAGGTTTTCGAGTGAGAACGGTCCTTTTTGTTGCAACATGCAGGCTGTCACAGCGTTTTGCTAATTAAACAGACAGTAGGCATGAAACGCGGTTTGGAGCCGGTATCCGTCTTTCGCGGGCTGGCTCAGGTGATGAATTTGGAGGATTTTGATGCCGAGCTATCGCGCGCCCGTTGAAGATACGAATTTCGTGCTCAACGACGTTCTGAACTATCAGCGTTACAACAATCTGCCGGGCTTTGCCGACGCGTCGCCCGACGTGGTCGAGGCAATCCTGTCGGAAGGTGCAAAGCTCGCTGAAGGCACCCTGTTCCCGGTTAATCACAGCGGCGACCGCGAAGGCTGCAAGCGCGCCTCCGATGGCAGCGTCACCACGCCAAAAGGTTTCAAGGAAGCCTTCGATCTGTACCGCGAAGGCGGCTGGCTCGGCCTCGCCGTGCCGGAGCAATATGGCGGCCAGGGTCTGCCTTATCTGCTGCACACGGCAGTGGCTGAATATATGTCGTCGGCCAATATGGCGCTCACCATGTATCCGGGCCTGACGCAGGGCGCGATTGCCGCGATCCTGATCCACGGCACGGACAAGCAGAAGAACGCTTATCTGCCGAAGATGGTGGAAGGCACCTGGACCGGCACGATGAACCTGACCGAGCCGCATTGCGGCACGGATCTGGGTCTTCTGCGCACCAGTGCCGCGCCGCAGGGCGACGGCTCCTACAAGATTTCCGGTCAGAAGATTTTCATCTCGGCTGGCGAACATGACATGTCGGACAACATCATCCATCTGGTGCTCGCCCGTATCGACGGTGCGCCGGAAGGCGTGAAGGGCATTTCGCTCTTCATCGTGCCGAAGTTCATTCTGGATGAAAATGGCAATCCGGGCACGCGCAATGGCGTCTCCTGCGGTTCCATCGAAGAAAAGATGGGCATTCACGGCAATGCCACCTGCGTCATGAATTACGACGAGGCGACCGGCTTCCTGATCGGTGAGGCGCATAAGGGTCTGCGCGCCATGTTCACCATGATGAATGAAGCGCGTCTGGGCGTTGCCTTGCAGGGACTTTCGATTGCCGAAACCGCCTATCAGAATGCCGCCATCTATGCTCGTGAGCGCATTCAGGGCCGCGCCCTTTCCGGCGCGAAAGAGCCGGAAAAGAAGGCCGATCCGATCATCGTGCATCCGGATATCCGTCGCAACCTGATGACGATCCGCGCTTTCAATGAGGCAGGCCGTGCGTTTCTGTTGTGGACCGCGCTCAATGCCGATATCGCGCACGGCTCCGGCGACGAGGCCGAACGTCAGGCTGCCGACGATCTGGTCGGCTTGCTCACGCCGGTGCTGAAAGGCGTTCTGACCGACAAGGGTTTTGAACATGCCGTCATGGCGCAGCAGGTCTTCGGTGGCCACGGCTATATTGAAGAACACGGCATGAGCCAGTATGTGCGCGATGCACGTATTGCGATGATCTATGAAGGCGCCAACGGCATTCAGGCGCTCGATCTGGTCGGGCGCAAGCTGGCGCTGAATGGCGGGCGCGCCGTTACGGCCTTCTTCAAGGAAGTGGGCGAATTCTGCGAAGCCAATCGCGACAATGAAAAGCTGTCCTTCTTTACCAAACATCTGAAGAAGGGCCTCAATGATCTTCAGGCCGCCACCATGTGGCTGATGCAAAATGCAATGGCGAAGCCCGACAATGCCGGTGCCGCGTCCAATGATTATATGCATCTGTTCGGACTGGTCGCGCTGGGGCTGATGTGGGGCCGCATGGCCAAGGTCGCGGAAGACAAGCTGGCGGCAGGCGAAGGCAACAAGGCTTATCTTGAAGCGAAACTCGTCACCGCACGGTACTATTTCGAGCGTATCATGCCGGAAAGTGCCGCCCATCTCGCACGCATCCAGTCGGGTGCGGATAGCATGATGGCGCTGCCTGCGGACGCGTTCTGATTTTCTGCTGACATTTTAAAGGTTAGGCCGGGTTCTTCGGACCCGGCGGGAAGGAGAAAAAATGGCTGAGGCTTATATTTACGATCATGTGCGGACGCCGCGCGGGCGCGGCAAGAAGGACGGGTCCTTGCATGAAGTGCCTGCCGTGCGTCTGGGCGCGAAGGTTCTGGAATCCCTGCGCGACCGCAACGGCATCGATACCGCAAAGGTCGATGACATTATTTTCGGCTGTGTCGATCCGGTCGGCGAAGCTGGCGCTGTCATTCCACGCTCCGCCGCTTTCGAAGCCGGTTACGACTTCAAAGCCCCGGGCATCCAGATTTCGCGCTTCTGCGCTTCCGGTCTCGATGCCATCAATCTGGCTGCCGCAAAGGTTGCCTTCGGTGCCGACGAACTGGTGGTTGCTGGCGGCGTTGAAAGCATGTCGCGCGTCGGCATGGGCATGTCGGGCGGTGCCTGGTACATGGACCCATCGGTCGGCTTCCCCGGCTATTTCATGCCGCAGGGCGTGTCCGCCGATCTGATCGCCACGAAATACGGTTTCAGCCGCGACGATGTCGATGCCTATGCTGTCGAAAGCCAGAAACGCGCCGCCAAGTCGTGGGAAAAGGGCTATTTCAAAAATTCGGTCATTTCGATCAAGGATCAGAACGGTCTGACCATTCTCGACCATGACGAGCATATGCGCCCGACGACCGATATGCAGGCGCTGGGCCAGTTGAACCCGTCCTTTGTGATGCCGGGAGAAATGGGCGGCTTCAATGCCGTCGGCATTCAGGCTCATCCGGAAATCGAAACGGTCAACCACGTCCACCATGCCGGTAATTCGTCGGGCATCGTCGATGGCGCAGCAGGCGTTCTGGTCGGCTCCAAGAAGGCTGGCAAGGCGTTCGACATCAAGCCGCGTGCCCGCATCCGCGCTTTCGCCAATATCGGCTCCGACCCGGCGCTGATGCTGACCGGCCCCGTCGATGTAACGGAAAAACTGCTCAAGCAGGCCAAGCTGAAGATTTCGGATATCGACCTGTTCGAACTCAACGAAGCCTTCGCCGCTGTGGTCCTGCGCTACATGCAGGCCTTCGATATTCCGCACGACAAGATCAACGTCAATGGCGGTGCGATTGCCATGGGCCATCCGCTCGGTGCAACCGGCGCGATGATCCTCGGTACGGTGCTGGATGAGCTGGAACGTCGCGATCTCAACACCGCGCTGGTGACCCTGTGCATCGGTGCCGGCATGGGCACGGCGACGATCATCGAGCGCGTATAAAGCGAGGGAGGTTTTTACGAATGGCTTACACGAATTTCAAAGTTGAGACCGACGCCGACGGCATTGCCCTCGCCACCTGGGACATGCCTGAAAAGTCGATGAATGTGTTCACCGTCGAGGTGATGCAGGAATTGAACGCTATCATCGATGCGGTGGTCGCGGACGACAAGATCAAGGGCGTGGTCATCACGTCCGGCAAGGAAAGCTTCTCCGGCGGTGCCGACCTGACCATGCTGGAAGGCATGTTCAAGGAGTTCCAGAAGCAGAAGGCCAAGGACCCGCAGGGCGCGGTCCAGTCTCTGTTCGACAATGTCGGCAAGATGAGCGGCTTGTTCCGCAAGCTGGAAACCAGCGGCAAGCCGTGGGTTTCGGCCATTAACGGCACCTGCATGGGTGGCGCGTTTGAAATGTCGCTTTCCTGTCATGCGCGGGTGGTGTCGGATGCGCCGGGCGTAAAGCTGGCGCTGCCGGAAGTGAAGGTCGGCCTGTTCCCGGGCGCTGGTGGTACGCAGCGCGTTCCGCGTCTTGCCAACCAGCAGGATGCGCTGCAGATGATGACGACAGGCTCCAGCCTGACGGCGCAGCGCGCCAAGGCAATGGGTCTCGTTACCGAAGTTGCCCCGGCAAAGAAGCTGGTCGAAACCGCGAAGAAGCTCATCAAGGGTGGCCTCAAGCCGGTTCAGCCATGGGATGAAAAGGGCTTCAAACTGCCCGGCGGCGCGATCTATTCGGCCGCAGGCGCCAATCTCTGGCCTGCTGCAACCGCCATTTTGCGCCGTGAAACATCGGGCAATTACCCGGCGGCGCTCGCCATTCTGAAGTCGGTTTACGAAGGCCTTCTGGTGCCATTCGATACCGGTCTCAAGATTGAGCAGCGCTATTTCACCGAAATCCTCCAGACGACCGAAGCGGGCATGATGATCCGTTCGTTGTTCGTGTCGTTGCAGGAGCTGAACAAGGGCGCACGCCGCCCGGCGGATGAAAAGCCGACCAAGCTCAAGAAAATCGGCGTCATCGGCGCTGGTTTCATGGGTGCAGGCATTGCCTATGTCACCGCCAAGGCGGGCATTCCGGTGGTGCTGATCGACCGCGATCAGGAATCCGCGGACAAGGGCAAGGCGCACACTGCTGACCTTATCACCAAGGAAATGCAGAAGGGCCGCGCTACTGAGGCCGATAAGGAAAAGCTCCTGTCGCTCATCACGGCAACGCCTGATTATGCTGAGCTCGACGGTGCCGATCTGGTGATCGAAGCCGTGTTCGAAGACCGCGAAGTCAAGCGCGTTGCGACCGAGAAGGCTGAGGAAGTGTTGAAGTCTTCGGCAATTTTCGCGTCGAACACCTCGACCCTGCCGATCAGCGGTCTTGCCAAGGTCTCGAAGCGTCCGAAGAACTTCATCGGCATCCACTTCTTCTCGCCGGTCGACAAGATGATGCTGGTGGAAGTCATTCTCGGCAAGAAGACCTCGGACAAGGCGCTGGCCGTCGCACTTGATTACGTCCGTGCGATCAAGAAGACGCCGATTGTCGTCAACGACACGCGCGGTTTCTACGTCAATCGCTGCGTGCTGCGCTATATGTCGGAAGCTTACAACATGCTGGTTGAAGGTGTTCCAGCCGCCATGATCGAAAATGCCGCCCGCATGGCCGGTATGCCGGTTGGTCCGCTGGCGCTCAACGACGAAACCGCCATCGATCTGTCGCAGAAGATCCTCAAGGCAACGCTTGCCGATCTCGGCGAGAAGGCTGTCGATCCGCGTCATGTCGAACTGGTGGACAGGCTCGTCAACGAGTTTGACCGCAAGGGCCGCAAGAATGGCAAGGGATTCTATGAATACCCGGCCAAACCTGCCAAAAAGCATCTCTGGGCTGGATTGAAGGATCTTTATCCGCAGCAGGACCCCGATAAGATCGACGTGAAAGAGCTGAAGGAACGCTTCCTCGTCACCATCGCTCTGGAAGCTTCCCGCGTGATGGAAGAAGGCATTGTGACCGATCCGCGCGAAGCGGATGTTGGCTCGATCCTGGCTTTCGGCTTTGCACCTTATACGGGCGGTACGCTGTCCTATATCGATGGCATGGGGGCGAAGAAATTCGTCAAGCTTGCCAAGGAGTTGCAGAAGAAATACGGCCAGCAGTTCAAGGCTCCGAAGCTGCTTCTCGACATGGCCGAGAACGGCGAAAGCTTCTACCAGCGGTTCAATCCCTATAAGGGCGAAGCCAAGAAGGCGGCTTGATCCCTAATCCCTGAAAAATCTGAAAAGCGCGGTGTGAAAACACCGCGCTTTTTTATTGCTCCCACTTTTCGGCGACCGCTAATTAAGAAAATTTTCCCTGTCAATTCGTGCATCTTGCGCAAAACCCCAATTTTCGGTAGGTTCTGGCAAAAGTCGGCACAAATTATAGGTTTAAAATCCTAAACGGCGCGTCCCCCATGGTCCGAGTTTGTCGTGGGAAGAAACCTGCCTGAATTGACGGATCATACCATGTTTTCTCACGACAGCATCTGGGCTGCGATAGACGCGTTGGCCGAGCGTCATTCCTTGAGCGCGTCGGGGCTTGCGCGCCGCGCCGGTTTGGACCCCACGACCTTTAACAAGTCGAAGCGTTACGCAGCCGATGGGCGCGCACGCTGGCCTTCGACGGAATCTCTGGCCAAGGTGATGGAAGCCACCGGCGCAAGTTTTGAAGAACTCACGCGCCTGATTGGCGGCGGCGGTACTGCGAACCAGGGATTCGGCGATTATATGCAGGATCCGCAGCCGATCCCGCTTCTTGGCATGGCGGAGGCCGGTACAGGCGGTTATTTCGACGATGCCGGTTTTCCTGCCGGGCAGGGTTGGGACATTGTGGAATTTCCGGTGGGCACCAGTGAAGGTGTGTATGCGCTGGAAGTTTCGGGCGACAGCATGTTGCCCCTTTACCGTGACGGCGATACGTTGATTGTCGCGCCCAATGCGCCGGTGCGTCGCGGCGACCGCGTGGTGGTGCGAACCAAGGACGGAGAAGTCATGGCCAAAATACTCTATCGCCAGACACCACGTACAATCGAATTGCATTCGCTCAATCCAGAGCATTCAAACCGCAACTTTGAAACCAAGGATGTGGAATGGATCGCCAGAATTCTATGGGCTAGCCAGTAATGGCACAGTCGCAGACGAAAAACGCGAGAAGCCATTCGCGCATCGTTTATGGCAGTCTCGCCGCATTGACCGGCGCGCTGCTGGCCGCAGCTTTCATTGCCCCTTTTTACGGCGCGCTTGAGGGGCCGGTTCAGGTGATCACCAGTGACGGCGATGCCGCAAAGCCGAATGGCGGCTCCGGCAACGGCATCGTTGTCGAGCAGTTCGATTATAGCGAACCGGACACCAATGCTGACGCCAAAACACAAACCCCGCCTGCCGGTGAACAGCAGAATGCGCCATCCGGCAGTTCCAGCGATGAGGCCAACGGGCTTCAGCGCGAAGCGCCGCGCCCGCCGCTCAGCGATCTGGGATTGGCCGCCTCGCCGAAACCGCCGGAACCCGTCGCGCCGACTGAGACCAACACCCAGCCATTGACGCAAGTTGGCGAGAACGAGGACATGCAGCTTCTGCAACGCCCCGTCGCGGTGGCGGCTGGACGGCTTGAAAGCCAGGGTCGCCTGATTGATTTGCAGGGTATCGAGGTTGTGCCGGTCGAACAGAGTTGCCAGACGGCAGCGGGGGAAAGCTGGCCCTGCGGCATGCAGGCGCGGACGGCTTTCCGGCAATGGCTGCGTTCGCGCGCCATTATGTGCCGCCTGCCGCAGAACGATAATGGTGCCGCAATCGCCACTGCTTGCAAGCTGGGCAATGATGATGCCGCCGCATGGTTGGTGACAAATGGCTGGGCCAAGGCCACGTCAGACGGCGCCTATGCCGATGCGGGCCGCAAGGCGGAAGATGCACGTCTCGGTATCTTTGGAGACAAGCCGGATGCTTCCTTGCAGAGCCTTGAGCCAGACCCGGGCAATGGTTTGAACAATCCGTCGCCGCTAGCACCAGAAACGGAGCCACAGCCCTCGACGCCTTCTCCGCAGCAGGGCGAGTTCCCGCCAGCACCGGCGGCGCCAACACCTGCACCGGCAAACTAGGCTTCCGCTATTGCCTTCGGGCTCTTGCGTGACACTGTTTTCAGCGGAACGGTGATGACAATCAGGCACGCGATTACCAGTACCACTCCCAGCCAGCCTATGGCTGGGAGACGTTCCCCGACGATAACCACAGCCAGCAGCGCAGCGATTACCGGTTCGACCAGTGTGATCGTCGTTGCCATGCTGACGGGAACACGCGCAAGGCCGATGCCGAAGCAGACATAGCCGAGGAACATCGGCACCGCCGCCATGTAAATGCCGACAGCGGCATTGTTCCATGAGGCGAGAAAGGGCGCACCGGTTATCAGCAGGACCGGCATCAACAGCAGGCCGCCAATGCCGAAGGTCGCACCCATCGCGACGGATGAATGTATGCCGCTCAGGATCAGTCCGCGTGCGGTCCATGAATAGAGCGCGTAGGTGAAACCCCCGATAAGGCCAAGGCCGATGCCGATCAGTACCGAGTTGCCCGCCTGAACGTTGCTATGCGCCGAGCCTTCGACAATCGATATCAGGATCATACCCGTCAAACCGATCAACGCCCCACATAGCCATTGTTTGGTCGGGCGGGAGCCGCCGAACATATATTCGATCAGGGCGGCCAGCAGCGGTGCCGAGCCAATGGTCACCACGGTTCCAATGGTCACGCCAGCCATGCGCATCGAGGCGTAGAATGCGAGCGGATAAATGGCCACGGCCACTCCGCCCAGAACGAGATTGCGCCAGTGCTGGCCCAGTTGCGGCAATGCGCGCATGATGCCGCGCCCGGCAAGGGCCGCCTGCATCAGTCCGCCCACACCCATGGCAGCAGCGCCTATAGCGGCAGCACCCACTTCAGGAGCGAAGGTAGCGGCAGTTCCGGTCGTGCCCCAGACGACGGAGGAAAACAGAATTGCGGCGACGCCAATTGCATAATTGCGGGATGAAGTGCTCATAATGCCCCCAGCATGTCCGATGCCATTGCCCGCGCTTCCTGAATGCAGGCGCTGGTCCCCTCAAGTCCGGCGCGCGACATTGCCCCTTCCAGCAGAAAAGACAGTTGCCGGGCCAATGCCGTCGCTCTCTCAGGAGAGCCGGGCAGCAGTTCCGCCAGATGGCCTGCCAGCAAGGCTTCAACTTCACGCTTGTGATTTTTCACGGCCTGACGTCCGATATCGCCAACGGTCAGTTCGGCGGCGGCGTTCAACAATCCGCAGCCGCGAAAGCCGTGCTCATAGGCAAATTCAGCGTGGTCCTGATAGGCGTCGAAAACCGCGAGAACCTTTTCCTGCGGCGTAACAGCCTGTTGCACGCGCACATCGTAAAGCCCCAGCCATTCGGCATGGCGCACTTCGAGATACTGGTTCACCAGATCGGCTTTGGAAGCAAAATTGTTATAGAGGCTCTTCTTGGCAACGCCTGCTTTTTCAACGATTGCGTCGATTCCGGTTCCGCCAATCCCATGATTGTAGAAAAGCACCGCAGCGGCGTTGAGCAGCTTTTCGCGTGCGCTTTCCGTCGAAGCTGGAAATGGAGTTTGAACGGTCGTCATCGCGGGCTTCCTCACAGTAGGTAGACCGTACTACCTACTGTGAGGGGCGGAGTCAATCGAGGCAAGCCTCGGCGGTGATTTCAGACACAAAAAAGCCCCGCGCCGGGTGGCGCGGGGCTTTTTACTTGGTTTGGCTATTGAGCGGCTTAGACCAGTTCGCCAGCCAGCGCCTTTTTGATCAGGGCGCGGGTTTCGTCGATGCCGTAAAGCGCGACGAAAGAGCCAAAGCGGGGACCGCGTTCCTGACCGATCAGCACTTCATAGAGCATCTGGAAGAAGGAAACCGACACGCCGGGGCCGCCTTCCGGGCTCTTCTTGGTGTGATCCTGATAGCGCTCGATGGCGCGGGCCACGTCCAGAATGGCGTTCTGGATGTCGTTGCCATCGGTCCCGGCAGGCAGGGTTGCGAGCTTGGCGTCCAGCGCTTCCAGTGCTGCACGCTCCACATCGTCGGGTGCGCGGAACTGCTTGGTCGGCTTGACGAAATCGTTGAAGTAACGGATCGCGTAACCGACGAGCGCATCCAGCTCCGGATTGTTTTCCGGCGTGACGCCCGGTGCGTGACGCGAGATGAAACCCCACAGAACCGACGGGCTTTCTGCATTCGACGCGCTGACGAGATTGAGCATCAGGGCAAAGGTAACCGGCAGGTTGACCTTGGGCGGGTTGCCGTAATGGATATGCCAGACCGGATTGTTCAGGCGGTCTTTCCATTCCTGACGGTCATAAGCCGAAAGATAGGTGAAATACTCGTCCACCGCTTTCGGGATGACATCGAAATAGAGACGCTTTGCCGTCTTCGGCTTCTGGTAATTGTACAGCGCAAGGCTTTCGGTCGGCGCATAGGAAAGCCATTCGTCGATCGAGATGCCGTTGCCCTTGGACTTGGAAATCTTCTGGCCGATCTGGTCGAGGAACAGTTCATAGACGAAATGCTCCGGCGCGCGTCCGCCGAGGATAACGCAGATACGGTCGTAGATTTCCGAATTGGTCTGGTGGTCCTTGCCGAACATTTCGAAGTCGACGCCGAGTGCTGCCCAGCGCATGCCGAAATCCGGCTTCCACTGCAGCTTCACATTGCCGCCCGTGACGGGAAGGGTTGTTTCAACGCCGTCATCGTCGAAAGTGATCGTGCCAGCCTTGGCGTCCACCTTCTTCATCGGCACGTAGAGCACGCGACCCGACTTGGGCGAGATCGGCAGGAACGGGCTGTAGGTCGCCTGACGTTCTTCGCCGAGCGTCGGCAGCATGACCTTCATGATGTCGTCATAGCGCTCGACGGCTTTGAGCAGCACGGCATCGAATTTGCCGGACTTGTAATATTCCGTCGCGCTTGCAAATTCATACTCGAAGCCGAAAGTGTCGAGGAAGCGGCAGAGCATGGCATTGTTATGCTCGGCAAAGCTCTTGTACTCGCCGCCAAACGGGTTCGGCACCGACGAAAGCGGCATTTGCAGATAAGGCTCAAGGGCGGCCTTGTCCGGCACATTGTCCGGAATCTTGCGCATGCCGTCGAGATCGTCCGAGAAGCAGATCAGGCGCGTCTTCACCTTGTCTTCCGTGAGAATGCGGAAGGCATGGCGCACCATCGAGGTGCGGGCCACTTCGCCAAAGGTGCCGATATGCGGCAGACCCGAGGGGCCATAGCCGGTTTCGAAGATCACCGTGTCCGGCAGGCCGGTCTTGGCATAGCGCTTGAGGATTTTCTTCGCCTCTTCAAAGGGCCATGCTTTCACGTCTGCAGCCGCCGCGGTCAGTTCCGGGGTCAGCGTGATTTCGGGCAGACGATGCGAGGTCATGGTTTTATCCTGATATCCTGTGAAGGGCATGATTTTTGAAAAACGGTGCACAAATCCGTGCTTATGCTCTATGGCGCGCCAACCCCGTGTCGTCAACGGCTGGTGCGGAATTTCCTTGCGTAACCGCAGGAGGCTTCCTAACTTTCCGGCAAATTGTAACCGGAAACGCTGATTCCGATCCTGGAGCGGTTTCGGTTAAAACGGAATCGTAGAGCCGCTCTATCTGTTTGTTCTTACGCAAAACCGCTACGCACTTTTGCTGGAAATGCTCTAGTGTTGCTGAGGAGTACCCGATGAAGAAAATCTCGCCGCAGGATGCGCTCGTCTACATCATGATCACGACGTCGGCCGCCGACACGACGATGTCCGATGCCGAACTGGAGTCCATCGGCAATGTGGTGACGCGCCTTCCGGTGTTCCGTGGGTTCGATACGGTCGAGCTGCCGCGCCTTGCCAATGAGTGCTATGCGCTGCTGGCCGATGAAGACGGTCTGGAAAAGATCCTCGATCTTGCCCATGACGCATTGCCGGAAAAGCTCTACGACACGGCCTATGCGCTGGCGGTAGAAGTGGCCGCCGCCGATCTGCATGTCGAGCAGGAAGAGCTGGAGTTTCTCCAGATGTTGCGCGACCGCTGGACGCTGGATGAACTGACCGTTGCCGCCATCGAGCGCAGCGCGCGGGTGCGTTTCCGCAAGCTCTGAACCTATTCAGTCAGCCCATGAGAAACGCCGGTCCGATCACTCGGGCCGGCGTTTTCACTTTTGGCAAGTTCGGGTGAAGCCGCTTACCAAGACGGCTGAACCGAGCCCTTGAAGGTTTCTTCGATGAAGGTCTTCACTTCGGGGCTGTGATAGGCGCTGACAAGTTCCTTGACCCAGTCGGCGTCCTTGTCGGCGGTGCGCACGGCAATGATGTTGAAATAGGGGGCCTTTTCGCCTTCGCGGATCAACGGGTCCTTGGCCGGGTTGAGGCCAGCTTCCATGGCGTAGTTGGTGTTGATGACGGCGGCGTCGACATCTTCCAGCGAGCGCGGCAGCTGTGCCGCATCAAGCTCGACGAATTTGAGGTTCTTCGGGTTTTCTGTCACGTCGATGACGCTGGCGCGCAGGCCCTTGGCCGGGTCGATCTTGATCAGGCCGTTATCGGCCAGAACCAGAAGGGCGCGTGCGCCATTGGTCGGGTCGTTGGGGATCGCAACCGTCGCACCATCGGCGAGTTCCGAGATGGTCTTCAGTTTCTTGGAGTACATGCCCATCGGGAAGTTAACGGACTGCGCCACGCTCACAATGTCGAACTTGCGGTCAGCAACCTGATTGTCGAGATAGGGTTGATGCTGGAAGGAATTGGCTTCCAGCGCGCCATCGGCCAGCGCCATGTTCGGAATGACGTAATCGGAAAATTCCTGAATATCGATTTCCAGACCCTTGGCGGCGGCCACTTCCTTGACCTTTTCCATGATCTGGGCGTGTGGGCCGGGCGTGACGCCGACGCGTATGGTTTTTGCCATCGCCGATCCGGCTGTGCAGAAAGCGAGAATGAGGGCGGCGGTAAGCAGCTTACGCATCGGAACTCCTGAGATAATTTGTATGGGACTTGGGAGGTTTAATGATTGCTCATAAAGGGATCGTTCCGGCTGAAAAAGATCATGCTGACCGTGTTCGACCTTTCGTGCACAAAAAAGCGGGCGGGAATGAACCCGCCCGCCTGCATGTTTTCAAAATATCAGCACACGACAGGGAGCCGTCGTGCCTTACGTCGTTCAAAAGCTGCGCGCATGACATGAGCGGCTTCTGAAAAAGTTGCGTTTTCTTTCCAGCGTTCCGCATGAATTAATGTGGACGGAACGATATCCCTCAATGCTTCCAGCGTGTGGCGCGGCACCATGTCGGTGCAGTTCCACAGGCGGCGGAAGACAACGCTGATACGCGTAATCTTGCCATTGACCTGAACAACCGGCTCGGCCGATTCAAAAGTCCAATCTTCATAAGCGTCAACTGCATCCTGAAATGCGTGATGAAGATAGATCGGTGCGTGACCGTCATGAAGCGGGGGCAGCAAACTAGACATTTCTGTTTCCTCTCTTCCAATGTGGTTCAGCTTCAAAGACCTGCAGCCGGATTTCTATCGGGCCTGCAAGTGGGTGGAACAGGAGCGGGGGTATCCTCCTGTTGTCATGTGCTTGCCGCCTCTCCTCACGAAATGCGACAACACATAATTAACCATGATCTATGCAAAGGCGCCTGTTTGGCAAGGGGAGAATTTCTTAAGATAGGCGTTAAGTGAAAAATTAATTCAGCAATATTCAGAAAAATACTGAACAATCAGCGAGCATATAATTGGATTATACTGCGTTTATCTATTGGTCAAAATATTCAAAAAAGGAAATGATTTTCAATATTTATTGTCGCGGTGACAGGTTTTGACCCTGTCATTTGACTGGGGCTGCGATAGAAATATGCGGACGGTAAGAAAAATGCGGGGCCGGAGGGGTCATGTCTCAATTCACCACGTCGCGAAGAGCTTTTCTGGTCGGCTCGACCTTTCTGGCTGCGTCAATCGCATGGCCGAAATGGGCGCGGGCAGAGGGCGGCGTGCAAAAGGGCGGGCGGCTTGTGGTGGCGGCGGACTCCGAACCACGTAATCTCAACCCGGCCATCGTCGCCTCCAATGGCGTGTTTTTTGTTGCAAGCAAGATTGTCGAGCCGCTGGCCGAAGCCTCTTTCGAGGGCGAAAACGGCTTGAGCCCGCGTCTGGCCAGGGGTTGGGAAGGCTCGGCTGACGGGCTGACGGTAACATTCCGCCTGCGTGAAGGCGTCAAATGGCATGACGGCACGCCGTTTACGGCGGCAGATGTGGCCTTTTCCGCGCTGGAAGTCTGGAAGCCGCTGCAAAACCTCGGTCGCGTTGTGTTCAAGGCGCTGGAAAAGGTGGAAACGCCGGACGACCATACCGCTGTCTTTCATTTCTCGGAGCCAACACCGTTCCAGCTCGTGCGCAACGCTCTGCCAGCGCTGACTGCTGTTCTGCCGAAACATGTTTTCGCGGGAACCGATATTGCGGCCAATCCGGCCAATGAAAAGCTGATCGGCACAGGGCCGTTCAAATATGCGGAGCACAAGACCGGCGAATATTACCGCCTGGTCCGGAACGATGCCTATTGGGGCGAAAGCGAGCCTTACCTCGACGAGATCGTCTATCGTGTTTTGCCCGACCGGGCTGCCGCAGCCGGAGCGCTGGAGGCGGAAGAGATTGATCTGGCTGCGTTCTCCGCCGTGCCGCTGGCCGACCTTGACCGCATTTCGAAAGTGCCGGCGCTGACGGTTGTTTCCAAGGGCTATGAGGCGCTGACCTATCAGCTGGTGGTGGAAATCAATCATCGCCGCAAGGAACTGGCCGATCTGAAGGTTCGTCAGGCGATTGCCCATGCGATCGACCGCGATTTCGTGGTCAAGACCATATTCCTCGGCTATGCCAAGACCTCGACCGGCCCGGTGCCACGTTATGACAGTCAGTTCTATACGGACGATGTGCCGTCCTATCCGTTTGATGTGGCCAAGGCGAATGCGCTTCTGGACGAGGCGGGCTACAAGCGGGGCGATGGCGGAACGCGCTTTGCGCTCAAGCTTCTGCCCGCGCCCTATTTCAACGAGACCAGGCAGTTCGGTGATTATCTGCGACAGGCTCTGGCCGCGATTGGCATCGATGCGCGCATCGTCAATAATGACGCGGCGGCGCATCAGAAGGCGGTCTATACCGACCACGACTTCGACCTCGCCATTGCGCCTGCTGTCTATCGTGGCGATCCGGCCATCTCCACCACCATTCTGGTTGAAAGCGGCATTCCGGCGGGTGTGCCATTCTCCAATCAGGGCGGCTATGCCAATGCAGAACTGGATACCCTGATTGCCGCTGCAGCGCGCGAAATCGATGAGAAGAAACGCACGGCGCTTTACCATCAGTTCCAGCAAAAAGTGGAAGCGGATCTACCGCTTATCAATGTTGCCGAATGGGGTTTCATCACTGTTGCCAATGAGCGGGTGAAGAATGTTTCCAACAATCCGCGCTGGGCTGTTTCCAACTGGGCCGATACCTGGGTTGAACCGCGATAGAGCATTTCCAGCAAAAGTGCGTAGCGCCTACGCGGGGAAATCAGTTCACTGGACTGATTTCTGATCCCGCTTCGATACGTGGGATAATGCGTAAAAAATAGATAGAGCGGTTCCACGATTCCGTTTTAACCGGAACCGCGATAGAACGGTGACGAAACAGCGCGTTGATTGTATCGTCGCGGCGTGGCGCAGATTCTAACCCTTCTCCGGAAACGTTTGATCGGCAGCATTCTTGTGCTGCTGATTGTCGTTGTCGGGTGTTTTCTGATGCTGGAACTTGCGCCCGGCGATGCGGTTGACGCCTATGCCGTGAGTTTTGGTGGCGATGCTGCGCAGATTGCGGACATGCGCGCCCGCTGGGGACTGGATCAGTCGGTCTGGCATCGGCTTGCCGCCTATCTCGCCTCTCTCGTGCAGGGCAATCTCGGCTGGTCTGTCAGTTTCAACCGGCCCATTCTCGACGTCATTCTGGAGCGGCTGCCCAATACGCTTCTGCTCATGGGCGCGGCGACGGCGCTGTCCTTCGCGGTCGGCACTCTGCTCGGCATTGTCGCAGGCGCGAGGCCCGGCAGTTTCCGGGATCGGTTTCTGTCTATCACCTCTCTCGTGCTCTATGCCATTCCGGGCTTCTGGCTGGCGCTGGTGCTGGTTATCCTGTTTTCGATTAGGTTGCGCTGGTTGCCGTCGAGCGGCATCGAAACGATTGCATCGGGCAAGCAGGGTCTGGAGCGGGCAGGCGATATAGCGCGTCATCTGGTGCTGCCAGTTGTGTCGCTGGCGCTGATTTATCTGGCGCTCTATCTGCGTGTCATGCGCGCTGCGATGGCTGACATATGGCGGATGGATTTTGTGCGGGCTTTACGCGCGCGCGGCATTTCGCGACCGCGCATCGTGTTGCGCCATGTGGCGCGCAATGCGTTGTTGCCGCTGGTCACCCTGCTTGGATTGCAGGCGGCCAGCATGTTGGGCGGCAGCGTGGTGATCGAAAGCGTCTTTGCGGTCCCGGGCCTGGGACGATTGGCGCAGGAAGCTGTTGCAAGCCGCGATACGCCCTTGCTTCTGGGCGTCATTCTCACAAGCGCGATCATGGTGATCGTGGTCAATTTCCTTGTCGACCTTCTCTATGTCTGGCTCGATCCGCGCATTGCCCAGCGGACGGCAGGAAAGGCCAGCGCATGAAGGTGTTTCTGCGCAGTCTCAGGACTGGCGAGGGTCTGGCGGGTTCGATCATCCTGACGATCCTCGTCGCAGCCGCGCTGCTGGCGCCGCTTCTTTTCCCCGGTGATCCGCTGCGAATTGTCGCCGCCCCCTTGCTGTCACCGTTCGAAAATAGCGCCTTTCCGCTCGGTACAGACAGGCTGGGTCGCGATGTGCTGGCCGAACTTTTCCATGGCGGGCGTACCTCGCTGATTGTCGGGCTTGCGGCGGCTTTGGCCTCCATCCTTGTCGGCAGCGCGGTCGGCGTGCTGGCAGGCTTTGCAGGCGGGATTGTCGATGAAATCCTGATGCGGATCACCGAGGCGTTTCAAACCGTGCCCGGCTTTCTCCTGGCGCTGGCGCTGGTCAGTCTTGCCGGGCCGTCATTGCCGGTTTTGGTGGCGGCAATCGTGCTTTCAAGCTGGACGCAGGCAGCACGGCTGACACGCGGGCAGGTGCTATCCATCCGCGAACGCGACTATGTAGCATCGGCTCGCACCATCGGGATGCATCCGCTGGAGATCGCCTTTAGGCAGATATTACCCAATGCCTTGCCGCCGGTTCTGGCGCTGGTGCCGGTGATCGTCGCTTCCGCCATATTGATCGAGGCGGCGCTGTCCTTTCTGGGGCTGGGCGATCCAAACCGGGTCACATGGGGCGGGATGATTGCGGAAGGCCGGACGGTGCTGCGCTCCGCGCCTTGGCTTTCCATCGTGCCGGGACTGGCATTGGGCTTGACTGTCGTTGGCGTTTATCTGGCGGGCGAGGGCGTAACTGCCGCCGCGGCAACGCGCGAGGTGCAATCATGAGCCTGCTCGTGCATCTGGAAAATCTCTCCGTCACCTATGGGCGTGAAACGGCGCTGGGCAATGTCCAGCTTGATATCGAGGCGGGTAAAACGCTTGCCATTATCGGCGAGAGCGGCTCCGGCAAAAGCTCGCTGGCGCTGGCGCTTGCCGGGCTTCTGCCTGCCAATGCGCAGGCTTCAGGGCGCATCGCTTGGGCGGAGGGGCCGATGAAGCCCGGTCGCGATATCGGCTTTGTCTTTCAGGACCCGGCATCGAGCTTCGACCCACTGATGAGCATCGGCGCGCAATTGGTCGAAACCATTTGCGCGCACGCTAAACTGGATAGACAAGCCGCCAAGGTGCGCTCGCTCGCCCTGCTTGAGCGCGTGCATATCCCCGAAGCGGAGCAGAGTTTTTATCGCTATCCGCATCAGTTTTCCGGCGGGCAAAAGCAGCGTATCGCCATAGCGCTCGCCATTGCAGCAAATCCGCGTGTGCTGATCGCCGACGAGCCGACAAGCGCGCTCGACACCATTGTTCAAAACGAAATCGTAGCGCTGTTGCGCAAACTGGTGCGCGAAGACGGCATGACGCTGATCTTCATCACACATGATATTGCACTCGCTTCCGGGCTTGCGGATCATATCGCAGTCTTCCGCCGGGGTGCGCTTGTGGAAAGCGGCGATACGCGCGCGATCATCGACACTCCGCAGACGGACTATACGCGCGCGCTGATTACCGCTGTTCCTGCACTGGAGCTGACGTCCCATGGCTGAGGCTTTGTTGCAGGCTGACAGGCTGGTGGTGCGCTATGGCGCGGCATTGGCGCTCGATCATGTCGGCCTTGAGATCGCCAAGGGTGAAACGCTGGCGCTGGTCGGTCCATCGGGCAGCGGCAAGTCCACGCTTGCGCGTGCTTTGCTGCGGCTGCATCCGCTGGAAAGCGGAACGATCCGTTTCGAGGGCGAGGATTGGCTGGCATGGCAAGGCGCTGCGCTGCGAAAGCGCCGCGCGCGCATGCAGATGGTGTTTCAGGACCCTTTATCCGCTTTCAACCCTCGCGCCAGTGTCGGCGATCTTCTTCGGGAGCCACTGCGCATTCACGGCATCAAGCGCGATATTGCGGAACTTTTGGAAAAGGTCGGGCTTGATCCGGCGCTTGCGCGGCGTGGGGTGCACGAGATTTCCGGGGGCCAGCGGCAGCGCGTGGCGATTGCCCGTGCACTTGCGACATCCCCCTCGCTGATCGTACTGGACGAAGCGGTATCGGCGCTCGATGTGACGGTACGTGGCGCAATTCTCGACCTGTTGCGGGAAATACAAAGGGCCGAACAGACGGCCTATCTCTTCATCACCCACGATCTCGCGGTTGCAGCACTTATGGCGGATCGCATTGCGGTGATGGAGCGCGGGCGAATCGTTGAAAACCGCCCGACGCGGGAGCTGATCCTGACACCGCAAGCGCCTGTCACCAGAGCGCTGATTGATGCGGTGCCGAGGCTGGTGAATTAGGCCTTGCCGAGTTCCACGGAACGCTTGCGCGCTGCTTCAACCGCTTCGGCAACAAGCGTCTTGAGACGGTCGCCGCCCATAAGCACTTCCAGCGCAGCCGCCGTGGTGCCGTTCGGGCTCGTCACCTGCTCGCGCAGTTTCGACGGAGTGTCGGTGCTGGCATCGGCAAGCGCGCCTGCACCCATCACGGTCTGCATGGCAAGAAGCCCTGCCGTTTCGCGCGGCAGGCCAGCGGTGACACCGGCATCGGTCAAGGCTTCGATGAAGTGGAACACATAGGCCGGGCCGGAGCCCGAAACCGCCGTGACGGCATCCATCAGTGCTTCGTCATCAACGCTGGCGACCTTGCCCGAGGTCGCGAGCAGGCGCGCGACGAAAGCTTCATTGTCAGCGGTCACATTGGCGTTCTTGAAGGTCACCATCATGCCCTTGCCGATGGCGGCAGGTGTATTCGGCATGCAGCGCAGGATGGCTGCATCCTTGCCCAGATGGGTCTCGAACAGCGCGACCGGAATGCCTGCTGCAACGCTGACAAAGGTGGCGGCAGGTGCAAAGTGCTTATAGGCAGGCAGAACGGCGTTCATGACCTGCGGCTTGACGGCAACCAGGATCATGCGCGGCTTGAGGTCGGCAGGCAGCGCATCCGCGCTGGAATAGCCATGCACGCCAGCACCCACAGCGCGCTCGCGCAGCGCATCCGTCGGCTCGACGACATGAACATCGCCTGCTTTCAAAATGCCGTTGTCGAGCCAGCCTTTGAGCATGGCAAAGCCCATATTGCCGCAACCGACGAGAATGACCGTATCCTGCATATTGATTGTTCCGCCTGTCTGAGTGTTTCGGCGCTCGAGCGCCAAGGTTGTTTGCAGAGGGTATAAACCTGCGCCTTCGCGATCCGCAAGGCGGCTGTGCCATATTTGCTCATTACAGCCGGGTAAAACATAAAACTGCGGAAACTATAGTTTTCTTGCCCGTGAATTATTGATGCCTCATAAATTATCTACCAGTATGTCTTGAGAAAGTCACATGGAAATCGCGGATTTTTAAGTTTATCTGCGCTGTTGGAATGAGGGGCCAATGGATCCGTCTTTGACTACTGGTATTCCGCCAGCAGAAGCATTCGGCCACGTCCGCATCATCATCGGCATGATTCTGGGCTTGTGTGTTTCGCGCCTGCTCACCGGCTTTGCGCGTTTCATCCAGCATCCCGGCAAACAGAGAATCTATCCGGTGCATATGGCCTGGGTCGCCTTCGTGCTGCTGTCGGTGGTGCATTTCTGGTGGTTCGAATTCGGCCTCAGAATAATTCCCCAGTGGACATTCGAAAAATATCTTTTCGTTATTTTCTATGCCGGGCTTTACTTCCTGCAATGCACGCTGCTCTTTCCCGACAGCATGGAGGAATATACCGGCTATCGCGATTATTTCCTGTCGCGGCGCAAATGGTTCTTCGGCATTCTGGCGCTGATCCATATCGTGGATGTCCTCGACACCTTGTTGAAAGGCGTCGATCACTATCACCTCTATGGTATCGAATATCCGATCCAGACCGTGTGTTTCATCGTGTTCAGCGTCATCGCCATGTTCTGGGATAACCGGCGTTATCATGCGGTGTTCGCCACGCTTGCCTTGCTATACCAGATCGTCTTCACGCTGCGGCACTTCGCGACGCTAAACTGATCGCTTCTGCCTATCCGCATTGCGCGCCGTTTGCGCATCCACAAGGGTGCGAAACTGGCGCAACAGAGGGTGGCGTTCGGTCTGCTTGAGGCCGTAGTCGAGGTTGAACGCATAATCGAAATCGGGAGGGTTCAACCCGATATTATGCTGCAGCATGGTTTCGATCTTGTCGAAACCCTTGGCGAAGATCGCTTCCGGGGAGGCGCCGCGATTATAATCGGCCCAAAGGTCGAGAATTTCCGCACGCAGATCGTCGGGAAGCGGCGCGCATAGTTTTATGAGATCGGCCTTTTCACGCTCGGCGCGGCCATCGTCGGCGCTTTGGTGAATGGCCGGAACATCGCCGGAAATCGCCTCGCCCAGATCATGCACAAGGCACATTTTGAGAAGGCGCAGGCGGTCGCAATCTCCAAGCTCCTTGTCGAAAAGCGTGACCAAAAGACAGAGCCGCCAGCTGTGTTCGGCGGTACTTTCCGGGCGGCCTTCGGCGGTATGGCCGGAACGTAATGTGCTTTTCAGGCGTTCTGCTGCCTGAAGGAACTGAACAATGCCTTCGAGGCGATCCATATCGACCGGATGTTCCATTTTGGTTTGCATCGTTGCCTCCTCCAGTCGCGCATCGGTATGAATCACTATGGAAAATTACAATTTTAACGATTTGTTTGCCATGGTGGATGCCATAATTCTCATGGTCTGTGATATGGGCATAATCACGGGTGGATGGTCCGGGCATTCGGACCGGTAGATGGGCTTGGATAGGCATCGGGAAAAAGCGATGGTTGAGCAAAAGAACAAGGGACAAGCTGCTGTTGTACGCCCCTTATTAGCTTATGCTCCCGAGTTTTTGGTCCGGTCTCAGGGTGTCACGCCTGATCTCAGCCCGACGAAGACGACCGCCGAGTTGGCCGAGGAATTGCTGGCCGAGCGCGAGCATCGCAGGCGTCGCGATGAACTTTTGCGCCGCAAGCAGGAAATGCTGGATGGCGAACCGGCAGCACCTTTAACAGCTCATGATCCTGCTGCCGATATGCGCCAGCGCATGAGCGCCATACGCGCCGAATTACAGTCCCGGCTTGAGCCGGAAACAGTCCCGCAAACCGCGATCCCTGCACCGGACCTGCAAAGGCGGGTTGAACCGGAACGCGCGGCTGTCGCTCCAGCCGCTGTGGCGCAGGCTGCCAAGCCCCGCGGGCGCTGGCGCCTGCGTTGGGGTCGCATTCTCGGTTTCACCGTATTGGGTGGCTTGCTGGGACTTGGTTATGCAGCCCTTAATCCGCAGCATTATAGTGCCTCAACTTCCTTGCAGGTGTTTCCTTCCGAACGCCGCAGCGAGATTGCATCTGAAGCGGTGCTGAACCGTGCTGCACAACTGGCGCGCATCCAGTCGCCACGAGATTTCGGGCCTCCGCCGCTTCTTGACCAGCTACGCCACGCGCTTGATCGATTCACTACAGCGGAAGGCGAGGCCGGGCCCTCTACACCCGCGGGACTAACGGGTGCAGACATTGTGCGTCCGCATCTGGAATTTTCGCAGGCGCTCGATAGTGGCATCGTCACAGTCGAGGCGAGGGCACCCAGATCAGAAAAGGCGATTTCACTAATCAATGCGGTGGCTGAAGCGTTTCGCAGCCAGTTGACCGGTATCACCGGTGCGATGCGTAATGATCCCATTCTGCCCCAACGATTGCAAGCGCTGGAAGCTGATGTGACAACAGCGAAAGCTGCATTTGAAGCGTTCCGCGCCAGTCGGAATTTTGGCGATGAGGATAAATCCGCCCTTGAGAATGCTTTTGCCGAGGCCAAGGCTGAAACGGCGCGGATCGGTGCGGAAGCCAATCGATTAAGTACCATGACGGCAGAAAGCCTGGCAAATTCTGGCGTACCGGAAGATATGCGGTCGGGTCCGTTACCTCAACTCATTGAACTTTATCAAGAAGTGGGTGAGAGAGTTGTGTCTTCAATCGATGCTGAAATTGCCAATCAACGCAGCCTGATTCAAGCCGACCTGCGGAAAGCCGTCCAGAACGAGCAGAAAGCAGCATCCGCATTAACCGGGTTGAACGCGCCCCCGGCGACAGATGAAGATCGCAATCGCCTACAGGCGATGGAGCGCGATCTGGCCGCGCGACAGGCACTTTATGACGATGGCCTGATGCGGGCAACGCGAGGCGAAACAGACACATTGTCCGGAACAGGTGCTGCTGTGCGCTTTGTTGCGCCTGCTAGGGATTCTTTTGGCTGGCGCGGCGTTTCTTTGCAGAATGCGGTTCTGGCCGGATTGCTCGGGGGGCTGTGGCTCGGTCTGTTCTCGTGCCTGTTTGGAAGCAGGGTAGCACCTTCGGGAGAAGGGCAGGGGGCTGACGAAGCCGAGGCCGATGACGTGCTCGAAACCTATGGCGAAACGCGGCTTGCCGCCGTTATTCGCGAAGCGAACGAGCGCTGGGAAGTCGAGAACAACCGGGTTGATACAGCCGGAGAGGCGGACGAGTTGCAGCGCACCATCGACGATGTACGCGCGAACCGCGGCACCCGGTTCTGATATCATTCCTGAAACTTCTGAAAATCCTGTCCCCATTTTCACTTTGTCGCGCTTTCGCCAATTGTCATCGCGCGCCATGACGCTTATTGGCATGTATGCCCGACGGATGTGATGTATTTCCCAGACATTGCAGCCCGTTTATCTCGCAAAGCCGATATTTCGAACAGAAAGAAGCGCTCGCTATGGCCCAGTTGATCGATGGCAAGAAGCTCGCCGAGGATGTGGTTTCCACGGTGAAGACCGAAACCGAAAAGCTCGTTGCAGCGACCGGCGTTGTTCCCGGTATTGCCGTGGTGATCGTGGGCGAAGACCCGGCGAGCCAGGTATATGTCGCCTCCAAGGGCCGCAAGGCCAAGGAATGCGGCTTCCATTCTGTTCAGCATGATCTGCCGGACACGGCTTCGGAGCATGAGCTTCTCGATTTGATTGAGAGCCTCAACAACGATCCGGCCATTCACGGCATCCTGGTGCAGCTGCCGCTGCCGAAGCATATCGATTCAGGCCGCGTCATCCAGACGATTTCACCGGACAAGGACGTGGACGGCTTCCACTTCATCAATGTCGGCAAGCTGGGCACTGGTGAGGTCGATACTGCTTTCGTTCCCTGCACGCCAGCCGGTGCGATGATCATGATCGAGCGTGTTCATGGCCGCGATCTTTCCGGTCTCAACGCTGTGGTTATCGGGCGTTCCAACATTGTCGGCAAGCCGATGTTCAATCTGCTGCTCGCCGCCAATGCAACGGTTACGGTTGCCCATAGCCGCACCAAGGATCTGCCGGCAATTGCACGTACGGCGGATATTCTGGTCGCAGCCGTTGGTCGTCCACAGATGGTCAAGGGCGATTGGGTCAAGCCCGGCGCGACGGTTATCGATGTCGGTATCAACCGCATTCCGGCACCGGAAAAGGGCGAGGGCAAAACCCGCCTCGTTGGCGATGTTGATTTTGCGGATGCGGAAAAGGTTGCGGGCGCAATCACGCCAGTTCCGGGCGGTGTCGGCCCGATGACCATCGCTATGCTGATGGCCAATACGCTGACAGCGGCTTGCCGCAGTGTGGGCGTAAAAAAGCCCGCTTTCTGACACAATTGAGAGGCGCTTTTCGCGCCTCTTCACGCAATCTAGTGCGATTTGAGAGGCAAAGCGGTGCAAAATCCGCTTTGCCTTATTTTGTTGGCGTCGCCTCTTAGCACTACAGTTGCAAATTCGTCAGGCCGTGGCGAAACGAGTGATTTTCGAGCACCGGCGCGCAGGAAATTGCGCGTTGCAGCCCGGCATGGCGAAGAATGCAACTGTAGTGCTAGAAGACCGAAGCGCCCTCATCCGCCCGCCCCGCGATCTGCCGGAAGGCGCGGAACAATTCGCGACCCATGCCGTGTTCGTTGGCAGAAAGATCGGGGCGCTCCTGAAGTCGGGCGTCGAGTGTCGCCTGATTGATCAAAACTTCCAGCGTACCATTGACCGCATCCACGCGGATAACATCGCCATTGCGGATTTTTCCGATGGCGCCGCCATCAAGCGCTTCCGGCGTGACATGGATTGCGGAAGGAACCTTGCCCGATGCGCCCGACAAACGACCATCGGTGACGAGGGCCACGCGCTGGCCGCGATCCTGCAGGATGCCGAGAACGGTCATCAGCTTGTGCAGTTCCGGCATGCCATTGGCTTTCGGCCCCTGATAGCGAACCACCGCGACGAAATCACCGGTCAGATCGCCTGCCTTGAAGGCAGCCTGCAATTCGGCCTGATCGTTGAACACCTTGGCGGGTGCTTCGATCACCTGACGCTCCGGCTTCACGGCGGAAACCTTGATGATCGCATTGCCAATATTGCCCGTCAGCACCTTGAGGCCGCCGCTCGGCTGGAACGGCGAATGAATCTTGGCCAATACCTTGTCGTCGCCGCTCTTGTCCGGAACCGGCTCGCGTATGACGGTGCCGTCAGCGCCAAGCTTTGGCTCGATGGCGTAAGGGCGCAGCCCTTCGCCCCAGACGGTGCGCACATCTTCATGAAGAATGCCGCCGTCGAGAAGCTCGCGGATGAGGAAGCCCATGCCGCCTGCGGCATGGAAATGGTTCACATCGGCAAGACCGTTCGGATAGACGCGGGCGAGCAGGGGCACCACGTCCGAAATCTCGGAAATATCGTGCCAGGTCAGCTTGATACCAGCCGCCGCTGCCATCGCGATCAGATGGATTGTATGGTTGGTCGAACCACCAGTGGCATTGAGGCCGATGATGCCATTGACGAAAGACCGTTCGTCCAGCATTTCGCCGACTGGCGTATATTCATTGCCGCAGGCCGTGATCGCCAGCGCCCGCTTGGCGGCTTCGCGCGTCAGTGCATCGCGCAGCGGCGTGCCCGGATTGATAAAGGACGCGCCCGGCAAATGCAGGCCCATGATTTCCATCAGCATCTGGTTGGAATTGGCAGTACCGTAGAAGGTACAGGTGCCGGGACCGTGATAGGACTTGGATTCCGAGATCAGCAGTTCGTCACGCCCGACCTTGCCTTCTGCATAAAGCTGGCGTGTCTTGGCCTTCTCGTCATTCGGCAGGCCGCTGGTCATCGGACCGGCAGGCACAAAGATTGCAGGCAGGTGACCGAAGGTCAGCGCACCAATGATCAGGCCCGGCACGATCTTGTCGCAGACGCCGAGGTAAACCGCGGCATCGAACATGTCATGCGACAGGCCGACAGCAGCAGCCATGGCAATGACTTCACGCGAGAACAGCGAAAGTTCCATCCCGGCGAAACCTTGGGTGACGCCATCGCACATCGCTGGCACGCCGCCCGCCACCTGTGCAACGCCGCCCGCATCGCGGGCTGCCTGCTTGATGAGCTGCGGAAAGGTCTCGAACGGCTGATGCGCCGACAGCATGTCGTTATAGGCGGTGATGATGCCCAGATTCAGCACTTCGTCGCCGGTCAGGGCAGCCTTGTCATGCGGCCCGCAGGCCGCAAAACCATGGGCGAGATTGGCGCAGGCCAGAACCGTGCGGTTCGGCTTTTTCAGGGCTGCCTCGCGCACGCGGCCAATATAGGCCTCGCGGGTTGGTTTGGAGCGTTCACGGATGCGCTCGGTGATTTCCTGAATGCGTTTGTGAGCGGACTGCATGGGCATGGGTATCACCTGTGCCAATCTGGCCTGAATGGAATTTAACTGGTCCAGTAAAGCTGGATGGGGGTGCGGGCATGGTGGAAGACGGCCCGTACCGGCATTTCAAGTTCATCGTCGCCGGACAGCGCCTTTTCAAGCGTTGCCTGCTTGGCCGCGCCTTCGATGTGAAGCACGAGCATGTCGGCCTCGGCGATGAGCGGCAAGGTCAGTGTCAGGCGCTTTTCGCCCGCACCTTCGGCATGGATTGGCAGGACGAGCGCCCGCGTTGTCGGGTCGATCGCCTGATCGAGCCGGTCGGCATTCGGGAAAAATGATGCGGTATGACCGTCATTACCCATGCCAAGTACCACCACGTCGAAAGGACGGCGCAATGCGTCGATGCGGCTGGCGGCGGCAAGCGCCGCCGTTTCGGCCGTCGCCGCCGGATTATAGAGGCCGATGAACCGAGCCACGCCCGCATGATCGCGCAAAAGATGGTCGCGGACCAGCTTTTCGTTGGAACGATCACTGTCGACGGCCACGAAACGCTCGTCAACGAGGGTAATCGTGACGAGGTTCCAGTCGATCATCTTGCGCGACAGCACCTCGAACAGTTTCAGCGGCGTGGTGCCGCCGGAGACGGCCAGTGTGGCCTGTCCCCGCTCAGCGATTGCGGCTGCCAGCTTGATTGCAATCGCCTCAGAAAGCGATTGCGCCAGTTCCGTTCCGCTGGTGAAGTCGTGACGTTCGATGTTCATGCCGTTCCTTTCAGGGTCCTTACAACGTTTCGTGCCAAGTGCGACCGTCGCGTTCAATCAATGCGATGGACGACGATGGCCCCCACGTCCCTGCGGTGTAACCCTGGACCGGCTGACTGTTCAACTCCCATCCCTGGAGGATCGGATCGACCCAGCGCCATGCGGCCTCGACTTCGTCGCGACGCATGAACAGGGTCTGATTGCCGCGAACAACGTCCATGATCAGCCGTTCATAGGCATCCGGATTGCGTTCGCTGAAGGATTCGGCAAAGCTCATGTCGAGCGGAACATGACGCAGGCGCATGCCGCCCGGGCCCGGATCCTTGATCATCAGCCACTGCTTGACGCCCTCATCGGGCTGCAGGCGGATGACGAGCTGATTGGCAATGACCTTGCCAGCACTTTCACCGAAGATCGAATGCGGGATCGGCTTGAAGGTCACGACGATTTCCGAAACACGGGTTGCCAGACGCTTGCCTGTGCGCAGGTAGAACGGCACGCCCGCCCAACGCCAGTTGGCGATTTCGGCTTTCAGCGCCACGAAGGTTTCCGTGTTGCTGTTGTCGTTTTCGAGGTCTTCAAGGTAACCGCGAACCGGGCCGCCGGCAGATGCGCCAGCGCGATACTGGCCGCGAACCGTTACATCTTCGACATTGGCATTGGTGATGGGCTTCAGCGAACGCAGCACCTTGACCTTTTCGTCATGTACGGCATCCGCTTCAATCGACGATGGGGGTTCCATGGCAACAAGGCAGAGCAGCTGGAGGATATGGTTCTGCACCATGTCGCGCAGTGCGCCCGCCGTGTTGTAATAACCGGCGCGGCCTTCAAGGCCGACCGCTTCGGCAACGGTGATCTGGACATGGTCGATATGGGCGGAGTTCCAAAGCGGCTCATAAAGCGCATTGGCAAAGCGCAGCGCCATCAGGTTCTGCACTGTTTCCTTGCCCAGATAGTGGTCGATACGGAAAATCTGGTCTTCGCGGAACACGCTGCCCAGCGTGTCGTTGAGCGCCATTGCCGAATCCAGATCGCGACCAATCGGCTTTTCAACGATGATGCGGGTGTCGCGGGTGATGAGGCCATGGCTCTTCAGGCGTGTGGCAATGTCGCCGAACAGGGTCGGGCTGACTGCGAGGTAAAAGGCGCGAATCTTTTCCGGCTTCTTGCCAATCAGCGTCTTGAGCGCATCCCAGCCCTCTTCGGACTTGGCATCGACGGCAACGTAGCTGAGGCGGGTCAGAAATTCTTCCACCTGCTTTTCATCGACTTCTGCAGGCTTGACGTGCTCATGAATGGCATCGCGTGCAAATTTGCGATACTCGTCATCGGTCATGGGGCTGCGCGAAGCGCCGATAATGCGCGTCGGGTCGGAGAGCTGGCCTGCACGCTGCCGCTGATACAATGCCGGGATCAGTTTGCGTTCGGCTAGGTCGCCCGAGCCGCCAAAAACGATGCAGTCGAAAGGCTCTACCGGAATAGTCTGGCTGGTCATCTGTCGCTCTCTTCTTTCGTTCGCGCAAATCAGTCTGATGCTTCGATTCTGAAATTCATACGGCTTGGGAAGCAGCCTACGTGACGAATTCCAGAAGCGAAAGGACACCAGAGACTTAATAAACTCTCGTCGGGTTTCCAGGCGTTGTGTCATTGAACGCAAAGTTCATTCAGATGACGGCAGCCTTGGATCCACCAAACGATCACAGCTTACTATGACAAGGGTGCCATATGCGCGGACCCTGTTTATAATTTAATCGATTTAAATTCAATGGCTGTGTTGCTGGATATCGATAAAACATTGGGGCGATTTCGATATTGTGATCGAGCCAATTTGGGGCGTTGAGCGTCAGGCGCGGCAAAATATATGCATAACGAAATGTTTCACATCTTTGGAAGCGTACTCAACAGAAGATGTTGGACAATTTTGCCTTCGTGAGGGAATTGGCGTGACCAACAAAGGAGACCAGAATTTCTTCTGGCCCCCCATGATAGAAGAGTAGGTGAGTGTATAGGATATTGCTATTTGACTAAGTCGAATTAACGATGGCGGTCGCATTGCGCGACGCACGCTTTATATACGCTCGCTTGGCATTTTGCCCTTAAGGTCGGTGTTTTCTCCATATCGCAAGACTTATCGTGCAACGCCGCGTTGCTGCATACTTCGCCCAAGTCATCTAAGTGTTGCGGACATATAAAAAAGGAGGGTGCCGCAAAGGCAGGCGTCGAGAGAGATGTGACGAATAGCATTAAAAGAATATTCTTCATAAAATATACCACCTTTATTGTTAATAATTACACAGTATATATAAATAAATATTTTGGTATCACAGCTTATAAATAGCAACTTATTGAGAATTGAAATTTTAGTTTCGAGATTTTCCTAATATCTATCCCGGTTCCGAGCGTGGTCTGCGCGCATTGATAAGATTGGCATTATTTCCTTGGCCCAGGCATGGATTTGAATAAGAATCGTGTTTCAAGTGATTTGCACACAAAGTCTGAAACGGCTTTGTCAAAGGAGAATGACATGAAGAGGCTGCAGGATAAGGTCGCAATCATCACCGGCGCCGGATCGGGTTTCGGTTCAGGCATGGCGCACCGATTTGCAGCCGAAGGCGCGAAAGTCGTGCTGGCTGACGTGAATGTGAAGCGCGTGGAAGACGAACTGGCGCATATCGGCAAGAATGCGCTGTCGGTTCAGGCGGATGTATCACGCAAGGACGATGTCGAGCGCGTGGCGCGTGCAGCCTTCGAGGCTTTCGGGCGCATCGACATCATGGTCAATAATGCCGGTTTCACCCATCGCAACATGCCGTTGACCGAGGTGGATGAACACAATTTCGATCTCATCAATGCCGTCAATATGAAGGCGCTTTATTATTCGACGCAGATCGTTGTGCCGATCATGGAGCATCAGGGCGGGGGCGTCATCATCAACACCGCTTCGGCCACCGCGTTGCGTCCGCGCAAGGGGCTGGTCTGGTATAGCGCATCCAAGGGCTGGATTATCAGCGCCACCAAGGCGATGGCGCTGGAGCTGGCCGAAAAGAACATTCGCGTCAATTGCATCTGCCCGGCGGAAAGCGACAGCGAAGCGCTGAAGCTGTTTCTGGAAGACGATACACCGGAAGCGCGTCAGACCCTGAAGGCGACGATCCCGCTTGATCGGTTTTCGACGCCGGAAGATGTGGCCGAAGCCGCCCTTTGGCTCGCATCCGACTCCGCCTCGATGGTGACGGGGACGGCGCTCAGTGTCGACGGCGGCTATTCCATTTAGCAACCTGCTTCAGCGAGGAAGTCATCATAAATGGCTTCCAGCCGCTTGTGGCGTTCGGCGGCCATGCACCTTCCGGTTTCCGTCCTGAAACCGGAAGCAAGCTTGAACAGCTTTGTGCGGAAGTGGTCGAGCGCATAGGCTTTGTCGTCAAGCGCACGGTCATCAGCGCGCGGGTCACGCCAGTCATAAAGGGCGCTTCCCATACGGCCTGCTATATAGAAGCAGCGCGCTGCACCGATCACGCCAATTGCGTCGAGCCTGTCGGCATCCTGCAAGGTTTGCGCCTCGATGGTCACGGGCTCGATATTGGCGGAAAAACTGTGCGCCTCAACCGCATGGGCGACGTGGGCAATGCGCTCTTCGTCCCAGCCGAGGTTGCGCAGCAGTGCGGAAGCCTTGTCGGCAGCAAGACGCGAGGCCTTGTGCCGGTCGGGTGAATTTTTCTCCACGCTCACGCAATCATGCAGAATTGCCGCCGCGCAGAGAATTTCGGCGTCGCCGCCTTCGGTACTGTGAATGGCCGAGGCATTCTTCCAGACGCGGGCAAGGTGGGACAGATCGTGCGATCCGTCCTCACCATGTTCCAATGCATGCGGCAGAAGTTCAGCGGCAAGCGTTTCGAAGGGCGCGAAGATATGGTCTGTCATTCAATGTCTCAAAGAATCATGGAAGTGATGGAGTGACAGCCAGTATCCCTTGGTTGCGTCAGTTCTGTGAAGCGCGGCGCAGCACTATCCAGTTATAAAGCGCACCAAATGCCATCATCAGGCAGGTGCCGAGAAACACGGCGCGCATGCCGAAGTGGCCGCCGACGAAGCCGCCTGCCACCGGGCCCGCGACCTGTCCGACATATTGCGCCGAGACCGAATAGCCGAGGATACCGCCGGCGACACGGTCGGGCACATTGTGCCGGATGACGCTGGTGATGCAGGGCAGGAGGCCGCCCAGCGCCAGCCCCATCAGGAAGCGCAGGCCGATCAGTTGCCAGGCTTGCGTGACGAAAGCCTGCGGGATCAGCAGCAGCGCGGAAACCGCCAGCGCACCGATGATGACATATCTGTGTCCGACGCGGTCGGCCAGACGCCCGAGGCGCGACGAGGACAGGATGCTGCCCAGTGCAGCCGCAGCCATTACAACGCCGGAAATCAACGTGATCTTGGTCTGGTCGTCCATCAGCTGCATGACATAGACAGTGATGATCGGCTCGATCGACATATTGGCGAACAGCAGCAGCATGCCCGTCACCAGCATGGCCAGAACCGGCTTTCTGTCGGGGATGGCAGCCCAGATGGATTCCGCCTTCTGCTCCTTGGTCGGTTTTGGCGGCTTGCGCTCTTCGCGGATCAGGAAAGTCGTGGCGAGGAAGGTCAGGAAGATCACGCCGCCTGCCAGCCAGAATGTGGCGCGGATGCCGATCAATGGCGGCAATGCGCCGCCGAGCAGCGGTCCGGCCAGATTGCCCGCCATGATGCCCGCCGAAAGCGCCCCCAGCGCCCAGCCGGTCTTGTCTTTCGGAGTCTGTGTCGCGACGAGGATCATCGAGCCGGAGGAGTAGCCGCCCGCAATGCCGACGAACAGGCGCAACGCGACCAACTGCCAGACGCTCGTTACCATGCCGATCAGCGACATGGCGATGGCCATGCCGAGACTGGCGCGGATCAGCATCAGCTTGCGGCCATAGCGGTCGCCAAGCTTGCCCCAGACCGGCGCGACGAAGGCGGCGGCGAGAAAAGTGGCGCCATAGGCGATACCGGACCACTGCACGATGGCTGCATGATCGGACACGCCAAGCTGCTCCACATAAAGCGGCAAGAAAGGAAGCAGGAGCGACATGGCGATCAGCGTGGTGAACGAACCGAGGAGGCAAATGAGCAGGTTCTGTTTCCAGTAGCGCTCGTGGTTTTCCTCAGCCTGTTTCGGGCCAGCCATAGGGCCAGCGGAGCCGTCTAAAGCGACGGCGTCCCTGGCGGCAGCTTGGGTCGTACTCATGTCATGTCCTGCGATTGCATCTGAATGTGTGAATGGACGATGCGGGAATGGGATTGTCTTGTATTCCATTTTGGGATACCAAAACGGAATACATGCATGCGCCTGTTGCTTCGCCTTGTCAACTCCCGTCAGGAACAAGGCATTCGCGGCGTGGTGAATAAGGAGACCAGACGGCAATGTCACAGATGCAAGAAGTGGAAACGCAACTCCGCGACATGATACTCGGGCTTGAGCTTGGGCCGGGCGAACGCCTGACAGAGCGCTGGGTCGAGGCGCAGTTTGCCGCTTCCCGCACGCCGATCCGTGCAGCGCTGCTGCGGCTGGAAGCGGAAGGGCTTGTCTGTCGGGAAGGGCGCGGCTGGACGGTTTCGCCGATCAATCTCAACGAGATCGAACAGATTGGCGTCTATCGCGAGGCGCTGGAGGTGGCGGCGATCCGGCTCACCGCTGCGCTTGACGACCGCAGCGGCGTGGAGCCGATTGGCGCCATGCTGGACAGTTGCGATGCCGAAACCTCGCGTGAGGAATGGCATAGGGTCGGCATGGATTTTCATATCGAACTGGCGCGGCTGTCAGGCAATGAGTTTCTAAGCCGCGGCGTGCGCGATGCAATGCAGCGCCTGTCGCGGGCGCGCTGGCTGGAAGTGCGTGACGAAGCGGCACTTGCCCGCGCCTGGCGCGAGCATCACGCAATCCTTGATGCAGTGCGCAATGGCGATGCGGACGAGGCGGCAAGGCTGTTAAGCGCCCATCTGGGCGGCAGCCGCGACCGTCTCGTCAACAGTTTGCACGAAGATCGTCGCGGCCTGAAGGCGCGCGGCTTTGCGGTCATCAGCGCTTGAGTTAGCGCCAGTCTGGAAGCCTGTGTCCGCCGCGCGAGAGACGGGAAGTGCGCCCTTCCATGAGGCCAAGGTCGCGCAGCAGGTAATCGGGCGAATGTTCGCTGACGACATAGGGCGCTGGTTTGCGCTGAAACAGGCGCGTGAAAAGGTGGTGCCAGCCAGTGGCGGCTTTATCGGCAGGGCCAGACGCAGTGCAGACCCCTGCAAGGGCTGGCGCATTTATCTCGATGTTTTGCATGGTTCCGGCTTTGCTTTTGTGAGCTGTGGGAGGTAGCTCAGTTAAACTCTGCCTATAGATATGGCCGGAAAAGCTGTTGTTTTCCAATTGAACGTCGATTATCCTACATAAGGAGAACTTATGTATCATGGTGTCGTCGCTTCCCCCTTTATCCGCCATTCGCGTCTTTGAATCCGCATCCCGGCATGCGAGCTTTACCAAGGCTGCGGAAGAGCTTGGCATGACGCAGGCCGCTGTCAGCTATCAGATCAAGATGCTGGAGGAGCGGGTTGAAGCGCCCCTCTTTCTGCGCATGCCGAGGCAGGTGAAACTGACCGAGCTTGGCGAGCGACTGGCGCCGTCCGTTACCGAAGCTTTTGAAACAATGCGCACGGCTTTCGCGACCTTGCGGGAGGATACGGAAGGTGTTCTTTCGATCAGCGTCGTGGCCACTTTCGCAGCCAACTGGCTGGTTCAGCGCCTTGGCTCGTTCCAGATGGAGCATCCGCTTCTGGCGGTGCGGCTCGATTCCAACGACAGACTGGTCGATTTCACCCAGAGCGAGGTTGATCTGGCCGTCCGCACCGGCACTGGCGACTGGCCGGGACTGGTCAGTCATGAGCTGATCAAGGCGCAATTCACACCCATGTTGAGCCCGAAGCTTGCGGCGAGCATTGGCGGGGTGCGCGAACCGGCCGACCTGTTGCGCCTGCCCCTCATTGATGCGGGCGATCCGTGGTGGAGACAATGGTTCGAAGCCGCTGGCGTTCCCGATCCGCAATTGCAGGGCCATGCGCAGAACCGCCTGGGCACCCAGCTTCTGGAAGGGCGGGCGGCCATAGCCGGACTTGGCGTGGGCATCTTGACGCCCGCTTTTCACACCGTGGAAATAGGGGCCGGACTGTTGCTCCAGCCATTTGATCTTTTGCACGACGATGGGCGTTCCTATTGGCTGGTCTATCCGGAATCCCGCCGCAACATGCCGAAAATCCGGGCTTTTCGGGAATGGATATTGGGAGAACTTGGAAAATAACGGCTACGGGCAAAATTTTTTTGCCCGCATGTCACATTCAGCGTTGCTTGCTCGTCATGTCTTTCGAACCACCAAATTAAACCCGAAAGGAACGAGACCATGACTGCTACGCTGAACCCATTCAATGTTGCTCCTGCCCTGATGAAGTCCTGGATGAACACCTCGCAGGCCGTCGCCTCCAGTCTGGAAGGAAGCCTCATCGAACTGGTCAAAATCCGCTCGTCGCAGATCAATGCCTGCGCAAACTGCATCAACATGCATACGATTGAGGCTCGTTCGCTGGGTGAAACAGAACAGCGCATTTATTTGCTCTCGGCCTGGCAGGAAGCGCCGTGCTATTCTGACCGCGAGCGCGCTGCGCTTGGCTGGGTGGACGCGCTGACACGCCTTTCGCAGGGGCACGATCTCGCCGAAGCGCGCAAGGCCTTGCAGGCGCAGTTTACGGAGGGGGAACAGGTGAATCTCACGCTGATGATCAACATTATCAATGGTTGGAACCGTATGGCCGTTGGCTTCGGCCTCTGGTTTGATCCGGCGGCTGCTAAAGCCACCGCCCAGAAGGCCGCCGCCGAGGCGGTCGCCTGATGGCGGGCGAGCAGGCTCATGACGACGCAGCGGAGATTTTCGATCCGCTGCGTCCGAAACTGATCCGCGTTGCCTATCGCATGCTCGGCTCGGTGGCCGATGCGGAGGATATGGTGCAGGAGGCGTTCATCCGCTGGATGAACGCCGACCGCAGCGAAGTGCGCGAGCCGGAAGCCTTTATGCGGCGCACGGTGACGCGGCTTTGTCTCGACCGGCTTAAATCCGGCCAGCGGCAGCGCGAAACCTATCTCGGCCCGTGGATTCCAGACCCGGTGATCGAGGAGGAAGAGGAAGACGACGATGTCACCTTGCCGCTGATGCTGGCGCTGGAACGGCTTTCACCGCTGGAACGCGCCGCCTTTCTGCTGCACGATGTCTTCGGCCTCGACTTCGATGAAATCTCGAAAACAATCCAGCGCGATGCGGCGGCCTGCCGACAACTCGCGGCCCGCGCGCGCAAACATGTTCGCGAGGAACGCCCGCGATTTCAGGTCGACAAGCAACGCGGTCTTGAACTGGCGCAGGCTTTCTTCACGGCTTCACGCAGCGGCGATATGAACGCGCTTGGCACCATGCTCGCCGCCGATGTGCATATGCATGCGGATGGCGGCGGAAAACGCCCGGCCTTCCCGAAGCCGATTTTCGGATTTACCGATGTGATGGAAATTCACGTGAAGCTTGCCGGCTATTTCAGCGCCAACGGTTCGAAGCTTTTGCGCACCACCTTTATCAATGGTCTGCCGGGCTTCATCTCGCTTGAATCGGATGGCCAGATCCAGACCACCGCGCTCGATATCGAAGACGGAAAGATTGCGGCGATCTATGTCGTCCGCAATCCCGACAAGTTACAGCACCTGCATTGAAGTGCTTTGCCGCTAGCCGATCAGGTAGCGGCAAAGACCGGCAGCGCTGATGCCGATGATCACGGTCGGCAGCATGGAAAAGCGCGTGGCGGCAAGAATGGTGATCGCCAGCGCCAGAAGATCGGCGGGCTTGTCGGAGACAAAATCCGGCGCGATGACTGATATCAGCACGCAGCCGGGTGCGGCTTCCATCACAGCCGTGGCCCGTTTGCTGAGCGTGCGATTGCGCAGCAGCACATAACCGCCGATGCGGGTGAGATAGGTGACGCTGGCCATCAAAACGATGGTAAGAACGGCTAAGGGATCGATCATTCTTCACCTGCCAGAAGATAGGCGGCAACGAGGCCGGACAGTGCGCCAGCGGCGACATACCATGCGCCGGGAATGGTGAGATAGGTAACGGCGGCGACGACAAGGCTGACCAGCCACGGGCGCGCTGCGGCAAAGCCCTTCCACATGCCTGCCAGCAGCACCAGAAACACTGCCGGAAATGCCATGTCGAAACCGTAGGGGCGCAAATCGCCCATCATCGGGCCAAAGGCCGCGCCGAGCGTGGTGAAAAGCACCCACGCGATGTAGAACGGGATGGCGACGCCCGCATAAAATTTAAGACTCAGCGCCGGATTGACACCCTTCGCCTGACGGCGCTTCGCATCGGCGAGGCCGAGCGCCCAGCTTTCATCGCACATCAGAAACAGGCTGGCGAAAGCCTTGCGCTTCGGCAGATGCCGGATGAAGGGTGCAAGCGCTGCGCCCATCAGCAGATGGCGGCTGTTGACCAGAAGCGTGATCGCGGCGATGAGCAGGACGTGCGGCGGCGAGGTCCAGAGCTGGATGGCTGCAAATTCCGAACCGCCTGCGAAATTCAGGCCAGTCATCAACGGCACTTCAACGACGCTGAGACCCTTCTGTGCAGCCTGCGCGCCCAGAACCAGAGCATAGGGAATAATGCCAAGCAAAACCGGCAGTCCGGCGGCTGCACCCCGCCAGAATTCAGATCTGCGTCCGGATTTGCTTTGTTGAGGCGCATAGGCCTGCGAAATATCCATAAAATTCCCGTTGGCGGGCCTCGCGGCTGCCCCTTGTCTGTTACTCCAGAGCGGTTCCCGTTTTTACGGAACCGCTCTGTCCATTTTTTCACGCATTATCCGACGCAAAACCGCTTCGCACTTTTGCTGGAAATGCTTGAGCATTTTTGCCTGAGAGCGAACGGCAATATAGCCAATGTCTTGAGCAATCGGGTTGCAAAGATTGGTCAATTGCAGCAATATTTGGCAGTTAATGCCAACAATATGGGCATAAATGGAATTGGTGGCCAATGAAATTCGGTCAGGTCAATGCGCTTCGCGAAGCGGCGGCGTGATTGCCCGAGCGGGGTTATCCGATCAGGTAACGACCAACACCGGCGGCTCCAATGCCGATCAGCACAGTCGGCAGCATCGAAAACCGCGCGGCGGCAAGAACGGTGATCGCCAGCGCTACCAGATCGGCAGGCTTTTCGGAGACGAAATCAGGTGCGATGACGGATATCAGCACGCAGCCAGGCGCGGCTTCCATCACAGCCGTGGCCCGTTTGCTGAGCGTGCGATTGCGCAGCAGCATATAGCCGCCGATGCGAGTCAAATAGGTGACGCCAGCCATCGCAACGATGGTGAGCACGACCAAGGGGTCAATCATTTCTCACCTGTTAAAAGATAGGCGGCAACGAGACCGGAAACCGCGCCAGCGGCGACGTACCATCCGCCGGGAATAGCGAGATAGGCAAGGGCGGCGACGACGAGGCTGGCCAGCCACGGAAGCGCTGCGGCAAAGCCCTTCCACATGCCTGCCAGCAACACCAGAAAGACTGCCGGAAACGCCATGTCGAAACCGTAAGGGTGCAAATCGCCCATCATCGGGCCAAAGGCAGCGCCAACTGTGGCGGATGATATCCACGCCACATAGAACGGTATGGCGACGCCCGCGTAGAATTTGAGGCTCAGTGCGGGGTGGATGTTCTTCGAATGGCGATGTTTCGCATCGGCCAGACCGACCGCCCAGCTTTCATCACACATGAGAAAAAGGCTGATAAGAGCCTTGCGGTTGGGCAGGTGGCGAATAAAGGGCGCAAGGGCTGCACCCATCAGCAGATGGCGGCTGTTGACCAGAAATGTGATCGCCGCAATGAGCAGGATATGCGGCGGTGACGTCCAGAGCCGGACAGCTGCGAACTCAGATCCGCCCGCGAAATTAAGTCCCGTCATCAACATAACTGCCGACAGGCTGAGGCCTTTCTGGACGGATTGCGCACCCAGAACCATGGCAAAGGGAATAGCACCGAGCAGAACCGGCAGCACGGCGAGCGCGCCGCGACGGAACTCTGAACTCCGATCTGGACTACTGCCGAATCTGCCTTTTTGAGATGCATAGATCGGTGAAGTATCCATAAAAAATCCCGCTGGCGGCCTCGCGGCCACCTCTTATCAGATGGGCTCCAGTTCAAACGACGTTGCTGGAACCCTTGTTCTCTGTGCTTTTGCTAGGCGCGCGGCAGACAAGATGCCTCGCGCCTTTACTGAAAATCTGCGCGCTTCAGCGCGTTTGCATGGAAGCATTCGGTAATGTGATCAATATCTTGAGCAATTGGCGTGTAGCGCCTAGTGTATGGCATTAATGTTTGGCAGAAAATGCCAATAGTGTGGGCACAATTGAAATCGGTGGCCAATGAAACTCGACGAGATCGACAAGCGGATTCTGCGGGTGCTGCAACGCGACGGGCGCATCGCCAATAATGATCTGGCGCGCGAGGTTGGGCTGTCGCCGTCGCCCTGTCTCAGGCGTGTGAAACTTCTGGAAGAAGCGGGCGTAATCGACCGCTATGTCGCGGTGCTTAATCCGGCCAAGATCGGTAAGGGGCTCACCTTCTTCACCCGCATCCGGCTGGACAGGCAGGACGAGGAGACGCTTCAGGAGTTTGCACGCGAAATATCGAAGCTACCGCAGGTGCTCGAATGCTATTTCATGCTGGGCGATTACGATGCGATGATCCGCGTTGTGGCGGCTGATATTGAAGAATACCGACGGTTTCAGTCGGAATATCTGAGCCGGATCAAGGGGGTGCAGAACCTCAAGACAGATGTGCCCAGCCAGACGGTCAAGCAGACCTCGGCAATGCCGCTTTAGAACACTTCGCGCGCGGCGAAACTGACGGGCTGAAGGCCGCTCGCATTAATCCTGATTAAGCCTCGCAGCTTTGGGTTCTCCGGAAAACCACCAAAAACCTGCGCCTTTAGCGGTAGGCTCTACGCCTGTTTGCCGAGGATTTCCGCCGTTTTGCCGGAATATTCAGCGGGGAATGATCAGCTAAGATCAGAGTCGTAGTCTTGGGGCAAAGCGATCGAAACGACGAATTTCCACGCAATGGCGAGCGTCGTTTCGGGTTTTCAATCTGCGCATCGTGCTTTGCAAAACTCCACACTGGTTTTCAGGCCGATGTTCAACCGCATTTCCGGCAAAAGCGCGCGGCGCTTCATGCTGACGATGCGTCGTGACAGACAAATGGAGCGGAGGGATTTATGTCGACAGAACAACAAAACAGGCATTCACCGCGCAACCGGGCGCGACGCCATTTTCTGGGCGTGGCGGGAGCTGCCGCTGCAAGGGCCGCCGCGATTGGCGCTCTCGCGTCGTCGCTCACAACGCCAGCCCGCGCCTTGGGAACCAAATGGTGGGAGGATGGAGGCAGCGACGGCGGTAGCGGCGGCACCAATTGCCTGCTGAAAGGGACACTGGTTGAAACCATGAGCGGACCGGTTGCCGTGGAAAACCTCGCCATTGGCGACCTTATCGTAACCGCCGATTGCAAGGTCGTGCCGGTGAAATGGGTTGGCTGGCAACGCTACCGAAAGGGCGGTGCCGAATGGGGTGAAGACGTGATGCCGATCCGCATCGCTAGCCATGCGCTCGACCGCATGACACCGCGTCGCGATCTTTATCTATCACCCAATCATGCGCTTTTCATCGACGGCGTTTTGATCCGCGCCAAGGATCTGGTGAATGGACGATCGATTACCCGTGTGGCGATGGATCAATCCATCGATTACTACAATGTTCTCCTCGACAGCCATGAGGCGATATTTGCCGAAGGGGCTGCGGTTGAAACCTATCTGCAGCTTGGCGACAGCTATAAGAGCTTCATGAATTTTGCCGAGTATCAGCAGCTCTATGCAGACGAGCCAAACATTGTCATGCAGCCCTTCGCGCCGATCATGGGTTACGAGGGCGGACGTGAACATATGCGCGCTTTGTTGTGTCTCAGCGGCATGTTGCCGATGCGTGATGTGGTGGAAGAGACCTATCAGCGTCTGGCGTTGAGGGCCGGAGAGCGCGCTGCTTAGGGCGCTTTAACGCATATCTTTCCCGAAATCGTTTCACACTTTTCGGGATGTGCTCTTAGGGGAGCGGCCTGCAAGAATGCAGGTCGAAGAAAGGCGAGGCGCCCAATGGCGCCTCGCCTCTATAATTTTGAGTGCTGGTTTCTCTAAAACAGTGTCAATTTTCTGTGGACGCGTATGTTGCTATTTTGTTCTTGATCGTAAAAGTTGTATAGTTAGTATACGGCGCTGATTCGGGATTTATTTTATGAAGAAACGGTATGAAGATTGGCGAAAGTTAAGCATAATCTCCCATAAAGTTGAAAAAAAAGAAATAATTATGAGAAATTTTCCGATTGTTCTGCAAATAGAAGATAACTTTATAATTTATGGTCGTGAAAATGGACAGGTGGACCCTTCTGTTGAAGGCGATTTGGCTGAGCTGTCTATCGCGTTGTTTGGGGTGAATATTGAAAATACACTTTTCCGTTTTCCAGATAGGTACTGGAAATTATCAGAAGACAGTATGGATTTTTGGGATATCGACAAGCAGTATGAAGTCCATGAAAGTCGGTTTCAAACCGCTAATGCGTCAGAGGATGAAACGGTCGAAATTCTTCTGAAACTAGGTCTGGATTTTCGAGACGCAAACGGCTGGCCACTACGGTGCACGAGATATCTCTGCCGACAAGCTGAAGCTGCAGCCAAAGGCATTATGGGTACGCTGCCCGACACAAATCTTCTTGCACTTCAGGTCTGGGAGAGTGCTTTGGAACGCTCGGCTAAGCAATTTATAAAACTTAAAAAGAAATCCTAATCTTATACGCGATCCATCAGCGCGTACCATGACAGCGCAAGGAAGAGGAGCGGCGCGCGGAATGTGCGTCCGCCGGGGAAGGCTGGAATACGCAGTTCTTCAAACAGTTTGAGCTTCTCACGCTTACCGGAAATGCTGTCCGCATAAAGCTTGCCCATGAAATTCGCCAGCATCACGCCATGGCCGGAATAGCCGCCTGCCGAAATGACGCCTGGCATGACTTCGCGGACAAAAGGCTGGCGCGGCATGGTTATGCCGACCGAGCCGCCCCAGGCATGGGTGATCTCGACATTGGCAAGTGCGGGATAGATTTCCGCAATCTGGCGGCGGATATGCGTGCTGATCTCACGCGGATTGTCTGCCGTATAGGCTTCGCGCCCGCCAAACAGCAGGCGTCCGTCTTTCGTGCGCCGGAAGTAGCGGACCACAAAGCGGGAATCGTCGATCGACTCGCCGCCCGGTATGACCGGGCTGTCGTTGCCGAGCGGCACTGTCGCGCCGATGAAAGAGCGGATCGGCATGACATGCGATGCGCTGGTCGGCTCCAGCGTGCCGCCATAGGCATTGACGGCGATGAAGGCGTTTTTCGCGACAATCGTGCCGCGTGTTGTCGCGACTTCCACGCACCCGCTGGTCGTGGTTATCCCGGTTGCTCTGGTATTCTCATAGAGCTTCGCGCCAGCCGCCTTTGCCACCTTGGCGGTGCCGATGAGCAGCTTCAGCGGGTGTATGTGGCCGGTTCCGTCATCATAGACACCGCCGTGATAGCGGCTGGACCCCAGCAAGGCTGCCGTTTCATCGCGTCCGATGAAACGCAAATGCGGATAGTTGAAGCGGCTTTGCATCAGTTCCGCGTGGCGCTCATATTGCTTGAGATAACGCGGCTTGTGCACGACGGAGATTTGCCCGGGCACATAGTCCATGTCGATCTGGTGCTCGCGCGCGAAGGCCAGCAGATAGGCTTTCGCCTCTTCGGCAACGTCGAACAAAGCCTTGGCGCGCTCAAAGCCATATTCGGCTTCAAGCTCTTCTGCCCATGTGCGCTGGCCGGTGCCGAACTGGCCGCCATTGCGTCCCGATGCGCCGTCGCCGAAACGTTCGGCTTCGATCAGAACCACATCCGCGCCCTGTTTCGCCAGATGGTAGGCAGCGGAAAGCCCGGTATACCCGCCGCCGATGATGACGACATCGGCCTGCCGCGAACCGTCAAGCTCTGAATATTCAGGCCGCTCCGGCACACTCGCTTCATACCACGAGAGGCCGGGGGAGATTGGGGACTGGTAGGGCATCGGCGATTCCGCGTGCTTTAAGGGAGTAAGGGAATAAGGGAGTAGGGGAGTATGTTAGCCGTCCGATAGTTTGCGAATGAGAAGTCTAAGCAATTTTCCAATACTTTCACTCTTCGCCATAATTGGATCGATGGTATCTTGTTTGATAAATCCCAATCTCTCAGCAATCAGTATGTGGGTTTCCACTTCTTTCAACGAACCTTGCGCAATGCGCAAAAACTGCTGATAAGCGCCACGTGTATCCCGCCCGTAACCTTCCGCTATATTCGCCGGAACTGATACTGCAGCGCGACGCACCTGACTTGTCAGTCCATAGATCTCTTCTTTCGGCCATATCTCCGTAGATTTATAGACTGCCGTTACCAACTCCATTGCTTGCTGCCATGCAAGAATATCGCGATATGAATTGATTGTCATATATATGCCCCCGCATATTTTACTCCCCTACTCCCCTACTCCCCTACTCCCCTACTCCCCTAACCTACACATTCAGCAGCAGGAACTCGCGTTCCCATGGGCTAATGACTTCCATGAAGGTTTCGAACTCGGCGCGCTTGATGGCCGCATAGGTCGTGACGAAGGAGCTGCCGATCAGATTGCGCAGTTCGTCGTCCTTTTCGAACAATTCCACAGCATCGATCAGGCCGCGGGGCAGTTCAACTTCCTTGGTGTTGACGCTTGTCGTTGCAGGTTGTTCCGCCTCGATCTTGTTGACGAGACCGATCAGGCCGCAGGCCAGCGAAGCCGCCAGCGCCAGATAAGGATTGGCGTCGGAGGAGGGGATGCGGTTTTCCACGCGGCGCGCATTGGGGTCGGAGCGCGGCACGCGGAAGGCGGTGGTACGGTTGTCGTAGCCCCATTTGACGTTCACCGGCGCGGAGGCATCCGGCGTCAGGCGACGATAGGAATTCACATAGGGCGCAAACATCACCAGAGCATTCGGCACATGGCGCTGCATGCCGCCGATAAAGTGGCGGAAAGCCTCGCTTTCGCTGCCGTCTTCATTGGTGAAAATATTGCGGCCCGTCTTCTTGTCGATGATCGACTGGTGGATATGCATCGCCGAACCCGGCTGACCCTGAATGGGCTTGGCCATGAAGGTGGCATACATGTCGTGTTTGAGCGCCGCCTCGCGGATCGTGCGCTTGAACAGGAAAACCTGATCGGCCAGTTCGACAGGATCGCCATGGCGCAGGTTGATTTCCAGCTGACCGGCGCCTTCTTCGTGGATCAGCGTGTCGATCTCCAGACCCTGACCTTCGGAGAAGTGGTAGATATCGTCAATGAGTTCGTCAAATTCGTTGACGCCCGCAATCGAATAGCCTTGTCCACCGCCGATGGCGCGGCCCGAGCGGCCGACCGGCGGAGTCAGCGGATAATCCGGGTCGGGGTTCTTGCGTACCAGATAGAATTCGATTTCGGGCGCCACGACCGGCTTCAGGCCGCGCTTGTTGTAAGCTGCAACGACATTGCGCAGCACGTTGCGCGGGGTGAATTCAACGGCGCGCCCGTCCTGATAGACCAGATCGCAGATGACCTGTGCCGTCGGATCGCTTTCCCACGGAACCGCCGACAGGGTGGAAAGGTCGGGCAGAAGTCTCAAATCGCCATCATCTTCCGGATAGTGGAAGCCGTAGCCGTCTTCGGGATAATCGCCGGAAATCGTCGTCATGAAGACAGCGGACGGCAGCGCCAGCGATGTATTGGACGTGAATTTCTTGGACGGCATCATCTTGCCGCGCGCAACCCCCGCTTGATCGGGGGTGATGCATTCGATGTCTTCGATATCCCGCCAGGCTAGCCATTCGGTTGCCTGCTTCCAGTTCTTCACCCCGCGCAGGGATTTGACATAGGCAGGCGTACGGCGACGCGGCGCACGCGTAACCTTCTTTTCCGTCGTATCAGCAGACATCCATCACCAGAAAATGATTTCGATATGTGCATGATAGCTGCGTCGGCTGTGGTTGACAAATGGGGGCAGCAGGCTTTTTTGGATATCGGAAAACTGCCGCTATTTGGGCAACAGGGCTCTGCTTTTTAAAGGCCGAACCGTGCTTTCACATTGCGAAAATGGGCTTTAAGCTCGTCAGCGAGAAGGCTGTCCAGTTCCCGAACATGGCTGAGCGCCTGCAAGCCGACCTGCTTGATCTGCTCCATCGTCAGGCCGCTCGCCTTCAGCGCCGCGAGACCTTTCAACAAGGCGCCGATTCTCTCGCCCGCCAAATTGCTGGCGGCATTGGCAACCCAGCTCAGCAAGCCGCCCTCGACGTTTTTGGCCATGACGTCATTGGCGTTAGCCAGTTCTTCAGCGCCCGGAATTTTGGCGAACAGGCGTGCGCCAAGATCTGGTCTTTCGTGCTGAACGACGGAAAACATGATCCCTGCAACGCGTTCGGCGACCGCAGGGTCGATGCCGGTCTTCGAAGCGACACTATCAATGAAAGACTGAACCGACATTTTATCCTGCGCGATGATGGCTGTGTTGAACGCACAAGATGATAGGGATCGGTGCAGCATTCTACGGGCAGAAAATACAGGATCGTGATGGTCTTCCTGCTCGCTATTGGCTGGCAGAAGGGTGTATAGCCTGTTTATTCCCGCTTTATTTGCGGATCGCTTTGCTTCCGGACTGAAATACTATGATTGTTCGCCCGCGCCCGCCCTTGTGGCAACTCTTCTTTATCGTCAAAGGCTCCATTGTGGTGCGCATACTGCCGCAGATATGCGCAGTGTTTTTGCTGTCGATGCTGGTCGTGGCGGGGCATCATGCTTTTCCGGGTTGGGTGCCAGCATTCAATAACGGTACGCCTTTCGCCTTGCTGGGCATTGCGCTGTCGATCTTTCTCGGCTTTCGCAATAATGCTTGTTACGACCGCTGGTGGGAAGCGCGCAAAATCTGGGGCAAGCTGGTCTATACGACGCGCAATCTCGCACGCCAGACGATGTTTCTGGATGTCGTGCCGGGTGCAGAAGGCGCGCGCGCCAGATTGCTGCATTACGCCATAGGGTTTTCTCAGGCGATGGTTGTCCATCTTCGTCCGGGTAACAGTACCGCAAAGCGGGACAAATGGCTGTCAGCGGATGAACATGCCGCCATGGCCGCGAGCCGCAACGGGCCTGACTTCATCCTGCGCAAGCTCGGTGGTGTGCTGGCCGGTCTGCGGGCAAAAGGCGATATCCAGCCGATCGATTTCCAGACCCTCGACAATTCGGTCAGTGCGCTGGCGGAGATACAGGCGGCATGCGAGCGGTTGCGCTTCACGCCTGTGCCCTTCGGCTATACGCTGCTTTTGCACCGCACGGCTTATCTGTTCTGTTTCTTCATTCCGTTCGGCTTTGCCGACATGCTGGGCTGGGGCACACCTTTTGCGACGACGCTGGTGGCTTATACTTTCTTCGGCCTCGATGCGCTGGGCGATGAACTGGAAGAGCCCTTCGGTGTCTTGCCAAATGATCTGCCGATAGAGTCAATTGCCGATACGATTGAAATCAACCTGCGGGAAGCCCTGGGGGAGGCCAATTTGCCGGGCCTCCCGCAGCCTGTCGATTATCTGCTGATGTGAAAAGCTTGGACTGATGCCCAAGCTCGATTTATATTCTTATCAGAATGGGCAGTATTCCCAGATTAATACTTTGACGCAAACAATGCTCTTGACAGGAGCGTCTGCGGAGACATGGCTTTGGTCAATCGGAAAGGAATTTGCATAAGATTGCCCAGCAGTTGCAGCCATTGTTGCAAGTGCAAGAGTGGTATATACTAAATACTTCTTCATAATATAAATCCTAGTATTAATTTTCAAAGTAAATATGCATCGATGCATTTACAGATAAGCACGATAATATTCGATTTATATAGTCCAATATCGAATTATTTTTTTGTAAGATATTTTATATTCATTAGAATCTATTAAAATTGGTGCGTCTTTCCAGAAAAATACGCTGGCAATCGCAAGCGGGCTTGGCACGGATTTCAGCATCGTGCAGCACAACCAGTGAATCTAATGAAATACATCTGCGGGAGGCTGTCGTGGGAAATACAAGCGCCGCCCGCAGTCGGAGGCTTGTGCATTGTGGGAAGTCGAGTGACTGATTTGGTTCAGCCTTGTTTCGTCATCGCAGCAAAATGCGTGGAGCGCATAGTTCCCGATCAGTGATGCAGATTGGAAGTTTCAAATCGACGGTGTCTGGAGCAGATGCTTGCCGCATCCCCGCTTGGCCCGCAGCAGCGTTTTGAACAACAGAAAATTCTGAGCCGAATGCTAAGGGTATGAGCACTATTGTAAGAAATACGAGCAGGGCGTTCAAATGGCTATCCTTGAGTTTTGTTCGGTGTGTTTGGATGCTCCACAAGCTGCTGAAACAGAAAAGCCCCATCCAAGGGGCTTTCCCGGTCGTTGAGGCTTATGATTTCCAGCATTCGGGGTCGAAGAAGCCCTTCTTGTAAATGCACTCGATGTCATCGACGATGCCTCGCGTCGCCTGATCTTGATATGCTTTTGTTGCAGCTTCTTTGGCCATTGAATGATTGGGGATTGTAATAATCGCGCTCGATATAATATAAATAAATAGAATATTATTCTTCATTGTTTTCTCCGTTTCATGTTTTGTACATTTATATTAAAAGCATGAATTAAATCGTACTTCGATATACAATTCTGTATTAAATTTATATTCACAATTATTGCAATTTTGGAAAATTCAACGATTTCTGAAACGGATGTTTTGTGCAAAAAAATCCCCGGCTGAAGGGGCAGCCGGGGCACGGAGTGAAGACGAAGAAGGCATAGAGGGAAGGTGGTCAAAGCCTTTTGAAAGCAATGACCGGGATGGGTTTTCTGCCGTCGCCACCGGCAAGATGAATAAGCATGGTGGCGACGGCAATTGTCAGGATCGTCATCATTTGTCGTGGGTGACGATAACGGGGATCAGGAGATCACCCCAGTTGCCGTCTCCACCATGATGACGGGCGGAGCGGACCAGTTCTACCGAAACGCCTGCCTCGACCGCCTTCATGACGGTGTAGTTGAGGCGATGCAGATCGTTGGCGAGCATGCGGATAACGGTCTGCTGATCCGTGGACATGCTTGACGATTGTTCTTCTGCTCTTTCCTTGACGCGTGCTGGCGAATTCATGGAACTGTTCCTCCTGTTTGATTGCTGACTGCTACTCGGCAGCCGGTCTGAACTGTGCTGTTTCAGTCGATTCCTTCATGGCGGTGGTCGAAGACTGGCCGCCGGTGATTGCGAGCGATACGGCATCGAAATAGCCGGTGCCGACTTCGCGCTGATGCTTGGTCGCGGTGTAGCCATTGGCTTCGGCTGCAAATTCCGCCTGTTGCAGTTCGGAATAGGCCGCCATCTGCCGGTCCTTGTAGCCGCGTGCCAGTTCGAACATGCCGAAGTTGAGCTGGTGGAAACCGGCCAGCGTGATGAACTGGAACTTGTAGCCCATCGCGCCCAGCTCACGCTGGAACTTGGCAATCGTGGCGTCGTCGAGGTTCTTCTTCCAGTTGAACGACGGCGAGCAGTTATAGGCGAGCTTCTTGCCCGGATGCGCCTTGTGCACGGCTTCCGCGAAGCGGCGAGCCTGTTCGAGATCGGGCTTGGATGTTTCCATCCAGATCAGATCGCAATAAGGCGCATAGGCAATTGCACGGGCGATACATGGCTCGATGCCGTTCTTCACCTGATAGAAGCCTTCCGCCGTGCGGCCCGCATCGTAATCAACGAAGGGCCGATCGCGCTCGTCGATATCCGAGGTCAGAAGCTTGGCAGCTTCCGCATCCGTGCGGGCGATGACCAGCGTGGCCGTTCCCATCACGTCTGCCGCAAGGCGCGCCGCGTTGAGGTTGCGGATATGCGCTGCTGTCGGGATCAGAACCTTGCCGCCAAGATGGCCGCACTTCTTTTCCGAAGCGAGCTGGTCTTCATAATGCACGCCAGCCGCACCGGCCTCGATGAAGGCTTTCATGATTTCAAAGGCGTTCAGCGGACCGCCGAAGCCTGCTTCAGCATCGGCAACGATCGGGGCAAACCAGGTGTCGACCGAAAGTCCCTTGCCTTCAGCGGTTTCGATCTGGTCGGCGCGCTGCAAGGTCTTGTTGATGCGCTTGGCCAGTTCGGGGGCCGCATTGGCCGGATAAAGCGACTGGTCCGGATACATGGCCGATGCCGTGTTGGCATCTGCTGCAACCTGCCAGCCGGAGAGGTAGATCGCCTTCAAACCGGCGCGAACCATCTGCATGGCTTGATTGCCGGAAAGTGCGCCCAACGCGTTGACGAAATCTTCCTCGTGGATCAGCTTCCAGAGGCGGTTCGCGCCCATTTCAGCCAGCGAATACTTGATCTCCACCGAACCGCGCAGCCTCTTTACATCTTCGGCCGTATGCGCACGTTCGATACCGTCGAAACGACCCTTGGGCGCCGAAGGAATAAGGCTGTAAAAATCTGTCATTTCGGTGTCTCCTCACACTTGTCACTGGTTCTCGAAGAGCGGTTCGTCGCCGCTCTTTCTGTGACTGAATTTACATTCACATTGAGTGGTGAGCCAGAAAAAGCAGCAAAAGTGCTCAAAAATTGAAGTTAAGCTGTCGGGTATTTGACGGGAGCGCTCTGTAAATTTGTAAAGATTGTCAAAATCTAGTTTTGCGGCTATTTTGTCATGAATTGTAAAACTCGCCATTGCGGGTTTGGGAGGACGGAGTTGAGCGAACGCAAGATTTTTGCCGGGCCGCGCATCAGGCGCATTCGCAACGAGCGGTCCCTGACGCAGACGGCCATGGCCGAAGCGCTTGGCATTTCGCCGTCCTATCTCAATCTGATCGAGCGCAACCAGCGGCCCTTGACGGTGCAGCTGTTGTTGCGGCTCGCCAGTGTTTACAAGCTTGATCTGGATAGTTTGCAGGCCGAAAGCGGCGCGACGATCACCGGATTGAAGGAAGTATTTTCCGATCCGCTTTTGACCGGCGAATTGCCGGGCGATCAGGAGCTGGTGGAAATCGGCGAAGCCGCGCCCAACGCCGCAGTTGGCATCATCAAGCTCTACCGGGCCTATCGTGAGCAGCAGCAGCGCCTGTCTGACCTGTCGCAATTGCTGTCGCATGAGGGAAGTGCGGCGCAGCTTTCCGCCACACGCCTGCCGCTGGATGAAGTGCGCGATGTCATGGCGCGACGTCCCAATCACTATCCACGTATCGAAGAAGAGGCGGAGAGCTTTTTCGCGCTGTTGAAACCGGATGGCGATCTGTCGGCAGCCTTGAAAGAATGGCTGCGGCGCGAGCATGGTATCACGGTGCGCACATTGCCGGTCGCGACCATGCCCAACTGGCGCAGGCGCTATGATCGCCATTCGCAACGCCTGTTCATTTCGGAACGTCTGTCGCCTTTTGATCAGTTGCAGGAGATCGCCATGGAAGCGGCGCTCATCCGTATGCAGGTGGTGATCGGCGCGGAGACGGAAGGGCTGAAACTATCGTCCGGTGAAGCAAAGCGCATCGCCCGGTTCGAGCTGGCGCGCTATGCTGCTCAGGCGCTGATGATGCCCTATCGCCAGTTTCGTGATGCCGCGGTGCGGATGCACTATGATGTCGATGCATTGCGCTCGCGGTTCGGCGTCTCGTTCCAGCAGGCGGCCAGCCGTCTCACCACCTTGCAGCGGCAGGGGGCGAGTGCTCTGCCGTTCTTTGTGATGGAAATCGACCATGCCGGTAACCGGTTGCGCGTTGCAGGCGCCGAGGGTTTTCCGACGCGGTTTGGCGGGCAGTGCCCGAAGCTGCCGGTCTATGCGGCTTTCGCGCAGGCGGGTCAGGTGCTGGTCGAACCAACGGAACTGCCGGATGGCACCGCATTTCTCACCATCGCGCGCACTTTGGAGGGGCCACAAGGCGCATTCAACGAGCGTCCGCGCCGCACCGCGATCCTGTTGGGGTGTGCGCTGGAAGCGGGGGAGGAAACCGTTTACGGCGCAGCGATCGCAAAGGCGGGCAATACCGAGATTGGTCCCGCTTGTCGTCTATGCGAGCGGCAAGGCTGTGTCACCCGCGCCGAGCCGCCTTTGACCCGCCCTCTGGGGCTGGACGAGATGGTGGCGGGGCTATCGGCCTTCGATTTCCAGTAGAGGTGCGATATTTCGGCTCAGCACAGCCAAAATCTCATCATCCCTAGCAGCGTTCAGGTTGCAATTTTTTATGTTCGTGATGGCCGCAGGCGGTTGACGAAACCGGTGCAATCTAAAAAAGTGCAATCAAGGAATAGTATATCCAACCTGTACCTGCACCGGAAATGAGCGTGTAGAATGGAGCAAATAATGGGGATCAAATCCTTCCTTCTGGCCACCACCGTCGTGACGAGCGTTGTTGCCGCCGCCACATTCTCCGCCAGCGCACAGGAGCGGGTGGTCAATATCTACAACTGGTCGGATTACATCGACGACTCCATCCTGAAGGATTTCACCAAGGAAACCGGCATCAAGGTCGTCTATGACGTCTATGATTCCAACGAAATCCTCGAAACCAAGCTTCTGGCCGGCGGCAGCGGCTATGATCTCGTTGTTCCGTCGGGCGAATTCCTCGGTCGCCAGATTCCAGCTGGCGTGTTCCTGAAGCTCGACAAGGACAAGCTGCCGAACCTCAAGAACATGTGGGACGAGATTTCAAGCCGCGCCGCAACCTACGATCCGGGCAACGAATACTCGGTCAATTATATGTGGGGCACGACGGGCATTGGCTATAACAAGGCCAAGATCAAGGAAGCGCTCGGCACCGACACCATCGATTCGTGGGACGTGCTGTTCGACCCGGAAAAGTCGGCCAAGCTGAAGGATTGCGGCATCTATCTTCTGGATTCCGCCAGCGAAATGCTGCGTCCGGCTTTGAACTATCTCGGCCTTGATCCGAATTCTCCGTCGCCGGATGATTTGCAGAAGGCGCAGGATCTCTATCTCAAGATCCGCCCGAATATTCGCAAGTTCCACTCGTCGGAATATATCAATGCACTGGCCAATGGCGATATCTGCATGGCCATCGGCTATTCGGGTGACATTTTCCAGGCACGTGATCGCGCCGAGAAGGCCAAGCAGGGCGTCGAGATCGGCTATTCGATCCCGAAGGAAGGCGCTTTGATGTGGTTTGACCAGATGGCAATTCCGGCTGATGCCAAGCACGTGCCGGAAGCGCTGGAATTCATGAATTATATCATGCGTCCGGAAGTGGCGGCCAAGGCTTCGGATTATGTGTTCTATGCCAATGGCAACAAGGCTTCGCAGGAATTCATCAACAAGGACATCCTTGATGATCCGGCGATCTACCCGACCGCAGACGTCATGAAGAAGCTGTTCGTGCCGACGCCTTATGACACCAAGACCCAGCGCGTGGTGACCCGTGCCTGGACCAAGATCGTCACAGGCCAGTAATAATCGAACGCTAGAGCATTTCCAGCAAAAGTGCGTAGCGGTTTTGCGTCGGATAATGCGAAAAACAAATAGATAGAGCGGTTCTACGATTCCGTTTTAATTGGAACCGCTCTATGCCGGGGTATGACCCGCATATGACATTGTGAAGAGCGGCTCACTGTTGGACAGAGGGCCGCTCTACGTCTTGTAAATGCTGCATAATCATCGAAAGCAGTCTCGTTTTGAGGTGGCTTTTGGTTCCGGGTAGATCGGATAGGGGAACGGTATGGAATCTTTTGGCAGCTTTCGCCGCAAATTTGCGCCTTGGAATGACGCGGCGGCCAAGCCCTACATTTCTTTCGAGAATGTGACGAAAATCTTCGGCGATTTCACCGCTGTCGATGATCTGTCGCTGAATGTTTTCAACCGCGAGTTCTTTGCGCTGCTCGGTGCGTCCGGCTGTGGCAAGACCACGCTGATGCGCATGCTGGCAGGCTTCGAGGAGCCGACATCGGGCCGTATCACGCTGGACGGTCAGGATATGCGCGGCATCCCGCCCTATAAACGCCCGGTCAACATGATGTTCCAGTCCTATGCGCTGTTTCCCCATATGACGGTTGAGAGCAATATCGCCTTCGGCCTCAAGCAGGACGGTATGGCGAAATCGGAAATCGATGCGCGCGTCGCTGAAATGCTCAAGCTCGTGAAGCTGGAGCAATATGGCAAGCGCAAGCCGCATCAGCTGTCTGGCGGCCAGCGTCAGCGCGTGGCGCTTGCCCGCTCTGTCGCCAAGCGCCCCAAGGTGCTGCTGCTGGATGAGCCGCTTGGCGCGCTCGACAAGAAGTTGCGCGAAGAAACCCAGTTCGAACTGATGGATTTGCAGGTCAAGCTTGGCATGACCTTCATGGTCGTTACCCACGATCAGGAAGAAGCCATGACCATGTCCGACCGTATCGCGGTCATGGACAAGGGCCGCATCAAGCAGGTGGCGACACCAGCCGAAGTCTATGAAGCGCCGCGCTCCAAATTCGTGGCCGACTTCATCGGCAATGTGAATATCATCGAAGGCGAAGTGGTGAAGTCCGCCAATGGCGAGGCGGAAATCGCCACCGAAAAATTCGGCTTCCACATCCAGACCGAAACGCGCGAACAGCTCAGTCCGGGCCAGAAGGTCTGGTATGCAGTGCGCCCGGAAAAGACCCGCATTTCGCGCACCAAGCCGGAAGAAGCGTCAGTCAACGCGGTGGAAGGCGAGTTGTGGGATATCGCCTATTTCGGCGATATGACGGTTTTCCACGTGCGCCTCGACAATGGCCGGACCATCAAGGCTGCCAGCCTCAACGCGGTGCGCAAGACCGAAAATCCGCTGACCTATGACGAGCGCGTCTGGGTTTCCTTCGATACCGACGCCGGTCTGGTGCTCACAGCGTGAGGATTGCCCCATGCAGAAGCTGATTGCTTCCATCGCCAGCCGCCTCGTCATCGCGATACCCTATTTCTGGCTGCTGGTATTCTTCCTCGTCCCGTTCTTCATCGTCTTCAAGATTTCCCTGTCGGAAGTCGCGATGGCGATCCCGGCCTATATGCCGACATTCGATCTGGCTCAGGGCCTTGCGTCCAACTGGGAGAAGATCAAGCAGCTTTCATTCGCCAATTATCTATGGCTGCTGGATGATCCGCTTTACTACAAGGCCTATCTGTCGAGCGTCCGTATTGCGGCCATTTCGACATTCCTGACGCTGCTGGTGGCCTATCCGATGGCTTATGGCATTGCGCGCGCGCCGACGACAATCCGCCCAACGCTGCTGATGCTGGTGATCCTGCCGTTCTGGACCTCGTTCCTGATCCGCGTCTATGCGTGGATCGGTATTCTGAAGCCGGAAGGGCTGCTGAACCAGTTTCTGATGTGGCTCAATGTCATCGATACGCCGCTCAACATTCTGAATACGGATACGGCGGTCTTCATCGGTATCGTCTATTCCTATCTGCCTTTCATGGTGCTGCCGATCTATTCGTCGCTTGAAAAGATGGATTATTCGCTGATCGAAGCGGCGCAGGATCTGGGCTGCACGCCGTTTGCCGCATTCTGGAAAATCACGTTTCCGCTGTCACTGGCCGGTGTTCTGGCAGGCTGCTTCCTGGTCTTCATTCCGGCTGTCGGTGAATTCGTGATCCCCGATCTTCTTGGTGGATCGCAGACATTGATGATCGGCAAGACGATCTGGAGCGAGTTCTTCTCCAACCGCGACTGGCCGGTATCGTCCGCTGTTGCGGTGGTGCTGCTGATCCTGCTGATCGTGCCGATTGTGATCTTCCAGCAGGTGCAGGCACGCGCGCAGGAAAAGGGGAAATAAGCGATGAACAACAACTGGTCCCGTTTCAATATCGCATCGGTGGTTGTCGGCTTCGCCTTCCTCTATTTACCCATCGTGTTGCTGGTCATCTATTCATTCAATGAATCCCGGTTGGTGACGGTCTGGGCGGGGTTCTCGACCAAATGGTATGTTGAGTTGTTCCGCAATCAGGCGCTGATGGATGCGGCGTGGGTGACGATCCGTGTCGCCTTCCTGTCGGCTACGATTGCAACCGTGCTGGGCACGCTCGCGGCGCTGGCGCTGACGCGCTATACCCGCTTTCGCGGTCGCATCCTGTTTTCAGGTATGGTCTACGCACCGCTGGTCATGCCGGATGTGATCACCGGTCTGTCGCTGCTGCTGCTTTTCGTGGCGATGAATTTCGACCGTGGTTTCTGGACGGTCACGCTGGCGCATATCACATTCGCAATGTGTTTCGTGGCGGTCGTGGTGCAGTCGCGTCTGGTCAGCTTTGATCGCTCGCTGGAGGAAGCAGCGATGGATCTCGGCGCGCCGCCGGTCACCACCTTCATGAAGATCACACTGCCGGTGATCCTGCCTGCGGTGGTTTCCGGCTGGATGCTGGCCTTTACCCTGTCGCTCGACGATCTGGTGATTGCAAGCTTCACCTCCGGACCGGGCGCCACCACGCTGCCGATGAAAATCTACAGTCAGGTGCGCCTTGGCGTGACGCCGGAAATCAATGCGGTCTGCACGATACTGATTGCGCTGGTAACCACAGGTGTCATCATCGCATCTATCGTCAACAAGCGCCGCGAAGTGCAGCGCCGTCGCGATGAGCAGGCAGCATTCCGTATGGGTTAGAGCGGTTCCGGTTAAAACGGAATCTTGGAACCGCTCTATCTATTTGTTTTGACGCATTATCCTACGCAAAACCGCTTCGCACTTTTGCTGGAAATGCTTGGCTTTGATTGGGGCTTTACTGCCCCAATCCGGTTGTCGATGGCGAGATGAAGGGGCGATCCCAGGAGCCGCCAACGAAGAAATGCAATGGCGGCTTGGCGGGTGTTGCATTCTCGGCGGGCGCGGGCGCTGGCTGGCCTTCCGCTTCGGCCTGCGGCTGCTGTTCCGGTGTTTCAGGCTGGCTGTTGGGGAAGATGACTTCTCCGCTCAGCGCAAGACTGCGATCCACGAAAGGCACGATGCCAGCGAGATTGAGCGTCCCGTCCGAAGTGTCGAGGCGGGCGCTTTCCAGCGATGCCACGCCGTCGGAAAGATTGGCTTTGAGGTCAAGCCGGTTGAAAGCCAGCGCAACATTGTCTTTCCGCTCCAGTGCGAAGAACCGCTCGCTCTGCGCCTTGGTCAGAAAATCCTGAACGGCAAAGCCTTGCATCTGGCCGTTGTTCAGTTGCACCGACACATTGCCCTGTGCGCTGGAAAGCAGGCCGGACCAGCGATTGACCGGTCCTTTCATGAATAGCGAGACATTGCCTTTGCCGCTGATAAACGGCTTGTCGAAACCAAGCGCCGTCAGGAACTGCGTGCTTTCGATGTCGCTGGCGTTGAAACGCAGCTCACCCGTGGCGCTCTTGAGATCGCGCACGATCTGTACATTGGCCTGTAAGGTGCCGTTGAACCCCTTGGCGTCGCCAATATCGAAAATCGCGCGACCGCCGCGAATCTGGATCGCGGCTGCAACGCCCGTCAGCGTGACGGGGCCTGCCGTGGCGTTCTGGGCGGAAAGACGAAGGTCAAACTCCGAACGGTCGAAGAAGCTCGTGTCGATGGCGTCCGTATTGCCGCGATCATTGGGCGCGCGTGCGGTGGTGTCCGGCAGGGGCACAAAAGCTGCGAACAGGCTGCGAAGGTCCAGCTTGTCGAAGGCAAGCGTGCCGGTGACGGCCGGCTGGTCCTGCTCGAGGCCGATTTCAATCACGCCCTTGGCAGGACTGTCGCCAGCGTTCATCTCCACATCGGCAAATTTCCAGCGTTTCGGCGTGGCGGTGATGGTGGAATCGAGCGAAAACGCACCAACCTGTGAGCTGCCAGCGATAGGTGGCAGGCTCAGCCAGCGCACCGCACCGCTCAAAGACGGCGTCTTGGCGCTCAGATCACCTTCGAAGAAGCGGTCTTCCGAAATATTTGCCTTGCCCTGAAAGGTCAGGCTCAGCGGATTGGCGGTAAAGCTCGCCGTCACATCCGAGGTGCCGCCGGCCAGAAGCGGCAGCGCCTGTGCCGCGGTGATGCTGAACTGCGAGGCTTCATTGCGCCATTTACCGCTGCCGCGCAGCGTCGCCGCGCTCGACGTCTGGGGCCATTCCAGCGTCATGTTCACATTGGTTAGCTGTTCATCCTTGGCGGGGTCGCCGCCGTTCCCACCGCCATTTTCAGGGCGTGGAAATGAAACCGTTCCATCGCGGACCACCACACGACCAAAAGGCTGCGATGCCTGTTCGGCTGCCTGCGTGTTGTTGTTCGTGCCGCGCTGCTGCAAGGCGCGCTGTGCACGGATCGCGGTGCCGAGACGGCCGTTGGAATTGGCAATGGCGTCGAGCAGCGCAGGGAAATTGGAAACCGGTCCGTCGAGATTGACATGCGGGCGCACGATCTGCGTTTCCGAGAAGGAAATATGCCCCATGATCGCATCAAGCGGCGACAGTTCAACGTCGATGCGGGCCGCACTCATGAAGGGCTTCTGGCCCTGTTCGGTCATCTTGCTCAAGGTGACGCCGTTCAGCGAGGCGCGCAGCACGGGGAAGACTTTCAGGCGAGGGGCTTCACGCAGCTCGACGCTATAGCCGGTCCAGGCGCTGATTTCCTGCGCCACGCGCACGCGGATTGCATCGGTCGAGACGATGAAAGGCACCACGGCCAGCAAGGTCGCTGCAGCCGCGGCACAAAGAATGACGAGCGCGATGACAAGGCGTGCGAACTTAGGCCAGCGCATCAACCATCCGATCCCTAATCCCTCTTAATCCGGTTTAAACGAGCAGCACCACAAAGCAAAGCCGCCTTCGCAGATTCGGTTTAGAACGGTTCTTCCTTTAATGGAATCGCTGAAATTGCTTTCGCGTCGTTCCTGACGCAAAACCGTGTCACAATTTTGCTGGCAACGCTCTATGGTTAATCAATTACTGTCTGAAATTTAACCCTGATTTTACAGTCGCTACGAATGTGTAAATTCTGAACGACGAAATTAAGGTCGCATTAACTGGCGTCGTGTGAAAAAGCGTTAACACAACGGGTGATGATCGAGCCGCCGTTTCCGGCATCGTCTTGCAAGTTGCTTTTGTGTCTTTGTCTCTGAGATTCTCGTAGCGCCGGCTTTGCCCGGCGCTTTTTTTTGAAATAGGGATGGAGCTGATCAGTCAGCCAGAACCCGTGTCGGCGGGAAAAGAATTTCCACAACAGTGCCGCGACCGGGCGTCGAGTCGATTGCGAACTGGGCGCGGTTGGCTTCGACCATCGCCTTGGTGAGCGGCAATCCGAGGCCGGTGCCTTCATTGCGCCAATCACGGGCCGGTTCACTTTGACGGCGCTGCGAAGCGTTGACCTGACGGAACGGCTTCAGCGCCTGCTCGACTTCCGACTTGGTCATGCCGATGCCCGTATCGCGCACCCGCATCGCCACGTCGCCATTCATCTCATAGCTGGTCGAGACGATGACCTGACCGCCGGGCGCGGTAAACCGCACGGCATTGGACAGGAGATTGAGCGCCACCTGCTTGATCGAACGCGCATCCGCGACGATATCCGGCAGATTGGACTGGAAGCTGGAGCGGATGATGATGCGCTCGCGATTTGCCTGCGGCTGCATCAGCGCAATAGCTTCGGCAATTGCATCGTTGAGCGACACCGCTTCAAACTGCATTTCAAGAGCGCCAGCTTCGATCTTGGAGATATCCAGCAGGTCATTGACGAGCGCCAGCACATGATTGCCGGAGCGGTTGATATCCCGCAGATAATCACGATAGCGATCATTGCCGATGGGGCCGAATTTCTCGTCGGCCATCAGCTCGGAAAAGCCGATAATGGCATTCAGCGGCGTGCGGATTTCATGGCTGATGCGCGCCAGAAAATCGGTTTTCTGGTTGGAGGCGCGCTCGGCCTCCTTGCGCGCATTGGTCAGCTCTTCTTCCGTGCGCTTCCACTGCGTAATGTCGCGCAGCACGGCGCAGAAACCACGCTTCTGCGGCAGCTTGCCGATGGTCATGAAAAGCGGGATAAAGCCGCCCTTGGCTTCACGGCCAATTACTTCGCGTCCATCATTGAGCACGCTCAGCACGCCATTGCCGGACAGTCCGCTCAGATAATCCATTGCCGCGCGCTGGCTTTCGATGGCGAACAGCATGGAGAAGAACTTGCCTTCCGTCTCGTCACGGTCATAGCCGAAGAGAGCGGAAGCAGAATGGTTCATCGAACGGATGCGCCCTTCCGGGTCGATCAGCACGACGCCATCGGTCGCCGTATCGAGGATGGTTTTCAGCTCATCCACATGGGCTTCCAGCGCCTGCTTTTCCTCATCATCGGTGACGGATTGCGGAACGGTTGCTTCGACAGGCGCAATTGCGGCTGGCGTCTCGGCAACAGGCATGAGGCTCAGCAACAAGGCGCGACCGCCCTGCCATGCAATAGCATTCAGATGCGCATCGACCGGCTGTTCGCTGCCATCGGCATGACGCAACACCATGCCCTGACGCGGCGCATGGTCGTCGCTTTCACTGTTGAACAGCGCTTCCACACCGCCCGCATGGCGGATGTCTTCAATGGCATCATAGCCGGTGAGATCAAGCAGCGCCTGATTGACGTAATGCACTTCGTCGCCGGAATGAATGATTACGGGAACCGGCAGATTGGCCAACAGGGCCGTCTCATCGATGGCAGCCGGTTCATGAGCATCGTTGTCGGCAGGGCTTTCGACCTGCTGCTCTTCGCGCTGCGAAACCGTGGACTGCTCAACGGGAATTTCTGCAATCGGAGCGGCAGGTTCGATAATTGGTGCCGCCGGGACTGATTCAGCGGCGACCTCTTCCTGTGCCACGACAGGAGTGTCAGCAGGCACATTGGAAGTCGCGTCAGCCTGCGAGCTGGAAAGACCCTGCTTGCGCAGGCGGTCAGCGATTTCGCGGAACGCATTGCGCTCGGTTTTGGTCAGTCCACCTTCCGGACGCTGTTCGCGCTCTCTGACTTTCAGGAGTTTCGCCTGATCAGCCGCGACCTTTTCCTGTGCAGCCGTATTCAGCAGGTTGATCACCTTGTCTGAATCGCGGCGTCCGGCTGTTGGCGCGATGTTGAGCGGTGGCTTCGGCAGCGTATCGCCGGGATGATCGTCATTGGCGATTTCTTCGGTCAGCGCCAGCACATCGTCGTCAGAGCTATCGCTGTTGACGGCATCCTGAATTTCAGGCTTGCGCTTTTGCGGAATCCCGCCAGCCAGCGCGAGGCCGATCTCTTCCGGGTCTTCCACTGCTTCGTCAGGGCGCACCAGACCAAAGCCGCGGAAACCGATGAACACGCGATCGCGGGAATAGACCGGTAGCGCGGCCAGTTCCACCGGCACGCGCAGATTGGTGCCTTCGACCGGCCACATCAGGCGTTTGCCCGACCATGTGTCGCGCTTGCTCAGCAGCGATGCAATGCTGCCATCGTGATCGAAGCCGAACACATTGGCGACGTCGCTGAAACGGCGTCCGGTTACATCAGCGGAATTGGGGCCGACGGTAATGCCGAACTCCGGCGAAATTTCGCTGAAAACGCCGTCGGCACTGGTCTTCCAGATGAAGCGGGCAGGTGGTGCATCGCGGTCGAACTGGAAGCCCTGCGGCTTTGGCGTTTCGGCTGCGGACTCGTTGACGGCTTCAGCCATTGGCGCAGCGACCGTCTCTTCCTGAACGGTTGCTTCTTGTTCAGGAAGCATCTCTTCAAGAATTTCTTCCGCGCCTTCAGGCGACTGGACAACGGGTTTCGCCGCGACCTGTGCCGGGGCTTCGGCGACGATGCACAGAAGATGCAGCGCGGGTGCGTCGATCAGCCGGGCGATTGCGCCCGGTACGGACTGGCGTCCCGCACGGATGCGGCGCTTGACGATGCGGTCAGGCGTATCGGCCGCTTCCACGACCAGATCTTCAAGCGTTGCAGCGGAAATATCGAGCGCGGCGAAGCGCTTGCTTGCCGCGATGACCTTGCAGTCGGCATCGATCAGCGCGACATGCGTGTCGTCATCGCTCAGACCGGCGATGATGTCTTCCGCATTGCTCGATGCGCCGCTGGTGGTAATCACGAGACCGGCTATCCCATCGGGCAGAACAATGTGGGAAATCCAAAGGCGCGTCAGTTCCGAACGCAGGCCGCCGCCAAGGCGCACCGATACAGCGCGGGGTTCTGCGCTGTTATCGTCGCTGGCGGCTGCGATCTGACGGCGTGCGGCGACAGGCAGATCGATTGCGCTGCCGATCATATCCTCGATACGGTCGAAGCCGAACAGTCTGGCTCCGGCGCCGTTTACCCAAAGCACAGCCGACAGATCGCGTGTCAGCACGATCTGCGCATCGCCTTTGGCAAAGCCTTCGCGGATAGCATCCAGCGCGGCAATATCGATGAATGGGTATGATCCAGACATACCGGTCCTTATCTGTTCTTTCGACCGCCCCGTCGTAGCCATTAACCGCCTGTTAATAAGCTCACTGAGGCCGCGGGTCCATATTTCCATACGGTATGAGCCCGATTTTCTATTTCATTAGTTAATGCCGGAATGGCAATTTTACAGGTTGTGCCCGATATTTCGGTTGTTCACAGCCAGCCACCTGCAATGGTTACCAGTCTCTGTAGAATATGGGTGGAATTCGACATTGAATCAGACAATTGGGAATTTCTGAAAAAAGAGCGCTATAATCGCTTGCAATATGGATCGATTCTCCGTATGTGACCCCCTGTCGGCGGCGCTGAGGCGCTTGATCCGGCAAAGGTACGCGGTCGTAGCTCAGTTGGTTAGAGCGCAGGATTGTGGCTCCTGAGGTCGTTGGTTCAACTCCAACCGACCGTACCATTTCTCTCTCAGGCCATTTCACTAACACATTGAGTTTACTGCGGGATTGGACAATCTCGCCGTGACGCCGTTGTCGCTTGCGGCAAACTTGGCTACATTCTCGGCTTTGAAGGCTATATTCAAGGACCTCGCAATGATCGGATGCATGCCGCCGCTTATCCTGCTGATTTTGGGGGCTGGCATTGGTGCATTGATCGGCGGCAGCACCGATGCTGTTTATGGCGGGCTTGTCGGCCTTGCCATCGGGCTTGTTGTGATGGTCATTCTTATATGGATATTGATGAAAGCCCGCAATCGATAGGCCGCTTTACCCGACCGCCACGAGTGAGTTTTATCGGCGTATGTACGTTTGGTAAGCCAATTCCGGTTGCAGTTTTCCAGGAAAACAACAAAGGCCAGAGCTGAGCTCTGGCCTTTGTTTGTAAATACTGGAGGTCAAATCTGGCTGGGCTTAACGGCCAGCGAGAATGCCTGCAATGATACCGGTTGCGGTGGTGACAAGCAGGAACTGGTTGTCGACTTTCACCCAGCGCTGGCCCGGACCCGGACGGCGGAGGCCGTAGCGATTGTAGTCGCGCACTTCCGGATGACGACGCCAGTCATTGTAACGCTGGCCCTTGGACCAATGCTGACGGCCATGATCACGACGATCATTGCGGCCGAATTCCTTGCCATGCGACGGGCGTGGCTTCTGCTCCATGCGGTGCGGACCCGGCTTGCGCTGATAATCCTGCGCCTGTGCTGCCAGCGGCGCGCCGATGAAGGAAAGGGCTACGGCTGCAAGAATGACTTTTTTGAACATCATGTTCTCCTTTGCTGTGGGGTGGACAATATTGGGAGACGAGTGAACGGAAGATGAATGGCAGCATTTTGAAACATTAAATAAAATCAATGTGATATTAACGCTTTGTTAACCATGGCTTTATGTGTGTCGAAACCTGTTCGATCAGGATGGAAACACTTGACCGGTCCGGCATCGGAACGTAATAGTGTTACGACGGTTCCCCGACCGAGAGTGAAGGGGATTAATAGGGAACACGGTGAGGACGACCCGAAAAGGGACCAAGACCGTGGCTGCCCCCGCAACTGTAAGCGGATTGCTGTCCATCCTCGTGACGCCAACAGGCGTCATGCCACTGAGCTTGATCGTGCGAAGCACGAAAGGCGCGGGAAGGCAGATGGAAGCGACTATCCGCAAGCCAGGAGACCTGCCGTCATAGGGCCTTGAGCCCACCATCATCCATTGTCACGGGCGGGGATGCCCGGAGCAGGAGCAGGTTATGACAGCACATCGCGCTGCAAAGCGCCTTTTTACATCGTCATTCATATCCCCGGATATCTCCGTTTGCTCACGGTGCCTTATCGCTGCCGCCCGCTGACGTGGCCACATCTTTCATTATTTCGGGGATTCTCATGACATTCCACGGCAAGACGTCGTTCCGCGCAGCGCTATGCGCTCTTTCATTGTTCGCAGGCGTGCCGGCACTTCAGGCTGCAGAAACGCAATATCCGCTGACGCTGAAGAACTGCGGACGCGACGTTACTTTCAAACAGGCCCCGACGCGCGCGGTGGCTGTTGGCCAAAGCAGCACGGAAATTCTGTACAGCCTCGGTCTCGGCGATAAGGTGGTCGGCACGGCAGTGTGGTTTGGCCCGGTGCTCAAGGGCTTTGAAGAGGTCAATGCCAAGGTCAAGCGGCTGGCCGATAACGATCCGAGCTTTGAAAGCGTTCTGGCGCAGAAACCTGATATCGTGACGGCGGATTTCCAGTGGCATGTCGGACCGAACGGCATCGTCGCCAAGCCGGAACAGTTCGAGGAACTGGGCATACCAGCCTATACGTCGCCTTCGGATTGCGTCGGCAAGGATAATTCCGGCGGTGGCGATGGCGTGCGCACGGCAGCCTTCACGATGGATGTCGTCTATCAGGAAATCGGTGAGCTGGCCGCGATCTTCAATGTGCAGGATCGTGGTGAAAAGCTCATTGCCGAACTGAAAGGGCGTGAAGAAGCGGCGCGCAGCAAGATTGGCGCCAGCGGCGGCAAGCTGTCGGCGGCTGTCTGGTTCTCCAGCACGCAGATCGACGCCGACCCCTATATCGCCGGAAAGTTCGGCGCTCCGGCCTATATTCTGTCAGCGCTTGGCATCAAGAATGTGGTCGACAGCGAAGAAGAGTGGCCGACGGTCGGCTGGGAGACGATTGCAAAGTCCAACCCGTCGATGATCGTTGCTGCCAAGCTGGATCGCCGCCGCTATCCGGCGGACGATATTGCCGTGAAGCACAAGTTCCTCGAAAGCGATCCGGTGACGAGCCTGATGCCTGCCGTAAAGGGCGGTCATGTCTTCGACATGGATGCGCAGTCAATGAGCACGTCATTGCGGGTGATTGAAGGCATTGAAACGCTGGCGGCGGCCATCGCTGCCTCGGACCTCAACAAATGACGGCATTGGTGGCCATAGGAAGGCTTCCTTTCAGCAACAAGGTGAGCGCCGGGGTTCTGGCGCTCATTCTGTTGCTTGCCGCCCTGTGGCTGGGCGCGGCGATTGGTGAAACCGCCATACCGCTGGATGTGGTGGCGAAGACCGTCGCCAACCGGCTGTGGCATGCAGGCTATGTGCTCGATCCCATCGATGAGGGGATCGTGTGGAGCTATCGTCTCAGCCGCGCCGTGGTGGCGGCATGCTGCGGCGCGGCGCTGGCGCTTTCCGGCGTTGTGCTGCAATCGCTGCTGCGCAATTCGCTTGCCGATCCGTATATTCTGGGCATTTCCGCCGGGGCATCGACCGGGGCTGTCAGCGTTGCCATTCTTGGCATTGGCGCTGGCGTTCTCACGCTTTCGCTGGGCGCATTCATCGGGGCGATACTCGCCTTCGTTCTGGTTTCACTGCTGGCGCTGAAAGCCGGGCGCGGCAACAGCGCCATCATTCTGGCTGGTATAGCCGGCTCGCAGCTTTTCAACGCGCTGACCTCGTTCATCGTGACAAAGGCCGCCAATGCCGAACAGGCGCGGGGCATCATGTTCTGGCTGCTCGGCAATCTTTCCGGCGTGCGCTGGCCCGATGTGACGCTGGCGCTGCCTGCCTGCCTGATCGGCCTGATCATCTGCCTCTGGCATGCCCGCGCGCTCGATGCTTTCACCTTTGGCGCAGAATCCGCCGCTTCGCTCGGCATTCCGGTGCGGCGCGTCTATGCGGTGCTGATTGGCGCTAGCGCCATGATGACGGCGGTGATGGTCTCCATCGTCGGGTCCATCGGCTTTATCGGCCTTGTCATTCCCCACGCGGCGCGGATGATTGTCGGCGTGCGACATGGCGCACTATTGCCGGTCAGTGCGTTGATCGGCGCAATTTTCATGATCGCCGCCGATATCGTGTCGCGCATTATCGTGCCGGGACAGGTGCTGCCCATCGGGGTTGTGACAGCGCTGGTTGGCGCTCCGGCCTTTGCGCTGCTGCTCGGACAGAGGAGGGCGCGCGCATGATGCTGTCGGCGCAAAATGTTTCCTGGATGGCGGGCGGCGCGGAAATCCTGAGCGGCGTCTCGCTTGAGGTGATTGAAGGCGAGTTTCTCGGCATTATCGGACCGAACGGCTCCGGCAAGACGACACTTCTGTCACTGCTTTCGGGGCTGAAGCGTCCGCGTAGCGGTGCGGTGCAACTCGGTGAAGCGCCGATTGAGCGTTTCAACCGCCGCGAGATTGCGCGCATGTTGGCGCTGGTCGAGCAACAGGCGGAAACGACCGAGCGCATCACGGCGCGACAGGCGGTGGAGCTTGGCCGCACGCCCTATCTCGGCGCACTTTCGCCGTGGTCTGCTGAAGATGACGCCATCGTCGATCATGCGCTGGCGCATGTGGATATGACGCATCTGGCCAAACGCAACTGGCATACGCTGTCGGGCGGGGAACGCCAGCGCCTGCATATTGCTCGCGCTCTGGCGCAGCAGCCGCGCATCTTGCTGCTGGACGAGCCGACCAATCACCTCGATATTGGGCACCAGATCGGGCTTCTCGATCTCGTCCGTCGGCAAAGCCAGACCAACGGGCTGACCGTGGTGGCAGCGCTGCACGATCTCAACCATGCCGCCATGTTCTGCGACCGCATTGCGGTGATGGACAAGGGACGGTTGGTGGCGCTCGGCGCACCGCGAGACGTGTTAACGGCGGAGCGTATCCGTTCCGTGTTTGGTGTCGATGTGGAGGTCGAGCATATGGGTGCCAGCGGTTGTCATATCCGCTATTGCGCACCGGGGCATGTGCATGAAGCGCCGGTGCTGCAACTGCGTACAGCTTAGCACTACAGTTGCATTCTTCGTGATGCCGGTCTGCAACGAGCAATTTCCTGCGCTCCGGTGCTCACGTACCCTTAAGTACGCTCCGCTCCGGTGCTCAAAAATCACTCGTTTCGCCGCGGCCTGACGAATTTGCAACTGTAGTGCTAGTTTAAAGCGGCTTTCAAGCGGCGCTGCTCCAGTCCGAGCCCCAATTCTTCCGCGCGGGCAATGATCGGAGCAAAGCGGCGCTGCTTCTTTTCCTCGTGATTGGAAGCAATGTCGGCAATGCGGTGCTTCAGGAACGGGTTGAGAAAACGCTCGCGAACGGAAACCACATAAGCTTCCGCCGCATCGCCAAGTCCATCGGCTGCGAATACCGGCAGCACTTCTTCGCGCCACAGGGCTTCCAGCTCGCTGCGGATGGTTTCATCATGCATGGCTTCCAGCACGATTTCGTCTTTGGGGCGATTGTCCTTCAGCCACCGTTCGGCAATGAAGCTATGGCCGAGATTGAGCAGATAAAGCTTCAGCCGCTCATAGCGCGCCAGATCGTCGGTGACGACAATGTCCTTGTGGCGGCATGGCAGCGTCAGGCCCTGCGCCTGTTCGATAGCCCAGATCGCATAGGGTTCGGCAATGGTGCCGACCGGCTCAATCGCTTCGGACACAATGCGGTCCACCAGACTATTGGCAAAGATGCAGCGCGTTTCCAGCCATTCGACAAAACCGTTCGGCAGCTTCCATTCCTGCGCCAGCCCGGTCAGGATGGTGCGCAGTTTGTCGCCGTTGCGGGAAATCAGCTCGCAGGGGAAAATCGAGAGCGGCGCGTCCGGGTTGTTCTGCCAGCGATGGTGCAGTAGCACGAGCAGCTTTGCGGGAAAGCTCTTCGGCAGGGTCTGTGGATTGGCGAGCAGTGAAGCGTCGTCGCTCGCGTCCAGCTCATAGCCCTTGTCGCCGGTGTTCGAGAGGATCACCTGGACAGTCGCGCCGAGATCAAGAATCTCGGCCCAGTCGGTATGTGCGGAATAAGCGGCGGTCACGCCCTTGGCGTTGTGCTCCGTTTCCGACGGCTTGCCATCGACCAGACCGCGGATCACCACGGGATAGGTCTTGCCTTCATTCAGCGCGGCGATGCGTTGCGCGCTCTGCGGATTGGACGTTGTCTGCACCACAGCAATCGTGCCGATTGCATCACCTGTCGCCAGCGCTTCGGCGACGAAGAAATCGGCATGGGCGAGCAGAAAACGGCTGGTGCCGAATTGAAGAATCGCTGGCTTGTTTTGCATGGCTTGCTCCCGAATTTGTAACCGTAGTGCTACGCGATCCGCGCTAAATTGGTCAAGCCAATAGGCTCAAGCCGCAGAAATAGAGCTGAACTTTTCTGGAGCGCTGCGCGATTTGCCGCATTTTCGCACCGATTCAGGCATATTGCGCTTCCCGTTGGCTGGAATTATGGTAAGGCCAATTTGGGAGTGATGATGAGCGACTTTGCGGCCACAGCGGAACCTCGCAGGCTTTACCAGCAGATTGCCGACCGGGTCAGAAATCTGATTCAGGACGGACAGTTTCCGGCGGGAAGCAGGCTTCCGGCTGAGCGCGAGCTTGCCCAGCAACTCGGCGTGTCGCGCCCGTCGCTGCGTGAGGCGCTGATCGCTCTCGAGATTGCCGGCAATGTCGAAATCCGGATGGGTTCCGGCATCTATGTCAATGCCGATCCGGAAAAGCGTGTTGTTACGCAAGGTGTTTCCATTGGCGAAAGCCCGCTGGAAATCATGCAGGCACGCGAGCTGATTGAAGGCAGCGTGGTGGTGATGGCCTGTGCGCGCATGACGCCGGAGCCGCTTGCCGCATTGCGCGCAACGCTCGACGAGATGCGGGCCAATGTGCATGTCGACCGCCGGGCGATGGAGCTTGACCGGCAGTTTCACCTGTTGCTGGCCGAACAGGCGGGCAATTCGGTGGTGGTGCGGATCATCCGCGACCTCTTCGACGAGCGGCACAGCCCGCTGACGTCGCAGATCAGGACGCGGTTTGAGAATAACGATACGTGGGTACTGGCTTTGGCAGAACACGAAATCATCTATGCGGCGCTGGAGGCGAGGGATCCGCTTCAGGCGCAGGCAGCCATGCGAACGCATTTGGAGCAATCCAAACAGCGTTGGATGGATAACGAGCCGCGTGACAGGTCATTCGCGGCGACATGAATTGGGAGTGAGGTCAGACACATGAATATTTCCGTTTCCCCGGCTGCAACGCCGGTCATCCTGCTGCATCCATCCGACGACGTCGCGGTTGCGCGCATTTCCGTTCGCGCTGGCGACCCCATCGGGCTGGAAGGCATCAATGCCCGCGAGCTGATCGGTCGTGGCCACAAGGTTGCCATTCGCGCCATTCCAGAAGGCAAGGAAGTTCTGAAATACGGACAGGTCATCGGCGTCGCCACCAAGGACATCGAGGCTGGCGAGCATGTGCATCTGCAAAACCTCGCCATGCTGCCTTCCGAGCACGAGCACCAGTTCTCCATCGATATCGAAGAACGCGGCATGCTGCCGGAAGCCGAACGCCGCCATTTCATGGGCTTTGATCGCGGTGCTGGCGGTGTCGGCACACGCAATTACATCGGCGTCATCTCGTCGGTGAACTGCTCGGCCACCGTGTCGCGTTATATCGCCGACTATTTCAACCGCATGGGCGGTCTTGATGGTTTCGACAATGTCGATGGCGTCGTCGCGCTGACGCACGGCAGTGGCTGCGCGATCAACACCAAGTCGGAAGGCTATCGCCTGTTGATCCGCACCATTCAGGGTTATGCCAAGCATCCGAACTTCGGCGGTATCCTGCTGATCGGTCTTGGCTGTGAAACCAACCAGATCGCGCCGATCCTCGAACATTACCGCATGGAAGAAGGCACGCGCCTGCGCACCATGACGATCCAGCAGCATGGCGGCACGCGCAAGACCATCGATCATGCGATTTCCGAGATCAAGGAAATGCTGCCGCTGGTCAATTCTGCGGTGCGCACCAAGCAGCCGCTGTCGAAGCTGAAAGTGGCGCTGGAATGCGGCGGCTCGGACGGCTATTCCGGCATTTCGGCCAATCCGGCGCTGGGCTATGCGTCAGACCTTATCGTGCGCAATGGCGGCACGACCGTTCTGGCGGAAACGCCGGAAATCTATGGCGCAGAACATTTGCTGACGCGCCGCGCCGTGACGCCAGCAGTGGCCGAAAAGCTGTTGCAGCGCATTGACTGGTGGCGCGATTATACCGCACGCAACGGCGATGAACTCAACAACAATCCATCGCATGGCAACAAGCTTGGCGGCCTGACCACCATTCTGGAAAAGTCGCTCGGTGCGGTTGCCAAGGGCGGCTCCATGCCGCTCAAGGCCGTCTATGAATTTGCCGAAACCGTCACCGAGCCGGGCTTCGTCTTCATGGATACGCCGGGCTATGATCCTGTGGCCGTGACCGGTCAGGTGGCGGGCGGCTGCAATGTCATCTGCTTCACAACGGGCCGTGGTTCGGTTTCCGGCTTCAAGCCTTCGCCTTGCATCAAGATCGCCACGAATTCCGAAATGTACGAGCACATGAAGGAAGACATGGATATCAATTGCGGCGGCATCGTCACCGGTGCGGAAACCATTGAAGAGTCCGGCACGCGCATCTTCGAATATATTATCGCGGCCGCCTCCGGTGAAAAGACGCTGAGCGAAATCTACGACTATGGCGACAATGAATTCGTGCCATGGCAGGTCGGCGCCGTCACCTGATCTACATCTTTCAATATGTAATCGACAGGAATATCCGATGGTCAAAGCTCTGCGTATCGAGAGTGAAAACGTAACCCGCTTCGCCGAGATCGATGAAGCGCCGCTGCTGCCCGGTCATGTGCGCGTCAAGGTGCGCCATGTCGGCCTGTGCGGCAGCGATCTGAACACCTTCAAGGGTCTCAATCCGCTGGTGCAGCTGCCGCGTATTCCGGGGCATGAAATCGGCGGCGAAATCATCGAGGCCGGTGCGGGCGTCGATGCGGCTTATGCTGCGGGCAAGCGGGTCATCGTGCTGCCCTATACCAATTGCGGCGAGTGCTCGTCCTGCCGCAAGGGGCGGCTCAATGCCTGTCGCTATAACAAGACGCTCGGCGTGCAGCAGAATGGCGGTCTGGCCGACCAGATCGTGCTGCCTGCCGAAAAGCTGATCCTGAACGATACGCTCGAGCCACGCCATCTGGCGCTGGTCGAGCCGCTGTCGGTGGGCTTTCATGCCGTGGCGCGCGGTCGCGTCGAGGCGGGTGATACGGTGGCTGTGCTTGGCTGCGGCATGATCGGCATGGGTGTGCTGATTGGCGCGGTAGCGCGTGGCGCCAAGGTTATCGCCATCGATCCGAGCGCCGAAAAGCGCGAGCTGGCGCTGCAATTCGGCGCAACGCATGTTCTGGCGAGTGGCGAAGATGTCGTGCAAAAGGTGATGGAACTGACCGGAGACGACGGCGTGGATGTCGCTTTCGAAGCGGTTGGCTTGCCAATCACCTTCACGCAGGCGGTTGACCTTGCCTGCTTCGCGGGACGTGTGGTTTATGTCGGCTATTCGAAATCGCCAGTGACCTACCAGACCCAGTTCTTCAACCTGAAGGAACTGGACATTATGGGGTCGCGCAATGCGACGCTGACCGATTTCGAGGCCGTTGTCGCACATCTGGAAAAGCTTGGCACCGATGCCGACAAGCTCATCTCGAAAGTGTTTCCATTCGACGAAGCCGAACAGGCGCTCCCCTATTGGGACGGCGACCGCAATGTGCTGAAAATCGTGATCGAGCGGGCTTAATAAGCCGCGTTATCGAGAAAAGGGGAGCCGGTTTGGCTCCCCTTTTTTGTTTGGCGCTTAGCATCAATCCGTGCCGACACGCTGATGGCTGCTCTGTCATTTTATTACATTATCGGTTCTTGCGAGCAAAAATCTCTGTTGCAAACTTACATTCCGGCTCTTACGCTGCTGCAAACAACAAGGCGGCAAACCAGTTAAAAGCCGTCATCACGACGGGGAATGGCATGACGCATGCGGGCGAATTTGCGGGAAAATCGGTTCTGATCACCGGTGCGGGCGGCGGTGTTGGCAGTGCGCTTGTGAAGCTGTTTGCAGCGCAGGGCGCGCGCGTCATCGGCTGCGATACAGCGCTGGACCATTTGACGGCAGAAGAGCTTCATAGCCGCCACGCCTTTGATCTGCTGGACCGCAGCGCGCTTGAACCGGCGGCAGAGAAAATCATTGCTGCGGACGGTCTGCCGGATATCGTCATCAATAATGCGGGCTGGACACGCGCGGAAACATTCGACGGTCTTGTCCAGAGCAAGATCGAAGCGGAAATCGACCTCAATCTCACCGCCGTGGCTGGCTTTTCCAACGTCATGGCGCAAGCTATGGCCGCACGGGGGCGGGGTGTCTTCGTGTTTATCTCTTCCGTCAATGCCGTCCTGCATTTCGGCAACCCGGCCTATGCCGCCGCAAAGGCCGGGATCAACGCTTTCGCCAAGGCCATTGCTGTCGAATTTGGACAAAAGGGCGTGCGCGCCAATGTCGTGTGTCCGGGATCGATCCGCACTCCGGCCTGGGATCATCGCATTGCGCAGAACCCTGCCGTGCTGGAGCGCTTGAAGCGCCTTTATCCGCTGGGGCGTATCGTTGATACGCGTGAGGTGGCGGAGGCGGTCGCCTTTCTGGCCTCTGATCGCGCATCGGGGATTACAGGCGCGATCCTGCCGGTCGACGCCGGGTTGACCGCTGGCAGCAGGCCTTTCATCGACGATATTCTCGGAGGGAACTAGACCGATGGGAAAGGGCAGCGGCTTGCCGCGCTGATTGCCATGAGCAAGGTTGCCGACATCATAACGCGGCTGCATGTCGTGGCGCAGGACGGGTCAAAATCCGACCGGAAACTGGCCGCGCTGGTGCTGGCCGATCCGGATTATGCGTCAAAAGCCGCGATCTCCGACATTGCCGCGCGGGCTAGCGTGAGTGAACCGACAGTGACGCGCTTTTGTCGTGCGCTCGGTTGCAATGGGGTGCGTGAGTTCAAGTTTTTTCTGGCGCAGGCGCTGGCCATTGGCGGCCAGTATCTGACAGCCGAACCTCCCGCTCGCGAGATAGGCGAGAACCGCATCGCCACAGCGGTGACGGATGCGGCGATTGCCGCGATCCAGCGCGCCAGCGATGGGCTGGATATGGCCGTGGTCATGAAAACAGCCGAGCGATTGGCCGTTGGCGGCCCTGTTCTGTGTCTGGGATCGGGCGGTATCTCCTCCATGCTGGCGACTGAAATGCAGAACCGGCTGTTTCGTCTTGGCATTCCGGTCAGCGCACAGGTGGATGGCCAGTTGCAGCCCATGTATGCCGCGGTCACCACGCCTGAAACGACGGTGATCGCCTTTTCCGTTTCGGGCTTTGCGCGCTCCGTGGTTGAGGCGGTGCTGGTGGCAAAGCAATATGGGGCGGTGACGATTGCCATTACAGCGGCTGATTCCGATCTTGCGCGGGCGGCGGACAGGATCATTCCGTTTCAGGCGGATGAGGACGGGAATATCTACAAGCCGACCTCGTCACGCTTTGCGCTGCTCGCCATTCTCGACATGATCGCCACAGCGACGGCCGAGGCGCGCGGGCCGAAAGTGCTGGAAAACCTGCGCCGGATCAAACACAGCCTGAATACGCTTAAAATCGACGATCCGCGTCTGCCGCTGGGCGACTGAGATTATTGTAATGCACATAGTCGCGGCATAGAGAGCGTTGCGACAAGCAAGGGGATGAAGATGACGGGAACGATCAATCCGTTCGAAGGCGATCAGGATCGCGCACAGATCTGGGACATGCTGGTGCGGCGTGACATCGAGGCTTTCGTCAATCAGGACTGGGCATTGGTGGCCGACGATTTCGATGAAATGCGCTTTCTCGGCATTCACGCGCATCATGAAGCCGATCCCGATAAATGGAATGCCGGATTTCCGACATTGGCGGCCTATCGAGAGGAGTGGCTTCGGCAGGCGGCGGAAAGCGCTGCGACGGAATTTGCCGAATCTCTCTCAGACGGCATTTTCCGCGCGACCGATCTCAGCGTTATCGACACTACGGGCGATGTCGCAGTTGCGCGGAAGAAATTTTACGGCACCATCGCGAAAAAAGATGGCTCGGTTGATCGCCTCAACTGGCAGACGCTTTATTTCTGCCGTCGCGATGGCGCGCGTTGGAAAATTACCGGCTTCGTCGGGTATATGAGATATCGCTAAAAATAGCGGATTCAGGTGTTTTTGGGCGCAAAAGAGGCAGGTTTGCGCCCATTTTCATGTATAGACGAATACATGTCGATCAGAAGTATAATCACACTGTTTTTCTCTAATTATAGCTATTTCGTCTTCAATCTATAGTCATCGGGCTGATGTCGCAGCTGACGGCATATTTGTCGCACGCCGTTCGTGCAATTGAGTGGCGGAGGACTACTATTGTCCTCATGCTGGCCGACTTCGACCTACTTAAAAAATGCCCCGGCCAGCCTGCATATTTCGTCGCGCAACCTTTCAAGAAATCACTAAAGGGGATGGGTGCGCTTGGATGAATTCACGGCTGTGGGTGGACATGTCGGGAAATGACCTATATAGAATCAGGCAATCTTTCGCTAATCATTCCATGCGTTCCGTTCGCGGAACGCAGATCGTGTGTGCGCAATTTGCGCTGGAATGAAGTTTTATCAATCTTGAAAAGGAGATTAAGTCCGCCAGCACAGCGGGGTTAAACTTAATGCATGGTATTTTATACAAGGATGAAAGTATGAAGTCGCCGGCTAAGACAAAGATAAGCTTGAATGGCGTGTTTAAAGTCTTCGGCGACGACCCGGAGCGTGCAATGGAAGCATTGCGCGCAGGCAAGTCAAAAGCGCAGATTTACAGCGATCTCGGGGCCACTATCGGCGTCGACGATGCTAGTTTCGATATTTATGAAGGCGAAGTATTCGTCATCATGGGTCTGTCCGGCTCGGGCAAGTCGACTCTCCTGCGCCTGCTCAATCGTCTCATCGAACCGACCGCCGGTTCCATCGAAGTGGAAGGCCGCGATATCGTCAAAATGACGAAGCGCGAGCTGATCGACCTTCGCCGCCGCGACATGAGCATGGTTTTCCAGTCATTCGCGCTGTTGCCCAACCGTTCGGTGCTGAACAACGCCGCCTTCGGCCTTGAAGTGGCCGGAATGGGCGAAGCCGAGCGTCACGCAAAGGCGCTGAGCGCGCTCGCAGCCGTTGGTCTTGAACCTTATGCCAACAGCATGCCGGACCAGCTTTCCGGCGGCATGAAGCAGCGCGTCGGTCTGGCGCGGGCCTTGGCCAGCGAACCGACCATTCTGCTGATGGATGAAGCGTTTTCTGCGCTCGATCCGTTGATCCGCACGGAAATGCAGGACGAGTTGAAGCGTCTTCAGGCCCAGCACAGCCGCACCATCATCTTCGTCAGCCATGACCTTGATGAAGCGATGCGCATTGGCGACCGTATCTGCATCATGCAGCACGGCAAGGTCGTACAGGTCGGCACACCGAACGAGATCGTCTCGGAGCCTGCCAACGATTATGTCCGGTCCTTCTTCCGCAATGTGGATGTGTCGCGTGTCTTCAAGGCCGCTGACGTCGCCCGCGAGGATGAACTGATCGTGTTCGAACCGGACCAGCTAGCAACTGCGCTGGAGCGTTTTGACGCCAGCGGCAAGCTGTTTGGCGTGCTGGTTGATGCCGACCGCACCTATCGTGGCCTTGTCAGCCGAGATGCGCTCGCCAAAGGCGCTGTCGCCGAAGCCGGAACGCGACTTGACGACGTGGCCGCCATCGAGGCGGAAGCACCATTGTCGGGTCTGTTGACGCAGGTTGCAACCAGCCCCTGGCCGATGCCCGTCACCGACCGGCAGAACCGGTATGTTGGCGCTATCAGCAAGTCGGCATTGCTTGAAACTTTGGGTCGTGCGGGCTGATTGCCCGCTCCAATCGTTTCTCGCACGCTTTGTGTGATGCATTTCCAGTCAGACCGGTTCCCGCTTTTGCTGGAAATGCTTCTCACCCAGTCCAGAAATACGGAAATGGACGGTAAAACATGGATTTGAATTTCAGTGTTGGTGGTGCGGCTGATGTGGTGGTCAATTACATTCTCGACCATTTCACGCCTGCACTCGACATAATCGCAGCGGCCATTGGTTTTGTGACCGATGGTATTCAAAACGCTCTCATCGCAATTCCACCTGTCGCCGGTGTGGCCATCCTCACCTTGCTCGCGCTGTGGCGCGTCGGCTGGAAGTTCGCGATCTTCACTATTCTCGCATTGGCGCTCATCATCCACATGGAATTGTGGAGTGGCACAATGGAAAGCCTGTCGCTGGTGCTGGCATCGACCGTCATCGCGATGGTCATCGGCATCCCGCTGGGTATCGCTATGGCGCGCAGCGACATGGTGGCGTCGATTGTGCGCCCGGTGCTCGACCTGATGCAGACGATGCCAGCCTTTGTCTATCTTATCCCGGCGGCGATGTTCTTCGGCCTTGGCGCCGTGCCCGGCACGATTGCAACGGTGATCTTTGCCATGCCGCCAGTGGTGCGCCTGACCAATCTTGGCATTCGTCAGGTTCACGCGGAATTTGTTGAAGCGGGTCTGGCCTTCGGCTGCACGTCGCGACAGCTCCTGTTCAAGGTGCAGCTGCCGAACGCCATGCCGTCGATCATGGCCGGTGTGAACCAGACAATCATGCTGTCCCTGTCGATGGTGGTCATCGCGTCGATGATCGGCGCAGGTGGTCTTGGCAATACGGTCCTGACCGGTATCCAGCGCCTCAATGTGGGCCTTGGTTTCGAAGGCGGTCTGGCCGTGGTCATTCTGGCGGTCATTCTCGACCGCATCACCCAGAGCTTCGGCAAGGGAAATGGCACCGGCTTCTTCAAGAGGCTGGCATCAATGAGAAAGGCGGCAGACACACAGTCTGCCTCATCCTTTCGCAAGCAGGAAGCATGAAACAGAACAATAAAATAACGGCAGCGCATTCCGAAAAGTGGGAACCGGTTTTCGGGCAAAAATGCGCTCCAAAGAATAATAAAACGGGAACTGAATCCAATCGAAAAGGAGTAGGCATGTTGAAGAAACTTGCAGGTTTCGGTCTGGCTGCAGTGGTGGCGGGTACCATGACAATGGGCGCGGCCTTTGCGCAGGACGGTAAGACGGTAAAGATCGGCTGGGCCCCGTGGTCCGATGCCGAGTTCGTCACCAAGCTGACCAAGAAGCTGATCGAAGACAATCTCGGCCAGAAGGTCGAGCTGGTGCAGACCGATGTTGCACCGCTTTATCAGGGCGTGAGCCGTGGCGATATCGATGCCATGCTAATGGCCTGGTTGCCGGAAACCCACGCTGATTATTACAAGCGCATCGAGGGCAAGGTCGAAAATCTCGGACCGCTCTATGAAGGCGCAAAGCTTGGCTGGATCGTTCCCGATTACATCCCGGAAAGCGAGATCAGCTCTATTGCCGATCTGAAGAAGCCGGAGGTGAAGGAAAAGCTGAAAGGCGAAATTCAGGGCATCGATCCGGGCGCCGGTCTGACACGTCTGTCGCAGGAAGCGATCAAGAAATACGGGCTCGATTACAAGCTCAACATTTCGAGTGAAGCGGCCATGTTGACGACGGTTGATCGCGCAACCCGTTCGGACGGCTGGTTCGTGGCAACGTCGTGGAGCCCGCACTGGATGTTCGGCAAGTACAAGCTGCGCTATATCGCCGATCCTGAAGGCGCGCTGGGCGGTGCAGAGCATGTGGACGCTATCGTCCGCAAGGGTTTCAAGGAAGAGAACCCGAAGGTCGCATCGCTGCTGACCAAGATCGACATTCCGATCAACGAACTTGAATCGGCAATGTTCGACGCACAGCAGACGTCTTACGAGAAGGCCGTCGATAAATATATCGCCGACCATCCGGACCGCATCAAGGAATGGCTTGCCGAGTAAATCGGTAGCCTGGATATGGAAAAGCCCCGCTCATGCGGGGCTTTTTTTATCCCCTGCGGGCGATCAGAATACCGGCAATGACAATCGCGCCGCCAAGCCCCTGCATCATGCCGAGCGGCTCGGACAGTATGGTCCAGGCGAGGAATGCCGCCACAACCGGCTGTAGCAGCAAGGTGAGTGACGAGAAGGACGCGGGCAGAAACGCCAGCGCATAGGCGATCATGCTTTGCCCAGCGGCATGGGTGAGCCATGCAAGCCCCGCCAGAACGAGCCAGCCATAGAGCGTGGTGGGCATGATCTGCCCTTCCGCAAAATAGGCGACCGGCAGCGACACGATCGCTGCAATGGCGCTGCTCCAGAGCATGATGCGCATGGTCGAAAACCGGTTGCGCAGGCGACCGACCGACAGAATATATCCGGCATAGAAGACAGCCGCGAGCAGCGCGAGCGCATCGCCGGACGATTGCGAATGCAGAAGTTCGCCGGGGCCGCCCTTCAGCACGACCACACCGAGGACGGCAACAACCAGCCCGATGATGAAAGACTGGCTGACATGTGCCTTATAGAGCAGCCATGCCGCAAGCGTTACGAAGATCGGGGCCATATTGGCGAGAAGCGTCGCATTGGCGACCGATGTGTAATGCAGCGACAAATGCCACGCGCCGAGATCGGCAGCGATGAACAGGCCAGGCACAGCAAGCAGCAGACAGTCCGTGAGGGTGAGGCGGGCATTATCCTTGATGTCACCGCGCTCACGTCCGCTCATCAGCATGAGCGGGATGACCGCCAGCGCCACGCGCCAGAATCCGGTGGCAAGCGGCCCAACTTCGGAGAGGCGAACGAAAATCGGCGAGCTGGCGATGGCAAAACCACCCGCCACCAGAATTGGCATGGCCCAGCGCTGACCAAAGGATTGGGCGTTGGAAGGGGTTGGGCTCGTTACGGGGCTCTCTGGGGCGGTCGTCTGCGACATGTCAAACTCGGGGTCAAACTCGGTCTTGTGTCGAACGCCTAAAGCCGCCTGCATGATGGATGCTGCGGGCACGCGATGAGGTCCGACATGCGAAAGATGAACCGGCGTTGCAGAGCGAATTCAGCACATTTTTTCTGCTACGCATGTTCCAAAACCGTCTGTCATGTCGCAAAGCAATCGAATTGTAGAAATTCTCAATTGTGGGCAGGACGGACGTCGAGATTGCTTATTCCTGTTTGAACACAGCGTCCAGAAGAAAGATGTGCCGACAGGTTGCTTTGCGATCACTGTTGCCACAACGCCTTCAGCATATCGACAGGCAATAAAAAAGCGCCCCGCAGGGCGCTTTCTGTTCGTTGATCGTTCGCTTACCGATAGGGCGATACGCACTGTCTGCGTGGGCCGCTGTTCGGCTGGAAGGTGTTATCCGAAACGCGATAGGTACGATAACGGTTTTGGCACCACCGCACGTGGTTGTTGCTGTGCACAACTCGGGGCTGGTTCAGAGCACCGCCGACAATCGCACCTGCGGTGAAGGCTGCCAGAGGATACCACCAGCCGTCGCTGTGGCGGCGATAACCATTACGATAGTAGCGCGAGCCATGATGACCGTGCCAGTAGCCGGGACGGTTCGAAGGCCGGTGACTGCTGTGTGGCGGACGGCCCGGCCTGTTGGCGTGATGCGGCGGGCGACCTGGCCTGTGCGCATTGCTCGGCGGACGTCTGTGACGCTGGGCATGATGACCCCGCGGCGGACGGCGATCATCGCGAACCTGTTCGACATTCTGATTGAGAGCAGGACGCTCGAGGTTCATCGGCGCAGCCATGCTCGGAACAATGGATGTGATACCAAAGACCAGCGCCAAGGTCCCCGCGCATGCCTTTTTCAAGATGTTCATGTGCAACCCTCCGTATGGAACAACGCATCTAAACGCCTGAAAACACAAATGGTTCCGTATTCAGGCGGCGGTCAGGCCAATATTTGATGCGATGAAGGGAGCGGTTTACGCGGTGCCGATACGAACGATCTTGTCCACGAGTGAAGAGGCCAGATTGAGCGCGCTGCCGGTAGCAGTCACGATCTGCGGCAGGATCATCCATTCCAGCATCCATGCCGCGCCTGAGCGTTCCTGCTCATGCACCATGGACTGGTGGAGGCCGGAAATTTGCACCGCGTTGAAACGGGCAAGGGCGACCAGCACTTCGGCCCCGACCGGGTTTTGCTTGTGCGGCATGGCGGATGAGGCCCCGCCGCCCGACAGGGAAAGCTCTGTGCCAAGCTCTGCCATCAGCGCGATGTCCTGCCCGAATTTGCCGAGCGTCCCGGTGATCAGCGACAGAAGGCTGCCAAACTCGGCAATGAATGCGCGCTGGCTTTGCCATTGCGGGCGGTCATGCAGGTCAAGCTTTTGCGCCAGAAGCGCGCGCAGCGCAGGGCCTTTGTTGCCAAATTTTTCCAGCGTTCCGGCAGCTCCCCCGAATTGCAGCGGGAGGGCGAGGGCGGCAAGCTTCTGCTCATAATCGCCCAGCGGACCCTGCCAGCTTGCGATTCGGTCGGAAACCGTGATCGGAATGGCAGCCTGCATGCGGGTATAGGCGGTGAGGCCATTCTTGCCGAAGGTCTCGTCAAGCCACTGGAAACGGGCGGTCAGGTGTCGCAGCCGACAGAGTAAAATGGCGTTTACTTCCTGTAGCCGAAGCATCAGGCTCGTATCGATGACGTCCTGGCTGGTCGCGCCGAAGTGGAGTTGTGCGGCAAATTCCGGACCGGTCGCCTGACGCAGTTCCTTGACGAGTGCCGGGATGATCACGCCATCCCGCGCGGTTCCGCTTTCAAGAACGGACAGGTCTGGTTCAAAAGTCTCGGCTGCAAGCCTGATCGCATTGGCGGCCTCGACAGGGATGATCCCCAGCGAAGCCTGGGCATCCGACAGGGCCACTTCGAAGCGGACCATTCCGGCAATATCCGCGGCCGCGGTGAAGAGACTTAAAATCTCTTCGTCATCGCCAAAAAGTCCCGCCAGAAACGGATGTTCGAATACCGAAATGCTCATGCGTCAAATATCGAAAAAGACTGTTTCTTTTTCGCCCTGCAAGTGGATGTCGAAAGTATAGATGTCACCTTCACGCTGGCCGATCAAGGTCTGGACGCGTGGGCGGTGCTCGACCCGTGCGAGGACCGGATCTTCCGCATTGGCGTCGGCTTCGTCGGAGAAATACATCCGTGTGTGCAAGCCGAGATTGATGCCGCGTGCGACGATCCAGAACGTGATATGCGGAGCCATCAGGCGTCCGTCCCGGAAAGGAACACGACCGGGCTTGATCGTATCGAAGGTGAATTCGCCGGTTTCCATATGGGTTGGACAGCGGCCCCATCCCCGGAAATTGGGATCGGCTTTGCCGCCGGTTTCCGAAGGGCTGTTATAAAGCCCGGCGGCGTCGGCCTGCCAGATTTCCAACAGCGCATCGCGCAGCGGCGCGCCTATGCCGTCCAGAACGCGACCTTTGATGGTTACACGCTCGCCCAGCGTCTTGTCGTTGGTTAGCGGGGTCGATCCGAGATCTTCCGCGAAGACGCCATTGATCCCGACGAAATTCGGCGTCAGTCCGATATGGACGTAAGGACCTGCGGTCTGCGATGCGCTTTCCTTGAGATAACCCAGTGGCTGTACCATATCAGTTGCCCTCCGGACGGTTTTCAAAGAAGGTCGAGCGGCGTCCGCGCAACACAATGTCAAATTTGTAGGCCAGCATGTCCATCGGCAGGCTCGCATTCATGTCGAGCGGCGCGATGAGGCGTTCAACCGCGCCTCGGTCGGGAACCGTCTTCACGATCGGGCAGCGCCAGATCAGAGGGTCGCCTTCGAAATACATCTGGGTAATCAGACGCTGTGCGAAGCCATGCCCGAAGATCGAGAAATGGATATGGGCCGGGCGCCAGTCATTGACACCATTCGGCCAGGGATAGGCGCCGGGCTGGATCGTCTTGAGCCAGTAATAGCCGTTCTCGTCGGTGATGGTGCGGCCAACACCGCCGAAATTCGGATCGATTGCAGCGAGATAGGTTTCTTTCTTGTGGCGGTAGCGACCGCCGGCATTGGCCTGCCAGAATTCGAGCAGCGCACCCGGCACCGGGCGATTGCTTTCATCAAGCACGCGACCATGCACCAGAATGCGCGGGCCGACCGGCATTTCGCCGGGGCGTGCATAATTGCGGATCAGGTCGTTATCGAGTTCGTTCAGCATCCCATGCCCGAAAACCGGGCCGGTGATCTCGCTCTTGGTGCCTTCCAGCGACAGCAGCGCGCGGGTGGGCGAACGCAGAACGGATGTCTTGTACCACGGCGTATAGGCCGGTGGATGCATGGTCAGATCGCGAGCGAAAAAGGGGCTCGTTTCCGGCGGTGTGTTTTTCATTTCTCAGCTTCCTCCGCTTCCATCTGTGCGTAGGTCTGTTTGGCGATCTTGAACGCGTGGTTCGATGCAGGCACGCCCGCATAAATCGCAACATGCAGCAGAGCTTCGCAGATGTCTTCCTTGGTCGCGCCGGTATTCTTCGTGGCGCGGATATGCATTGCAACTTCATCGTCCTGGCCAAGTGCGGCCAGAAGCGCAATCGTTACCATGGAACGTTCGCGCTTGGTCCATTGCGGACGCGACCAGACCGTTCCCCATGCCGTTTCGGTAATAAGCTCCTGGAACGGCGCATCAAGACCCGTCGCACCATTCGATGCCCGGTCCACATGCGCATCGCCAAGAACCGAGCGACGGACGCTCATTCCAAGCTTGTAACGCTCGGAGCGCTCGGCAGTGTCACCCATGGTTATTCTCCCTGGAAGCTTAATTTGAAAGGCGGGTTGAAAGAAAATCGCGCAACAGCGAGACATAGGCGTCCGGTTGTTCCACGCAGGGTATGTGGCCACTCTGCGCAATTTCAGCGAAAGTCGCACCGGGCACGAGGCCTGCCAGTTCCTTGACGAGTGCAGGCGGCGTTGCGCCATCCTGATCGCCGACGACACAAAGCACAGGCACGGAAATCGCCTTCGCCGCTTCCGTGAAATCGGCATCACGCAAGGCCGCGCAGGTGGCCGCATAGCCATCAAGCGGCTGACGGACGAACATGTTGCAATAAGCGCGGAAGGCATCATTGTCCGGCTTGCGGAAATCGTCGGTGAACCAGCGCGGCATGGTGCCGTCCAGAATGCTAGCCAGACCGTTCTGCAAAATAGCGTCGATGCGGGCGTTCCACATGTCCGCAGTGCCGATCTTGTGGGCAGTGTTGGACAGGATCATGCCCGCGACGAGATCGGGTCGGGCGGCATAAACGCCCTGCGCAATCAGACCGCCAACCGAAAGGCCGCACAGAACCACGCGGCGGATCGACAGCTTTTCGAGAAGCGCGATCAGGTCCTGCGCCAGAAGCGCGATTGTGTAAGGGGTGCTACCGGTATCGGAAAGGCCGTGTCCGCGCTTGTCGTAAACCAGCGTCGGGATATCGTTGCCGAGCCTTGCCCGAACATCATCCCAGATGCGCAAGTCGGTTCCCAGCGAATTGATGAAAACCAGAACAGGCTTTTCATCCCCGCTCCACTGCAAAGCATAGTGAAGGACGACGTCATTTACATTGGCGAATTGCACGGCTTTCTCCTCTTGAGCAGCACTGTTGCGCTTTCCAATTGGTTAAGTAAAATGATATTATCAGTCGAAATCATAACTTATAGGTTATCTAATCACGTGATCGGGAACAGGATCAAGTTTCGCCATCTGCACACCTTCGTTGAAGTGGCGCGGCAGAAGAGCGTGGTCAAGGCGTCTGAGATTTTGAATATCAGCCAGCCCGCCGTCACCAAGACAATCCGCGAGCTGGAGGATGTGCTGGGTGTTCCGGTTCTGGAGCGTGACGGTCGTGGTATCCGCCTCACACGCTTCGGCGAGGTGTTTTTGCGCCATGCAGGGACGGCGTTGACGGCCTTGCGGCAGGGGCTCGATTCCGTCTCGCATGAGCTGGACGGTTCCGGCCCGCCGATCCGTATCGGTGCCTTGCCGACAGTTTCCACCCGTATCATGCCCAAGGCCATGAGCCTGTTTCTGGCGGAAAAGGCGGGCAGTCGTGTGAAGATCGTTACGGGCGAGAACGCGGTTCTGCTGGAGCAATTGCGCGTTGGCGATCTCGATCTTGTTGTCGGGCGTCTGGCCGCGCCAGAAAAGATGACCGGCTTTTCCTTCGAACATCTTTATTCCGAGCAGGTGCGGTTTCTGGTCCGGGCAGGGCATCCGCTCACTGACGGGCGACCGGTCTTCGATCATCTGGCGGATTATCCAGTGCTGATGCCGACGCAAAATTCGATCATCCGCCCCTTTGTGGAACGGCTGCTGATCGCCAACGGCATCGGCGCGCTGCCCATTCAGGTTGAAACCGTATCGGATGCTTTCGGGCGCGCTTTTGTTCGCGACAGCGACGCGATCTGGATCATTTCCGAAGGTGTTGTCGCGCGCGATGTGGCAGAAGGCAAGCTGGTCATGTTGCCGATCGATACCAGCGAAACTGTTGGCCCGGTGGGCCTGACAATGCGGACGGACACGGTCAGTTCGGGATCGCTGCAAATGCTGATCCAGATATTGCGCGATGTTTCCGGCGCTTCACTATTTCGCGCCATGCCCGGCGCAGGCGGAACGACGCTTTGATACGGTCAGTGATGCAATAGCTCGCCCAGAAACTTGCGCGTGCGTTCCTGCTTCGGATTGGCGAAGAATTCGTCCGGAGAAGCCTGTTCGATAATTGCGCCTTCGGCCATGAAGATCACGCGGTCGGCCACCTGCCGGGCAAAGCCCATTTCATGGGTGACGCAGATCATCGTCATGCCTTCATCCGCAAGGCTGACCATGGTGTCGAGCACTTCCTTGACCATCTCCGGGTCGAGCGCGGAGGTCGGTTCGTCGAAGAGCATGACCTTCGGCTTCATGCACAACGCCCGGGCGATGGCGACGCGCTGCTGCTGACCGCCTGAAAGTTGCGACGGGAATTTGTCGGCCTGCTCCAGAATTTTCACGCGGTTCAAAAGCGCCTTGGCGCTCTTTTCCGCATCTGCCTTGCTGGCCTTAAGCGAGCGCATCGGCGCCAGCATGCAGTTTTGCAGCACGGTGAGATGCGGGAAGAGATTGAACTGCTGGAACACCATGCCCACCTCGCGGCGTACAGCATCAATGGATTTGCCCGCATGACCAAGCAGAATACCGCCGACGTGGATTTCGCCCTTCTGGTAGGTTTCCAGATGGTTGATGCAGCGAATGAGCGTCGATTTTCCGCTGCCGGACGGTCCGCAAAGAACGATCTTTTCTCCCTTGCCCACAGCCAGATTGATGTCGTGCAAGGCTTGAAAATTGCCGTACCATTTCTCGACATTCTGCAAGCGGATCATCGCATCGGAAGTCTCGGCAGAGGGCTGGTGGATCATCGGGTCACTCCGGGCGGTGTCGTGGTGGTCAGCGGCTCGACGCGGCAAATTTGCGTTCAAGATGCGCGCCGAAAATCGTCAGCGGGCAGCACATCAGGAAATAGAGTGCGCCAACAATGCCGAAGACGGTGAGCGGTTCGAAAATCTGGTTGGAAATAATGTTTCCGGCCCGCGTCAGCTCGGTAAAGCCGACGATGGAGGCAAGCGATGTTCCCTTGATCAGCTGCACCAGAAAGCCAATGGTGGCAGGCAGCGAAATGCGGATCGCCTGTGGCAGGATCACGTCCTTCATGCGCCAGAAATAGCGAAGGCTGAGCGCTTTCGCGGCTTCCGTCTGGCCCCTGGGAACCGCTTCAATGGAGCCGCGCCATATTTCGCCCAGATAGGCGCTGGCATGCAGCGTCAGGCCGATGGCAACGGCAAGCCATGCATCGAGTTTCAGCCCGATGAGCGCAAGGCCGTAATAGACCACAAAGAGCTGCATCAAAAGCGGTGTTCCCTGAAACACCGCGATATAGGTTGCCGTCATCCGTTCCAGTGCTGGAATGCCCGAAGTACGCAGCAAGGCAATGCCGAGACCTGCCGTGCAGCCGCAGACAAAACCAACGGCCGAAAGCGCAACGGTCCACTTCAATCCGATCAGCAGGAAGACGAATTCATCGTGACCCATGGGGAAACTCCTACTTGACCGGATAGGCGAAATAGCGCGCCGAGATGAAGGAGAAGAGGCGCATCATGACCCAGGAAATCACCAGATAGAACGCCGTGACGGTAAAATAGACCTCGAAGCTGCGGAAGCTGTCGGATTCGATGCGCTGGGCAACGGAAGTCAGTTCATAGGCCGAGATTGCCGAGGCAATGCTGGTTGTCAGCGTCAACAGGATAAACTGGCTTGTCAGCGACGGAAAAATCGCCCGCAACGCCGGTTTAAGCACAATCAACCGGAAAACCTGCGCCTTGTGCAGACCAAGCGCGATACCAGCCTCGATCTGGCCCTTTGGAATGGATTGAACCCCGCCGCGAATGATCTCGATGGCATAGGCCCCGCCATTGATGCCTAGCGCGATGATGGCGGTTGGCGTCGGATCGAGCCGGACACCGGCAAGCGGCAATGCGAAATAGATGAAGAAGATCTGGACGAGAAATGGCGTGTTGCGGATGAGTTCGACAAAGCCGATGACCAGCCAGCGCAGAAACCAGTAGCGTGAGCCGCGCAGCAGGACGCCGCCAATGCCGATGACGATTGCCAGCAACATGCCGAATATAGCCATGGTAAAGGTTCCCAAACAGGCGAGCAGCAGGTTGGGGAGGCCATCGATGACCGGCGTGAAATCCAGAGTATAATTCATCGTTCGCTCTGTCTGTTTGCTTTTGAACAACAGGCCCTGAGCCTTGGGCGACGGGTCGTCTTTCTGGTCGCCGTTGTTCTCTTTGCTCCAATTGGCCGGTGCGGCCAGATGTCTGTCGGTCAGTCTTTGTCGACCATCTTTGCCATGGCTTGCACGGCCAGCTCGTAACCGTTTGCGCCGAACCCGATCAGGATGCCGGTCGCGACCCGTGAAATGAGGGAATTGTGGTAGATGCTCTCACGGGCATGGACGTTCGAAATATGCAGCTCGATCTTCGGGCCGTCGAACATCTTCAAGGCGTCAAGCAAGGCGACCGATGTGAATGTATATCCCGCCGGATTGACGATGATGCCGCAAGCTTCCTTCCGGGCCTGATGCACGCTTTCCACCAGCTCGCCCTCAAAATTGGTCTGGCGAAAATCGACCGTATAACCAAGCGCCTCGGCCACTTGTGTTGCGCGGTCGCGAATATCGGCAAGAGTCGTGGTGCCATAGACTGTCGGCTCGCGCTCACCGAGCAGATTGAGATTGGGGCCGTTCAAGATAAAGATGGTTCTGGACATGGTGCTTCCCGAAACGGCGGGCAGGCCGTCTTACGACATGAGGAAACGGTTGCAGACGCTGGCGTTTGTTAATCGGAGAAGCGCCCCCCCGGAGCCTCACCAATTCTCGTTTTTATGCATTTTAACGCAAAGCGGCTTCGCGCTTTTGCCGAAAATGCTGTCAGCCAGCGTCTGCAATCAGGAGCGCTGAATTATCAGTTCGCCGTGAAGGAAACGCCTTCAAGCTTTTCCGGGAATTCCGGAACAGGCACTTTCATCCACTTGTCGTAGATTTTCTTCAGCTCGCCATTGTCCTTGATCTTGTCGATGAAGGTGTTGATCGAAGCGTTGAGTTCCTTTTCGCCCAGACGCGTGCAAGCGCCGTTATAGAGCTTCTGGAATTCCAGCTTGTTTTCGAACTCACCCGGACGAGCCTTTTCGACGCGATCCATATAGAAGATGTTTCCGCCAAGCGCCTGCACCTGACCGGACGCCAGAGCCTGTACGCTTGGCGCATCGCCGTCATAACGACGGATGGTGGCGCTGGATGGCGCGTTTTTGGTAACCTGCGTGTCCTGTGCAGCGCCTTTGGCAACGCCAATGGTGAGATTGGCCATGTCGTCATTGGTCTTGATCGACATGGATTTCGGGCCGATCAGCACAATGGCATTGGCCACATAGGGCTTGCTGAACTGCACAGCCTTGGCGCGTTCCGGCAGCATGGCCATGGTTGCGAACAGCACGTCAACGCGGCCGGTGGTCAGGGCGGGAATGCGGTTGTTGACTTCAAGCGGAACGAATTCGACCGGAACGCCGAGTTCCTTGCCGAACAAAGTGGCGATATCGGCGTCGAGGCCATCCTGCTGGCCTGCGCTCGTCACAAAACCCCATGGCGGATTGTCGCCCTGAATGCCAACGATGAGCTTGCCGCGCGCCTTGATTTCTTCTGGCGTAATGGCTGATGCAGGCTTGGCGAGCCCAACGGCTGCAACCAGCGCTGCCGCGCCCAGCATCATGTGACGACGTGTCAGCATGGACTTAAACATTTGTTCCTCCTCCCAAAAACTGGCGCTCTATCGATCCTCTCCCGTGGATCAGATGGCCGTATGATTATATGTTTGGCAGATGATGCTTGGCAAATCAACCGAGTTTATCGAAATCATATGAGATTTTGAATTTTACATAAAACGATTTTTCCTGATCGGCGCCACACCCGGTGTGATTGGGCGGATGGTGGATCAGGCGATACGTCCGCTTTTGAGGATGTGGTCTACGCCGCTTTGTATATGGCGGCGTATAACCGCTTGCGCACCTTCGACATCGCGTGCAACAGCCAGTTCAAACAGCAATTTGTGGTCGTCCACGACAGGGCGTCCGCGGAATGTCTGCGCCAGCATGTGATAGCGCAGAAAGCGGTCAAACACCGAGGATAGTGCCGTCAGCAGCGTTTCTGAATCGCATGCCGACACGATGGCTTGATGAAATTCCCAGTCGTAACGAACCCAGTCGATGGTGCGCGATGCATCGCCTGCAAGCAGAACTCTTTCGGCCGCCGCGAGCTTGTGGTGGGCCGCAACGATACGGCCTTCCCATTCAAGGTCACCAGCTGCAAAGGAAAGCGCGATGGCATGGGTTTCGAGAACTCCGCGCAGATCGGCCAGTTCCTCCAGTTCCTTACGGGAGGCGGGGCTGACTTCAAAGCCGCGCTGCCCCTCGGCCACTACGAGATTTTCCGTGGTCAGCCGGTTGAGGATTTCGCGCAGCGACGAAACGCTGATCGAATAGCGCTCTTTCGCCTGTTCAAGCTTGATCTTGGCTCGTGGCGGTAACGTTCCCGAGATGATGTCCTTGCGGATCTGCCGGAAAACCACATCGCTGACGGTTTCGGTGGATGTACTGTCTTCCCGCAGCATGGTGTTTCCTTTTGCGTGGCGGTCACGTTCAATAACGATAGCGGGAAGGGCAGCCGATCAGGGCAGCGTGCCCCCGGCCAGCGCATGTTGGACGCCGCCATCTATATGTTTGATAAGAATGGCTTTTGCTTCAGTCGCATTGCGCGCCAGCGCAGCGTCCAGCAACTGCTTGTGTTCCTTTTCGGCGACGTCGCCGCGATAGGACAGTGCAACCATCTGATAGCGCAGATATTTGTCGAAGACGGTGGCATGGGTTTCCATCAGCAACCGGGAACCGCAGGCCGAGATCAATGCCTGATGAAACTCCCAGTCATAGCGCTTCCATTCTTCTGCCCGGCTGGCGTCACCTGACGCCATGATCTGTTCCATCCGCGCCAGCTTATAGTGCGAGGAGACCAGTTGCGCTTCCCAGTCCATGCCGCCGAAAGCGAAGGATTGTTCGAGCGCATGGGTTTCCAGCAACAGGCGCAGGGCTGCGATTTCCTTGAGATCGGCATCCGACATGGGGGCGACTTCAAAGCCGCGCTGCCCCTCTGCGACGACAAAGCCTTCCGACGACAGCCTGTTGAGAATTTCACGCAGCGTGCTGACGCTGGTGTCGTAGGAATCCTTCAGGCTTTCCAGCCGCAACCGTTGCGCGGGCGCCAGACGCCCGAAGATAATATCGGTCCGAATGCGGCGATAGCAGCTTTCAGCAATGGACTCATTGGAGGATTCGTAACGCATTAGAGGATATCTCAGATATTTGACACTTTATCATACATGTCTCGCGTTCCGGTTACAATGTGATATCCTGTCTTGCGGCAAGGTTTGAGACTTTCTCGGATGATCTGTTGATCGTCCCTGATCGTGGGAGCTGCTGAAGATATTCTGGGGAGGAAAAATGACGGACAGATCATTTGATAAATTGCGCGCTTTGAAGATCACACTTCTGCCTGGCCGAAAGGACGTGTGCTGATGGCGCCGCATCGTATCGCGCTGATTGGCGCAGGCTTGATTGGCCGTGAACATGTCACGTTGATAGCGGCAAATCCGAATGCGGAACTGGTTGCGATCTCCGATGTGTCGGACGAAAGCGTGCATTATGCTTCTGCCATTGGCATTCGTCATTTTCTTGATTTCGAAGCGATGCTGGACGATGTGAAACCCGATGGTGTTATCATCGCATCGCCAAATGCATTGCATGTTAAGGCGGCGCTTGCCTGCGTTGAGCGCAATATTGCCTGTCTCGTTGAAAAGCCGATTTCCGATACGCTCGAATCCGCCATTGCACTGGTGCAGGCCAGCGAAAGTTCGGGCGTGCCGGTGCTGGTTGGGCATCAGCGCCGGCACAGCCCCGATATTCAGAAAAGCAGGCAATTGCTTGCCGAAGGAACAATCGGTCGACTGGTTGCCGTGCACGGCATGTGGCTTACCGACAAGCCGGAGCACTATTTCAACGTGGATTGGCGTCGCCGGGCAGGTGGCGGACCGCTATTGATCAATCTGATCCACGACATTGATTGCCTGCGATATATTTGCGGCGATATCCATTCCGTACAGGCATTCACATCCAATGCCGTCCGTGCGTTTGAAGTGGAAGACACGGCCAGTATCGCACTCCGGTTTGAAAACGGTGCGCTCGGCAGTTTCCTGATGAGCGATACGGTGGTCTCGCCTTTCAACTGGGATACGGCTGCGGGGCAAGCGCTTTACTTCCCGCATCAGCCGGAGAACACCTATTATTTCGGCGGTACGAAAGGTTGCCTGACTGCGCCTGGCATGGATTTGTGGCGTCACGAAAACCCGGATGGCAACTGGCAGGACCCGCTTCTGCGCCAGCATGTTTCGCTGGATGGGTCGCGTGCCTATGTCAATCAGCTCGACCATTTTTTATCGGTTATCCGTCGTGAGGTGGAGCCGCTGGTGTCTGCACGCGATGGCATGATGACACTCGCAACCGTGCTGGCCATACAGACAGCAGGGGCTGAAAACAGAACCGTATCCATAGCCGAATTCGTGGAGCAGGTGAAAACCTAGCTCTCGAAGTCGCCGAAAATATCCTGCAAGCGGGTCAGTTGCTGCACCCGTTCATCGACTGCACTGCCGAGCAGAATGATGATATGCGATAACATAAGATCCATGATTGCCGTCATCGTCGCCGCGCCGTCCCACAGCGGACCGTGAGAACCGGGGACGATGAGCGCAATGTCGGCAACTTCGCTTGCCCATGGGCAGAATTCGTCGGTCAACAGGATGACCTTCACGCCGACGCGGCGCGCTTCGACCGCCAGCGGGCGCGCCTTGGAGGCGAAACGGCGCACATCGTGCAGAAACAGCACACGGTTTGCGACGGACCCATCCAGAAGTTCCGCATAGGTGCCGTTCAGTCCGTCCATGAAGGAGACGCCGGGGCGCGAATAGGAAAGTTGCGACGAAAAATATTGCGCGATGCCGCGCACATTTTGATAGGCGGCAACATAGACTTCGCGTGCTTCGATCAGAGCATCGATGGTCTGCTGCCATTCCGGCCGAGTGGTCAATTCGTAGACTGTGCCGAGGTTCTCGATCTGCTGTTGCACCAGACCTGCTAGCAATTTGCCTTCGCGAAAATCCTGCTGAAGCCGGGCGACTGGCCCTTTCACCTGCCATGCCGGATTGGAACGCCCGCGCCTGAGTGCGGTTTTCATTTCCTCCAGGCCGTCGAAGCCCAGCCGCCGCAGGTAGCGACCCACCGTCATCTGGGAAATACCAAGCCGTTCGGCAATGGACTTGGCCGTCTCGAATGGAAGGTCGGCGATGTTGCGCTCGATATAGCTGGCAATCAGCTTGTCGGCCTTGGATTTGCGTAGCTCTGCGCTTTGCAGGCGTACGAGAATGTCTTTAGCCAAACCTTACCCCCTCCCGTAAACTCCAGAGCGGTTTCCTCTGGAACTGAATCGCCAGAGCCGCTCTATCTATTTGTTTTTGAGCGTATCTTGTCCAGAAACTGTCTCACAATTTTCGGGATGTTCTCCAGTCGCGCCGATGGCGACTGGAGGCGATGCAACAGCTTATTGTGCCGTTTTCACCTTTGTCCATACCCGGTCGAGCTGGCGGACGCCGGAGCCCAGATCCTCGAAAATCTGAAGTCGCTTCATCGTATCGTCGGTCGGGTTGATTTCCTTGCTGTTTTTAATGTTGTCTGGCGTCAGCTGGCGGGCTGGCACATTGGGGGTGCCGTTGGTCTGCTGTGCAACATTGAGTGCCGCAATTTCAGGCCGTGTATAGAACTGCATGAACTTGACGGCATTGTCCTTGTTTGGCGGCGTTTTGAGAACACACATATCTTCCTGATACATGGTGCCACCCTCTTCAGGGATCACGTAACCCAAGTCCTTCGGATTGCCGAAGACGTCTATCATGCTGCCGACGAAGAAATGTGCGGCGGCAACATCGCCCGCGCCAACCATCGGTCGGGAGTCATAAGTGAAAGCGGCCACATAAGGCTTCATCTCGATCACGGTATCGGCGGCTTTCTGGAGTTGCGCCGGGTCGGTCGAATTCACGGAATTGCCGTTGAGGATGAGGCCAACACTCAGCACTTCGCGCATATCGTCGAGAAGGGTGATCTTGAGCCCCTTTTCCTTGACCGTCGCCAGCAGGTCTTTCCAGCCGGTGACGTCTTTGCCGAGGACGCGCCGGTTATAGAGAATGCCGACCGTTCCAAAGGCATAGGGCAGGCAATATTCACCCTTCGGATCGCTCTTGGCGCGAAGGAACTTCGGATCAATGTTCTTGAAGCCCTCATAGGTATTGATATCGGTCTTTGCCAGCAGATCGAGCTTGGCCATAATGTCCTGCATATGCACGGACGGAAACACGATGTCGTAGCCGCTGGCGCCGCCCTGAATCTTGGCCAGCATTTCTTCATTGGAGGAATAGGTGGAAAGGTTGACCTTGATCTTGGTCTCTTCCTCGAACTTCTGAAGAACAGCGGGATTGATATATTCGCCCCAGTTATAGATGTTCAGCTCGTCCGCCAAGCTCTTGCCGGTAGACATGCCCATAACCGTAAGCGCAATCAGCCCAAGGCGCTGAACGGCACCCTTGAAGGTCATCATAGTAGTTCCCCTTGTCGTTTGTCACATTTTTCTCAAAGGTCCCAGCATTTCCGGCCTAACGCTGGTGACGGAAAGGATGGGTCTTCGAGGCGTTGACTTGTACCGGAATATGGTATCAACATAACCAAATCACGCAAGAGTTAGTTCAATAACATTTCGGGGAACGAAAAATGCGCGATGCGATTGTGCGGCTGGTGTCAGCCGCCAAGACCTTTGCCAGTCCGGAGGGCGGCGAGGTTAGGGCACTGGACGGTATCGATCTGGATATCGGTCGGAATGAATTCATCACATTGCTGGGCCCGTCGGGTTGCGGCAAAACGACGTTGCTACAGGCAATCAGCGGATTTGCCGCACTGGATAGCGGGCGGATCGAGATCGACGGCGTCGACATGACGGACCGTCCACCTTATCGCCGCCCGGTCAATACGGTCTTTCAGAACTATGCGCTGTTTCCGCATATGAGCGTCGGGCAGAACGCCGGATATGCTCTCGAAGTCGCGGGTGTCGGGAAGGTCGAGCGCACGGAGCGCGTCAGGGCTGTTTTGCAGATGGTGGGACTGGCCGGTATGGAAGCACGCTTGCCGCGACAGCTCTCAGGCGGCCAGCAGCAGCGCGTTGCTTTGGCCCGGGCCATTGTGGCGCGGCCAAAGGTCCTGCTGCTGGATGAGCCGCTATCTGCGCTCGACAAGAATCTACGCGAGGCGATGCAGCTCGAACTAAAAACCTTGCAGCACGAATTGGGTATTACCTTCATCTTCGTCACCCACGACCAGCAGGAAGCGCTGACCATGTCGGATCGCGTGGCGGTACTTTCCAACGGGCGCATCCAGCAATTGGATGCGCCGCGGATTGTGTATGACCGCCCGGTCAATGCCTTCGTCGCCAATTTCGTTGGGGCCAGCAATCTGCTGGAAGGACAAGCCGACGCCAACGGTTTTGTATTGGGGGATGGGACGGTGTTGCATCACGACGGTGACGGCAAAGCCAAGGGCAAGGGCACCGCACTTCTGCGGCCTGAAAATTTTTCGCTTGTCGCGCGCAATGAAAGACATGGCGCGCTTGATGTCACGCTCGACCAGATTGTCTTTGTCGGCTCGTCATTCGAACTGCTTGGGCGGCTCGCTTCCGGGCGCAGGCTGATGGCGCAGATTCCGGCTGTGGACAGAAACACGGTCAATGATCTGCAGCCGGGGCAGGCTGCGCGCTGGTATTACGATCCGGCTACGGTCCACCTTCTTTGTGAAGGGGAGGGCGCGCAATGAATCTCGCTGCCCTGCGGCGCTTGCAACTGTCGGTTCTTCTTGGACCGGCCACATTGTTCCTGATGGTCTTCTTCGCCATTCCACTCGGGATTATGGTGGTGACGAGCTTCCTCGCACCCGGCCTTTATGGCGGTGTCGAATGGGAGTTCTACCCGCATAATTTCGGGCGCATTCTGGGTTTTGCCGACCCGGCATTCGAGGAATACGACCCTATCTATCTGTCGATTTTCTTTCGCTCGGTCCGGATCGCAATCGTGACGGTCATCGCCGCCTTGCTGGTCGCTTATCCTGCCGCGTTCTACATCAGCAGGCTTCCCGACCGTTGGAAGAATTTCTGCATTTTCCTCATTACCCTGCCGTTCTTCGCCAGCTTGATCGTGCGGTTGTTCGTCTGGGTGATGATCCTGCGCCCGACAGGCCTCATCAATGAAACGCTGATGTCGCTCGGTATCATTTCGCGCCCGCTCGACATGATCTATACCGACGGGGCCATCGTGCTGGGTATGGTCTATGTGTTTCTGCCATTCATGTTCATGCCGGTCTATGCCAGCATTGAAAAGCTGGACTGGCGTCTGGTGCAGGCGTCGCTTGATCTGGGTGCGGGTCCGGTGCGGACATTTTTCCGCATTGTGCTGCCGCTGACCGCACCCGGTATTGCCGCCGGTTCGGTGATTGTCTTCATTCCGTCGCTTGGAAATTTCGTCGTGCCTGCCGTGCTTGGTGGTGCCAAGGTGATGATGCTGGGCAATCTCATTGAAGGGCAGTTCCTGTCGGCGCGCAATTGGCCGTTCGGATCGGCGCTCGCCATGATGGTGATGGCCGTCATGCTGGTGCTGCTCTTGTTCTATGTGCTTTTGACCAACCGGCGTAATGCCGCCGAAGCGCTGTCGCGGTAAGGGGAGATATTCATGAAAATCGCCCGTACTCTCTTCAATGGCGGATTGCTGCTCTACGTCGCCCTGTTCTTCGCCTTCATCTATATCCCGCTTGCGCTCATCATCGTCTATTCGTTCAACGCGAATCCGGTGAACATGATGGTGTGGAGCGGCTTTACCACCGACTGGTATGCACAGGTGCTTGGTTTCAAGACAGGGGTTTCCGAAAGCGCGCTCTATATTGAATCGACCGACCAGCTTGTGGCGGCCGTGTTCAACAGTCTGAAAATTGCGATTTCAACGACGCTCATCTCGACCGTTCTCGGAACAGCGCTGGCGCTGGCTATGCATCGCTACAATTTTCTGGGAAAGCGCTTCTATCAGGTGACGCTTTTCATGCCGATGTTGATGCCGGATATCGTGCTGGGCATTGCGCTGCTGATCTTCTTCGTCAATGCAGGTATTCATCTGGGCTTGACCACGATCGTCATCGGACAATGCACGTTTCTGATCTCTTATGTGTTCATTGTGGTTTCGGCCCGGCTGGCCGGTATGGACCGTACGCTGGAACATGCATCGGCTGATCTCGGCGCCAATGAATGGACGACGTTCCGCAAGGTCGTGATGCCTCAACTCATGCCCGGCATTCTCGGCGGCGCGCTGCTTGCCTTCATTATTTCCATGGATGACCTCGTCATCACCTATTTCATCGCTGGTGTTGATGTTACGACCCTGCCGATGTTTATCTTCGCCATGCTGCGGCGCGGCATCAAACCGGAAATCAACGCGATCGCCGTCATGATGCTGACCTTCTCATTCGTCGTGGCTTCGCTCGGTCTCTATCTTCGTTCTCGGCAGAAATAATATGACTTCACAGACACCTATCCGTAAACCGCGTGGCCGCGATCTCGGCATTCCTTTCAACGGGCGCACCGGCCCAAATAATGCAATCACCGATGTCGATGGCATCGGCGTCGGCTTCCAGACGATCATTGAGAACGAGCCACGCCCGGGCCGCAAGCGTCCGGTGCGCACCGGCGTGACCGCCATTCTGCCGCATATGCAGTCTGAAACGCCGGTTCCTGTCTATGCCGGTGTTCATCGCTTCAATGGCAATGGCGAAATGACCGGCACGCACTGGATCGCAGATGGCGGTTACTTCCTTGGCCCCGTCGTCATCACCAATACGCACGGCATCGGCATGGCTCATCACGCCACCACGCGCTGGATGGTCGACCGCTATGCCTCGACCTACCAGACCGATGATTTTCTCTGGATCATGCCAGTTATTGCCGAGACCTATGACGGCGTGCTGAACGACATTAACTGCTTCCCGGTGACGGAAGCCGACGTGCGCAAGGCGCTCGACAGCGTTGCCCCCGGCCCGGTGCAGGAAGGCAATTGCGGCGGCGGTACGGGCATGATCACCTATGGCTTCAAGGGCGGTACGGGCACGGCCTCGCGCGTCGTGGAGTTCGGCGGTCGCAGCTTCACCATTGGTGCGCTGGTGCAGGCCAATCATGGTCAGCGCGACTGGCTGACGATTGCCGGTGTTCCGGTTGGCCAGCACATGCGCGACGGCACCCCGCAAAGCCAGTTGCAGGAGCGCGGTTCCATCATCGTGGTGTTGGCAACCGACTTGCCGCTGATGCCGCATCAACTGCAGCGGCTGGCGCGCCGCGCAGCGCTTGGTATCGGTCGCAACGGTACACCGGGCGGCAATAATTCAGGCGATATTTTCCTGGCCTTCTCGACGGCCAATCAGCGCCCGATGCAGCATCGCTCCGAGCCTTTCCTCCAGATGGAAGTCGTCAATGACGAACCGCTCGATCCTTTCTATCTCGCTGCGGTCGACAGCGTGGAGGAAGCGGTGGTCAATGCGATGCTGACCGCAGAAGACATGGGCGGGACTTCCTATGATCGCCTGCGGGTTCAGGCTATCGATCACGATAAGCTGCGCGAAGTGCTGGCCAGCTATGGAAGGCTGTCAGCGTAAAGCAAAAAACTGATCATTGCTTGCTATATGGAAAGCAGCGACAGACAGGAGTCTGTCGCTGCCCTTTTGTGATGTTATCTCGACTGGAGGTCAGATCATCACAATGGATGTCGGATTATGCTCGACCTGTTTCAAGTATTGATCATTAAAACGACCGCTGAAAGCGAACTGTGCCGCCCCATGCATCGTTAACCGTATTGTCTCGCACATCGGCTTCGTAGCGTTTCCACTCGCCGCCGAATTTGGTGTAGTTGATTTCCGGCGTGATGGTGAAACCGGGAACGATCTGATAGGCGATGTTGGCCGCAGCGGCCGTCTTGCCCCAATCATCATGTGCGCCTTGCAGATTGAATGCCACCTTATCGGTAGCCCTGAATTTCAAGCCGCCCCACACAGCCCAGTCGCCGCCCCACTGGCCATACATCTGATCCGGATCGTCTTCCGAAGAATATGCGCCCTGCAGCCAGAGCGAGAAACGGTCGGTCAGATTGACGTCGCCGCGGACCTTGGCAGCCCACGCTTCAATGACTGAGTCATAGGCCACAACACCAGCGATTGTCCCCCAGCCGCCCGCATATTTCAATCCGCCGACGACATGCGGCACATAGCCGTCAATGGTATAATCGTGACCGTCAGGGTTGATATAGCCGCCATCATTGTCGCCACCCTGTTCGAGGGCAATGACTGCGGAAAAGCCGCTGCTGCCTCCAAATGTGTATGAGATCTTGCCGGTGCGATAAGCGCCGGGTGAAACCACGTCATCATTGATGATATCGCCGAGATAGCCGGTGAAGGTGTGGAATTCCGAGTCGTCGATACCGACCCTCAGTCCGCCGAGTTCGATAAAGGCATATCGCAGGACAACATCCGAATCCGCATCACCATATACATCGCTGATGCCGGAACTGTTTGCCCAATAGTTGAAGCGGGTTTCAGTAAAAGTCTTCAAGGTGCCGAATTCGGTTTCCGAACCGGTCGAAGTGCGAAGCGCAAAACGGGCAGTTTTGTCCCAGCCTTCGCGATCAATGCCAGAGTAGACATCGTCACCGCCCATAATGTCATAACGGACATAACCGTGGATGCGCAGGCACGTTTCGGTGCCTGGGATATAGAAATAGCCCGCGCCATAGGCATCGCAAACACGCACATACTCAACGCCTTCCGGCTCTGGCGAGATGATTGCGTCGGCAGCATAGGATGAAAAGGAGATCATCGTCGCAGCCGTAGAGATCAGAACGGTCTTCATTTTCATAAGAGTTGCCTCGATTCAGCGTGAATTTTGTGAGGCCATTTATACAGCGGCAACTTCTCATTCTCAACAAATTCAAAAGTAATACAGAAACTAATTGCTATAATGTTGCAGTAAAGATACCAATTTATATAATGTATAATAATTTATACTTTATTGTTATATCAACCGTATTTGCTTCAGAAAATTTCATCCAGATAATAATTGGTAGGCTAATTATAAAATTCTCATTATTTTTCAAAAAGTTGCGATTTTTAGAGTTTGACTGATGGTATAATCATTCATTTCAGAATGAGAGGTTTTAATCGTGCCTTGAGGGGCTAGTGTTTAGAAAAGAAGTATTATCAATGACAATTGACGCAGAAAAATTGACTTTGTTGCGGGATTTGATGGCAAATATACTTGTTTCCGCAAAAATATGGCGGTCACTCGCAAACGAGGCCTTGCTGGATCTGGGGCTTGATTCGGGGATCGCGGCTTGCCTGTTCTGGATCGCGCATGTTGGGGACGGCGCCAAGCAGATTGATATCGCAACAGAAATGGGACTCACGGCGGCATCGCTGGTGCGGATGATCGATTCACTCGAGGCGCTTCAGCTCGCGCGTCGCGAGGTGGATGAAAACAACAGGCGGGCGAACCGGATCAGGTTGACTGAAGAGGGGCGCCGTGTCGTTTCCATCATGCAAAAGCTCCTTGATGGCGTGCATCAGAAATTGTTCAGGGAATTTGAGAGTACGGATATCGATACGGCCAACACTCTTTTGCGGCGTGTGATCAGCGAAAGAGCCTGATTACTATCGGACGTCGCGCGACGGTCTGTGGCTTTGGTTCACGTTGACGTGTTGTGGTTCCTTCCCGCCGCAGTGTTGCTGCGGAGGCTTTTTCCGGCTGATTTGTTGCTGAATGTTGCTGACTTTTGTGTGGAAATATTCGGTTACAAAAAAACAGGAAATACTCGTCGTGAAACAGTTATATTGTCTGCCAATAATAGCTGACTGTTAAACGACACGAGTCTGAATGAGTGTTCCTCCGCATATACTGATTGTCGATGATGACCCGGAAATTCGATCTCTTCTGTCTCGCTATATCAGCGAGCAGGGGTTTCGTGTTTCGGTGGCCGGTGATAGACGCGAATGTGAAAAGCGTCTTGCGGAGACGAACCCCAACCTGATCGTTCTCGATGTCATGTTGCCGGATGGTTCCGGCCTCGACATTTGCAGGCGGCTGCGGGATCGGGAGCCCAGCATTCCGGTCATTCTGCTGACTGCTTTGAAGGAAGATGTGGACCGCATCATCGGTCTGGAAATCGGCGCGGATGATTATCTCGGCAAGCCGTTCAATCCGCGCGAGCTGACGGCGCGTATCAAGGCCGTATTGCGCCGTAGCCAGCATGTGGTGCTATCCCCGAACGATGATGTGACGATCTTCCATTTCGGTGTTTTCACGCTCGATCCCCAATTGCGTGCCGTCACCAGGGAAGACGGCGTCCAGCTTGAACTGACGGCGGCCGAGTTCGACCTGCTGAAAGTGTTCGTGGAACGACCGGGTCGTTTGCTGTCACGCGATCAATTGCTCGATTTTACCCAGGGGCGCGGTCGCGGGCCGCTGGATCGCTCGATTGACGTGCTTATGAGCCGGTTGCGCCGTAAACTGGATGACAGTCAGGCCGGAGATGTGTTCAAAACTGTTCGCAATGGCGGCTATCAGCTGACGATCCCGGTCAAGACATCGGTCGTGACACGATGAACACATTGCGTAATCGCATCGCGTTGTTGTTGATCTGCGCCATTGTCGCCGTTGTGGGGCTTGCGACTTTTGCGGCAGACCGTGTGCTCAGCCCGCCGTCGCGCGAACTGACATCTGATCCGCTGGCGCGCCAGATCATCCTGCTCGTTTCGTTGTTCGATAAGAACCCCGAGGAGGCGGAGAAGCTCGGTTTCAGGCTTCAAAAGCAGCCGGTCGATAATGACGTCGATGAAAGAGGCACAAGTTTCATTTCACGCGCATTGGCGGCGAATGGTAAAAACTGGCCGATAATCGTCAGTCACGCAGATACACCGAGAACGGAGAATGTTTCTGTCAAGCTTGGTGAAGAGCAATGGTTGATCCTGCAAATCCCGCAAATGGGCCCACCGGATGGAGCGGCCCGGGTGCTGGCACTGTGGATCTGTCTGATCGTTCTGGGCAGCGCGGCCATTTCATTATTTGCCGCCGACAAGATTACCAAACCCCTGCGCCTGCTGGAAGGCGCGGTCACGCGTATCGGGCCGGATGGTGTGCTGCCGCTGATCCCCGAGACGGGATCGGGCGAGGTGCGAGCCACCGCAAAGGCCATCAACCAGCTTTCGACAAGGCTTAAAGCCGCGATGGAAAGCCGTATGCGGCTGGTGGCCGCCGCCGGTCACGATCTGCGGACACCGATGACGCGCATGCGGCTTCGCGCCGAGTTCGTCACGGATGAGACCGAACGCCAAAAATGGCTGGCCGATCTGGAAGAACTCGATTCCATTGCTGATAGCGCGATCCGCCTCGTGCGCGAAGAAGTGGACAGCAATGGCGCGACGGAGATTTTGCAGCTGGATCGCCTCGTGAGCGAGCTGGTCAAGGAACTGCGCGCTATTGGCTATTCGGCAGAGTTGCAGACAGCAAAGAACACGCAGCCGCTCATGGTGCAGGCGAACCCGATTGCGCTGACACGGGCGCTACGCAACCTGATGATCAATGCTGCAACCCATGGTCATCACGCGGTTGTGTCGAGTTTTGAGAAGAACGGCAAGGCAATCGTTTTTATAGAAGACAACGGTCCGGGCATTCCCGAGGAGATGATGGGACGCATCTTCGAGCCGTTTTTCCGGGTGGATGCGGGACGCCGTAAAATGCATCCCGGGGCCGGGCTTGGACTGGCTATCGCAAAGGAGATTATCGAGCGCATGGGAGGGTGCATCGATATCGCCAACAAAACGCCGAACGGTATCACACAAACGGTGACGTTACCGATGGCAAACAAATCGCTCTATAAACAAGGTCTATAGTATGGTTCAGCCGCTGAATTCCCATCCCAAGTCCCGACGCCCCCTCCCAGGTGTGCGGTCTTTCGGAATGGCGCTGGCAGCCGCCTCGCTTCTGCTGGTGTCGGCCTGTTCGCAAGAGCAATCCCAGAATACCGCCGCCGGCGCGGCACCCAAGCCGCAGGTCAGTGTTGTAACCCTGCAGCCGCAATCGGTATCAATCAATGCGGAAATGCCGGGACGTACGACGGCCTCGCTGGTGGCGGAAGTCAGGCCGCAGGTTGGCGGCATCATTCAGAAAAGACTGTTTACGGAAGGTGGCGAGGTCAAGGAGGGCGACGCGCTCTATCAGATCGATCCCGCCAGCTATCAGGCTGCCTATGACAGTGCTGCGGCTGCTCTCCAGAAAGCGGAAGCCACCGTGCCAAGCGCACAATCCATGGTGACGCGCTATCAGGGCTTGATCAAGCAGAACGCCGTCAGCAAGCAGGATCTCGACAATGCGATCGCGTCGCTCGCGCAAGCCAATGCGGATGTCGCGGCTGCCAAGGCGGCGCTCGATACAGCGCGGATCAATCTTGATTATACGTCGATCAAGGCGCCCATCGGGGGACGCATCGACCGGTCGACCCTGACGCCGGGCGCGCTGGTGACAGCCAGCCAGGACACGGCGCTGACCACGATCCGCACGCTCGATCCGATCAATGTCGATGTGACGCAATCAAGCACCAATCTTCTCAATCTGCGTCAGGCCATTCAGGACGGTCGCATCAAGATCAGCGGCGAAAATGTTTCTGTTCGCCTGAAACTCGAAACCGGCGCGATCTATCCGCTGTCGGGCAAGCTGGAATTTGCTGAATCCGCCGTGAGTGAAACGACGGGCACCTTCACACTGCGCGCAACATTCCCCAATCCTGATCGCCTGCTGTTGCCGGGCATGTTTGTTCGTGCACTGGTTGAAGAAGGCGTCGCGCCCGACAGTTTCCTCGTGCCGCAGCGCGGGGTGTCTCGCAACGCCAAGGGCGAGCCGACCGGTCTGTTCGTCAATGCGGAAAACAAGGTTGAGGAACGTGTTCTGGAAGTCAGCCAGAGCGTCGGCAACAATTGGCTGGTCATCAGCGGCGTTGCCGCTGGCGACCGGGTTATTGTCGAAGGCTCGCAGCTCGTTCGCGCCGGTCAGGATGTCGAGCCGGTGGATGTGACCGTCGACGATACGACGGGCGAAGTGCGCGAGCGCAAGCAGGCTCAGGCGACGGAAGATTCCGCCACCCAGCTTGCTCAGGGTCAGGCAAGCAACGCGTCGGTGAAGGAATAGACCATGTCGAATTTCTTCATCAACCGGCCCAATTTCGCTTGGGTTATCGCGATCGTCATCATGCTTGGCGGTTTGCTGGCCCTCAATTCCCTGTCCATCTCGCAATATCCGCAGATTGCGCCGACGACGGTGCGCATCAGCGCCACCTATGCGGGTGCGGATGCCGAAACGGTCGAAAATTCGGTCACCAAGGTGATCGAGCAAGGCATGACCGGCATCGATAATCTGGACTATATGACGGCCAACTCGACCTCGACCGGCTCGGCAACAATCACGCTGACCTTCACCAGCGCCGCCGATCCCGACGTGGCGCAGATGCAGGTTCAGAACAAGCTGCAGCTCGTCCAGTCACAGCTGCCGGAAATCGTGCAGAGCACCGGGATCACGGTCAGCAAGTCGTCCGATAGCTTTTTGATGGTCATCGGCTTTGTTTCGACCGATGAGAAGCTGACGGCGAACGATCTCGCTGATTATATTGACAGCACGCTCAACGATACGCTGAAGCGCGTTGAAGGCGTTGGCGATACCCGCATTTTCGGTGCCGGTTACGCCATGCGTATCTGGTTGGATCCCGACAAGCTCACGAAATACGCGCTCATGCCGAGTGATGTTACCGCAGCCATCGAAGCGCAGAACACGCAGGTTTCGGCAGGTCAGCTCGGTGCGATACCCGCTCAACAAGGCCAGCAGCTTAATGCGACTGTGACAGCCCAGAGCCGCCTTCAGACGCCGGAACAGTTCCGCAATATCATTCTGAAGAGCACCACCGATGGCTCTCTGGTGCGGCTGAACGATGTGGCCCGCGTGGAACTGGGTTCGGAAAGCTATACGAGTAAATCCAGCTATAACGGCATGCCTTCGGGCGCCATCGGCATTTATCTTGCCACCGGCGCCAATGCGATCAGCACCGCCGAAGGTGTGCAGGCGGCCATCGGCAATCTGCAAGAGACGCTCCCGGCGGGTGTGGAGGTCGTTTATCCTTATGACACGACGCCATTCGTGCGTCTGTCCATCGAGGAAGTGATCAAGACGCTCGTTGAAGCAATTGTTCTCGTCTTCGTCGTGATGCTGGTGTTCCTCCAGAACATCCGCGCGACGCTTATCCCGACACTGGCCGTTCCGGTGGTTCTGCTTGGCACTTTCGGGGTGCTGGCGATCTTCGGCTATTCCGTCAATACGCTGACCATGTTCGCCATGGTGCTGGCCATCGGCCTTCTGGTGGATGACGCGATTGTCGTTGTGGAAAACGTCGAGCGCGTGATGGAGGAGGAGGGGCTTCCACCAAGAGAAGCCACGATCAAATCCATGGGCGAGATCACCGGCGCACTGATCGGTATCGCGACGGTTCTCTCTGCCGTGTTTATCCCGATGGCCTTCTTCGGAGGCTCGGTCGGCGTAATCTATCGCCAGTTTTCGGTAACCATCGTATCGGCGATGATCCTGTCGGTGGTGGTCGCGCTGATCCTGACACCGGCACTATGCGCCACGCTTTTGAAGCCGGTTCATGGTCATGCGAAACAGCGCGGAATTTCGGGCTGGTTCAATCGTGGTTTCGACCGCACGACGAACGCCTATCGCAGCGGCGTCAGTGGCATTCTCTCACGTTCGGCGCGCTTCCTGGTGATCTTCGTTTTGATCGTCATCGCTATGGGCTGGCTGTTCAACCGGTTGCCAAGCTCGTTCCTGCCGGAAGAAGATCAGGGCACGCTCATGACCAGCGTTCAGCTCCCCGTGGGCGCGACACAGGACCGTACCGAGCGCGTCATGAAGCAGGTGACGGATTTCTATCTCAATCAGGAGAAGGATGCCGTCGAAGGCGTCATGAGCGTCATCGGCTTCGGCTATGGCGGGCAGGGACAGAATGTCGGTCTTGCCTTTGTGCGCCTGAAAGATTTCGAAACGCGCAAGACCGCCGATCTCTCGGCAAGCGCCGTTGCCGCACGCGCCATGAAATACTTCTCGACAATCCGCGACGGCAAGGTCTTTGCGCTTGCGCCACCAGCCATCCAGGGTATGGGCAATTCGAGCGGTTTCGATTTCTTCCTTCAGGACGTCAATGGCGCAGGCCATGCCAAGCTGATCGAGGCACGCAATCAGTTGCTGGGGCTTGCCGGCAAGAGCAGTCTACTGTCTGGCACCCGACCGAACGGGCAGGAAGATTCACCGGAATTCGGCATCAATATCGATCAGGAAAAAGCGAGTGCGCTCGGTGTTTCGCTGGCCGATATCAACAGCACGCTCTCCACCGCCTGGGGTAGCGCCTATGTCAACGATTTCATCGACCGGGGACGCATCAAGCCGGTCTATATCCAGGGTGACAGCGCGTTCCGCATGCAGCCGGAAGATCTGGCCAAGTGGCAGGTTCGCAATTCGGCTGGAACCATGGTGCCGTTCTCGGCCTTCGCGACTGGTTACTGGAAATACGGTTCGCCCCGACTGGAGCGCTATAACGGTTCGTCCGCTGTGGAAATTCAGGGTGCTGCCGCTGAAGGTGTCAGCTCTGGCGTCGCCATGGATGAAATCGACAATCTGATGAAGCAATTGCCTTCAGGCTTTGCGCATGAATGGACCGGGCTTTCCTATCAGGAACAGTTGTCCGGCAATCAGGCCGCCTCGCTCTATGCAATCTCGGTTCTGGTGGTCTTCCTGTGCCTCGTGGCGCTCTATGAAAGCTGGTCGATCCCGTTTGCGGTCATGCTGTCAGTGCCAATCGGCATCTTCGGCGCTTTGCTTGGGGCGACGCTATTCGGCCAAAGCAACGACGTTTATTTCAAGGTCGGCCTTCTGACGACCATCGGGCTTGCCGCCAAAAACGCCATTCTGATCGTTGAATTTGCGATAGAGCGGCAAGCGGCCGGTATGGGGCTGGTTGAGGCGACATTGGAAGCCTCAAAACAGCGCCTGCGACCAATCCTGATGACATCCTTCGCCTTCATTCTGGGGGTCACGCCACTGGCCATTGCAAGTGGCGCCGGGTCCGGTGCGCAGAACGCAATTGGTATCGGCGTTATGGGTGGGATGATCGCTGCAACCGTGATAGGTGTCTTCCTTGTTCCGCTGCTCTTCGTGACCGTTCGACGCGTGTTCAAGGGCAAATCCAGTCAAACTCAATCGGTGTCGCCGCAGACGCAGACGGAAACAAACCATGTCGACAAGTGATCTTACCCGCGTTGCAGCGACTTTTGACCATAAGCCCTGCACCAGACAGGATCAGCGTGTCCGCCGCTATCTGAAGGTATTGGGAACCTTGTGCCTCGTCGCCACCGTCAGTGGTTGTGTGGTCGGGCCGGATTATCAGTCGCCCTTGATCAACATGCCTTCCAGCTGGGGCAACAAGAAACAGCAAAAGCCGGCAAAACCGGCGGAGCTGGCCGAATGGTGGAAGCGGCTCAACGATCCATTGCTTGATGCTTTTGTGGAAGAAGCGGTTGCGGGCAATCTGGACGTTGCGACGGCCAAGGCGCGTGTGCGTGAAGCGCGTGCAACCTATCGCCAGTCGGTCGGTACATTGCTGCCATCGCTCGACGGTTCTGCTTCGGCGACCCGCAGCCGGACCGGCTCGTCCGTGAGCGGCACTGCCAGCACCAGCAACCAGTTCCAGGGCGGGTTGGATGCAAGCTGGGAAATCGATCTGTTCGGCGCCAACCACCGGTCGGTGGAGGCCGCCAAATACGGCATGGACGCCTCCGAGGAAGACCTGCGCAACACGCTCGTTACGCTGATCGGCGATGTAACGACGAACTATGTCGAAGCACGCGGCTATCAGGCCCGTATTGCGTTGGCCCGGCGCACCGCCGCCTCGCAGCGTGAGACGGCAACGCTGACGCGCAACAAGTTTGAGGCGGGCGCTTCGTCGGCGGTCGATCTCTCCAATGCGTCGGGTCAGGCCGCGTCGACGGAAGCGAATATTCCCGATCTTGAAGCCGCCTATGCAGCTTCCGTGCATCGCCTGTCCGTGCTGACCGGTCGTGCGCCCGCGGCGCTTGCCGAACGCATGAAGAAGGTCAAGGCGATCCCCAAGCCGAAGCTGCCCATGCCCACCGGCATTCCGGCAGATATTCTGCTGTCCCGCCCGGATGTGCGGTTGGCCGAACGTCAATACGCTCAATACACAGCCAAGGTCGGTCAGGCGGAAGCTGCCCGTTATCCGGGCCTCAGCCTCACCGGTGACATTGCAACATCGGCCACCAAGATCGGCGATCTCGGAAAAAGCTCGTCGATCAGCTGGTCATTCGGCCCAACCCTCTCGGTGCCGATCTTCAATGGCGGTCAGCTGAAGGCAGCCGTGGAGCTGGCGGAAGCGCAGCGCGACCAGTATTTCATCGCCTACCGCTCTTCGATCCTGACCGGGCTGGAAGAAGTCGAAAACGCCATCGTGTCGCTGGCGCAGGAGCGCATCAAGTCTTCAAAGCTTGCAACCTCTGCTGGCCATTATCGCGAAGCGGCGTCGCTGGGACGTTCACTCTATCAGTCGGGAACGCAGAGCTTCCTCGATCTTCTGGAAGCGCAGCGTTCGCTCTATTCGGCAGAGGATTCGCTGATTGCCAGCCAGGTTCTGATCACGACCGATTATATCGCGCTCAATAAGGCGCTTGGCGGCGGCTGGAGCGGTGCTATCGAAGTCTCCAAACCGGAAGTAGTGGATGTGAATACGGGTCCGCGTCTTCCGAAGAGAAAAGCGGTGGCAGCAGCCGCCAACAACTAAACGTAAATCCGGTCATCCGGCCCCTTCACCCGGATTGGCGATCTTATTCCGGCATCTGCTTTCAGCCTCACAACTGAGCCTAAGCAGATGCCGGAGTTGAAAAGATTGCTGGCAATTACAGATTTTTAGTGGATTTTTCGAATCCGACGCTTGATCATACGGGCCTCTCTGGCCGGTTTTTGAGGTCACGTTCAATCCACGAGCAGATGCAAGGTTCCCTGAATGCGCTTTAAACGTCTCGTCGTCACGATCGCAGCCATTATCGCTGTGGCCGTATGCGGATATTTTTACTGGCGCAGCCAATCAGGATCACAATCGCAGTCGATCATGACGGTTGCTGCGGCGCGTAGCGACATTGAGGTCACGGTGCTGGCCACGGGAACCGTCAAGCCGGTCCGTCTGGTTGCTGTCGGTGCGCAGGCATCGGGTCGCATCACGTCGGTGAAAGTCAAGCTCGGACAGACCGTCAAGACGAATGATCTCATTGCCGAGATCGACTCCACGACGCAGAAAAATGATCTGCGGACGTCCGAGGCGTCGCTTGCCAACATGCAGGCACAGCTCAAGGAAAAGCAGGCGACGCTGGTATTGAACCAGCAGACTCTGACACGCCAGAAATCCATGCTGGCCAAACATGCCGTATCGCAGGCCGATTACGATACAGCTGCCGCCGATCTGAATGTCACACAGGCGCAGATTGAATCGATCAAGGCCCAGATCAAGGAAGCCGAAGTCGCAGTCGAGACTGCCAGAGCCAATCTCGGCTATACGCAGATCACCGCGCCGATTGAGGGAACCGTTCTTTCCATCGTCAGCCAGGAAGGCCAGACGGTCAACGCAACACAATCCGCGCCGACCATCGTCATTCTCGGCCAGCTCGACCGCATGACGGTTTATACGGAAATTTCCGAAGCCGATATCGTCCGGGTCAAGCCGGGCCTGCCGCTTTATTTCACGGTGCTTGGCGATCAGGATCGTCGCTATGAGGCGAAGCTGGAATCGGTGGAACCGGCGCCGGAATCGATCAAGAGCGACAGCAGTTTCAGTTCTTCAAGCTCGACGTCGTCTTCATCATCGGGCAGCACCTCGTCGGAAGCGATCTATTACAACGGCCTTTTCACTGTTCCGAATGACGACGGGCATCTGCGCACCTATATGACGGCGGAAGTCCATATCGTTCTTGGTCAGGAAAAGAACGCCCTGACCATTCCATCATCTGCGTTGGGCGCGCCCGATGCGGATGGCCGCTACACGGTGCGGGTGGTGGATGACAAGGGCGAGATTACACGCAAAAAGATTGAGATCGGCTTGAACAACAAGGTGATGGTTCAGGTGAAATCCGGTCTAGATGAAGGTGATCGCGTCATCAGTGGCGAATTGGCGGCAGGTTCCGCAGCGGGCTCCGGTTCGGGCGGTCGTCGCGGCCCGCCGATGGGTTTCTGAACATGACGGAACCGTTGATCCGTCTCAGAAAAGTCCGGCGGGAATATCCGTCGGGTGACAGCTCTATCGCGGTCCTCAAAGACATCGACCTCACCATCGAAGCTGGCGAGATGGTGGCGATTGTCGGTGCGTCGGGGTCGGGCAAGTCCACGCTGATGAATATTCTCGGCTGTCTGGACCGTCCCACTTCCGGCAGCTACGAAATCAACGGGCGGGAAACCTCATCCATGGATGTGGATGAGCTGGCCGCGTTGAGGCGCGAGCATTTCGGCTTCATTTTCCAGCGTTATCATCTGCTGCCCGAGTTGACGGCAGTCGGCAATGTCGAGATTCCGGCAATCTATGCCGGGATTGATCCGTCGACGCGTTACAAGCGCGCTGCATCCTTGCTCACGCGACTTGGCATGGGCGACCGGCTGCATCACCGTCCGGGCCAGCTTTCCGGCGGGCAGCAGCAGCGTGTATCGATTGCGCGGGCGCTGATGAACGATGCCAACCTCATTCTGGCCGATGAGCCGACAGGCGCTCTCGACAAGCACAGCGGTGAAGAGGTGCTGCGCATTCTGGGCGAGTTGCATGCCGAGGGGCGCACGGTCATCATCGTCACCCACGATATGTCGATTGCCAGCAAGGCAGAGCGCATCATCGAGATCAGCGATGGCGAGATCATCGCCGACCGTCCGGTAGAAAAGACAGAGATTGTCGAAAGCACCGTCAATACCGACGACGCAGTGTCAGCCCGCAAGCGTACATTGTCACTCTACGGGTTGATGGGGTCTATCCGCGAAGCCTTTCTGATGGCCTTGCTTTCAATGCGGGCGCACAAGCTGCGCACTTTCCTGACCATGCTTGGCATCATCATCGGCATCGCTTCGGTCGTCAGCGTGGTGGCGCTTGGGCGCGGCTCGCAGGAGCGAGTGCTGGCCAATATTTCCAGTCTTGGCACCAACACGCTGGAGATTTTCGCGGGTAAGGATTTCGGTGATGTGCGATCAGGTAAAATCACCACGCTGGTGGTTTCCGACGCGATAGAACTATCCAAACAACCCTATGTTGCCGCCGCAACGCCAACCGTCTCGACGAGCAGCACTGTGCGTTTCGGCTCGCAGGAGTCCAATGCGCTGGTAAACGGCGTCAGCGAGCAGTATTTTGTCGCCAAGGGCAGCAAGATTGCCGATGGGCAATTCTTCGACCGCGAGAGCGTGCGGACCACGGCACCGGATGTTGTGATCGACCAGAACACCAAGAACGCTCTGTTTGCCGATATCAATCCGGTCGGGCAGGTGCTGCTGATCGGCAATGTTCCGGCACGCATTGTCGGCGTGATGGAGCCGCAGCAGGGCGGGTTTGGCTCGAACCAGAACCTGTCGCTTTATCTGCCATATACGACCGTTCAGGCACGGTTTCTGGGCAGTAATTCACTGCGCAGCATCACCTTGCAGGTCAAGGACGGGATTGATACGGCACTGGCCGAACAGTCGGTTACCGAGTTTCTGCTACAGCGTCATGGAACCAAGGATTTCTATATCCTGAACACAGACGACATTCGCAAGACGATCACCAGCACGACCCAGACACTGACGCTTCTGGTGGCGGCAATTGCCATTATCTCGCTGATTGTCGGCGGCATCGGGGTGATGAATATTATGCTCGTCACCGTCTCCGAGCGTGTTTCGGAAATCGGAGTGCGCATGGCGGTCGGCGGTCGACAGAGCGATATTTTGCAGCAGTTTCTGATCGAGGCCGTGCTCGTCTGCCTGATCGGCGGTGTTCTGGGTATTCTGACTGCGCTTGGCTTCGGTTTGCTGTTCAGCCTGATCAGCTCGAATTTCAGCCTGATCTATTCGACTACGTCGATTGTCGCGGCCTTCCTGTGTTCGACGCTGATCGGTGTCGTGTTCGGCTATCTCCCGGCGCGAAACGCTTCACAGCTCGATCCGGTGATTGCGCTTTCCAAGGGGTAAACGCCGCCAGAAGGCGGCGCTTTATCAGCTATTCAGGCGTTGAGCGTCGTGACGATCAGTTCATGATCGGAAATCGCTGCGCCGTCCTTGTCGATGGCCGCGATGGTTTGCGGTTCTTGTGCCGTGAAACCACGCGTGAAAATCCAGTCCAGCCGGGCGAAAGGCGGTTGTGGCGTTCCATCCGGGCGGATGCGCTGCGTCTGCGCAAAATCGTTGGCCGCTTCCCAGTCATATCCCTTTTGCGCGAGCGCATCGAACAACGGTTCGAACCGGCCCGGGTCGCGGGTTCCGTCCGGCAGGGCATTGGTGTTGAAATCGCCGCCGATTACGACCGGCAGATCTCCCGCCAGCGTGTCGATCGCATCAAGCAGACGGATAGTCTGACGTGCACGGTCTTCCGCGTCGCTCTTGCTTTCGAGATGCGCCGCGACGGCAATAATTGGTCCGTTCGCGGTCTGTATACGCGTGGCAATAGCCATACGGCTGCCGAAGCGACCCTGGCCGTCGGTTTCATCGGTCCACCAGACCCCACCATCGTCCAGACGAATGAGTGCGGCGTCGAGCAAAGGCAGGCGGCTCAGCACCGCATTGCCGTGAAAGCCGATGGAGTTCGTCTCGTGTTTGTGCCACACGCGTTCGCGCGGATCGCCGAGGCCCATTTCCACAAACTCGACGCCATAGGCGTAGGACATGCCAAGATCACGGGCGAGATCGGCCACCGTATGACGGTTGCCGGAACGGGCCATGCCGATATCGGCTTCCGTTAGCAACACGATATCGGGCTGGTGCGCGGCAAGAAGTGCAACGGAACCGGTGTGGTATTTGAGGCGCTCGGCATTCCATGCCGCGATGGAGAGCGAGGCGGTCTTGTCTGTTGGCGCTGTGGCGTCATGCAGGCGGATCTCAACGGATGACAATGAGGGAAGCTGAGCGATCAGCCGGTCATGTTCTTCCATCGTCGGCGCTGCCTGTCGCGCATCGTCCCAAAAGGAGGATGTCGGCACCTCAAGCGCTTCAACGGGTTGTGTCACGATGGACCGATTATCGCCCGCGCGGGTCGGAAAAAGCGGTTCCGTGAATGGAGATTGATGGTTCATCGCTGTTCTCACGCAAATGTGGTGGTCTTGGCTACGGCAGAGCTGTTGGCGGCGGTGTCGATCATTGCGCCGGTTTCAGCCGAATAGAGGTGGATCGCCTGCGGATCAATCTCGATACCCACCCGTTCACCGGTTTTGAGATCGGCTGCTTCGGTCAGTGCGATGGCAAAGAGCGTCCCGTCGAGATCGGCATGGACCACGCGGCTCGCACCCAGTTCTTCGACAAAGTCGGTGGTGGCTATCAATGCACCCGGTTTTTCGGGCGAGACGAGGCGTGTCGATTCGGCACGAATTCCAAGCACCACGCGTTGTCCTGCCAGCATATTCACTTTCGCAGGTGGTACGGCAACCGACTGTCCGCCATTGAGAACGAGTACGCCGTTCTCGCCAACTTTGCCTTCCAGCAGATTCATTGACGGCGTGCCGACGAAATTGGCCACAAAGCGACTTGCTGGCCGATGATAGACCTCGGCAGGCGTGCCCACCTGTTCTACCTTGCCGGCATTCATGACGATGATCCTGTCGGCAAGCGTCATGGCTTCATGCTGATCATGTGTCACGAAAATCGACGTCGCACCGAGCTTCCGGTGCAGCCTGCGAATTTCGGAACGCATCGCGATACGCAGTTTCGCGTCAAGATTGGAGAGCGGTTCGTCGAACAGGAAGACCTTGGGTTCGCGGATCATGGCGCGGCCCATGGCAACACGCTGGCGTTGTCCGCCTGACAAAGCGGCAGGCCGCCGGTCCAGAAAGGCTTCCAGTCCAAGGGTCTTTGCCACATCGGCGATACGCTGATTGCGCTCGGCCTTTGAAACACCGGAAACCTTGAGCGCATAGCCGATGTTCTGCGCCACGGTCATGTGGGGGTAGAGGGCGTAGTTCTGAAAAACCATGGCGCAACCGCGTGCGCGGGGCTCCATCTGATTGACGACCGTGCCGTCAATCGCGATTTCACCGCCGGTAATTTCTTCCAGCCCGGCGACCATGCGCAGAAGCGTGGATTTTCCGCACCCTGACGGCCCGAGAATAACGATGAATTCTCCGGATTTGATTTCGAGGTCGACGCCGTGAACGACTGCGTTTTTGCCGTAGCTCTTCTTTACGCCGCGAATGGAGATCGGTGCCAAGAGAGTATCCTTTATTTCTCGGTGGAGATAAGGCCGCGCACGAACCAGCGTTGCATCAGAATGACGAGGATCAGCGGTGGCGACATGATGATGAGAGTTCCGGCCATGGCGACATTCCAGTCGGGCAGGCCGAATTCGGAGGGAATAAGTGTCTTGAGCTGCGTGACTGCGATGCCGAATTTAGGATCGGTGGTGATCAGCAGCGGCCAGAGATATTGGTTCCATGCCCAGACGAACATGATCGTGAAAAGCGCGATCATATTGGGCCGCGACAGGGGCAGCAGCACATCCTTGAAAAAACGGATCGCGCCTGCACCGTCCATCTTGGTTGCTTCTGCAAGTTCATCAGGAACAGTGAGATAAAACTGGCGATAGAGGAATGTGCCGGTTGCCGTTGCGACAAGCGGAAGGACAAGGCCGGTATAGGAGTTCAACAGCCCCCATTCGAGCTTGATTTCGATGCCGAAGATATGCGCGAACAACCATGAAATGCCGGAATAGTCGAAGATTGTCTGGAATGGCTGCAAGGCGTTGGCTGCAATCGAGTAGGTGGGCACGATGCGCACTTCCAGCGGCAGCATCAACGTTATGAAGATGATCCAGAAGATGAACTGGCGTCCGCGAAAGCGAAAATAGACAATCGAAAAAGCTGCCATGGCTGAAAGGATCACTTTTCCCGCCGCGACAGCGGCGGCAAAAATGAGGCTGTTGAGCAGCTTGGTGCCGAGATCCGCACGTGCCCATGCGGTCTGGATGTTTTCCCAGAAATGGGTGCTCGGCGTCAGCGGCATAGGCACTGTGTTGACGGCTGCGATGTCGAGCGTCGATGCAATGATGACGATTGCGAATGGCAGCAGCGCGATGATGAGCCCGAGCACCAGAATCGCGTAGCAGATGAAATTGAAGACGGGGGTGCGTTCGATCATGATCCTGACCTCACTTGTAATGCACGCGCCGCTCGATGAAGCGGAACTGGACGATGGTGAGCAGGATGACGAGCAGCATGAGGATGATCGACTGTGCCGCAGCACCGGAATAATCGAGGCCTTTGAAACCGTCGAAATAGATCTTGTAGACCATCAGTTCCGTGGCGCGGGCCGGACCGCCCTGAGTCAGAACATCGACGATGCCGAAGGAATCCTGAAAGCTCTCGGTGATGTTGATCACCAATAGGAAGAACAGGGTTGGTGTCAGCAAGGGAAGCTGAATATCCCAGATGCGGCGCATCGGGCCCGAACCGTCCATGGCGGCGGCTTCGATGAGCGGGCGCGGAATGCCCTGAAGCGCTGACAGGAAGAAGATGAAATTATAGCCGATATATTTCCATGAAAAGGCGACGATGACGGCGATCATCGCATCCTTGCCGTCGAGGGCAGGGTTCCATAAACCGGGCCATACCTGGTTGATGACCGAAAGAAGTCCCGCTTCGGGAGCCAGAATAAAACGGAATGCCAGTCCAAGAGCAGGAGCTGCAATGGCGTAGGGCCAGATGAAAACCGAGCGATAGAGTTTGTTGCCGCGCAGCTCACGGTCGGTGATCAGGGCCAGAACCAGCGCGATGCCCATAGCAATAGACGTCGAGGCGAGACCGAAAATCAGGCTGCGAGAAATCGCGCCCCAATAGATCGGGTCTTGCAGCAATTGCATGAAATTATCGAAGCCCACCCAGACATTGCCGCCGCCCCATGGCTGCTCCAGCGTGAAGGCCCAGTAAAGTGCCTGTGCGCTTGGCCAATAGAAGAAGACAAAGATCAAAAGCAGCATCGGCAATACGAATAGAAGGCCGATTGTCGTGGAGGAAAAAGTGACGCGCTTTTCCATGGAAGGTCATTCGCTTTCCTCGGCGCTTATAAGGCAGCAGCCGAATGATAGTGCATGCAAAGGGACTGATCGGCGCAGAAAGCGCCGATCAGGTTGCGGTTTGAACGATCAGGGAAGCTGTGCGCCCTTATAGGTACGTTCAAAACGGCGGAGGATCTGGTTGCTGCGTTCTGCCGATGCATCCAGCGATGCCTGAACGTCTTCATTGTTGATGAAGATGGCCTGTAGGCCGTTGGCGATTTCCTGACGAATCTGCAGAAGGCCGCCGAGACGGATGCCATGCGGTGCCGGGTCACTGGCAGGCGAGGCGGTCAGGCTCTTGATGGCGAGTTCACGACCGGCATAAGGCGCCTTGTCATAGAAACCCTGCTTCTGGAGATATTCGAAGCCTGAATTACGCACTGGAATATAGCCGGTAACGGTCGACCAGGTGAGGGCTTCCTCAGGCTTGGCGATGAAGTCGAAGAAGGCTGCGGCAGCCTTGTATTCGGCTTCCGACTTGCCCTTCAACGTCCAGAGCGAAGCGCCGCCAACGAAGGAACTCTTGCGTTCGGTGCCTTCGTAAACCGGAAGCATTGCGACGCCCCAGTTCATGCCTTCCTTGGCGGTGCGACCGATATTGCCGTGGTCGCCGACCGAGGTAAGGATGACCTGGCAGTCACCAGCGGAGAAAGCTTCGATGAAGGTCTGACCGGTAGCCTTGGACTTGATGACGGCTTCGCCGGAATCATACCAGCCCTTCAGTTCCTTGATGAAATTAACCAGCTTGCCCTTGTTGAAGGTCATCTCGGCGTCGAGGCCTTCATAACCATTGCGCTTGGTGGCAATGGGTTCGCCATGCACGGCTTCGAACTGCTCGACGAGCTGCCAGACTTCGTTGTTGGAAATGTCGAAGCCGAACGGGCAGGCGTAACCGGCAGTTTTCAGAGCCTTGAAATCGGCAGCCGCTTCTTCCCAGGTTGCAGGCGCGTGATCCTTGCCGATCTTGGCAAAGGCGTCTTTGTTCCAATAGAGCAAAGCGGTCGAGGAGTTGAAGGGGAACGAATACATTTCACCCTTGGACGTCGCATAATAGCTGGAAATGCCGGAGAAATAATCGTTCCAGTCGACTTTGTAGCCCATATCGGCCATCAGCTTGTTTGCCGGGTAGTAGGCGCCCGACAGCATGATATCGAGCGTGCCTGCATCCGACACCTGCGCGATGGTCGGCTGCTTGCCAGCGCGGAATGCGGCGATCGTGTTCTGTAGCGAGGCATCATAGGTGCCCTGCGTGGTGCAGACGACTTCATAGTCGTTCTGCGACTTGTTGAACCGGTCGCACTGTTCCTCGACGCGCTTGGCGATATCGCCGGAATTGCCGAACCAGAAGTCGATCTTGGTCTTTTCGGCGGCGGCCGGACTTGCGAGGAAAGCGGTAGCGATAACTGCGCCGATAGCGCTGAAAACCTTGGTCTGCATGAGAACCCTCGATATTGAGACGCGCACCTTTTTGAGCGCACGCCCTAATAACGAGTCAAAACAAAGTCATCCAATGAAGTTTATATGAATGTTATTCGACGAATGAATGCTTTGGATGAATGTAATTTTCTGTAAATCAATAATGAAAATTCAGTTTTCCTACATATAAATGTCATAATTGATGAGTGGAGATTTCGATCTATTCCGGCTTCTCTATGAAGCGCCGATTGATAAGCAAAAATTTGCGAATTTCAGCGCGGTTATCCATGAATTTATATTGCAGATAGGATTAGCGAGTCGCTCGTGCAAATTTCTGGACGTCTGATTTGCGCTGTGACGGATCTTTCCACGACCCCGTCCTTGGGTTCTGCGAAACCACCGTGAAAAATTAGCGTTAGTGCAAGAAAATGCACAGGTTGATAGGGGTTTTTGCTAAATCCCTGCAAAATAATGAAAAATTATAAGCTGAAACCTGCTCCTCTTCCTTTAAAAAGGGAGAGAAAGGTTGCGGCGCTCACTGTTCGTCATCTGATTGTAACAGAAGTAGGCGAAGCATCCGGCCATTCCGCAGTTCGTTGGGGGACAACGAGCTTTGGGTTCTGTGTTGAAGAGGGGTAAAAATATGGCGGGTTTGGCTATCGGTGCTGGTGAGAAAATGTCTTGCGCGATGCAGATGCAGCGCATGATGTTGCTCGCATGCGTGAAAGTTGCACGCGGCATGTAGCCGTTTCCGTCATCTGCATGGCCTCTAACGGGCCTGTCTTCTGAACGGCGCTGCCGAGCGAAGACATTGCAGAAATCCTCCAAAAAACGTTCCGGACTGCCGGGGCATTGAAAGTCTGAAACTCCCGTAAAAACGGGGGCTCGATGAGCTTTGGCTAAATTAGAGTGTTGCAGATTTTCAACGGTCGTCTCGGAAGTAACGGTCTGTATCTTAATAGGAAAAAACGCCATTGACTAACGAAACCATCAATGAAAATCGTATTATGCAATCGTAAAAAACGACTCGTAAAAAAATCGAAACTTCAATCAACTTGATCCTGGAGGTCAGAAATGAACATCAAGAGCCTTCTCCTCGGCTCCGCTGCAGCCCTGGTTGCAGCTTCCGGTGCACAGGCCGCCGACGCAATCGTTGCGCCGGAACCTGAAGCAGTTGAATATGTCCGCGTTTGCGATGCTTACGGCGCTGGCTACTTCTACATTCCGGGCACCGAAACCTGCCTGCGCATCAGCGGCTACGTCCGTTATGACGTAAAGGGCGGCGATGACGTCTACACCGGTCTCGACCGTAAGGGCTGGGACAAGGGCGCTCGCTTCACGCTTCGCACCCACACCGCTTCGGAAACCGAACTCGGCACGCTGAAGACCTACACCGAAACCCGCTTCAACTACGGTGCGGCCAACGGTCGTGAAGACGGCGTATACGGCACGACCAGCAGCGATGTTGATTTCCGTATCGGCTACATCCAGCTCGGCGGCTTCCGCGTCGGTATCGACGAATCCGCATTCCACACCTTCACCGGTTACCTCGGCGGCGTCATCAACGATGACGTGATCGCAGCAGGCTCCTACACCACCGGTCAGATCTCGTACACCTATAAGGGTGGCAACGGTTTCTCGGCTATCCTGGCTGTTGAAGAAGGCGGCAAGGGCTATGTCATCGACGGCTACACCCCGCACATCCTCGGCGGTCTGAAGTACGAAGGCGGCTGGGGCTCGATCGCTGGTATTGCAGCTTACGACTCGGTCATCGAAGAGTGGTCTGCAAAGGTTCGCGGCGACGTGAACATCACCGACCGTTTCTCGGTTTGGGTACAGGGCGGTTACGCTTCGGAAGAATCCCCGCTGCAGAACTACGGCCAGTGGGGCGGCGATTGGGCTGTCTGGGGTGGCGCGAAGTTCAAGGCAACCGACAAGGCTGTCTTCAACATTCAGGCTGCACACGACGATTGGGGCAAGACCGCAGCTACGGCTAACGTTGCTTACACGCTCGTTCCTGGCTTCACCATCACCCCGGAAATTTCGTACACCAAGTTCGGTGGCGAATGGCGCGATCGCGTCACCGAGAAGGACGCTTGGGGCGGTATCGTTCGCTTCCAGCGCTCGTTCTAATAACGGGTATGAAGACCGGATATCGGGGTAATGCTCCGATATCCAAACAAGCTTTGGCTAGGTTCATGTGCGCAGAAATGTGTCGGATCGTCTGACGAAGCTTGAAAAGACGGACTGATAATAATGTGACCTCCAGTCCATTGTTATAGGCAGGCGACAGGTCTCTGATCTGTCGCCTGTTTTTTATTGTGAACCTCGCTTCCGCGATTTGAGGCGCGCGTGTCGGGTTGAGCGAAGCTGCTCCCCGATCATCAAACGCTTGATATCCTTCCAGAAAACCACTGTTTCTTCCGGTCTTCACGCACTGATCACATTGGCGTGCCCCTGCGTGAATGGAACTCCCGCGCGGTGCGTTTCCTGTTATAAATTTGTCATGGAGGATCGACCGCGCGTGAACATCATCGTGACAGCACCCAAAGCCGACGGAACAGTGGCGCAAACCGGTTTGAGCAATCTTCAGGTCGAAGTTGCCCATAAGATGCTGACCCTGATCACCAAGGAGCGCTGGCAGATCGGCGACCGCATTTCCGACGCTGCAATTGCACGCGAGCTGCACGTTTCCCGTTCGCCCGTCCGACAGGTCCTGCATCTTCTGGTGCAGCGGGGAATTGTGGCGCAGGCGCCGAACCGTGGTTATCTGCTGCAGCGCTTTCCCGAACATGACGAGCTTTCCAACGAGATTTTGCCGCCGTCTGATTTGGAAGACCTCTATCACAGGCTGATGACCGCCCGCGCTTCCGGTGCGGTGGGTCTCGAAATTTCCGAAGCCGCCCTTGCCGATCAGTTCGAAGTAACGCGCGGTACGGTTCGCCGCACATTGATGCGCTTTGCCGCCGAAGGGCTGGCTGAGCGTCTGCCCGGCTATGGCTGGCGTTTTGCGGAAGCGCTCGATAACGAACATGCCGTCCATGAAAGCGATTCTTTCCGGATGGTCATTGAATGCGGTGCGCTGACGCAAGCCGATTACAGCCCGGTGCTGTCGGAGCTTCACGAACTGAAAAAGACGCAGATCGAGATACTCGAACGCTCGATATCCGATTTCCCGGACGGCTACTGGTTTGACGTCAATGCGAATTTCCATGAAACACTGGTGTCATGGGCGAATAACCGGTTTCTCACCCAGACTATCCGCTGGCAGAACCATTTGCGGCGGTTGACGGAATCCTGCGAGTTTGATCGTCTGTGCGACGCGCGCATTCACCAGGCCTGCACGGATCATCTGGAAATTCTTCAGGCCATTGAAGCCGGGGATTTCGAGTTTGCAGCCGCGCTGTTGAAACGGCACATCGCCCGTCCGTCCCACGACGGCGTATAACAGCTCACCGCAACAGGTTCTGGATTAAGAAAAAGACCGGGATCTGAAGCGATCCCGGTCTTTCTTTTGTTTTAGATTTTTGCGGCCTGCACAAAGCGCGGGTCGAATGTCTGCGCGAATGAAATATCCGCGTTGGCAAGTTCCGGATCGAGCGCCTTCAGCATTTCATAGAGGCTCTTGAAACCGTCTTCCGCGATCAGACCTTTTTCGGAATACATGGCGCGGGATTTCTCAAAGCCGGTTTTGTAGAGATCACGGTCGCCGAGCAGATATTCCTCCGGCACGGCATCGGCAACTTCGTCTGCGGACGCCTTGTGAATCCAGTCCAGCGATTTGACGAAAGCATTGACGACGCGCTGCGTGGTGATCGGGTTTGCATCAATGAAGCTTTGCTGCACATAGACAGTTGCGGCCGGATTGGTGCCGCCAAACAGCTGTCGCGTGCCTTCCTCGGTGCGGGTGTCGATCAGCAAGGTGATATCGCCATCGACTTCAAGACGGGTGATCACCGGGTCGAGATGGACCAGAGCGGCGATTTCGCCCTTCTTGATGGCTGCAACCGCGCTCGCACCGCCGCCAACGCCGATGATGGAGGCCGCGTCTTCCGACAGGCCATTTTTCATCAGCGCATATTGCAGGAATAGCGAGGTCGAGGAGCCCGGCGCCGTCACGCCGACATTCTGGCCTTTCAGGTCAGCGATGGTCTTGATCTCGCCTGCGAGGTCCTTGCGCACGCCGATGCAGATGCCGGGGAAGCGGCCAAGCTCGCAGATGGCCTTGATGTCGTGGCCCTTGTTCTGCATGCGGATCGTGTGCTCGTAAGCGCCGGTCACAACATCCACCGAACCGCCGATCAGGGCTTGCAGCGACTTTGCGCCACCGCCGAAATCGTTGATGGTTGCTTTCAGACCCTGTTCTTCAAAGAAGCCTTTACGTTCGGCAATTGTCAGCGGCAGGTAGTAAAACAGCGGCTTGCCGCCGACGCCGAACATCAGCTCGGGCTTTTCAGGCGTTGCCGATGCATCCTGCGCATAGGCTGGCAGACGGGAAGCAATGCCCGCCAGTCCGAGAGCTGCAGCGCCCAGTAGGGCGTCTCTGCGAGTAATCTTCATGATTTTCCTCCTGAATAAATTCACGCGCCTTTATGCGTTGTGGGTTGCCGCCTTCGGACGCCAGACAAGCAAGCGTTCCTCGATGATGGTAACGCCCCAGTCGATGATCAGAACGAAGACGGTCAGCACGAGCATTCCGGCAAAAACGCCGGTGACGTCGAACACACCTTCGGCCTGATGAATGAGATAGCCAAGTCCGGCGGACGAGCCGAGATACTCGCCCACCACTGCACCAACGACGGCAAAGCCGACGGCGGTATGAAGGCTCGAGAACATCCACGACAAGGCCGATGGCAGATAGACATTTCGCAGCAATTGCCGCTCGTTCATGCCGAGCATGCGGGCATTGGAAAGCACGGTCTGGTTCACTTCCTTCACGCCCTGATAGACATTGAAGAAGACAATGAAGAAGACCAGCGAAACGCCAAGCGCAACCTTGGACCAGATGCCGAGGCCGAGCCACAGGGCAAAAATCGGTGCAAGAACAACACGCGGCAGGGAGTTTGCGGCCTTCACATAGGGGTCGAAAACAGCCGCCAATATTGGCTTGCGCGCAAACCAGAAGCCGATCAGAACACCGGCGATCGAGCCAATAGCAAAGGCGAGCATGGCTTCGAGGAGTGTGATGCCGAGGTGATACCAGATCGTGCCTTCGGCGAACCATTTATAGATGCGCAAGGCGACATCGCCCGGCGCAGCAAAAAAGAACTTCGCCTTGGCGGGGTTGCCGAAAAGATGTGTGGCGGTGAAGACGTGCCACACGAGGACAATGGCGACAGCGACACTGAGCTGCGCCAGAAACAGCACGGGCTTTTTCATGCGCGTTCTCCGCTGGTCTGCTGATAGCCTTTGAGGACTTCCTCCTTCAGCGCACCCCAGATTTCACGGTGAATTTCGTGGAATTGGTTGTCGAGGCGAATTTCGGAGATTTCGCGGGGGCGTTCGAGCGGAATGCGATACTCCGCCATGATGCGGGCGCGCGGACCGGCAGACATGATGACGACGCGGTCGGCAAGGGCGATGGCTTCCTCAAGATCGTGCGTGACGAACATGACCGCCTTCTTGTCCTGCGACCAGAGATCAAGCAGCAAATCGCCCATGATGACGCGGGTTTGCGCATCCAACGGGCCGAAGGGCTCATCCATCAGCAGATATTTCGGGTTGCGGATCAGCACCTGCGCCAACCCGACGCGCTTGCGCTGGCCGCCGGAAAGCATATGCGGATAGCGATCGCCGAAGCTCGAAAGCCCGACGCGGGCAAGCCATTCCTTGGCCTGTTTGCGAGCCTCGGCCTTTGCCGTGCCTGCAATTTCGAGGCCGATGGCGACATTGTCGAGCACCGTTTTCCAGGGCATCAATGCATCTTGCTGGAAGAGATAACCCGCCTTGCGATTGAGCCCTTGCAGTCGCTGGCCATTGATCTCGACGATGCCTTGCGCTGGCGTCAAAAGACCGGCCACGGCGTTCAGCAAGGTGGATTTTCCGCATCCGGTCGGGCCGACAATGGCGACGAATTCGTTTTCCGCGACCTTGAGATTGCTTTCGGCAACCGCATCAAACCGACCGCCATCGGCCAGCTTGAACGAAATCTGCACATTCTTCAGCTCGATGGCTGTTGTGCCGGGTTCGCTGGATTGGGCGAGCTTCACTTGGGCGTTCATCGTCTTCTCTCCTGGGGAAGCCGACGAGACGCCTTGCCGCAATATTGCATATATTCACTCCTCCGAAGGCGCAGCTTCAACGATGGGGGTTGGGCAAGACGGCCTGAAAAGGGGTGGCCTTGCATGTCGCGAATGAAGCGCGCAAACGTTCAATTCAGCCTTTCCTATACCGGGCATGCAATAAGGCGCAATGGAAAGCTGATCGCGCTTTGCATTATATCTACGCAAATAAGTCTATACGAAACAATATTGCTGCTTGGCAACGCGCCGCAAATTGGCTGCTGTACAAAAGATCAAGCCGTCGGTTTTGCCTTAATTGCATGCTGTCCGGCTGCTCACGCTTGCCCCTCGCGGCGCTATACGCCTATATAACAGACCAGTTCGTACATTTCTAAAACAGCCTAACGATTATGATGGACAGCGCAGTGGAGCTTGCACAGGCCCGCGCGGGACGGAAAAACGATCCCGACAGCACAAAGGAAAACATCCTCGAAGTCGCGACCGAGGAATTCGTTCATTCGGGATTTTCGGGTGCGCGTGTCGATACGATTGCCGAAAAGACCAAGACGTCCAAGCGGATGCTCTATTACTATTTCGACAGCAAGGAAGGCCTCTATCTGGCCGTTCTGGAGCGGGCTTATGCCAAGATCAGGGCGCTGGAAAACCGCCTTCAGCTTCAGGATTTCGAGCCTGAAGAGGCAATGCGCCGATTGATCGAAGCCACGTTCGATCACGACGACGCCAATCCCGATTTCGTTCAGCTGGTCAGCATCGAGAATATCCATCGCGCCGAGCATCTGAAGAATTCCAGTGTTTTCCAGCGCACCAATTCCGGGGTGATCGGGATCATTGCGGGAATTCTGGCGCGCGGTGAAGCAAGCGGTGTTTTCACGCGCAAAGTCGATCCGGTGGACCTGCATCAGATGATCAGCGCCGCCTGTTTCTTCCGGGTTGCCAACCGGCATACATTCGGCGCGCTTTTCGATCGGGATTTGATGGCCGATGAGTACCGGACACGGCATCGCAAGCTGATCGCGGATATGATCCTGGCCTATCTGAAATCGTGAGGCCCAAAATGCGGTCAATGTCGCGCGCTGTGCAAAAATAGTCGTCATGCCAGATTGACCTGACTAACTAGTTCGTACATTTTCTCCATAAAGAAACCTGCCTTGCGATAATGGTGGGACGATAGGGGTGGAGTTTAAATTCCGTGACGGAAACAGTGACGCGGTCGGTTCGCGTGGGCTTGATTGGCAGCGGCATTGGCGCCTCTCGCACTCCAGCCATGCATATGCACGAAGGACGTTTGAACGGTATCGATTACCGCTATGATCGGCTCGATCTGTCGGTGCTGGGCGTAGGCGTGGAAGCGCTGCCTCAACTCGTGGATCAGGCGGAGAAAGACGGCTTTGCCGGGTTAAACATCACCTATCCCTGCAAACAGGCAGCGATTCAGTTCGTCGATGAATTATCGCCTGATGCGGCGGCACTTGGTTCGATCAATACGGTAACATTCAAAAATGGCCGCAGGACGGGCTACAACACCGACTGGTGGGGCTTTGCGCAAGGCTTCCGCCGCGCTTTGCCTGACGCCCAAGTCGACAATGTTGTGCTGATCGGCGCAGGTGGGGCGGGGGTGGCCGTTGCGCATGCACTGGCGACGATGGGCGCGCGAACCGTTCAGGTTTTCGATCTGGATGCTGCCCGAACCGAAACCCTGATTGCGCAACTTGCACCAAGGCACGATGCCTGCCGGTTTGAATCGGGCAAGGATATTGCTGCCGCTCTGGAGACTGCCGACGGATTGGCTCATGCCACGCCGACCGGAATGGCCAAGCATCCAGGCGTACCGCTGGATACGAGCCTTCTGATGCCTCGGCACTGGGTGGCGGATATCGTTTATTTCCCGCTTCAGACCCAGCTTCTTCTCGAAGCGGCAAAGCGCGGATGCGGTGTCGTCAATGGCGGCGGTATGGCCGTCTTTCAGGCGGTTGGTGCGTTTGAATTGTTCACGGGATTGACGCCGAAGATCGATCGCATGATTGAGCATTTCAGCTCTCTTGGCGAAGGCGGCGGCATTTAAAAAACGGCCCGCATGAAGCGGGCCGTTTCTGCTTGGGGGAAGAATAAGGTTTACTCTGCAGGCTCCAGCTGTGGCACCGCATCGGTGATGACCGGCGCACCAGCCAAAGCGGCTGCAAGCTTGTCCTGATCCAGCTCGTTTTCCCAGCGTGCCACGACGATGGTGGCGACTGCATTGCCAACGAGGTTGGTCAGTGCGCGGCATTCCGACATGAAACGGTCGATACCAAGAATAAGCGCCATGCCCGCAACCGGAACTGCCGGAACGACGGACAAGGTGGCTGCCAGCGTGATGAAGCCAGCGCCGGTAATGCCTGCGGCGCCCTTGGAGCTGAGCATGGCCACCAGAAGCAGCAGGATCTGGTCGCTCAATGACAGCGGAATGTCTGTGGCCTGCGCGATGAAGAGGGCGGCCAGCGTCATATAGATGTTGGTGCCATCCAGATTGAACGAATAGCCGGTTGGAATGACGAGGCCGACGACCGAGCGCTTGCAACCGGCGCGTTCCATCTTGTTCATCAGGGCTGGCAGGGCAGCTTCCGAAGAGGAGGTGCCGAGCACCAGCAACAGTTCTTCCTTGATGTAGCGGATCAGAGCCAGAATGGAGAAGCCGTTATAACGCGCCACTGCACCCAGAACCACCAGCACGAAAAGCAGCGAGGTCAGGTAGAACGTGCCAATCAGCATGGCGAGATTGGCGATGGAGCCAATACCATATTTGCCGATGGTGAAAGCCATTGCGCCAAAAGCGCCGATGGGTGCGGCTTTCATCAGGATCGACACCAGCTTGAAAACCGGCGCAGTGAGGACATGCAGGAAGTCGGTGACCGGCTTGCCGCGGTCGCCCACGAGCGCAAGGGAAATACCGAACAGGACCGAGAAGAACAGCACCTGAAGGATGTCGCCTTCGGCAAACGCGCCGACAATCGTCGTCGGGATGATGTTGCTGAGGAAACCGGTAATGCTCTGCTCATGCGCCTTGGTGGCGTAATCCGCGACAGCCTTGGGGTCGAGAGAGGCCGGGTCGATATGCATGCCAGCACCCGGCTGCACGACATTGGCGACGATGAGGCCGATAATCAGCGCGAGCGTGGAGAAGGTGAGGAAGTAGATCATCGCCTTGCCGGCAACGCGCCCTACCTTCTTCATGTCGGTCATTCCGGCAATGCCGGTTGCCACCGTCAGGAAAATGACGGGGGCGATGATCATCTTCACCAGCTTGATGAAGGCATCGCCCAGCGGCTTCAGCTGCGTGCCAAGCTCGGGATAATAATGGCCGAGCAGGATACCGGCGGCAATCGCGACCAGTACCTGAAAATAGAGATGCTTATAAAGCGGGATACGGCCGCGCGGTTCGTCCGCCGTGCCAGTCGGAACTGCAATCATTGTGTCCTCCGTTTGGCTCAGTCTGGATACTGTCCAGCCTCCCGAGCCTTTCAGTCTGGGATTTCAACGGCCTCGACCGCTGTTGGAGGTTCTATTTGCAATGTCCGTGCCAGTTTGTGCGGTATCAATTATCCTATTGAATAATATAAATATTATTAGAAATGTGGTGTTGAGCTTACCCAATACTGTGCGAACTTTTACACATTCCCCTTTTCTATTTGTGCGAAATATCGCACAATATTTTCGATGAACAAGCTTGTGCCGCCTATCATTGACGAAGCAGATCTTCGAGCCTCCAATCGGCGGGCCTGGGCTTTGTTTGCGCTTATATGCGCCATGTTCTTCGCGCTTGCGTTCTGGCTGGTCGGCAATACCGCGCATGAGCGCGCCGTCGTGGCCCTGAGCGAACAGGCGCGTATCGACGCCAATCTCAACACCGCGCTGCTGCGGGCTGTCCTCGACAAGCAACGCGCTTTGTCGCTTGTCCTGTCGAAGGATCAGGAACTGGCGTCGGCGCTTCAGGATAATACTGCTGCGACCATCGTTCCCGCGAACCGGAAACTGGAAACGCTTGCGGAGGGCACGCAGGCGGCGGTGATTTATCTGGTCGGGATGGACGGTATCGCGATTGCAGCCAGCAACTGGCGTGGACCGGTCAGTTTCGTCGGCAATGATTACAAGTTCCGGCCCTATTTCCAGCAAGCCCTGATCAACGGCGGTGAGGAATATTTTGCGCTCGGTAATGTGAGTTTTCGCCCGGGCCTTTACATCTCTCGGCGTGTTGATGGCCCCAATGGGCCGCTCGGTGTTATTGTCGTCAAACTGGAATTTGACGATCTGGAACAGGACTGGCGCAATGCGGGGCGTCCCACTTTCGTGACAGACGAGCGCAATATCGTGCTCATAACCAGCCTGCCGTCATGGCGTTTTATGACCATCGGTCGTATAGGTCCGGAACAATCCCAATCCATCCGCGACAGTCTGCAATTCGGCGATGTACCGTTGCAACCTTTGCCGCTATCCATGACGCCCGTGGGCGAGGGCGATGTGCTGCTGATGAATGCGCAACTGCCGGGCGAGGGTCGCAGCACGCAGTTTCTGGCCATTCATTCCACGGTGTCATCCACGCCCTGGCAGATGTACAGCATGGCCCCGACAAAACCACAGATTCCCGGTGCGGTGCGTGAGGCACGCTTGATTGCCTTCATCATCCTGACTGCTATTGCGACGATTGCCGGGCTGCTGCTGCGCAGGCGGCAGAAGGTCGTGGCGCGCATTGCCGCTGCCGGGCGCACACAACTGGAGCTGGAGCAGCGCGTTGACGAACGCACACGCGACCTTAGTCTGGCGCGAGACCGGCTCGAAGCGGAGATCAGCGATCATCATCGCACCGAATCCATGTTGCAGGGGGTGCAGCAGGATCTGGTTCACGCCAACCGTCTGGCCATCATGGGGCAGGTGGCGGCGGGCGTCGCGCACGAAATCAACCAGCCTGTCGCGACGATAAGGGCCTATGCGGACAATGCGAAGACCTTCCTCGCGCGAAGCCAGCTGGATGCCGCAACGGAAAATCTCGATGAAATTGCCGCACTGACCGACCGCATCGGCACCATCACCGGCGACCTTAAGGCTCTTGCCCGCAAGGGGCGCTCGCCTTCTGAACCAACCCCGCTTAGTCAGGTCATATCGGGCGCGCTTGTGCTGCTGCGCAGCCGCTTTTCCGGTCGTATGGATCAGCTGGATATTGAATTGCCGCCGCCCGATTTGCGTGTCGTCGGACATTCCCTTCGGCTGGAGCAGGTTCTCATCAATCTGTTCCAGAATGCGCTGGAGGCGGTTGAAGTCAGAGGCCATGAAGGGCGCATTGAAGTGCGCGCTACGGCAAAAGATGAGACGGTGCTGGTCACCGTATCGGATAACGGGCCGGGCATGCCGCAACATATTCGCGACAACCTGTTTTCGCCCTTCAACACCTCGAAGGAAAAGGGCCTTGGTCTCGGTCTGGTGATCGTCAAGGAAATCGTCACCGATTATGGCGGGACCATATCTGCGGAAAGCAGTGCCGAGGGTACGGTCTTCCGCGTCGAATTGAGAAAAGCATGATGGATAATTCTCTTCCCGTTATTCTGGTCGATGATGACAAGGCTTTGCGCCGCGCCACGCGACAGACGCTGGAGCTTGCCGGTTTTGCGGTCGCCGATTATGGCAATGCCATCGACGCGTTGGCGGATATCACGGCGGATTTTGAGGGTGTCGTCGTTTCCGATGTGCGGATGCCACAGATCGATGGCCTGCAGTTCTTTGCGCGGATCAAAACCATCGACGCAGATCTTCCAGTGATATTGATTACCGGCCACGGTGACATTCCGATGGCGGTTCAGGCCATTCAGGACGGCGCCTATGATTTCATTGCCAAGCCCTTTGCGGCCGACCGTCTCGTTCACAGCATTCGGCGCGCCGGTGAAAAGCGCCAGCTTGTGCTCGAAAACCGTGCGCTGCGTGCCGCAGCGACGGATGCGGAAGGTGATCTGCCGCTGATCGGTCAGACGCCTGCGATGGAAAACTTGCGCCGGACATTGCGCGACATTGCGGATACGGACGTTGACGTACTGGTGGCGGGTGAAACCGGCAGCGGCAAGGAGGTCGTGGCCCAGCTGCTGCACAATTGGAGCCGCCGTCGCAAAGGCAATTTCGTTGCGCTCAATTGTGGTGCGCTGCCCGAAACTGTGATTGAAAGCGAATTGTTCGGCCATGAGGCCGGTGCTTTCACCGGCGCGCAGAAAAAACGGCTGGGACGCATCGAACATGCAAGCGGCGGCACGCTGTTTCTCGACGAGATTGAAAGCATGCCCGCGGCAACGCAGGTGAAGCTGCTGCGCGTGCTGGAAATGCGCGAGATCACTCCGCTCGGCACCAATGAAATCCGCCCGGTCAATCTGCGCGTGGTGGCGGCTGCCAAGATCGATCTCGGCGATCCGGCGCAACGCGGAGATTTTCGCGAGGACCTTTACTATCGGCTCAATGTGGTGACGCTTTCGATACCGCCGTTACGGGAACGCCGCGAGGATATTCCACTGCTCTTCGCACATTTTCTGACGCGTGCGGCAAAGCGCTTCAACCGCGATGTGCCTGAGATCGACGCGGCCACGCATCGTCATCTGATGGGGCACGTGTGGCCCGGCAATGTGCGTGAACTTGCACACTTTGCCGACCGGGTGGCGCTCGGTGTCGCGACCACCAATAGCACGAACCGCCCGGTGGCGGATGATCAGGAGCCTTTGCCGAAGCGTCTGGAGCGTTATGAAGAAACGCTGATCCGCGAAACACTTGCCGCTAATAGCGGCAATGTGCAGGAAACGATCAAGGCGCTCGGCATTCCGCGCAAGACTTTTTACGACAAGATGCAGCGTCACGGCATCAGTCGGGCTGCCTATCGATCCAATGACTAGTAATAGAATGAAGGAGAGCGGGCTCCTCCCCAAGAACCCGCTCTCCAGATGCATCGCCCCCCGCTTCGGTGCGATGCTTGTTTTGTCGGCCTAACTATTAGCTTTCTATATTTTTGTTGCAAGCAAAACGTTGCGCAGTTTTGTGGGAAATAATCGCTATCCTCAACCGTTGCCGAGGAGGCCATTCTCCAGAAGCTTAAGTGCATCCTTTTTGGTGAGTTCGGTCGGATTACCGCCTGCAGTCGGATCAACAATGGCCATCTCGGCAATCAGATCCTTGCGGGCGTCGTCCATCTCCAGCCCCTTGATGAATTCCGGCAATGTGTTCGGCACGCCGAGGTCCTTGCGCAGCTTCACGATGGCGGCGACGAAACCGTCGAAACCGCCCTTGATGCCCAGATAATCCGCAAGACGCTCAATCCGCTTTTCGATCGCGGCGCGGTTATGGTGCAGCACATAAGGCATGAAGACGGCATTGGTCATGCCGTGATGGGTGTCGTACAGCGCGCCAATCGGGTGCGACAGCGAATGGATCGCGCCAAGCCCTTTTTGGAAGGCGGTTGCGCCCATCGCCGCAGCGGCCATCATATTGGCGCGGGCCTCGATATTGTTGCCGTCGGCATAGGCCTTGGGCAGATTTTCGAACACAAGACGGATGCCTTCAACCGCGATGCCGTCCGCCATCGGGTGGAAGCCCGGTGCGCAATAGGCTTCAAGGCAATGCGCCAGCGCATCCATACCGGTGCCTGCCGTGATGAAAGGCGGCATGCCGGTGGAAAGTTCCGGATCGGCGATGACGGTAACCGGCAGCATTTTCGGGTGGAAAATCACCTTCTTCGTGTGGGTGGCTTCGTTGGTCAGCACGCCTGCGCGGCCCACTTCCGAGCCTGTGCCGGCGGTGGTTGGAACGGCGATCACCGGCGCGATGGCATTGCTGTCGGCGCGGGTCCACCAGTCGCCAATATCTTCGAAATCCCACACCGGACGCGTCTGGCCCGCCTGAAAGGCGATCAGCTTGCCAAGGTCGAGCGCCGAGCCGCCGCCAAAGGCGATGACGCCGTCATGCTTGCCATCCTGGAAAACCTTGACGCCTGCATAGAGATTGCTTTCAACAGGGTTCGGTTTCACATCGGAAAACACCCCATATTGAACGCCTGCCGCATCCAGAACGGCCAGTGTGGAAGCGACCACGGGAAGCTTTGCCAGACCCGGATCGGTGACGAAAAGCGGACGCGCAATGCCTGCCGCCTTCAAAACGGCAGGCAGTTCCTTGATGCGCCCGGGTCCGAAAAGAACGGTGGTCGGGAAGTTCCATTTAGCGGTCAGTGTCGTCATATCGATAGCTTTCAAAGTGGGGCAGAACAGGGGTCAGATCAGATTTTTTCACGCAGGTGGAAGGATTTCGGCCGGGTCAGATTGCCGTAGCCAATCGGCGAAAGGGACGCGCCCTTGCCGGTATCCTTGACACCCGTCCAGACAAGGCCGGGATCGAGATAATCGCAGCGGTTCATGAAAACCGTGCCCGTTTCAATGCGGTCACCCAACGCCGCGGCGCGGTCGGTATCCGTGGTCCAAAGTGAAGCGGTGAGGCCGTAAATGCTGTCATTCATCAGGGCCAGCGCTTCCTGATCGTCGCGCACTTTCATGATGCCGACAATGGGGCCGAAGCTTTCCTCCCGCATGACGCTCATCTGGTGGTCGACATGGGTGAGCACTTCCGGCGCGATATAGGGCGAACCGGCGGCGTCATTTTCAACCTTCATGTTCACATGCGCCTTGGCGCCCTTGCGCAGCGCTTCGGCCTTCTGCTCGCGGATGAGATCGGCAAAACGAGCCTGCGCCATCGGCCCAAGCGTCGTGCCAGCATCGAGCGGATTGCCGACGACATATTGGCGTGTCAGATCAATGAAGCCGTCGACAAAGCGATCATAGACATCTTCGTGCACATAGATGCGTTCGATGCCGCAGCAACATTGGCCAGAATTGAAGTAAGCGCCGTCGACCAGATTGGCCACGGCGTGGTCCAGATTGACGTCCGGCAGGACATAGGCCGGGTCCTTGCCGCCAAGTTCCAGTCCCATCGTCATGAAGGTGCCTGCGGCTGCCTTTTCAATGGCGCGTCCGCCGCCGACCGATCCGGTGAAATTCACATGGTCGACCGTGCCCGAACCCAGCAGTTTTTCGGTGGATGCATGATCCAGAACGACATTCTGGAAGACACCCTTGGGCAGCCCGGCCTTCTCAAACGCCTGTGCGAAGCGCTCGCCAGCCAGAAGCGTCTGCGTTGCATGTTTGAGGATAACGCTGTTGCCTGCCATCAGGGCCGGAATGATGGTGTTGACGGCGGTGAGATACGGATAGTTCCACGGTGCAATCACCAGCACGACGCCAAGCGGCACATGTTTGACATAGCGGCGGAAGCCGTCTTTCGGCGCTGGGAGATAAGGTTCCAGCGCTTCCCCGGCAATGTCGATCATGTACTGGCCGCGTTCCTGAACGCCGCCATTTTCGCCGCCGTAACGGGTTGGACGCCCCATTTGCCAGGCAATCTCCGGCACGATTTCATCCTGCATCGCGGCAAGCGCTGCAAGCGCAGCACGGCAATAGCGTGCCCGCTCCGTTATGCTCAGTTCGGCCCAGGCAAGTTGCGCCGCGCGCGCGGCAGCAACCGTGGACTGGATGGCGGTTTCGCTCAAAAATGGGCGCTCGGCATAAACCGAACCGTCGATAGGCGAGATAATCTTGGCGGTGCCGCTCATCGGGCATGTCCTTCATATGGTATTCTAGAGCATTTCCAGCAAAAGTGCGAAGCGTCTACGCGGGGAAATCAATTCGCTGGACTGATTTCTTATCCCGCTTCGATGCGTCGGATAATGCGTGAAAACAAATGGATAGAGCGGTTCCGACGATTCTGTTAAAACAGGAACCGCTCTAGATATCCGGTGCCGGTCAGTAGCGCTCGAAACCACGATGCAGTTCCCAATCGGTGACGCGGCGGTCATATTCGATCTGCTCCCAATGGGCAGTGTGGACATAATGGCTGACCACTTCCTCACCGAGCGCCTCTTTGAGGAAAGACGAGTTCTTGAGAGCAAGGGCGGCTTCACGCAGCGTGTAGGGAATTTCCTTCAGTTTCACCGCGCCATAGGCATCGCCCACGAAAGGTTCTTCCAGTTCCAGCTTCTCGTCAACGCCCTGAAGCCCGGCGGCAATCAGCGCTGCGAAGGCGAGATAAGGATTGAGGTCGGCCCCGCCGATACGGCATTCAATGCGGATCGCCTTGGTGCCTTCGCCGCAGAGACGGAAGCCCGCCGTGCGGTTGTCTTCGCTCCATGTGATCTTGGTCGGCGCAAAGGTGCCTGCCTGAAAGCGCTTGTAGGAATTGATGTAAGGCGCGAGAAAATAGGTGTAGTCGGTCGCATATTTCAGCTGGCCCGCCACCCATGACCGCATCAGCGGCGTCATCGTATGTGGCGCCTTCGGGTCGAAAAACAGCGATTCCTTGCCGTCGGCGCTCCAGATCGAATTGTGCACATGGCTGGAACTGCCAGCCTTGCTGTAATCATATTTCGCCATGAAGGTGATGCACTTGCCGTGCTGTTCGGCAATGTCCTTCATCGCGGTTTTCATGATCACATGCCGGTCGGCCATTTCCAGCGCTTCGGCATAGCGGACATTCAGCTCTTCCTGACCTGGCCCCCATTCGCCCTTCGAATTCTCGACGGGAATGCCTGCCGCAGCCAGCTGATTGCGCATGGCGCGCAGAACCGGCTCTTCCTTGGTGGTGAGGTGGATTACATAGTCCTGCACATAGGGCGAGGCTGTTTCCATGGCCTGCCAGTGCTTGTTGCGCGCCGTCTTGTAGCTCTCGTCGAAAATATAGAATTCCAGCTCGGATGCGAAATAGGCGCGATAGCCGCGCTCATGCAGGCGGGCGAGCTGCTTTTTTAAAATAGCGCGTGGCGAATGGGCCAGATCGTGATGGTGGTGATCCTGCACGTCGCAAAGGATGATTGCGGTCTTTTCCAGCCATGGCGCAAGCCGGATGGTGGCAAGGTCGGGCTTCATGACGAAGTCGCCGTAACCCTTGTCCCAGCTAGCGGCCTCGTAGCCCGGCACCGGCTCCATGTCGATATCGTCGGCAAGGAGATAGTTGCAGCCATGGGTTTCGTCATAGGCGGATTCCACGAAGAACGGCGCATAGAAGCGCTTGCCGATCAGGCGCCCCTGCATATCAACGATGCAGGCGAGAACCGTATCGATATCTCCGGCGGAAACGGCTTTCTTGAGTTCTTCAAACGATAGGGATCCAGCCATTCTTGTGCTCTCCAAAAAATTTCCGATGGGAAGCTCTGGCCGGGCAAACCGGCCAGAGTTGCTGGTTAGTGGGCAGTTTCGCCGACGGCCCGTTCTGCGGCTGCGATTTCAGCAGCACGCTTGGCGATCCGGTCGCCGACCGGCGGGCCCTGGAAGCGCTTGTTCTCGACGGTTACCCAGAGAACACCGGCAAGCAGGACGAAGCCGACGACGATCCAAAGCACCTTGTCGTTTGGCGGTTGCACGGCGATGTAGAAGATCACTGCCATGCCGACGACCGACAGGAATGTCACCAGCTTGTAGAGGCCGCCCGACATCGCCCACGGTCCCGGGTGAGGCCATTTCGGCGTGCCATAGGCGAAGATTGCCAGCACGAGCGGAATGGTGAAGGACAGGAACAGGAAGACGAGCGTCGAGTTGACGACGATGGTGTAGAGATTGGTGCCGCCGATGGAGACGAACTGCGCCGCGAAAACATAGATGATTTCGAGGAAGGCAGCGGTCCAGATCGCGGCGACCGGCGTGCGGTATTTCGGCGAAACGCTGGCGAGCGTCTTGGAGCCGATCGGCATGCCGTCATCGCGAGAGAAGGCGAACAACATGCGTGATGCGGACGTAACCGTCGCCAGACCGCAGAGAAGCTGCGTGATGACGATGGCGAAATAGATCGCATTCTTCAGCGGTCCGGGCAGGATGGCGTCCATGGTGCCGAAGAACATGCCCCAGCCTTGTGCAGCCGCTGCATTCATGTCCGGGATCGCCAGCGTGATAGCGCAGATCATGATCCAGCCGACCAGCGAAGCCCAGAGTACCGCTGAAACGATGCCGCGCGGAACCGTATGTGCCGCCTTAATGGTTTCCTCGGATGTATGCGCCGAGGCGTCGTAACCGGTGATCGTGTAGACCGGCAGCAACAGGCAGAGCAGGAACAGATAGCCCATATTGTCGCTCTGCGGGAAGACTTCGCCGCCTGCCGCACCGGAATAGTTGGTGAAGGTCCACAACCGCGAGAAATCCAGCGCTGGCGCATAGACCAGACAGCCGACAACCAGAACGGCGGTGGTGACGAAGATGATATAGCCCGAAATGTCGGTCAGGAATGTCGTGACCTTGATACCGAGATGGTTGAACAGGGCCTGGCCGATGGTGATGATCGTGACGAAGAGCACGATGTGCCCGGCCGAGGTGTCCATACCGATAAGGTGGCCGAACGTCCCCTGAAAGAAAAAGGCGGTGCCGATATTGATCGCGCCCAGAACGGTGATCAGCCCGAGCAGGTTGAGCCATGCGGTCAGCCAGCCGGTGAAACGGTTACCGAGAATAGATGCCCAGTGATAGAGGCCGCCAGCGGTCGGGAAGGCCGAAGCGATCTGCGCCATCGACAGGGCGAACATGCCGGATATCAGACAGCCGACAATCCAGCCAATACCTGCGCCGGCGCCGCCGACGGAAGAAATGGCCTGTGCGAAGGAGTTGATACCGCCAGACAGGATACAGATGATGGAAAATGAAATTGCGAAGTTCGAAAATCGGCTCATGGAACGTTGCAGTTCCTGAGCGTAACCCATGCCATGCAGGACTTTGATGTCCTCGCTTTTATCTTTATCGGAGTAATCTGAGCTCATGGTTGTTCCCCTTTGATCTCTGCTCTCTACTCACTCATACGGATGGTACTTTCAGTCTTCTTCTCTTGTCATAAAACCTGATCAGGCTTTCAGCTTGCGGAAGATTTCCGCAAGCCGTGAAGCCCATGCTGTCTGCGCCTTTGCATCAGCGATTTCGTTATTGCGGATTTCGATCATGGCGCAGGGCGCATTGCGCGGGCGCGCATGGCGTTCCAGCGTGTAATAGACGCGGTCAGAGGGCGCGTAAGGCTCATTAACGCCCACATTGAGCGCGGAATCCTGCTTCAACGCCGCAATCAATGGCGCGGACACACGTTCATCCGCGTCGTGAATAATGCCGATCTGCCAGGGGCGGGCCACATCGCGATAGACCGGCGTAAACGAATGGATCGTGACGATCCATGATGGAAGACCGCGTGCAGCACGCGCCGCAATCAGCTGTTCAATGCGCGCATGAAACGGACGGTGCGACATGTCGATTCGCGCCGTGCGTTCAAGCGAGTTCAGCTCGTGGTTGCCCGGAATGACCGTCATCTCGCTGACCTCCGGAATGAGGTCCGGCGCGTCCAGCGGCCGATTGCAATCGATCAAAAGGCGCGACAGGCGCGACTCGACAAGCGGCGCATCAAGTGCCGCGCTCAGATGCCGCGCAACCTCAACCGCACCGGGGTCCCAGGCGATATGAGCGCTGAGGGCATCCTCGCCCAGACCCAAACCGTCGAAACGTTCCGGCACATGATTGGAAGCGTGTTCGCAAACGAAAAGCCAGGGGCTTTGCCCTGTTTCGTTGACGACAAAAACCGGCTCATGCGAAGCCGGGCGTTCCTCTCGCTCGTCCGCCATCTGTCTGTTCCCTGCGCTGTAACTTATGTTACGTTTTTTGGATTTCTGCGCTATTGCGGATTATTTGATACGTCGTATGATAATTTGTCAAATATAATTTGGCTCGCAATTCACAAGTGTTGTCGGGTCGAAACGTCGAATGGAAAATGCCTTGTCGGAAAGCGCCAGCGTCGCAGAACGCATCAATGAACGGATCGATACGATGCCCGCCGGAGAGCGGGCCGCAGCCCAGACATTGATCGCCAATTATCCGATGCTGGGGTTAAAGACGGTGGCCGAATTTTCCGCGCAGGCGGGGGTCAGCTCACCGACGATTCTGCGTTTTGTGAACCGGCTCGGTTTCCAGAACTATCCCGAGTTTCAGGCGCATCTGCAAAACGAACTTGCAGCGCAATTGCAGTCGCCGCACCACCGCAACGAAAACTCGGACAAAAGCCCGGATACGGCCTATCCGGCGGTAGAACACACGCAGGAAAATATCCGCGAGACGTTCCGTCACCTTGGCGCCAAGCAGTTGCGGCAAGCGGTGGCAGCGCTTTCGAACGCCAAGGGCAATATTTATCTGATCGGCGGTCGCTTCACCGACCCGATCGCGCAATATATGACGGCGCATATGACGATCATCCGTCCGCATGTGTTCCATCTTGGCGGTCAGGAAAGTATCTGGCGCGACCGTTTGCTCGATATGGGCAAGCGCGATGTGCTGGTCGTTTTCGACATTCGCCGTTATCAGGACAGTCTATTGAAGCTTGCTGAAAAGGCGCGGGCGCGAGGCGTGGAGGTCATTCTCGTGACTGACCAGTGGCTGTCGCCGATTGCCCGTGTTGCGCGCCACGTGCTGGCTGGTCGCACGGCTGTGCCCTCCGCATGGGATTCGTCAGCATCCCTGTTCGTGCTGGCCGAAACCCTCATTCGCGAAATGACGCGGATGCTGGAAAAGGACAGCGCTGCACGCATTGCCGAACTGGAAGGATTGCGCTGATTTAACGGGAAACAGTGTTCAACTCGTTTCAAAAGTGTAACTTTACGTTACTGGGTAGTCGAGAAAAGCTATTTAAGTCATTGCTAACGTTGCGTTAGGTTCGGGCTCCTCCCAACCAGAAAATATCCAGAAATTATTAGCAACATGGCTACAACCTATTCTCTTCCGGATTTATCCGGAATTCTCCCCGCGCGCAAAATAAAGGTAGGAAAAGCTGGCTTCGCCGATCGCTGGCGCATGCTTTTTCTGGCGCTTATTTTCCCTGTTATTTCATTCGTCGTGGTATGGGCCTGGGGCCCGGGCCTTTATGCGGATTACCAGATCAAGCAAGATCCGGTGGTGATCGAAGACGCGACCATTTTCGACGGCAATTGCCGGACCAAGAAGATGATCACCGACTGCAAGGCCAACATCTCCTATGAATATGAAGGCGAACGCCTGATCAAATCCGTCGATTTCTCTTTCGTCAGCTTTTCAAGCGGCGATTATGAAACCGATGTCGTGATGCAGAAGTCGCATCCTGAAAACGTCACGCTGTCGCTGGCTCTCGATGAGTTCTGGAACCGCCTGACGGTGGGCGTCGTCCTGCTTGGCATCATGCTCGGCTGCTCGATCCTGTTCATCAAGCGTTTTCTCAATATTTCGAAGACGGTCGGCTCCGCGAAAAGCGAAGCGGAATTGCAGCTCTACTGGGCGAAAATTCTTTCGCGCAAGGACAGCATGGGCAAGTCGCGCATCGGTTACAGCCCGCTGACCGGCGCGAAAAAGCCGCCGCATATCGTGACCGTTTTCGGCAAGAAGGAAGCGCCTTTTTTCCACTATGACGAAAAGAGCGACGAGACATTCGGCGTTGTCGCTGCGCATCCGGATGGCACACTGCCGATCCTTCTCGATGAGCAGCTAGAGCGCCTCGAACTGACGCCTGAAGAACGGGCAAAGGCGGAAAACGCGCTGGGCAATCTGGCGACTGCATAACAACAAAAAGCGCCGCCTGAAAACAGGCGGCGCTTTGCTATTCAAGTATAGACGCGGCAGGCTTCAGTCGGCCAAGCCACAGGCACGCAGAAACAGCGTCGAGACTTCTTTTTCGATGCGCTCGAAATCCAGCGGGTCGTCCTTGCCGACTTCCATCATGCTGCGCACTTGCGTTTCAAAGTCAGCATAATGCTGTGTCACCGCCCAGATATGCATCTGGAACAGCAGCGGGTCGACCGGCTTGATGCGGCCGGTATCCACCCATGACTGGATCAGCTTGACCGCGCGATGGGTGGCGGTGACATGCTTGTTCCAGTGGCGGCTGAGATAGGGCGCACCATTGGCTATTTCGGTGGTGAAAAGCCGCGACGCTTTCGGGTTCTTCTGGCTGTAGTCGAGTTTCGCCCGAATATATTGGCGGATCACCTTGGCCGGATCGTCTTCCGCGCTGGCATCAAGGAAGATATCTTCCCACTCATCGAGGATGAAGACGATAATGTCCTCGTAGAGTTCTTCCTTGCTGGAAATATAATAATGCAGCTGCGGCTTGGTCAGGCCGGCGCGTTGCGCAATGCCTTGCGTGGATGCGCCAACCAAACCTTTTTCGGCAAATTCATCGATCGCAGCGGTGCGGATCGCGCCGAGAATGCGCCGCCGGCGGTCGAGAACCTTGTCCCGTCCGGTGGGCTCAATGTCGTCATTCTCGTCGTCGATCGTCATATTTGTAACCGTGGTCGGAGGGAAGCCGCCGGGCATTTCAGAAATGCGGGCGGCTTTCCGTTTCGTGGGAAGCCTTACTGGCCCAGCTGCTTCTTGATGTCGAGGCCTGCGCCCTTGTTGACGAAGGCGTCGGTTGCAACCTTGCTCATGTCGAGTTCTTCGCCGCTGACGATGCCGGACTTGCGCGCCAGCTCGTAGAACGCCTTGACGCGGTTCATGTCGATGGCGCCAATGCCCTTGGTGAGAGCGTCGCCGCTGTCGATCAGCTGAAGTTCCTTGAGATTAGCCAGTTCGGCGTCGAGCGTTTCCTTGCTCATATCCGCATTGTCTTTGAGGATCATCTCATAGGCCTTGCTGTGGTCGCCATACATGAAGTTGACCCAGCCTTCGATGGAAGCCGTCACGAAACGCTGCACGAGGTCGGGGTTCTTGTCGACCAGCTCCTGACGCGTTTCGATGGTGTTTGCATAGGTGTTGTAGCCCTCATCAGCGAGCAGGAACGTCTTGACCTTTGCGCCTTCCTTGGCCGCATAAAGCGGTTCGGCGGTCGCATAGGCCTGCTGCACGGTCTTCTTGTCGCCGAGGAACTGGGCGAGGCTATAGCCATAAGGGCGAAGCTGTTCGTCCTTGAAGCCGAATTCCTTCACCAGCCAGGGCCAGAACGAGAACTGGCCGTCCTTGGAAATCAGGATCGTCGGTGCGTTCACCAGATCCTTGAAGTCCTTGTATTCGCCGTCATGCGCCATCAGAGCCTGCGGGTCCTTCTGGTAGAAGGCTGCCACAACCGTGGTCGGAACGCCATTGGCGACATTGTTGAAGGACAGAAGCAAGTTGCCGGTGAGCAGGAAATCGAGGCGGCCTGCGGCCAGCATCGGACGGTTGTTGACCTGCGGCCCGCCCATTTCGATCTTCACGTCGAGGCCGTATTTTTCATAGGTGCCATCGGCGAGCGCCTGATAGAAACCGCCGTGACCGGCCTGTGCCAGCCAGTTGGTGCCGAGCGTCACCTTGTCCAGCGCGAAGGCCATCTGCGCGGATAGGCCGAGCGAGAAAGCGGCGACTGCCGCAAAGAGTGCTTTTTTCATTGTTGTCGTTCCCCTGTTATCAGTTCGAAAGTGCCATATCGGCGGTCCAGCCGCGCGTTTTACCGGGATTGAGCAGACCGTAAGGATCGGCCAGTTTCTTGAATTCGATCTGCACGCTGTCGATCTCCTTCATACCGCCATCCTCGATGGTATAGGCATGGGGATCGTAGATGTCGCAACCGTCGACCTGTTCAAGCTCGCCGATGAGGCTGTACATCGCGTCGCGGGTTTCGAAGCGCACCAGCGGCAAGCCGAAAATCTGCACTTCGCCTTCAAGGCGCGCCATTTCATGGTGCATATATTGCGTGTCGCCATAGCGCTCGATCTGGCGGTTCACCAATGCCGGGTCGAAGGGGCGCGGATAGGCAACCTGAAGATAGGTCCAGCCTGGTTCCGCCTTCAGCGCCTGAAGCGTGGTGTGGTTCCAGCCGCATTCATAGGCAGGCTGCAGGCCAGCCTTGTGCAATTCGTCCAGCGTCATGGAAAACGACACCTGACCGTTGAACTCGGTCGCAAGCTCTGCAAAACGCTGGCGCTCTTCCGGCGCGATCATGGCGAAAACGGCATCCTTGTCGGATGGGAACAGATCGCCGAACTTGGTGTAGAAGCGCGCAAAGCGACGATCCACAGTGGTCAGAAGATAGCAATCCAGATTTTCTTCCAGCGCCTTGAGGCAGAAGTTCAGCGTCGCTTCATAGCTGTCGAAAAGCGCTGCGGTATGGATCCAGTCGGTCGCCTTGGTCAGCCCGATTTCCAGCTCCAGAATGATGCCATTGGTGCCATATGCGTGCTGGACCTTGTGGATATCGCGGCCCGTCAGTTCGATAATTTTCGGCTCCGGCTCGACGGTCAGAACCTTGACCGAATAGACATTGCCGTCATCGCGCAACATGCCGTGACGCAGGGAGCCGATACCGCCCGAACCGCCTGAGAAGAAGCCGCCAATGGTGGCGATGCGGCGGGTGGACGGATACATCAGCAGTTCCTGTCCGGTTTCGCGCACGGCATCGTCAAGACGCGAAATGCGTGCGCCGCCTTCAACGCGCACCTTGCCCGGCTCAATGGCGATGATGCGGTCGATCTTGGTCATGTCGAGAATGACACCGCCTTCAAGGGGCACGCACTGGCCATAATTGCCGGTGCCCCCGCCGCGAACCGTGATCGGAATGCGCAGTTTCGCAGCTGCCGCCGCTACGCGGCGCACTTCTTCCTGATCCTTCGGAATGACGACGAGGTCGCCGACATAGTGGCCGATATCTTCGGTCAGGATCGGGCTGTACCAGAAGTAATCGCGGGAGCGCAGCTCGACCTGCTTGGGGTCGTCATAGATGCGGATGCCGTCGATTTCGGCGCGGAATGCGGCCCAGTCATAGATGCGCTGCGGGGCGACAGAATTCATGGGTTTCTCCCGTAAACATGGTCCGAAACAATGCCGTCGCGCCAGACACGGCGGAGGGCTTGGGGACGGCTGATGAGATCGTTGAGGTCTTCGGCGTCGTGCCAGATGAAATTGGCGGCACCACCTGCTGACAGCGCCTGCACGCGCTCGCTCCTGATCAGGCGTGCGGGCAGGGTGGTGATGCTGTCGAGCCATTCTTCCGGCTCCAGATGGCAGACCGGTGCTGCAAGGCGCAGGATCGCAAGCGGATCATAGTCGCCATAGGGATAGAAGGCATCGCGCACATTGTCGGAGCCGAGCATGGCTTCAACACCGGAAAGGCGTGCTTCTTTCAGCGGAGCCACGCCACGGAGGCGTGGCGATTTTCCGCCGATCCGGTCTTGCAGATAGAGATTGGTGGTGGGCAGCGAGACGAGCGCGACGCCCGCTTGCGCGGCGGCATCGAGAATACGCGTGAGTTCTTCCGCCGTTCGCAGCGAAAGCGAGCAGGCATGGCCACACAGCACGCGGCCCGCCATGCGATGGCGACGGGCAGCGTCCACGATCAGCGAAAAGCCGTTGGCTTCGACATCCAGACCTTCATCGACGTGAAAGTCGAGATCGAGATCGTTTTCGACAGCGAGAAGAAACATTTCCTCGATCTTGGCGGCAAGATCGGCATTGCGATAGAAGAACGCGCCAAGCACGCCGCCATCGGCTTTCACCCGGGCCGCGATATCGCGCCCGGCTTCCAGCACCAGATCGCCGTGAACGAGGGCCGCGAGCTGAAGATCAATGCGGTCTTTCCACTCCTGACGCAGTTCGTTGAGAACCGGCCATGCGGTCGGAACTTCCGGGCTGGTCCAGTCGACATGGCTGCGAATAGCGCCGACGCCCTGCGCGAAAGCCGCCTCAAGGCCGCGTGTGGCGCGGGCACGGATATCATCGGCATGCCAGTTCTGGCGGTCGGTATTCATCAGGTCGATGGCGTCGAACAGGCATTCGACCTTGGTGTCGCCGTTCTGCGCGATGCGCTGGATCGTGAAGGTCTTGTCGAGATGCACATGCACATCGGCCAAAAGCGGCGTCACACAACCGCCGCCGGTTACCTGCGACGGCGTGATCGCGGCAATGCGGCGATGCTCGATCTGCATGTCATATCGGCCCGGACGGCCTGCGATGGCAACGCCTTGCAGCTTGTCAGCGATCTCCATCTTAACGATCTCTGCGGATTTCGCTTTCGTGCCAGCGTCCGAGGACAAGGCGCGACAGCCAGCTGGTGATCAGGAAGATCACGATGCCGAGCAGCGAAACAAGGAAAAGTGCTGCAAACATGCGCGGGATTTCATTGCGGAAGCTTGATTCAAGAATACGCGATGCAAGGCCGGTGCTCTGTCCTGCGGTGCCCGCGACGAATTCAGCCACCACAGCGCCGATCAGCGACAGGCCGCCAGCGATTTTCAGGGCCGCCATGAAATACGGCAGAGCGCTTGGAGCCAGCAGATAGCGCAGGCGCTGCCACGGCGAGGCACGATAGAGCTTGAACAGATCGCGCAGATTATGGTCGGCGCTGCGCAATCCGATCACCGTGTTGGACAGGATCGGGAAGAAGGCGACAATCCATGCGCAGATGAGCAGCGCCGAGAATGTATCGCGTACATAGATCAGGATAAGCGGTGCGATGGCGATCACCGGCGTCACCTGAAGGATGACGGCGAATGGGAAGAATGCCATTTCAATCGGTCGCGACAGCGCAAACACCATGCCGAGCAAAACGCCGCCAATAATGGCGCAGGCCAGCGAGATCAACGTCAGCTTGACGGTGAACCACATGGAAGCCATCAGCGATGGGCCATCCTTGAAAAGCGTTTCGGCAATCAGCGACGGAGCCGGGATCAGGTAATGTGGCACTTCATAGAAGCGCACCAGACCTTCCCAGATGCCGAGCGCGATGATGATCGCCAGCGTCGGCATGAGAATGCGCAGGGTGCGCTCGCGCCGGGCGAGACGATCCTGTTCGGAATTGAGGACTGGCAGTTCGTTTTGCATCTGGTTCATTTGCATGTCCTCAGTGATCGATATCTTCAGAGGAAAGCGTCGCGGTCAGCGTATCGGAAACCTTGGCGCAATATTTCGCGTAAGAATCCGTGGTGCGGTAGTTTTCAGCCCGCGGATAAGTGCCGATGATGGGAATATCGGCCACGACACGACCCGGACGCGCCGCCATCACGATCACGCGGTTGGAGAGATAGACCGACTCGTAAACGCTGTGGGTCACGAAAATCACGGTCAGTCCGTGCTCCTGCCAAAGCCGCAGCACATCATTATTGAGTTTGAAGCGCGTCATCTCGTCGAGCGCTGCAAATGGCTCATCCATCAAAAGCAGGCGCGGGCGCGTCACCAGAGCGCGCGCAATGGAAACGCGCATTTTCATGCCGCCCGAAAGCTCACGCGGAAAGGCATTGGCAAAGCGTGACAGGCCAACCTGCGTCAGCACTTCTTCAATGCGGGGCTTGGCTTCCTTGCGCGAAACACCGGAAAGGCGCAGCGGCAGATAGACATTGTCGTAGACGCTGGCCCAAGGCATCAGCGTCGGCTCCTGAAAAACGAAGCCGATGTCCTGCGCGCCGGAAGAACCCTTGCCCGGAGCATGGCCATTGACGCGAATTTCGCCAGCCGAAACCGATTCTAGTCCGGCGATCATGCGCAGAGCCGTGCTCTTGCCGCAGCCCGAAGGCCCGAGAAAGCTGACGAACTGGCCTTGCTCGATCTTGAGCGACATGTCGTTCACGGCCATGACGCCGGTGCCGTACTGCTTGTAGACGCCATTGATGTCGATCAGGGGTGACTGGTTTTGCGAGTTGGAGGCCACGCTCATCGTCCTTACCAGGCAGGTTGGTTATTGAGCCAGGAGAGCGGCGCGCGCTCAATCTCGCCCAGCGCTTCAATCAGCTGGTCGGCGGCGAAATCGATGGTCTTGCGGCCTTTTTCGGCGGTTGCAATCGATGCATTGCCGGCTGCGCCATAGGTATTGATGTCCTGCATCTGCCATGCGGGCTTTGCGCCGCCGCCAAGGCTGATATGCTTGTAGTCGTCGGCGAAAACTTCGGTCAGCGTACGGAAATCCTGCGCCTTTTCCATCACGACCAGATCGGGGTGCATTTCCAGCATGACGGATGTTTCCATGTCGCCAGCATGAATGCCGTGCTTGAGATCGTGCTCACTGTAAACGCCATCGGGCATGCCAAGGCCGAACCAGTTGAGGCAGAACACCATCATATTGTGCTGGACACGCAATTCGCGGGCGACAATGTCCATTACCGGAATATTGCCGCCATGGCTGTTGAACAGCACCATCTTGCGCACGCCGCTGGCCGCCACACATGCGCCGATCTCGCACCACATGCGGATGACGGTCTCGACTGAAAAGGTCAGCGTGCCGGGGTAGCGCTTGTGTTCATTGCTCTTGGCAATGGCCTGTGTCGGCAGGAACAGAACATTGCTTGTATCGGGCAAACGCTTGATCAGTTCCGCCACCATGCCGTCGGCGACGGCTGCATCCACACACATCGGCAGATGTGGTCCGTGCTGCTCGATTGCGCCAACGGGCAACACCGCCACGAGCTTGTCGCGCTCTAGACGCGAAAACGCCTCGCTCGTGTAATCGGACCAATATCGTTTCAAGGCGGCGCTCCAAATTTGTATTGAAGTACATCTTGTCCGAAAACCGCTTCACACTTTTCGGGATGCACTTTTGGCGTATTGAAGCAGGAACCTTACTAAACAATCTGACCGATTGGTCAAACTAAATGTTTAAAAATCGCGGGCGGCGTGTAATTAAGATGTGAATCCGTGGTAGATGCGCCACGCGACAGACCAGCACATGACTATGATGCGCGGAAAATTCCGGAGGTCCTATGGACGAGAGATGCATTATTATAGGCGCGGGCCATGCGGGCTCGCAGGCCGCAATCAGCCTTCGTCAGGAAGGCTATGCCGGAGACATTGTCCTCATCAACGATGAGGCGGATATTCCCTATCATAAGCCGCCGCTTTCCAAATCCTATCTCAAAGCGCCGGAACATGGCGGCCTGGTGCTGCGTCCGGAAAGCGCCTATCGCGACAATAATATCGAGATGCTGTTCGGACATCGGGTCGAGGGCGTATCGCTGAACGAGCGCACGGTGACCCTCGATGACGGTCGTGTGCTGAACTGGTCCGATCTGGTCTTTGCGACCGGCGCCCGAGCGCGCATTCCCGATATGCCGGGCATCGACCTCGACGGTGTCGTCACGCTGCGCCGCATGGAAGATGCGCGCCGTATTGCTGATCTGATGCCGACGATCAGCAATGTTGTGATCATCGGCGGTGGATTTATCGGGCTTGAAATGGCGCATAGCGCGCTGGCGCTCGGCAAAAACACCGTGTTGATCGAAGCCGCTCCGCGTGTTCTCGGGCGTTCCGTCGCGACGCAAATCTCGGCACATGTCGAAACGCGTAGCCGCGCCGCCGGTATCACGCTGCATGTCGGGCTTGGCGTGATGGCAATTGAGGGCGCAAACGGTCGTGTAACGGGCGTGAAGGCGAGTGATGGAACCGTGTTCTCTGCGGATATTGTGGTGATCGGCACCGGCGCGCTGCCAAATGTGGAGCTTGCCGCTGCCGCGGGTCTTATCATCGACAATGGCATTGTCGTGAACGACCATATGCGCACCTCAGTGGACCATGTTTACGCCATCGGCGATTGCGTGAGCTACGATCATTTCCATGCCGGTCGTCGCGTTCGGCTGGAATCGGTGCAGAACGCGACCGATCAGGCCAAGCATGTGGCCCGCAGCATTGTCGGTCGCGCCACGCCGTTCCGCGAAGTGGCGTGGTTCTGGTCCGATCAGGGCGACATGAAGCTTCAGACGGCAGGACTGTCGTTCGAAGCCGACCGTCATATTCTGTCGGGCAATCCCGATGATAATGCCTTTTCGGTCTTCCATTTTGCCGGTGACCGGCTGGTCGCCGTCGATTCCATCAATCGCCCGGCGGATCACATGATTGCGCGGCGTATGCTGGCTGCCGGTATCAACCCTACGGAAGCCGATATTGCAGCGGGTGCGCCGCGTTTGAAGGAACTTCTGGCTAGCGCCCCCAAATCATAAGGATTATTCGATGAGCACTTTGCAACATTTGCTGCCCGCCGACATGGCCGCGCCTTTCGCTGCCTATAGCCATGGCGTGAAGGTGAAAGCCGGTGCCGAACTGGTGTTCTGTTCGGGCCAGCTCGGTATCGCGCCGGACGGAAGTGTGCCGGAAGATGCTGGCGCGCAGGCAGAGCTTTGCTTCGAGAATATCAGTCGCATCCTGCGTGACGGTGGCATGGAACTTTCGAATGTCGTGCGCATCAACGCCTATGTGACAGACCGTGCGCATATGCGTCCTTATATGGACGTGCGCGACCGGCTGTTTCCGCAGCCAGCGCCAGCCTCGACATTGATGATCGTTTCCGGTTTTACCCGTGAGGAATTCAAGGTCGAAATCGAAGTCGTCGCCGCTGGTTGATCTATTGCACGCATCTTATCCGAAAACCGCTTCGCACTTTTCGGGATGCGCGTTCGAACTTTACGCGTGACAAGAAGGCGTATCGCCTTTGCCTGAAATGGGTGGTAGGTGTGCGAGACAACCTACACTCCCTTCAGGCCTGTTCATGTCAGAATTTCAGTCTTCCGCTGCGATGCGGGAACCTTCGCCGCGCTCGTCCGAACGCATGGCGGAACTCGCGCTTGCCATTGGCGGTTTCGGCATCGGCACCGGCGAATTCGCCATCATGGCGCTTTTGCCGGATATTGCCCGCGATCTCAATGTATCGATCCCGCAGGGCGGGCACCTCATCAGTTCCTATGCGCTGGGTGTGCTGATCGGCGCGCCTGTGTTGGCGGTGATCGGTGCGAGGCTGGACCGTCGCAAGCTCCTTTTCCTGCTCATGGGCCTCTTTGCCTTCGGCAATCTCGCCAGCGCTTTCATGCAGGACTATTCCAGTCTTTATATGATGCGTTTCATCGCAGGCTTTCCGCATGGCGCTTATTTCGGCGTCGCATCGCTGGTTGCTGCATCGTTGGCTGAACCTGGCAAACGCGCCCAAGCAGTCGGACGTGTGATGATGGGGCTGACGATTGCCACGCTCTGCGGCACGCCGCTGGCGACATGGCTGGGGCAGGTGGCCGGTTGGCGCGCCATGTTCGGTTCTGTCGGGCTGATTGCCATTCTGACCATGGTGATGGTGACGCTTTATGTGCCCAAGCTGCCCGCAGCTGAAGGCGCGTCGCCGCTGCGTGAACTGGGCGCGCTGCGCCGCAGGCAGGTGCTGCTCACGCTTGCCATTGGTGCTATCGGCACGGGCGGGCTGTTCTCCGTCTTTTCTTATGTCGCCGCCACCGTGACGGAAGTTTCTCATATCGATGTGAAATGGATGCCGCTGGTCTTCGTCATGTTTGGTCTCGGCATGGTGCTGGGCAATATTGTCGGCTCCCGGCTGACTGACCGTTCAGTGATGGGAACCGTCGGTATCGTTCTGCTTTATGACATGGCGGTGATGCTGGCATTCCCGCTGCTGATGCAGCATCCGCTCACCGCCTTCCTCAATGTGCTTCTTGTCGGCGGCGGCTTTGCGCTGGTGCCTGCACTGCAAACCCGCCTGATGGACGTGGCTGCTGACGCGCAGACGCTCGCTGCGGCGCTCAACCATTCAGCGCTTAATCTCGCCAACGCGCTTGGCGCATGGCTCGGTGGTCTGGCGATTGCATGGGGCTACGGCTGGACATCGACCGGTACGGTCGGCGCGTTGTTGGCCCTTGCCGGTCTAGTTGTGTTCGGAATTTCGATGCTGCTGGACAAGACGGGCTCAAGGGGCGGCTCGGCAGAGCTTGCCTCACAGGAAAGCTGAACAGTTCGCCACAAACAAAAACACCCGTCGCGGGAGGAGCGACGGGTGCTTATGGGGAAGACCGGACAATGGGGGGAGGAGGACGTCCGGTCTTTTGATCGCCAGGGAAAAATGGGAGGAGGAAACCCCGGCGATAACTTGTTTGAGCAATTGAATGCTCTTGAAACTGTAAGGACCGCGCGGTTAAGAGGTCGCGATCCTGAAAGAAGGCTAGTGCCTTCTGGTGGCGCTTTTCCCGCTGATTAGCGAGCAGCAGCCTTGCGTGCGACGAACGGAATTTCCGAAGGCAGGATGCCGAGGTCGTTCAGTTCACGTGGGCTCAGGCGGCTCAGTTCGTTTACGGTTGTACGGTAACGGCGCCAGTTGTTGTACGAGCGGATCAGGTTCATTTCTCTCACCTAGTAAAATCTATCTCTCTGTGTTGCAAACAGCATATAGGCTTGAGCGATCTGAAAAAGGAGAGCCAGATTTGCATAGCTGATGTGCAATTAAGCTTGGAGATTGCATGTTTTTTACGCAGATCGGTCATTATGTTATCACAATTGGCGTTCTCCATGGCTAAATCACCATTTTTGAGAGTCTGAACGGCCTCCGTCGCTATCATTTTTAGCATAGCTAGTGAAAATCTCCGATTTATACATGCATGACGGCCAATCCCCGGGTGGCTGGCGAAGCGGCTCAAGTTTTGTCGCAAAAGTTCTGGAATTTGTCGGTTGAAGACCACAATTCTACATGACTCCCAAAGCGGATTGAGCTAAGGGATTTGTGTCGGGTGCCGAAGCATGCGTTTTACAAATGCTTTTTCACTGTCTGTCTGCGGGAGAGCGCCAATTGGCCGCCGAAGGGGAAATCGCCCGAAATCTCTCAGGTACAAGGAACCGCAGACGGGTAAGACAACTCTGGAAAGTCGGGGGAAACTCCGCGCCGAAGGTGTAAGTGTAGCGCTTTGCTATGCGAGTCTCTCAGGCCTGAGACAGAGGGGCACGAAGCTACCGCATTTTGCGGAAGGCATACGTGCGACTCTGGAGTTGTTATGGGCGATACCGCACATTTGAATACCCTGCCTTTGCAGGACTTGCATGAACAGGCTGGCGCGCGCTTCGGCGGCTTTGCAGGCTGGAACATGCCGATCACCTATCCGCTTGGCGTTATGAAGGAGCATCTTCATACGCGTGACCATGCGGGCCTTTTCGACATTTCCCACATGAAGCTGGTCGAAGTTTCCGGCAGCGACGCTGCGGCACTTCTGGCGGAAACCTGCCCGCTCGATCCGACGGTGCTGAAGACCGGCCAGTCGAAATATACTTTCTTCCTCAATGATAAGGGCGGCATTCTCGACGATCTCATCGTCACGCGCCTCGGTGAAGACCGCTTCATGGTCGTCGCCAATGCGGGCAATGCCGATGCCGATATCGAGCATCTGAACGAAGCCGCTTCCGGCAAGCAGGTCACGGTCAATCCGCTCGACCGCGTGTTCCTCGCCATTCAGGGCCCGGAAGCCGAAAGCGTTATCGTCGATGCCGGTCTGGCCGGTGCTGCTGATCTCGCCTTCATGAGCGGGTTTGAGCCCAAGCAGGGCTGGTTCATGACCCGCTCGGGCTATACCGGCGAAGACGGTTTTGAAATCGGCCTCCCTGCCGATGAGGCGCGCGCGCTGGCGACCAAGCTTCTTGCCGACGAACGCGTTGCGTGGATCGGCCTTGCCGCCCGCGACAGCCTGCGCCTTGAAGCCGGGCTTTGCCTGCATGGTCAGGACATTACGCCGGAAACCGATCCGGTCTCCGCTGGTCTCACCTGGGCGATCACCAAGCCTGTGCGCGAAAAGGCTGCCTTCAACGGCGCCAAGCCCGTGCTTGATACTATTGCCAAGGGTGCGAGCGCCAAGCGCGTCGGCCTCAAGCCGGAAGGCCGCCAGCCGGTACGCGGCGGCGCAGACCTGTTCGATGAAAGCGGCCGCCAGATCGGCACAGTCACATCGGGCGGTTTCGGTCCTTCCGCCGGTTTCCCGGTTGCCATGGGCTATGTCGAGGCCAGCCTCGCTACCCCCGGCACACGTGTTTTCGCTGACGTTCGCGGCAACAAGGTTCCCGTTGACGTTTCGGCGCTTCCCTTCACACCGCATCGCTATCGCAAAGGATAATTTCCATGGCCAAAATCCTGTTCACCGAAGATCACGAGTGGATCAGCGTCGAAAACGGCGTCGCCACTGTCGGCATTACGATCCACGCACAGGAACAGCTGGGCGACCTCGTTTTCGTCGAGCTGCCGGAAGTCGGTCGCACCGCCTCCAAGGGCGAGGGCATCGTGGTTGTGGAATCGGTCAAGGCCGCTTCCGACGTTTATGCGCCGGTTGACGGCGAAGTGGTGGAAGTCAATGAAGCCGTATCGTCCGATCCGGCTCTGATCAATCAGGCTGCTGAAGGCGATGGCTGGCTGTTCAAGCTGAAGCTTTCAGATGAAGGCCAGCTTTCCGGTCTCCTCGACAAGGCCGGTTACGACGCACTGGTAGGATAAAGCGATGATCCAGCAGGTTCTTCCCTTTGTTGCCCGTCATATCGGGCCGAGAATTGAAGACGAGCGCGCCATGCTGGCCGCGCTCGGCCTTCCTTCCATGGAAACCCTCATCACGCAGGCTGTTCCGGCGTCCATTCGCCTCAACCGCGCGCTCGATCTGCCAGCGCCTTTGAGCGAACACGCGGCACTGGCCGAACTGAACGAAATCATGGGCCGCAACGTGGTGAAGAAGAGCTTCATCGGTGCGGGCTATCATGGTGTGCACACGCCGCCGGTGATCCAGCGCAACCTGTTTGAAAATCCGGCCTGGTACACGGCTTATACGCCCTACCAGTCGGAAATCAGCCAGGGTCGTCTGGAGCTGCTGTTCCATTTCCAGACGCTGGTTGCCGAACTGACCGGTCTGCCGGTTGCTTGCGCTTCGCTGCTGGATGAAGCGACTGCTGTTGCCGAAGCCGTGGGCGTTGCCTGCCGTCATCACCGCGACAAGCGCAGCCGTGTGCTTCTGGCAGGCGATCTGCATCCGCAGACCGTCGATGTCGTCAATACGCGCGCCGAGCCGCTCGGCTGGCTGGTTGAAGCTGGCAGCACTGTTGACGACAACACTGCTGCGGTCATCGTTCCATGGCCGGATACCAGGGGCGTTTATGGCGACTTTACCGGCGTTATCGCCGATGCAAAGGCCAAGGGCGCGCTGGTTATCGCCGTTGCCGATCCGCTGGCGCTGACCATCATGGAAGCCCCTGCCAAGTGGGGTGCGGACATGGCTGTCGGTTCCATGCAGCGTTACGGCGTACCGATGGGCTTTGGCGGCCCACATGCCGCTTATCTCGCCGTGTCCGAGCCACTCACCCGCATCATTCCGGGCCGCATTGTCGGCCAGTCGGTCGATGCGCATGGCCGCGCGGCCTATCGTCTGGCGCTGCAGACCCGCGAACAGCATATCCGTCGCGACAAGGCGACCTCGAATATCTGCACCGCGCAGGCGCTGCTCGCAAATATGGCGGTATCCTATGCCATCTGGCATGGTCCGGCTGGTTTGCAGGCGATTGCAACGCGCATTGCCGGTCTTGCTGCAAGCTTTGCTGCTGGCCTTAAGGCCGCTGGCGTCGAAATCGCCGGTGACAGCCTGTTCGATACGGTTTCGGTCAAGGTGGCTGGCAAGGCTGCGAAGATAGCCGACGAAGCCGACAAGGGCGGTCGTCTGCTGCGCGTCATCGACGCCGACACGGTTGGCGTGACTTTCGATGAAACCTCGACCGAAGATGATCTGGCCGCGCTGGCCGTTCTGTTCGGCGCGAAAGCAGTCGAAGGCGATGCGGTTCTCGTTCCGGGCAACGGGCATGATAAAGTTCGGGGTGAGGGCTTCCTGACGCAGGATGTATTCCATTCGCACCGTTCGGAAACCGAGATGATGCGCTTCCTGCGTCGTCTGGCCGACAAGGATCTGGCGCTTGACCGCGCGATGATCCCGCTCGGTTCCTGCACCATGAAGCTCAATGCGGCGGCAGAAATGATGCCGGTGAGCTGGAACACGGTTGCCAATCTGCATCCCTTCGCACCTTCGGTACAGACCGAAGGCTACGCGAAAATGACGGCTGACGTCGAAGCATGGCTTTGCGAAATCACCGGTTTTGCGGGTGTTTCGCTGCAGCCAAATGCCGGCAGTCAGGGCGAATATGCCGGTCTTCTGGCGATCCGCCATTATCACCAGTCGCGTGGCGAAGGTCATCGCAACATCTGCCTGATCCCATCATCTGCGCATGGCACCAATCCGGCCAGCGCCTCGATGGCAGGCATGAGCGTTGTCGTGGTCAATTGCCGCCCGGATGGCGATATCGATATTGACGATCTCAAGGCCAAGGCCGAGAAGCATCGCGATAATCTGGCCGCCTTCATGATCACCTATCCGTCGACCTATGGCGTGTTCGAAGAGGGCATCAAGGCTTTCTGTGACATCGTCCATGACAATGGCGGTCAGGTCTATTTCGACGGCGCAAACCTCAATGCCCTCGTTGGCCTTGCACGTCCGTGCGATATCGGCGCCGATGTCTGCCACATGAACCTGCACAAGACCTTCTGCATTCCTCATGGCGGCGGCGGTCCGGGTGTTGGTCCAATCGGTGTTGCAAAGCATCTGGTGCCTTATCTGCCGGGTCATGTCGACCTTGGTTCCAAGCACGCCGTTTCGGCTGCGCCGTTTGGCAGCGCGTCCATTCTGGTCATCACTTGGATGTATATCCGCATGATGGGTGGTGCGGGTCTGAAGAAGGCGACTGAAGCTGCGATCCTCAACGCCAATTACATCGCGCATCGTCTGAAGGACGCTTATCCGATCCTTTATACGGGCGCGCATGATCGGGTGGCGCATGAGTGCATCGTGGATACGCGTGTTTTGAAGGATAGCGCAGGCGTAACCGTGGAGGACGTGGCCAAGCGCCTCATCGACTATGGTTTCCATGCGCCGACCATGTCCTGGCCGGTTGCCGGCACGCTGATGATCGAGCCGACGGAATCCGAGCCGAAGTCGGAAATCGACCGTCTTTGCGATGCGATGATTGCCATTGCGGGTGAAGCGAAGAAGATTGCCGATGGTGTCTGGCCTGCCGACGACAATCCGCTCGCCAATGCACCGCACACGGCAGGCGATACGCTGGCCAGCGAATGGACGCATCCTTACACCCGTGAGGAAGCGGTTTTCCCGGCCATTGCCCTTGGCGGCGAATTCGACGCGACGGCGAAATACTGGCCTCCCGTCAGCCGTGTGGACAATGTCGGCGGCGACAGAAACCTCATCTGCTCCTGCCCGCCAGTTGCAGCCTATGGTTGATTGCCAGTCTGGTGATTGAAAATACGAAAGCGCCGCGGAACGCGGCGCTTTTTTAATGGCATTATCTTTATTGTAACTTGGGATTTCGGGAGCGGTGCCAGTTGGCGCATATATTCATCGTGTTGAATCACGTAACATATCGATAAGCTGGAGAAATTGTGAAGTTTATTATCTCGATTGCGTTGGCCGCGTTTACTTATACTGGATTTGGCTCAATTGAATCGCAAGCTGAGGTTTCGCCCAACGGGTCTGATGCTCCAGTACAATGTTGGTGGGAGGGTACGCCTCCTAAGCGTTGCTGCATAGATTCTTATGGAAATCATACGTGCTGACCGAATCTGGTAGATTCCCAACATAAGTTGATTTTCATGCGGAAGCTCTACTTCGGTGGAGCTTCTTTTTATTGAGCGCAACTGAAATTTGGGCAAAAAAAGAGCCGGACTAAGAAGTCCGGCTTAGTTATGAAGGTGCCACTTGGGCAAACCTCCAGAGGGGAACACTTACCGCGCGCAATGGGAGGAGGCACAGCGGTAAGTAACCCCGATATGGATCAGTCAGCCTGAATGTTCAACCCCTCAGTCGCTTTTTTTTGACGATTTCGGAAGATTATGAACTTTTTCACCCGTTTATGGTCGTGGCTAACGATGCAAACATGGGTTGTGTTTCATTTCGGATCAGGCTGCGATCGCTAAATTACAAAATCATTTCCGTAGGATAGCCCATGAGTCGGGATGGATCAAATTTCCACGTTTTGTCAGGCTTGCCTTAATTGCTCCCATAAACACATGAAATCATTAGAATAATTCTAAAACATTCCTATCGTAGTCATGTTCATTTGTCTTGCAGTGGGCGCGAGCTACTTATAAAAGGTGACCAATCGTCGGCACTTAAATCGAAAGCGATTTTTTGTAAGCACGACGCTTGGATTGAAAAGTTAAGAGCGTGCTTTGTGCGCCGGACGGATGTGCAGCGCACTTCGTTGAAGAAGGCTGAGGCTGATCGAGAACTTGCCCGAGACCTGATCGAAGGGGGCGGACCTGTTTCTCTGTCTGTTTGGATAGATCGAAATGCTCGTACCGTTTCTCATCATGTTCCGCGAAGGCGTGGAGGCAGCGCTGATCGTCGGCATCATCGCGAGCTATCTGCATCAGACGGGACGCAGCGCCTGGATGCCGGTTGTCTGGATCGGCATTCTTCTGGCGCTTGCTATGTCGCTCACCGTTGGGGCGATCCTGCAAATTCTGAGCGCGGAGTTTCCGCAAAAGGCGCAGGAGCTGTTTGAAGCCATCATTGGTTTGATCGCCGTTTTCGTGCTGACCTCCATGGTGTTCTGGATGCGCAAGGCTGCACGCTCGATCAAGGCCGAGTTGCACCACTCCATCGATGCGGCTTTCGAAACGCCGACGCATAAAGGTGTCGGCCTTATCCTGATGGTGTTTTTCGCCGTCGCGCGCGAGGGGCTAGAGTCGGTCTTTTTCCTGCTGGCCGCGTTCCAGCAAAGCGAAGGGCCCGCAGCGCCGCTTGGTGCACTGCTGGGTGTGCTGCTCGCCGCTGCCGTTGGCTATTGCATCTATAAGGGCGGGTTGAGGCTCAATCTGCGCCGTTTCTTCCGCTGGACGGGCGTTTTCATCCTGATCATCGCCGCTGGCATTCTGGTCAATTCGGTCATGGCGCTGCATGAAGCCGGTCTCTGGAACCATTTCCAGACGGTGGTTTTCGATGCAAGCGACATTCTACCGCTCGACAGCACGCTCGGTTCGGTTCTGGCCGGTATCTTCGGCTACATCGCTACGCCGACCGTGAGCGAAGTCGTGGCCTATGTCGCCTTCCTTGTTCCGGCCCTCATCCTTTTCCTGATGCCATCGTCTGCGCCCGTTCAGGGTGCGCAGGCTAAGCATAGCGCCTAGTCAAAGAGATTTTCATGACGAACCCTAAAGCCACCGAACCGTTTTCCCGCAATCTGGTTCGCATTGGACTGGTGCTGGCTGTGCTGCTTCTCGTGGCCGCGGGCGCGGCATTCTATTACGCCTCGCGCGTTTCGGACAAGGCGCGCCATGCGGATGCTGAAGGCAAGATTCAGGTGGCGATCAATGCGAAAAGCTGCGAGCCGAACGAACTGACCGTTCCGGCTGGCCGCTCGGTGTTCGAGATCGTCAACAAGTCTGATCGCACGGTCGAGTGGGAAATTCTCGACGGCGTCATGGTGCTGGAAGAGCGCGAGAATATCGCGCCCGGTTTCAAGCAGACAATCACCGCGAAACTCGCGCCCGGCGAATATCAGATCACCTGTGGTCTGTTGTCCAATCCGCGTGGCAAGCTGACGGTTACGCCGTCTGCCGCAAGCGATGCCGAAAAGGGCAAGAAGCTGCCGCTGACCGCCTTCATCGGCGCGCTGGCGGAATATCAGATTTATCTCGCAACCGAAGTGGCGGAATTCCAGAAGGCGACCGGCGATCTGTCGGCTGCGGTGGCCAGCGGAAATCTCGAAACTGCGCAGGCCGCCTATGGTCCGGCCCGCGCTGCCTATGCCCGCATTGCGCCTGTTTCGGAAGCCTTCTCCGATCTGGATACGGCCATCAATGCCCGCGCGGATTATTTCGAAAAGCGTGAGCAGGATTCCGCCTTCGGCGGCCTGCATCGCATCGAGTATGGCCTGTTCGAGCAGAAATCGGCGGAAGGTCTGGCCCCGGTTGCGGACAAGCTGGCACAGGATGCCGGTGCATTGAAGGAGCGTATTCGCGCTCTGCGTATTTCGCCGGATCGCATGCTGGCAGGCACCGCATCGGCGCTTGATCGCTTCGCCTCCACGGCAGGCGATACGGGTGAAGACCGCTATGCCCATACCGACCTGCAGGCTTTTGCCGGTCTCATTGAAGGTGCGGCCAAGACGGCTGATGTGTTGCGTCCCATCGTGGACAAGGTCGATGCGAAGGCATTTGAAGGCATCGACAAGGAACTGGCTGCGGTGAAGGCTCTTTTGAGCGCCAATGCCGAAGGCAATGGTTTCAAGGCCTATGACAATCTCTCGTCTGATGAAAAGACGAAGATAAAGGACGGCGCCGCTTCGCTCGCCGCCCAATTCTCTAAACTCCGCGATCAATTGGGAGTGGATTAATGACCAAGAAATTTTTGAAAACTGATAATCCTGTTTCACCTTCACGCCGCGCATTGCTGCTTGGCGCCGGGGCAACCGGCATTGCCGGCACCGTGGCGGGCGTGTTGAGCCCGCAACCGGCTCATGCGCTGTCTTCCGACAGCGTGACCAACGCGCCGGAAAGCGACAAAATTCACGAAAGCCAGCCTTTCCATGGCGTTCATCAGCCGGGCATTGTCAATGCACGCCCGGCGGCTGGTCTGGTCGCGGCCTTCGACGTTCTGGCGCGGGATCGCGGTGAACTCGAACGCATGTTCAAACTCCTGACCGAGCGCGCAGCCTTTCTGATGAAGGGCGGCGAGCCGCAGCAGCTTGATGCGAAGTTTCCCCCATCGGATTCAGGCATTCTTGGCCCGACCGTGACGCCGGACAATCTGACCGTGACGATCGCGCTCGGCCACTCATTATTCGATGACCGTTTTGGCTTGAAGCCGATGAAACCGCAGCAGTTGCAGCGCATGACGGGCTTTCCCAATGACGCCTTGCAGAAGGATATCTGCCACGGCGATCTGATGATCCAGTTCTGCTCCAATACACCGGACACCAATATTCATGCGCTCCGCGATATCATGAAGAACATGCCGGATTTGCTGATGGTGCGCTGGAAGCAGGAAGGCACTGTGCCTGTCCAGCCGCCGCATTCACCGAAAGCCAAGGAAAGCGCACGCAATTTCCTCGGTTTCCGCGATGGTTCGGCCAATCCGGATGCCTCCGACAAGAAGCTGATGCAGCAGGTTGTCTGGGTGCAGAAGGAAAGCGACGAGCCCGATTGGGCCGCCGATGGCAGCTATGTCGCGGTGCGCATCATCCGCAATATGGTGGAGCGCTGGGATCGCACACCCCTCCAGGAGCAGGAGACGATTTTCGGTCGTCGCAAGGATAGCGGCGCGCCGTTCGACGGCAAGACCGAAGCCGATGTGCCGGATTACGCCAAGGATCACGAAGGCAAGGTCACGCCGATGGATTCGCACATCCGTCTGGCCAATCCGCGCGATGCAATGGCGCATGAGAACCTGATCCTGCGGCGTCCTTTCAACTATTCGAACGGCGTCACCAAGTCGGGTCAGCTCGATATGGGACTGCTGTTCATCGCCTATCAGGCCAATCTCGAAAAGGGTTTCATCACCGTCCAGAACCGCCTCAATGGCGAGCCGCTGGAAGAATATATCAAGCCCATCGGCGGCGGATATTTCTTCGCGCTGCCGGGCGTGAAGGACGATCAGGACTATTACGCACGTGGATTGCTTGCGGCGAGCGGGCCGCAAAACGCCCGCGGGTGAGGTGGAGGCATTTTCCAACTGGCCCAAGCTGTTTGGTGAAATGCGCAACAAGATGACAGAGCGTTTTGAACGGTTGAGGCCGGAACGCTCTGTCGATCATCATGGAGAGGCTAAACATGAAGTATCGTCTGCCATTATTAGCATCGGCTTGCGCCGTCGCGCTCTCGCTCAGCTTCGGTGCTGCCAAGGCCGAGGTTTCGCCGCTGGATCTCGTCCAGCCGATTGCCGATTATAAGGTCTATGTGCAGGAGCACCTCGACATTCTCGTGAAGGATACCAAGGCTTTCACGGATGCGATCAAGGCTGGCGATCTGGCGAAGGCCAAGGAACTCTATCCGTCTTCACGCGTCTCTTATGAAAAGATCGAGCCGATTGCCGAGCTTTTCGCTGATCTCGATGCATCCATCGACAGCCGCGCCGACGATCATGAAAATGGCGAGAAGTCGGACGACTTCACCGGGTTCCATCGCCTCGAATATGGTCTGTTCGCACAGAACACGACCGATGGCCTGGCTCCTTTTGCCGACAAGCTCTATGCCGATGTTCTGGAACTCCAGAAGCGCGTGAAAGACTTGACCGTTCCGCCTGAAAAGGTCGTGGGTGGTGCAGCCGCGCTCATGGAAGAAGTGGCCGCTGGCAAGATTTCCGGTGAAGAAGACCGTTACAGCCACACCGACCTTTGGGATTTCAAGGCCAATGTCGATGGCGCACAGAAGATTGTCGAGCTGTTCAAGCCGCTGATCGAAAAGGAAAATCCTGATCTGATCAAGAAGGTGGAAGCCAACTTCAAGACCGTTGACGATATTCTTGCCAAGTACAAGAAGGGCGACGGTTACGAGACCTATGACAAGCTGTCGGAAGACGACCGCAAGGCGCTTGCCGGTCCGGTGACGACACTGGCAGAAGACCTGTCCACGCTGCGCGGCACGCTCGGCCTGAACTAATCAGTTCCACACTGGAAAATGGAAATGGCGGGCATTGCTCGCCATTTTCTTTTGGTCAGATTGCGCCCGGATAGACTCTGACGGGGCGATTATCCTTGACGGATTCCATCACCACGAAGGTCGATGTGCTTGCCACATTGGGCAGGCTGGAAATCTTTTCGCCCAGCACTTCACGGTAGCGACGGATATTGGGCGTTCGCACTTTCAGAAGATAGTCGAATGAACTTGCGATCATGTGGCACTCTTCAACCTCTCGAATCTTGCGAACGGCAATGTTGAAAGCGTTGAGCGCCGCCTCGCGCGTATCCGACAGTTTGACGGTCGTGAAGGCGATGTGATCGATACCCAGTTTTTCCGGATCGATCGCTGCGCGAAAGCCCAGAATATAGCCTTCATCAACCAGTCTTTTCAGTCGCGCCTGGCATGGCGTCTTGGAAAGACCGACCTTTTTTGACAGCTCGGTCACCGGAATTCTGCCGTCTTCGCTCAGGACTTCCAGAATGCGCCGGTCGAACTGATCCAGATCGTCTACAGACTCTATTTTTCGCATTCATTTTGCCTTTATAGATCGCAATAATAAGATCGTTTTTCCTTTATATGGTTCAATTCAAGGCAGAATGCAATTTGCGCCGATGATAGTGTGCACCCAAATAAAACAGAGGTAAACTGGGCGCTACGCCCGGGCCTGTTCTCTTTTGCGAGCCTTGCATCATGACCGATAAAATTCCCGCTTCAACAAATCCGGTTTTCCAGAATTTTGCGCCGCCAATCCGCGAGCAGAGCGCTCTGCGTCAGATCATTACGAGCGCCTATCGCCGTTCGGAAGCGGAATGTGTGACGGCTCTGGTTGAGCAGGCGACGCTCCCGGAAGAAACCCGCAAATCCGTTCGTGCTACCGCTCGCAAGCTGATCGAGGCGCTGCGCGCCAAGCACAAGGGCACCGGCGTTGAAGGTCTGGTGCATGAATATTCGCTGTCGAGCCAGGAAGGCGTGGCGCTGATGTGCCTTGCCGAAGCGCTGCTGCGTATTCCGGACATGGCAACCCGCGATGCGCTCATCCGCGACAAGATTTCCAATGGCGACTGGAAGTCCCATATTGGCGGCGGTCGTTCGCTGTTCGTCAATGCGGCCACCTGGGGCCTCGTCGTTACCGGCAAGCTCACCAATACCGTCAATGATCGCGGCCTTTCGGCTGCGCTGACGCGCCTTATCGCCCGCTGCGGCGAGCCTGTCATCCGTCGTGGCGTCGATATGGCCATGCGCATGATGGGCGAGCAGTTCGTCACCGGCGAAACCATCGACGAAGCGCTGAAGCGTGCCAAGCCGCTGGAAGAGCGCGGCTTCCGTTATTCCTACGACATGCTGGGCGAGGCCGCGACCACCGCTGCCGACGCCGAGCGTTACTACAAGGATTACGAAACAGCCATTCACGCCATTGGCCGTGCTTCTGCCGGGCGTGGCATCTATGACGGTCCCGGCATTTCCATCAAGCTTTCGGCGCTGCATCCGCGCTATGTCCGCTCGCAAAGCGAACGCGTCATGGGTGAACTGCTGCCCAAGGTGAAGGCGCTTGCTGCAATCGCCAAGTCCTACAATATCGGTCTCAATATCGACGCCGAAGAAGCCGACCGTCTGGAACTGTCGCTCGATCTGTTGCAGAGCCTGATCGAAGATCCGGATCTGGCCGATTGGGAAGGCATCGGCTTCGTGGTGCAGGCCTATGGCAAGCGCTGCCCGTTCGTGCTCGATTTCATCATCGATCTGGCTCGGAGTAACAAACGCCGCGTTATGGTGCGTCTGGTGAAGGGCGCCTATTGGGACGCCGAAATCAAGCGCGCACAGGTGGACGGTCTGGAAGACTTCCCGGTCTATACCCGCAAGGTGCACACGGACGTTTCCTACATCGCCTGCGCCCGCAAGCTGCTGGCAGCAACTGATGCTGTCTTCCCGCAGTTTGCGACCCACAATGCGCAGACGCTGGCGACGATCTATCACATTGCCGGACAGGATTTCAAAACCGGCCAGTTCGAATTCCAGTGCCTGCACGGCATGGGCGAACCGCTCTATGACGAAGTCGTCGGCCCGTCCAAGCTTGGCCGTCCGGCCCGTATTTATGCGCCGGTTGGCACGCATGAAACGCTGCTGGCCTATCTGGTCCGCCGTCTGCTCGAAAACGGTGCGAACTCGTCCTTCGTCAATCGCATTGGCGATGAGAACGTATCGGTCGATGAACTCGTTGCCGATCCGGTCGAGGTCGTGCGCTCGATGGCTGTCGTCGGTGCGCGTCATGACCAGATTGCACTACCGGAAGGCCTTTACGGCGCTCGCCAGAATTCCGCAGGTTTCGACCTGTCCAACGAAGTGACGCTCGATGCGCTGAGCAAGAAGCTTGAAGCAACGGCAGATTGTAACTGGACATCCGAGCCGCAGGTTGCAGGCATCAAGGTCAAAGGCGCAAGCCGTCCGGTACTCAACCCGGGTGATCGCGAAGATGTTGTCGGCACGGTTACGGAAATTGATGCCGCCGATGTTGCCAAGGCTATGGCTGTCGCAAAGACCGCGACTGCAAGCTGGTCGGCGGTTGCACCTGCTGAGCGTGCCGCTTGCCTTGATCGCGCTGCCGACATCATGCAGCGCGACATGCCGGAACTGCTCGGTCTGGTGATGCGGGAAGCGGGCAAGTCCATGCCGAACGCCATTGCCGAAGTGCGCGAAGCCATCGACTTCCTGCGCTATTACGCCGAACAGACCCGTCGCACATTTGGCGTTGCCCATAAGGCGCTCGGTCCTATCGTTTGCATCAGCCCGTGGAACTTCCCGCTCGCTATCTTCACCGGCCAGATTGCTGCAGCACTTGTCGCTGGCAATCCCGTTCTGGCGAAGCCTGCCGAAGAGACGCCGCTGATTGCTGCGCAGGGCGTGCGTATCCTGCATGAAGCCGGTATTCCGGCGGATGCACTTCAGCTTCTGCCCGGCGATGGCCATATCGGTGCAGCACTGGTTGCAGCGCCTGAAACCTGTGGTGTGATGTTCACCGGTTCGACGGAAGTTGCGCGTCTTATTCAGGCCCAGCTTGCGTCCCGTCTGCTGCCAAATGGCAAGCCGATTCCGCTGATTGCTGAAACCGGCGGCCAGAACGCGATGATCGTCGATTCTTCGGCGCTTGCAGAACAGGTTGTCTTCGACGTTATCGCTTCCGCTTTCGACAGCGCCGGCCAGCGCTGTTCGGCACTGCGTGTGCTCTGCCTGCAGGAAGATGTGGCCGACCGCATTCTGGCTATGCTGAAGGGCGCGCTGCGCGAATTGTCCATCGGGCGCACCGACAAGTTGAAGGTCGATATCGGCCCGGTCATCACCGACGAAGCCAAGGGTATCATCGAAAAGCACATTCAGGGTATGCGTGAGCTTGGCCGCAAGGTTGAACAGCTGCCGCTTGGACCGGAGACGGCCAAGGGCACCTATGTTGCACCGACCATCATCGAAATTGAAACACTACGCGACTTGAAGCGTGAAGTGTTTGGCCCGGTTCTGCATGTGGTGCGCTACAAGCGCGACGACATGGAGCGCCTGATCGACGATATCAATGCGACGGGTTACGGCCTGACCTTCGGTTTGCATACGCGTCTTGACGAAACCATCGCCAATGTCGCTGACCGCATCCGCGTCGGTAACATCTATATCAACCGCAACGTCATCGGTGCGATTGTCGGCGTGCAGCCTTTTGGCGGTCGTGGCCTGTCTGGCACCGGCCCGAAGGCTGGCGGTCCGCTCTATCTCGGACGGTTGGTCGATACCGCGCCGATCCCGCCGCGTCACAGCTCGGTTCACACCGATGCCGCTCTCAAGGATTTCGCAAAGTGGCTCGGCCAGCGTGGCATGAACGATCTGGCGCAGGCAGCGCGTGAGACGGGCAGTGTTTCGGCGCTTGGTCTCGATATCGAGCTGCCGGGTCCGGTCGGCGAACGTAACCTCTATGCGCTGCATCCGCGCGGTCGCATCCTGCTGGTTCCGCAGACCGAAATCGGTCTCTATCGCCAGCTGACGGCAGTGCTTGCTACCGGTAACACGGCTGCAATCGATGCGGCTTCCGGCTTGCAGGCAAGCCTGAAGGACCTTCCGGCCAGTGTCGTTGCCCGTATCAGCTGGAGCAAGGACTGGCAGGCGGATGCGCCTTTCGCCGGTACACTTGTGGAAGGCGACAGCGCGCGTATTCTGGAGGTCAACCAGAAGATCGCAGGACTGCCGGGACCGTTGGTTCTGACGCAGGCTGCATCGACTGAAGAACTGGCCGCAAAGGACGATGCCTACTGCCTCAACTGGCTTTTGGAAGAGGTTTCCACCTCGATCAACACGACGGCTGCGGGCGGCAATGCCAGCCTGATGGCAATCGGCTGATTGCTTGTCATTTGAATGTTTGGAAAAGGCGGCTTTCGGGCCGCCTTTTTCTTTGAGTTCATAGATTTGTCATCGGAGAAGGATAGGCGCATCGAACGTTCATTCGTTCGATTCTCACTGGGAAACAGCCATGACTTTGCAATCTAGACAGGATCTCGACACGCGGCTTGCTCTTGCACAGACCCTCGCGCAGGAAGCGGGTACGAAGGCGCTGGATTATTTTAATCGTCGCGAAACGCTGGTGATCGAAACCAAGGGCGACTTGCAGGATGTGGTGTCTATCGCAGATCGTGATGTCGAGCAGCTCATTCGCGCCCGGGTTTCGGAAGAATTTGCCGAAGACGGATTTCTCGGTGAAGAGTTCGGGCTGAATGCGGGATCGTCCGGTTATACCTGGGTGGTCGATCCCATTGATGGGACCAGCCCCTTCGTCAATGGCATGCCGAGCTGGTGCGTTTCCATTGCTGTTCTCAAGGATGGTGAACCCGTTGTCGGTGTCATCTATGCGCCATGCTTCGACGAGCTTTATGTATCAGCCGAAGGGCAGGGCGCGACCCTCAACGGCAAGACGCTGACGCTCGATCCGTCGCGTACCATTCGCAATGCGGTTACCGGTATTGGTGCAAACCATCACGTCGCCCCGCAGACGATTGCGAAGATCGTCGAGAATCTGCTTGAAGCAGGCGGCACGTTCATTCGCAACGGTTCTGGCGCGCTGATGATTGCCTATGTGGCAGCTGGGCGTCTCGTTGGTTACTACGAGCCCTTTATGCGCGCTTGGGACTGCATGGCGGGCATCTGCCTTGTGCGCGAGGCTGGTGGTTATACTCATCCTTTTCCGACCGATGGTGGAAACCTCACCAAGGGGAACAAGGTCTTCGTTGCCGGTCCCGGCGCAGTGGGCGATCTGAAGAAAGTCGCTGGATTATAAGAAAAAGCCCCGGATTTCCGGGGCTGTCTTTCAGACCTATTTTATTTCCCATTCACCGGCTACGTCAGGAGTAAAGTAAACATTCATATCCACCTCCCCATCCACATCCTCTGCTTTGCTGGAAAGATACAGAGAAGCGCTTCCAGCATTCGTGATGATCGTCTTGGTATATGCGTTGTATATTAGTTCGACAGGCGATGCGCTAACGGCCTTGACTGCCCTTGCAATAGGGCAATCGTTTGGTTTCGTGTAGAAAGCAATCAGATTTGCGTCAAGGGGTTCCATCCTCAGAAAGAAGGTGCTTTCATCTGGGACTACTCCAACCAGAGTCCAAGTTTCGTAAAAACTCGGGGTATCGTTTACTTCGCTATCCAGTCTTACGTGATAAGTCCCGTCGGAAAATAGAGATTTCTCGCATACCAAATAACATTCGGCTTTCGTATTGTATATTTTTACCGTCTTCGACATAAGAATCCATAATTCATTAATTTAAATTGACGCATCTAACTATAAATACAATTTAGTTTATTTGTACTGGCATTATTTCTTTCTTGGTTTCCTTTTTTACGAGGTTGGATTATCGCGCTGATAAATCCAGTCGTGGTCGGGATGGTTCTTGAAGCGCCATTTGCGCAATGGCCCGGCCATGACATTGAGATAATACATCTCATAGCCATAGGGTGAGCCGCAGGGGTGATGCCCCTTCGGGACGAGCACGACATCACCGTCTGAAACGGCCATTGTCTCATCAAGGCTGCCATCTTCGGTGAAGACGCGCTGGATGCCGTAACCCTGCGCCGGATTGAGCCGGTGATAATAGGTCTCCTCCAGATAGGTCATATCTGGATAGTTGTCCTCATCATGCCGGTGCGGCGGGTAAGACGACCAGTTGCCCTGTGGGGTGAAAACTTCCGTCACCAGCAGGCTGTCGGCAACATCGCGGCCTTCCATTGCGATATTGTGGATGTAGCGCGTGTTGGCGCCCTTGCCGCGCTGCTCCAGCGTCAGGCCTTCGGGGCCAAGTTTCTGCGCCTTGCGTCCGGGTTTGCCCGGTGCGGTGCAGACGGCCAGAACACAATCGGTCGTGGCCATCGCGATCCAGTCGCTTTCGGCTGGAACATAGACGCAATGCGGCGGCAGCTTGTCGAACACGCTCATGCGTTCGCCCATATCGCCAAAATCTTCGCCGGATGCGGTAATTCTTGCCTTACCTTCCACCAGAACCAGAATGACCTCGGTGGTGTTGGTCCGCTCAGAGACTGTGTCGCCGGGTTTCAGCCGGTAGAGACCGAAACCGACATAGCCCCATTCGGCGCTTTCCGGTGTGATGTCGTGGACTTTGCCATGCGCGCCCTGCGGTTTGCGTAACAGATTGGCCATGTCTCAGTCTCCCTTGTCGAGCCCTGCTTCCCTGGCGAATGTTTTCAGCGATTTCAGCCCCAGCGTCTGATATTCAAACGGGTTGCGAATATCCGGGTCTTGCTCGGCTTCGATGACAAGCCAGCCCTGATAGCCGTGTCCGGCTGCTTGCTTCAGAACGGGCACGAAATCGACTGCACCGTCCTTGTCGCCGGGAACCGTGAATACGCCGCGACGCACGCCTTCAAGGAAGGACAGGCTCTGGTCGCTGACTTCGGTTGCAATGGTCGGGCGAACATTCTTGGCGTGGATATGGCCGACACGCGCCATATGCTTTTTTGCTGCGCGCTCAGGATCGCCGCCGCCAAACAGGCAGTGTCCGGTATCGAGCAGGAGTTTGGTTGCCGGGCCGGTATGTTGCATCAGCAAGTCGATTTCGTCCTCGCTTTGCACAATCGTGCCCATATGGTGGTGATAGACGAGAGCAATTCCCTGCGCAGCGGCATGGGCGGCGAGGGCTTCGACGCCAGCGCCGAAGTCTACCCAACGGGCTTCTTCCAGCACAGGGCGCTCGGCAAGCGGCTTGTCGTTATCGCCATGAATGGCGTTGGAGGTTTCGCAGACGATGATCACCTTCGAGCCCATGGCTTTCAGAAGATCGAGCGCTGGCTGCATCGCGGCCTTTTCGTCTTCGACCGAATTGGCGAGCAGGTTCAGCGAGTGCCAGCCTGAGACATAACGCAATCCGCGCGGTTCCAGCACGGCCTTTAGCGCTTGTGGTTCCTGCGGAAATTTATGGCCCTTTTCGATGCCGTCAAAGCCGATTTTCGCTGCTTCATCAAGGCATTGGTCCAGCGTGATATGCGCGCCAAGGCTGCGGTCGTCATCATTGGACCAGGCAATGGGATTGGTGCCGTAAAGGATCATCGATCAGTTTCTTTCCTTGAGCTGGGCTTCATAGTCACGGCGGGCTGCGCGCACCTGTTCACGCTCCGATACTTCCGGCACGGCGACATCCCACCACCAGCCGCCGGTGTCAGGCGTTGGATAGGGATCGGTATCGATGACGATCACGCTTGTGCGCGGGCTTTCGCGCGTTTCGGCAAGGGCCGCTTCCAGTTCCTTGATCGAGGTGACCTTGCGCGTGTCAGCGCCCATGGCGCGGGCATGTGCGGCAAAGTCGATCTGCGACGGGTTCACATGGGCCGAATGATCGAGCAGATTGTTGAACTCTGCGCCGCCGGTGGCCATCTGGAGGCGGTTGATGCAGCCGTAGCCCCGGTTGTCGGTCAGGACGACGGTGATTTTCTGGCCAAGCATCACGGCGGTGGCGAGTTCGGAATTCGCCATCATGTAGGAGCCATCGCCAACCATCACGATGACGTCGCGATCCGGCTCCGCCATCTTGACGCCAAGGCCGCCCGCGATTTCATAGCCCATGCAGGAGAAGCCATATTCCATGTGATAGGACATGGCGCGCCCGGCTTTCCAGAGCTGGTGCAACTCGCCCGGCATCGTGCCGGCTGCGCACATGACAACCGTGTTTTCGCGTGACTGGCGTTGTACGGCACCGATGACCTGCATATCGGTGGGCAGGGCATTGCCTTCCGTGGGCGCAGCGGTGATCCGGTCTGCATCGGCAAACCATTTGTCTTTCAAGCGCGTGTCGACGGGCTGACGGTTGTAACCTGAAAGCCCGGCGGCGAGTGCCTGCAACCCGATCCGAGCATCCGACACCAAAGGCAATGCATTATGCTTGGACCCGTCATAGGGCTGGACGTTGAGCGACAACAGCTTGCGTCCGGGATGCTTGAATAGCGCCCATGAGCCGGTGGTGAAATCCTGAAAGCGGGTGCCGATGCCGATCACCAGATCCGCTTCGGCGGCAATGGCATTGGCGCTATCAGCACCTGTCACGCCGACCGGGCCAAAATTGAGCGCGTGATCCCATGGCAACGCGGATTTCCCCGCCTGCGTTTCGATGACGGGAATGCCGTGCGTTTCGGCAAATTGTTTCAAAGCCTCATGTGCGCCGGCATAATGCACGCCGCCGCCCGCGACGATCACAGGCTTGGATGCACTCTTTATAGCTGCGATGGCGGTTGCCAGCTCCAGCTCATCCGGTGGAGGGCGACGCCAATGCCAGACTTTGGGCGCAAAGAATTCCAGCGGCCAGTCATAGGCTTCCGCTTGAACATCCTGACAGAAAGCGAGCGTCACCGGGCCGCAATCGGCGGGGTCGGTCATGGTGCGGAAGGCGCGGGGCAAGGCAGTGAGAAGCTGTTCCGGTCGGGTGATGCGGTCGAAATAGCGGCTCACCGGGCGGAAACAGTCATTGACGGTCATGGTGCCATCGCCGAAATCCTCGATTTGCTGCAGCACAGGATCAGGGCCGCGATTGGCGAAAACATCGCCCGGAATAAGCAGAACGGGCAGGCGGTTCACATGGGCCAGCGCCGCCGCTGTTACCATATTCGTCGCGCCGGGGCCGATGGAGGATGTGACGGCGCAGGCGCGCTTCCGGCCAAGCTGCTTGGTATAGGCAATGGCCGCATGGGCCATGGTCTGCTCGTTATGGCCGCGCCATGTCGGCAGTTGCTCGCGGATGCCATAGAGCGCTTCGCCCAGCCCCGCCACATTGCCATGACCGAAAATGGCCCAGACGCCTACGATGAATGTGTCGCCTTCCGGCGTCATCTGGTTCGCGAGATAACGCACCAGCGCTTGCGCGGCGGTCAGTCGAACGGTTGTCATGTCTCCTCCCGACATATGAATCAGTGTCTGCGCACTTTGTCCCAGACATCGCACAGGTTTTTGTAGCGCGCGACCATTTCGGCAATGGCCTCATCATCGCTGATCTTGCCGTTCAGCCATTTGCGCGCTGCATCACCAAAAATGGTTCTGCCGACGGCAAAGCCTTTCACAAGATCGAAGCCTGCCGCAATTGCGAGGCTCGATTCCAGCTCCTCCGCTGGTGCATCAAGCCCAAGGACGACAATACCACGCGTGTATGGATCGTTGCGGGTGATGGCTTCACAGGCATTGGCCCAGGCCGCCTTGGTCTTCATCGGTTCCAGCTTCCACCAGTCAGGATAGACGCCGATATCGTAGAAACGCTGGATGACGCGCGCGGCGGTTTCGTCATCGACCGGCCCAGCCTTGGACGGAATGATCTCCAGCAGAAATTCCAGCCGGTTGCGACGCGCCGCCGTGAAAAGCCGTTTGACGGTTGCTTCCTGTTCAGCCTTCATGTCCGCCGTATCGTCCGGGTGGTAGAAGCACAAAAGCTTCACCACATGCTCGACCGGCCATTCCACAAGGCCGCCGCAATCGGCCCCAAGGTCCGGTTCAAGCTCCAGCGGACGAGATCCCGGCCATTCGGTCGGTCGCCCGATCCACAGACCGGAGCCTGCCGCGCGGTAGAGCGCGTCGCGGCCCAGCCTGCCATCGCAGAGAATGCCATAGCCGCCGCTTCCGCCGGAAACCTGCAAGGCGGCGTCAAGGCACAAGCGTTTGAACTCACCGATCTTGGCACTATCCACACCAGCTTCGGCAGCCATTTCTTCCAGCTGTATGCGATGATCGAAAGCAAAGACCCGCATATGCGGCCATTCACCATTGCGGTTGGTGGACCAGTGCACCTGTTCCAGTTGCGCATCCTTGCGAAGCGCCTGATTGCGAATGCCAGTGCGGAAGAAATATTGCATTTCTTCCCAGCTTGGATAAGCGGGCGTGCAGCCATGCCGGGAGACGGCGAAGGCGCCGCAGGCATTGGCGAATTTCAGGCTGGTCGGCCAGTCTTCGCCTTTCAGCCAGCCGCGCAACAGGCCGGACATGAAGCCGTCGCCTGCACCCAGCACATTGAAAACTTCGATGGGAAAACCTTCGCCGCTTTGGCCCTTGTCGAGATTGTCCGGAATGGCGCCTTCGAAAACCACTGCACCCATCGGCCCGCGTTTGCAGACGAGGACGGCATCGGTGATCTTGCGAACAGCGTTGAGGGCTGCGAGCGTGTCGGTCGAGCCGCCAGCAATGTGAAACTCTTCTTCCGTGCCGACGATGAGGTCAAAAAGCGGCAGGCTCGATTGCAGCTTTGCCGTGACGGCAACCGACTCGATGAAACGGTTTTCGCCATCGCCATGGCCCGACAGGCCCCAGAGATTGGGACGAAAGTCGATATCGAGCGCGGTTCGGCTGCCATTCTGGCGCGCAAGGCGCAGTGCCTTGAGGACCGCCGCTTCTGTGCGCGGATGCGAGAGATGGGTGCCGGTCGCAAGCACGCATCCGGCCTCAGCGATGAAATCCGGGTCGATATCGTCTTCGCAGAGCGCCATGTCGGCGCAGTTCTCGCGGTAGAAGATGAGCGGGAAATGCTGCTGGTCACGGATACCCAGAATGACAAGTGCCGTCAGACGCTGCGGATCGGTGACGATGCCGCGTGTGTCGACACCTTCCCGTTCCAGCTCGCGCAGCAGGAAACGGCCCATATGTTCGTCGCCGACCCGCGTGATCAGCGCGGATTTGAGGCCGAGCCGGGCGGTGCCCGTCGCGATATTGGTCGGTGAGCCGCCAACATATTTGTTGAAGGACGCCATATCTTCGAGAAGGCCGCCGATCTGCGCGCCATAGAGGTCCACCGAAGACCGGCCAATCGTTATCAAGTCGAGCGGCTTCTCCATGAAATGCGCTTCCTCCCTCGGCACCTCTTATGATGACCGCAATGCGATTCTGTGCGCATAGCAGTTATTCCATTTCTGATTAAAATGGATTTATTATTCCATTTCAACCGAAAAATAGAATGCAAGCATTTCCAGCAAAAGTGCGTAGCGGTTTTGCGTAGGACAATGCGTAGAAACAAATAGATAGAGCGGTTCCACGATTCCGCTTTAACTGGAACTGCTCTAGCCTGATTGGCGGGCGGTGCCGACCGCGACGGCAAGCGCGATGGCCAGACAAAGGGTTGCGGAAAGAGAGCGGAAAGCGCCGAAATCCACTTCGGACACCAGCAAGGTCTGGCGTGAAAGCTTGCTCAGGGGGCTGACGATGGTATCCGTGATGCCCACGACATCAATGCCGCGTGCAGCGGCTGATTCCGCCATCTCGACTGTTTCAGCGGAGTAGGGAGAAAAAGTGATCGCCAAAAGCACATCGCCTTTGCGGATGGCATGCATGTTTTCCAGCTTGCCGACAGCGCTGTGCAGCATCGCCGGAACCTGCATCTTTTCCAGCGCATAAGCGAGATAGCTTGCCACCGGGAATGCGCGGCGGATGCCGACCAGATGGATCGTCTCGGCGCGCGCGAGAATCTCGACGGCCCTTTCAAGCGCTTCCGGTTCTATGGTCTTGAGCAGGCTTTCAAGCGATGTGCGTCCGGCTTCGGCAAATTCGGCCAGCAAGGCAGGTGCGCTGTTGGCTGCCGTCTCCCGCAGATGTTCAAGGCGGGTCGAGTAATCCGGCCAGCCGCCGGCATAGGATTCGCGGAAAAGCTTCTGCATTTCCGAAAAACCGGAAAAGCCGAGCAATTGGCAGAACCGCATGAAGGCAGAGCTTTGAACGCCCGCGCCGTCGGCCATTTCCGCAACTGTCGAAACCGCGATACGGTCCTGATTAGCTGCGACAAAATCCGCACATTGCTTGAGCCGTTTCGGCAGACGGTCTGAAACTTCCAGCAGACGCGCTTCAAATTCCTTGACGGTCGTCGGGGCTGGGGATGAAGCGGATACACTATCCATTGCGGACTTTCCAAAAGGGTATCTTGACAATCTTTATGCTACATTCTAGCAAAATAGAATAAATATTCCAATATGCCTTGCGCGTGATCCCCAATAAACGGGGCAATTTAGCGGTAAATGCATCAGTAGGAATATCAAGCATTTTTGTAGCCGTCCAACGGCTGTTTCCTGGGAGGGATAAGGCAATGGTGACACGTCTGGCACTGCTTGGCGCAGGTCGCATCGGCAAGGTTCATGCGGGCGCGATAGCGTCGGACAGGCGCGCCAGACTGGTCGCGGTCGCCGACGCCAATGAAGCGGCGGCGCATGCCATTGCTGACGCCGCCGGTGCGCAAGTGCGCACAATCGATGAGATCGAAAAGTCAGATGACGTTGACGCCGTGCTGATCTGCACGCCGACCAACACCCATGCCGATCTGATCGAGCGCTTTGCGCGGGCGGGCAAAGCGGTGTTCTGCGAAAAGCCGATTGATCTCGACATTGCCCGGGTGCGCGCTTGCCTGAAAGTCATCAAGGAGACCGGCGCGAAGGTGATGCTCGGCTTCAACCGTCGTTTCGATCCGCATTTTGCAGCTGTCCGCAAGGCGATTGACGATGGCCAGATCGGCAAGGTCGAAATGGTGACGATCACGAGCCGTGATCCCGGTGCGCCGCCAGCCGAATACATCAAGGTTTCAGGCGGGATTTTCCGCGACATGACGATCCATGATTTCGACATGGCGCGTTTTCTTCTCGGCGAGGAGATCGACAGTGTTTCGGCCTCGGCCTCGGTGCTCGTGGACCCGAAGATTGGCGAGCTTGGCGATTTTGATAGCGCCAGCGTCATCCTTACCACGGCTTCCGGTCGCCAGTGCGTTATCTCCAATTCGCGTCGCGCTTCCTATGGCTACGATCAGCGTATCGAAGTGCATGGATCGCTGGGTGCGGCATCGGCGGAAAACCAGCGTCCGGTATCGATTGAGGTTGCTTCGAAGCATGGTTACACCCGCCCGCCGCTGCATGATTTCTTCATGACGCGCTATACGCAGGCCTATGCGGCTGAAATCGCATCGTTCATCGATGCGCTGGATAGCGGCAAAGCGCCGTCGCCTTCCGCCGAGGATGGCTTGCAGGCCCTTGCTTTGGCCGAGGCGGCGTTGCGCTCGGTCAAGGATGGTCGCACGGTGAAAGTTGCGGACGTTCTTGCCTAGGTAATCATTTCCGTTTGCCTTTCCGGTCGCGAGACTGCGATATGCGGATATGGCTTACAAAATCGATGACCTGCCGCTTGAGGAGCTTTTCCTGGCCGTGACCGGCGCGACTGCCGCGCTGACACGGCTGGACGAGCGGCTGGCGCGTTCTCCCATCTCTGACGGATTGATACGGCGCATGCATATGCATGATGCCGTTTCATCCATGTGGCTGGAAGGCGAACTGGTACATCTGGAAGACCTCGTGCTCCATGATGCGCTGATGGATAGCCGCACGCCGAGCCATGCCCTGACCGTCGCCCATGCCGTGTTGCGCATGCGTCGTCAGATTGCGAGCCGCGCGGCGGGCTGGGCGATGAGTCCTGTCGGTATGCGGCAGCTCTTGGGGCTTAACCCCGATATCGCCGAAACACCGGAGCCGGAGCCATCCGTCCTGTCCGAAGATGATGACAGTGATCCGCTGCTCGATGATATCGATGCGCTTCTGGCGCGGACTGATGCCCTGTTAAAGGGGGTGACCAGCGAAGCCCGCAAGCCGAAGCCGTTGCCACGCGATACGCTGATTTATGAAGACGACTGGGACGAGGCCGAGCGACTGCAGGAATGGCGCGATATTTTCGATTCAACCCGGCATTTGCCGCCGCTCCTGCGCGCTGCGATCATGCATGACGCCTGGTTTTCGATGCAGGTGGTGCAACGGTCATCGTGGATTGGCCGCCTGTTGACGGCGTCGTTCCTGAGCCAGTCGGGCATTGCCGCCCATCACCTGCCAGCGATCAGTGTCGGGTTGCAGACGAAGAAGCCCAATGAGCGCCGTGCGCCGAACCGGCTGATGCGTCTCAAGGTTTTTCTGGCGGCAATCGAAGAGGCTGCCGAAGCGGGCATGAAGGAGCATGACCGCCTGATGCTGGCGCGCGAGCAGATGCAGCGCAAGCTGAAGGGTCGCCGTTCCTCGTCGCGTTTGCCGCAATTGATGGAGCTGATCCTGAACAATCCGCTGGTTTCAAGCCAGATGATCGAGAAGGAATTGCAGGTCACGCAGCAGGGCGCGTTGAAGTTGGTCAGTGAACTCAACCTGCGGGAAATGACGGGGCGCGGTCGTTTCCGCGCCTGGGGTGTTCTGTAGTCACTGTCAGGCTTCGCCGCCCATGCAGTTGTTGCGCAGATGGCTGGCGAATAACTGGAATTCGTTGCGCCGGGCCGCATTTGCCCGCCACGCCAGAACCAGCGAGCGGTAATTGTTCTTGCCTTCATAGGGCACGATGCTGAGATCGGTGCCACGCGCCACATTGGCCTTGACCGCCAGTTCCGGCAGCAGCGTGACGCCCATGCCGAACTGTACGAGCTGAACCAGCGTCATTATGCTGGTGGCATGCACATCGCCGCCGCTTTGCGCGGGCTTTGAGCCGATGGCCGCCATCACATGTTCACGCAGGCAATGGCTGCTTTCCAGCAGCAGAAACGGCTCGTCCAGCACGTCGTCGGCATCGACGCGGTCCCTGTTGGCAAGCGCGTGGTCGCGACGCACGGCGAGAAAAAACGGATCGTGTCCGATTTCTGCCATTTCGAACTCGTCGAGATCATAGGGATGCGCCACGAGCGCGACATCCAGCGTGCCGGAGCGCAGGCTTTCCAGCAGGCTGCGCGTCAGCCCTTCGCGAACCGTCAATTGCAGCTCGGGAAAGGCTTTGGCTGTCGCTGGCAGAACTTTCGGCAGGAAAAAGGGCGCAACGGAGGGAATGACGCCCAGCCGCAGGCGCGTGGTCAGCGGACGCTCGGCCTGTCGCGCATGTTCGGGCAGTTCTTCGATGCGCGCCACAATATCACGGGCGCGGGCCAAAAAATCCTCTCCGGCGGGCAATAGCTGCATGCGTCGGCCCGTACGGTCGATCAATGTGACGCCCAGTTCCGCTTCCAGAGCCTGAATGGCGGCGCTCAACGTAGACTGGGTGACGCCTACGGCATCCGCTGCACGCGAAAAGGAGCCAGCTTGTACGAGCGAGAGAAAATAGTGGAGCTGGCGGACGCTGATATTGAGCATGAAATGAAGGGCTTATCGTTATAATCGATATGAACAATCGCTTTAATCGCTTTGACCGATAGGAGCAAGCCGACTATAGATGACTCGCAAGCAGAAAGTTCTGAATATTCAGAATTTTCTGAATATTTATAGAATCTACAGGCAGGTGTTAAGATGCTCGGTATTGGCGATAAGCTTCCCTCTTTCAAGGTCACCGGCGTAAAGCCCGGCTTCAACCATCACGAAGAAAACGGTGTTTCGGCATTCGAAGAGCTGACGGAAACGAGCTTCGAAGGCAAGTGGAAGGTTATCTTCTTCTACCCGAAGGATTTCACCTTCGTCTGCCCGACTGAAATCGCAGAATTTGCCCGTCTGGCTTCGGATTTCGAAGACCGTGACGCTGTTGTTCTCGGCGGTTCCACCGACAATGAATTCGTGAAGCTGGCATGGCGTCGCGACCACAAGGATCTCGACAAGCTGCCGATCTGGTCGTTTGCCGACACCAATGGTTCGCTGGTTGACGGCCTCGGCGTTCGTTCGCCGGATGGCGTTGCCTACCGCTACACCTTCGTTGTTGATCCGGACAACACGATCCAGCACGTTTACGCAACCAACCTCAATGTTGGCCGCGCTCCGAAGGACACGCTGCGCGTTCTCGATGCTTTGCAGACCGACGAACTGTGCCCTTGCAACCGCGAAGTCGGTGGCGAGACGCTGAAGGCAGCCTGATCTGCCTCGCACAACCAATCAAAAGGCGGGTTAAGGCCCGCCTTTCTTTTATCCAGAAATAAGCAATAAGAGGGTTCCATGTCGATTGACGATCTGAAGTCAAAAATCCCGGATTTCGCCAAGGATGTCCGCCTCAACCTGTCGTCCATGGCCAGCGACGAAACGCTGACCCCGCAGCAGAAATATGGTCTGTTCGTGGCTTGCGGCATCGCTTCGCGCAATGCTGATGTGCGCAAGGCGCTGACTGCCGAAGCCGCAGGCAAGGTTGACGCATCGGTGGTGCAGGCTGCAAAGTCGGCTGCATCCATCATGGGCATGAACAATGTCTATTACCGCTTCGTGCATCTGGCCTCCAACAAGGACTACCGCACACTGCCGGCCAAGCTGCGCATGAATGTGATTGGCAATCCGGGCGTAGACAAGGTCGATTTCGAACTTTGGTCGCTTGCCGTGTCGGCGATCAACGGTTGCGGCATGTGCATTGACGCGCATGAAGATGTGCTGCGCAAGGCCAATGTGACGACAGACGTCATCCAGACGGCTGCACGTTTTGCATCGATCATACAGTCGGTCGCAATTGCGCTGGAAGCTGCTGACGTCGAATAATATTTCGACAACAGAAACGAAAAAGCCCGCGTGGAGCGATCCACGCGGGCTTTTGTTTGCTCGAGAGCTTGGCCTTATCGGCCGCGCTTGAACGAGATGAAGGTAAAGCCGATCAGCGAGACCACGGCAGCAGCCACCATGTAGTAGCCGACATAGTCAAAGCTATAGTGGGTGGCGAGCCAGGTCGCGATATAAGGCGCGACCGATGCGCCGAGGATGCCGGCCAGATTAAAGGTCAAGGATGCGCCGGTATAGCGTACCGAGGTCGGGAACGGCTCGGCAAGTGCTGCGCCGATAGGACCATAGGTCATGCCCATCAGGCCGAAACCGATGATGAGGAAGGCCAGAACGCCCGCCGTGCCGCCCATGAAAAGCGGAGCCATGATCAGGCCATAGGCGCCAATCAGGATTGTGACGATGATCATCACCGGACGCATGCCGTAGCGGTCGGACAGGATAGCCGACAGCGGAATGGTCAGGCCGAAGAACACGACGCCGATCATTTGCAGAACGAGGAATTCCTCACGGCTGTAGCCGAGCGCGCGCGTGCCCCAACCGAGCGAAAACACGGTCATGAGGTAGAACAGCACGAAGGTTGCGACTGCTGCAATGGTGCCGAGGAACAGGTTCAGCTTGTGCTGCTTGAACAGCGTGGCAACCGGTACTTCAACGCGCTCTGCCTTGTCGATGGCCTTCTGGAATTCCGGCGTTTCAGCGATCTTCAGGCGAATGAAGAGGCCGACTGCAACGAGAATTGCACTGGCAATGAACGGAACACGCCAGCCAAAGGCGAAGAACTGTTCCTCGGTGAGGACTTCGGCCAGAAACAGGAAAATGCCCGTTGCCAGAATGAAGCCGACCGGCGCGCCAAGCTGCGGGAACATGCCGTACCAGGTGCGCTTGCCTTCCGGTGCGTTTTCGGTTGCCAGCAGCACTGCGCCGCCCCATTCACCACCGAGGCCGAGGCCCTGACCGAGACGGCACAGCGCCAGCAGGAGAGCTGCCCAGACGCCAATGGATTCATAGGTCGGCAGGAAGCCGATGGCGACCGTGGAAATACCCATGGTCATGAGCGCTGCAACCAGCGTTGCCTTGCGGCCGATCCGGTCGCCGAAGTGGCCGAACAGCGCGCCGCCAATCGGGCGGGCAAAGAAGGCGATCGCAAAGGTAGCAAGCGACTGCAGCAGAGCCGAATTGCCATCGCTGGCCGGGAAAAACAGATGCGGGAATACAATCACCGCCGCCGTTGCGTAAATATAAAAGTCAAAAAACTCGATCGTTGTGCCGATCATGCTTGCGGCCAGAACGCGGCGCGCGGAGTTTTGCTGCGGAACAACCGCTTGAGCGACAGTCATTTTTCTTATCCGTTTTTGGTGGGCTGTTAAAATGCGGAACAGCCAAGATGAGGTTCTTTAAAACCTTGCAATACGGAATCGCAAGCAGAAAAGGGTGTTTGCGTAATTTTATGAACGCAGAACTCTTCTTTTCGAAACAAAAGTGAAAGTGTGATCAAAATCATGGGAGGCAAGAATAGGCCTTTCAATTGTCGCACGGCATCCCTAGATTCGGGTCAATAACCAGTTGGGCATCAGCTTGGATGCGGATATGCAGTTCATGAAACGCAACATCAGCGGTAGACGCAACATGTGGGGACTTTCCGTCCTGCACGTACAGTCGCGTATGCTGGTGGCGGTTCTGTCACTGCTGTTTCTGGGTTCCACACAGCTTTGCTATGCCATGGCGCATGATATGCCGACGGCAGGCGTTTCCGTTGGCTGTCACATGAGCGAACAGCAATCCGCTGATAGCACGATGCCCGCGTCTCATCATGCGGAGCAACAAGCGCCCACGGATCATGGTGCAAAGGCGCCCGTCGCCTGTGTGATGATGACCTGCGGCTGTATTGTTCAGTTGACTGCCGATATCGGTGTGCTTGCACCGTCACAGGATTTCGGTCTTCCTCCGCTCGTTGCTGCAATGAGCAGCAATCCCCGGCACGACCTTCTCCGACCTCCAATAGCACTCCCGCTTTAATCGCCGAATGCGCTGCCGATCCATCGGCGGCGTCAGGATTATTGTCTGGAATTCTATTTGGAGACTTCACCATGCGTGGATTAACTCGCCGTCGTCTGCTCGCGCTTGGCGCGGGCGCGGCAAGTCTTGCCGCCATTCGCCCTTTGACCGGTTTTGCGCAGGATACGCATCAGAACATGGACCATGGCGCCATGGAAATGGCCCCGGCGGCTCAGGGCCCAAGCCTGCCCATGCCGCCCTTGCTGGAACCCGATGCCTCGGGTGTCGTAAAGCTCAAGATCGGCAAAGGCCGCCATTCTTTCGAGTCGGGCAGTGATGCGGCGTCCGCTGGTATCAATGGCACCTATCTTGGTCCTGTTGTGCGCCTCAAGAATGGCGAAAGCGTCACGCTCGCCGTTGAGAACGACATGGATGAGGAGACGACCTTGCATTGGCACGGGCTGTTCGTCCCATCGGTCCTTGACGGTGGGCCGCATAATCTCGTTCCGGCAGGAAGTCGCTGGGAACCGACGGTAACGGTCAATCAACCCGCTTCGTTCAACTGGTTTCACCCGCATTTGCATGGTTCGACCGCCCGTCAGGCGCATATGGGAATTGCCGGACTGATGATCGTCAGCGACGGCAAGGATGCGGAGCGCGGCCTGCCGGAAATCTATGGTGTGGATGATATTCCACTGGTGCTTCAGGACCGTCGTGTCATTGAGGGCGACAAGGTGTATCAGCCTGATATCATGGATCTGATGCATGGCTTTCGCGGGGACCGGCTGATCGTCAATGGCGTTATCTCGCCCGAAGCGAAAGTGCCTGCGACAGTTGTGCGCCTGCGCATTCTCAACGGCGCTAATGCGCGCAATTTCCATGTGCGTTTCAGCGATAATCGTCCGCTGCATGTGTTTGCTTCCGATGGCGGCTTCACCGGCAAGCCGGAAGCTGTCGAGCGGCTGACGATCAGCCCCGGCGAGCGTTATGAGGTGCTGGTCGACTTTTCGACAGGTAACGAAGGTGTCGAACTTCTGACTGCAAGCGATGACAGCGGCGGCAAGGACCAGATGCTGATGCGGTTCGTTGTCGATAGTGCTCTCAAGGGAAGTGTCAAAAACATACCGGCAAATCTGGAAGCGCCGGAAGTGCCAGACCTCAGCAAATCGGTGCGCAGGCGTTCATTCTTCTTTGATGAGCGTATGGCTGAAAACATGAAGCTTATGATGCAAAAGCCTGCCACAGACCCGCATGCTGGCCACGACATGGGTAATATGGATATGGGCAAGATGGATATGGGGGCTATGCAGGGTGGTGAGATGAACCACGATATGATGCACGGCAGCCGTACATCTGCCGAGGCAGGTCCGGCGCTGGATGCGCTGACGTCCGGTGTGCGCATGGCGATTGCAGGCGAACCCTTCGACATGAAGCGCATCGATGTCGAGGCCAAGATGGGTTCATGGGAAATATGGGAGCTGACCACGAAGGAAATGGCGCATCCGTTTCATATCCACGGGGCTTCTTTCCGTATCCTGACCTTGAACGGCAAGGCTCCCCCCGCCCATCAATCGGGATGGAAGGATACTGCGTTGATCGATGGCAAGGCGGAGCTTCTGGTGCACTTCGACCGTGAAGCCGTGCCCAGCCATCCGTTTATGTTCCATTGCCATGTGCTGGAGCATGAAGATGTCGGCATGATGGGACAGTTTGTGACGGTCTGATCCGATGCCGGATTGCGCGGCGGAACACCGCCGCGCAATCATCCGCACCATGCGAAGACCGAACAATTTGCTCGTCCGCACGTTAATCCTGCATCGGAAACGAATTTGAGGATGGAGGAGACGATGCGCAGTTTGATTTTAGGTTCGATACTGGCGCTTGCGACCGTGCCCGCCTTTGCGGACGGTGTGAGCGTGAAAATGTTTGAAGCGCTGCCCACAGGACAGGGCAAGGAACTCGGCACGATTACGATTTCGCAAACCGCTGACGGCCTGCAATTTACGCCCAATCTTCAGGGCATCGCTGCGGGTGAACATGGCTTCCATGTCCATGAGAAGGGAAGTTGTGCACCAGCGGAACAGGACGGAAAGACCGTTGCCGCACAGGCGGCTGGTGGTCACTATGATCCGGGCCATACCAAGCACCATATGGGGCCGGAAGGCGAGGGCCACATGGGCGACCTGCCGCTCTTGAAAGCGGATGCAGACGGCAAGATTACCGGCAGTGTGGTTTCGCCGCGCCTCAAATCGCTGGACGAGGTCAAGGGCCGCGCCCTGATGATCCATGTTGGCGGCGATAATTATTCGGATGAGCCAAAGCCGCTCGGTGGCGGTGGCGCACGCTTTGCCTGCGGCGTGATTGAATAGTCCGCGTTAAATGCCCCGGAGTTGTCGGCTCCGGGGATTGTGTTGCGTCTGGCTTAGCCCCAGTTTTCGATGCGCAGTTTTGAGCCATCGGAAAAGCGGGAAATATGGAACGGCGATGGATCGACCACCGGCGTTTCGCCGCTGACCATATCCGCAACCAGACGGCCAGCACCGGGCCCGATGCCAAAGCCATGGCCAGAAAAGCCGGTTGCGACGATCAGGCCTTCAACACCAGGGATTGGCGAAATGGTCGGAATGATATCCGGCATGGTGTCGATCATCCCCGCCCATTCCTGCGCAATCGATACAGATGCGAAGGCCGGGATCGCCTGTTTCAGCTTTGCCAGAATGGCCGCATTGGCGGCGCGGTGTGGTTCCGGGTCCAGTGTGCGGACTTTTTCGAAGATCGAGATCTGATCGGCAGGACGCAGCTTCCACTGGAACGCTTCTTCGAAAAAGCGCTGTCCGAAACGAAAGCGTACATTGAACCACTCGCCGCTCGACAGCGAGGGAAGAAAATCCTTCAGATAGCGGAAGCTGTCGGGGACGATATCGGCGATCGAGCCGCCGAGGCTTGCAACCGTATAGCCGCCGTCAAGCCGCTTGCGCAGTGCGAAATCCGAATAGGCGATGGCAGGTTCAACACCGGCCTCAATCGGCGTGGTGCGAAACACCGACGAGCGCACTTTGAGCTGCGGTAGGCGGGCGTTGAACTCCGATATGATCAGGCGCGACCAGGCCCCGCCAGCCACCACGACAGCCTCGCAACGCACGCGGCCCTTTTCCGTCAGAACGGCGGTGACACGGCCATTGGTCGTCTCGATGCCGCGCACGGCACAGTTCTGCATGATGACGGCACCGTCTTCCTGCGCCTTGGCGGCGAAGGCGGGCACAGCTTTTTGCGGCTCTGCGCGACCGTCGAGTGGCGTGATCATGCCGCCTGCAAGGCGTCGGGTCAGGCCGGGAGCCAGTGCCTCGGCCTGCTGGCTGTTCAGAATGTCGGTTTCAATGCCATGTTCGCGGGCGGCGGCAATCCACTGCTCGTAACTCGCCATCTGTTCGGCTTTTTCAGCCGCATAGGCAATGCCGGTCACGCGGAAGCCGGTTTCGCGACCCGTGCGCTCGTTCATTCCATCCCAAAGCCGCATGCTTTCAACGATAAGCGGCATTTCGCGGGTATCGCGGCCCGTGCGGCGGCACCAGCCCCAGTTGCGGCTGGATTGCTCGCCTGCGATTTCACCCTTCTCGAACAGGGCGACCGGGATGCCGCGTTCGGCCAGAAACAGGGCGGTGGAAACACCGATAACGCCGCCGCCGATAATGGCAATTTTCGTTTCTTGCGGCAGGCGTTCGGCTGTCGCGACCTTGTCCGTGACGGGCCCCATGGTCATTCTCCTGAAGTGTGATTGGGCATGCGGAAGAGTGCCGAACATGCTCCGCTTTTTGCTCGCAATCAACCAAGTTGATACCCAAAGCAACATCGAATTCTTAAAAAGATGGAGGTGCTTATCCAGTTCTTGAGAAAATCGGTCCTGTTTTAGTGGCGAAGCTGAAAAACAGTGTCTATATGCGACGGAATGGATATGGGGATTCCGGTCAGGCATGGACGCGCGCAATCAGATTGAGCAATTGCAGGAAGAAACCGGAGCATCTGGTCCAGCTCTGACACTTTCGGGCGTTACCCGCCAGTTTGGCTCTGTTCTTGCGCTCAACAATGTGTCGCTCGATGTGCAGGCCGGTGAGATCATCTGCCTCGTCGGCCATTCCGGCTGTGGCAAGACCTCCATGCTGCGCATTATTGCCGGTATCGACGCGCCAGATGGCGGCTCGCTGAGTATGGGCGGCAAGGTGCTTGCCTCTCCAACCACCTTCGTGGAACCCGACAAGCGCAATATCGGCGTGGTCTTTCAGGACTATGCGCTGTTTCCGCATTTGAGCGTGCGCGACAATGTCCTGTTCGGTCTGCGCAAAATGCGCCGTGATGCGGCACAGGAGCGGGTGGTCGAACTGCTTGAACTTGTTGGCCTGTCGCATATGGCCGAGCGCTATCCGCATATGCTGTCGGGCGGTGAGCAGCAGCGTGTGGCGCTGATACGCGCGCTCGCGCCGAAGCCGCATCTTCTATTGATGGATGAGCCGTTTTCCAATCTGGACCGGGGCCTGCGGGCAAAGGTGCGTCGCGAGACGGTCAGCCTTTTGCGCGCGCTCGGTACAACCGCAATCATCGTGACGCATGAGGCAGAGGAGGCGCTTTCGACCGGTGACCGCGTCGTGCTGATGCGTTCAGGCGAGATCGTTCAAAGCGGCACCGCGCGCGATCTCCATGATCGTCCCGAAAGCCGTTATGCGGCAGACTTCTTTTGCGATTTCAATGTCATTCCCGGTGCCTTGCAAAGCGGCGTGGTGGATACTGCTTTCGGCTCGTTCAAAGCGCCGAAAGCGCTGCAATCGGCGAAGGACGTCTCCGTCTATCTGCGCCCCGGCGATCTGCATATCGTTGGAGATGGCGATGCTGTTTCCGGCGATCTGCGTTGCCTGATCGAGATGCGCACCTTCCTTGGCGAAACAGAGGAACTGGTGCTCCATGCCGACGCTGCTCCATTGCGCTTGCGTCTGCGCACGCCCATCCGTGTGCCAAGCACCGTCAATCATGTGTTTGTTCGTTTCGATCACGATAAGGCCTTGATCTTCCACAGCTGATTTCGATTGGTTCGCTTTTGCCTGGCGCGGTGATTGACCGGATCAGAAACAGCTAATATAAGTTGATTGCATCACTCATCATTTTATTTGGAACTATTCCAAACGGAGGTAATATGCCCATTTTCGCGCGTGCCGGCCTTGCTCTCGTTGCAGCGACATTTCTACCCGGAACTGCTTCCGCCAATGAGGTGAATATTTACACAACGCGCGAACCGGGCCTGATCCAGCCTCTGCTTGACGCGTTCAAGGCGTCGACTGGCATCACGGTCAATACGGTGTTCCTGAAGGACGGTTTGGCCGAGCGCGTCGCGTCGGAAGGCGCAAGCTCTCCTGCCGACATTCTCATGACTGTCGATGCGGGTAACCTCGTTGATCTCGCGGAAAAGGGCCTGACCCAGCCGGTCGAATCCAAAACCTTGAGCGAAGCCGTGCCGGAACAGCTTCGTGACGCCAAGGGCAACTGGTATGCGCTGTCGCTGCGCGCCCGCGTTGTGTATGCCGCAAAGGATCTGGAACTCGACGCCATCAATTACGAAGACCTGTCCGACCCGAAGTGGAAAGGCAAGATCTGCATTCGCGCCGGTCAGCATCCTTACAATACCGCGCTTTTTGCCGATTACATCGCCCATTACGGCGCAGAAAAGACCGAAGCCTGGCTGACCGGCCTGAAGGCCAATCTGGCTCGCAAGGCTGCCGGTGGCGACCGCGACGGCGCCAAGGATATTGTCGGCGGCATTTGCGATATCGCTGTTGCCAATTCCTATTATGTCGGCCTGATGCGTTCGGGCAAGGGCGGCGATGAGCAGAAGGGCTGGGGCGAGGGCATCAAGGTTATTCTCCCGACCTTCAAGGACGGTGGCACGCAGGTCAATATCAGCGGCGCAGCCGTGGCCAAGAATGCCCCACATAAGGAAGAAGCTATCAAGCTTCTCGAATATCTCGTCTCCGACGAAGCACAGAAGATCTATGCCGAGGCCAATTACGAATATCCGGTGAAGCCCGGCGCTCCGGTCGATGCGATTGTGAAGTCGTTCGGTGAGTTGAAGATCGACAAGGTTCCGTTGACTGAAATCGTCGGCCATCGCAAGGAAGCCAGCGAACTGGTTGATAAGGTTGGCTTCGACAACTAAAACCGCAATGACTGTATGAACAAAGCGCCGGTGCTTCATGCGCCGGCGTTTCAATATGACGAGCACGATGACAAATATGCCCGCCAAAGCACGACATTCGCTCTTCCGGCCTGCAAAGGCGGGGCGTGTCTGGCTTTGGGCTTCGGCGGTGATTGCAATCCTTGTTTTCCTGCCGGTTCTGGCGCTCGCTCGCGAGGCTTTGCAAGGTTCGGCAGGCTTGTGGCAGCATCTGCTCTCCACATTATTGCCGACCGCCTTTGCCGATACGGTCATTCTTCTGCTCGGCGTCGGCTGTATTGCAGCGCTCGTGGGAACGTCGATGGCGTGGCTGGTGACGGCCTATGATTTTCGCGGGCGCGGCATTCTGGAATGGGCGCTGTTGCTGCCGCTGGCGGTGCCGACCTACATTGTCGCCTATGCTTATCTGGATATTCTTCATCCGATAGGGCCGGTGCAAGGCGCGATCCGCTATGTGCTCGGCTTTGAAAGCCCGCGCCAGTTTCGCTTGCCGGATATTCGCTCGATGACCGGCTGCATTCTGCTGCTGGGCTTCGTGCTCTATCCTTATGTCTATATCCCGACCCGGGCAATGTTTCTCACCCAGTCGGCCAGTCTCATGGATGCGGCGCGGACACTCGGCGTCAGCCGTCGCGGCATTTTCTGGCGGGTGGCGCTTCCACTGGCGCGCCCGGCTGTGGCTGTTGGTGTCAGCCTCGCCTTGATGGAAACGCTGAACGATGTTGGCGCAGCGGAATTCCTCGGCGTTCGCACGCTGACGGTATCGATCTACACCACATGGATCACACGCTCTGATTTGCCGGGCGCGGCGCAGCTCGCGCTGGCTTTGCTGCTGATCGTGGTGGCGCTGGTTTCGCTGGAGCGTTGGGCGCGGCGCAAACAGCGCTTTGCCTCCAATATCCGCCATTCGCGTGGGTTCGAGCCGTCGAAGGTCTCCGTCGCAAGGGGATTGTGGCTTTTCGCTCTCGGGTCGTTGCCGGTCATCGTCGGCTTTGTAGGCCCTGCGCTCTATCTGCTGGTTGAAGCAGTCAAGCGCGCGCGCTTTGCGGGCATATCCCCCCGTCTCGCCGGGGAAGCGTTCAACACCATATTGCTGGCGTCGATTGCGACGGCGATCGTGCTGGTGTGCGGCATGATGGTGGCTTACGCCGTGCGTTTGTTTCCGGGCGTCGCCTCCCGCTGGTTCTATCGTCTGTCCACCATGGGCTATGCCGCGCCCGGTACGGTGATCGCGATTGGTATTCTCGTCGTGTCCGGCAGCTTCGATCATGTCTTCAATCAACTGGCGGGATATTTCTTTGGCGTGCCTGCCGGTTTGATCCTGATCGGTTCGGGCGCTGCGGTGGTCTATGCCTATGGCGTGCGGTTCATGGCCATCGCTGCTGGGGGCATTGATGCGGGGCTGGAACGCATTCCGCTATCACTCGATCATGCGTCACGCACCCTTGGACGCAGCGTGACGGCGACATTCCGCTCCATTCACCTTCCGCTCTCCAAGACGGCAATTGTTGCCGCAGGATTGCTGGTTTTTGTGGATTGCGTGAAAGAGTTGCCAGCAACATTGCTGCTGCGCCCGCTCAATATGGAAACTTTCGCAACGCATCTTTACGGCGAAGCCGCGCGCGGTACATATGAAGAAGCGTCGATTGCCGCACTCGCCATTGTGGTCATTGGCATTGTGCCGGTTATCCTGCTTGCCCGCGTGGGCCGCAGGGTTGGCAAATAAGTTCGATAATATTACTACTATCTAATATAGTAAGCGAATTAAGTATAGACCTTACACTTTGGTATCCGGTGCGCTTTTAGCTCGGATTTATAATTGCTTAAGTAGTCTGGGCTAAACAATTATGCGTTGTATAACAAAAACACAAAAATGCTTCGGTGCGGGCCGACGGCGGCCTTGCGCAAATGAAAGCGGGGGCGTGTTATGTTCAAAGTTATAGAGTGCATATCCGTCCAGCATGACAGACCCATCGTGGTTCTGGCTGCGGTCATTTCTCTCATTGGTGTTTTTGCCTTTTTCCTTCTGCTCGCGCGGGCGGAAGAATGTGCCGATCATCGCCGTGACAGCTGGCTTGCGACCGCCGCTTTTGCGGGCGGCCTGAGCGTTTGGGCGACGCATTTTGTGGCAATGCTGGCCTATCAGGGCACGGTGGCGATAGAGTTCGATCTCATCATCACGACGCTTTCAGCGATCATTGCGATCGCCGGGTTCTGGGTCATGCTGCGCCTGTTCGACTTCAACAGCGCGACATCAAATCTGCTGGCCGGACTCTGCGGCGCGCTGGTTATCGCCGCGATGCATTTCACCGGTATGTCCGCTGTTAACGCCGCTGCTACCGTGCAGTTCGACTTTGTCCCGATCATTGTCGGCGCTGTTGTCTCAACGCTGATGCTTGCTGGCGCTTTCGAAGTGATGCGCCTGTCCGGGCGCTGGATGCGTATTTCAGTAGCCACGGTTCTCGGTGTCGGTTCGATCTGCGTTCTGCATTTCACCACCATGTCGTCAACCACGCTGATCCCCGACCCAAGCCTGCCTGCGGCTGATCCGCTCGGCACGGGCCGCATGTGGATCGTCGGCGCTGTTGCGACGGTGTCGTGCTTCATTGCGTTCATGACTGTCGCTGCCGTGTTCATTGACCGCTACATGACGGATTTGAAGGGCTTTGCGAATGCGACGCTGGATGGTCTCGCCGTCATCCGCGATGACCGGATCGTCGAAGTGAATGCGCGGTTCTCCCGACTGATGAACAGCAATGAAAAGGCGCTGGTCGGTCGTTCGCCGGAAGATCTGTTGCTGACAGCGGACGGTCTGCCTGCGGCTGCACCGCGTCAGGCGGCGGTCGAGGCAAAACCCCGTCAGGAAAACGACCAGCGGATTTTCGAACTCGCCGTCCACACGATTGAATATCAGGGCAAGTCTTGTGAGGTTCTTGCTGTGCGCGACCTGACGGAAAAGCGCGCTGCGCAACGCCAGATCGAACATATGGCAAACCATGATGCGCTGACTGACCTGCCCAATCGCGCCTTTTTCGAGCAACGGCTGACCAATGCAGTCGGCGGGCGCTCACAGCAGCGTTGCGCTGTCTTTGCGCTGGACCTCGACCGGTTCAAAGCGGTGAACGATATTTTCGGTCACGCGCAAGGCGACCGGGTTTTGAAAACCGTTGCCAATATTTTGCGGCGCACGATCAGCGGCGTTGATACGGCTGCGCGCATTGGCGGCGACGAGTTTGTCATCCTGCAAGTGGGCGTGCCGCAGCCTTCCGGCGCGCGCAAGCTTGCCGAACGGATACTGGAAGAATTCAAGGCGGAGATGAATATGATCGCCGACCAGACGGCGGTCGGCGTCAGTATCGGCGTTGCCATCTATCCGACCGATGGCCGCGATGCCGAAACGCTCCGCCATGCAGCCGACGTGGCACTTTATCGCGCCAAGACGAGCGGCAAGGGCATGGTCGCGTTCTACTCGCCGGAAATGGATCGCGAAATCACCGAGAGACGGCAGCTGGAAGCTGATCTGCGTCAGGCCATGTCGCGCGGTCAGATCACCATCGCCTATCAGCCGTTGATCGGAACGGCCGACGGTTCTTGCAAGGGCTATGAAGCACTGCTGCGCTGGACGCATCCTGAGCGCGGATCGATCCCGCCGGAAGTGTTCATTCCGATTGCTGAGGAAACCGGCGTGATTATCGCCCTTGGCGAATGGGTACTGCGGGAAGCTTGTCGGACAGCCGCGACATGGGAACGTCATCTGACGATTGCCGTCAATGTGTCGCCGATCCAGTTCCGCCTGACCAATCTGCCTGAAACGGTTGCTGCTGTGCTGGAAGAAACCGGGCTTGAGCCATATCGACTGGAACTGGAAGTCACCGAAGCAGCGCTGATCAAGGACAGGCCAACGACGCTGGAACTGCTGCGCCGTATCAAGAGGCTCGGCGTGCGCATCGTGATGGACGACTTCGGGACCGGCTATTCTTCGCTGAACAATCTCCAGAGCTTTCCATTCGACAAGATCAAGATCGACCGCAGCTTCATCAATACGATGGAAACCGATGTCAGCTCCCATGCGATTGTGCGGGCGATTGTCGGGCTTGGGCGCAGTCTCGATCTGCCGGTCGTGGCGGAAGGCATCGAGAATTTCCATCAGCACCGCATGGTGATCGAAGAAGGCTGCGCACAGGTGCAAGGCTTCCTGTTCGGGCGTCCTGCTCACACGCCGGGGGCCGCCGATCCGTCGGATAACGTTCCCTACAAGAAGCTGGTGGACGAGTGAGAATGAACCTTTTTGCTTGGCGCTGTGAATAACCCCAAGTTCTGGCCTCGCTTCCGAGGCTGAATACTCTGCCAAATTGTTTCAACGCTGTTACAAGACAGTAGCGTGACGCGCTTTTGGAGCGCGTTACGCCACCCTGCGCGAGCATTGCGTGAAGGCGAATTGTCCAAGACTATCAAGGGGATTGCGGCGGCTGACCTATCGGAGGGCGGCCGGGATAGTATAATGTTTTCAACACGATATTTCGCGTGATCGCAATAATAAGTGAATTTATTACAAGGAGCTTTCCGTGCTTCTAACACGTTGAAGCCACAAATTGACAGCTCAATGGGGCTGAAGCATCGGGCAAGAAACCAGACAAGAAACAAAATCTGTTTTTGTTGGAAAGCACGATGCCTGGATGTGCAACGTAAACAATACCTTCGGTTCGGAAGGAAAAGCCATGTGGCGGCTTTAACCCGACGTATCGCGGCTTAAGTTGGATGATGGATATTATGCTTACTTCGCAGCAATGGCTCCCGGTCGAATTGCTCAACATCGGGCTGGCCGCGGCTCTTTTCTTCGCCTGCCTTGTCCACTCGCTGTGGAAGGCGGTTTTCGATGAACTCAATCCGGTGTTCTGGCGTCGCACCGCTGCCCTTCTGTGGGCCGGCGTTGTGGTCGTCGCACTGAGCGGCGGACTGGATACGTTCAATTGGGTGCAGGCGCTTGGCTGGATGCTCGTCGCCGGTGGCGTTGGCGCAACTGTGGTTCGCGCCGGTCTGTCCTATTACCGCCAGTACTGCGCACATAACCAGCAGGGCGTCTTCGGTCGTCGTACGCGACTTTCGGGACGGTGAGCCTTATGTTTGCAAGAACTGAAACAATGCCCTTGCGCACTCACCGCCCGTATAGCCTGCGCTCGTTCTTTATCCGCGCTTTTGGCTCTGCACGATCCCGTAAATATTCGTAGAACGGGCGCCGGAGCGGCAATAGGCGAAGAACGGACCTTCCGCTTCGTCGAGCGCCGCGGCCATGGCATCGACATCATCCTGCGTCAGCTGGCCGCCAACCACCGGAATGTAATAGGTGGCGAGGCCAGCTTTCTCTGCAACACGCGCAATTTCGGCAAAATCCGGCTGTTCCGGGCCGCCTTCGCCGTCTGGACGGTTACAGATGATCGTCTGAAAGCCTTCTGCCGCAATGTCGCGCACGTCGTCGGGCGAAATCTGGCCCGAGACTGAGTAATTGTCGTCGATCTGGCGAATATCCATTTTATCCTCGCTATCGGCGCTGCCTTTCATACACAAAATTGAATTCGGTTATGGCCGAAATGCTTTGTGCTGCATGCCTGTTCGCTGGCACCATACAGAAAACCCGATATGATGCCACATCAAACTGTAGCGATGTGTTGGGATGCGGAAACAGCGGGCGAGTGACATGACGATACCCAAGATCAGTCAGGATGTGGTGCGCCTTGCACATCGTGTTTCAGGCTTCCAGGAAGGGCACCGCGCTGTTCCGGAAGAGGTGCCCGTCGCGATGAGCTATAATGGCTCCACACAGGCTGTGATGATGGCAACGCCGTCCGATCTGGAGGATTTCGCTGTCGGTTTCAGTCTGACCGAAGGCATTATCGACGATGCCAGTCAGATCGAAAGCATCGAGGTTGTCGCTTTCGCGCAAGGGGTCGATGTGCAGATGCGCCTTGCCGAATTGCCGGAACAGCGGCTGGCGGCGCGTCGCCGCTTCATGGCGGGCCCGGTTGGTTGCGGCCTGTGCGGTATTGATTCCATCGAGCAGGCTCTGCGCCCGGTAACGCCGCTCAAGGCGGACAAGCATCGCTTTTCGGCGAGCACTATCGCTGTGGCAATGGCCGCACTCGGGCGCGAACAGCAATTGAATGCAACCACCCAATCTGTTCATGCCGCAGGTTTCTACAGGCCACAGCAGGGCTTGATTGCCGCGCGCGAGGATGTCGGCCGACACAATGCGCTGGATAAGCTGGTTGGCGCGCTGGCGCGTACGAATACTGAAACGGAACACGGGATCACCGTGATCACAAGCCGGGTATCCGTTGAAATGGTGCAAAAGGCAGTGAAGCTCGGCGCGTCTGTGCTGGCGGCTATTTCAGCGCCGACGGCTCTGGCCATTCGGACAGCGGACGAGGCCAATCTCACTCTTGTCGCCATCGTGCGTGGCGAGGAGTTCGACGTCTACACCCATGGCGAGCGTATTGTGGCCGACTGAGATACGGCCCCGCCATGCGGGGCCGTTCCAGTGAACGATCAGACCAATGCGGCGATACGGCTGCGTTCGCCAACGATCTGCAAGGCCGCATGAGCCGCTTCGACGCCCTTCACCTTGAAATGGTTGAAGAAGAAGTCATGATGCTCCTTGCTGTCATGGAAATGGTGCGGGGTCAGAACGACGCTCAGTACCGGCACTTCGGTCTCAAGCTGTACCTGCATCATGCCGTTGATCACAGCCGTCGCCACGAAATCATGACGGTAAATGCCGCCGTCGATGACGAAAGCCGCGCCGACAATGGCGGCATACTGGCCGGTCTTGGCCAGCGTCTTGGCATGAAGTGGAATTTCATAAGCGCCGGGAACGTCGAAGACTTCTACTTCGACATTGGTGCCTGTCTGGGCGGCCAGTTCGGCAATAAAGCTCTTGCGGGCTTCGTCGACGATGTCGGCGTGCCAGCGAGCCTGAATGAAGGCTACTTTGAAGGAAGTCTTGTTCGGATAGCTCTGGTTCATAGGTTCCTCAAGAAACTAGAATCAGGGCGCACAAAGGAACGCATTACTCGCGTCGGAAGACGCAATAGGTCACGCTCTTTTGCTCTCTTTCATCCGGACTATACCGTCGGCTCCGGCATCTCACCGGATCTGCTGACCCTGACCGATGAAGCGAATCAGCTTCGTCTTTCAGGCGCTCGCGGGCTCGGAAATCGCTTTCCATACCGCCGGTGGGGAATCTCACCCCGCCCCGAGAACAAGCCCACGCACTATTGCGTAAGCACGCTCAAATTAAGTGGGCGCGGCGATATTGTCCAGTCGGTTCACAGGATTTTTATCCCATTAAAGAGCGGGTATCGGCATTTCTGGTTTACGCTTATTCAAAGGTTTAGACGATGGCTGCTAAACCTCGATAAAGCGCCTAAACACTTCATTTCTCATAGGAAATTGGCTGTGGAATACGACTTAAAATTTTAATCGATTAAATTTCTCGCTATTTATCATATCGGGGATATTGACACCTATCCCGGGTTTCAGCCTATCCTAGGCAATACATCTTGTCTGGTGGATGCGGTTCATTCATAAAAGACAACGTTGTCAATTGGGGTGAGGCGGCGTAAAGATGGTTTGGAGGACATCGCAGCACGTCGCATCAGTTGGCCGGGGTATCCGGCGGAGATCATCTCTCTGCACCGGGTTGCGGCAGTGAATGAGGAGGAGCCGGTTGTATGGAGCGGCCGGTTTCAGTTTGCGCCTCAAGGCGCGGACAGGACGAAGGAAATTCAAAAACGGATAGCTGTGCGGTTGGGACGGGAATCCCAGCGCGGCGATCCGGTGTAACAAGTTTCGTTTGTTTCTACGGGAGGTAGACATGCATAAACTTTTGAAACTCGCCGCTATGGGTACGGCTGCCTGCGCTTTGCTTGCCGGAATGGCGCCTGTCGCAAACGCTGCTGACGCCAAGCAGAATGTTGAAGTTCTGCACTGGTGGACCGCTGGCGGTGAAGCTGCTGCGCTCGACGTTCTCAAGAAGGACCTCGAAAAGAAGGGCATCAGCTGGACCGACATGCCTGTTGCCGGCGGCGGCGGCACTGAAGCCATGACCGTTCTGCGCGCTCGCGTTACCGCTGGCAACGCGCCGACAGCCGTTCAGATGCTCGGCTTCGACATTCGCGACTGGGCCGAGCAGGGCGCTCTCGGCAATCTCGACGAAGTTGCCAACAAGGAAGGCTGGGACAAGGTCATTCCCGCTCCGTTGCAGGCATTCGCCAAGTATGAAGATCACTGGATTGCTGCACCTGTGAACGTCCACACCACCAACTGGATGTGGATCAACAAGGCCGCGCTCGACAAGGCAGGCGGCAAGGAACCGGCAAACTGGGATGAGCTGATCGCACTTCTCGACAAGTTCAAGGAACAGGGCATCACGCCAATCGCCCATGGTGGCCAGCCTTGGCAGGATGCGACGATCTTCGACGCCGTCGTACTTTCGTTCGGCACCGACTTCTACAAGAAGGCTTTTGTCGATCTCGACCCGGAAACTCTGGGCAGCGATACGATGAAGCAGGCTTTCGACCGCATGACCAAGCTGCGCAGCTATGTCGATGACAACTTCTCCGGTCGCGACTGGAACCTGGCTTCGGCCATGGTCATCGAAGGCAAGGCCGGTCTGCAGTTCATGGGCGACTGGGCCAAGGGCGAATTCGTGAAGGCTGGCAAGAAGCCGGGCGAAGATTTCGTCTGCATGCGCTATCCGGGCACGCAGGGCGCTGTGACCTTCAACTCCGACATGTTCGCGATGTTCAAGGTTGCCGAAGACAAGATCCCTGCTCAGATGGAAATGGCCTCGGCTGTTGAAAGCCCGACCTTCCAGTCCGCTTTCAACGTGGTCAAGGGCTCGGCTCCTGCACGCACCGATGTGCCGGATACTGCTTTCGATGCTTGCGGCAAGAAGGCTATCGCCGACCTGAAGGAAGCTGATGGCAAGGGCACGATGCTCGGTTCCATGGCGCACGGCTATGCCAATCCTGCAGCCGTCAAGAACGCGATTTACGACGTGGTGACCCGCGAGTTCAACGGACAGCTCTCTTCTGAAGATGCTGTCAAGGAACTCGTCTCGGCTGTCGCTGCTGCGAAGTAATACGCTGAACAGGCGTCCGGGAGCTTAAATCTCCCGGACGTTTTTTATCCGGTCCGGGGTTCCAGAGTGGGCCTCGCAACCAGCCGGATCAGCAATTTCGGAATTCAGAACAAGCATTGCATGATGTTGTCTTGCATGGTTCCATCGGAACCTGTGAAGGCATCGTTGGACCAACGCATTTTGCAGCCGGGTCGTTCTCCGGTCATGCATAAATGCCGCTGAAACGATCGTCTCGAATGCCTGTTCATCGGGCATCACGAGCGGCGCAAACTGGGTGGCGCAAATATGCAGCGTAACAGCCGATTGCAGGAAATCATCCCCAAGCTGGTCTTGGCTCCAAGCTTCCTGATCGTCCTCGTCTTCGTCTACGGGTTTATCATTTATACTGGCGTGCTTTCGCTGACCAACAGCCGGATGCTGCCATCCTACGGCTTCGTGGGATTGTCCAATTATGAGAAACTCTGGGCGCTGCCGCATTGGTGGCGGGCGATCACCAATCTGGCGATCTTCGCGTCGCTCTACATCATCATCTGTTCGGTGATTGGCCTGTTTCTGGCCATTCTGCTCGACCAGAAGATCCGTGGCGAAGGCTTTTTGCGTCCGATCTATCTTTATCCGATGGCGCTGTCCTTCATTGTGACCGGCACGGCATGGAAGTGGTTTCTCGATCCGGGCATCGGGCTTGAAAACACCATGCATCTGTGGGGCTGGGAAAGCTTTACCTTCGGCTGGATCAAGAGCAACACCATGGCGATCTATTGTCTGGTGATTGCCGCCGTCTGGCAATCATCGGGTTTCGTGATGGCCATGTTCCTTGCGGGGCTGCGCGGCGTTGACAACGAAATCATCAAGGCGGCCCAGATCGATGGGGCTTCGACCGGCACGATCTATCGCCGCATCATCATTCCCCTGATGCGCCCGGTTTTCCTGTCGGCTTTCGTGGTGCTGGCGCATCTGGCGATCAAGGCCTACGATCTTGTCATCGCACTGACCGGCGGCGGACCGGGACAGGCGACTGAACTCCCGGCGACATTCATGTATTCCTATACGTTCACCCGTAACCAGATGGGTATCGGCGCTTCGTCGGCGATTGTCATGCTGGCGATGATCTTCTCGATCATTATTCCCTATCTCTATTCGGAAATTCGCGGAGGGTCGCGGTCATGAGCGCCCAGTCGCAAGATAACGCCATCAACAGCGGTAAGCTGACGCGCGCGCTGATCTATACCGCGCTTCTGCTCTTTGCCATTTACTATCTGTTGCCGCTCTATGTGATGCTGGTCAACTCGTTCAAACCGCTGGAAGAAATCCGTCAGGGCGGCATGTTGAACCTGCCGCAGCAATGGACCATCGCGCCGTGGCTTTCGGCATGGTCGACAGCGCAGATCGGCGTGCAGCCCACCGGCTTGAAACCGTTCTTCATCAATTCCATTCTGATGGTCGTGCCCGCCGTGGCAATCTCCACCATTATCGGCGCGCTGAATGGCTATGTGCTGACCAAATGGCGCTTCCGTGGCTCGAATATCTTCTTCGGCCTGCTGCTGCTGTCATGCTTTATCCCGTTCCAGATCGTGCTGATCCCCATGGCGCGCATGCTCGGACTTTTCGGTATTGCCGGAACGATCTGGGGCCTCATCATGGTGCACGTCATTTATGGTCTCGGCTTCACCACGCTCTATTTCCGCAACTATTACGAAGCGTTTCCGACCGAGTTGGTGCGCGCTGCGCAGATTGACGGAGCCAGTTTCTTCCAGATTTTCTGGCGCATTCTGCTGCCGTCGTCAGGTCCGATCATCGTCGTGTCCGTGATCTGGCAGTTCACCAATATCTGGAACGACTTCCTGTTCGGCGCATCCTTCTCCGGCGCGAATTCCACGCCGATGACGGTGGCGCTCAACAACCTCGTTTCCTCTTCCACAGGCGTCAAGGAATATAACGTTCATTTCGCAGCTGCCATTCTGGCCGCTCTGCCGACGCTGATCGTCTATATCGTGTCCGGCCGCTACTTTGTGCGCGGTCTGATGTCCGGCGCCGTCAAGGGATAAGTTCACTATGTCGTTTCTGAAAATTACTGATCTCTATAAGTCCTACGGCACTGTCTCGATCCTGAAGAACATCAATATCGAGATTGAGGAAGGCGGCTTTCTGGTTCTCGTCGGCCCGTCGGGTTGCGGCAAGTCCACGCTGCTCAACACGATTGCCGGTCTCGAGCCGATCACATCCGGTGACATTGCGATCAAGGGCAAGTCAGTTTCCGGTCTGCATCCGTCGCAGCGCGATATCGCCATGGTCTTCCAGTCCTATGCGCTTTATCCCAACATGACGGTTGCCGGGAATATCGCTTTCGGCATGGAAATTCGCAAAGTTCCGAAGCCCGAGCGCGACAAGGCCATTCAGGAAGTGGCCGATATGTTGCAGATCGGCCATCTGCTCGACCGCAAGCCGAGCCAGCTTTCCGGTGGCCAGCGTCAGCGCGTTGCGATGGGTCGCGCACTTGTGCGCAATCCGCAGGTCTTTTTGTTCGATGAACCGCTGTCGAACCTCGACGCGAAGCTGCGCGTGGATATGCGTACCGAAATCAAGCGCCTGCATAACCGCATGAAGACAACCATCGTCTATGTGACGCACGATCAGATCGAAGCCATGACTCTGGCGACCAAGATCGCGGTGCTGAAAGATGGCGTCTTGCAGCAGTTCGGCACGCCTGCGGAGATCTACAACAACCCGTCCAACATGTTCGTGGCGGATTTCATGGGCTCGCCAGCGATGAACCTGCTGACGGTCGCTGTTGAGAAGAATGGCTCGGGTTATGCAATCTCGCTTGATCGTGGTGACGGGCAGGCATTGACGCTTCCGTTGAAGAACGCACCGCAAGCTCTTGGCGACTATGTGGGCAAGCAGGTGGTCTTCGGAATCCGTCCGGAAGCGCTGACCGATCCCGACGGCGCGGATCGCAATGCGGGTGCGGTCGTGGAAGGCGATTGCCTGATCGATGTGGTCGAACCGGCGGGCTCGGACACGTTTGCGGTGACCCGCCTTGGCGGTAAGCATGTGGTTGCCCGCCTGCGTGCCGATGCGCGCATCGTGGCAGGCCAAGCTTCACGCCTTGCCTTCAATCTCGACAAGTCGGTGTTCTTCGATCCGACCAGTCAGGGACGCATTCTCTGATTGGCGGAAAATTAGTAAGCTAATTCTTGGAATAGTGTTTGTTTACAAGAGGTTTAGCCTAAAGCGCATCATGATCGAACGAAAGGTCACACGATGCGCAGGAAGATTGGCACGTTGCTGATGGTCATCGGCATGAGCGGGATAGCACCCGCCCATGCAGCAGAATCCATCGATCAATTCGCAACCCTAAAGCAACATTTATATTCCGGGCAGCGGACAACGTCGCTGCTGGAGCTGGACAAGTGCGAGCAGACATCAGGTACGAAGCAAAGGCCGGAAGGCTTTACCGGTGGGCTAGTCATCCAGGCCTTTTTAAGCAAACCTGCTCCTGATGAAGCAATCGTCTATGCGCACAATCATGAAACGGTAAGTGATGACACTCCGCTTCAACAGTTTGTCCGCTACCGGGTTTTGCCGGATGAAACAGCGACAATCATCATCTGGAGATTTTCTCCAAAAACTCATGACCAGATTGGAGAAACCAGAATCTTCAAGTGCAAGCTGGGTGAAGGTCTGAAATTTGCCTATGACAAAGGCGCGTGATTGATTTTCAAACACGCGAAAGCCCCAGAAATTGAAAAGAGCGCTTCCGATAAATCAGAAGCGCTCTTTTTCATAATTTGCCTGGAGGGCAAAATCAAACTCGATACGCGATCATCATAAACACGGGCCAAGCCTCATCGGGCGGCCAGCTTAGTGCAGGAAATCTAGTCCCAAAAGACCGATCGCAAGCGCTGTGTTCAGCGAAATGATCATCATGCCATAAACAAGTGCAGTTCTCGTAATATCGTTCATTTCCTACCTCCTTGAGCCGGGACCACCCCTTCCAGACTCGAAGCTTCGTGAAACTGTTACCGAATGTAACAGTCCGTTACGGCATGCGCAACCCCGCTTTACACAATTGTGAACGATTGAAATCTGTCGTGAGAAATGCGTGTCTTTTGTTCCGTTGGGCGCTAAGTGACGGGCTTTTGAGCCAATAAACCGCGCAAACTGGGCCTAAGTCACCACAATGTGAGAAAAAATTGGCTAGCAATCTACCAATAAGCACGACATAGCTTTGATAAGCTTTATGTAAAAGCACGGCTTATTCGGAAATTCACCGTGAACCGCATCATTCCACTTGTGCTGGCAATTGCTCTTTTCATGGAGCAGATGGATTCGAATGTCATTTCGACATCTTTGCCAGCGATTGCCGCCGACATTGGCACCAGTCCGATTGCACTCAAGCTGGCTTTGACAGCCTATCTGGTCGCACTCGCGGTTTTCATTCCGATCAGCGGCTGGATGGCCGACCGATTTGGAGCCAAGAATGTTTTCCGGGCCGCAATCGCCGTCTTCGTCGTCGGCTCGATTGCCTGTGCGGCGGCCAATTCATTGACTGCCTTTGTCGTCTCACGCTTTTTGCAAGGTATGGGCGGCGCGATGATGACGCCGGTGGGGCGTCTCGTGCTGGTGCGCTCGACACCGCGCAGCGAACTCGTCTCCGCCATGGCATGGCTGACGATCCCCGCCATGGTCGGTCCGTTGGTCGGACCACCGGTCGGCGGTTTCATCACGACCTTTCTCACATGGCATTGGATATTCCTGATTAATGTGCCTATCGGCGTTATTGGTATCTGGTTCGCCACGCGCTTTCTGCCCGATAATGACGAGCGCATCGTCAAGCGCCTCGATTGGCCCGGCTTCTTTTTGTCCGGCATTGCCATGTCCGGCGTGGTCTTCGGCCTGTCTGTGGTAAGTCTGCCTGCACTGCCGCCCGCCATCGGTTTCGTGACGGTGGCGGTCGGTCTGGTCAGTTCGGTGCTTTATATCATCCATGCCCGCCGCAGTGCAGATCCGCTGCTCGATCTTCGGCTGTTCGACAATCAGGTTTTCCGGTCGGCCGTGTTGGGCGGCAGTATTTTCCGCTTCGGAATCGGCGCAATTCCGTTTTTGCTGCCGCTGATGTTTCAGCTTGGCTTCGGCTTCACGCCGTTTCAGTCAGGTATGATAACCTTCGTTTCGGCCATCGGCGCGATCAGCATGAAGTTTGGCGCGAAGCGGATTTTCGCTAAGATCGGCTTCCGGCGCGCCTTGATGTCGGGCTCGATCATTTCGGCGGGCTTTATTGCGGTCAACAGCCTGTTCACGCCCATGACGCCGATCTGGATCATTCTCAGCTTCCTGCTGGTCGGCGGCTTTGCGCGGTCCCTGTTCTTCACTGGCGTCAATGCGCTGGCCTATGCTGAAATTCCGGATGAAAAGACCAGTCAGGCAACGCCGATCACCGCCGTTGCGCAACAGGTCTCACTGGCGATTGGCGTTGCCCTTGCAGGCGGCGTGCTGGAAATCAGCAGCGGCGTGCGCGGTGCACCGCTGGCCCTGGTCGACTTCCATGTCGGCTTTATTGTCGTGGCCCTGGTGTCCGTTGTCGCATTCTTCTGGTTTGCGCGGCTTTCACCAGACGCGGGACACGAGTTGGCTGGGCCGACTGTCGTTAAACCGAAGAGCACAGAGCGTGCCGTAGTCGAAGCGGCAAACTCGTCAGCGGGCAAATAACAGGGGCCGCGGCGGCCCCTGTCATGACTTTGCGATTTCGTTTGAAAATCAGCCTTTGAAATCACGTGCGAGCAGATAAAGCTCGACTGATTCCGCACGCGATGCGGGCGGTTTGACGTGGTGCACGGAGCGGAATTTCTGCTTCAGCATGGCCAGAAGCTCATTTTCCGTGCCGCCCTGAAAAGTCTTGGTCAGGAAGTGACCGCCGGGCTTGAGCACCGAGACAGCAAATTCAGCCGCCACTTCGCACAGGTGTACCGTGCGCAGGTGATCGGTGCGGCGGTGGCCGGTGGTCGGCGCAGCCATATCGGAAATGACGAGATCGGGCTTGTCGCCAAGCGCTTCCATCAGTTTCTGCGGCGCTTCATCATCAAGGAAGTCCATCTCCAGCAGGGTGACGCCCGGCAATGGATCGACATGCAGATAGTCAATGCCGACAACATGCGGATCTTCGTCGGTGGAACCGACAATCTTGGCTGCTATCTGCGACCAACCGCCTGGTGCGGCACCAAGATCGATGATCTTCTGGCCCTTCTTGAGCAGATCGTAGCGATCGTTGATTTCGATCAGCTTGTAGGCCGCGCGCGAGCGATAGCCGTCCTGCTTGGACTTGTGCACATAGGGGTCATTCAGGTGACGCAGCAGCCAGCGACGCGACGATTCCTTGATCGTACCTGCCTTTTTCTTCACGCGTACGTGCAGATTGCTGGTGCCCGCACCACCGCGTCCGCCCGTTTTGGCACCCGTCTTCGTGCCGCCCTTGTTTCCGCCTGCTTTGCTCATTTTCAGTTGCCTGTTCTAGCGCCAACAGCGCATTTATTGGCGCAATTGCGCGCGATTGTGCCGCCATGCGCCGTCGCGCGACATTAGTTCGGTCAGGATGCCTTCACGCAAGCCGCGATCCGCCACCAGAAGTTTTTCGCTCGGCCAGACCTTGCGGATGGCATCGAGAATGGCGCAGCCCGCAAGCACCAGATCGGCCCTGTCTGCACCGATGCATGGATTTGCAACACGCGCGTCGAAATCCCAGGACAGAAGACGGCTCGTCATCTGCGTCACGTCTTCCGAGCCCATCCACATGCCATCGACGCGGCGACGGTCATAGCGTTCGAGCCCCAGATGAATACCCGCCAGCGTGGTAACCGTACCGGATGTGCCGAGCAAATGGAAACGCGGGCTTGTAGCGAGCTGGCCAAGGCAGTGCCGTTCGGCAAAGCTGGACAGAAGCTCGGTCACATGACCGACCATCGCCTCGAAACTTTCCTGCGTGACGTTGCGTCCACCGAAACGCTCCGCAAGCGTCACAACGCCCACGGGCAGGGAGGTCCATGCCATGATATGTTCGGCAAGGCGCGGAGACCGGCGCTGCGAAACGTCGATCAGTGCGATTTCAGAGGAACCGCCACCGATATCGAACAGAACGACCGCTTCCGTCTCGCGCGCAACCAGTGTTCCGCAGCCGGAAACGGCAAGACGCGCTTCCGTCTGGCGATCGACGATTTCCAGTTCAAGCCCGGTTTCTTCGCGTACCCGCTCCAGAAACTCCTCGCCGTTCGAAGCCGCACGGCAAGCCTCGGTCGCTATCAGGCGCGAACGGCGGATCTTCTTGCCAGCCAGCTTGTCACGGCAGATCTTGAGCGCTTCGATAGCGCGCTGCATGGCGTTGTCGCTCAACCTGCCGGTAGCACTCAGCCCTTCGCCGAGGCGCACGATCCGCGAAAACGCATCCACGACGCGGAACTGTCCCGGCCGGGTCGGCGATGCGACCAGCAGGCGGCAATTGTTCGTGCCAAGGTCGAGCGCTGCGTAAAGCGGCGCTTCGGCGTGGTTGTGGCGTGGCGGTTGTGCAGCGCCGTTTTTCCGCTTGGCATGCGACGATGCTTGCGCGTGATTGTCACGACGCGGCGTTTCGTGCGCGCTCTTGGGCGCGTTTTCGGCGGTCCGCGGCGCGGCATTATTCTGCTGCTGCGCCTGCTTCTTCTTGCGGGCGCGCCTGCGGCGATTCGAAATTTTGCCGGGGGACTTGGCTTCCTGAAGAGTGGTGTCTTCGGCAGCTTTCTGCGCGACAGCCGCTTCCGGTCGCCGTGCCGCTTTGCCACGGTGACGACGGCGCGCACGCTTCCGCTGGCTGCCGGAACCCTTGTCATCCGCTTCACTTTGCGGCTTTGGGCGTCCTGAATCGGGTGCGCTACGCGCATTCCCGGCTTCTGCAACGGCTTCCTTGCGCGGTTTGCGCTTGCCGTTAGTCGACGGATTCCGGGCTTGAGCATTTCCCGATTGTCCGCCGGACGCCCCTTGTTGCGCCTTTTCTACGGGGCGCTCCTCGGGGTTTTTCAAGGTACTGATCCTTATAAGCGCCGCGCGAACCGAAAGGACGCAAGCAGGACGCTTGATTTATTACGTTGCCCTTAATGTAACAGCGGTTTTCTCTTTTACCAAGGGGCAGGCCGGTGAGACTCGGCGGAAAATTTCGAAAAGATCGTATGAATTGCGATAAGGCCAAAAACGAAAGGGCCTTCGCAAATGCGAAAGCCCTTTCCTGAAAGACAAAATGGTCGGTCAGATGTCGTAACTATGCGCGGCGTTGATGGTCGCGACGAACTGCTTGGTACGCTCACGGGACGGGCGCGAGAAGACGTCGTGTGCGGAGCCGGTTTCGACGATATTGCCTGATTCCAGAAACACCACATTCTGGGAAATCTTGGAGGCAAGGCGCAGATCGTGGGTGGCGATCACCATCGTCGTGCCTTCCTTGGCGAGCTTGCTCAGAACGTCCACCACTTCCGAGGCGAGTTCCGGATCGAGCGCCGAGGTGGGTTCGTCGCACAGCAACACGCGGGGCGACGGCGCCAGAGCGCGGGCAATCGCGATGCGTTGCTGCTGTCCGCCGGACAGGGTCGACGGCCAGGCGTCGGCCTTATGCGCCATGCCAACTTTCTGCAACAGCTCCATGGCGCGCTCGCGGGCCTTGGCTTTTGGCCATTTCAGCACGGTTACGAGGCTTTCCATGACATTCTGGATCGCTGTCTGGTGCGGAAACAGTTGAAAATTCTGGAACACCATGCCGGTCTGGCGGCGGATGGACTGGATCGCCTGCCAGCTTGGCTTGCGTCCCGGCTCAAAAGTCAGCGTCTGTCCGCCCAGCGACAGACTGCCGGATGTGGGCACTTCAAGCAGGTTGATGCAGCGCAGAAGCGTGCTCTTGCCGCCGCCTGACGGGCCGACGAGAGCAGTAACCGAGCCTTCGGAGATAGTGACATTGATGTCGTTGAGGATCACAGCGTCGTCAAAACGCTTTACGATGTGTTTCAGCTCGATCATGCGTTTGTCTCCAGCGTGCCGCCATAACGCCCGAAGCGTCGCTCAAGCCGTACCTGAAGGGCCGACAATATCGAACTCAGCGCCAGATAGATCAGCGCGGCTTCGATATACAGGATCAGCGGTTCGTAGGTTGTGGCGACGATGCGCTGTGCCGACTGGAAAAGCTCCGGCACGGTGATTGCGGCGGCGAGCGACGTATCTTTCACAAGCGAAATGAATGTGTTGGAAAGCGGCGGCACGGCGATTCTGGTCGCCTGCGGCAAAACGGTGCGGATCAATGCCTGACGCCAGCTCATGCCGATGGAATAGGCAGCTTCCCATTGGCCCTTGGGCACGGATGAGATTACCGCCCGGATGATTTCCGAACTATAGGCGCCGACATTCAACGTGAAGCCGATAAGCGCCGCCGGGAATGCATCGAGATAAATGCCCATGCTCGGCAAGCCATAGAAGATCACGAAAAGCTGCACCAGCAGCGGCGTGCCACGGAATATCCAGACATAGAAGCGCGCAATCGACGAAAGCCAGACCGGAGCGAAAAGCCGGACGAGCGCTGTCAAAAGAGCCAGCGCCAGACCAAAGATGAAGGATAGCAAGGTCAGTGGAATGGTGAAGATCAGCCCCGCCCAGAGAAGGGTCGGTAGCGACTCGATCATGAGTTGTAGCCAGTCAGGCACGTAGTACGGCTCCTTCGCTAAGTGTCTGATCCAAAAGTGCCATGCCGGTCTGCAAATGGCAATTTCTACGCTTCCGGTGCTCACGTACCTTTAAGTACGCTGCGCTCCGGTTCTCGAAATCACCATTTTCGCCACGGCCTGCCGCTTTTTGATTCAGACACTAAAAGCGGCGCTTAGCCTAGAAATAATTGTCTATCGTCACAAAAAAGAAGCCGGAATCCTGTTCCGGCTTCTCTATTTCCGGCGATCAGGAGCTTACTTGGAAACGTCCTGACCGAAATACTTCTGTGCGATCTTGTCGTAGGTGCCGTCGGCCTTGATATCGTCCAGCGCCTTGTTGATGGCTGCAACGAGATCGTCGTCGCCCTTGCGAACGATAATGCCCGAAGCGTCAGCGTTTTCCTTCTCGGCCACGATCTTGACCGGAGCCTTCGGCTGATGCTTCTTGAAGTCGAGGAAGGACAGGCTGTCATTGAGCGTCGCATCGGCGCGGCCCGTCAGAACGAGCTGGATCGACTGGTCGAAACCGTCGGTGGCCACGAGTTCCGCACCGGCTTCCTTGGCGATTTTGCCGTAGTTGCTTGTCAGCGACTGTGCCGACTTCTTGCCTTTCAGATCGGCAAAATCCTTGATCGTGTCGTTCTTGTCGTTGACGATCAGAACAACCTTGGAAACGATGTAAGGGTTGGAGAAGTTGAACTTCTTCTTGCGCTCTTCGGTGATGCCAACCTGATTGATAACGGCATCATAACGGTTGACGTCGAGACCGGCGATCAGACCGTCCCACTTGCCTTCGACGAATTCCGGCTTGACGCCGAGCTTGGCAGCCACGGCTTCACCGATTTCCACGTCGAAGCCGACGAGCTTGTTGTCCTTGTCGTGATAGGTGAAAGGCGCATAGGTGCCTTCGGTGCCGATCTTCAGTACGCCCGCCGACTTGATGGCGTCGAGATTTTCTCCGGCCATTGCGCCGGTGAAGAGAGCTGCCTGAATGATGCCTGCGGTAGCGATGATCTGAGCGAATTTCATTTTCGGTATCCGTGAACTGGTTGATGTTCTATTGATCGCAGAAATTTAATTCTAAAGATGCGTCCAAAACGACCATTAAGGCACAATTATTAGGATGTGTTCCTAATTATCGGACGAATTTGGGTGAATAATTCTAACATTTTCCGGTGTGGATCGGAAGGGCGGAAAAAGCGTTCGCTAGCCACTTATCCGTGGGGCGATTTTGCTACGTCGGAACGTAAAACGCCGCCAGAATTTTAGCTGGCGGCGCTTCATTTATCGTTGGAATTTGGTCGCTTACGGGAACGATTTACTCAGGCTTGCCAAAACCGCCGCCGGTCGGCGTGATGACGGTGAAGGCTTCACCTGCTTCCAGAACAGTCTGGTCGCAATTGCCAAGTACATCGACCGAACCGTCCTTGCGGCGCACTTCGTTGCGCCCCGTCTGGCCAGCTTCTCCGCCTTCCAGACCGAAAGGCGCCACGCGGCGATGCCCCGAGAGAATGGCGAATTCGAGCGTCTTCAATGCGCGGATCGTGCGCTTTGTGCCGTCGCCCGCATGCCATTTGCCCTTGCCGCCGGAATTTTCGCGAATATGGAAGTCTTCCAGCAAGACGGGGAAGCGGGTTTCCAGAATTTCCGGATCGGTCAGGCGCGAATTGGTCATATGGGTGTGCACAGCATCGGCACCGTTGAAACCGGGACCGGCGGGCGCGCCGGAACAGATGGTTTCGTAATACTGATATTCGTCATTGCCGAAGGTCAGATTGTTCATGGTGCCTTGTGCTGCGGCCATTGCCTTGGTCGCGCCGAACAGGCAGTTGGTGACAGCCTGACTGACCTCAACATTGCCTGCCACGACTGCCGCTGGATATTGCGGCGAGAGCATCGAGCCTTCCGGCACAACGATCCTGATTGGTCGCAGGCAGCCCGCATTCATCGGAATGTCGCCCTCGACCAGCACGCGGAAGACATAGAGCACAGCCGCGCGGGTGACGGGCTCCGGCGCATTGAAATTGTCGGAACGCTGTTCCGATGTGCCGGTGAAATCGACGGTCGCTTCACGCTTTTCCTTGTCGATGGTGACGCGCACCTCGATCTGGCAGCCCTGATCCATCTCATAGGTGAAATGGCCGTCCGGCAGCTTGTCGAGCACGCGGCGCACGCTTTCGGCGGCGTTGTCCTGAACATGGCCCATATAGGCTTTCACGACATCCTCGCCGAAAAGACCGATCATCTTTTTCAGCTCGGCCACGCCCTTTTCGTTAGCGGCGATCTGCGCCTTCAGATCATTGACGTTCTGCGTCAGGTTGCGGACGGGGTAGGTGGCGCCAGTCAGGAGAGCGGCGAGCGCCTCCTCGCGGAACGTGCCGCGATCGACCAGTTTGAAATTGTCGATATAGACGCCTTCCTGCTCGATATTGACCGCAAGCGGCGACATGGAACCCGGCGCAATGCCGCCAATATCGGCGTGATGGCCACGGCTTGCGACCCAGAAGCGGATTTCGCGATTATCGTCATCGAAAACCGGCGTGCAGACCGTGAGGTCGGGCAGATGGGTGCCGCCATTATAAGGCGCGTTGATGAGAAACACGTCGCCCGGCTTGATGTCGCTGTTTTCGCGGATAGCGGTGGCAACCGATGCGTCCATGGAACCGAGATGCACCGGCATATGCGGCGCATTGGCGACAAGATTGCCTGCTGCGTCGAAAACCGCGCAGGAAAAGTCCAGACGTTCCTTGATGTTCACTGAATAGGCGGTGTTCTGAAGCGTCACGCCCATCTGCTCGGCAATGGACATGAAGAGATTGTTGAAAATCTCCAGCATGACCGGATCGGCTTCGGTGCCGATAGCCGTGCGCACGGGCAGCGCCTTGATGCGCGTCAGCACCACGTGGTCATGGGCGGTGAGGCGGGCCTGCCAGCCATCTTCGATGACGATAGTCTGGTTTTTCTCAATGATGATCGCCGGGCCGGTAACGGTCTGGCCGCGCTGCATCTGCTCGCGTAGGACCACGCCCGCATCGTGCAACGCGCCTTGCGAGAAGAAGCGGGTCCGCTTGGCGGTTTCAGCTTCCAGATCGCTGTCGAGCGATTGGGCGCTTTCGGTTTCGCCTGCACCACCGCCAACGGCTTCGACTTCCACGGCATCGATAACGAGAGCCTTGTTTTCAGCAATGAAGCCGAAACGGCGCTTATGGGCCACCTCGAACTCGGCGCGAAGACGGTTGGTATTGTCCTCAGAGGGGAAGGTGGCCTCAATGGAGAGCACAGTGTCTGTGCCCGCATAGCGGATGTGGGCGCGCAGATGACGCTGCACGGCTGCGGCCTCGATGCCCTGGGTCAGAAGTTCGGCAACGCATTCCTGCGCCAGTTCTTCACCCAGCTCCCTCAGGGCTACGGGCGCGCTCGAATCGAGCGCGACGCCGAGCGCCTTTTGACGGGTGGCGCGAATATCGGCCAGACCCATGCCATAGGCGGAAAGCAGGCCGGACATCGGATGAAGAAGAATATTCTTCATGCCAAGTGCATCAGCGACGAGACAGGCGTGCTGACCACCCGCGCCGCCAAAGCAGTTGAGCGCATAGCGCGTCACATCATAGCCGCGCTGCACCGAAATTTTCTTGATCGCCTCGACCATATTGGCAACCGCAATGCGGATGAAGCCGTCGGCAACGGCTTCTGGCGAACGGCCATCGCCGATTTCGGCTGCGAGTGCGGTGAAGAGTTCACGCACCCGTTCCACATCAAGCGGCTGGTTCTGTTCGGGACCGAAGATCGCCGGGAAAAATTCCGGTAACAGCTTGCCCAGCATGACGTTGGCGTCGGTGACGGCAAGCGGTCCGCCGTTGCGGTAGCAGGCCGGACCGGGATTGGCGCCTGCGGAATCCGGGCCGACGCGGAAACGTCCGGCATCATAATGCAGGATCGAGCCGCCGCCTGCGGCAACGGTGTGGATCAGCATCATGGGCGCGCGGACGCGCACCCCGGCAACTTCCGTTTCGAAGGCCCGTTCATATTCGCCGTCGAAATGCGCAACGTCCGTGGAGGTGCCGCCCATGTCAAAGCCGATGACTTTCGGGAAACCAGCCGTTTCGCCGGTACGGGCGAGACCGACAACGCCGCCTGCCGGGCCGGACAGGATCGCATCCTTGCCCTGAAACAGGTCGGCTGCCGTGAGACCGCCGGACGACATCATGAACATGACGCGCGCGCCGGTGCGCTCGACATCCAGCTCGTTGGATACCTGCGCAACATAACGGCGGAGAACCGGCGACAGATAGGCATCGACGACCGTGGTATCACCGCGCCCCACCAGCTTGATCAGCGGCGAAACTTCGTGACTGACGGAGACCTGCTCGAAGTCGAGGCCGCGTGCGATGCGAGCAATTTCAGCCTCATGCGCGGGAAATTTGTAAGCATGCATGAGGGCGATGGCGACGGATTTGTAGCCCTGTTCCTTCAATGCAACCAGTGCTGCTTCGGCCTCGGAGGGATCGAGCGCCGTTTCAACTGTGCCGTCTGCCTGAACGCGTTCGTGCAGCTCCACGACCTTTTCATAAAGCGCTTCCGGCTTGATGATTTCGGTCGCAAAGATGTTCTTGCGTTCCTGATAGCCGATGCGCAGCGCATCGCGAAAGCCCTTGGTGGTGACAAGGGCCAGCCGCTCGCCCTTACGCTCCAGAAGCGCATTGGTCGCGACCGTCGTGCCCATGCGAACTTCGCCGATGATTCCGGCGGGAACTTCTTCGCCGGTCTTCAGGCCAAGATGCAGGCGAATGCCGTGAACGGCGGCATCCTTATAAGCAGACGGGTTTTCGGAGAGAACCTTGCGTGCATGGAGCTGGCCCTGCGGATCCCGCCCGATGACGTCCGTAAACGTACCGCCGCGGTCGATCCAGAAGTCCCATACTCCGCGTCCCGTTCCGCTCATCGCTGGCTCCCTCACACAAAATTCCAGATGCATTGAGTTGTGTATTCTGAAAACACTTCTGAAATTGATAGTCACATTTTATTGACAAAATGTCGATAAGATGATGACATAAAATTCACATAAAAGCGGGAGCTTCAAAATGGGTAAAGATAAGGCTTTTGAGGAAGAGCCTGAAACCGGAGACGAAATGCAGGAGGCTGGTTTCGATGAAGTCACGCTGCCCAAGCATTTGCGCCCGGTTGCCTCGATCGGCCCCATTGTCTCATCCGCGCATCTGGCTGAAGGCGGTTCGCCCGGCATGTCCGAGGTTGAATACGGCCTCATTCTCGCATCGCACGCCTTTTCGCGCTGGATGGTTCGCTGCATGGCTGCGGCGGGATTGCCGGGACTGTCGCCAATCGAAGTGCTGATTCTCCATTCGATCCGCCACCGTGATCGGGAGAAGAAGCTTGCCGATATCTGCCTCGTTCTCGACATTGAAGACACGCATATTGCCACCTATGCCATCCGCAAGCTTGAAAATGCGGGCTTGCTGACGACCGGCAAGGCGGCAAAGGAAAAGACGGTGAAGATCACCGCCAAGGGCGCGGACGCCTGCGCGCGCTATGCGCAGATTCGCGAGCGCCTTCTGGTCGATTCCACTGCCAATGCGCGCCCTTCGGAAGAAACGCTTTCCGAAGTGGCTGCCCTTTTGCGCTTCATGTCCGGTGCATTCAATCAGGCCACGCGGTCTGCCATCACACTTTAAGAGGGTTGAAAGTTTGAGCGGAACCGAGTTGAGCGAACCAGTTTCAAAACCTCTCCTGACCGTCGATGGCCTCAGTGTCGAATTTGGCGCGAGTCGTGTCGTTGACGATCTGAGCTTCTCGGTCCATCCCGGTCGCACGCTGGCTGTGGTGGGCGAATCCGGTTCGGGCAAGTCCATCACGTCGCTTTCCATCATGCGGCTTGCCGATATGAGCGGTGCGAAATTCCCGTCTGGGCGCATTCTGTTCGGCGAACGCGATCTGCTCAAGGCCGATCAGAAGACAATGCGGGGCATTCGCGGCAAGGAGATCGCCATGATCTTCCAGGAGCCGATGACGTCGCTCAATCCGGTTTTCACCATCGGCAACCAGCTATCCGAAGTGCTGATGCTGCATGAGGGCATGACCCAGCAGGCAGCGCTTGCCGAAGGGACGCGGCTTCTCGAAATGGTGCGATTGCCGGATGCGGCAGGTCTGATGAAACGCTATCCACATCAACTTTCCGGCGGTATGCGCCAGCGCGTCATGATCGCCATGGCGCTTGCCTGTCGTCCGAAACTGCTGATCGCAGATGAGCCGACGACCGCGCTCGATGTGACCATTCAGGCCCAGATACTGCACATCATCAGAGATTTGCAGCAAGAGCTTGAAATGGCGGTGATTTTCATCACGCACGACATGGGTGTGGTGGCGGAAATGGCTGACGATGTCGTCGTCATGTGGAAGGGCAAGAAGGTCGAGGAAGGCCCGGTCGGTCAGATTTTCTCGAAGCCGGAACATGCCTATACCAAGACGCTGCTGTCGGCAGTGCCGAAGCTTGGCAGCATGACGGGGGAAGCTTTTCCCAAGCGGATGCCGGTCATGACCATGCGCGACGGTGTGCCTGTTCTGACGGGTGAGGAGCGCATTCAGGACACGGCGCGTTATAGTGACAAACCGTTGCTTTCCGTGGACGATCTTTACGTGCGCTTTCCGATCAAGAAGAACCTGTTCGGCAAGGTCACGCATGTCTGCAACGCGGTTTCGAAAGTCGCCTTCGATATTTATCCGGGCGAGACGCTGGCGCTGGTCGGCGAATCCGGTTCGGGAAAATCGACCATTGGGCGCACCATCCAGCAACTGCAGACGCCGCTTTCCGGCGATATTCGCTTCAACGGCAAGGCCTATTCGGCCATGAGCGCTGCCGAGCGCTACGCCATGCGCCGCGAAGTGCAGTATATTTTTCAGGACCCGTTCGCATCGCTCGATCCGCGCAAGACGGTTGGCTTTTCCATTGCAGAACCCATCCGCACGCATGGCCTTCTCGACAATGACAAGGCAATCAATGCGCGTGTGGCGGAATTGCTGGAGCGGGTTGGCCTCGGCCCGGAACACGCCAAGCGCTATCCGCACGAGTTTTCCGGTGGTCAGCGCCAGCGTGTCTGCATCGCGCGGGCGCTTGCTTCCAAGCCGAAGCTCATCATCGCCGATGAAGCCCTGTCGGCGCTCGATGTTTCCATTCAGGCGCAGGTCATCAACCTGTTCATGGATTTGCAGAAAGAGCAGGGACTGGCATATCTCTTCATTAGCCACGACATGGCGGTGGTCGAAAAGATGAGCCATCGCGTTGCGGTTCTTTATCTCGGCCAGATCATGGAACTCGGCTCGCGGCAGCAGGTTTTCGAAACGCCGTCGCATGACTACACGAAACGGCTTCTCTCGGCGGTGCCGATTGCCGATCCGTCGGCGCGCACCAACCGGCCTGCGCTGGAAGGTGAAATTCCAAGCACGACGCGCCGGATCGATGACAAGCCGCCGATCTATCGCCATCGCGAGGTCGCAACCGGGCATTTCGTGGCCGAAACAGCCTGACGCACAAAGTTCAACAGAAACCCAAAGGGGAAAAAACAATGATAAGGAAAACACTTAAAGCCGTTCTTATGGCTTCCGCTCTCTCGGCGGCAGTGTTTGCATCTGCTCCGGCTTTCGCTGCCGGAAAGCTGACCGTTTCGTCGCCGCAGGACCCGGGCAGCTGGGATCCGATCGACACTTTCCTCGTCAACTGGGCTTCTGTTGCTACCAATATTTTCGATGGTCTCGTCTATCGCGGACCAGACCTCAAGATCGTTCCGGCGCTTGCGACCTCTTGGGACGAGCTGGATGATGGCAAGCGCATCCGCTTCCATCTGCGTGAGAACGTCAAGTTCCACGATGGCGAGCCGTTCAATGCTGAAGCAGTCAAGTTCACCTTTGATCGCCTGCTCGGTGAGGAAGGCGCGAAAGGCCCGCAGCGTTCCAACTATATCGCCATCGAAAAGGTGGAAGTCATCGACGACAAGACTGTCGATTTCCATCTGAAGGCGCCGGACCCGGTCCTCATCACCAAGCTGGCCGGTTATGGCGGCATGATTGTTCCGCCGAAATATATTCAGGAAAAGGGCGACGATTATTTCAACACTCATCCGGTCGGGACCGGACCGTTCAAATTCGTTTCCTATGAGCCGAAGGTCAACATCAAGCTTGAGGCTTTCGCCGATCATTGGGGCGGCGCGCCGAAGCTTTCCGAACTCGAATATCGCTTCATCACCGAGCCTTCGACCGCTGTTGCCGAACTTCAGGCCGGTCGCGTCGATCTGGTCATCCCGCCGACCATTCCGATTGGCATGATCCCCACCATTCAGAGCGATCCGAAGCTGGAACTCGTCACAACCGCAGGCCCGACGGTCTATGCCCTGCGTTTCAACACGGCTGACGGCATCACCAAGGATGAACGCGTGCGCAAGGCGCTGACAATGGCGGTTGATCGCGACGCGATCATCCAGTCCATTCTGGCAGGTCAGGCCGAGCCGATTGCAAGTTTCCAGGGTTCGCTGTCCTTCGGTTTCGACCCGAACATGAAGCCGCTGCCTTACGATCCGGAAGGCGCGAAGAAGCTGCTCGAAGAAGCGGGCGTTCAGCCCGGCGCAAATGTGCAGATCGACGTGCGCGGTCAGGATGCAAGCTTCAATGAAGTGGCACAGGCTATCGCAAGCTTCCTGCAGATGGTCGGCGTCAATGCAACCATCAAGCCTTACGACACCAATGTTCTGCTGAACGATGTCATCCCGCAGGGGAAGACCGGCGCGATGTTCCAGCAGGCGTGGGGCGGCTGGACCTTCGACTACGATAACACCGCCTATTCCATGTACCATTCGGGCGAAAAGTGGAACCCGTACGACAAGGACGAAAAGCTCGACAAGATGCTGGAAGCGCAGCGCTCGGTTATTGATCGCGGCGAGCGCGAAAAGCTCCTGCAGGAAATCGCGCATTACGCAGCCGACCGCGCACTGGAAATGCCGCTCTACAATCTCAAGGCAATCTTCGGCGTCAACAAGCGTGTGAAGAACTTCGTGCCGGTGCCTGACAGCCGTCTGCGTTTGACGGACGTCACTGTCGAGTAAGCAAGAATGACAATACAGCAAGCCGGATATGACCGGCTTGCCGCAGCATTTCGGAGGCGCACTGGTGGCCGGATTTCTGATCAAACGAATTTTGCAGGCGTTGTTCGTGCTTGTCGCGATGACGCTGCTTGTCGCTTTCGCGGTCCGCCTGACAGGCGATCCGGCATTGATGCTGACGCAAGGCGCTGGCAGCATCACCGAAGCCGACCTCGCACGCATCCGCGAAGGTCTCGGTCTCAACCAGCCGTTCTTCGTTCAATACTGGCAGTTCCTCAAGGGACTGTTCACAATGGATTTGGGGCGAAGTTTCCTTGGCGGCACGCCGGTTTCCACGCTCGTCGCTGGCGCTCTGCCTGCCACGTTGATGCTGGCTTTCGCCTCGCTGTTCGTTTCCATCGTGATTTCCGTCCCACTTGGCATCAAGGCTGCGGTGTCGCGTGGAAAATGGGCAGATCAGCTCATCCGCATCTGCTCGCTGGTGGGTCTGTCCTTCCCGAACTTCTGGCTGGCGACGATGCTGGTTCTGCTGTTCGGCATCACGCTGCAATGGCTGCCGCCAAGCGGCATGAGCGGCATTGCAAGCTTCATCATGCCTGCGCTCACCATGGGCATCATCCTGACAGCAACCAATGTCCGCCTTGTGCGCACGGCGATGCTGGAGACGCTGCAATCGCAATATATCATGGTGGCGCGCGCCAAGGGTTTGAGCGAGAACAAGGTGCTCTACAAGCATGCGCTGCGCAATTGCGCCATTCCGCTGATCACCTATCTCGGCCTTCAGTTTGGCGGTCTTCTCGGCGGTATCGTCGTGGTGGAGCGCGTGTTCAACTGGCCGGGCATGGGCACGCTTGCCTTCGACGCCGTTGCCGGGCGCGATTATCCTGTCCTGCAGGCCACCATCGCGATCCTTTCCATGCTGATCATCGGCGTCAATCTTCTCGTGGACATCGCCTATGGCCTTGTCGATCCGCGTATCCGCACGGAGTAGGACCCATGGCAACCAAAACCTCATCCGTTCTGTTTTCGCGTTTTGCGAGTCTTGAATTCATCGTCGGCGTCGTGCTGACCGGTTGCATCTGTCTGGCGGTGGTTTTCTCCGGCTATCTGTTTCCGGGCGGCGCCAACAAGATTGATCTTCTGGCGCGCCTGACGCCGCCTTTCGTCAATCCGGCCCATGTTTTCGGCACCGATCCGCTGGGGCGTGACGTGCTGGCGCGGGTTATCACAGGCGGCAAGATTTCGCTGTTTGTCGGTTTCGTTTCGGTGATCGGCTCTGTGGTTATCGGCACGATCATGGGGCTCGTCGCAGGTTATTATCGCGGCTTCTGGGACATGGCGCTGATGCGCTTTGTCGATGTTCAGCTGGCCATGCCGTTCATCCTGCTTGCCATCACGGTCATGGCCATTCTGGGCGGCGGACTGTTCAACACCATCATCCTGCTGATCGTCTCGCAATGCGTGCAATATGCGCGACTGGTGCGCGGCTCGGTGCTGTCGCTGCGCGAGCGCGAGTTCATCCTGTCCGCCCGCGCCATAGGTGTGAAGGATTGGCGGATCATCTTCCAGCATCTGCTGCCGAACCTGCTCGGTCCGGTGATCGTGCTGATGACGCTCAATGTGGCCAACAATATTCTGCTGGAATCGAGCCTGACCTTCCTCGGCCTCGGTGTTGATCCGACCATTCCAAGTTGGGGCGGCATGCTGGCCGACGGGCGCACCTATCTCCAGACCGCATGGTGGGTGAGTATTTTCCCGGGCCTCGCCATTCTCTTCACCGTGCTTGGCCTCAATCTTCTTGGCGACTGGCTGCGTGACAGCCTCGACCCAACCGGCAGGACTTCCCGATGAGCGTGCTTTTTGAGAAAACCTATCCGCGCACCGTTCATGCGCTTGTCGAGCACTTTCTGAAACCGGAAATGCGCGGCGCGACGGTGGACGCATGGCTGTTCGATGATCAGCCGAGCCGCTTTGCCGCCGAAACGAAGCTGCGTGAAGCAGGCGTCGAGGCACGGCTGCATTCGGCTTACAAGCCGCTTCTGCATTTCTTTCTGGAGGAAGTGGATGGCTCGGCACTGAAGTCTGCTGCAATCCGCTATCCGCGCCATGACGCCTGCGTACAGAACCGTTTCCTGCTCGAAACCTATCCCTTGTCCGCGTTGCTGCCGAAGGTGGAGGTGACTTTCGCAGCTTCGGGCAATGACGACTTTCATTATGAAGTCGATCTGGCCTTTGCCGATGGTCATAGCGAAAGCCATCGGGTTTTTGCACCGAACCGCGTGCATGTGGATTTTATCGGCGAAACGCTGGTGTCGCCAACCGGCTGGCTGACGGTCACGCAAGGCGGCAAGACGGAAAGTGCACGCTATGAGACATCCTATGAAAAGCTCTTTCATGACACGGTCTCGACCATCGCGACCCATGACTGGAAGCGCGGCGAACCCTATTTCGATGAGCTGAACATCGCGGTCAGCTTGCCAATCACCGACCGCCGCCTGCCTTACGATGAGGAGACGCTGAGCCTCACCGAAGCCATGCATGAGGATATCTATTTCTCGCTGCTCGAGGTTTTCCAGAAAAAGTCGGGTCGCCCGGTTGGCGACCGTGGCTTGCAACCGGGCCAGATCGTGCCGGAAGTCCGTTTTCGCGATGCCGAACCATCCGTCAAAGTGGAAACGCGACCGCTTTCCACCGATGATGCATTGACGGCAGAACAGGTTCTGGAGACAGCGGAAGCGCCGCTTTCCGCCGATCAAATCCGCCGTGAAATCGCCAGACTGGGCGGTGAGCCATTTGAAGCGAAAACCCGTTCTGGCAGAACGGTACGCGCGACTTATCGCAACGGCAGCGATGCCGCGATGATGATCAGCGCCGGTCAGCATGCCAATGAGACGACAGGTGTTGTTGGCGCGTTGCGCGCGGCCAACCGGCTTGCGACGCGCGAGGGCGCGCATTTCACGATCTCCCCGCAGGAAAACCCGGACGGATACGAGATACACAAACGGCTTTGCGCACTTCAGCCGCATCACATGCATCACGCCGCGCGCTATACGGCGCTCGGTGACGATCTGGAATATCGCAGCGGCGAAGGGCTTTACGAAAAGGCCATTCGCGTCGAGGCTGAAAAGCGGACGGACGCGAAACTCCACGTCAATCTGCACGGCTATCCGTCGCATGAATGGACGCGCCCACTCTCCGGCTATGTGCCGCGTTCCTTCGCCATGTGGACGCTGCCGAAGGGCTTTTTCCTGATCATCCGCCACCATGCCTCCTGGGAAAAGGAAGCAGAAGAACTGATCGACCGCGTGACAAAACATCTGGCCGCCATTGACGGCTTGGTTGCCTATAACAACGCGCAGATCAGGCTTTTCGAGCAACATGCAGGCGAAACGGGCTTCCGCATCATCAATGGTTTCCCGTGCCTTGTCGGCGTCGATGATCGCCACACGGTGCCACTGACGCTCATCACCGAATATCCGGATGAGACGATCTATGGCAGCGCGTTCGTCAAAGGCCACACCGCGCAAATGGAAACGGTGCTGGCATGCTACGATGCCTTGCAAGCCTTGTTGCCATCCACGCCGGTTGCTTGATTATCCGGTTCGAAGAGCAAGTTTTATAAAGAAAAAGCGCCGTTTAACGGCGCTTTTTCATTTTTCACATTTGCCGGTCAAGATCAGCCGCTGATGAGCTTCACTTCCATGAAGTCTTCAAGACCCCACTTGCCGCCTTCGCGACCATTACCCGACTGCTTGTATCCGCCGAACGGGCTGCCCGGAGCGCGGGACGTGCCGTTGATCTGGATCATGCCGGCGCGAAGCTTGCGTGCAACGCGCTTGGCGCGTTCCGGGCTGCCGGTCTGGATATAGGCGGCAAGACCGTAAGGCGTGTCATTGGCGATGGCGATGGCTTCTTCTTCCGTTTCAAACGGGATCATGGCCAGCACCGGTCCGAAGATTTCTTCGCGTGCGATGGTCATGTCGTTGTTGACGTCGGCGAAGACAGTCGGCTTGACGAAATCGCCTTCCGTGAAGCCGTCCGGACGGCCCGTGCCGCCAGCAACGAGACGTGCGCCCTCGTCGATGCCCTTCTGGATCAGCTTCTGGACCTTCTCGAACTGGATCGACGAGGAAAGCGGCCCGATATGATCGCCTTCTTCTGCAGGATCGCCGACCTTGGTGCCTTCGGTTACCTTCTTCGCGAATTCGACGGCCTTGTCATAGACCGAGCGCTCAACCAGCATGCGCGTTGGCGCATTGCAGGACTGACCGGTGTTCTCGAAGCAATGGGCAAGGCTGCGCTCGATGGTCTTTTCCAGATCGCTATCGGCAAAGACGATGTTCGGCGACTTGCCGCCGAGTTCGAGCGACACGCGCTTGACGGTCGCTGCGGCAGCGCGGGAAACCGCCGTGCCTGCGCGCGTCGAGCCGGTGAAGGACATCATGTCCACATCCGGGTGCTGCGACAGGGCTTCGCCGACCACCGGGCCTTCACCATTGACGAGGTTGAACACACCCTTTGGCAGACCGGCTGCATCAACGAATTCTGCGAACAGCATTGCCGACATCGGTGCGATTTCAGACGGCTTGAGCACGACCGTGCAGCCGACGGCAATCGCTGGGATGACCTTCAGTGCAATCTGGTTCATCGGCCAGTTCCACGGGGTGATCAGCCCGCAAACGCCGATTGGCTCATGCACGATGGTCTGGTTTGGAAATTTCGGAGAAAGAATTTCTTCGAACTCGAAATTCTCGAAGGCAGCGACAAAAGCCTTGATGTGCGACACGCCGACAGCAGCCTGCGATTCACGCGCAAGCGTAATCGGCGCACCCATTTCGTGCGAAATGGCCTTGGCCATTTCATCCATGCGGGAATCGTAGATTTCAGCGATACGGCGGATATAGGCGATACGCTCCTTCGCAGGCGTTTCGGCCCATGCCGGGAATGCCTTGCGGGCAGCCGCAACCGCGAGATCGATATCGGCAGCCGAGCCGCCCGAGATCACCGCATAGGGCTTTTCATTGGCCGGATTGACGACTTCGATGCTCTTGGCCTCGATTGGAGCCCGCCAGGCGCCGTCGATGTAAAAATCCGTTTTCTGAACCAGGTTCTTCTGAAGCATGGCGCTTTCCTCCGTCGTTTTTTGAATTCCCATATGTTGTTCTGCAAGCCGATCCAAATCGAACCGGCATGCATTTGCGGGCAACCTTAATGCCCGGATATGGCAGCGTCAAAACAGAAGGACGGATGGGATCATCAATTTTTCTTATTCATTATCGTAAGCTTCGACATCGATGCCGAGCGATACGAGGCCTTCCTCGATATAATCACCCAGAAGCGGCGTTCCGATCAGGTATTTTGCCTCGCGCCCGTTATGACGGTCGCTTGCCGTGGACAAGGCCTCGTCCCATTCCTCGGGCGAAAAATCGCCACGTCCAACCCACATCAAGGCAAGCAATTCGATGCGTTGGTCTTCATTCAGGGAGCGGATGGCGGCGAAAAGCTCTTTCCGGGTCGGATTGTCGAGCGAAGCATCGAGAATATCGACGTCTCTGTCGTCACCGGGATTGGAGCCGGAGTCTTCATCCACTGCGGGCACCTGCACGTCATATTCGCGCGCCTTCGCAATGATGAATTCCAGATTGTCCAGACTGTTCGTCAGCTCGACCATCGAATATCTCCGTTACCGGTTTTCTCAGCGTCTTTCTGATTATAGGGCGTCCGCTTCGCGCAGGCGATAGCCAACACCGGTTTCAGTGAGAATATATTGCGGCTGGTCGGGCAGGGCTTCGATCTTTTGGCGAAGCTGGCGCACATAGATGCGCAAATATTGCACATCTGCCGCCGGGCCCCAGACCTGATTGAGAATATATTGATGGGTCAGAACCTTGCCCGCATGCTGCACCAGAAGGCGGAGAATGTCATATTCCTTGGGCGACAGCTTGATGTCGTTGCCATCGACCTTGACGATGCGCCGCACCAGATCAACCGAAAGACCGCCGCTCTGGAAAATCGGCTTTTCGCCTTGCTGTTGCAGCTTGTGACGGAGCGCAACGCGGATGCGAGCCGCAAGTTCGCGCATGCCGAAGGGCTTGGTCACATAATCATCAGCGCCGAGTTCCAGCGCCTTGACGATGCCCACCTCGTCGGTGCGGCTTGAAAGAATGAGGATGGGCAGGCTGCGCCCTTCCTGCCGCCATTGCAGCAAAAGCCGGTGGCCGTCCATGTCCGGCAGACCAAGGTCGAGCAGCACAAGGTCAGGGCTTTCAGCCTCGATCTTCTCCATCGCCTCAGTGGCATTGGCAGCCTCAACGGTCGTGTAACCTTCGGTGGTCAGCCCGACCCGCAGGAGCTTGCGAATCGGCGGTTCGTCATCAACAATCAGCACTTTGACGCTTTGCGTATTCATTGCGTTGTTTCCGTTTCAGCGTCGCCAGATGGTAGCGGCAGTGAGATGACGAAGACCGCGCCAGACCGATTATGGTCGTGGTCGCTACGATTGCGAGCGGCGATAGTGCCGCCCATTGCTTCGACAAAACCGCGCGCGATGGACAGGCCAAGGCCCGTGCCTGCTTGTACGTGATCACCCTTGCGAACGCGGTAGAAACTGTCGAAAATCCGTTCCCGGTCATCGGCAGGAATGCCCGGCCCCTGATCGGCGATCTCCAGAACGAGCCGCGTGCCGCTGATATGCGCTTCAATAGCAATTTCAGAGGCTTCCGGCGCGTATTTCGCGGCATTGTCGAGGAGATTGAACAGAACCTGCTCGAACAAAACCGCATCCAGCCGCAGCATCGGCAGATCGGCGGGCACCGATACGCGAACCGCATGACGCGCAAGAATTTTTGCGGCTCTGTGCAAGGCGGCACCGACGATATCACCGATATAATGCGGAGAGAGGTTCGGCTCCATTGCACCCGCTTCAATGCGGGTCATGTCGAGAAGATTGGCGATGAAGCGATTGAGGCGCTCAGACTGGTCCACGATGGTTTGATAGAGATCGGCCTGATCTTCAGCGGGCAAGGAACCATGATATTCGCGCAATGTGGTCGCGGCGCCCATGATGGCCGCTAGCGGGGTTTTCAGGTCGTGCGAGATCGAGGTCAGAAGTGCGGAGCGCAACTTGTCGGTTTCTGCGGCAAGCCTTGCGCGCTCGACGTCTTCCACCAGCTGCACACGCTCGATGGCGATGGCGGCCTGATCGGCCAGCGCTTCGAACAGTCTTTGCTGTTCGGGCGTGAGTATCGGTCCCTGACGATCATTGTCGAGACCGATAACGCCGACCGAAGTTCGCGCCGTGCGCAGTGGAAGGTAAAGGCGGCGCGCACCGGGCAGCGTATCCGCGCCGCGCCCTGCGGGCAAATTGTGCTCCCAAGCCCAATGGGCAGCGGCGATATCGGCATCGTCGAGTGTATCGTCTGGCGGGTATCCAGCGCGCACCGCGATGCTCTCGCGCTCCGGCAGCAGGATAACCGCACGCACTTTCAGCATGGATGCGATCTGGAATGCCGTTGCCCAAAGCACATCGTCCAGCGAGCCGGTGCCCGCGAGCTTCTTGCTGAAAAGATAGAGATCTTCGGTCATGCGCGCGCGCTGCCGTGCCGATGCTGCCTGACGCTGCACGCGGCTTGCCAGATTGCTGGCTACAAAGCTGACGAGGAGGAAGAAGACGAGGGCCACCACGCTTTCCGGGTCCGCAATGGACAGCGTGTAAAGCGGCGGCAGAAAGAAGAAATTATAGGCAAAGGCGCTGATGATGGAAACGAACAGCGCAGGCCACAGACCAAGCGTAACCGCAACGCCGAGAACGCCGACGACGAAGACCAGCGCTATGCTGCGAACATCGAGAAACTGATCGAGCAGCAGCCCGACGCCATTCGCGGCTGCGACGACTGCCGTGCCGATTGCATAGGGCAGAATTTGCAGGCTTGCCGATGGGGCAGCGGTCTTGACCTTGCGCGCGGTGCTGGCCGCCTCCTGATCTATACCTGCCGTAATGTGCACATCGATGGCGCCTGCCCGGCGGATCAGTTCGTGCCCGACCGAGCCTTCGACAATTTCGCGCCAGCGCGGCTTGGCGGATTTTCCGGCGACCACCTGCGTGAAATTATGCGTGCTGGCATAGCGGATAATGTCTTCCGCCACTGTCTGGCCGGGAATGATGATCGGCTCGCCGCCCAATTGTTCGGCAAGACGCATGGTTGCCGACAGCCGGTCTTTTTCATCCTCCGACATATTGGCAGAGCGCGGCGTTTCAATGTGAATGACCGCCCAGGGCGCGCGCAGCCGGTCGGCCAGACGGCGCGCATAGCGCACGAGAGATGCGCTGCGCGGCCGTTCATCCACGGCAACGAGAATACGGTCGCCCGCCGCCCACGGGCCTTCGATGGCGTGGGCGCGCATATGGGTGAGAAGCTGCTCGTCTACCCGCTGCGCGGTGCGCCGCAGCGCCAGTTCGCGGAGCGCCGTCAGATTGCCGGGCGAAAAATAGTTGCGGATTGCGCGCTTGGCCGTCTTGGGAAGATAGACCTTGCCATCATTGAGTCGTTTGATGAGGTCGCTGGGCGTGAGGTCGATCAGCTCGATATCGTCGGCGCGGTCGATAATGCTGTCCGGCACGGTTTCGCGAACACGAATGCGTGTGATCTGGGCCACCACATCGTTCAGGCTTTCGACATGCTGGATGTTGAGCGTGGTGTAGACATCTATCCCCTGCGCAAGGATTTCCTCCACATCCTGATAGCGCTTGGGGTGACGGCTGCCCGGCGCATTGCTATGGGCGAGTTCATCCACCAGAACCAGCTGCGGACGGCGCGCCAACACCGCGTCAATGTCCATCTCTTCCAGTTCATGGCCGTGATAGGCAACGCTGGCGCGAGGGATGATTTCCAGCCCGTCCACCAAGGCCTCGGTGTCGCGGCGGCCATGGGTTTCGACAACGCCGATCACCATGTCGACGCCATCTGCCTTGCGTGCTCTGCCGGACATCAGCATTTCATAGGTCTTGCCGACACCGGGAGCCGCCCCCAGAAATATCTTGAGGCGGCCACGCGTTTCGCGCTCCGCCTGTTCGAGCAGGGCATCGGGAGAGGGCCGGGTGTTGTCAGCGCGAATGTCGTCCGACATTAATGATAATGCTCCTGCGAAGCGGGCGGCATCGTTTGCGCCGCCCGTATTCTACTTTATTTAGCTGCGGTTCTGTCCAGAACAAGATTGAGTTTCAGGACGTTGACCACAGGTTCACCGAGAAATCCGAGCTCACGGTCTTCCACCTGCTGCTCGACAATGCCACGTAGAGCGGCTTCGCTGATGCCTCGCGCCTTGGCGACACGGGGTATTTGATAAAGGGCGGCTTCCGGCGAAATATGCGGGTCGAGGCCGCTGGCCGAGGTAGTCACGAGGTCGATAGGGATCGCAGTGTCAGGCGTTGCCTGTTTCAAGGTTTCGGCCTCGGTCTTGATCCGCTCGATCAAAGCGGGATTGGTGGGGCCGAGATTGGAGCCGCCCGAGCTGGATGCATCGTAGCCATCCTTGCCTGCGGCGGATGGGCGTCCGTGGAAATAACGGTCGCCGCTAAAATTCTGGCCGATCAACTCAGAACCGATGACCGTTCCGTCCTTCTCGATCAGGCTGCCATTGGCCTGTTGCGGAAAGATTGCCTGAGCAATGCCGGTCATGCCGAGCGGATAGATGAACCCGGTGATCACGGTGAGCGCGACGATCATGACCAATGCGGGACGAAGTTGCTTCAACATGGGTGAAAATCCTTATGCGAGACCAAGGGCAACGATGGCCATATCGATGGCCTTGATGCCGATGAACGGGACGATGACGCCGCCGAGGCCGTAGATGAGCAGGTTGCGCGAGAGCAGGGCGCCTGCGCCAACGGCCTTGTATTTCACGCCTTTCAGCGAAAGCGGGATCAGGGCCACGATGATGAGCGCGTTGAAGATGATGGCCGAGAGAATGGCGCTTTGCGGCGTGGCAAGGTTCATGATGTTCAGCGCGCCGAGCTGCGGATAGAACGTAAGGAACATGGCCGGAATGATCGCGAAATATTTCGCGATATCGTTGGCGATGGAGAAGGTCGTCAGCGCGCCGCGTGTCATCAGGAGCTGCTTGCCGATTTCAACGATCTCGATGAGTTTCGTCGGATCGCTGTCGAGATCGACCATATTGCCTGCCTCGCGGGCAGCCACCGTGCCGGTGTTCATGGCGACACCCACATCGGCCTGTGCAAGCGCTGGCGCATCATTGGTGCCGTCACCGCACATAGCGACGAGTTTGCCCTTAGCCTGTTCCTCGCGGATCAGCGCCAGCTTGTTCTCTGGCGTTGCCTGCGCCAGAAAATCATCCACGCCCGCTTCTGCGGCAATTGCCGCTGCCGTCATGGGGTTGTCACCGGTGATCATCACCGTCCGGATGCCCATGCGCCGCAGTTCGGAAAAGCGCTCGCGAATGCCGCCTTTGACGATATCCTTGAGATGGATGACACCAAGCAGCCTGCCATCCTTGACCACGGCCAGCGGCGTGCCGCCGGATTTTGCAATCGTATCGGCAATGGCTTGCAGTTCGTGGGTGACTTTTTCTTCGGTCGCACGGTTCTGGCCCACATGTTTCAGCACGGCATCCACAGCGCCCTTACGGATGGACGAACCGTCGATATCGACACCGCTCATGCGGCTCTGTGCCGTAAAGGGCACGAAAGTCGCATGCAGGTTCTGCATATCGCGACCGCGAATGGCATATTTCTCCTTGGCCAGAACCACGATGGACCGACCTTCCGGTGTTTCATCGGCAAGCGAGGCCAGCTGCGCGGCGTCGGCCAGTTCCTGTTCGCTGATGCCGGTTACCGGCATGAAGGCGGTTGCCTGACGATTGCCGAGCGTGATCGTGCCCGTTTTGTCGAGAAGCAAAGTGTCGACATCGCCTGCCGCTTCGACCGCCCGGCCCGACATGGCCAGCACATTGAAGCGCACCAGACGGTCCATGCCTGCGATGCCGATGGCCGACAGCAGAGCGCCGATGGTGGTCGGGATCAGCGTTACAAACAAGGCAACCAGCACGATGACCGGGATGTAGCCGCCAGCATAGGTCGCGAAGCTTGGAATTGTCACCACGGCCAGAACGAAGATCAGTGTCATCCCCGCAAGCAGGATGTTGAGCGCGATCTCGTTCGGGGTTTTCTGGCGCTCGGCGCCTTCCACGAGGCTGATCATCTTGTCGATGAAGGTCGAGCCCTGAGCCGCCGTGATGCGCACCCTGATCCAGTCCGACAGGACCTGCGTGCCGCCGGTGACGGCGGAACGGTCGCCACCGGATTCGCGGATGACAGGTGCGGATTCGCCGGTAATGGCGGCTTCATTGACCGAAGCGACACCCTCAATCACCTCGCCATCGGACGGGATGATGTCGCCCGCTTCGACGAGAACCATATCGCCGACCTTGAGGCTGGTTCCGGCGACGGTTTTGTAATCGGTCTTGCTGTCGCCGTTCAGAAGCTTGGCCTGTGTTTCGGTGCGTGTGCGGCGCAGCGATTCCGCCTGTGCCTTGCCGCGCCCTTCGGCAACCGCTTCGGCAAAATTGGCGAACAGCACCGTGAACCAGAGCCACAGCACGATCTGCGATGAAAAGCCGACATTGGCCCCACCGGTCGCGATGTCTTTTGCAAGCAGCACCGTGGTGAGGGCCGAAACGACGGCCACGACGAACATGACCGGGTTTCGGGCAAGGCTTTTCGGATTCAGTTTACGGAAGGCATCGCCAACCGCCGGAATAAGGATGCGGGCATCGAGAATGCTCGCGGATTTGGACTGGCTCATAACGAGGCTCCAGTAGTTTAATGTGCAAACCGGACTGCTTGGCGCGATCCCGCTATTGCCCCACGAGCTGACTCACCAGCCTGACGGCCAGAATGAGCACGACGGCGGCAGCGAGGATCGACAGAATGCAACTCGATGGTTTCAGCATCAGAAGGTCTTTCCTTGGATCAAGGCGAGGTGTTCGGCGATCGGTCCCAGCGCCAGCGCGGGGAAGAAGATCAGCCCGCCGACAACCAGAATGACGCCGATCAGCAAGCCTACGAACAACGGACCATGGGTCGGGAAGGTGCCTGCCGATTGCGGTGCGATTTTCTTGGCGACCAGCGATCCGGCAATGGCCATGGCGGGAACGATGACGAGGAAGCGCCCCATCAGCATGGCAAGGCCGATGGTGATATTGTACCAGGGCGTGTTGCCGGAGAGCCCGCCGAATGCCGAGCCGTTATTGGCGGTGCCCGACGTATAGGCATAGAGGATTTCCGAAAAACCGTGCGGTCCCTGATTGGCAATGGAACTCAAGCCTGCCGGAATGACGGAGGCGATTGCCGTAAAGCCGAGGATCGACAGCGGCAGGCAGAGGACGGCCAGCATCGCCATCTTTACTTCCTTGGCCTCGATCTTCTTGCCCAGATATTCAGGCGTGCGACCGACCATCAGACCAGCCACGAAAATCGCCACGATGACGAACAGGATGATGCCGTAAAAACCTGCGCCGACACCGCCAATGATGATTTCACCGAGCATCATGTTGATCATCGGGATCATGCCGCCAAGCGCCATCATGCTGTCATGCATGGCAATGACCGCGCCACAGGATGCAGCAGTCGTGACCACGGCGAAAAGGGCGGACATGGCGATACCGAAACGGGCTTCCTTGCCTTCCATATTCGCGCCGTCGATGCCGAGCGCGTGGATCAGCGGGTTACCCGCAGCTTCTGCCCAATAGCAGATGGCCACGCCTGCAACGAACAGCACGCCCATGGCCGCAAAGATCGCCCAGCCTTGCTTTTCATTGCCGACCATACGGCCAAAGACATTGGTCAGCGATGCGCCGATAGCGAATATCGCAACCATCTGGATCATGTTGGAGATGGCGTCGGGGTTTTCAAACGGATGTGCGGAGTTGGCGTTGAAGAAGCCGCCGCCATTGGTACCGAGCATCTTGATTGCCAGCTGCGATGCAACCGGCCCAAGCGCAATGACCTGCCGCGCGCCTTCAAGCGTCGTGGCCTGCGCATATGCGCCAAGCGTTTGCGGCACACCAAGCGCGACGAAGGCGAGCGTCATCACGATGCAGATCGGCAGCAGGATATAGAGCGTGCAGCGCGTCAGGTCGACCCAGAAATTACCGAGCGTTTTCATTGATTTGCGCGAGAAAGCTCGGATAAGCGCCATCGCGATTGCCACGCCCGTTGCGGCGGAGACGAAGTTCTGCACCGTCAGTCCGGCCATCTGGGTCAGATAGGACATGGTGCTTTCGCCGCCGTAATTTTGCCAGTTGGTGTTGGTCACGAAACTGGTGGCGGTGTTGAAGGCGAGATCGGCAGGCACATTGCTCATGCCCATGGGGTTGAAGGGCAATACGCCCTGAAACCGCTGCATGGCATAAAGCAGAAGGAATCCGGCCAGATTGAACAGCAGCATGGCGGCGGTGTAGCTCGTCCAGTGCTGCTCCTCGCGTTCGCCTGTGCCCGCAAGACGATATAGCCCGCGTTCGACAGGCACGAAAACCGGCGAGAGGAATGTCCGGTCGCCGTTGAAGACACGCGTTATATAACCGCCAAGCGGCTTTACGAGCAGAATGATGATCCCGCAAAAGACGAGGATCTGTATCCATCCATTGATTGTCATGGTTTTTCCCAAGCCCCTACAGGGCCGCTATTCGTGGGGCCGGTCAGAACCGCTCCGGTCGAATGAGCGCATAAAGAAGATAGATCGCGATGAAGATGGCGACCAAAGCGCCAGCGATGTATTCGATCAGCATGTTACGCCCTCAAAGCTTTTCGCAGACGCGCAGATAGCCGAAGAGCAGAGCGAAGAAGCCGATGCCGATTGCCAGGACGGCGATGTCCATAATGTCGTCCCCTTGCGGGGCTCCCTGTTGTGAAGGCTTTTTGCCATGCAGGGATTATGTGACCTTACGGCATAGGGTTTCGAGACGGGGAAACCGGCCGGGATATAAAAATCTCATATAGAAAACAGGATAACGCGCATTGGTCTTCGTTGAAGACAATACGGCTGAAAATTTCATTGAATCAGTTGGTTGGCGGCCTTATCGGGAGCTACCTCACGATTCAGATCGAAGCGACTGCCCGGCCTGCCGCCCGCCCGGAAAATATACAGCCGCCAAGAAATGTGCCTTCCAGCGCATTGTAGCCGTGATAACCGCCACCGCCGAAACCGGCGGCTTCGCCCGCCGCATAAAGGCCGGGGATCGGCTCGCCATCCTCGCCCAGAACTGCCGACTGGAGATTGGTGTGCAGGCCGCCCAGCGTCTTGCGCGTCAGGATATGCAGCTTGACGGCGATCAGCGGGCCGTTGGCCGGATCGAGCAGCGCATGCAACGGTACGGCGCGCGTCAGCCTGTCACCGATATAGGCACGCGCATTATGGATCGCCATGATCTGCGCGTCCTTCGTGTAACGATTGACCACTTCATGGTCCCGCGCTTCGATCTGGTCGCGAATGCGTCGCACATCGAGCAGTTTTTCGCCGCTCAAAGTGTTCATGCCCGCGACCAACTCTTCTATCGTCTTGGCGGTTATGAAATCCGCGCCGTTGTCGATAAAGGCTTTGACAGGCGGCGGCGGGGCTTTGCCGAGACGGCTTTTCAGCAGCAATTTCCAGCTTTTGCCGGTCAGATCGGGGTTTTGCTCGGAACCAGACAGTGAAAACTCCTTGCGGATGATCTTTTCGGTCAAAATGAACCAGGAATAGTCATAGCCGGTGGAGAGAATGTGCTTGAGTGTGCCGAGCGTATCGAAGCCGGGAAGATAGGGAGCTGGCAGCCGGTTGCCGCGTGCGTCGAACCACATCGACGATGGTCCGGGCAGGATGCGGATGCCATGATTGGGCCAGATCGGGTTCCAGTTGCGCAAACCCTCGGTGTAATGCCACATGCGATCAGCATTGATGACGTGTCCGCCTGCCTCTACCGCCATATCGATGCCGCGCCCGTCCACATAGGCTGGAACGCCCAGCACCATCTCCTTCGGCGGATTGCCAAGCCTCTCGCGCGGCCATGCCCGGCGCACGCGCTCCGGATCGCCGCCAATACCGCCGGACGTTACGATAACGTTGTCAGCGCCAAATGCGAATTCACCAATAACTTCTCGGGAAGATGGCTGACCGCGTTCAGCCGTCGAAGGGGCGAGCACTTCACCGAAAACGCCGGTTATGCGTCCGTTCGCGCTGGTGATCTGACTGACGCGGTGGCGGCATTTCAGCGTGACAAGGCCTTTCGCCATTGCGTCTCGCAGCCGTTGTTCAAATGGGGCTACGACGCCTGGGCCCGTGCCCCATGTGACGTGAAAACGCGGCACCGAGTTGCCATGCCCGTGGGCGAGTGCGCCGCCACGTTCTGCCCAGCCGACAACGGGAAACCAGCGCATGCCGAGGTTGCGCAGCCATGGTCGCATCTCACCGGTCGCGAATTGCAGATAGGCTTCGGCCCATTTCCGGGGCCAAAGATCTTCGGGTCGGTCAAACTGCGCCGAGCCGAACCAGTCTTGTGCGGCGAGGTCGAAACTGTCCTTGATGCCAAGACGGCGCTGCTCCGGGGTATCGATCATGAACAGGCCGCCCAGCGACCAGAAGGCTTGACCGCCGATGGAGTTCTCGCCTTCCTGTTCCAGAAGGATGACGGTTTTGCCCGCGCTGGTCAGTTCGTTCGCTGCGGCCAAACCGGCCAGCCCCGCGCCGATGATGATCGCATCCGCGTCTGCCACTCGCACATCCTCCCCTTACTTTCGCGCACATGGTGGCGGAAGCGAAGGCATCTGGCAAGAACTGCGAAAGCGTCTCAACCAAAGAAATACGGCATGACCCAATCGGCTATCAGCTTGATGGAAAGCCCGAACAGCGTCAGTTGCACGAGCAGGAAGAAGGGCCCATCCGGCAGAAGCCGTGTCAGCTTGGCACCCGCGAAAGTGCCGATCACTGCAGAAGGGATCAGCCAGAGGCCCATCGACAGGTCGAGATTGGAAAACTGCTGCAACTGCCAGTACGGAACGAGCTTCACGGCGTTGACGATGGCAAAGAGGATGGTCGATGTGCCCGCGAAGACGAGCTTTTCCAGATGCTGCGGCAGGACATACATCTGAAACGGCGGCGCACCGGAATGCGATACGAAACTAGTGAGACCGGTGAGAATGCCCCAGAAGGCGCCGCCCGGAATATCGGCCTTGCGGGCCTTCCTGCGATAGCGGGCGCCGATCCAGGCATTGAGGCAGAACAGAATGCCCACCAGCCCGACCAGAAAGCCGATGAAAGTGCTGGATAGATGCGAGCTGAACAGCCAGCCAATGCCGACGCCGACAATGGCTGCTGGCGTGAGGATGGCGAGATTGCGCGCTGAATAATGATGCCGATAAAGGTAGAGCCCGAACATGTCGCTGATGACATAGATCGGCAGTAACAAAGCTGCGGCTGTGACGGGCGAGATGACGAGCGCCATCAGCGGAACGGCGAGCGTTCCGACCGAGGGAAGGCCGCCTTTCGACATGCCAACCAGAAACGCCGCAGTAATAGCGACTGCCAGATACAGGGGTGTATGTTCGATCATGCGTCTGCCGCGGTCAGGGAAGGCTCCGGGCCAGAACGACCCGGAGTATTATGGAAGTGGAATATCGTGGCAGGAAATCAGGCGTGCGCCCATTCCCAATAGAGGCTGCGGGCGCGCTTGGTGACGGCTCCGTATTCAAACTTGCGATCATCAAAGCCGATGATCGGCACAACCTTGCTCATATTGCCGGTCGAGAAGATCTCGTCTGCCTCACGGAAATCCTCAATTTTGAGCGTGGTTTCATGCACGGTTACGCCTGCCGCGCGCAACAGTGCGATGACGCGCTGGCGCGTGATGCCGTTGAGAAAGGTGCCGTTTGGAACCGGCGTAAAGACTTCACTGCCGCGAACCATGAAAATGTTGGAGGTCGCCGTTTCCGCGACATTGCCCAGCACATCGGTCACAATTGCATTGTGAAAGCCCTTGGCCTTGGCTTCGAGCAGCATGCGCCCATTGTTGGGATAGAGGCAGGCCGCCTTGGCGTTGACCGGCATCACTTCCAGATAGGGACGACGGAATGAGGTTGTGGTGATGGTGAAGCCCTTCGGCTCGACCATCGGAATGGCTTCGAGGCACAAGGCGAAATCGGTCGAGGACGCAAGCGGTGCAACCGTGCTGCTGTCGCCTTCTTCGGCCCAGTACATGGGACGAATATAAACATCGGTGCCGGGGGCGAATTTCTTCAAGCCTTCCAGCGCCAGCGCTTCAATATCATTGGCCGAAAGCGTCGGCGCCAGACCGAGCGCACGGGCGGAATCATTGGCGCGGGCCGAATGACGGTCGAGGTCCGGCGTGACGCCTTCGAACAGGCGCGCACCGTCGAACACCGCTGAACCGAGCCAGGTCGCGTGCGAAGCCGCGCCCAGAATCCGCACGTCACCTTCGCGCCACTCGCCCTTGTAATAGGTCCACATTGCCTTCGAGGCATGCTTGTCGGTCATTTTTCACGTCCTTAATTCGTGTGTCTTTCGACTGTAACCCATGGCACCGGCGAGCGTGGATACGCTGTGACTGCTGCTGATCTGTCGGGGAAGGGCGCAGTGGGCCGGTGAATTGTGATATCGTAGGATCGCTTTTTGAAGGAAACAAGCCAGAAGCGGACGACAAGAACAGTTTTTGTAGGGGGATTGCCGTGAAAATGAAAAAGCCAGCCGATATGGCTGGCTTCCGATGCGGTTCTGACCGAAAGGTTTAGAACATCGTGTTTTTATTCTTGGCGGTTTCCGGAACAGCCTGAATGACATCCCAATGCTCGACGATCTTGCCGTTATCAACGCGGAAGATATCCACGATGGCGCGACCTCGGTCCGCTTCATTCATCTTCGACTGGAGATGCAGAAAGACGAGATCGCCATCCGTAGCGCTGCGCACGATGCGCGCGGTGGCCTGGGGATTATCCTTGAAGCGCTGGGTGAAAAAATTCACGAAAGGCGCTTTCCCATCCGGCACGCCAGGATTGTGCTGGATATAATCTTCGGCGAGCACTTCGGAGTATTTCTCCACCTCATGTTTGTTGAAGACACCATCGTAAAATTCGAGCACGATTTTACGGTTGGCTTCCTCTTTGGCAATGTCGCGCGTTTGCTGCGCAAAGGCGGGCGCGGAAACGGCAACTGCGCCGAGGACGGAGGCAAGGCAAGCGGCAATAATGGAGGTTTTCATTGGGGGGAGGCCTCGTTTTTGGGGCTTGTTGGGGAGCTTTACTCTAGGGTGGGTTGGCGATTGGGGAAGACATTACTCCGCACTTCGCCACATGCGGAGAAAGCTTGCGATGGACGTGTCGATCAGCCTTTGATTGACCTCTTCGTCGGGCGTGACCGTACCGAGTAGCAAGCGGGGAAAAAGAAAGCCGCTGATGCTGCCCAGAAAAAGCATGGCCTGAGTTTCCGCGTCGGCTACGTGGAACTCTCCGGCTTCAGTTTTGGCTTGCAAATATTCGGTCAGCTTCTGGAGAACTTGTCCTGTTCGATCCGATCTGAGGCTGGTGCCGATTTCCGGAATATCTTCCACGGCCTGAATCATCGCGCGCAATAGTTTGGCCATTGCGAGATCCAGAAAACTGTCGGCCACAATGCGCGCGATCACCGGCAGGAGAACTTCGGGTGTGGAGTTCCATGGCGCATCATCGAGACGGGTATGAATCTGCTGGCGCAAATCATCGAATGCGGCACGTAAAAGAGTTTGCTTGCTGCCGAAGCGATTGTAGAGTGTCTGGCGCGTAAGACCGGCCTCTGCCGCGACCAGCTCGAGGCTGACTGCAGAGCCATGCTGCGACAGCATTTTACGTGTAGCATCGAGAACCATTTCGGTGCTCACGTTTGTTTTTCTATCCATGCTTTATTGACCCCTCCCATTCCCTCCTCTGCACGCCAAGACTCTGACATTACAGAAGATTAATTTTACTTTACAGTAAAGTAAAATATTATGAAAGCTAATATTTAACATTGCCCCGTGTGGCCCGGCTGGGTGGTCCGGGACGCAAACGCACGGCCCGGCCCATCGGAAAGGCTAGCATATGAAACTTGGGAAACGAGGTATACTAGTTCTTGTATTGGGACTGGCGTTGATCGCAGCTTTTTTTGGATGGCGGGGTGCGCAAGAAACATCCGCTGAGACGACCACGGCGTCCATTGCTCCCGCACAGCCAAAAGCCACGGTGGTTGAAGCAGCTGCGGTGCAAACCCGCGATCTGGACAGTATTATCTCGGCTGTTGGTAGCCTGCGGGCGAAAGAATCGGTCACACTGGCCTCGGAAATCGGCGGACGTGTGGATCAGATTCTGTTCCAGGAAGGCCAGCGCGTTGAGGCAGGCAGCGTTCTGTTTCAGCTCGATACCTCCATTCTGAACGCTTCCGTGCAGTCGGCCCGTGCAGCAAATGTTCTTGCGCGGTCAACTTTCGAACGCACCGAAGCCTTGTCCAAACGCGGAATCAGCGCAACGCAGGCTTTGGAAGAAGCGGAAGCGAACCTGCGCAATACAGAAGCTGCTCTGGCGCTTGCCGAAGCGCAGCTCGCGCAGACTTCGATCAAAGCGCCGTTCGACGGCGTGGTTGGGCTGCGTTCCGTCAGTGTTGGCGCTTATGTAACGGCGGGTACGACCAATCTTGCCAGGCTCGATCAGATCGATCCATTGGTCGCGGAGTTTTCGCTGCCAGAAGTGGCACTGGCGAGTATCTCACCCCAGCAACGGGTTTCGGTGGTGGCCGATGCGCTGCCAGACCAGCCGTTTCAGGGGCAGGTCTATGCCATCGAGCCATCTGTCGATGAAACCGGCCGCTCCATCCGTATGCGCGCCTTGATCTCCAATCCCGATCTGAAGTTACGCCCGGGGCTTTTCGTTCGCGTTAATGTCACCACGGGCACCAAGGCAGATGCGATGCTGGTACCGGAAAGCGCCATTGTGCCGAGCGGTGAAACCCAGACGGTCTATCGTATCAATGCTGACGATACGGTCGAAGTGGTTACGGTCACGCTGGGGCAACGGCTTGAAGGGATGGTCGAGATTGTCACGGGTCTCGATAAGGATGCGCGCGTGGTGACGGCGGGCCAGCAGAAGTTGCAAACAGGAGCCAAAGTTCGCGTTCAGGAAGCAACTGCGGAGGAGGCGGTCTGATGTCCATATGGGAAATGTGCGTCCGCCGACCGGTCTTCGCTACGGTCCTTAGTCTGGTGCTGGTTCTGCTCGGCATCGTATCTTATGAGAGGCTGAGCACCCGCGAATATCCCGATGTCGAAGAACCGACAGTTTCTGTTTCCACCACCTATTCCGGCGCCAATGCCGAGATTGTGGAAAGTCAGGTGACGCAGGTTCTTGAAACACAGCTCTCCGGTATTGCCGGTATCGATGTGGTGTCATCGACAAGTCGCGCTGAAACCAGCGCCATCACGGTGCGCTTTACGCTTGGCACCGATCCAGAGGTGGCTGCCGCCGAGGTGCGTGACCGTGTGTCTCGGGCAAGGCGCAATCTTCCCGACGAGATAGACGAGCCGATTGTCGCCAAGGTGGAAGCGGATGCGCAGCCCAACATGTATGTGGCTTTTACAAGCGACCGTCATTCCGGCCTTGAAATCACCGACGTTCTCAATCGTACGATTGTTGACCGCATTCAGAATCTGCCGGGCGTTTCGGAAGCCCGTATTCTTGGCGCGCGCGAATATGCAATGCGTGTCTGGATCGATGCCCGCAAGCTGGCAGGTTACGGACTGACGGTTCAGGATGTCGAAACGGCGCTTGAAAACCAGAATGTCGAAGTGCCCGCCGGGCGTATTGAAAGCAAGGATCGGGAGTTTACACTTCTTGCCAATACAGCACTGAGAACGCCTGAAGAATTTGCGGATATCATTATCAATGTCGTGAACGGCTATCCGGTGCGTCTGCGTGATGTCGGAAGGACTGAACTGGGCGCTGCCGATGAACGTCGCGCAACCACCAAGCAGGGGCAAACGGCGATATCTATTGGTGTTGTCAAACAGGCAACAGCGAACCCCCTCGATGTTGCGAACAATCTGCGCGCCGTCCTCCCGGCCATTCAGGCAAGTTTGCCGGACGGGATGCAAGCTGAAGTCACCTACGACACGTCGATCTTTATCGATCGTTCCATTGCGGCGGTGTTCAGCACGATCGGCGAGGCGATCATCCTCGTGATCCTGGTGATCTTTTTCTTCCTGCGTTCGGTGCGCGCGAGCCTTATTCCCATCGTGACGATACCGGTGTCACTCATCACGACGCTGGCAATCATGTTTGCCTTCGGCTTCAGTATCAACACACTGACGCTGCTCGCCATGGTGTTGGCCATCGGTCTGGTGGTGGACGATGCTATCGTTGTTCTGGAAAACGTGCACAGGCGCATCGAAGAAGGGGAAACCCCAGTACAGGCGGCCATTGCCGGAACCGGAGAAATTGCTTTTGCCGTCATTGCGATGACGCTTACACTGGCCGCCGTTTATGTGCCGATTGCGTTCACCGAGGGTCGGACCGGGCAATTGTTCATCGAGTTCGCGCTTACGCTTGCCGGTGCGGTTTTGGTTTCCGGCTTCGTAGCGTTGACGTTGACGCCCATGATGTGCGGTAAGCTTTTGCGTCACAATGAAAATCAGGGTCGGATTTCGCGCGCACTGGAAGGGTTTCTCGACAGTCTCAACGAGAACTACCGGCGCGCGCTGGGGCTTGCCATGCGCCATAAGCTGATTGTGCTGGCTGGCGCGGCGGCAACCGCGGTTCTGGCCGGCTTCCTTTATGTCAATCTGCCGAGCGAACTCGCCCCAGTTGAAGACCGTGGTGTCATCCGTATGGCAGGCACGGCCCCAGAAGGCTCGACGCTGCAATTCACGCAGCGCTATGGTCAGGTCAGCGAGGACATTCTTTCCAGCATACCTGAGGTCAGTACATACTTTGCCATTTACGGTTTTCCGCAGGTGACCAATTTCAGCGCCTTTGGGCTGTTGAAGGACTGGGACGAGCGCGACCGCAGTCAGCAGGAAATCATTCGGTCCATCGGGCCGCAAATGGCGGAGATCCCAGGCGTTCGCGGCTTCGCCTTTAACATGCCATCGCTCTCGACCGCGCGCGGCAGCGGGGCAGGAGCCAACAATCCGGTTCAGTTCGTCATCCAGTCGTCTTCGAGTTATGACGATCTGAACCGGCTGGCGACGGAGTTCGTGGAGCGGATCAAAGAGAATCCGGGTTTGATCAATGTGGAATCGAACCTCGATCTCAACAAGCCTCGCATGGAGATCAACATGAACCGCGAGAAAATCCGTGAAGCCGGTCTGCAGATCTCCGATGTAGGCCGTACACTGGAAACCATGTTTGGCAGCCGTCAGGTTACGCGCATCGACCGGGACGGCGAACAATCGGATGTTCTTGTTCAGCTTGACGCCAGCGACCGCGCCACGCCGGATTCCATTAATATCGTGAATATGCGCGGCTCGTCAGGCCAGCTCATTCCGCTGTCCAATCTGGTGACTGTTACGGAGAGTGTGGAACCGGCCAATCTCTATCGTTTCAACCGGCTGCGCTCGGCGACGATCAGCGCTGGTCTGTCTCCCGATTATTCGCTGGGTGAGGCGCTGACTTATCTGCAAAATACAGCCAGTGAGACGTTCCCGACCTATGCCCAGTACGATCTGGAAGGGGAGTCGCGCGATTTCACCAGCTCCAATTCGAGCATTCTGTTCGTGTTCGGTCTGGCCATTCTGTTCATCTATCTGGTTCTGGCGGCCCAGTTTGAAAGCTTTGTCAGCCCGTTCATCATTCTGCTGACCGTTCCGCTTTCGATTGCCGGGGCATTGCTGGCGCTATGGTTCGCGGGTGCGAGCATGAATGTCTACAGTCAGATCGGTCTGGTCACGCTGGTGGGACTTATCACCAAGCATGGCATTCTGATTGTCGAATTCGCCAATCATATGCGTGACCAAGGGCGCGACATTGCCGATGCGGTCACGGAAGCGGCTGTGATGCGTCTGCGTCCGATCCTCATGACAACAGGCGCAATGGTGCTCGGTGCTATTCCGCTGGCCATTGCAACCGGCGCTGGCGCGCAAAGCCGTCAGGCCATCGGCTGGGTGATTGTCGGCGGTATGTCCTTCGGCACTCTGTTGACGCTCTTCGTGGTGCCGGTGGTCTACAGTCTTGTGGCGCGCAAGGCCGCCGCTCCACAGGAAGAACATAAGACCGTTCCAGCGAAGACTGTGCAATCCTAAGCGGGGACTCAGGCAAGATAGACCGCTGCGCCGCCCATCATACCGGCGCCCGCAGCGGTCAGCAAAAGGGTCTCGCCTTCTGCAAAGGGTCGTGTTTCATTGGCGACCGAGAGCGACAGCGGAATGGTCGCAGCGGAGGAGTTGCCGTAGGTCGCGATAGTCCGGACCGTTTTAGCCGGATCGATGTCCAGATTATGCGCAACAGCATCGAACATGCGCGCATTGGCCTGATGCGGTACGAAACGGTCAATGCGAGCGGCTTCGATACGAGCTGCTTTCAGCACATTTCTGGAGGTGGCGGTCATCAGATCGACTGCACGGGAAAACACCTCGCGACCGTTCTGCATCGACATTAGAAATTGCCCGGGTGCCATGTCGGGCGAGAATGGCCGGTTGCTGCCGCCGGATGGAATCGAAATCAAATCATAACCGCTTCCGTCGGAAGACAGATCAGCGGATAAGAAACCACGTCGCGGGTCTTGATCCGGTACAAGCACGACCGCTCCTGCCGCATCGGCAAAGAGGACGGCGCTTGCGCGTTCAACAGGGTTTATGCGACGGCTCAGAATATTGGCGGCGACCACAAGCACCGGACGGTTGTACGCACGGACAAAGCTGTCGGCGAGGGTGAGGGCGTAGAGAAAACCCGCACATCCGCCTGCCAGATCATTGGCACCCGACCGCACAAGGCCGAGCTTGTGCGCCAGCAAAGGGGCTGACGGCGGCAGCAGATGGTCCGGTGTTGAAGTGGCAAGCAAAGTTAGCGCAATATCTGCGCGGGCAATGGCGGCACGATTGAGCGCCATATCTCCGGCCACGGCCGCAAGCCCGCTTAATGTCTCGCTATCTTCAGCCCAATAGCGCGAGCGGATGCCCGTGCGGCCTTCGATCCAGCCGGGTTCGAGACCGAGCCGTTGTTCGATCTCACCGTTCTCGACGCGGCGTTCAGGCACCGCATGACCGAAACCGGCCATGCGGGAGGAACGGCAAAGGCTCATTGCGGTTGCCCCGTCACGATAGATGCCACTTCGTCCACCGCGTCGTAAATATGGGCTAGTTCCGCACTGGTCACGCAATAAGGCGGCATCAGATAGAGCACATTGCCGAGCGGCCGGATCAGCAAGTTGCGTTCACGGAACAATTTGCGCATGTGCTGGCCGATCTCCGCGAGATAGCCGCCAGCGGGTGCGACGATATCGAGCGCCGCAATCGTTCCCGCCTGTCGGATATTCGCAAAGCGCTGGTCTCCAGCAAATCGCGTCAGATTGTGTTCATGAAACTCTTCGATAGAGCGGATGCGGCTTAGCACCGGTTCCTGTCGCCAGACTTCCAGATTGGCGACAGCCGCTGCGCAGGCAATGGGGTTGGCCGTGTAGGAGCTTGAGTGAAAGAAGGTTTTACGTCGGTCGGTCGAAAGATGCGCGTCGAAGATCGCCGATGTGCAGAGCGTTGCGGCCAGCGGCAGCGCGCCGCCGGTCAGTCCCTTGGACACGCACATAATATCCGGTGTGATGCGTGCCTGCTCGCAGGCAAATAGCGTTCCGGTTCGTCCCCAGCCGGTCATCACCTCATCGGCGATCAGCAGACAGCCGAAACGTTCGGCGATTTCTTTCAGCGCCGTCAGCAGGGCAGGGCGATAGGTTTTCATGCCGCCAGCACCGAGAATAAGCGGTTCTATCAGCAATGCCGCTACGCGGCCTGACCTGCAATGGTGCTCAAACATGTCGAGCGTGCGCTGCTCGTTGCCTTTTTCCGGAAAGGGCAGCCGGTCGACGCCAAATAGCAAAGGTTCGTAGGCGGCGTTGAACACACCGCGTTCGCCGGTGGACATGGTGCCGATGGTGTCACCATGATAGCCGTGTTCCATCACAACGATACGGTCGCGCGCCTGACCTGTATTGTGAAAATAGCCGAGCGCCATTTTCAGCGCGACTTCCACCGCTGTCGAGCCGCTGTCCGAATAAAAGACATGGTGCAGTCCGGGCGGCGCGATTTCAATCAGTCCTTCCGCCAGTTGTTCGGCTGGTGCGTGGGAGTATTCGGCAAAGATGATCTGGTCGAAATTTTCCGTCGCGCTGCGGATAACCTGCATGATTTCTGGGTGCCGATGGCCATGGGTGATGACCCACCAGGAGGAAATCGCATCGAGAATACGCTGGCCGCTCTCGTCGATTAGATAAGCGCCCTCCGTCGATACGATGCGTTGCATCTCCGGTTCCAGCGCATGCTGGGTGAAGGGGTGCCAGACAGTTTGTCGCTTCATGCCCACACCTCCGCGAAACTGCTTAGATCAAAGCTGTCCTCAAAGGCTTGTCGCAACGCGTTTCCGCTCGGTTCGGGCAGGAACGGCAGGCGACCAAGAACGCGCACCCCGCTCATTTTCGCGATGATGCGCTGGGTTTCTATATTCTCGTCACTGATGAAGGCGATGCCGCATATTGGTATGCGGCGATGCTTTAGCGCTTCTATGGACAGAAGCGTGTGATTGATCGTGCCGAGATTGGTGCGGGCGCAGAGAATGACCGGGATTTTCCATCGGGCGAATATGTCGGCAAAAACCAGATTGTCCGAGAGCGGCACCAGCAACCCGCCAGCGCCTTCTATGACCAACGGGCCGTCTGTCGCGGGCACGGTGAATGCATCGGCGGAAATCGCCTTGCCGTCCAGCGCTGCTGACTGATGCGGCGAAAGCGGTGCCGTGAGCTTGTAGACTTCCGGCAAGATGCGGCTTTGAGGCAGGCCGGCAAGCCGCGCAACCGCCTGACTATCGGTTTCCTCGTCCAGACCAGATTGCACCGGCTTCCAATAGTAGCCATTGAGGGCGACGGTGAGTGCGGCTGAAAAGACCGTCTTGCCGATGCCGGTATCAGTGCCGGAGACGACGAAGCGCGTTGTCATGGTCTGTCTTTCCCCATTACGATGGAAAGCCGGTCGAACATCTGGTGGATCTGGCTTTCACTGACATTAAGCGTGATGGATAGTCTAAGCCGTGCGGTTCCTTCCGGCACAGTCGGAGGGCGGATCGCCCGGATATCGAACCCTTCGGCACGCATCGCTTCGGCAATGCGCATGGCGTGCAAATTGTCACCGATCAGGATCGGCATGATTTGCGAGCCGCTTGGCTTGAGGCCCAAACGTGAAACCACGAGCGATCCGGCAAGGTTTGTCAGACCCTGCAGTTGCTGGCGACGTTCTGGCTCGTCGGCAATTATGCGCAATGCCTCACGCACACCCGCCGCCATCAAGGGTGACGGTGCAGTCGAATAGATGAAGTTGCGGGCGCGGTTGACCAGATAGTCGCCCAGTATGGCGGGCAATTGCAGCAGTGCGCCGGACAGACCCATTGCCTTGCCGCATGTGTGCAGCACCAGCACATTGTCGCGATTTTCAATATTCGCCACCAGTCCACGTCCTTGCGGGCCAAAAATGCCGGTCGCATGGGCTTCGTCGATCACCAGAAACCCGTCGTGACGATCTGCCAGTTCGCCCAGTTCTGCGATGGGAGCGCTATCTCCGTCCATGGAATAAAGACTTTCGACTGCAATCCACGGATGTCCTTTGCCGCCTTTGCGTCGCCAGTCGCTGATTGCCGCGTCGAAAGCACTGACATCGTTATGCGCTGCAAAGACAGTGTCCGCCTTGCTCAATGCTATGCCTTCATGGACGCTGGCATGGATCAGTGCGTCGCAGACGATCAGGTCGCCGCGTTGCGGCAAGGTCGCGAAAAGCGCCGTATTGGCCGCAAAACCCGTGCCGAAATACAGCACCTTCTCAGCGTCGAAAAAGGCTGCGGCTTCCGCTTCCAGTGCCTCATGCTCGATATGGTTGCCGCGCAGCAGCCGCGATCCGCCTGCGCCAACTGGAACGCCCCGGTCGAGCGCGGCAGTGATAGCGGCTTTAAGGCGCGGTGAGTTGGCGAGGCCCAGATAGTCGTTCGAGGTGAAATCAATGCCCGTGTGCGCGGAGAGGGCGCGCAGGCGCGATTTTCGCTCAAAACTATCCAGCTTCGCCTGATAATGGGACAATGCCGTATTGCTCAACGGAGTTGCTCCATAGTCATCGGCTTGAGGCCAAGTCGGCGGAAAAGTGCGCTATCGTGATCTTCGCCGGGATTATCGGCAGTCAGCAGCGTATCGCCGACAAAGATCGAATTGGCTCCGGCAAAGAAGCAAAGCGCCTGCATTTCATCGCTCATGTCGGTGCGACCCGCGGAGAGCCGCACATAGGATGTGGGCATGAGAATGCGGGCCAGTGCAATGGTGCGTATGAAATCAAACGGGTCGATTGGCTGGGCATTGGCCAGGCGCGATCCGGGAATAGGGATCAACATATTGATGGGCACGCTTTCGGGCGGTGTCGGCAGATTGGCCAGCGTGACCAGCATTGAAATTCGGTCGTCTACGGTCTCGCCCATGCCGAGAATGCCGCCTGCGCAGACCTTGATTCCTGCATCGCGGACATTCGCCAGTGTTTCCAGTCGGTCTGCAAAAGTGCGGGTGGTGATGATCTCGGTATAAAACCGCTCCGACGTGTCGATGTTGTGGTTGTAATAATCAAGCCCGGCGTCGGAAAGGCGTGCCGATTGTTCGGGCGACAGCATGCCAAGCGTCATGCAAGTTTCCATGCCCATTGCCTTGACGCCCTCAACCATCGCGACAAGCATATCCATGTCGCGGTCCTTGGGACTGCGCCAGGCCGCGCCCATGCAATAGCGCGTTGCGCCGCCTTCCTGCGCTTTGCGGGCTTCCGACAGTACGCGCTCGACTTCCATCAGCTTGGAAGCCTTCAATCCGGTTGGATAATGCGCCGACTGGCTGCAATAGCCGCAATCCTCCGCACAGCCGCCCGTCTTGATTGAAAGCAGCCTGCTCATCTGAATGGCGTCTGGATCGAAATGCTGTCGGTGTATTTCCTGCGCGCGGAAGACGAGCTCTATGAATGGCAAATTATAGATAATTCTAGCAAGATTGAGCGACTCGGTTTGTTGCTCGCTTGAATCAGGGGTCAGTTTTTCGCTGATTATCTCATTAATCTCAATCATCTAACTGCTCATCCCAATTTTAATAGATATGATTCTTAAATTATCTATATTTTATGTGGGCGGGATCGCGCAAGTCGCTAATGATTGTATGCTGTGAGCAGGTGCACCGTTTTGGGGTGGGGCAAGTGGTTGGCCGGACGCCACCAGCCGCAGAACAAGAGGCTTATGCGGTGGATGCGGCCAACGACTTCGATAAAAGCGGCAGAGGATTATGAGGCCGGTTCGTGAGCCCGCCGAAAACAGGCTGAAACTCGAGAATCCCCGCGCTTGAAAGCGCGGGGACCAAATGCGTGTTACTTCACCCAGATAACGCGACGCGTCTGCGGCTCTACGAGCGCTGGTCGCTGATCGATATAGACATAGGAATATTTCGGCTGATCAGGGACGGCCATAAGCGGCACATCTTCCGGGATCACCATGCCCTCGGCCACATCACCATCAATGGCAATGGGTTGCGTCGGGTTGTTCTCCACGAAGGTCACCACATCGTCCGGTACGACGGGTACGGGCGGCCCTGCATTGGGCGCTTCGTCATAATAGACCACCTGACGGTTCTGCATCGAAACGATGACCGGTTCACCGTTCACATAAATATAGCCGAAGTCGGGATTATCGGGGATGGGGCGCACGACAACAGCTTCCGGCACGACATAACCTTCACCGACATCGTCTTGAATGACGACCGGATCGACGGGATGGGCGATGACATAGTCGCGTGCAGACTGGGGCACTTCGATAATGACGGCATCTTGCGCGACGGCCAGACCGGTGGTCGCAAGAAACGCTGCCGTTGTAAGAATAAGAGCCTTTTTCATGTCGTAGTCTCACTTTCTAGCTTGCCCCGCAGCGGTGAGTTAACCGGCCTGCACAGGGTCGGTTCCTTATTTCGCGTGCACATCATGCGACAGGCTGCAACATTCGCTCCGTGCCTGACCGGACAGGCGATACAAAAGGCGAGCTATTCGAGAGAGATAAGCGCGTAAGGCTTCCTCAACTGAAAAAGTGAGCGAAATCGCGCTTCTTCGCGGTCGCGTGCGAAAAATAATGGGCTTTGCTGTGGTAATCGATCACAGTTCGGATTACTCACACTCATTCCCCTCAAGACAGACAGTCGCCCGTTTCGGGTGGCTTCGAGTATGGCGCATGACCCCCAAGAGCCAAGGCTACTTCTTCACGATCCTCGCGGTTGCCATTTTCGCGGTGCAGGATGGCATTTCGAAATATCTTGGCACGCACTACTCGCCGATCTTCATCACGATGATCCGTTATTGGGTTTTTGCCGCATTTGTCATTCTGCTGGCCATTCGCTCTGGCGGTATCGCCAAGGCGGCATCCACGAAGCGCCCCTTTTTGCAGATCACTCGCGGCGTGATCCTGGCTGCGGAAATCGTCACCTTCATCTTCGGTCTCAGCCGCGCCGGAATGGCCATGGCGCAGTCTGTCTTTCAAGGCGCGCCTTTGCTGGTGACCATGCTTTCGGTGCCTTTTCTCGGCGAAAAGGTTGGCTGGCGTCGCTGGACGGCGATTATAGTCGGTCTGTGCGGCGTGCTTTTGATCATCAATCCGGTCAAGGCCCATTTCGACGCCAATATTCTGTTTTCTGTCGCTGCAACCTTCATGTTCGCGATCTATGCGGTCGCGACGCGCGCGGTCAGCCGCGACGACGACGCCATGACCAGCTTCTTCTATACGGGGATCGGCGGCGTCGTGGTGCTTACGGCGGTGGGTTTCTTTTATCTCGTGCCCATCGCGCCGCATGACTGGTTCTGGATGGCGGCGCTCTGCGTTTGCGGCATTTCCAGCCATTATTGCCTCATCCGTGCTTATGACATTCTGGAAGCAGGCGAGGTGCAGCCGCTGACGTATCTCCAGCTGGTGATCGGCGCTTTTATCGCGACGCTGGTTTTCCACGAAACCTTGACGTGGAACGTCATTGCTGGCGCCTTCATAGTTGTCAGCGCGGGTCTCTTCTCCATGTTCCGGGAGCGGAGCCTGTCGCTCAAACGCACCACGAGCTCGACAACGCCCTGAGCCGTAAACGAATTCAAATTCCTCCGCTTGCGACTGCGAAAAATAACGGGTTTCGTTGTATCAATCGGATTCTTTAGCGGTTACTCAAACTCATACCTTTAGGCAGATTTTCACCTGTTACGGGCGGTTTTGAGTATTGCGTATGAGCCCCAAAAGCCAAGGCTACCTATTCAAGCTTGTCTCGGTGTCCATTTTTGGGGTGCAGAACGGTATATCGAAGTATCTTGGTACGCATTACTCGCCGATCTTCGTCGCTATGATCCGTTATTGGGTTTTCGCTGCGTTCGTCATATTGCTGGCCAGGCGATCCGGGGGAATTATCAAGGCAGCTTCCTCGAAGCGTCCCTTTCTTCAGCTCGCCCGCAGCGTCATGCTGGCGGTCGGCGTGGTCTTTGCCATTTTTGGCTTGAGCCGGGCCGGGTTGGCCACCGCTCAATCGATTTTCCAGGGCGTGCCTTTGCTGGTCACCGTGCTTTCCGTACCAATTCTCGGCGAAAGGATTGATTGGCGTCGCTGGGTGGCGATCATCATAGGCCTGTGCGGTGTGCTTCTGATCATTAATCCAATCAATGCACATTTTGATGCTAACATTCTGTTCGCCGTGGCCGCGGCCTTCACATTGGCGATCTATGCCGTGGCAACACGAGCGGTCAGCAAGGACGACGGCGCGGTGACCAGTGTCTTCTACACAGGCATCGTTGGTTTCGTGGTGCTGACGGTCATCGGCGTCTTCTATATGGAGCCAATCGCGTGGCAGGATTTGCCGTGGATGGCGCTGTTGTGCATTTGCGGCGTTTCGGCCCACAGTTGCCTGATCTGCGCTTATCATATTGTTGAAGCGGGCGAACTGCAGCCGCTGACCTACTTCCAGCTGGTCATCGGCGCTATCGTTGCGACGCTGGTTTTCCACGAAACCTTCACGTGGAATATTGTTGCCGGCTCTTTCATCGTTGTCGGTGCTGGCTTGTTCTGCATGTTCCGGGAGCGGAGCCTGTCGCTCAAACGCACCACAAGCTCGACAACGCCCTGATCCATAATTGAAGCCCAAGTCAAATTCTCTTGAGCGGCTTTGTTTTGCCGTTATCTGTGATATATGCCGTCAACGGTCAGCACGATTGTTTATTGCTCGCAGTTTCTTTTGAGCCGACCGTCGTTTGCGGCATGGATATCTCCAAAAGGCGCGCATCACCTTTCCCGGATAGATAAGCCAGGTTCGTGAAATCTCCGCCATCAGCATGTGATGGCGGTCGCCCGTTTATTGCCTGCTGAGCTGGAATAGCCATGAGTATCAGCCTCGAGAGCCAGAGTTCAACCGCCGAAGCCGCAGCTTCGGAGGGCAAGAGCAATTTTCGCATCATTGCGCTGATTGTTGCCAGTGCGATGCTGATGGAACAGCTCGACGCAACCATTCTGGCCACCGCGCTCCCGACCATGGCGCGTGATTTCGGTGTCGGTGCGCCTTCAATGAGTGTTGCGCTGACCTCCTATCTGCTCAGTCTCGCGATTTTCATCCCGGCAAGCGGCAAGATCGCCGACCGCTTCGGCACGCGTACGGTTTTCCGTTTCGCGATTGCAATCTTCATTCTGGGTTCCGTGCTCTGCGCGCAAGCGCCAAACCTGCCATGTCTGGTCGCGGCCCGGCTGTTGCAGGGCGCAGGCGGTGCGATGATGCTGCCGGTCGGCCGTCTGGTGCTTATCCGTTCGGTGGAACGCAAGGACCTTATCGCCGCCATGTCGTGGATGCTGGTGCCCGCGCTTATGGGCCCTATTCTCGGGCCGCCGCTTGGCGGTCTGTTCGTGACATTTCTGGACTGGCGCTGGATTTTCTACATCAATGTTCCCATCGGTATTCTGGGCATGGTTTTCGTGTCGCTTTATATCGGTGAATATAAAAGCGAAACGCGCGAACCTTTCGATTTCGTGGGTCTGATCCTGTCGGGTATTGCGCTTGGCGCTTTGCTGTTCAGCCTGGAAACGGCGAGCAATCCGGGGGAAGGGAACCTCGCGCTGAAGCTGTTTGTCGTTGGCGTTGTTTTCGGCGTTGCCACAATTGTCCATTCGCGCCGTCATCCCGCACCAATGCTCGATTTCTCGCTGATGCGGATTGAGAGCTTCGGGACATCAATGATTGCGGGGTCGATCACCCGCATCACGCAGGGCGCACATCCGTTTCTGCTGCCACTGATGCTTCAGATCGGCTTTGGCCTGTCGGCCGTGGCGGCGGGCAACATGGTGCTTGCGACCGCGCTTGGCGCGCTGGCGATGAAAGCCTTTGCGCCGCGGATCATCCGGCGATTCGGCTTCCGGCAGTCGCTGGTGGTCAACGGCATATTCTCCGCGTGCAGCTATGCGATCTGCGCTTTCTTCACACCGGAATGGCCGCACTGGCTGATTTTCATCGTGCTTGCCATGTCGGGCTTTTCAATGTCGTTCCAGTTTACTGCCTATAACACGGTGGCCTATGACAGGGTGGACGCAAAGCGTATGAGTTCGGCCAACAGCTTTTACTCGACGTTTCAGCAGCTCATGCTGTCAGTCGGTGTTTGCGTGGCGGCGCTGGTTCTTCATGCATCCATGAACCTTCATGCGCACGACGTGCCCGTCATGTCCGACTTTTCGACGGCATTTCTCGTCGTGACCGGCATTTCACTGACAGCGACTTTCTGGAACCTGCGTTTTGCCAAGAACGCTGGCGAACAGATGCGGGGCAGATAATGGCCCCGTCAGGGCCGAATGCTGTCGCGGTCGGCTAGAATGGAGGCGGATTCGCAATAAAGCCGCATGATCTCCGTGTCTTTCTTGTCGTTTGAAAAGGCGTCGATTGTTTTATAAACGCGCACTTCCGCATCCCTTATGCGGTCCGGAATCCGGTTGTCTTCCGTCACGACGAAAGCGTAGACATAGTCGCCGCGCGCATAGCCGATCGCCATCGTCATGTCGGTCGGATGGTTGATATTGGTGTCTTTGGTCGAGAACAGGGTGTTGTCAGTCTCGAAATAAAGTTCGGTCGGGCCGGAGCCGGTCGCATAGCTGTAATAGGCTTCCTTCTTGCCCGGATTGGCCTTGGTGTCGGCAATGCGGCAAAACTCGGCGCGGGCGTTGCGATCCGGAATGTTGCAGGCAAATTGCGTCTGCCACGGCGGAATACAATTCGCCATCGCGGGTAGCGGTGCAAATGCCGCCATTGCCAGTGCAAGACTAATCTTCATGCAAAGCCCCTCATTTTCGTCCGGCTCCGAATCGAAATCTGCGCCTGCATTAGCAGAAGCAAACACACGCTTGATGGGCAAGATGTTTGCTGCCGTAACGGAAGTGCTCGGCTGAAACGAAAAAGGCCTCCTTGCTGATGTGTCAGCAAGGAGGCCTTGGCTCAAGAAAGCGTTGAAGCTTTTAAATGAGACCCGATTATTCTTCGAACCAGATTTTTTCGGCCAGACGATAACCGCTCATGTCGCCGCCGGACGGCGTCGGGGTAAAGCCCTTGATCTTGTCGGTCGCGGCAGCAAGATTGTCGGCGAAGAGCGGGATGATTTCGCCGCCTTCATCCACCATGATGACCTGAATGTCGTGGTAGATTTTCTTGCGCTTTTCCTCGTCCAGTTCAACGCGGGCTTCGGCAAGCAGCTTGTCGAAAGCTTCATTCTTCCAGGCGGTTTCGTTCCACGGTGCGTCCGACTGCAGGATCATCGAAAGCATCGCATCGGCGGTCGGGCGAACGGCCCAGTTGGAGGCGACGAACGGACGCTTCAGCCAGATTTCATCCCAGTAACCGTCAGATGGGACGCGTTCCACATCGATGGTGATACCGGCCTTGGCAGCGGCGGCCTGATAGACCTGCGCCGCATCGACCGCGCCGGGGAAACCGTTCTCCGAAACCACCAGCGGAATATTGCCGCTATAGCCGGACTTCTTGAAGTGGAACGCTGCCTTTTCCGGGTCATAGGCGCGCTGCGGAATATCCTTGGAGTAGTAAGGGTTCGACGACGAAATCGGGTTGTCGTTGCCAATCGAGCCAGTGCCGCCGAGAATGCTCTTCTGCAATTCTTCGCGGTCGATGGCGTATTTCAGCGCCAAACGCACATCATTATTGTCGAAAGGCGCCGTATCGACCCGCATCGGCAGGCAGTACATGGTGTTTTCAGGCGTTTTCAGAATCTGCACGCCGGGGCGCGATGAAACGAGACCTACCGAACGAGCGTCCACGCGATTGACGATATGCACCTGTCCGCTCAGCAGCGCCGCCATGCGGGCGGTCGCGTCGCTCATGGCGATGGTTTCGACGGATTCCACATTGGCGCGATCCGGCGCCCAGTAATTCGGGTTGCGACGCGTCAATGCACGAACGCCCGGCTGGAAATCTTCCAGAATGAACGCGCCGGTGCCGATGCCCTTGTCGAAATCCGCATCGAGCGGCGTAATGCCGAGATGCACGTCGGTCAGTGCTGCCGGGAAATCGGCATTGCCCTTGTCGAGCGTGATCGTCACTTCGTAAGGATCGGTCGCCTTCAACTCCGTGACAGCGAGCAGGAAGCCCTTGCCGCCGGAATTGCTGTTTTCGCCGCGATGGTGGTTCAGCGAGTAGATGACGTCTTCGGCCTTCAGCTCCTTGCCGTTGTGGAACTGGATGCCCTTCTTGAGACGGAAAACCCACTGCGATGCATCCGGCTTGGTTGCTTCCCAGCTTTCGACGAGCGCGCCGTAGAGGCGGCCATCCGGCGTCGGCTCAAGCAAGGTGTTGAAGAGCTGGAAACCCACCGAATACATGTAGGCTTCGGGGTAGTAGGCCGGATCGAGACGGTCAGAACTGGATGCCGTGTCGAGACCCATGATCAGATGGCCGCCCTTGCGTGGCGTGGCGTCCTGTGCGCGCGCCTGACCGGGCATCCAGAAACTGGCGGTCGCGCCAAGCGCCAGCGCGCTGCCTGCTCCAAGCAAAAACTGACGACGATTTGGGGAAAGAGAGTTCGGGTTGTGATCCGACATGGCGGGTACTCGCATTCTATATAACGGGCCTGTGTAGCAGGCGTACTATTTGGTTCCGTTCTATCGGGACCGTTGGTTGCGTTCGTGGTAATTTTTTCTAATTTCTACGCAATTTCTGTAATAATTTTCAACAGGAATTATCATGATCCTGCGCGTAGAGCCTCAGACGCTGTTGTTGGATCACCTGTTCAGACGACGCCGACCTTGATTCAGATGAGTGATGCACCGACTTCGGGACGTGCGTGCTGTAACAGCTGAATATCCGGAAAAGACTGAAACCCATTGAAAAGATTGAAGTCGGGACGCCTTGGAACGTGCTTCCGGTGCATGCAGAGCCCGCGCGATTAAGTAAAGACTTTTAACCAGTCCTGCAAGGAAAGTAAGAATTTGACCTTAGCTTAAATAAGTAAGTATCGATTCTTTGACGTTCTGCCGCTAAACTCCCGGTTCTGTATGGGCGAGAGCACACGCCGTAAGCCGCAAAATGCGGTTGCCGGGAAGAATGTGTGCGAGAAAAAGTGGCTGGAGCGCCGGTCTGACTTGGTCAGTTCAGAACGCGCTTTAAGGGGTGCGGAGCTAAATCTTGGAGCTAGACCAAAACACGCTATTTTTCGCAGCGGGCTTATGTTCACTTGCGGTGGCGCTAACGATTTTGAGCGTCTGGTATCAGAACCGTTTGGACAAGTTCCTGCTCTGGGGCTGCCTGGGCATGATCCTGCTCGGCTCCGGTGCAGTGCTCAGCTATTCGGGTCTTCTCGCTCTCGTTCCCTCGACAGTGATCGCTTTCAGCCTGATGACCGTCGGTTTCGTTTTTCTGTTCGTTGGTGCAAAGCAAATTTCGGCCCGACGGGTGCCGACAGGCTTTCTTCTTTTGCTGTCCATCGTCGCAATTGGCATTGTTGTGCTGCCCATCCTGTTAGGCTTCGTGGGCGTTGGCATCGCGACTTTCAATTTTGTCGCTGCATTTCTGCTCTACATCACGGCCAAGGAATATGGCTCGGTCTATCACGAAGCCCCGGTTCCGGTGGTCGGTATGATGACGCTCTATCTGCTGACAGCGGTTTCATTTTTCCTGTGCGGTTCCGTCATTGTCTTTCAACAGCAATGGGTCATGACCAGTCTGCCGAGCAATCTGGCAGAAGATTTCAATGCCATCATGGCGCTCATCGGCATTACCGGCATCGGGGCATTGTCGCTGACCTTCACGCAATCGCGTATTGCGCGGCGTCATGCCAATGAAGCGCGCACCGACAGCCTGACGGGACTGCTGAACCGGCGGGCGCTTTACGATTGTCTGGCGGTCGATGAGATGCGTGCGGGCGATTCCGTGATTGTCTTCGATCTGGATGCATTCAAGTCGATCAATGACAGTCACGGTCATACGGTCGGGGATCGCGTATTGCTGGAATTCGCAAGCATCATCCGCGCCCATGCCGGGCCGGGCGCGATCATTGCGCGCATTGGCGGCGAGGAATTCGTGCTGATCCTTCGGCAGACATCCAATGTGAATGTTCTCGCGACCGCTGATAAAATTCGCAAGACTTTCGCGTCCGCATCATTCGACACGACACGCGATCCATTCAGCACCACGACAAGTGCCGGTATCGCCTTCTTAACCGCAGCCGATTCCGGGTTTGAAACGGTTTTCCGTCGCGCCGACGCAGCGCTTTATCGCGCCAAGGATCTGGGCCGTAACCGGATTTGCACCGAGTTGCAGATCGTCGCCTGATCGATTTCACCTGTCTCTAGAAGGGCTTTAGGGCACGCCAAAAGCGTGTCTTTGCGCCTTAATTTGAAGGGATTTTTCAATAATTGCTATTCATTCCTTCCAAATCGGAAGGAGTTAGCTTCATTCTGCCCGGCTAATCAGCGAGCGCTTTTTTTGAGATCGTCCGTTTCAACAATCACTGTTTTGAAACGAGGTTCATCGTGATCGACAATCGTACCGCGCCTTATGCGATCTTCATTCTGCGTCTCGCACTCGGCATTCTGTTTCTGGCCCATGCGGGTCTGAAACTCTTCGTCTTCACCCCTGCCGGAACGGCTGCCTTCTTCGGATCGCTGGGTCTGCCGGGTTGGTTCGCCTATGTTACTATTCTCTGGGAAATCATTGGCGCCGTCGCGCTGATAATCGGCGTCTATCCGCGTGTTGCGGCTGCTGCTCTGATCCCGATCCTGCTCGGTGCGATCTTCACGGTCCACGGCGCAGCCGGCTTCTTCTTCACCAATGCCAATGGCGGTTGGGAATTCCCGGCATTCTGGATTGTCGGTCTTGCCGTGGTGGCGCTTGCAGGCAACGGCGCTTTTGCGTTGAAGCCGGGCGCATCCGCGAACTGACGCCAAAGCGCACTGTTCCGCAATGCGGGGAGGTGACCTATGCTCCTCTCCGCACTTCTCCCGATCATCAAGGATAGATGCCATGCTCGTAGACGGAAAATGGACTGAAGACTGGCAACCGGTCCAGGCCAAGGATGAAAAAGGCGGTTTCGTGCGCCAGATTTCCGGCTTCCGTAACTGGGTCACCCCGGACGGCAGCGCGGGTCCGACCGGCGAGGCGGGCTTCAAAGCCGAGGCCGACCGCTACCATCTCTATGTGGCCTATATCTGTCCGTGGGCGTCGCGCACGCTGATTGCGCGCAAGCTGAAAGGGCTGGACAAGCTCATTTCGATCTCCGTCGTGGAGCCAGCGTTGACGGATCAGGGTTGGCGTTTCGGTGACTATCCGGGTTCCAACCGTGATAGCCTCAACGGCGCGACCTATATGCATGAGCTTTATACCAAAGCTGACCCCCACTATACGGGACGCGCCACCGTGCCGGTACTCTGGGACAAGAAGACGAAAACCATCGTCAACAATGAATCCGCCGATATCGTCCGCATGTTCAACACCGGCTTTGGCGATCTCGCCAACAACGATATCGATCTCTATCCGGAGCCGCTGCGGGCGGAAATTGATGCGCTGAACGAGCATATTTATCCGAGCCTGAACAATGGCGTTTATCGGGCCGGTTTTGCCACCACGCAGATCGCCTATGATGAAGCTTTCCGCGATGTCTTCCGCACGCTGGACGAGCTGGAAGCACGGCTTTCAGGCAGCGGACCGTTCCTGTTTGGCGAACATTTCACCGAAACGGATATCCGCCTCTTCGTCACTCTGGTGCGCTTCGATGCGGCCTATCACGGCCTGTTCAAGTGCAATCTGCGTCGGCTGGTTGATTATTCCGCGCTGAGCGCCTGGCTGACGCGCATTCTGGATATTCCCGGCATTCGCGAAACGGTCAATATCGATCACATCAAGCGCGGCTACTATTCCATCAAAGCGCTGAACCCCACCGGCATCGTGCCGCTTGGGCCTGATTTGCCGGGGTTGGCCCCGGTTCACATTTGAAAGCGAATGACAGACAGATGCATTCTTTGGTTATTTTTCTCCACGGTGTCGGCAGTCGCGGCGGTGATCTCGCTTCGCTTGGCGAGTTCTGGGCCGATGCCTTGCCCGGTGCGGCGTTTGCCGCGCCGGATGCACCTTTTGCCTTCGATCAGGGCGGTTCCGGGCATCAATGGTTCAGTGTGAGCGGCGTCACGTCTGCCAATCGTCCACAGCGGATTGTCGAGGCGCGTGCGGTTTTTGATGAAACTCTGACGCGGATCATTGCCGAGCATGGCTTTGCCGATAAGCTCGACCGAGTGGCTCTCGTCGGTTTTTCACAAGGCGCAATCATGTCGCTTGATGCGCTTGTTTCGGGGCGCTGGCCGATTGCAGCAGTGGTTGCCTTTTCCGGCAGACTGGCTTCGCCCGAACCCTTTACGCCAACCCTTGCGACGCAGGCTCTGCTGGTACACGGCAGTATCGATACGGTCATTCCAGCAAGCGAATCCGAAGGTGCAAATGCGCGCCTTGTCGGAATTGGTGTGAACTCCACCTGCCATATTCTGCGCGGCGTCGGACATACGATATCGTCCGAAGGAGCGGTCATGGCTGCCACATTCTTAAGGTCTGTTTTGAAGCTAGGATAATTTCCGGATTGAGCTATTTTTGACCTCAACGGAGTAGAAAATAGCTGAAATGGAAGTAGTCGATGGATCGGCTTGATTGCGAGCGCATGTTCGTTGCGGTGCTGGATACGGGCAGTTTTTCTGCGGCGGCGCAGCGGCTTGGTACAAGCAGCGGTCAGGCATCCAAACTCGTATCACGGCTGGAGGCTGATCTTGGCGTCCAGCTTATCAAGCGCACCACACGCGCCTTGTCGCCCACCGAGGTTGGATACGCCTATTATGAGCGCATGAAGGGTCTGTTGCAGGACTTTGACGCACTCGAAGCGTCAGTGCGCAACGCATCGGGTGCCCCCACTGGGCGTATAAGGCTGACAGCGCCGATGTCATTCGGCACCTTGCGGCTGACGCCAGTATTGCTGAAATTTGCGCAGTTATTTCCCGATATTCAGATCGATGTTAGCTTTTCCGACCGCGTTGTCAGTCTGGTCGATGAAGGCTTCGATATCGGCGTGCGGATCGGCAAGCCGCTCGATAGCAGCCTGATTGCCCGCAGGCTATGCGATGCGCGGGTGGTTCTTGTTGCCGCGCCGTCCTATCTCGCCGAGCACGGAGCGCCGGCTCACCCGCAAGATTTGACGCAGCATAGCTGCATCATCGATACGAATTTCCGCGATCCTTATGTCTGGCGTTTCGCGTCGCAAGACGGCGGCGATGCCGAGGCAGTCAGTGTTACGGGCAGGTTGCATTTTTCCAATGGCGAGGCTTGTCTCAATGCGGCTCTGGCCGGATTGGGTATTGCACATGTGCCGACATTCATTGCCGGTCCATCCATCCGTGAAGGGCGCGTTCAGCGCGTTTTGGGAGAATTTGAAAGCAAGCCGCTTGGCATCCATGCCGTCTATCCGCCAGCGCGCCATCTGGCGATCAAGGTGCGAACTCTGGTTGACTATCTGGCTGACTGTTTTCGCGGCGAGCCGGATTGGGATCGCGACTGGAACTAAAAACGTTATGCCCGCCGGGAAGGCGGGCATATAGAGGGCTATTTCGTATCAGGCTTCGAAACGACTGACTTCAAGTCCGGTGCCGATTGGCAAAAGCACACTGCCGATGGCCGGCTTGGCGCGGATGGCTTCGCCATAGCGTTGAAGATTTTCACCGCCGGGCCGGATCATATTGTCCGCCACGACAATCGCGCCGTTATTGAGCTTCGGATAGAAGGCTTCAAGGCACGGAACGTACAGGTCTTTCCAGAGATCAAGGAAAACAAGGTCGACCTTTTCCGGCAGCGCTTCAATCATCGCGACGGCATCGCCGATCCTGAAGTCGATATGGTCGGCCAGACCGGCCTTCGTCGCCATTTCCTTTGCGAAATCGGATTTGTAGCCATGAAGTTCCATGGTGATCAGCTTGCCGCCGGTGGCGTGCACCGCTTCACCGAGCCAGATGCCGGAATAGCCGAAAGAGGTGCCGATTTCGAGGATGGTCGGCTTGTGCAGGCTTCGCGCCAGCGTGTTGAGAAACCGTCCGGTGTCGGGACCGATAGCGCGCATACGCATATCCTGCCCACCATCGCGGCCGCCCGGCGCTTCGATGCGCGGCGCATCGCGTTCCTCACGCTGCCGCGCATGATATTCATCAAGGACAGCCTGCACCTTTTTGTCCAGCATATGCTCGCCAACAGTCAGCTTGCGCCACTGGATGGCAAGCTCTTCGCGGAAGGCAAAGCGCACCAGATGCCGTTCGACGACATCCTGCAATTGCGCCAGCGAAGGCTGGTCTGGCGAGGTGAGGGCAAGGTGCAGAAACTGGTCGTCGGCACGCAACCGGCATTCTCCGATGGAAAAGCTGATCTGCCCCGCTTCAGGATCGAAGGTGACTGGCAGTTTATGCGCAAAGTGCTTGGCAAGCTGCTGCAAATAGCGGCTGGCGTGAGCGGTCGCGATAGCCGCCGCGGATTCCGCGGCAGCACTGGTTGAAACGGGAGCATTCATCAGCTTTCCTCCACAATCCGCGTGGCTTCCTTGAGAGCAGCCACGATTGCTTCGGCGCTTGCGGCATCCATTGGACCGCGATGCAGTCTTTGACGAACGGTCGCCTTCAGACTTTTCAGCGCATGGATGACTTCATGCGGCATGCCGCCATTGTGTTCGGCAAAGCTATTTATTCTGCTCAACAGAGCATCGGCAGCCGCGCGGTTTGCGACCAGAAAGGCCTCGCCTTCCGCGGTGATGCGATTGAGCTTTTTGCCTGAATCACCGGGTTCGGTGATGGTGTAACCCATGTCCTCGAGCCAAGAGAGTGTCGGATAGATCACGCCGGGGCTTGGCGTATAGACGCCTTGCAGCCGTTCGGAAATATCCTTGATCAGCTCATAGCCGTGGCGGGGCCGTTCGGCGATCATCGAGAGGACGAGCAGGCGCAAATCGCCATAATCGAAGATACGTTCGCGACGGTGTCCGCCTCGACCACCACGCCGTTCGCCTCGACGTTCATCATGCTCGCCGAACGGGTGCTCGGCATGGGGATGATCGCCGCGATGACGGCCAGGTCCACCGAAAGGGCCTCCCCAACGCCCGGCTCTGGGATCACCCCAATGGTCGCCCCCATGGTGGCCATGGCGTCCGTGACGATGTTGGGTTTCTTCTTGTTCCGGATGTTCTGGACGGCGATCCGGATCGCCATTTCTTGTGTTTGTCATGACCACAAGATAAATCTCGATATATCGAAAAACAAGATATATCGAAATAAATTTTTCGTAATGTTTTTTTGACGCCCGTCAGATGAACAAAAGATCGACCTGCGCCTCGAACATGGTTGCGGTGTCGATCAGGTTGTCCTGTCCGAGCAGGCCGTTATGGACAATGCCCATCCACACGGGCGCGGTGAGCAGGTGCGGATAGGTTTTCAGGATCGTGCCCTTCAGCTCACCGCGTTCTTCGGCCACGTCGATCAGCCAGCATATCCGTTCCAGAAACGGCTCGTAGACTTCGGTGCGATAAACTTCCGTGAGATAGGGAAAGGCGTGGCCTTCGGCGAGCACAAGCCGCGCCACGGTTGCGCGTCCCTTGTCTTCAATGGTTCGCATCACCGGGATCATCGTGCGTTTGCAATAGTCGGAAACCCGCTCGTCTGGCCGGATGGGGAAGTTTTCAATCTCGCCAAGCGGGTTGGTAACGATATCGCGGACGATACCGGCAAAGAGGTCCTCTTTCGTGTCGAAATAGCGATAGGCCGTGCCTTTGGCGAGGCTCGCACGCTCGGCGATACCGGCCATGGTCGCATTGGCATAGCCCTTGTCGAGGAATTCCCGCATCGCAGACCGGATGATCATTTTGCGGGTTCGCGCAGTTTTTTCGGGGCTGGGACCGCGTGTTCTGGGCGCCTTCGCCACTATGCGAGGCTGGGCCTTTTGCGCTTCAGCACGATTGGTCTTCGGATTAGGGACCATGGCTGTCATCCTCTCTTCATTGCATAGTCATGTGAAAGCAGCTTGCCAAACGTTCCTCCATTTGAATGGGTGATTGCTGTAGTTGCCTCAGATATAAGTTGTTACGTATTCTGCTGCACAAGACTATTGCACTTTCTTGCCGAAAATAATTTACGTGCGATATTGTGTATAATCGCAATTGCAAGAAGTTTGATAATCCGTCAATTTCGTGTCGTTCCTTGAGAAATCGCGGAAATTTTATGTATTTTCGATAAAAGGAAACGTTTTCTTGAAAAGTTATCTGCGTCGATCGCAGCTTAAAACATGCCATTCTCGATCATGACTTAGTATAGATCATAAATCTAAGGCAGCTTGATCACATAAAACTTCGAGTCCACGGCCATGACAGGAAAGCTTTCCGGCAAGGCATTGCGCTCCACCTCGGTGAAACCGTTCTTCTCATAGAAACGGTGCGCACCGAGAAATTTGTCTGTGGTGCCAAGATAAATGCGGCGAATGTTTTTTTCTCCCGCGTGGGCGAGCAAGGCCGATAGCAGTTTGCTTGCCGTACCGATACCCGAACCTCGATAGGGCGCAGCGACGAACATTTTCCGCAAGGCGGCTTCATTGTTGCCGATATCCTTGAGCGCGATTGTGCCGACGACCTGTCCGTCATGCTCCGCAACCCAGAATTCTCCGGTGCCAAATCGGTAGAAACTGTCAACGGCATTCAGGTCAGGCTGGTCCTGCGCTGTAATGGCGATGCCATATTCTTCCTGCTGGATCGGCAGAATGACGGAGAAAACGCCTTCCAGATCGTCCTGTTGAAACGGGCGAACGGTGACGGAAACGGAAACAGCTGTGTCGGTCATGGGGAACGATTCATCAGAGGGAGGGATAGCGGAATGTTATCCCAAAAGCCGTTGAGATCAATTGGTTCTCATCATGATCTTTAGAATTTGCGATAGACGAAACCGACTGGAATTGGAGCGGAAGCGTTTTCCTGCGCCATTGCCGTGACCATGTCGCGGAGCGGTGAGCGCATACAGACCGGGTCGGTTGCGCTCGCATCGCCGGCAAGCGCCATCGCCTGACAGCGGCAGCCGCCAAAGTCGATGTCCTTGCGCTCACAGGTCCGGCAAAGATCGGGCATCCAGTCATCGCCGCGATAGGCATTGAAGGCTTCGCCATCATACCAGATATCGGCCAACCCTTTGTCGCGGATAGTGTCGAAATGAAGGGAGGGGATGGTTTCTGCAGCATGACAGGGCAATACGCGCCCGTCCGGCGTCACATTCAGACCGACGCGGCCCCAGCCGCCCATGCAGGCTTTCGGATAGGACGAATAATAGTCAGCCGGAACATAGTCGATCACCAGCCTGCCTTCGAGACGCTTGCGCGCTGCGGCGACTGTCTGGTTGGCTTTGACAACCTGTTCGCGCGTCGGCAGCAGCGCGGCCTTATTCTTCTCCGCCCAGCCATGAAATTGCACGGTCGCGATTTCGATGCGGCGCGCACCAAGCGTCAAAGCAAGCTCCAGCATCGCGTCGAGCTGGTCCATGTTCTGCTTGTGGCAGACTGCATTGACGGTCAGCGGAATGCCCGCTGTAGTGACCCAATTGGCCACGGCCATCTTGCGCTCGAACCCGCCTTTATATCCGCCAATGCGATCAGCCGATGCGGCATCGGTGCCTTGTATGGAAAGCTGCACATGATCAAGACCTGCTTGTCCAAGCGCTTCCACACGCGCCTCCGTAAGGCCGACGCCTGAGGTGATCAGATTGGTGTAAAGGCCAAGTTCGACGGCAGCTTTGGTCAGTTCTAGAAGGTCTCGCCGCGCCGCCGGTTCTCCGCCGGACAGATGCAGGTGCAGGACGCCCATTTTCGCGGCCTGACGAAAAACCTCCCTCCATTCTTCCGTAGAAAGTTCCTGCTTTGCGCCAATCAGTTCCAGCGGGTTGGAGCAATAAGGACAGGCAAGCGGGCAGCGATGTGTCAATTCGGCAAGCAAAGCCATTGGCGGCGGTGCCAGCCGCTTCAGCTTTGCTTCCTGAATTGCCAGATTCATCCCAGAACCTCGATCATACGGCGGTTGGCGAGTTCCTGAACAAAGGCCAGCACATCGCTTCCGACCTGTTCGCGTGGTGCATTGAATTCTAACGCAAACGCATCGCAAATCGCATCGACGCTGCGGACACCATCAAGCGCATTGACGATCAGGATCGCAATATCGTCCAGCGCCATGGCGCGTTCGGGCGCGAGAAGCACGGTTTGTCCGCGCACCTCATCGACACGCAGCCTCACGCCGCGTGCGAGCTTGACGATATCTGATGGTTTGATGGTGACGCTGCCTGTCTCGCTCATGCGGAAACCTTCTTTTCTGCCAGCGCCTTGTCCCATCCGGCATCCACGCCTTGCTTGCCGTCCCATGCGCCGGGCGGGATCATGCCGGGGGCCACATAGGCCGCATAAAGCGCATCGAGCTGCGCCCATAGAACATCGGTCTTGAAGGTCAGGGCAGCGGCGACAGCATCCTGCTTTTCGAGAGTGTCGGCGTGTTCCAGCACATAGGCAAGACCATATTCGACATCAACCGGCGCTTCATTGAGCCTTTGGCGGAAATAGGACAGGGCCTGTTCGTCGGCGAAGGCATAATGCTTCAACAGACCCGCAATGCGGTCCTTATGGATTTTGGGTGCGAAGAGTTCGGTAAGCGACGACGCGACTGCATCCAGAAGCGGCTTGTCACGGACATAGTGCACATAAGCACCGACCGCAAAACGTGTTCCCGCCAGAATGCCCTTGCCGGACGCTACATAATCGGGGTCAAGGCCGACAGCTTCGGCCAGCTTGAGCCAGCGCCGGATACCGCCGCCTTCATGGATGCCCCCGTCGTGGTCTTCGATGCGCGAGCGCCAGGCACGGCGCATATCGACATCTTCGCAGCGCGAAAGAAACGCCGCATCCTTCATGGGAATGCTGCTTTGATAGCAATAGCGATTGATCACCCAGGCACGCACTTGGGTAATGGTGCATTCGCCGCCATGCAGCCGGATGTGGAACGGATGCTTGTCGTGATAGCGCTCTTGGCCGATCGCCAGAAGGCGGGCGTGGAATGTCTCCTTGTCGGCAGCGTCTTTCATAAAGCGATCTCCTTGCCGTCAAAGGCGATTTCAAACCCGCTATCCTCGACCAGCTTCCGTTCGGGACCATCACGCCAGACCGGGTTCGTATTATTGATATGGACGTATATTTTGCGATCCACCGCGACATCGGCGAGCGCTTTCAGGCTGCCATCGTCGCCAGACATCGAAATATGTCCCATGCGACGGCCTGTCTTGATGCCGGTGCCCGATTGGATCATCTCATCATCGGTGAAAAGCGTGCCGTCGAAATAGAGAATATCGGCGCCGGCGATCCGCGCCTTGAGGTCGTCACGCACCACCGCGCAGCCCGGAATGTAATAGACCCGGTGCTTTGCCGTGACGAGTTCGACGCCAACTGTCTGTTCGCCCTCAAGGGCGGTGTCGGGGTTTTCGCCTTCCATGAAAAGGGGCACTTTTCCCGGAACGGAAAACAGGCGCACTTCAATGCCCGGTACCAGCATGAAGGGTTCATTCAGCGCCACGATTTCCTGTGTGACGAATGCGGGATCAAGCGCGGTGAAAATCGGGTTGGCAGCGAGGATATCGCGAATGGCGGCAGTCATCACCAGCCGAAAAGATTGCTTTTCCCGCAAGGTCAAAAGACCGGCAATGTGGTCGATATCGCCATTGGTCAGCAGAACGGTCTTGATCGGGTTATCACGCAGCGCACGCGGATGCAGCGCGGGTGTGTTGATCAGCTGCTGGCGTATATCGGGCGATGCGTTGAGCAACGCCCAGCTGTCACCATCCGATGTGACGGCCAGCGAGGATTGGGTCTGCGGTGCAATCCCGTCCGGGAAACCCAATCGCGCCAGACGGCAGTTTTCACAGCCGCAATTCCATTGAGGGAGACCGCCGCCAGCGGCGGCCCCGATCACGATTGCGCGGAACTCCGTCATGAAACTGTTCACGCGTCTTGGGAGGCGTGTCAGAACAGGACTGGTTCGTCACCGTCTGCCGGTGCATAGCGGTTGATTTCCATGCCGCAGCTAACTTCGATGAACTTCGGTGCATGCCACGACACAGGCTTCTTCAAAGGCTTTGTCATAAGGCTTCTCCTTGGTTGGACGAATGATAACATTCTACCACCTATAAACTAGGAAGAGCTACAGCGTTTACCAGACCAAGCGGGCCGCTTTTTTGCGGGTTTTCACACAGCGCTGTTCGGTCCGCCTCTCTTCTCCTTGAGAGGGGCATTGCCGTGAATGAGTTCGCGCCCGGCATAGAGACCGCCGGTGACTTCGATTGTAAGGCGGTCGCCGTCACGACGGCGAACATCTTCCATGACGCGCTCACGCTCCTCTTCATCAACGTCGAGCATTTCCAGCGCCTTCTCGCCAAGAGCCAGCGCCGATTCAAAGGTTTCGCGGATTTGATATTCCACACCGGCATGGATCAGCTCAATGGCATGTTCACGGTCGAACGAGCGCGCCAATACGGGAACCAGCGGAAACTCCGCTTTCACCAGTTCGGCTATCTTCAGGCTCGCTTCGCGGTCATCGACGCCGATGATGATCAGTCTTGCGCGATTTGCACCTGCGGCATGCAGAATGTCGAGGCGGGAACCATCGCCGAAGTAAATCTTGAAGCCGAAATCCCGCGCATTGCGGATAGCGTCGGTGCTGGTTTCGATAATGGAAATAGAGCAGCTATTGCCGAGAAGCGGCTGGCTGACAATCTGCCCGAAACGTCCAAAACCGATCAGCAAAACACTGGCCGACAAATTGTCCGCCGTCTCGACACCCTCCATCGAAGGCGCAGGTTTTGGCATCAGCCGGTCATGCAGAATGATCATGATCGGTGTGAGAGCCATCGAGACGATGATCGTTGCCGTCAGGATTGCATTGGCCTCGGCATCGATGATGTTGACCGAGGTCGCGGCAGCATAAAGGACAAAGGCGAATTCGCCGCCCTGCGCCATCAGCACGGCACGCTCGACAGCTTCACGATTGCTGGCGCGAAACAGGCGGGCGACCGCGTAAATACCGATCATTTTCAACAGCATATAGGCGATCACAGCGACAATGATGAGCTGCCAGCTGGCCGCGATCACCGCAAGGTCAAGCGACATGCCGACGCCGAGAAAGAAGAGACCGAGAAGCACGCCGCGAAACGGCTCCACATCCGCCTCAAGTTGGTGCCGGAATGAGGATTCCGACAGAAGCACGCCAGCCAGAAATGCGCCCATCGCCATCGACAGCCCGCCGAGCTGCATGGCCAGCGCCGCGCCCAGTACGACGAAAAGCGCTGCCGCCGTCATAACCTCGCGGGCTCTGGCTTTGCCGAGAATGCGGAACAGCGGATCGAGCAGATAGCGACCGGCCAGAACCAGACCGGCGATGGATGCGAGGCCAATGGCAACGCCGGTCAGACGATCGGCCAGTGTTGTTTCTTCGCCGCCGGGTGCCAGAAAGGCAACGAGCGCCAGAAGCGGCACGATCGCAAGGTCTTCGAGCAGCAGGATCGCCACGATGCGGCGTCCTTTTGGCAGGCCCATGGCGCGCCGTTCTTCCAGCATCTGCATGACAATGGCGGTGGACGTCAGCACGAAGCCGGTGCCTGCAACGAAACTCTGCGCGACCGGATAGCCAAGCGCGAGGCCGACAAAGGTCAGTAGGCCGATGCAGAGTGCAACCTGCGCCAATCCAAGCCCGAAGATTTCGCCGCGCATCGACCACAGGCGCGATGGCTGCATCTCCAGACCGATGATGAACAGGAACATGACGACGCCGAGTTCAGCGACGTGCAGAATAGCCTGCGGATCGGAAAACAGTCCAAGCCCGAACGGTCCAATGACCAGTCCGGCTGCGAGATAACCGAGCACCGAGCCAAGGCCGAGCCGTTTGAACAGCGGAACTGCAATAACGGCTGCGCCTAGAAGCACGACAATGGGAACAAGATCAAAGCCGCCGTGATGGGCAGCCTCGGCGGCATGGGTTACAGTTTCAGCGGCGGCCATTGGCTATTTCCTTGCCGGTTGCCAGCATCAAGCGTGGCGAAAATGTGGGGGAGAGCAAAGATTACAAGAAGAATCGGATGTTCCGAAGCAAATGTACAGATTGCCATTGGGATGAGCGAGTCTCGACGCACAAAACGCAAAAGCAAAGATTGCAGCGTTGAGGTCTATTGAAATTGTTTTTTGCAGTATCCATGTAGTTTGTTCCCGCTAGAGGAGCGGGACTTGGGGAGGTCCGTCGCAAGGCGGCTTTGCATCTATTTTGGGAGGACATATGCGTAGGTTTATTCTGGCCGTTACGTCGGTCGCTGCGTTAACGCTCGCTGGCTCGGCGTCGGCAGAAGATTACAAGCTGCTGGCACCTGCTGCTCCGGGCGGCGGCTGGGATCAGACAGCCCGCACCATGCAGAGCGTGCTTCAGGACGAGAAGATTTCCAGCAGCGTACAGGTCATCAACGTACCGGGTGCAGGCGGCACCATCGGCCTCGCGCAATTCGTCAATCAGAACAAAGGCGATGCCAGCCAGTTGATCGTCGGCGGCTATGTGATGGTCGGCGCAATCCTGACCAACAAGTCGCCGGTAACGCTTGAACAGGTGACGCCGATTGCGCGCCTCACGGGCGAATATGAAGCCATTGTTGTTCCCGCAGGCTCCGATATCCAGAATCTCGGCGATCTCGTTGCCAAGCTGAAGGCTGATCCGGGTTCCGTATCCTGGGGCGGCGGCTCGGCAGGTGGCACTGATCACATCACGGCAGGCCTTTTCGCAAAGGCGGCTGGCGTCGATCCGACCAAGGTGAACTACATCGCATTTTCGGGCGGCGGTGAAGCGCTGGCCGCCATTCTCGGCAATCAGGTAACGGTTGGCATTTCCGGATACGGCGAGTTCGACTCGCAGATCAAGGCCGGCACGCTGCGCATCATCGGCATTTCGAGTGACCACCGTATTGACGGCATCGATGCACCGACCTTCAAGGAAGGCGGCGTGGACGTGGCCATCCAGAACTGGCGTATGGTTGCTGCCGCTCCGGACATTACCGCCGAGCAGGAAGCAGCGATCAACGCGGATGTCGAGAAGCTGGTGAAATCCGAATCCTGGCAGAAGGCGCTGAAGGACAAGGGCTGGGCGGATACCTATCTCGCCGGTCCGGCCTTCAAGGAGCAACTCGCCAAGGATGTTGCGGCGACTGAAACCATCCTCAAGGAAATCGGCCTCGTCAAATGACAGGATCTCAACAGCAGGAAGAGCGTCGCCCTGAAGGGGCGACGCCGGATTTCGCCGCTCTTGTCATCGCTTTCATTCTCGGCGCCGTCGCCATTGCCATCGCGTGGTCCACAGCCTACGGCAATGATGTGATGAGTTACTCGCCGGTCGGCCCGAAGACTGTTCCCTATGTTGTTGCAGCCGGATTGTTCGGCCTCGCGATCTGGACGGTCATCGAAGCGCTACGCGGTGATTTTTCCAAAAGAGAGCACCAGGAAATTGCCCCCATGGCATGGATCATCGGCGGTCTGGCTATCCAGATGCTGACGATGAAGACAGCCGGATTTTCGCTCGCCACCGGATTGCTGTTCGCAGCAACCGCGCGCGGCTTTGGCTATCGCAAGTTCTGGATCAGCGTTCCCGCAGGCATCGTCTTTGCCTTCGTGATCTGGTTCATTTTCGCGCGTGGTCTTCAGCTGTCGCTGCCGTCCGGCTGGCTTGAACGTTTCGTCTAACGGCGAGGGCAATATCATGGATACTGTAGCACTTCTCGCCAGCGGTTTGATGGTGGCGCTGGAACCGTCAAACCTTCTTTATGCGCTGATCGGCGTTACGCTTGGCACAGCGGTCGGCGTTCTGCCGGGTATCGGACCGGCGCTCACCGTAGCGCTTCTTCTGCCGGTGACCTACAAGCTGGACCCGTCCGGTTCGCTCATCATGTTTGCCGGTATTTACTATGGCGGCATGTATGGCGGATCAACCACATCGATCCTTCTCAATACGCCGGGTGAAAGCGCCTCCATTGTTACAGCGCTGGAAGGCAACAAAATGGCAAGGGCCGGGCGTGGCGGTCCCGCCTTGGCCACAGCGGCCATAGGCTCTTTCGTTGCCGGTCTCATCGCCACGCTGGCGCTCGCCTTCGTTGCCCCATGGGTGGTGAAATTCGCTCTGTCTTTCGGTCCCTCCGAATATTTCGCGCTGATGCTGCTGGCATTCATGACTGTTTCGGCGGCTTTCGGCGATTCAACCCTTCGCGGCCTCACATCGCTGTTTATCGGCCTTGCACTCGGCCTGATCGGTATCGATCAGCTGACCGGGCAGGCGCGCCTTGTCATGGGGACGCCGAACCTGCTCGACGGCATCAACGTCACGACGCTGGCGGTGGCGCTGTTTGCCATCGGTGAAACGCTGGCAGTCGTGTCCAAAAAGCTTGGTCCCGATGATGAAGTCATCGCGGTCAAGGGTTCAGTCTGGATGACCAAGAACGACTGGAAACGCTCATGGATGCCGTGGTTGCGCGGCACGGCCATCGGCTTCCCGATTGGCGCCATGCCTGCGGGCGGCGCTGATGTGTCGAGCTTCCTGTCCTACTCGGCGGAACGCCAGTTCTCCAAACATCCGGAAGAATTCGGCAGGGGCGCAATCGAAGGCGTTGCCGGGCCGGAGGCCGCCAACAACGCATCGGCTGCCGGTACGCTTGTGCCGCTTCTGACGCTCGGTCTGCCGACCACCGCGACGGCAGCGATCATGCTGGCCGGTTTCCAGCAGTTCGGCTTGCAGCCGGGGCCGCTTCTCTTCGTGACCAATGCCTCATTGGTCTGGGGACTGGTGGCGAGCTTGCTCGTTGCCAATCTGATGCTGCTCATCTTGAACCTGCCGCTGATCGGCCTGTGGGTGAAGATGCTCACCATCCCGCGCCATTGGCTTTATGCGGGTATTCTGGTGTTCGCGACGCTCGGCACGATTGGCGCCAATGCTTCAACGTCGATGTTGTTCGGGCTGCCAGTCTCGTTCGAACTGGGGCTACTTTTGGCGTTCGGTCTTCTGGGCTATGTGCTGCGGCGCTTTTCCTATCCGATCGCGCCGGTGGTCGTTGGCCTGATCCTCGGGCCGATGGCGGAAAAGAGCTTGCGTCAGGCGTTGCAGATCAGTCAGGGCAATCCAATGGCGCTTGTCCATTCGTGGGTGTCGATTGTGCTGATCGCGCTCGCAATCGCCGCTGTCGTGGTTCCGATGATCATGCGCCAGCGCGGCAAGGGTGCTCTTCTGGCACAGATGGCAACCGACGAGGACTGATATAAACAAAACAGCCCCGGTTTTGCCGGGGCTGTTGATAACGCGGATACAAACTACTCTTTACGCGAATGTTATCCGTGAATTTCGCGGAACTGCTTTGCATCGATGCCGAGCGTCTCAAGGTCTTTCGCAGCGGGCTGATGACCAACCCGCATTGCAGCAGAAGCGCGGACAGCACTACCGAATTGCGCGAATGCACGACCGAAACGATTGTTAAAACGGGCAAACATTTTCATCTCCATTACGGACAGTTTCTTCGTCCGTGATTGTTAAATGGCGATGGAACAGCGCGTTTTGAATAGAATTCCTTGCATGCCTGCCATGCAGCAAGTGCATGTGACGGCTATCACGGTCAGGCGATGGCCGTTTCATTTCCGATATCGGTTTTCATGCGATTGCGTCCAATCGGCAGCATCATCGGTCGCCCGGAAGTGGGATCAGTGATGATGCGACTTTCCAGTCCAAAAACATCTGCAACTGTCTTTTCGGTCAGCACATCGTGCGGTGCGCCGGACACGTGCAGGCGACCGTCGTTCATCGCAACCAGAAAATCGGCATAACGGGCAGCGAGATTGAGATCGTGCAGTACCATAACGATGGTGGTGCCGCGTTCCCGGTTCAGGTCGGTCAGAAGATCGAGAACCTCGACCTGATGGGCGATATCGAGAAAGGTCGTCGGCTCGTCAAGCAACAGAACTTCCGTCTGCTGCGCCAATGCCATGGCGATCCAGACGCGCTGGCGCTGGCCGCCGGAAAGTTCGTCAACGGGGCGTTCGGCGAGCGTCGCAGTCTGGGTCGCCTTTAGCGCTGCGGCTACAGCCTCATCGTCTTCTCGCGTCCAGCGGGCAAACATTTTCTGATGCGGATTACGGCCACGACTGACAAGGTCGGCAACGGTGATACCCTCTGGCGCAATAGGCGATTGCGGGAGCAGGCCCAGGGTTTGCGCCAGTTCGCGAGACGGGATTTTGTGAATGGATTTCCCGTCCAGAAGTACTTGTCCCTTTCGCGGCGCAAGCAGTCGCGACATGGTGCGCAATAGAGTGGACTTGCCACAGGCATTCGCGCCGACGATCACCGTGATCTTACCGGATGGGACTTCGAGGTCGAGACCATCCAGAATGAGCGTATCGTCATAGCCCGACGACAGCTGGTTTACGGTGAGTGTGTGTGTGGTCATAGCGAACCTCCGGTCCGGTTGACGCGTATGATGAGGAAGATCAGGTAGGGCGCGCCGAGCGCGCCAGTGACGACGCCCACCGGATATCGGCTCGGCAGTAGGAATTGTCCGCAATAGTCGCCGACCAACACGAGTGCAGCCCCAACAAGTGCAGAGGGGATCAGCAGCGAGCCTTTATTGCCGATGATGCGCGCAGCAATTGGTCCGGACAAAAAAGCGACGAATGAAATCGGTCCTGTTACGGCCGTTGCGAAGGAAATCATGCCAACGGCTGCGATGATGACGATGATGCGGGTTGTGGCGACACGTGTGCCAAGTGCTGCGGCAGTATCGTCACCAAGCCGGAGCGCCTCCAGATCGCGGCTGCGGCTCAACAACAGGCCACCGAAAACGCAAAGGGCCAGAAGCAGCGGCAGTGTCTGGTCCAGACGGGCACCGTTGACGCTGCCCGTCAGCCAGCGCATCGCTTCCTGAAGGTTCCACGCCGGGGCGCTGGAAAGGATATAGGCGATGAAGCTTTCCAGCATGGCGGAAACGCCGATGCCGACAAGGATCAGCCGCGTGCCCGCAACACCGTTTCGAAACGACAGGCCATAGACCAGCAAGGCGACACCCAAGCCTGCAACAACTGCGAAGATGGAAACGGCCGGGCCGCTCATGGAAAGCACGACAATGGCGAAGACCGCGGCAGCACTCGCCCCTGAACTGATCCCGATAATGTCGGGGCTTGCCAGCGGATTGCGCAGCATGATCTGAAAGGCCACGCCCCCCAGCCCGAAGCTCAGTCCGGCCAGAACTGCCAGCACTGCGCGGGGCAGGCGGAGCTGGCCGACAGTGAAGCTTGCACCCTGAACGTGTTCGCCGAGCAATACACGTATCACGTCGGAGGGTGGCGTAAAGGACTGGCCGAGCATCAGTGTCAGCGCGAAAAACGCAGCCAGCAGCACCAGCAACATGGCGATGATGGCGGTGCGCTTTCGAGCGCGCAGGCGGCGGTTCTGCGCAATCGTGGCTGCGGTAGGCGATAACATGGTCACAGCTCCCGCACCCGTTGACGTCGCACGATCCAGATGAAGAACGGCGCACCGACAAAAGCTGTGACAATGCCGACATCAAGTTCCGCCGGTCGGGCGATAAGGCGACCAACCACATCTGCGCCAACCAGCAGGCATGCGCCGATCAGTGCGGAAAAGGGCAGGAGCCAGCGGTGATCGACACCGATGAGTAGACGGCAGAGATGCGGGACAATCAGGCCGACAAAGCCGATGGGGCCGCAAATGGCGGTTGTCGCGCCGCACAGAAGGATGGCGCCGAGCGCCGCCATGGCGCGCGCGAAGGCGACGTTTTCGCCAAGGCCTGCGGCAAGTTCGTCGCCGAGCGCCAGTGAATTCAGCTTGCGCGCCGATAGAAGGCTGATGAGAAAGCCGACAGCGAGAAAGGGCACTACGTGCGAAATTCGGTCGAATGTTGCTCCGCCGACGCCGCCGATCTGCCAGGAGCGGATACCGCCTGCAATGTCGTTGCGCGGGAGTACGACGGCGATCACCATCGACGAAAATGCGACGGATGTGGCCGCACCCGCGAGCGCAAGCTTGAGCGGTGTCGCGCCACCGCGACCGAGCGAGCCGATCGTATAAACAAAGGCCGCGGCACATCCCGCACCGAGAACGGCCGCCCAGATAAAGGCCTGCGACGAAGCGATGTTAAACCATGCGACGCCAATGACCACGGCAAGGGAAGCGCCCATATTGACGCCCAGTATGCCCGGATCGGCGAGCGGATTGCGTGTCACGCCCTGCATGACGGCCCCGGCAAGCCCAAGCGCTGCGCCCGCTACCAATGCAAGAAAGGTGCGTGGAATGCGCAGCGACACTGCCGCCTGACCGATTGAATCAACCTGACCGCCAAGCGCCGCAAGAATGTCAGCCCAGCTCACGTCGCGGGTGCCAAGCGAAACCGACAGGAAGCAAAGAAGTGCAAGGCAGACGATCACGACTGCCAGCCACAGCGCTCTTGTGCGATGTGGCCTGCCGAATTGCGGTGTATAAGGGGCAGTTTGGCTACTGTCGGCTGTCATTTCGTCTTGTCAGCCGCCTGTGCAAGCAAGGCGACATAGTCCTTCAGCACCCATGATATGGAGAGCGGGGTAGGGTTTGCAGCCGTGCCAAGCGGGTTTCTGCCCAGCATGACGATGGCATTTTGGGTAACCACCGGCATTTTAGCCATCAGCGGATTGCTCTTCATTGCGTCGTACAGTTCCTGACTGCCATAGCTGACGACGATGTCCACATCGTCGAATGCATCGATATGTTCGGCGCTGATCGAGCCGGAAAACTGGCCGGGCTTGGATGCATCGACAACGCTCTTGGGGGATTTCAGCCCGAGATCGTTGAAGAACCGTACCCGCGTATCGTTCGTCGTATAGAAATTGATCGTGCTGAGGTTCGTTGCGTCGAGATGGGTGACAAACATCGCCGACTTGCCCTTCAGATGTGGGTAGGCGGCTACAGCATCGGCAATTTCACCGTCGATTTTCTTGATCAGCGCCTCGCCTTCGGCAGCCATGCCCATGCCTGCGCTGTTGAGGCGGATCATGTCGCGCCAGTCTGTGGACCATGGCGCTTCGGGATAGGCCACGACCGGAGCGATCTGGCTCAGCGTATCGTAATCCGACTGGCTCAAACCGGAATAGGAAGCGAGGATGACATCAGGTTTGGTTTCCGCCACGGCTTCGAAGTCGATGCCGTCACCTTCATCGAACAGGACCGGCTTTTCCGCGCCCAGCTCTTTCAGTCGTTCTTCAACCCATGGTAACAGGCCATCGCCGTTATCATCGCCAAAATTTGCGGCGGCAAAACCAACCGGCACCACGCCCAGAGCCAGCGGCACTTCATGGTTCGCCCATGCGACTGTCGCTATCCGCTTCGGCTTTTCGGTAATGGTCGTTGTGCCGAAAGCATGCTTGATCACAATGGGGTAGGTCTGGCTTTCATCGGCGGAGGCCGAACCGGTTGCGGCTAATGTCACGCCCATTGCAAACAGCATCGATGCGACGAACATCAGCGGCGAACGAATGAACCACGACATAGGGCGCATTCTCCTTGTTGTTAGCACTACCGTCGCACTCTTCGTGATGCCGGTCTGCAACGAGCAATTTCCTGTGCTCCGGTGCTCACGTACCCAAAAGTACGCTCCGCGCCGGTGCTCGAAAATCACTCGTTTCGCCACGGCCTGACGAATTTGCAACTGTAGTGCTAGGCGCTTTAAAAGTGGCCTTTCACTCTCAGGTTAAATATACGCAGTCAAGTGCGATGCTGGAGGCTTGGCCGGAGCTGTATGAAATATCCGTGGCTTTTTACAAAAAAGCAGATTTCTACAATACTGGACAACTGCTCTCAAGTTAATGCGGTTTTGAGGGTATTGAGGTTCAGATTCCCGGTCGGCTGAATGGGGACGTTTTCAACGGTTCAGCTAGGCAGAGCTTCTGACAACATCCCAAAATCTAAGCAACGCTGTCGGCCCTGGTGGCCGACGATTATCGCATAACCGGATTCTGGAACGTGAGCATGGACATCGCAAAGACACTTGATAACAGCAGGCAAACCAGAATCCTTCAACGTAATGCCGCCTTGTTGGGCTGTACGGCGCTGGCGCTCATCATGCCGGGCATGGCCTTCGCTCAGGATGCGGCCGAGACGTCGGGCTCTGCGACGGTTCTCCAGACCATTACCGTCGACGGCACGGGTGGAAGCGACGACGATTCCAAGTCCATCGTTGCACGCAAAACGACAATCGCCGGCAAGATCCCGGCTGAAATTCTGGATACGCCCGCTTCGGTCTCGGTGATCACGGCGAAGGAAATTCAGGACCGCAACGCACAGACCGTTGAGCAGGTGTTGCAATATACGTCTGGCGTCAACACGGACTTTTACGGTTCTGACGATCGCTTCGACTATTTCAAGATCCGTGGTTTCGACGCTTACACTTACCGCGATGGACTGGTTGTCGGCTCACCATTCGGCGGCATCCGCGAGGAACCTTTCGCCTATGAACGTGTGGAAGTTCTGAAAGGTTCGAACTCGTCAGGCTTCGGCGTTGCGCAGCCCGGTGGCGCGGTGAACTATGTGACCAAGCGCCCGAAAAGCGAACGTTTCGGGGAAGCCTATATCACCGGCGGTTCTTACGAGCACAAGGAAGTCGGCCTCGATTTTGGCGGGAACATCACCAAGGATGACACGCTTTCCTACCGCTTTACCGGCAAGTTGCAGGACGCCAATGCCGAGTATGACTATTCGCGCAATGACGATAAATTCGTCATGGGTGGACTGACCTGGCGGCCTGATGCTGCAACCAGCCTGACCGTGATTTATGATCATCTGTACAAGAACGGCACCCCCGGCAGCGGTGGACAACCCATTGGTACGGATTTCAGCCGGAGCCGCTTTTTTGGCGAACCGGACTATAATTTCCGCGGCACAAAGCGAAACGCGCTCAGCGCCATGTTCGATCATGACTTCGGCAATGGTCTGAGCTTCAGCTCGAATGCACGCTACAGCAAGACGGACAGCGATTTCGGTTATGCCTATATCGGCGGTACACCGACCGACGGTTCTACGATCGCGGATCGCTATTTCTTCGGTAACGAAAGCTCCAACGAGCAGTTCATCATCGACTCGCATTTTCTTTATGAGGCCAATTTCGACAATGTCGAAAGCCGCACATTGGTTGGCCTTGAGTATAACAATTACAAGTCGAGCAACGCCACATCGTGGGGCGCGGCACCCGGCATCGACTGGACAAACCCCGTTTATACCGGCGGCCCGCTTTCAACCGCGCCCTATACGAGCACGCGGGACAAGCAGAAGACCACGGGGCTGTATCTTCAGCAGGATGTCGTCTTGTACGACAAGCTGATCTTCTCTGTGGGACTGCGCAATGACTGGCTCGACCTCACCGAAGAAAACCGGCTCACAAGCGTTACCGATAAAGGTGATCACAGCGATTTCAGCAAGCGCTTTGGCGTTACATACCGCATAACCGATGAAGTCGCGACCTATGCCAGCTATGCAGAGTCCGTTGCGCCTGCCGATGTTGGTGTCGAACCCACGACCGGCAAGCAGTATGAAATCGGCGTCAAATATCAGCCGGATGCTTTCCCTGCATTGTTCAGCGCGGCGATCTACGATCTGACCAAGGAAAACTTCACCGTCTATGACAACGTGACCTATCTGCCTTCGAGTGTCGAGAAAGTGCGGCATCGCGGCGTTGAACTTGAAGCGAAGGCGGAAGTCGCGCGCAACATCAACGTGATCGCGGCCTATAGCTATATCGACTCCAAGATCGAAGAGCCGGGCGGTATTTACGACGGCAATCGCCTTGCCATGGTTCCAGAGCACATGGCGTCCATCTGGGGCACCTATACGCTGGAAGGCAATGGGCCGCGGGGCGACATGACCTTCGGTGTGGGCGCGCGTTACATCAGCTCGTATTATCTGGGCAATGCGAACAACCCGACACCAAAAATAGGCATGGGTGAGTCCAGCGTCGTGGTTGATGCGTCGTTCAGCTACAATATCAAGGAAAACACCACGCTTCAGGTAAATGCGAGCAATCTGTTCGATGAGAAGCATGTCGCCAATGGCGGTTCCGGTGCGTATTTCTACAATCCGGGCCGCGAGATCACAGCAACGCTTCGTCAAACATGGTAAAAGTTAGGCCCCATCCGGTGATGTTCGGGTGGGGCTTGATAGCGTGCTGATCCGATCTCAGTCAGACCGGCGCTGCTGCAAACGACGCCATGCGGCAGGCGTTTCGCCAACAATCTGTCGGAACGCCTTGGTGAGATGCGCCTGATCGGTAAAGCCAAGTTGCGCAGCAACGCCTGCAACCGTCACATCACCATTGCCGGTCAATAAATCCTGCGCCAGATCAATGCGTTTGCCGAGCTGCCATTGCAGTGGCGTCTTTCCGGTTGTCTGCTTGAAGACGTTGGAAAACCAGCTTTCGGAGAGGCCTACAGTTGAGGCCATTTCTGCAACGCTGAGCCGTCCGTCGCTGCAGGCATTAAAACGGGCGTGAAGCTTGTTCATCTGCGCTTGGGTCAGACGACCGTAGCCCTGGCTGTTCTCGTCACCCCCAATGTCGAGAAGACCGGCCAGAATGCTGCCGACAAGGCTTTCTGCGAAAAGCGCATGTTTCGATGGGTTTGACGTCTCATCCACCAGCAGTCTGGCTAGCGTTTCAACGGCCCCGATATCCTGAATTTCCGCAGGACTTCGCAACGCCGCCATCGCAGCGGAGGTGCCGACGGCCGGTGTCAGGAACTTGAGTAGCCGGTCTTTATGAAAATGCAGGTTCAGATGCGAGAAACGGTGCATCGAAACTGTCTTTGTCCAAAGCGGCAACCCGGCGGGCAAATAGATCGCCCGCATCATCGGGCGAAAATGCTGTTTCAGCGCGCTTTGCGTGTTGGATATGCTGATGTTCGACGACACATCGTTGAAAAAGATCATGATGCGCGGATCGTCAGACAGGAAATAACCTGTCGCGCCGGTCTGGCTTTCTGCTTCCCAAAACGCGCAGACCAGACCGTCGAACACACGCCATTTGACCGGGGCGACCACCCGAATGCCTTCTGCGTGCCAGGTCATGGAATGCCAGAAGCTCAATGCCGGAGCCGTCCTTTCGGGGAGATCGGAAGGATATCCCGCAGTCAGGCATACCCCATTTAATATGAGGATGATTATCATGTTTTTACATCATGGCAAGCCGATATTCAAACCTGCCATGATGGGAGCTGACCGCAGCGGTCGAGAAGCGGCTATTGCGCGGGGTGTTCTTCAACCAGTGCAGCAGTGGGGTCCGACGTCGCGACGGCTGGCGGACCTTCCACGCCACGCTGGCGTTCGCGGATGAATGTGAACATGCCGGAGATGACGATCAGCACGATGCCGATCAGCATCGCCGTGTCGATATGATCGTGGAAAACGAAATAGCCAAACAGGATCGCCCAGATCATCTGGCTATATTGCGGCGAGGCAATCGCGCTGGCGGGGGCATGATTGGCAGCCAGCATCAGCAGGATATTGGCAAGTGCTGCGAGCAGGCCATATCCGGCGAGATAGACCCACTGCATCGTATCGGGAGCCTGATAGGTCGGCACCATCAGCGCGCCGCAAATCACGATGGGGCCGACAAGTCCACTCGTATAAAGCGAGATGCGCTTTTCGTTTTTACCCATCACACGGAAAATGATGATACCAACCGCGCCGCCCATGCCGCCGGCAAGCGCGCCGAGATGACCGATGGATAATTCACGGAAGCCGGGGCGGAGCACCACCAGAACGCCTGCAAAGCCGATGGCGACCGCCAGCCAGCGCCGCCAGCCGACCTGTTCCTTGAGGAAAACGACCGACAATATGGTGACGAATGCAGGCAGCAGGAAAATCAGCGCAAAGGCTTCGGCCATGGAAAGATGCGTAAAGGCTGTCACACTGCCCACCACGCCCATGGTGGCCGTGACTGTGCGCAGGAGCCACATTTTCACATTTGTGGTTCGAAACATATCGAGCCAGGTGTCGCTGGCTTTCTTGGTGAATGGAACAGCAAGCAAACCAAGTACAGCGCCAAAAAAGGCAGTTTCATAAGGTGACAGCGAGCCGTCAATAAACTTGACGCAGGCATCGCTGATGGCGAATGCGGCATAAGAAGCAAACGCGAGGAAAATTCCGTAAAGCATGGCAATGTCCGTAAAGACGGGTCCGAAAGCGTGGAGGCCGAAAGAGGGGAGGAGGCTCTTTCCCGATCTAATCGATTGGAGGCGCTTTGGCAAAAGACATTTTAGTAAAAATCGACGTCGCGCCAGTATAAATTGAGATGTGCGATTTCGCCTTTTTCAAGGCTTTGAGCTCTCGCGAAAATGCATGCCTCATTTGCAATCATATCCGTGGTGGAAATTTAGACAAACGCCTATTTGATGGTCATCCAAATGAGGAGAGAGCAAATGAACATTCGTCAGAAATTCCAACAGTATGTATCCCGTCGCCGTGCAGTTCGTGAACTCGGTGCAATGGACGACCATCTTCTTGCCGACATCGGTGTTTCGCGTTCGCAGATCCAGAGCGCCGTATTCGGTCGATAAGTGCGTATGGAGCGTCTTTCGAAGGATCGCCCCGTAAGTAAAATCGAAATAAAGTGACAAAGCGTCGGTCTCCAGTCCCGGCGCTTTTGCTTTTTTAGCTATATCGAAAATAGTATTTTAGAATTTTCATTTACGTTCAGCGCTTTCTCGCTAGCAATATTTTCCACCCTTCTATTGAAATATTAGCACTCTCAAGCGGGCGGCAGACATGTCGTGCGAGCGTCATTTCATTGTGCTAGTCGATCTATTTTCGCCGGTTTTTTCGAGATTCATTTGCATTTGGGACATTTCTGATCCCGTTTTGAGACAACTTTGAATTGTTTCCTGCGCAGTCATTCATATACTCAATCTCGCGGGGGCTGATGGTGAAGAGCATATCACAGTCAAGATGTTCAGGCTTTGAGTGTTTCTTCATCGTCGCTCTCTTTTCAGAGCTATGACTATTCAAGCGATTGTTACAGCGGCTTTGCCGTAATATTGTGAGAAAATAACTATACTGAGACTGGCATCCTTGCGCATCGGGCGATCAGATTGCTAACTGATCGCCCGATGACATTTAAGCTCGCAGGACGATAGGGCTCGCAAGATGATGGACCTTTTTTGGCGCGGTATCCTGATCGGGATCGGCGCAACAATCGTGATGGACATTTGGGCAATTGTGCTGGCTGCCATGCCGGGACAGTCGCTTCCAAACTGGGGCAGGGTTGGCCGCTGGTTCTGGCATCTGCGTGAAGGCCAGATTTTCCATGATGACATCGGCAACGCCGCTCCCTATCGGCACGAGGTCGCGCTTGGCTGGATCGGGCACTATGTTGTCGGTATTCTCTACGGCGTGATTTTCGCATTTTACGGCGGTGCGGCGTGGTTTGAGAATCCCGTCTTTCTTCCCGTCTGGATCTTTGGCATACTCACCGTCGCGGCCGGTTGGTTTCTGTTGCAGCCGGGACTGGGAATCGGTTGGGCGGCATCCCGTTTGCCGAATGCGCGACATGTCCGTATTATGAACCTCGTGGCGCACACGTTTTTCGCGCTCGGCATGTATGCGACCGCGCTTCTGCTTAAAAGCGTTTTCTAATCAGTATGTTGGTAGATGCGCCCGCCCTTCGGGTGGGCGCTTTTTTTGAAGCACTTTCAAATATTTCCCCGCAAATGGGGAACTGGCGTCGGCGGGCAAGTCAGTCCACACTCCATCAAGTCAATAAATAGGCATTCTCAAGGCAGAATTGTGTACAGATCGCGGTAGGGAACTGTGCTTTGTCTGCAATGAGGTGTAAGGGGAACCAGTCCGTCCGCGCAAAATGCGGCGGCGTCTAACATTTTGGCAATCCCATAGGGTTGCTCCATTCTGTATTCCGTGGCGGTACAGCAGGTCTGTCCGTGGCGGAATTGGCGTGGGCACCCGAGAAACGGGCCTACTTGCCTCGGAGGAACGATGCTCGAAAAGCTGTTCAAGTTACAGGAACACGGCACCAACGCGCGGACTGAAATCATCGCTGGCGTGACGACCTTCCTGACGATGTCCTACATCATCTTCGTCAACCCGGATATCCTGTCCTCCACGGGCATGGATAAAAGCGCGGTCTTTGTGGCGACCTGTCTTGCCGCTGCGCTCGGCTCGATCATCATGGCGCTTGTCGCCAACTGGCCGATCGGCATGGCGCCCGGCATGGGCCTCAACGCATTCTTCGCGTTCACGGTCGTTGGAGCCATGGGCTTCAGCTGGCAGCAGGCGCTCGGAGCTGTTTTCATTTCCGGCGTCATCTTCCTCCTTCTGACAGTAACGGGTATCCGCCGCTGGCTGGTGGAAGGCATTCCGCATTCGCTTCGAAGCGCGATTGCAGCCGGTATCGGCATGTTCCTGGCGCTCATCGGCTTGAAAACTGCAGGCGTGGTGGTCGGCAATGAGGCAACGCTTGTCGGCCTTGGCGATCTGACCAAAGCCGGTACGCTGCTTGCTATTGCCGGTTTCTTCATCATCGCGGTTCTGGATGCGCTCAAGGTTCGTGGTTCGATCCTGATCGGAATTCTGGTTATTACGATTGCGTCGATTGCGCTTGGCATCAGCCAGTTCAATGGCGTGTTCTCCGCGCCGCCAAGCCTTGCACCGACCTTCCTGCAGCTCGACGTTATGGGCGCGCTCCATACCGGCATTCTGCACGTGATCCTGGTTTTCGTGCTGGTTGAAGTGTTCGACGCCACAGGCACGCTGATCGGCGTCGCCAAGCGTGGCGGCCTGATCGAACCGGGCAAGCCGAACCGTCTCGGTCGCGCGCTGTTTGCCGACAGCACGGCCATTCTCGGCGGCTCGCTGCTGGGCACTTCGTCCACGACGGCTTATGTCGAAAGCGCTTCTGGCGTGCAGGCAGGCGGTCGCACCGGCCTTACGGCATTCGTCGTAGCGGTGTTATTCCTTGCTGCCCTGTTCATTTCGCCGCTCGCCGGTTCGGTGCCTGCTTACGCAACCGCACCAGCGCTGATCTATGTGGCTTGCCTCATGATGCGCGAACTGACTGAAATCGATTGGCACGACATTACGGAAGCAACGCCTGCTGCGCTGACCGCACTGGCCATTCCGCTGACCTACTCGATTGCCAATGGTCTTGCCTTCGGCTTCATCAGCTATGTTGTGCTGAAGGCTTTCACGGGCAAGGCACGCGAGGTTCACCTCGCAACCTGGCTGGTCGCAGCCCTGTTCGTGATCCGCTTCGCATTCTTCGCAGAATAGTCTTGTGACGCCGGGCGTTCGCGCCCGGCGTATTTTCCGATGATAGATGAGGAGAGAGCCTTTGCAGTCGAACGATCTGAAGCTTCTGGAACGACTGATTGAAGTCCTCGAGAATGATATCATCCCGCTGACGGAAAAGGGCGTTGCCGCCGGCAACAAGATTTTCGGCGCAGCACTCCTGCAAAAATCCGATCTCTCGCTCGTCCTGGCCGAAACCAATAATGAGACGGAAAATCCGCTTTGGCACGGCGAAGTGCACACGCTGAAGCGCTTTTATGAGATGCCGGAAAAGGGAAGGCCAAACACCAAGGATATGGTGTTCTTTTCCACCCATGAGCCGTGCTCGATGTGCCTTTCGGCTATCACCTGGAGCGGCTTCGACAATTTCTATTATCTGTTCAGCCATGAAGATTCGCGCGATGCGTTTTCCATCCCGCACGATCTGAAAATTCTGAAAGAAGTCTTCACGCTGGAGCCGGGCGGCTATAATCGCGACAATGCCTTCTGGCATAGCCATTCTTTGCCCAAGCTGGTCGCAGCTTTGCCGGAACCGGATCGTTCGCGGCTTGAAAAGCGCCTTGATGCCATTCGCGCCCAATATGATGCGATGTCCGGCGCCTATCAGTCTCACAAAGATGGCAACGCGATCCCGCTCAATTGAGCCACATTATTTTAACTGAAGCTTGACAGGTCGACGGGTTACGCCGCACATCGCTCGTGTTGCGTGATCCGTTTTGTTTTTGCGAAGATTGTTTGACTTCGCATGCCGATGCCAGCGCGTCGGCAAGCCTGTGAGGATATTGATGCTGCGTATGATTGTTATGGGCGTTTCGGGGTCCGGAAAGTCCACCGTCGGCGAGAAGATTGCCGCCGAATTGCAGTTGCCCTTTCTGGAAGGGGATTCGCTGCACCCAAAGGCCAATGTCGATAAAATGTCGGCGGGTATTCCGCTTCAGGATGAAGATCGCTGGCCTTGGCTGGACAAGATTGGTGAGCACCTTGCCGCAGCAAATGACGGCATTGTCGTTTCCTGTTCGGCGCTGAAAGCAGTCTATCGTGACCGTTTGCGCGCCGCTGCCGGAGCCCCGGTTATGATCATTTTTCTCGACGGCACTTTCGAAGTTCTCCACGAGCATATGGGCCACCGTACAGGCCATTTCATGCCGGTCGCCATGCTCGAAAGCCAGATTGCAACGCTGGAAAGCCCGGTGGGCGAGCCGCTTGTTTTCCGGGCCGACGTAGCCGACCCGATCGAGAAGATTGTGGAGGAAAGCCTCGCCTGGATCCGCGCTCAGAAGCTCTAGTTAAGCGGCCAGAAGAACATCAGTGTCGGCACGGTCACGATGGCGATGATGATGGAGAGTGGCAGTCCAAGGCGCGGATAATCGCTGAATTTGTAACCGCCCGGTCCCATGACCAGTGTGTTGCACTGATGGCCGATGGGGGTGAGGAAATCGCAGCCCGCGCCTATCGCCACAGCCATCAAAAAAGCTTCCGGCTTGAAACCAAGGCCGGAGGCGAAGCTGGTTGCAATCGGAGCCATGACCAGAACCGTTGCGGCATTGTTGAGAAACGGCGTCACCATCATTGCGGCGACGAGGATCAGCGCCAGCGCTCCGGCGGGCGGCAACTGGTGGCCTATTGAGGCGAGCGCTTCGGCTATCAGATCAGTGCCGCCTGTGGTTCTGAGTGCGTCCGACACCGGTATCAGCGCCGCCAACATCACCAGAATAGGCCCGTCAATCTCGTCATAAACTTCGTTGAGCGGGATGACCTTGAAAAGCAGCATCGCAACTGCGGCTGCGAAGAACGCCACGGCAACCGGTACGATGCTCAAAGCCGTCGCGCCAATGGCAACAATCAGAATTGCCAGCGGTATGAGGCTCTTGCGAACATTTCCAAGCATCAGCTTGCGCCGCGCCAAGGGCAAAAGCTCGAATTCCGGCAGGAAGGTGGATAGGCTGGCCTGTCTGCCCTGAAGCACCAATACATCGCCGAAGCGTAAGCGCACTTCGCTCAAGCGCTCGGTAATGCGTTCGCCGGGGCGGCTGACGGCGAGAAGATTGACGTCATAGCGCGCATAAAGTTCCAGCCGCTGGGCCGACAGATCGACAAGATGCGAATTCTTGCCGATGACAGCCTCCACCACCTCGATATCGGTCGAACCGCTTGTGTCGTTCGGATCGCGGTTTTCGGATAGCGTTAGCTTGCCGGCGCTGACGACTGTATCGAGCGCTTTCGGGTCGCCTTCCAGCATGACGATATCGTCTTCGACAAGCACGGTGTCCGGCAAGGGCGTGATGCGTCCTTCCTTGCGGATAATGGCCGTGACCATGGCTTCGCCTTCGGCTGGGCGGATGAGTTCTGATATCTGTTTGCCAACCATCGGAGAAGATTTAGAAACGCGCGCTTCCGAAGCGTAGTTCTTGATCTTGATTGCTTCGTTGAGAGAAACGTTTTCACGGGTACGCTGTGGCACCAGCCAGTAGAAGCAAACGAGATAGACAAGACCGACAGCTGCAAGCACCGCGCCGACCGGCGTGAAGTCGAACATGGTGAAAGGTTCGCCGACCATTTCGCCGCGAATGCGTGAAACGACGATGTTGGGCGAGGTGCCAACCTGCGTCATCAATCCGCCGAGCAGCGCGCCAAAGGCCATCGGCATCAGGAATGTCGAGGGCGAGACATTGGAGCGGCGGGCAAACTGAAAGGCGACCGGGATCATGATCGCCAGCGCGCCGACATTTTTCACGAAGGCGGAGAGCACCGTCACGATGGCGACCAGGACGGCCAACTGCAATCGAACGCTGTTCATTTCCGGCAGGAACCGCTGCACGGCGAGCTGCATCAAGCCGGAGCGAGCAACGCCCGCACTGACCACCAGTGCGCTGCCCACAATGATGACGATATCATCGCTAAAGCCAGTAAACGCTTTATCAAAGGGAACGACACCAACTGCGATGCCAAGCAAAAGCGCGCAAAGCGCCACGACGTCGTACCGAAACTTGCCCCAGATAAATGCCCCCATCATAAGTACGATCACAGCGAAGGATAGTATCTGTTGATGAGTCATTCAGTACGCGTTCCCAGAAATGAGAAAATTATTCCGTTTCTGTGTAACGCATAAAATTTCAAACGGAAATTGATTATTCAGGGTGGTGTAAATATCGCGCGCCGCAGAAAACAGGTGGCCTTGCGCTCTGGTTGCAGAGCGCAAGGCTGTTTCAATCAGTCGCCGATACGACGGCCATTCGCGTCGAAAAGATGCACGTTCTGCGCCGAAGCACCGACCTTCACAACTTCATCAATCGTGTGGCTGGAACGACCGGCCACGCGGAAGACCAGCGGTTTGCCGTCAGAAAGCGAGCCATGAATGAAGCTTTCCGCGCCGACCAGCTCAATCGCATCGATGCGCACATCGGCATTGAAACCGTCTGCTGCCGGTTCTCCGGCTTCAAGAATGCGCATGTCTTCCGGACGCACACCCAGCGTGAACGTGCCCGACGGGACGCTGATGGCGCTTCCCGGCTGCCAGAGCGTGCTTGCACCACCTTCGAGCAGGTTCATCGACGGAGAGCCGATGAAGGTTGCCACAAAGGTCGAGGCAGGCTTCTCGTAAAGCTCGATAGGCGTGCCGACCTGCTCGATATTTCCGGCATTCAGCACCACGAGACGATCAGCCATGGTCATGGCTTCCATCTGGTCGTGGGTCACATAAACACTGGTCGTGCCGAGAGAACGTTGCAAACGCTTGATCTCGACGCGCATCTGCACACGCAGCTTGGCATCAAGATTGGAAAGCGGTTCATCGAACAGGAACGCAGCTGGTTCGCGCACGATGGCGCGGCCCATGGCGACACGCTGGCGCTGGCCACCCGAAAGCTGGCGTGGCCTGCGGTCGAGGAACTGCTCGATCTCCAGCGCCTTGGCTGCTTTGCCGATACGGCGTTCGATTTCGTCTTTCGGTGTTTTACGGTTTTTCAGGCCATAAGCGAGGTTGTCGCGCACCGTCATATGCGGATAGAGCGCATAGTTCTGAAACACCATGGCGATGTCGCGCTCTGCTGGTTCGACATCGTTGACCACCCGGTCGCCAATGGCAATCGTGCCGCCGGTGATGCTTTCTAGACCGGCGATCATGCGCAGCAGCGTGGACTTGCCGCAGCCCGATGGGCCAACCAGAACGACGAATTCACCGTCCTGAATATCCAGTGAAACGCCTTTGATGACTTCAATACCGCCGCCATAGCTCTTGCGGACATTATCAAGAACGATCTTGCTCATTATTTTTCCGTTTCCACGAGACCTTTGACGAACCAGCGCTGCATCAGCACGACAACGAGGATCGGCGGGATGATGGCCAGAATTGCCGTTACCATGACATAGTTCCACGGGGTGGAAGCGTCAGCCCAATCGACCATGCGGCGCAGGCCGATGATGATAGTGTTCATTTTCGCATCATTGGTAACGAGCAGAGGCCAGAGATACTGGGTCCATCCGTAAATGAAGAGAATGACGAAGAGCGCCGCGATATTCGTCTTCGATAGGGGCAAGAGGATGTCGCGCATGAAGCGGAACGGTCCTGCATTGTCGATACGGGCGGCTTCAACCAGCTCTCCCGGAATGGTGAGGAAGAACTGCCGGAACAGGAATGTCGCCGTCGCCGATGCCATCAGGGGCAGTGTCAGCCCCGCATAGGTATCGATCAGACCAAGATCGACGATGACCTTGTAGGTGGGCAGAATGCGTACTTCGACCGGCAGCATCAGCGTCACAAAAATCATCCAGAAGAAGAACATGCGCAGCGGAAAGCGGAAGAAGACAATCGCGAAGGCCGACATGAACGAGATGATGATCTTGCCGACGGCAATCGCCATTGCCACGACAAACGAGTTCCACAACAGCCTTTCAAGGCTGACGCCGACAACGCGCTCCACACCGCCGAATATGGCTTCGTTGTAGTTCTCGACAAGATGATTGCCGGGCAGGAGCGAGATTGGCGGACGGATGATTTCCGACGAACTCATCGTCGAGGCGACGAAGGTGTAATAAATCGGAAAGGCGACGATGATGATCCCGATGATCAGGATCAGGTGGCCGATCAGATTGGAGATGGGGCGTTTTTCGATCATGGCCGCCTCGCTCAAGAATAATGCACGCGCTTCTCAACGAAGCGGAACTGGAAGGCAGTCAGGGCGATGACGATGGCCATCAGGATGACCGACTGGGCTGATGACGAGCCGAGGTTCAGATTGACGAAGCCGTCATTGTAAACCTTGTAGACCAGCGTTTCCGTGGCCTTGGCAGGGCCACCCCCCGTGACGGCGTGGATGATGCCGAACGTGTCGAAAAAGGCATAGGTCGTGTTGACCACCAGCAGGAAGAACGAGGTGGGGGCCAGCAACGGAAACACGATGGTCCAGAAGCGCCGCGCACCGCGCGCGCCGTCAATGGCCGCTGCTTCGATTAACGACTTAGGAATTGCCTGCAAGCCTGCGACAAAAAACAGGAAATTGTAGGAAATCTGTTTCCATGCAGCGGCGAAAACAACGAGGCCCATGGCCTGATTGCCGTCGAGAAGCGGATCCCAAGCTACGCCGTTGCGGCGCAGGATATAGGCAAGTGTGCCCATGGCCGGGTTGAACATGAACAGCCAGAGCATACCGGCGACGGCAGGCGCCACGGCATAGGGCCAGATCAACAACGTACGATAAAGGGTCTTGCCGCGAATGACGCGGTCGGCTGCGGTTGCCAGCAACAGGGCAGCGCCCATGGCCACAAAAGCCGTCAGGACGTTGAAGACAATCGTGACCCTGAGGGAATGCAGATAATTCGGGTCCGAAAGAACAGCACTGAAATTTGCCAGTCCCACGAAGATGGATTTCAGGCCGAATGCGTCTTCACGCATGAAGGACTGATAGATGGCCTGACTGGCGGGCCAGAAGAAGAATACCAGCGTCAATGCAATCTGCGGCGCCAGCAGGAAATAGGGTAAAATCTTGTTGGGGAACGTGACTTTCTGCACGGGCGATTTCCTTGCAGGAAACAAAGCCGCCCACTCGATTATGAGCAGGCGGCATTGCTTGATTTAAAACTTATTGCGCGGCTGCGATCGCTTCGTTTCCGCGCTTGACGGCGTTTTCGAGCGCGGTCTTCGCGTCCTGCTTGCCGCCGAGCATGGCTTCGAACTCTTCGTTCAGGATATCACGCACCTGCGGCAGGTTGACGAGACGCACGCCCTTGGAATTTTCGGTCGGCTCCTTGCCCATCATCTGAAGGATCGGCGTTTCGCGACCCGGATTCTTTTCATAAAAATCCGACTTCTTGGTTTCTTCATAGGCAGCCAGCGTTACCGGCAGATAACCGGACTTCTCATGCAGCTTGACCTGAATCTTGGTCTGCGACAGGAAGTTGAAGAACTGTGCAATGCCCTTGTACTGATCATCGCTGAGACCAGCGAAAACCCAGAGCGCCGCACCGCCGGGGATGGTGTTCTGCGGGCCGTGACCTTCATAATAAGGCAACTGGCCGATACCGTAATTGATGCCGGATTTGACCACATCGCCGAGACCGCCGGACGATTCCGTCAGCATCGCGCATTCACCGGACGTGAAGAGCTGCTTTGCTTCCGAGGTGCGTCCGCCATAGCGGAATGCGCCATCCTTGGCGAGATCGGCAATCGACTGGAAATGCTGGATGTAAAGCGGGGAGTTGATTTCCAGCTTCACATCGGTGCCGCCGAGGCCGTTTTCGTTGGTGCCGTAAGGAACGTTGTTCCAGGCTGCGAAGTTTTCGGTCTGGATCCAGGTCAGCCAGGTCGAGGTGAAGCCGCACGGGGCAGCACCGCTCGTCTTGATTTTCTTGGCCGCTTCAAACACTTCAGGCCAGGTCTTTGGCGGGTTGTTTTCATCCAGGCCAGCCTTCTTGAAGGCATCCTTGTTGTAATAGAGGATCGGCGACGAGGAATTGTACGGGAAGGACAGCATCGTGCCGTCCGGCTTGGAATAATAGGCGACGATACCCGGCAGATATTGCGACTTGTCGAACTTGAAACCGCCCTTTTCCAGCACTTCGGCTGCCGGAACCACAGCGCCTTCAGCGCCCATCATCACGCCGCTGCCCGCGTCGAAGACCTGAAGAATTGCCGGCGGCTGCTTGGAACGGAACGCGGCGATGCCTGCATTCAACGTTTCAGGGTAGCTGCCCTTGTAAACCGGGACGATCTTGTAATCGCTCTGGCTTTCATTGAACTCCTTGGTGAGTTCGTTGATCATTTCGTTATTGGCGCCGGTCATGCCGTGCCACCAGGACAATTCGGTCTGGGCAAATGCCTGAGAACCGATGGAAAGAGCAAGAACGCCTGTGAGCGCGGAAGTCGTGATCAGACGGGTAAGCATGTTTCCTCCTCATGCTGAGTGGCTGCATTCAGGCTTAGCCGATCCCGGCGTGTCCGCTTTGCGCAACCCTGTTTTTATGTAGCGCTTATATGAATGCAATTTTTTGTGAAGGATCAACCTTCGATTTTCCCAATGCCAGAGTAAACTCGAAAATAGTAGCTCTAAAAAAGAAAAAAATCGAAAGCTACGCGAAAAATTGTGAAGGGCTGTGGATTATTTCGGGGCTCGACACTGAAGACGAGGCGGTCAGTCAACCGTAACGGAGACTGACGCCGCTGTCTTGCGCGAAAAAGAAAGGAGGCCCTGGAAAGCCTCCTCGACACCATATTCAGATACAAAACTGGTTCGGCGGCTTACGCGCCCCAGGTGCGTTCAAGCACGTCGATCCAGTTTTTATGGGCGAGTTTGACGATGGAAGCGTCGTCATAACCATGCTTGCGGAACGTCTCGATTACACGCTGAAGGTCGGCGACGCTGTGCAGGCTGTTCGAGATCGTTGTGCCGTCAAAATCCGAACCAAGGGCGAGGTGGTCGATGCCGATGCGGTTGACGATATAGTCCGCATGGCGCACGAGTTCGTTCAGATCGGTATTCGGGTCGCGTCTGCCATCCTCGCGCAGGAAGCCAACGCCGAAATTCAGGCCGACAAGACCGCCAGTATCGCGGATAGCGTCGAGCTGCCGGTCAGTCAGATTGCGGCTCTGCTGACAAAGCGCATGGGCGTTGGAATGTGATGCAACCAGCGGTGCATCGGACAGTGCTGCGATATCCCAGAACCCTTTTTCATTCATATGGGACAGATCGACCATGACCTTCAATTCATTGCAGGCGCGGATAAGCGCCTTGCCGTGATCGGTCAGGCCGGGTCCGATATCCGGCGATGAAGGAAAGCGGAAGGGAATGCCGTGCGCAAAAATATTAGGGCGGCTCCAGACGGGGCCCAGCGTTCTCAGGCCCGCAGCATGCAGAACATAAAGCGCGTCGAGGCTCTCATCGAAAGCTTCCACGCCTTCAATGTGAAAGACGGAAGCGAAAATGCCATTGGCAAAAGCATCGCGAATGTCTGCTGCCGTCCGGCAGATGCGCACTTGTCCTTCCGACTTGCGTTCGATGTTTTGCAGGATTGCCGCCATGCCCAGCGTCGCCTTCATGGCGTCCGGCTGGCTTGGCGTCGGCAGATTGCCATCGGTATCCAGTTCTCGGGCGGGGGACGGAACATAAACCGCGCATAGTCCACCGCCCAGGCCGCCTTTGCGGGCACGGGGCAGGTCGATATGGCCGACGTCCTCACCTTCAAGAAACCGCTTTTCCGGTGCAGGCTTGTTGGAAGACCACAAGCGCAGCAGAACGTCATTGTGCCCATCGAATACCGGAATCAGTTGGTCTGTCGCCATCTTGGGAGTTTTCCTTCACGCTGATCGTTCAGTTCATGGGGGTAGTGGACCCGCAGAAAGCAAATTGCAAACGAGTTTTCTGCAACATGTGTCGCATGTGACGCTGTCTGGCGGTCTTGCGTGGACAAGAGAATCCGCATTATCTGCGATCCGGCCACAATCACACGGAATGCCGCCCCCGATGTTTCTTGAAAAAGCAAGCATTCGGCATCCTGGTTCGTGGAACAGCTCGGCGGCGGGGGAATGCGCGCGCAGAGAGCGTTGAAATGCAAGAGCTGTCTGACGGAGATTTTATGTCAATGCATGCAGACTGGAACGCTGCCTCGCAGGCCGCGAAGGTCTATTCGAGAAGCTGGGCGAAAGACGAGCCCGGTGGTGTAATTATCGGTTTTGATCTGGACGGGGTCAAATTTGCCTATGCAGGCGGGCTGGAAAGCCTCGCAACAGGTGTTCCGTTTACGGCCAACACCGTCGTGCGCTATGCTTCTATCACCAAGCATTTGTTCTGCGCGATGGTTCTCAGCCATAGTGATGTCATCAGCCTTGATGATCGCCTTGGCGACCATCTGCCGGAGTTGCAAAGCCCACTGGCCGATGTGACCGTGGGCCGCGCACTGGACATGACCGGCGGTCTGCCCGATACGCGCGAATGCCTGACGCTGCTTGGTCTTTCCGTCTATACGCAGACCGAAGCAAACCAGCTTCTGGATTTTCTGGCTTCGCTGACGCGGCTTAATTTCGAAGCAGGCAGCGAAATCTCCTATTCCAATACCGGCTATCGGCTGGTGGAAGCTGCGCTGGAACGCAAGGGTTTCCGTTTCCGCGATTTCATACAGTCCGAAGTTTCTGTGCCACTCGGTCTGTCACTCAGCACGCCCGACGTCTGGAGCGATCCGATACGGGGATTGGCGCCGGGTTACTGGCAGTCGGGTGACAAATGGCAATTGAGCGCCGCTGGCTTGCACCTTTCGGCTTCGGGCTGTCTGGTTGGCAGCGGCATGGCCTTGACCATATGGACGCAGGCGCTGCTGGAGGGCGAGGGCGCCTATAAGGGGCTGCTCGCCAATCTGTCAGCCGAGCGCAACCTGTCGAATGGACGTCCTACAGGCTATGGTCTGGGCCTGCGCTGGAACGGGATCGACGGCAAGGCATTTGTCGGACACGGCGGTTCGCATCCCGGCTACAAAAGCTATTTTCTGCTCGATCCGCAGGAGAAAAGCGGCATGGTTGTCGTCTCCAATCGGGAAGATGCCAACACGTATAAAATCGCACGGGACTGCATGGCCGCTCTATACGGCTTACAACTGCCCGATACCAGCTGCGCTATTCCCGATGGGCTTTACGTCGCCGAGACCGGCCCGCTATGGCTGGAAATGCGTAATGGCGTCGCAAACTGTCTCGATGCCGAAGACACTTTGTACAATGTAGGCGATGGCTGGTCTTCATCCCTTTCGGCCTCGTTGCCGATCAAGCTGCGCTGGACGGGCGAGGTGCTGGAAGGCGAAGTCGGCTATGCTCCGTGTCGTCTGATACCGGCATCGGTAACACCTGCCGGCAGAGAACTGGATGGCCACTGGCAGGCATCAACCTATGGCGCCAGTTTCGACATCAAGGACGGGCATGTGATTTCCGGCATCGGCCCGACGCGCCGAGCCATGCCACTGGAAGACATTGGCAATGGACGCGCGCTCTTCACGCTGCAGGATGGTCCGTGGACACGGCGCGTATGTTTGCACCAGCTCGATGATAATCGTCTCGAACTGGTTTTAAACCGCAGCCGCATTATGGAATATCAGCGGTAAAACAAGGCGATGTTTGGCGAAGACGCGGCGGAAGGGCGACCTTACCGCCGCGTCTTGCATTATGATAACCTCTTTTGAATTGATTCAGGTGTGAACGGAGTAAGCGATGCTGGAACGGATGATCGATCAGGGTGTAGGCCGCGAGCCTGCCGATATCGTGCTGAAGGGTGGCCGCTTCTTCGATCTCATCACCGGCGAACTCGTGGAAAGCGATGTTGCGATCTGCGGGGATCGCATTGTCGGCACGTTCGGCACCTATCAAGGCAAGCAGGAAATCGACATTACGGGACGCATTGTTGTTCCGGGTTTTATCGATACGCATCTGCATATCGAATCTTCGCATATCACACCGCATGAGTTTGACCGCTGTGTACTGCCGCAAGGTGTGACGACGGTGATCTGCGACCCGCATGAAATCGCCAATGTTCTGGGCGCGGAAGGCATCAAATACTTTCTGGATAGCGCGCTGGAAACCGTGATGGATATCCGTGTTCAGCTGTCGAGTTGTGTGCCCGCCACCCATATGGAAACGGCGGGTGCGGAACTGCTGATCGCTGATCTTCTGCCCTTTGCGGATCATCCGAAGGTGATCGGCCTGGCCGAATTCATGAATTTTCCAGGCGTTCTGGCCAAGGACCCTGAATGCATGGCGAAGCTGCAGGCTTTTCAGGGGCGGCACATTGATGGTCACGCGCCGTTGCTGCGCGGCAAGGACCTGAACGGCTACATCTCTGTCGGCATTCGCACCGAGCACGAGGCGACAAGCGCGGAAGAAGCGCTGGAGAAGATGCGCAAGGGCATGCATGTTCTGGTGCGCGAAGGTTCGGTCTCCAAGGACCTCAAGGCGCTGATGCCGATTATCACGGAGCGTCATGCGCAGTTTCTGGCGCTTTGCACCGACGACCGCAACCCATTGGATATCGCCGATCAGGGTCATCTTGATTATCTGATCCGCACCGCCATTGCCGGTGGCGTGTCCCCTTTGGCCATCTATCGTGCGGCCAGTGTTTCGGCAGCACGCGCTTTCGGTCTATTCGACCGTGGACTGGTGGCTCCGGGGCAGCGCGCCGATCTCGTCGTCATCGACAGTCTGGAAGGTTGCCATGCCGAGATCGTTTTGTCGGCTGGACGTGTGGTTTCGGAAGGCCTGTTTGCCCAGGCAAGACAATTGCCGAGGTGGGGCGCAACAGCGTGAAGGCGCAGCGCGTCGGTGCTGCCAGTTTCCGTTCGCATTCAAACAGCGGCAAGACGCGTGCCATCGGCATCATTCCCGGCAAGATCATCACCGAAAGTCTCGAATTCGAGCTTAAAGTCGGCCCGACGGGCGTTGAACCCGATCTTGAACAGGATGTCGTGAAAATCGCGGTGGTTGAGCGTCACGGCAAAAACGGAAACATCGCAACAGGCTTTGTGCATGGTTTTGGGCTGAAAGCTGGAGCGATTGCTTCTACCGTCAGCCATGACAGCCACAATATCTGTGTCGTCGGAGTGTCGGACGAGGATATCGCCGTCGCCGCTAACCGGCTTGGCGAAATCGAAGGGGGCTTCGTTGTCGTGCGGGATGGCAAGGTGCTGGCCGAGCTGCCTTTGCCGATTGCCGGGCTTATGAGCGACCAGCCTTACGAGGTGGTGCGCGAGGAGTTGCGCAAGCTGCGCCATGCAGCCGAGGAGCTGGGCTCTGTTCTCGAAGAACCGTTCCTGCAACTGGCGTTCGTCGCGCTGCCGGTGATTCCGCATCTGAAGATCACCGATCGCGGTCTGGTCGACGTGGACAAATTCGAATTTGTCGGCAACTGAGCGCAAGCTCAGTTTTGCTGGCGGGTCGTTGAGTTTGGTTTGAAACGAGGTCCAGAAAAGCAAAAATCCCGGACGAAGCCGGGATTTTGATAGGGCCTGCTGGAAACTGGAGCGGGCGAAGGGATTCGAACCCTCGACCCCAACCTTGGCAAGGTTGTGCTCTACCCCTGAGCTACACCCGCTCGCGCCAGTTTCGACCTGAAAACGTTTCCGAAGGAAGTCGTTTCCGTCAGGCAGGCGGTATATGGACTAAGGCTTTTCGGAATGCAACAGGGAAATTACAATAAAATGTCTATTTTCGGAGATTGTCCAAAGTTCCGTTCGGGTGGTTACAGCCGTGCAAGCCATGGTCTATAAGCCTGAACGGAACAATTTGAATATCGAATAGAAATGGGTGGAATCATGGCCTTGTCGCCGAAGGAGCTTCTCGATCATCTGCAAAACCTCGGCATCGAGGTGACAACCGTTGAACATCCGCCTTTGTTTACGGTTGCCGATTCTCAAGGGTTACGCGGCGAAATTCCCGGCGGGCACACGAAAAACCTGTTCCTGAAAGACAAGAAGGACAATTTCTTCCTCGTGACAGTGGAAGAAGATGCCGTGGTCGATCTGAAATCGATCCATCAGGTGATTGGTGCGGCAAGTCGCGTTTCGTTCGGCAAACCGGAGAAGCTGCTGGAATATCTGGGTGTCATTCCCGGATCAGTGACCGTCTTTGGCGCGATCAATGACCGTGACCACAATGTTCAGGTTATTATCGATGCCGATCTGATGAAATATGATGTCATTAACGGGCATCCGCTGACCAATGAAGCGACCACATCGATCCAGCGCGAAGACCTGATCACCTTCCTGAAATCGACTGGTCACGAACCGCGTATCCTCGCAGTATCAGAAGGTGCGAAGGCAGACGCAACGGTATAGACTACGCGTCTTGAAATCCGCCGGAACAGATACAAATTGATTGGCACGAACTGAAAGATCGACACCGGCTGTGATGCGGGGTGCATGAACGGGCCGGAAGATATGAGGAATATTCCATGACCAGCCAGAACAATCCTTACGCCAATGCGGGCGGCCAGATGACGGCAAATGTTTCTTTCGGTTCGGCACCGACGCCAGCGGGCGGATCGGATCTGATCAAGGATACGACGACAGCGGCATTTCAGACCGACGTTCTGACCGAATCGCGCCAGCAGCCGGTTCTTGTCGATTTCTGGGCCCCTTGGTGCGGACCCTGCAAGCAGCTGACGCCGGTCATCGAAAAGGTGGTCAAGGAAGCAGGCGGTGCGGTCAAGCTGGTCAAGATGAACATCGACGATCATCCGTCCATTCCGGGCCAGCTCGGCATTCAGTCCATTCCGGCTGTTATCGCCTTCGTCAATGGTCAGCCGGTTGACGGCTTCATGGGCGCATTGCCGGAATCGAAGGTGAAGGAATTCATCGCCAAGATCGGCGGCCCGAGCGATCAGGAAAACGCCATTGCCGAGGCGAGTACTGCCGCGCAGGAACTGCTTGAGTCCGGCGACTATGTGCAGGCTGGCGACATTTTCAATTCCATCCTTCAGGCCGCGCCCGACAATGTCGATGCGATTGTCGGTCTGGCATCCTGCGTTCTGGAATCGGGCGATGCGGAACAGGCGCGCGAAATTCTCGCCACCATTCCGGCCGACAAGCAGAATGCAGCCTCAGTGCGCGCGCTTGAAGCCAAGCTGGCCCTTGCCGATCAGGTCAAGCTGATTGGTGATCCGGTTGAACTGGAAAAGCGCCTTCAGGCCGATCCGCAAGATTATCAGGCGCGTTTCGATCTGGCGCAGGTGCGCAACGCGCAGGGCCGTCGCGAAGATGCTGCCAATGAACTGCTTACTATCATGAAGGCCGATCGCAGCTGGAACGAAGACGGCGCGCGTATGCAACTGCTCCAGTTCTTCGAAGCATGGGGCAATACGGACCCGGCGACGCTTTCGGCGCGCCGGAAATTGTCTTCGTTGCTGTTTTCATAAGCGAACAGAGCAGCGTGAAACAGGACTACCGGAATGCTGCGCGCAACAATTGCGTGGAGCGTTCCAAAGGAGGTTGCAATGCAAGTGGGTAATGCCCGTTACAGAACGGGTTCCGACATACCTGATCTGGTTCCGGTATTTCCGCTGAAAGGTGCCCTGCTTTTGCCCGGCGGCCAGCTTCCGTTGAACATATTCGAGCCGCGTTATCTGGCGATGATTGAAAGCGCACTCGCCGGCAAGCGGATCATCGGTATGATTCAGCCGCAGATTGACGACGAGGAAGACGACGACGAGATCGTCAACGAACTGGATGAAACCCTGCGTCCGCCACTGAGCAGTATCGGTTGTCTTGGCCGTATCACGACCTATGCGGAGACCGGCGATGGTCGATTGCTGATCACGCTTCAGGGTATTTGCCGCTTCCGTGTGAAGGAAGAGGTCAATTGCCGCCAGCCTTATCGCCAATGCCGCATCATGCCGTTTCTGACCGATCTGGAAGAAGTGCGCGATACGGCGGATATTGACCGTGAAGCTTTGCTGCGCGCCTTCCGGGATTATCTCGAAGCGCATAATCTGGAAGCCGACTGGGAGAGCATCGCCCGCGCCGGAAACGAAACGCTCGTCAATGCGCTGTCGATTATGTCGCCCTTTGGTCCTGCGGAAAAGCAGGCCCTGCTGGAGGCGCCCGACCTCAAAACACGCGCTGCGACGCTGATCGCCATCACGGAAATGGTGCTGGCGAGAGTGAAAGACGACGATTACGGATCGCGCCTGCAATGATCCGGAGGATATGAAATGGTGAATGAAACGACCGATACGGGCAGCATTGATGTGCGCCTTCTTGAGCTGCTTGTCTGCCCGCTGACCAAGGGTCCGCTGGAATATGACGCGGAGCATAGCGAGCTGATTTCGCGCAAGGCAAAGCTTGCCTATCCGGTGCGCGGCGGCATTCCCATCATGCTGCCATCTGAAGCCCGCACGCTCGTGGACTGACCGTCCCATCGGTTATTTAATTTCTGCACAGGCCCTGATCTTTTTCATAAGTTTCATGCCTGCTGATTGTTGCCTGCCACGCAACAGGGCTCTATAACCCTCCCGGAACTTTGAAAAACAATTTCGGAAGACGCCCGGTTTTTCGTGATTGTGCATTGAAAAACAGAGGCTTGGCATTATGGCAACCAGAAAACTTCTTCTCCTGCCCGGCGATGGCATCGGTCCCGAGGCCATGGCGGAAGTCCGCAAGATCATCGCTTACCTCAATTCGGACCTCAAGCTCGGCTTTGAAACCGAGGAAGGTCTGGTTGGCGGCTGCGCTTATGACGCGCATGGTCAGGCGATTTCGGATGCCGATATGGAGAAGGCGCTGGCTGCTGATGCCACGCTGTTTGGCGCTGTTGGCGGCCCGAAGTGGGATAGCGTGCCTTATGAAGTGCGCCCGGAAGCTGGTCTTCTGCGTCTGCGTAAGGACATGCAACTTTACGCGAACTTGCGTCCGGCTATCTGCTACCCGGCGCTCGCCCATTCCTCTTCGCTGAAGCCGGAAGTGATCGAAGGCCTCGACATTCTGATTTTGCGCGAATTGACGGGCGGTGTTTACTTCGGCGAGCCGAAGGAAATCATCGACCTCGGCAACGGCCAGAAGCGCGGCATCGATACGCAGGTTTATGACACCTACGAAATCGAACGCATCACCGATGTGGCTTTCGAGCTGGCGCGCACGCGTCGCAACAAAGTCACCTCGATGGAAAAGCGCAATGTGATGAAGTCGGGCGTGCTCTGGAATCAGGTCGTCACGGCGCGTCACAAGGAAAAGCATTCCGACGTGGAACTGGAGCATATGCTGGCTGATGCTGGCGGCATGCAGCTCGTTCGCTGGCCGAAGCAGTTCGACGTTATCGTGACCGACAACCTGTTCGGCGACATGCTGTCAGACGTTGCTGCCATGCTGACCGGTTCGCTCGGTATGCTGCCATCGGCTTCGCTCGGCGCAGTCGATGCCAAGACTGGCAAGCGCAAGGCGCTTTACGAGCCGGTACACGGCTCCGCACCGGATATCGCCGGCAAGGGCATTGCAAATCCGATCGCCATGATCGCTTCGCTCGCCATGTGCCTGCGTTATTCGTTCAATCTGGTTGCCGAAGCTGACCGTCTGGAAGCTGCGATTGCCGGTGTTCTCGACGACGGCATCCGCACGGCGGATATCTGGTCGGAAGGCACGACCAAGGTTGGCACCACCGAAATGGGTGATGCGATCCTCGCCAAGTTCAAGGCGCTCTCGGCTTAATCACCAGCCAAAAAATTGCGAATTTGGAAAGCCCGCTGAATAATACCAGCGGGCTTTTCTTTTCGAAAATAGATGCCCGATTTGAGGCTGTAATTTCCGAACAGACGGATAAGAATGCGTGTCATGTTGTTCACGCTCCCGAACCAAGACAAACTTTACGACGCGTTGTTGGCCCGCGATGCCTCTTATGAGGGCAGGGCCTATGTCGGCGTCGTTTCGACCGGCATTTTTTGCCGCCTGACTTGCCCTGCGCGGAAACCGCGCCGGGAAAACTGCCGCTTTTTCGCTTCGGTCGCCGAATGCATGGCGGATGGCTTTCGCGCCTGCAAAAGGTGTCATCCGTTGCAACCCGCCGCCGAAGCGGAGCCTTCCATCAAGAGGCTGCTCGACGCTTTGGAGGCTGACCCCGAACGCCGCTGGAGCGAGGACGATGTCGCGCGGATGGGGCTTGATCTCTCCACTGTACGGCGCAGCTTCCGACGGCATTTCGGTATGACATTTCTGGAAATGGCGCGGCAGGAACGCCTTCGCCATGGCTTTCAGGCCCTAGCTGACGGAGGCCGGGTCATCGATGCGCAGATTGATGCGGGTTTTGAATCGCCCGAAGCGTTTCGCAGCGCCTTTGCCCGCATTCTCGGTCTTCCACCGGCAAAATTGCGCGGTGACGGCCTTTTGCGCGCCGATTGGATCAAGTCGCCGCTCGGTACGATGATCGCCATTTGCGATGCGAAAAATCTGCATCTGCTGGAGTTTGCAGACCGCAAGGCGCTCTCCACCGAGTTGAAGAAACTTTATGCCACTTGCCGCGGCGATATCGGCATCGGTCGCTTCGGCACGCATGATCTGGTAGAACGGCAGTTGAATGCGTTCTTTGAGGGCAGGTCGCCGACTTTTGATCTGCCGATGGTCTTGCATGGCAGCGCCTTTACGCAGTCCGTATGGCGTGAACTTCAGACGATTGGGGCAGGGGAAACGCGCAGCTATAGCGAGCTTGCGCAAGCTATCGACAAGCCGCTTGCTGTTAGAGCCGTCGCGCGGGCCAATGGCGCTAACCAGATTGCCATTATCATTCCGTGTCATCGGGTGATCGGTGCCGATGGGTCGTTGACGGGGTATGGCGGTGGTCTCTGGCGTAAACAGAAACTGATTGAGATCGAAGCGCAATATCGCTGAAATTCCGTACGCAGACGCAAAAACGCCGCCCCTTAAGGGCGGCGTTTCGCATTATCGGTGATGCAGGATTAGTCGAGCTTGTGCAGATCGACGCCCTTGGTTTCCTTGACGAAGATCATGCCGATCACGAAGGTGATGGAAGCGATGACAATCGGATACCAGAGGCCATAGTAGATGTCGCCCTTGGCCGCGCTGAGTGCGAACACGCCAGCCGGAAGCAGACCGCCGAACCAGCCGTTGCCGATATGATAAGGCAGCGACATACCGGTGTAGCGGATGCGGGTCGGGAACATTTCCACCAGGATTGCAGCGATTGGACCGTAAACCATCGTCACATAGATGACGAGGATGGTCAGGATCGCAATCGTCATGACCCAGTTCACCTTGGCAGGATCTGCAACCATCTTGAATGCACCTGCATTCGGGATGGTGTAGACGGCCTGATCGGCGCTGACGCCAAGACCTTCGGCTTCAGTCTGGGTCAGGAGCTTCTGCTTCACCAGATCGGCAGCAGGAACCATTGCCTTGTCGCCAGCGCGGACAGCATCAGCGTTGAGCTGGAGTTCTGGATTGGCAGCAAGGAAAGCATCAAGCTTGCTGTCCGGCACCTTTGCAGGATCGCGTACCAGCGGGAAGCCAGCCTTCTGCAGTGCAAGGTTCACACCATGGGCGAGTTCAGCCTGCTTGGCGGCAGCACCTGCACCGGCTTGAACAGCGTCGAAGGACGTGATCGTTGCATCGCCGATGGTGACGGTTGCAGGCGTGCCAGCCGCAGCGGTCTGCACAACTTCATACGGTACCGAACTCTTGGCGAGGAAGCTGGTCGCGACATCGCAGGAGCTGGTAAACTTGGACGTGCCCGTGGCGTTGAACTGGAAGTTACAATCGCCAGGTGCCGCGGTGACCGTTGCCTTGATGGTCTGTTCAGCCTGAGCGAGAGCCGGATTGGCGGCATTGGTCAGCGCCTTGAACAGCGGGAAGTAGGTCACAGCCGCCAGCAACAGGCCGGCCATGATGATCGGCTTGCGACCGATCTTGTCCGACAGCCAGCCGAAGAAGAGGAAACCGCCGGTGCCGAGCAGAAGGGCGATAGCCACCATGATGTTGGCCGACTGGTTTTCCACCTTCAGAACGTTCTGAAGGAAGAACAGCGCATAGAACTGGCCGCAATACCACACCACGGCCTGACCGGCGGTGAGGCCGAACAGTGCGATAAGCGCGATCTTGGCATTCTTCCACTGACCGAACGCTTCGGAAAGCGGCGCCTTCGAGGTCTTGCCTTCTTCCTTCATGCGCTTGAACGCGGGCGACTCGCTCATCTGCATGCGGATCCAGACGGAAATGCCGAGCAGAAGAATCGAGACGAGGAATGGAATACGCCAGCCCCAGGCTGCGAAGGCTTCCTTGCTCATAACCGTCTGGATGCCGAGGATCACGAGCAGCGACAGGAACAGGCCGAGCGTTGCAGTGGTTTGAATCCATGAGGTGAAGAAGCCGCGACGGTTATTCGGCGCGTGTTCTGCGACATAAGTCGCCGCACCACCATATTCGCCGCCGAGCGCGAGGCCCTGCAGCATACGCAGCGCGATCAGGATGATCGGAGCCAGAATGCCAAGTGTCGACGAGCCGGGCAGAAGACCGACCAGAAAGGTCGATGCGCCCATGATGACGATGGTCACGAGGAAGGTATATTTACGTCCAACGAGATCGCCGAGACGACCGAAGACGAGCGCACCGAATGGACGCACCAGAAAGCCCGCAGCAAAAGCCAGCAGGACGAAGATATTGCGCGTTGCTTCGGGGTATTCGTTGAAAAAGGCTGCGCCGATAAAGGAAGCGAGCGTTCCGTAAAGATAAAAATCGTACCATTCAAAGACGGTACCAAGCGACGATGCAAAGATGACTTTGCGTTCTTCGCCCGTCATTTTTTGCGTGCCGACATCGGCACTTGACGAGACTGCCATTAATCTGTCCTCCCAAACAGAGCCCTTATGGGCAATGTAAGACTGGGCCTCATTCGACGTGCAAATGGTACCAGTCCAAGGCGCCAACCTGTATCCCAACAAGAAGGCGCTCTCCTCACCAAATTATGATGAACCTAAAATGGGGATTCGGGCAGTAGTCTTTAGTATGAGACAAAAACGACAGCTTGACGCCAGTCGTGGTTACTTGCTGTGCAAAAAAATACAGGCCGGAAGCGGTGGAGAATTGACTCCATTTGTAAAGCGCGTAAAAGCAATCCCGAACGAAGGAGAAATCGCGTGGATCGCGTTACCGTAGCGTCAGTTTCGTATGGAACTGCCGGCATCATTGCCGGGGCAGCACGCATGCCTTCGATTACCAAAAAACTCACGGCCATCACTAAAACGACCACGAAAACGGTCTGATTCCCTTGGCCTGCTCGCCCTCTCCCCGGGTCTGGCCCGGGGACGGATAACCCGCGTGGCCTGCGGGGTTCCGGATCTGGAAGCGGAGAGGGACAGGAGACGAAAAATGGGTTTCAAGGTAGCAGTTGTCGGCGCCACCGGTAATGTCGGGCGCGAAATGCTCAATATTCTCGAAGAACGCGGTTTCCCGGCTGATGAAGTTGTTGCGCTCGCATCACGTCGCAGCCAGGGCACGGAAGTATCCTACGGCGACAAGACGCTGAAGGTTCGCGCGCTCGACACTTATGATTTCTCCGATACGGACATCTGCCTGATGTCTGCTGGCGGCAATATTTCGAAGGAATGGTCGCCGAAGATCGGCAAGCAGGGCTGTGTCGTCATCGATAACTCGTCGGCCTGGCGTTACGATATGGAAGTGCCGCTGATCGTGCCGGAAGTAAACCCGGACGCTATCGATGGCTTCACCAAGAAGAACATCATTGCCAACCCGAACTGCTCGACTGCTCAGCTCGTGGTTGCACTGAAGCCGCTGCACGACGCTGCCAAGATCAAGCGCGTCGTCGTTTCGACCTACCAGTCGGTTTCTGGTGCGGGCAAGGAAGGCATGGACGAGCTTTTCGAACAGTCGCGTGCTGTTTTCGTGGCTGATCCTGTCACGGCGAAGAAGTTCACCAAGCGTATCGCGTTCAACGTGATCCCGCATATCGATGTCTTCATGGAAGACGGCTACACCAAGGAAGAATGGAAGATGGTGGCCGAAACCAAGAAGATGCTTGATCCGAAGATCAAGCTGACGGCGACTGCAGTGCGCGTTCCGGTCTTCATTGGTCATTCTGAATCTGTGAATATCGAGTTCGAAAACCCGCTTTCGCCGGAAGAAGCCCGTGAAATCCTGCGCGAAGCGCCGGGTTGCCAGGTTATCGATAAGCGCGAAGACGGCGGCTACATCACGCCATATGAATCCGCTGGCGAAGACGCAACCTATATCAGCCGTATCCGTGAAGACATCACGGTCGAAAACGGTCTGGCCATGTGGATTGTTTCGGACAATCTGCGCAAGGGTGCGGCGCTCAACACGATCCAGATCGCAGAGCTGCTGGTGGCTCGCGGCCTGATCAAGCCAAAGGCACTTGCTGCCTGATAGGCCTTGCTATCTTGTGAAATGCAAAAGGCGCCGGGAAACCGGCGCTTTTTTGCTTTTAGGGTCCGGTTTGATGCGAGTAGGCATTCGGTCATTCTGAAAGCAACGAGCGTTCAAAAGCCCAGCTGTTCGAATTTTATTCTTTACATTAAATTTCTATTTTTTGAAAAAATCACACCGTAATAAATATGGATGGTCGGTTTTATTTATTTATGACAATATAGTAAAATTGGATATTTAAACGGCAGGTATTCATGCCAAACTATTTATATGATTTTTTACTGAGTTCGCATCTCAATGACAGTCGCCTCTTTCTACAACAGCCGGACGGTAAGTCCATCACTTATCGCGGCTTTCTAGAGCTGGCAAGTTCTCAAGCACATGTCCTTGCAAGAAGCGGGATGACGCCCGGAGATCGGCTTATTGTGCAGGCGGATAAAAGCTTCGAAGCGCTGGGTCTTTACGCAGCCTGCATCATGACAGGCATTGTGCTTATCCCTTTGAATACGGCTTATACCCTCACCGAGTTGGCCTATTATCTTGATGACGGGGACGTTCGAGGGATCGTATGCTGTTCTGAGACGGCTTCTTCTTTAGAGGAGGCTATCAGAAAGCTCGATCTTGCGATCTTTACGCTCAACGCTGATGGGAGCGGCAGTTTGATGGATGAGGCGCGGCGGCAACGACGTCAGTTCACGGTCGTTGATCGTATGCCCAATGATCTGGCCGCCATACTTTATACATCCGGCACCACTGGGCGCTCGAAAGGTGCAATGCTCACCCACGCAAATCTGCTTTCAAATGCACAGGCATTGAAGCAGTTGTGGCAGTTTACGAGCGACGATGTCCTGCTCCACGCTTTGCCTTTATCCCACATTCATGGGCTGTTTATCGCCTGCAACGTCATGCTGTTGGCCGGTGGTACGATTCTGTTTCTTCCAAAGTTCGATCTGGATCAAGTATTCGAAATGCTGCCCGAGGCCACATCGATGATGGGTGTGCCAACGTTCTATGATCGTCTTCTCAGCGACGCTCGGCTCACACGCGATGCGGCTGCGCGCATAAGAGTGTTTATCTCAGGATCGGCGCCGTTGCGTTCTGAAACATTCGACGCATTTGAACAGCGTACCGGCCATTGCATTCTGGAACGTTACGGTATGACCGAAACGAACATAACGGCTTCCAATCCATACAATGGAGAACGCCGTGCCGGAACCGTTGGTTTGCCAGTGCCGGGCGTGGAACTCATAATCACTGATCCCGAAACGGGCGAGCCTTTAGCAAAGGGTGAAACCGGAATGATCGAAGTGCGCGGTCCGGGCATCTTTGCGGGCTATTGGCGGATGCCTGAGAAGACCGATGCGGAGTTGCGTCAGAATGGCTTCTTCATCACCGGCGATATCGGAAAGCTGGATGCCAATGGTTACGTGCATATCGTCGGTCGAGCCAAGGATCTGATTATTTCGGGCGGGCTCAACGTCTATCCAAAGGAAATCGAACTGCTTCTCGATGCCCAACCGGGTATCCTCGAAAGTGCAGTTGTGGGCGTTTCGCATTTAGATTTCGGCGAGGCTGTGCTTGGAATTGTCGTTCCGGTGCCAGGTGTCTCTCCTGATCTGGAACTGATTTCCAAAACGATTTCAGCCTCACTGGCCAATTTCAAGAGACCAAAGAAACTGGTGTTGATGGAAGAACTGCCCAGAAACGCTATGGGCAAAGTGCAGAAATCCCTGCTTCGGGAGAAGTTTAAATCCGTATTTTCAGAATGAACGCTTAGCGTTCCACGCTGTCGGCCAGATTGCCGCGAATGTCGAGCAGGCGGGCGCGCAACTCCTTCAGATCATCGACTGGCTGGCCGAGCGCGCAGAATATCTGGTCCGGTACAGACTCAGCCGCTTCGCGCAGTTTGAGGCCTTCATCGGTAAGCGTGATACGCACTTGCCGTTCATCCCGTGGGTCGCGGCGGCGCGTGATGCGGCCTGCCGTTTCCAGCCGTTTCAAGAGTGGCGTCAGTGTGCCGGAGTCGAGATTGAGCTTCGCGCCAATTTCGGAAACGGTCTGGTCGTCTTTTTCCCACAGCACCAGCATCACCAGAAACTGCGGATAGGTCAGGTCCAGCTTGCTCAGGATCGGCTGGTAGGCGCGCGTCAAAGCGTTCGCGGTCGAATAGATCGCAAAGCAGACCATGTTCGAAAGTTTGAGAAATGAGTCCTGTGTCATGCGCCAATTCCTTCAAGCGCTATTTCTGCGCTTTCCTTCCTTAACATAAATCATGCGCAATTGCATTGTGCATCACATAATTGTGAGAAATCATTTTGCAAAATTAGATTGCGCACAATTTAATAATCGATAGCTTGTGTGTGGAGATGAATTCAACCGAAGGAGAAACCCTATGCCTATTCTGTACACCACCCAGTCGACAGCAACCGGCGGACGCACCGGCAGCGCCAAGACCGCAGATGGTCGCCTGAGCGTCGTGCTCGACACGCCAAAGGAACTTGGCGGTCAGGGCGGCGAAGGCACCAATCCCGAGCAGCTTTTCGCATCGGGCTATGCAGCATGCTTCCTTGGCGCGTTGAAGTTCGTGGCTTCGAAGGAAAAGGTTGCCATTGCAGCCGACAGCACGGTCACGGCTACTGTTGGTATCGGCCCGCGCGAGGACGGTACGGGGTTCGGTCTCGATGTTGCGCTGGAAGTGGCGCTTCCGGGTGTCGAAAAGGCAAAAGCGGAAGCGCTGGTGCAGGCCGCTCACATCGTTTGCCCATATTCGCACGCCACCCGCGGCAATATTGACGTGCGTTTGAGCGTTGCTTGACATCAAACAAAAAGGCGCCCGATGAGGGCGCCTTTTTCAATCGATATCTAACAAGCGTTATTCCGCCTGAGCTTCGATGGCTTCCATGTCATCGTCTGACAGGCCGAAGTGATGGCCAATCTCGTGAATCAGCACATGGGTGATGATATCGCCCAGCGTTTCCTCGTTTTCAGACCAGTAATCGAGAATGGCGCGCCGATAGAGCGTGATGCGGTTAGGACCTTCACCGGTCTGCAGGCTGAAACGCTCGCCAATGCCTCGACCTTCAAAAAGCCCGAGCAGGTCGAACGGCGTATCCAGCCCCATATCTTCGATGATCTGGTCTTCAGGAAAATCGGCGATCTGGATGACAATGTCGCCGCACAACGCGCGAAACTCCTGCGGCAGATGCGCAAGAGCTTCAATCGCGATGGATTCAACTTCATCCAGCGAGGGCGAGAAACGTCCCGCCCAGTCGCCGCTTTGATCTTCTCGGGCCATTCCAGCCAATCGTGTCCTATTCAATTGCTCAGGCCACCGGGCTTGCGGGCCGCGTATAACGCATAGTGTGTCATCAGGCCCAGGGACGCAGTTCGGCGCGCTTGGCTTCGAACGTGTCGATGCTCTTCGCCTTCTCCATGGTCAGGCCGATATCGTCCAGACCGTTGAGCAGGCAGTGGCGCTTGAAGTCGTCGACGTCGAAGGAAATCGTGCCGCCGTCAGGGCCATGGATTTCCTTTGCTTCGAGATCAACGGTGAGGGTGGCATTGGCGCCGCGCGACGCGTCGTCCATGAGCTTGTCGAGATCTTCCTGGCTGACCTTGATCGGCAGAATGCCGTTCTTGAAGCAGTTATTATAGAAGATGTCGGCAAACGAGGTCGAAATCACGCAACGGATACCGAAGTCGAGCAGTGCCCAAGGGGCATGCTCGCGCGAGGAGCCGCAGCCGAAATTATCGCCGGCGACCAGGATCTGGGCGTTGCGATAGCCCGGCTTGTTCAGAACGAAATCAGGGTTTTCGGAACCGTCTTCGTTAAAGCGCATTTCCGCAAACAGACCCGTGCTCAGGCCCGTGCGCTTGATCGTCTTCAGGTAATCCTTCGGAATGATCATATCCGTGTCGATGTTGACGATCGGCAGGGGAGCGGCGACGCCGGTGAGCTTGGTGAACTTATCCATGTCCTGAACCTGTCGGTTGGGTATTAGCTATGTTGCGAACTGGTTTACATCAGCATTGCCGAGAGTCAACGTTTCAGGCCAAAACTGCCCAATAGGTCGCAACCTGCGGCGGATTTATCGAACCATCCAGACCGTTTTGAGGCGATCCGGACGGTTCGACTGTCGAATGATGCGCATAATCCTGTCGGAAAAGCGCGTCAACCTTTCTGAATCATGCGCTGCAAATGCCGCATCCGCAATTATTGGACATTCAACACCACGCCGCCACTCTCGCTGCCGGTCAGGCGGCGGGATTTTCCGTCGCTGCCGACAACAATCGTAAAGCGTCTGCGGCGCATCGACATGTTCGGAGAGACAGCGACATCGATCGCCGGTTCGAACTGCAATGTAATCCGCCACAGATCGGGCTTGATCGTTTCCTCGACGCCAATGATACGCGCGTCGAAGGGTGTGGTGTGAAACATGCCGGAGGTGCGCTGGCCGACACGATAGGGCGCTGTGTCGTCCTGAACGGCAACCGGCATGACTTCGGCCTTGCTGCCAGTGGCGGAAAGCGTGTTCCAGTCACGCGTGCCCGACTGACGGGCCACGAGATCCAGCGCCTTGCCGTGGCTGATGGTAATACCTTCCTCGCTCAAAGCTTGCCGCAAACGGCGAGCCTGATGCTTGAAGTCAATAGTAGTGTGCCCAGCGGTCGTAGCTGTGGTCATTGTTTTCGCTCCTGATTGTGAGCGGCGTTTTCATGAACGGGTGCCCGCATTGCCGTTTCTGCCGTCACGGGACAGGAACGTTTACTCCAAATGCTTTACCGTGGCTTGAAACCTGCGGGCGGCTGGCGCATTCAACCGAAGGCTGGAAAATAGGCGGGCAGGCCCCGGATTTCAAGCCCCTGCTTTTGCGGGGTGTTTAACCGGTGTCCGAGGGTTGCACCGTGCCGCAGTTCCGTGCACAAATCGGCTATGAAAACAATCGCTCGTCCTCGCCGTTCCGTTCTGTTTGTCCCGGCTGCCAATCCGCGCGCGCTGGAAAAATCGCTGACGCTTGAAGCCGATTGCGTGATCTACGATCTGGAAGATTCCGTTGCGCCAGACGCAAAGCAATCGGCGCGCGAGGCGTTGGCTGCGCATTTTGCTGCTCATCCGAAACCAGCCTTCGAGCGCATCATTCGCGTCAATTCCGGCGAGACGCCATGGGGCAAGGATGATGTGGCAGTAGCGGCTGATATGGGTGCCGACGCCATTCTCCTGCCGAAAGTCGAGCGCCCTCAGGATATTATCGATGCCGCCAACCGGCTTGATCGCAAGGATGCCGATCCATCTGTAGGGGTTTGGGCAATGATTGAAACCCCGCGTGGCATTTTGAACGCGGACGAGATAGCCATGCTTGGCCATCGTTCGGCAGTGCGGCTTGCCTGTTTCGTTGTCGGTCCGAACGATATTGCGCGGGAAACCGGTGTTCGCCCGCAAGCCGGACGTCCTTATCTTGTGCCATGGCTGATGCAGATCATTCTCGCGGCGCGTGCTGGCGGGTTTACCGTTCTTGATGGCGTCTTCAACGATTTTCGCGATCAGGTTGGTTTTGAAGCGGAATGTTTGCAGGGAGCCGCGATGGGTTTCGACGGCAAGACGCTGATTCATCCGGGCCAGATTGAGGCCGCCAATCGCGCTTTCTCGCCAACGGAAGAGGAAGTGGCACATGCGCGAGCCGTCGTAGAGCTGTTCGCACAACCGGAAAACGCTGATAAGGGCGTTGTGTCACTTGATGGTCAGATGATCGAGCGCCTGCATCTGGGAATGGCCGAAAGGTTGCTCGCGAAAGCACTTCCAGCAAAAGTGTGAAACGGTTTTGCGTTTGGAAATGCTAAGGAACAAAGAACTAGTTTAAAAAGGAAGACTGACCATGAAGCTCTATCGTTTCATCACCGGACCGGATGATTCCGCATTCTGTCACCGCGTTACGGCGGCGCTCAACAAGGGTTGGCAGCTTTATGGCTCGCCGACCTATGCCTTCAACGCGGCAACCGGCGTGATGCAGTGCGGCCAGCCGGTCGTGAAGGAAGTCGACGGCGTTGACTATACGCCGGATATCAAGCTCGGCGAATACTGATGGCTGTCCGCCGCATCGTCACCAATATCGCCACAGATGACGTGGCCGCCGCCAAGCGCTTCTATGGCGACGTTCTGGGTCTCGATGTGGTGATGGATCACGGCTGGATTGTTACTTATGCAGCCGATGCGCAGGCGCGCGTGCAGATCGCATTCGCGACAGAAGGCGGCTCGGGCACGCCGGTGCCCGATCTCTCCATCGAGGTTGACGACGTAGATGCGACGCTGGAGCGGTGCGTCGCAGCCGGGTTTGCCTTCGAATACGGTCCAGCTGACGAGGAATGGGGTGTTCGCCGTTTCTTCGTTCGCGATCCTTATGGACGACTGGTCAACATCCTTACCCATAAGTAATAAAAAGGCCGGTTTCCCGGCCTTTTTCTTTAGTTCAATCCGCGCTTTTCGATCATCGCATCCGGTGTCGGCATCTTGCCGCGGAATGCCTTGTACAGATCTTCCGGGTCGCGGCTCCCGCCAGCGGCGTAAATATGCTGCTTCAGCTTGGCTGCGAGTTCCGGGTTGAAAGCGTCGCCGGTTTCTTCAAAAGCCGAGAATGCATCCGCATCCAGCACTTCCGACCACATGTAGGAATAGTAACCGGCAGAGTAGCCATCGCCGGAGAAGACATGTGTGAAATGCGGCGTCCGATGGCGCATGATGATCGCATCGGGCATGGAGAGCTTTTCGAGCGTCTTTGCCTCGAAGGAAAGCGGGTCGGCGATTTTCTCATTGCCGGTATGGAACGCCATATCCACCAGAGCGGACGCGGTGAACTCAACCGTATTGAAACCGGCATTGAACGAACGCGCAGCCAGAACCTTGTCGAGAAGCGCCTTGGGCATTGCTTCGCCGGTGCGGTAATGCACAGCATATTTTTCTAGAACGGCAGGCACGGTCAGCCAGTGTTCGTAAAGCTGGGACGGCAGTTCCACGAAGTCGCGTGACACGGCGGTGCCGGAAACGGCAGGCCAGGTCACATCCGACAGAAGTCCGTGCAGCGCATGGCCGAACTCGTGGAAAAGCGTGCGGGCATCGTCGAGCGACAGCAGGGCAGGCTCACCGGCCTTGGGCTTTGCGAAATTTATCACATTGTAGATGATCGGCTTCTGGCCGTTGTCGAGCTTGTGGCTGGATTGCAGCGCGCTCATCCACGCGCCGGAGCGCTTCGATGTCCGGGCGAAATAATCGCCGAGGAACAGACCGCGTTCGCTGCCATCCGGGTTGAAAACCTGAAACACGCGCACGTCGGGATGCCATGCGGCAATGCCCTTCTTTTCTTCGAAGCGAACGCCGAAGAGGCGGGTGGCGACATCGAAGCTTGCTTCGATGATCTTTTCCAGTTGCAGATAAGGCTTCAATTCGGCCTCATCGAAGGCAAAGCGTTCGGCACGCAGCTTTTCAGCGTAAAAACGCCAGTCCCATGGCGCGACTTTATGATTGCTGCCATCGGCGGCGATCAGGCGTTCAAGCTCTGCCTGTTCTTCGGCAGCCTTTGCGCGCGCCTTGTCCCAAACCGGTTCCAGCAGATCCATGACGGCCTTTGGCGTTTTGGCCATGGTGTCATCCAGCTTGTAGGCTGCGAAATTCGCATAGCCGAGCAGATGGGCCTTGCGCTCGCGCAGCTCAACCATCTCGCGCACGATCTCGCGATTATCGGATTCGTTGCCGTTCTCGCCGCGCTTGGCCCAGGCATTGAAGGCCTGTTCGCGCAAGGCGCGGTTTTGCGAGAAGGTGAGGAATGGCTCTACGATGGAACGCGACAGCGTGACGGCGTAAGCATCCGGCTTGCCGCGTTCAGCTGCGGCGCTCTGCATCGCGTTTTTGAGAAAATCCGGCAGTCCGGCAAGATCGACTTCATCGGTGATGAACAGCGCCCAGCTCGACTCGTCTTTCAGTACATTCTGGCCGAAGCGCGCACCGAGACCGGCGAGCTTTTCGTTGATGCCAGCCAGTTCAGCCTTGCCCGCATCATCGAGTTTTGCGCCGGACCGGACAAAACCCTTCCAGGTCTTTTCCAGAACGCGTTTGGTTTCCGTGTCGAGATCGAGCATGTCTCGATTGTCGTAAAGCGCGTCGATGCGGGCGAACAAAGCCGGGTCCATCATGATGCGCGAATAATGACGCGACATTTTCGGCGCAATTTCACGCTCCAGCGCCTGAATTGCATCATTGCTGTGAGCGCCTGCGCGCATCCAGAAAATGGCCGACACGTGGTCGAGCGCCTTGCCCGTGAGTTGCAACGCTTTCAGCGTGTTTTCGATTGTCGCTTCGCCAGTCGTCTGGGTGATGGCTTCCACTTCGGCAAGGTCGGATGCAAGCGTCGCATCGAAAGCAGGCGCGAAGTCCTCGTCTTTGAATGCGGTGAAATCCGGCAGGCCCAGCGGTCCGTTCCAGTCTGTGAGCGCGTGATTATAGGTGGACTTGTCGGACATCATGTAACTCCGGATCAAAATGAATTCGATCATCCAGACTTAAGGTCTCACTGCCGGGCGGGCAAGGGTGTTCGACCGGCTTTTACGGTTCGGGCGAGAGATGACAACGTTTGTCGCTTCGCCTGCAAAAACCTTTCGACTTCGCCTGTGTGGGGCTTGACTTTAGGGGCGACCAAGCGCACATCACGCTGGCTGTCCGAAATCTCTTTACGGCAGCAATCTTCAACCGGAGTTTTATTCTCTTATGCCCAGCGACAGTCACAGTCGATTGTGTCAGCCGTCAAGGTAGCCGTGTACTGATCGCTTGAGGTCAGCTTGCACGATCTGCCTTTGACGGCGGATCGACGGAAAGGCAAGCTTATGACCGACAACAACTTCTCTCCGGAAGTGCTCGATGTCGCCGACCTCCCGGCAGCTGCAATTGCCGCACGTATCGCCGATATGCATACGGGCGATGCCGTTGAGCTGATGAACGAGCTCGAAGATGATGACGCAATCTCCGTCTTCGGACAGCTCACCCATGAAGATGCCATCCGCCTGCTTGATCAGCCGGAACTGCATCGTACTGCCGAAATTGTAGCGGCTCTTGCGCCGGGGCTTGCTAGCCTCCTTTTGGATGGCATGTCAGCCGACCGCTCGACGGACGTGTTTCAGGAACTCGACGAGAGTGACCGTGCGCGGCTGTTCGCTATTCTGGCCCCGGAAACCAAGGCCAATCTGAAAAAGCTCATGGGCTACCCGCCAAATACGGCTGGTTCGCTCATGACGACCGAATTTATCGCTGTGCCGTCGAACTGGAATGTGGCCGAGACGCTCGATCACATTCGCAAGGTCGAACGCACGCGCGAAACCGTTTACGCGATCTATGTTGTCGATCCGAAAACGCGCGCTTTGGAAGGCGTGGTCAGCTTGCGTCGCCTGATTATCCGTCAGCCGGAAGAACCGATTCTATCAATCGTCCGCGACGAAGAGCCGATCACCATTTCGCCGCTCACCAGCCGCGAAGATGTCGCGCGTCTGTTCCGCAAGCACGACCTTCTGGCCGTGCCTGTGGTGGATGAAAGCCGCCATATCATCGGCATCGTGACCGTTGACGACGTGCTTGACGCCATCACCGAAGATGCCAGCGAAGACGCCTATCGCTTTGGTGGTATGGAGGCGCTCGACAAGCCCTATATGCGCATCGGCTTCGGCGAAATGCTGAAGAAACGCGCTGGCTGGCTGGGCGTTCTGTTTCTGGGCGAGATGCTGACGGCAAGCGCTATGCAGCATTTCGAAATGGAACTGGAAAAAGCGCTCGTTCTGACGCTGTTTATACCGCTCATCATGTCGTCAGGCGGCAATTCCGGTTCGCAGGCTACATCGCTGATCATCCGTGCGCTCGCTCTGCAGGAAGTGAAACTCAAGGATTGGTGGCGCGTCGCGCTGCGCGAACTGCCAACAGGACTTGCACTTGGCAGTTTCCTCGGCTTCATCGGCATTGTCCGCATCGCCGTCTGGCAGATGATCGGCATTTACGATTACGGCGAACACTGGATGCTGGTCGCTCTGACCGTCGGCATGGCGCTTGTCTGTATCGTGATGTTCGGTTCCTTGACCGGTTCAATGCTGCCCTTTGCGCTAAAACGGCTTGGATTCGATCCGGCCAGTGCGTCGGCACCATTCGTGGCGACATTGGTTGATGTGACGGGTCTGGTCATTTATTTCAGTGTCGCCATCGTCATTCTTTCAGGCACTTTGTTGTGACGCCCAGCGCCGAGATGGCGCTGATACTGACAAAAAACTGACAGAATGACGGTGTAAAAGCGCCGGTAAACAACGGTTTTTCGCGAGAAATAAGGGGCAGTGTCGCGCTGCCCCTTTCTAAAACGCAAAAAAACCTGTAAGAGCGCCGCATTGATTTTCCGCGCGGGTCTGTTGGCGCGGCTCCCAACTCATATAGAAGTGATCTCCATATGGAATTGCGTAATATCGCTATTATCGCACACGTCGATCATGGCAAAACAACACTGGTCGATGAACTCCTGAAGCAGTCTGGCTCGTTCCGCGACAACCAGCGCGTTGCAGAACGCATGATGGATTCCAACGACATCGAAAAGGAACGCGGGATCACCATTCTCGCCAAGGCCACCTCGGTTGTCTGGAAGAATACCCGTATCAACATCGTCGACACGCCGGGCCACGCCGACTTCGGCGGTGAAGTTGAGCGTATCCTCTCGATGGTGGACGGCGCTATCGTTCTCGTTGACGCCGCTGAAGGCCCGATGCCGCAGACGAAGTTCGTCGTTGGCAAGGCGCTGAAGGTTGGTCTGCGTCCGATCGTAGCGATCAACAAGATCGACCGTCCCGATGGCCGCCATGAAGAAGTCATCAACGAAGTCTTCGACCTCTTCGCCAATCTCGACGCAACCGACGAACAGCTTGACTTCCCGATCCTGTACGGCTCTGGCCGTAACGGCTGGATGGCGCTGAACCCGGAAGGCCCGAAGGACGAAGGTTTGGCTCCGCTGTTCGATCTCGTGCTCAAGCACGTTCCGGCGCCGAAGGTTGCTGAAGGCCCGTTCCGCATGATCGGTACGATCCTCGAAGCCGATCCGTTCCTTGGCCGTATCATCACCGGTCGTATTCATTCCGGCTCGATCAAGTCGAACCAGGCCGTCAAGGTTCTGGGTCAGGACGGCTCGCTGCTCGAAAACGGTCGTATCTCGAAGATCCTCGCATTCCGCGGCATCGAGCGTCAGGCCATTGATGAAGCACATGCAGGCGACATCGTTGCTATTGCCGGTCTCTCCAAGGGCACTGTTGCTGACACATTCTGCGATCCTTCGGTCAGCGAGCCGCTGGCTGCTCAGCCAATCGATCCGCCAACCGTGACCATGTCCTTCATCGTCAACGACAGCCCTTATGCTGGCACCGAAGGCGACAAGGTGACGAGCCGCGTTATTCGTGACCGTCTGCTCAAGGAAGCTGAAGGTAACGTTGCGCTCAAGATCGAAGAATCGAACGAAAAAGATTCGTTCTTCGTTTCCGGTCGTGGTGAATTGCAGCTCGCAGTTCTGATCGAAAACATGCGCCGTGAAGGCTTCGAGCTTGGCGTTTCGCGTCCGCGCGTCGTCATGAAAGACGGCGAAAACGGCGAAAAGCTTGAGCCGGTCGAAGAAGTCGTCATCGACGTCGATGAAGAATATTCGGGCACCGTTGTTCAGAAGATGTCTGAACGCAAGGCCGAAATGGTCGAGCTGCGCCCTTCGGGCGGCAACCGCGTTCGTATGGTGTTCTACGCTCCGACCCGTGGCCTGATCGGCTATCAGTCGGAACTGCTGACCGATACACGCGGCACGGCGATCATGAACCGTCTGTTCCACGATTATCAGCCATATAAGGGCGAAATCTCTGGCCGTAACAACGGCGTTCTGATTTCGAACGATCAGGGTGAAGCAGTTGCTTACGCGCTGTTCAACCTGGAAGATCGCGGCCCGATGATCATTGACGCTGGCGTCAAGGTTTATCAGGGCATGCTGATCGGCATCCATAGCCGCGACAACGATCTGGAAGTCAACGTTCTCAAGGGCAAGAAGCTCACCAACATCCGCGCCGCTGGCAAGGATGAAGCTGTGAAGCTCACCCCGCCGATCAAGATGACGCTGGAACGCGCTCTGTCGTGGATTCAGGACGACGAGCTGGTCGAAGTGACGCCGAAGTCGATCCGTCTTCGCAAGCTCTATCTCGACCCGAATGAGCGCAAGCGCTTCGAGAAGAGCGGCAAGGCAAGCGTTGCCTGATTGCTCTCGATATCAAGTTGAAAACGGCGCCCTCGGGCGCCGTTTTTGTTTGCACGTTTAACGTGAATTTCAGCTCTTTCGCCGATCATGTCGTTTGATTGGGGGCGCAGATGATATTCTCGCGTTATGAGCGTTTTGTTCTGACCGTCGTTGCGGCTCTCGGCGCAATCGATCTCGTACTCATTGCGGCAAAGGGTATTCGCGTGGACTGGGAAGGCTACTGCATGCTCAGCCTGATCGGCCTTGGCACCATCATGCTTGGCATGTTCTATCGCCTGGTCAGACATGATGCGCGTATTTCGGAAACGCTCATTCTGACGGCGGGTTTCATACTGTTCACACTGGTTGGCTCGGTTTTCAACTATATGTTGCTGCCGATCCATTTCCCGCGAGTTGACGATTTCTGGGTGAATGTTGACCAGCTGTTGGGCTATCACTGGCCAAGTCTGGTCCTGTTCTTTTCCGAACGGCCCGGCTTCGCGAAGCTTCTGAAGATCGTTTATTTCACGTCTCTGCCGCAACTGGTCATCGTGGTGCTTCTGCTCGGCTTTACCGGACAGTCCCGTAGGCTCGCGCATTTTCTCATCACCGGGATGATTGGCGCGCTAGTCTGCATGGCGATATGGGCGTTTTTCCCGTCATTCGGGGCATCCGCCGTCTCGACACTGCCCGCGAACGTCGAGGCAAAGCTTGGTCTTCCCGTTGGCCCGACCTACGCCGCAGAACTTGTTCGTCTTTCGATACAAGGTGTCGACTATCTGTCACCAGCCAATGTGCTCGGCCTCATAGGCTTTCCATCATTCCATACCGTAATGGCGGTCATGTCTGTGTTCTTCACATGGCAGATCGTGTGGCTGCGCTTGCCCGTACTGGCCCTGAATATACTGATGGTGCCCGCATTGCTTTTGCATGGTGGACACCATCTGAGTGACTTCCTCGGCGGGCTGGCTGTATTTGCCGTCGCCTGCCTTGCTGCCGGTTATGTTGTCAACGCTCTCCGCGACGATAAGGCTGCATCAGCGCCTGCGGAACACGTGCGCGTCGGGCCATGACGATCAGTGCGATAATCGACATGATGTAAGGGATCATCAGGAAAAGCTGGTAAGGAACCGCCTTGCCATAGACCGTTTGCAGGCGAAGCTGAAACGCATCGAATAGCGCGAACAGCAATGCGCCCAGCAATGCGCGGGCGGGTCTCCACGATGCGAAGACGACAAGCGCGATACAGACCCAGCCGCGCCCCTGCATCATGGTCGGGAAGAACGAGTTAAAGGCTGAAAGCGTCAGGAACGCTCCGCCAACTGCCATCAATGCACTGCCGAACATGATCGTGAAAATACGCACGCGGATCGGGTTGATACCCTGCGCTTCCGCAGCATGGGGGTTCTCGCCCGTCATGCGGATGGCAAGACCAAGCGGCGTGCGAAAAAGCACATAACCAAGCAGCAAAGCGAGCGGAATGGCGAGCCACGTCAGTGCAGTCTGTGTGCCCAGTACCTGCCCGAGGAAAGGCACATCAGCGAGGAACGACGGGTTCACAGGCTGGAACGGCGTAATTGTCGGCGGTGTCGAAGAAAGCGGCACCAGCAGACGAAACAGGAAATAGCTGAGGCTGGAAGCAAACAGCGTGATACCAAGACCCACCACGTGCTGCGACAGGCCAAGCGGGACGGTGAGCGCCGCGTGCAGCAGGCCGAACAATGCGCCGGAAGCGGCAGCCGCAAGAACGCCCACCCAAAGGTCCGCGCCGTTAAAGACGGTTAGCCAGCCGATCATCGCACCAAAGGTCATGATGCCTTCGATGCCGAGGTTAAGCACGCCTGCGCGTTCGCAATAAAGCGCGCCGAGCGTGCCGAAGATCAGCGGTGTTGCAATACGCAGGACCGAGACCCAAAGGCCAGCGGAGAGCAGGATATCCATCAACTCGTTCATCGGGCGATCCTGTATTGGGTGAAGAACAAGGCGACGAGCATCGTCAGGAGCGACAGCGCCACAGTCACATCGGCAATGAAGCTCGGAATGCCGATGGCGCGGCTCATGCCGTCTGCACCAACGAACATGGCAGCGGCAAAGAGCGCGGAAAAGATCGCACCAATCGGGTTCAGATTGGCAAGCATGGCGACAATGATGCCGGAATAGCCGAAGCCGGGTGAAAGGTCGGTCGTGACATAGCCTTTCACGCCCATGACCTGAATAGCGCCCGCAAGGCCTGCCAGTCCGCCGGAGATGCAGGCAACCTTGATGAGTGTGCGACCGAGCGGAACACCAGCAAAACGTGCCGCGCCCGGATTGATACCGGTGGCTTTGGTTTCAAGACCAAACACGGTGCGCTTCTGCACATAGGCGATGATCAGCGCCAGCGCAATGGCAATCAAGATGCCGATATGCAGCCGCATACCCGTCATGATTTTCGGTAGCACGGCGGCATCCGGCACCGGTTCAGACTGCGGCCAGCCAAAGGCCAGCGGGTCTTTCATCGGACCTTCGATCATCATGGAAACGAACAGCACTGCGACGAAGTTGAGAAGCAGGGTCGTCACCACTTCATCAACGCCGAAGCGCAAGCGAAGCCCGAGCGGAATAAGCAGGAAGATCATGCCTGCAATCGCGCCGACAATCAGCAGCAGTGGAATGAGGAGAGGAGCAGGCAGTTGCAATTGCGTGCCCATGGCCACAACCGCCAGCGCGCCCATATAGAACTGCCCTTCGGCGCCGATGTTCCAGAGCTTGGAGCGAAAGGCGACGGCTGCGGCAAGGCCGGTCAGCATCAGCGGCGTAGCGCGTGTCAGCGTTTCGCTGATTGAAAGCTTGTTGCCGAACGCACCAATGGCGATCTGGCGGAAGGATTCCAGAACCGGCGCGCCGGCGGCGGCAATCAACAGGCCTGCCAGCACAAATGCAGTCAGAACCGCGAGGATTGGTGCAGTGGCGACCAACGCCATGGGCCGGGTTTCGCGTCGTTCAATACGCATCAATTCAGCCCCTTCGTGGTATTTGTCTGCCATTCGCCGGCCATCATGAGGCCCAGTCTCTGCGCATTGGCTTCTTCTGCGTCGATGGGCGGGGAGAGGCGACCTTTAACAATTGCTTGAACACGATCCGCCAAGCCGATGATTTCATCCAGATCTTCAGAAATCAGCAGAACGGCAGCACCCTTGGCGCGTGCTTCCAGAATGCGGGTGTGGATAGCCGCAACCGCACCTTCATCCAGCCCACGTGTGGGCTGCGCTGCAATGAGAATGCGCGGCGCGGTCTCCAGATTACGACCCAGAATGAGCTTCTGCATATTGCCGCCGGAAAGCAGACGAATACGACTGTCCGGCGTGCCGCCGCGCACATCGAAATCCTTGATGATGCGATCAGTGAATTCGCGGGCCGCAGCCCGATTGACCAGAAGGCCGTTCGAGAATTTCGGATCGCGCACGCGCTCCAGAATGGCGTTCTCCCACAAGGTCAGATCGCCGATAGCGCCTTCAGCATTCCGGTCCTCCGGGATGCGCCCGACGCCTTCCGCCACAAAGCGGCGGGGATCGAATTTCGTCACGGTCTGCCCGAACATGACGAGCGTGCCGCTTGCTGGCTGGCTCAGACCGGAAACGAGCCGTCCGAGCGCTGCTTGCCCATTGCCGGACACACCAATGATGCCGAGCGTCTCACCGGCGCGAACTTGAAAATTCAGTTCCGAAAGGCGGGCAATTCCGTCTTCCACAACCGTCACATTGCTGGCTTCCAGCAATGTCTCGCCGGGCGTCGCAGCCGCGCGGGCAGGGCGCGAGACGCGCCGCCCTACCATCAGCTCTGCCAGTTCTTCCTTCGAGGTTTCAGAAGCTTTGCGTTCGGCGACAAGTTTGCCACCGCGCAGCACGATCACCCGGTCGGCAGCGGACATGACTTCATGCAGCTTGTGCGAAATGAAGATCAGCGACAGGCCTTGCCGCGCCATTTCTTTCAGCGTCGCGAACAGGCCTTCCGCTTCCTGCGTCGTCAGAACCGCGGTCGGTTCATCGAGGATCAGCACATCGGCGTCGTTATAAAGTGCTTTGAGAATTTCCACGCGCTGCTGTTCGCCGACCGAAAGATCGCCAAGCCGCACATCCGGATCGACTTTGAGGCCGAAACGCTCGGCAATCTGCGCGATTTTGGCGCGCGCAGCACCATGCGAGGATTGGAGCTTCCAGAGGCTTTCGGTGCCGGTGATGATGTTTTCCAGAACCGTGAGGTTGGGCGCGAGGGTGAAATGCTGGTGCACCATGCCGACGCCCGCATCGATGGCCGCACGCGGCTTGCCTTGCGGGATTTCAACGCCTTTCACGAAGACGCGTCCTTCATCCGGCACATAATGGCCGAACAGGATGTTCATCAGCGTGGTCTTGCCTGCGCCGTTTTCACCAAGAAAAGCGAGGATTTCGCCACGCTCCAGCTTCAGCGAAATATCGTCATTGGCGGTCAGTGCACCGAAGCGCTTGGTGATGTTTTGCAGTTCAAGAACTGTCGTCGTCGTCATTGGTTCAACCCCGCAACGGGAAATTTATGCTGCCAGCGACCATCTTCCTCCAGCCGTTGACCGGCGTTCAGAAGAAGCCTGTCAGCGCCCATCGGGGCGATCAGCTGCACGGCGACCGGCATCCCGTCGGCATCTTCTCCGAATGGCAGAGAAAGCGCCGGGAAGCCGGAAATATTGGCAAGCGCCGCGTAGGGCGCAAATTCGTTCATCTTCCGCCACTGCATGTCCGCATCGCCATGGTTCATCGGAAACGAGCCCAATGGCAAGGGCGCTCTGGACAGCATAGGGGTTATTAGCACATCAATATCGCGGAAAACTTGCCAGAGCATATGCGAAGCGCTGACAGCGCCGTTCATCGCACGATAGAGTGCGGTCGCGTCTAGCCCGCGTCCTCTCTCTGCAACGGCGCGGGTCAACGGTTCGAGCTTTTCCTGATCGATAGCCAGAAAGTCGATTGCTGCGGCAAGATTGACGGAAATGATACGGTCAAACGCCCGCGCGCTGGATGCAACAAGCGGGCTTAGATCCTGCGCGGGGATTTCGCGGATTGCATGGCCTTGCGCCTCCAGAAAACCGGCGGCATCGGTTACAGCATGCATACGCTCCGCGGTAACGGGATAGGCAGCAAGGTCTTCAGTGACAAAGCCGATACGCAGACGCGCGGGCAGCTCGCCTGCGCTCATTGCAGGATCAGGCAGGAAGCCTTCGGTCTTGCCCTCGACAAGCGGAAGCAGCGTCTTCGCATCACGGATCGAGCGGCAAAGTGCGAATTCACTGGCGATACCAGCGAGATAATTGCCGAAATGTGGACCTGCGGGCATGGCTCCACGGCTCGGCTTCAGGCCGACAAGACCGCAGGCAGCGGCAGGCACGCGGATCGAGCCGCCTGCATCGGTCGCATGCGCAATGCTGACAATCCCGGCTGCGACGGCTGCCGCCGCGCCACCGGATGAGCCAGCAGGCGAAAGCGCTTCATCGAATGGGTGGCGGGCCTGTGGGCCGCTTGCCGGTTCGCTGGCGAGCGCAAGGCCAAATTCGGGCACGGTGGTTGTGCCGAAGAAGTTGAGACCCGCTTTGCGCAGGCGGCTGCCAAGCTCGGAATCCATTTGCGGCGAGGCGTTCTCGAATGCGCGCGAGCCAAGCCGGATTGGCAGACCGGCGCACGGTCCGCCCAGATCCTTGAACAGCGACGGGACGCCTGCAAAAGGCGCTTTGCCCGTACTGGCGTCAAACGCCGCTGCGTTGGTACGGCCCAGTTCAGGATCGAGATATGCGATGGCGCCCAGAGGGCGCCATTTTTCTGCGGCTTCAAGGGCGGCATCCATGGCCTCTCGTGCGCTTAAAACGCCTCCGGCAATCGCTTGCGCGAGTGCTGTTGCGTCCTGTTGCTTGCTATCGAATGCCACTTTATGCCGCCCTGATTTGCTGCTGTCTTACTTCGGTTCAGCCGGGTTCGGCTCGATCTTGAAGGTGCCAGCCTTGATCTCGGCGCGGCGCGCTTCCATCTTGGCTTCGGCTTCTGCCGGTGCGACGCCCTTGACGTAGACGATGTCGTTGCCGCCTTCCTTCATCAGGCTGAACGGTGTGTAGTCCTTGCCGGTCGGCTGTGCGGCTTTAACGTCTGCAATCGCTGCATTAAGGATCGGGCGGAAGTACCACATTGCATTGGCAAAAACCGTATCCGGATAGCGTGGCGTATAGTCGATCAGCGAGCCGATTGCCTTGATGCCGCGTTCCTTGGCGGCGTCGGCGGTGCCGATGCGTTCGCCGAACAGAATGTCCGCGCCGGAATCGATTGCTGCGAGACCTGCTTCACGGGCCTTCGGCGGATCGAAGAAGGTGCCGATGAAGGACGCGATGAATTTCGCATCCGGGCGGGTTTCCTTCACGCCTTCCTGGAAGGCGTTGATCAGCATGTTGACTTCCGGGATCGGCACAGCGCCGACCGAACCGAAGGTGCCCGACTTGCTCATCGAGCCAGCCAGCATGCCTGCAAGATAGGCTGCTTCGAAGTTCCAGGTGCCGAACACGCCGAAATTGTCGCCCTGCGGCTTGCCGGAGGAACCCATGATGAAGGTCGTCTGTGGATAATCACCTGCAACCTGACGCGCTTCGCGTTCAACGGCATAGGATTCACCGACAATGAGCTTGATGCCCTGTTCGGCATATTCACGCATGGCGCGGGGATAGTCACTCGCCGAAACGCCTTCGGAGAAGACATATTCGATGACGCCTTCGTCATTGGCCTGCTTCAGAGCTTCGTGCAGGCGCGAGTTCCAGGCGTTTTCAACCGGCGAGGCGTGAATGCCTGCAACCTTTAGTTTCTCATCGGCAGCGAAAACACGGGTGGAAATCGCAGTTGCGCCGAGAGCCGCAGACATCGCAAGAATGTCGCGGCGGGTAAAGTTCGATAGTTTGGCCATTTGGACCCCTCGTTAAGGTGGTGTTTGTGCGTGCTTTCCATGCGCGACGGATTTCCCTGCGCCCCGATCTGGAGGTGCACGGGCAATGTCTCGTATTTCCGACTAATCTGCCTTTAATTCAAGCGCTTTTATCGGTCGCTTGAAAAACAGGCACCGGTTTTTCGCTGCTTCGTATTTAATCAGCCGAGCGGTGCATAATCAGCGCCATCGACCGAAGACGGGCGGCCTTCGAGATTGAGCGCACTGACACGCTGCGGCGTTTCTGCAATGATCTTGCCGCGCTTCACGACGGTCAGGCGGTTTGCCTTGAGGCGCAGTGCTTCAAGCGGGTCACGCGCCTGCAGGACGACGAAGTCTGCATTGCAGCCCTTTTCAAGACCGTAGCCTTCTAGGCCGAGCGCCTTGGCCGAATTGACGGTGAGGGAATTGAAGACCTGCTTCTTGCCTTCGATGGACGTCATCTGTGCAACATGGACCGCCATATGCCCCACTTCCAGCATATCGCCGGAGCCCATCGAGTACCATGGATCCATAACGCAATCATGACCGAAGGCGACGTTGACGCCAGCTGCCATCAGCTCCGGCACGCGGGTCATGCCGCGACGCTTCGGATAGGTGTCGGCACGGCCCTGCAAGGTGATGTTGATGAGCGGGTTCGGTATGGCGTTCATCTGCGCTTCCGCGATCAGCGGAATGAGCTTGGAAACGTAGTAATTATCCATGGAATGCATGGATGTGAGATGCGAACCGGAGACGCGGCCCTGAAGGCCGAAACGCACAGTCTGGGCGGCCAGCGTTTCCACATGACGCGACATTGGATCGTCGGTTTCGTCGCAGTGAATATCGACCGGCAGGCCGCGTTCGGCGGCAATGCGGCACAGCTCTTCCAGCGATGCGGCACCGTCAGCCATGGTGCGCTCGAAATGCGGAATACCGCCGACAATATCGAGGCCCATATCGAGCGAGCGATTGACGAGATCGACCGCGCCCGGAGAGCGATAATAACCGTCCTGCGGGAAGGCGACGAGTTGCAGGTCAATGTAAGGCTTTACCTTCTCGCGTACCTCGATCATTGCCTCGGCAGTGAGAAGACGCGGATCGCTGACATCGACATGGCTGCGAATGGCCAGCAGGCCCTGGCTGACGGCCAGATCGCAATAGCGCAAGGCGCGCTCGACCATGGCTTCTACCGTCAGCATGGGCTTCAACTCGCCCCAAAGTGCAATCCCTTCCAGAAGCGTGCCGGAACGGTTGAGGCGCGGCAGACCGAGCGACAGTGTTGCATCCATGTGGAAATGCGGGTCGACGAAAGGCGGTGTCACGAGGCGGTTGGAAGCGTCGATTTCCTTGGCAGCCTGATGCTCGCCCTTTGAAGGTACGATATCGGCAATCTTGCCATCCTTGACCAGAATGTCCTGCTTCTCGCGACCATCAGGGAGATTAGCGTTTCTCACAATCAAATCGAACATCGGCAGGCCTCTTAAGTCATTGCGGGAAGATCAAGGCTGTTAAAAAAACAGCACATTTCTAAGATGCCTTATACCCTCCGCGCTGTGGGCGCAATGGTGAGCAATGCGTAAGGGGTCGTCATCTACACAGGAACATGATAGGCCGCAAAATCATAGTTGCAGGATTGCCATGTTCACGATCAGTCGCGTCGAAACCTATAGTCAGGAAATCAAGAAAAGTCGGTTTCTGGCCATTGCCGCGCCTGTTGCAAGCGAACAGGCGGCGAAGGATTTTCTGAGCGAGCATTCGGACCTTGCAGCCAACCACAATTGCTGGGCATGGCGCATGGGGCAGAACTATCGTTTCAGCGATGATGGTGAGCCGAGCGGCACGGCGGGCAAGCCGATCCTGCAAGCGATTGACGGTCAGCAGCTCGACAATATTGCGGTGGTGGTGACACGTTGGTTCGGCGGCATTCTGCTTGGCAGCGGCGGCTTGATGCGCGCCTATGGCGGCACTGCCGCGACCTGTCTGCGACAGGCGGAGAAGACCGAAGTGATCCCGATGATCGGCTTTGCCTTCGCCTGTGATTTTTCGGACCACGCGCTTTTGAAAGCGCGGCTGACTGCGGTGGATCATGTTGCGATAGCGCAGGAGAATTTCACGGGCAACGGCGTGGAAATAACGGGCGCAATGCCCATCGCCGCGCAGGATGCTCTCTCTAGGCTTGTAACGGATCTGACGCGCGGCAAATCCGTGATCAAATTCGACGATTAAAAAGCAAAATGGCCGATCACAGGATCGGCCATTTTATCGTTGTTAAAGCAATCCGCCTTTGGACGAATATTGCTGGCGCTTGTTTTCGTACATCAGAAGATCGGCGCGTTTGGCGACGGCTTCGAGCGTTTCGCCCGGCGTCGTTGTTGCCGTGCCGATGGAAAGGTTGAGCTGCAGCTGCGAATAATACTGGTTGTTGATCTCAATCAGCCGCTTGATGTCTTCCACCATGGCTTCCGCGCCGCGCTCATCCACATAAGGCAGCACGATTGCGAACTCGTCGCCGCCGATACGCGCGGCATGGCCGGGCAGCTTGACGGCTTCGTTCAGCACTTCACCGATACGGCGCAGCAATCCGTCACCCGAAGCGTGTCCCCATAGGTCGTTGGCAGACTTGAGGCCGTTCAGATCGATGATGATGATGGAAACGGGCAGGTGGCCCTTGCGCTCCAGCCGGTTGAGTTCATCCACGTAGAATGCGCGGTTGTGCAGCTTGGTCAGCACGTCGTGCTTGCCGAGATATTCCAGATAGGCTTCCGCCTTCTTGCGCGCGGTGATGTCTGTCAGCGCAACCTGCACCAGAGACCAATCGTTTTCATGGCCGGGCAGGACAGAGAACTGCAACAGAACGTGGCGTTCGGTGCCATCCAGCGCGTAGTTGATCACTTCACGGCGCTGGAACAGGATGCCGTTCCAAAGGTCGATCAGCTGCTCGCGGAAATGCGCTTCCATTTCTCCGCGCAGAATCTGCGGCAGCGATTGCAGCAGCGTCGGCTTGTCGGGCGCGAGGAAAAGCTCAAGCGTTTCATTGTTGATTTCCAGCACGCGAATTTCGCTCATGCACTGACGCACGAATTCGGGGTGAACATCAGTGAAGACGCGGAAATCGACAATGCCGCGCTGGCGCACATCGTCCATCAGTTCCTTGATGCGGCTAAAATCTTCGACCCACAGCGAAACAGGCGAATGTTCGAACAGGCCTTGCGCGTGGCGCTTGTGACGATCCTGCTCGCGCATTGCATTTTCGCGGGTTGTCACGTCTTCAATCGACAGCAGGACGCGGTCCCAGCTGTGCTCATGACCCGGCAGAATGCGGCCCTTGAGCTGGATATCGATGCGGCGGCCTGCCAGCGAATAGTTGATCGTGTTGCTGTAGAACGTATCGGAACCGTTCCAGAGCTGCACCATCTCATCGATATGCGGCTCCAGCATATCTTCACGGAACACGCGTTCCAGATTGCCGACCAGATGGTCGATGTCGTTCGCTTCAAAGAGCGAGAGGGTTTTGCGATTGACCGCCAGAACCCGGATATGGCTTGTGCAGATGCGAAGACGGCTGGTGTCTTCCGTCAGAAAAGCCTTGAGGTCAGTGATACCTTCTGACCGCCATGCATCGAACTGCTTGCGAAGACCGCTATAGTCTTCAAGCCAAAGGGAAATAGGAGCCAGATCGAAGATGCTGGCTTTGTCGTTCACGGCGGTCTCGATATTCATTAGGTTCCCGCTTTTAACGCCACGCTTTTGAGTGAGGCGGCAATAAAATATCAGGGGCGCCTTATATTATGAAAGAGTTGTCTAGACCAGCGGCTTTGAAGTCACAGCGAAGCAATATTTATGACATCAAATAAGAAAAAGTCGTTCCTTTGTGAATGCAGGCGGTTTTGTCTTCTGGCTGTCTTTTCGATGGGAAGAGCGCCATCTGCTTAAAAGACGTGCGGTTTGTGCATTGGCGCTTATTGAAATTCACTATCGCCATCACCATTCTGGCTTTTGCGCATTACTCCACGCAAAGCGTGACCAATATCCTTGGCGGCGAGCAAAGTTTTTATGAGGTGTCTTGAATGAAGACCTGGAAACGGATCCATGAAACGTATTGAATTGATCATTGAGAACATCATTCTGGCCTCGCGCTGGCTATTGGTGGTTTTCTATCTGGGCCTTGCCATTGCGCTGGCGATTTATGCTGTATCCTTCGCGGGTAAGCTGTTCGACTTCGCCACCAAAGTCACGTCGTTGAACGACACCGATACGATCCTGAAAATACTGGGGTTGATCGATGCTGCGCTGATTGCCAGCCTTTTGGTGATGGTCGTCATCTCCGGTTATGAGAATTTTGTCAGCCGCTTTGATCAGGCGGGCGACGAAGTGCACTGGCTGGGCACGATTGATGCCGGTTCGCTGAAGATCAAGGTTGCATCGACAATCGTGGCCATCTCGTCAATCCATCTGTTGCAAATATTCCTGAATGCCACGACCTACACGTCCAACCAGCTGATGTGGTTCACGATCATCCATCTGGCCTTCGTCGTGTCGGCGCTCTTTCTCGCCTACATCGACAAGATTACCGTCAAGGACAAGAACAAGGGCGATGCCAAAGGCAAGATCGAGCCCAATATCTGACCAGCCGTTGCTGCAATCAACGAACTGAAGAAGCCCGGCATTGCCGGGCTTTCTATTTTTCTTAGCTCTAATAAAGGGAATTTGATCCCAATCAATGAAATCAACCTGCTGGCATGGGTTGATAGCGCCGGGACGTGTTCCATATCGCCATTGGAATGCGTTGCATTGTTATTCATCAATCACTCAGGAAAGGATGAATCATGTCGGCTAACACCAAGGTTGCGCTCGTTACCGGTGCGGCACAAGGCATCGGTCGGGGTATTGCCCTTCGGCTGGCCAAGGATGGTTTCGATATCGCTCTGGTTGACCTCAAGGCGGACAAGCTCGAAGCTGTCAAAAAAGAGGTTGAAGCTTTGGGTCGCAAGGCGTCCACGTTCTCAGCCGATGTCAGCAAGCGCGACGATGTCTATGCCGCTATCAACCATGCGGAAAAGCAACTGGGCGGCTTCGACGTGATCGTCAACAATGCCGGTATCGCGCAGGTCCAGCCGATTGCCGATGTGAAGCCGGAAGAAGTCGAGCGCATTTTCCGCATCAATGTCGACGGTGTGCTCTGGGGCATTCAGGCTGCGGCGGCCAAGTTCAAGGCGCGCAAGCAGAAGGGTAAGATCATCAACGCTTCGTCCATTGCCGGTCATGACGGTTTTGCCATGCTTGGCGTTTATTCTGCCACGAAATTCGCCGTGCGTGCGCTGACGCAGGCTGCGGCCAAGGAATATGCAAGTGCGGGCATTACCGTGAACGCTTATTGCCCCGGCATCGTCGGCACCGATATGTGGGTGGAAATCGACGAGCGTTTCTCCGAGATTACCGGCGCGCCGAAAGGTGAAACCTACAAGAAATATGTCGACGGTATTGCGCTCGGTCGCGCCCAGACGCCGGACGATGTGGCATCCCTCGTTTCCTTCCTGGCGAGCGCGGATTCCGATTACATCACGGGTCAGGCCATCCTGACGGACGGCGGTATTGTCTATCGTTGATCATAACGACCGAGGATATCCCGCGCTTTTCTGCGCGGGGTATCTGTCATTTACCAGAATACGGCCTGTGTTAGACTGATCGTCCTCAAAGGAAAGGGCTGACCATGACACGTCTGACGGCAAAAGACTTCCCGCAGGAACTGCTCGAACTTTACGATTACTATGCGCATGGCAAGATCAGCAAACGCGAGTTTCTTGACCGGGCCGCAAAGTTCGCCATCGGTACGATGACGGCAACCGCCATACTGGCGTCGCTCAGCCCTGATTACGCCATGGCGCAGCAGGTAGAATTTACCGATCCCGATATTCTGCCCGAATATATCACCTATCCCTCGCCAGAGGGGAATGGCAATGTGCGCGCCTATCTCGTGCGTCCGGCCAATGTCCAAGGCAAGGTTCCGGCGGTCGTGGTGGTGCACGAGAATCGTGGCCTCAATCCCTATATTGAGGATGTGGCGCGCCGCGTTGCAAAGGCTGGCTTCATTGCGCTCGCGCCAGATGGTCTCACATCGGTTGGCGGCTATCCCGGTAATGACGAAAAGGGCCGCGAGTTACAGCAGCAAGTTGACCCGACCAAGCTGATGAATGACTTCTTCGCTGCCGTCGATTTCATGATGAAAAGCGATCTGACTACCGGCAAGGTCGGGATTACCGGCTTTTGCTATGGTGGTGGCGTTGCAAATGCGGCAGCCGTCGCGTTTCCGGAACTGGCTGCGGCCGTGCCGTTCTATGGTCGGCAGCCGCCGGTTAGCGAGGTGCCGCGCATCAAGGCGCCGCTTCTGCTCCATTATGCGGAGCTGGATAAGGGGATCAACGAAGGCTGGCCCGCTTATGAAGAAGCCCTAAAACAGAACGGCAAGACCTACGAGGCCTATATTTATCCGGGCGTCAATCACGGCTTCCACAATGATTCAACGCCGCGTTATGACGAGGCTGCGGCGAAGCTCGCCTGGGACAGAACAATCGCCTGGTTCAAGCGCTATCTGGCGTGATCAGGCCTTGGACTTGACCGCCTTCACGGCATGGACGATGCCGACAATGACGATCCCGATCAGGATGGCGAGCACAGCTTGAAGGAAAGAGGTTGCGATCCATTCGAGCGCACCGGCGAAGCTGCTGCCTTCGGTCGGGAGTTGGGTGACGACGTTGTGGATGAATTCCTCGACGCTGTGAATGCCGATGGATGCCAGTCCGTGCACGATGATGCTGCCGCCAACCCAGAGCATGGCGACAGTGCCAACGGTGCTGAGCACCTTCAGCACGACTGGCATGCCCGCAACCAAGCCTTTCCCGAGCCGCTTGCCAAAGCCGGTATGGGCATTGCGGGCAAGCGCAACACCCATGTCATCGATCTTGACGATAAAACCGACAACGCCATAGACGGCGAAGGTGATCAGGACAGCGACACAGGCAAGGATCGCTGCCTGCATATAGATATTGGACGGTGGCAGACCTGCAAGCGTGAGGGCCATGATTTCCGCCGACAGGATAAAGTCCGTCCTGATAGCGCCGCTCACAGTTGTTGCTTCAATTTCCTTCGGTGTGGAGGCTTTGGTCTCGGTATTTTCCTCATCCTTATGGGGAATGAAGAACTCGATCAGCTTTTCAGTGCCTTCGAAGGCAAGATACGCACCGCCGATCATCAGAAGCGGCATGATGAGGCCGGGTGCAAAATAGCTGAGGATCAGCGCCAGCGGCAGCAGAAAAATCAGCTTGTTGCGCAGCGAACCCTTGGTGATTTTCCAGATCACCGGCAATTCCCGTTCCGGCTTCAGGCCGACGACATATTTCGGCGTCACCGCCGTATCGTCGATCACAATGCCTGCTGCCTTGGCGCTGGCCTTTGCGGTTTGTCCTGCCACATCATCCAAAGAGGCCGCCGCCATTTTTGCGATTGCTGCCACGTCATCGAGAAGTGCGAACAAGCCGGACGCCATGGGAGGCCTTTCTTTGCCTTTGCGATAGAGGTTAGAGCGGTTCCGGTTAAAACGGAATCGTGGAACCGCTCTATCTATTTGTTTTTTCGCATTGTCCTACGCAAAACCGCTATGCACTTTTGCTGGAAATGCTCTAGCTAAACTTTGTAAGGCCCCTGCGTCCATAGTCTAATAGTAGGCCTCGCTCATTGTATCTTTTCTGGAAACAATCTGTGTATGATTGTCAATATATCCAGATGCATTTCGATCATTATATCTTGCTGCAACACAACAGGAGAGATCGCCATGCTTAATCAGATCAAAGGCCTCCATCACGTCACATCGTTGGCAGCAGACGCCCGTTCGAACAACAAGTTCTTTACGGACGTACTCGGATTGCGCCGCGTCAAGAAGACCGTGAACTTCGATGATCCAAGTGTTTATCACCTTTATTACGGTGACGAGGTCGGTACGCCGGGTACGGTCATGACCTATTTCCCGTTCCCCGGTATCCAGCGTGGTCGCGATGGTACGGGTGAGGTGGGAACCACTGTGTTTGCAGTACCGCAAGGTTCGCTTGGTTTCTGGAAGGATCGTTTCGCACAGTCTGCCGTCAAGGTCGAATCGGAAGATGAGGCCTTTGGCGAAAAGCGCGTCTTCTTCCGCGGTCCAGACGGCGACAGTTTCGCTCTGGTTGAGGTGAAGGACGATCCACGTGAGCCTTGGACGCATGAAGGCATCGATGCCGACCATGCCATTCGCGGCTTTCATTCGGTCTCGATGCGTTTGCGTGACGAGGGTGCGACATCTGAATTGCTCAAATATATGGGCTATCAGAAGCTGGATGCGAAAGATGGCATCACCCGCCTTATCATGCCGGAAGGCAATGGGGCTGGCGTGATCGATCTTCAGACCTTGCCTTCGGTCGGACGCAACCAGCAGGGTGCCGGTTCGGTTCACCATGTCGCCTTTGCGGTCGAAAACCGCGAGAAGCAGCTCGAAGTCCGCAAGGCGCTGATGGATACCGGCTATAACGTCACGCCGGTGATCGACCGCGATTATTTCTGGGCGATCTATTTCCGGACGCCGGGCGGTGTTCTGTTTGAAGTCGCAACCAACGAACCCGGCTTTGATCGCGACGAGGATACCGTACATCTGGGCGAAGCTCTGAAGCTGCCGTCACAGCACCAGCATCTTCGTGCTTATCTCGAAGAACATCTCGACAAGATTTAAGCGCGCTTGAGGAGACCAATCATGACCGATCAGACTTACGTGCACCGGCTAAAGGCCGGTGCGGTTGGAGCACCGCTGTTCATTGTTTTTCACGGCACGGGCGGTGATGAAAACCAGTTCTTTGGCTTGGCTGAACAGCTTTTGCCGGAGGCGACAATCGTTTCTCCGCGCGGTGACGTGTCGGAATTTGGTGCGGCTCGCTTCTTCCGTCGGACGGGCGAGGGCGTCTACGATATGCAGGATCTTGCCCGCGCCACAGACAAGATGGCCGGGTATATCGCCGCTCTGGTTGAAGAATATAAGCCGTCAGAAGTGATTGCATTGGGCTATTCCAACGGGGCCAATATCATGGCCAATCTCCTGATCGAGAAGGGCAAGATATTCGACAAAGCGGTGCTTCTGCATCCGCTTATCCCGTTCAAACCGGCGGATAATCCGGGTTTGGAAGGTACGAAAATCCTGATCACGGCTGGTCGTATGGACCCTATCTGCCCGCCGGATTTCACGGAAGCGCTGGCGCGCTACTTTGAAAACCAGAAAGCCGGCGTCAATCTCGTCTGGCATCCGGGCGGACATGAATTGCGTCAGACGGAACTGACCGCCGTTCAGGAATTCCTCGGCTGATAAATGGATCACCGCCATTCGTCAGGATGGCGGTGATTTTTGCATTCAGGCAACTCCAAATGCCGCACTTGAATTTATCAATATATATTATATCTAAGTGTATATTGAATTTGGAGTTGCCTTATGAACAGTGCCACCGACACCAGCCCCGGCATGTCGCGCCAGCAGATGGAAAATCGCGCAGGCGAAGTCGCAGAATTGCTGCGCACACTGTCGCATCCGGCCCGTCTGATGCTGGCCTGTGCACTTGCGGAAAAAGAATATTCGGTCGGCGAACTGGAGCAGGGGCTAGGCATTCGCCAACCAACCTTGTCGCAGCAGCTCGGTGTGCTGCGCGAATCCGGCATCGTCGAAACCCGGCGCGAAGCCAAGCAGATTTTCTATCGACTGACGGAAACCAAGGCGGCGCAGCTCATCGAGGCGCTGTATGGCATCTTCTGTCATGACGCGCCGAAGGGAGCTTTGTCATGATGACCTATCTTCAGTCACTGGCGGGCGGCATGTTGCTCGGTGCAGCCGCAATTTTCCTTCTGATCTTCAACGGTCGCATCGCCGGTATCAGCGGGATTGTCGGCCGGTTGCTGAACGGAAGCCAAGCCGCGCTCAATGCAGCATTCGTTCTTGGCCTCATTCTTGGGCCTGTGGTCTATGCCGCCCTTTTCGGAAGCTTTCCTGCCACAACCATTGTGGCTTCCTGGCCGGTTATCATCGTGGCGGGTCTTCTGGTTGGTGTCGGAACGCGCATGGGCTCCGGCTGTACATCCGGCCACGGTATCCTCGGGATGGCGCGCTTTTCCAAACGCTCTATCGCCGCAACGATCACTTTTCTGGTTACAGGGGTTGCTGCCGCAACCCTCGCGGGAGTTCTGCTATGAACAGGTTTGCTTATTACCGCCTCGCGGCAGCACTTTTTGCGGGCGCATTGTTCGGGTTCGGATTGTCGCTATCAGGCATGATCGACCCGTCACGCGTGCAGGGCTTTCTGAACATAGCGAGCGGTCACTGGGACCCCAGCCTTGCATTCGTGCTCGGCGGCGCGCTGCTGGTCGCCATTCCGGGCGTAATGCTGCAACGCAAGCTGGCGAAGCCGGTGCTGGACGACAGTTTTCATCTGCCTGAAAAGACACAGATCGACCGGCCTCTGCTGTTCGGCTCGGCGCTGTTTGGTCTCGGCTGGGGACTGGCCGGGTTCTGCCCCGGACCTGCGGTCTCGGCCTTGTCTATCGGCTTGCCGCAGGTCTGGCTATTTGTGGCTGCCATGGCGGCAGGCATGATCATTCACGACCGGTTTTGGAAGGCTTAGAGCCCGCGAGCAATCACCAGCCGCTGAACCTCGCTCGTGCCTTCATAAATCTGGCAAACGCGCACATCGCGATAGATGCGTTCAACCGGATAGTCGGCAAGGTAGCCATAACCGCCGTGAATCTGGATCGCGGCGGAGCAGACTTCCTCTGCCATTTCCGACGCCACAAGCTTGGCCATAGACGCTTCTGTCAGGCACGGTTTGCCTGCCTCACGCAAGGCCGCGGCGTGCAGAACCATCTGGCGCGCCGTTTCGATCTTTGTCGCCATATCGGCAAGGCGGAACGCAATGGCCTGATGTTCGGCAATCGGCTTGCCGAAGGTGATGCGCTCCTTGGCATAGTCGCGGGCTGTTTCAAAAGCGGCGCGCGCCATGCCGACTGCTTGCGCGGCAATGCCGATGCGACCGCCTTCAAGATTGGCAAGCGCAATTTTATAGCCTTCGCCTTCCGCACCCAGCCTGTTTTCGACCGGCACGCGCATATTGGTGAAAGCCAGTGCGCAGGTGTCGGACGAATGCTGGCCGAGCTTGTGTTCAACCGTCATGACTTCATAGCCCGGCGTATCGGTTGGCACGATAAAGGCTGAAATGCCCTTCTTGCCTGCCGCCGGGTCAGTAACCGCAAAAACAATCACCACATTGCCATTCTTGCCGGAGGTGATGAATTGTTTGGAGCCGTCGATCACATAATGATCGCCATCGAGCCGCGCGCGGGTTTTCAGCGCCGACGCATCGGACCCTGCCTGCGGTTCTGTCAATGCAAAACCGCCAATCCATTCACCCGAGGCCATCTTGGGCAGAAAGCGGCGCTTCTGGTCTTCTGTGCCGAAACGCAGGATTGGTGCGCAACCAACGGAGGAATGCACGGAAACAATGGTCGAACAGGCGCCGTCGCCAGCAGCGATTTCCTCCAGAGCCAGCGCATAGGCGACCATGCCGAGGTCGGAGCCGCCCCATTCTTCCGGCACCAGCATGCCGAGAAAGCCAAGTTCGCCCATTTCGGTCAGTTCGGCGCGCGGAAAGGCATGTTCGCGGTCACGCTGGGCCGCACCTGGCGCAAGACGCTCCTGTGCAAAATCGCGGACTGCGTCGCGGATCTGGTCCTGCGTATCGGTCAGAAGCATCACACGATCCTTTCAATGCCGATGGAAGTGGCTTCGCCGCCGCCAAGGCAGATGCCAGCCACGCCCCGCTTCAGGCCATGCGTTTCCAGTGCGGCAAGCAGCGTCACCAGAATGCGCGCGCCGGAAGCGCCGATCGGGTGGCCAAGCGCGCAAGCGCCGCCATGGATATTGACCTTGTCATGCGGCAGGTCGAGATCGCGCATGGCCGCCATGGCGACCACGGCAAAAGCCTCATTGATCTCGAACAGATCGACATCCTTGAGGTTCCAGCCGATTTTTTCCGAAAGCTTGTTGATTGCACCGATAGGCGCGGTTGCGAAAAGGTTTGGCTTGTCGGCATAGGTGGCATGGCCGACAAGTACCGCGCGCGGGGTGAGCCCGCGCTTTTCCGCTTCCGATGCGCGCATCAGTACGAGAGCGGCAGCGCCATCAGAAATCGACGAGGAATTGGCCGCCGTTACCGTGCCGCCATCGCGGAACGCAGGGCGCAGCGAGGGGATTTTGTCGAGCTTCGCCTTGCCCGGCTGTTCGTCAATCGAAACCTGAACCTCGGTGCGACCGGATTTCACCGTGACGGGGGTAATCTCTGCCGCAAACAAACCATCCTTGATGGCCTTCTGGGCGCGGGTCAGCGAAGCGATGGCGAATTCGTCCTGCGCTTCACGGGTGAACTGATAGGCTTCTGCGCAATCTTCCGCAAAAGTGCCCATCAGGCGACCCTTGTCATAGGCATCCTCCAGGCCATCGAGGAACATATGATCGAGTATCTGGCCGTGACCCATGCGATAGCCGCCACGAGCCTTGGGCAGCAGATATGGCGCATTGGTCATGCTTTCCATGCCGCCCGAAACGATCACATCTGCCGAACCGGCCAGCAGAAGATCATGCGCCAGCATGGTGGCTTTCATTCCCGAACCGCACATTTTGTTGACGGTCGTGGCGCCTGTCGAAAAAGGCAGTCCGGCCTTGATCGAAGCCTGACGCGCGGGGGCTTGTCCCTGACCAGCTGGCAGGACACAGCCCATGAAAACTTCTTCGACGGCCTCCGGTGCAAGACCGGCACCGGCCAGTGCGCCGCTGATCGCAGCTGCGCCGAGATCGGTCGCCTGTACGCCGGAAAAGTCGCCCTGAAAGCCGCCCATGGGCGTGCGGGTTGCGCCGACAATGACAATAGGATCGCTGTTGGACATGATCGTTCCTCGCTTCCTGATAGGGGGTTATTTCGCAGCCATGCGCAGCGCGCCATCAAGACGGATGACTTCGCCGTTGAGCATCTGGTTTTCCGCAATGTGGCGCACAAGTGCTGCATATTCCGCCGGGCGTCCAAGACGCGACGGGAACGGCACCGATGCGCCGAGCGCGTCCTGCACTTCCTGCGGCATGCCTGCCATCATCGGCGTTTCGAAGATGCCGGGCGCAATTGTCATGACACGGATGCCATGGCGCGCCAGTTCACGCGCGACGGGCAAGGTCATGGCTGCAACGCCGCCTTTCGAGGCGGAATAGGCCGCTTGACCGATCTGGCCATCAAAGGCGGCAACCGACGCAGTGTTGATGATCAACCCGCGTTCGCCGCCATCGCCCGGCTCATTCTTCGCCATGGCTTCGGCTGCCAGTCGCAGCATGTTGAACGTGCCGATCAGATTGATCGAAATGGTGCGCGCGAAACTGTCGAACTTGTGTGGACCTTCGCGACCCAGCACCTTTTCGCCTGGTGCAACGCCTGCGCAATTGACGAGCGCATCGATACGGCCAAAGGCTTTGAGCGCGGCCGTGATGGCTGCCTGTCCATCCGCTTCGCTCGTAACGTCGGTGCGCTGGAAAATAGCGGATGCGCCAAGCGCTTTCGCTGCCGCTTCACCCGCCTCAGCATTGACATCGAGAAGTGCGACCTTGCCGCCAGCTTCGACAACCATCCTGGCCACAGCCGCGCCGAGGCCGGAACCTGCGCCGGTGATCAGAAATACCCGATCTTGAATCTGCATAATTTTACCTCAGGCCTTTGTCTGTTGCTGTTTGTCGATTTCCGCCTTGCGCAGCAGAAAGCGCTGGATTTTCCCACTTGGCGTTTTCGGCAATTCACTGACGAAATCGATCTCGCGTGGATAGGCATGGGCGGAAAGCCGCTTCTTCACATGTTGCGCCAGCTCTTCGGCAAGCGCTGGCGTGCCTTCATGACCGGGTGCGAGAATGACGAATGCCTTGACGATTTCGGTACGCTGCGGATCGGGAACGCCGACGACCGCCGCCTCATTGACCGCCGGGTGTTCCAGCAGTGCACTTTCGACGTCGAACGGCCCGATGCGATAACCGGATGAGGTGATGACATCGTCGGCGCGGCCGATGAAGCTGACGGACCCGTCGTCTTCGAATTCCACGGTATCGCCGGTACGGTAATAGCCACCCGCAATGGCTGGCGTCTCCTGTTTGTAATAACCAGAGAACCAGAGCAGCGGCGATTTTGCGATATCGATAGAGAGGATACCCGGCTGGTTGGGGCCGAGTTCATTTCCGGCTTCATCCAGAACAGCGACGCGATAACCCGGCATGGCATAGCCCGCCGAACCCTGACGCACTGAATGTTCAAGGCCGTGATGGTTGTTGACCACCATGCCGAGTTCGGTCTGGCCGTAATGGTCGTGGATCGGCGCGCCAAGATTGGCGTCAAACCAGCGGATCACTTCCGGATTGAGCGGCTCGCCCGCGCTGGAAACCACACGCAGACGCCCCTTGATGCGGGCGGCCGCTTCCGGACCTGCCGCCATCAGCAGGCGGAAAGCGGTTGGCGAACCGGCCAGACTGGTCACGCCCAGACGTTCGATGATGTCGTAGGTGCTTTCGGCGTTGAACCCGCCTTCGTAAAGCGTGGTGGCAATGCCCAATTGCAGCGGACCTGTCACGGCATAGTAAAGCCCATAGGCCCAGCCCGGATCGGCGATGTTCCAGAAGATGTCGTCGGAACGCAGGCCCACGGCTTCACGCATATAAGCGCCAAAAGCGAGCAGCGCGAAAAGCGGAACCGGCACACCTTTTGGCAGACCAGCCGTGCCGGAGGTCGACATCATCATAAACAGGTCATCGCCCTTGCGCATGACGGGCGGGCAATCGGTGGTGGCGGCGGCAAGGGCGGCGCGGAAATCGATATCGCCTGCAGGAGCGGTTTCGCCGGGCACGAGTATCGTCGCGACCTGCGGACAATTTTCGACTTCATCCAGCTTGTTGCGATTGGCAAGGTTGGTGACGACCAGTTTCGCATCGCTTGTCTTGAGACGATGATCAATGGCCTTGGGGCCGAAAGCGGTGAAGAGCGGCTGATAAACAGCACCGATGCGCCATGCGCCGAGAATGGTTGCAACCAGCTCCGGTGTACGGTGCAGCAGTCCGGCAACGACATCCCCTGCGCCGATACCTGCGTCCTTCAGCACATTGCCGACCTTTGCGGAAAGATCGCGCAGTTCTTCAAAGGTGAGTTCTGTCAGTTGGTCATCGGCGGAAATTGCGCGCAGCGCTATGCGGTTCTCGCCGACATAACGGTCGCAGCATTCCACGCAGCCATTGAGGCCGGTGTCGGGATTGCCCACGAGCTGTGTGATGGCATGATCGAGTTCAAACTTTGCCACGGCGTCATCATAACGCACACGCTGCGTGAAAGCAGACGCTTCAGTCATTCCGGTATTCCTCCCAGACTAGTCACTGCAGCGCCAACTCCTCTTGGAACGCTGCGAGGAAGAGGTTAATCCCTCAATCATTGCAAACAATGACATTAGAGGTCTTAATTGGTGATCGTTTTTGCAATATAGTTCAGTCCATGGAACGCCATAATATCACACCCGGCTTCGTTGAGGACGCTCTGGAAAGCGTGCGCCAGCGGGGCATCGACACCGCGCCACTGATGGCCGCTGTCGGTTTGCCGGGCAGGTTGACCGAGCCTGTCACGAATATCCAATATGGCCGCCTGTGGTGGCTGATTGCTGAAACCATTGATGATGAGTTCTTCGGTCTGGCAGCACGCCCGATGCGGCCCGGCAGCTTCAATCTGCTCTGTCATGCCGTCCTGCATGCGGGTACACTGGAGCGTGCCTTGCGCCGTGCCTTGCAGTTCCTGAATGTCGTGCTGGACGATCCGCGTGGCGAATTGCGCATTCGCGACGGCATGGCGCATGTAGTGCTGACGGATGCGGGCCTGCCGCGCCCGGCCTTTGCCTATCGCGCTTACTGGCTCATCCTGATGGGGGTGGCTTGCTGGCTGGTGGGACGGCGCATTCCCTTGCGAACGCTGGACTTTGCCTGTCCCGCGCCAGAGGATCGGCAGGATTATCGGAAATTCTTCGGCGCACCGGTGCTGTTTGATCAACCTGCAACGCGGCTGGTTTTCGATTCATCCTACCTTGCTCTGCCGATCATCCGCAGCGATGTAGCGCTGGAAAGTTTTCTGCGCGAGGCCCCGGCCAATATCCTGATCCGCTATCGTCACGACCACGATATTTCCTCGCGGGTTCGGGCGCATCTGAGCCACGCTCCTGCGCAGGAATGGCCCTCATTTGAGGAGATAGCCATTCAGTTGAAAATGTCCGCGCCAACGCTGCGGCGCAGGCTGAAAGCCGAAGGACAGAGCTTTGGCACAATCAAGGACGAGTTGCGCTTCGTGACGGCCCAGCAGCTTTTGACCGAGGACAGGCTGACCGTGGCGGAAGTGGCTGCCGAACTCGGCTACAGCGAGCCCAGCGCATTCTACCGTGCGTTTCAGAAATGGATGGGACGCAGCCCCGGCACATTCCGGAAAATCGAGCCCTCCGAATAAGGACCGGCTGATGCAGGCTGATCAGCATTAACTTTTTTGCGAGCTAGAGCGTTAATATCTGTACCCGGCGGTTCTCCGGTGTTAAAGCACCCGCGCAACAAGAACTGGCGGCCTCCCACCGCGCAAGCAGCTGACGTGCGTGAAAATATCGTATTGACGACAGATTTGGCTTCATTCATGTCGTAATCCGACCGTTTGCTGTTCCAGCCTGGAAACCCTGACAATGACCGAACGTCTTTCTTTCGCCCGTGATCGCATCAATGTTCTTCTTCTCGAAGGCATCAACCCGACTGCCGTCGAATACTTCAAATCATCCGGCTACACCAATGTCACGCACCTGCCCAAAGCGCTGGACAAAGCCGATCTGATCGAAGCGATTTCGCATGCGCATATTATCGGCATCCGCTCACGCACGCAGCTGACCGAAGAGATTTTCGCTGCAGCGAACCGTCTGGTGGCTGTCGGTTGCTTTTCTGTCGGCACCAATCAGGTCGATCTGAAAGCTGCCCGCAAGCGCGGTATCCCGGTTTTCAATGCGCCGTTCTCCAACACGCGCTCGGTCGCTGAACTGGTGATCGGCGAGATCATCATGCTGATGCGCCGCATTTTCTCGCGTTCGGTATCGGCACATGCCGGTGGCTGGGACAAGACGGCGACCGGCAGCCGCGAAGTGCGCGGCAAGACGCTCGGCATCATCGGTTATGGCAATATCGGCTCGCAGGTTGGTAATCTGGCTGAAAGCCTCGGCATGACCGTTCGTTACTACGACACGTCCGACAAGCTGCAATATGGCAATGTGAAGCCAACGGCGAGCCTTGACGAGCTGCTGAAGATTTCCGATGTCGTCAGCCTGCATGTTCCGTCGAACAAATCCACGTCCAAGCTGATTACCGAAGCCAAGCTGCGCAAGATGAAGAAGGGCGCCTTCCTCATCAACAATGCGCGCGGCACGGTCGTTGATCTGGATGCGCTGGCCAAGGTTCTGCAGGAAGGTCACCTTGCCGGTGCAGCTATCGACGTTTTCCCGGTTGAGCCTGCATCGAATAATGACAAGTTCGTTTCGCCAATTCAGGGGATCGAAAATGTCATTCTGACGCCACATATCGGCGGTTCGACGGAAGAAGCGCAGGAGCGCATCGGTATCGAAGTTACCCGTAAGTTGATCGAATATTCCGATGTTGGTTCGACGCTCGGCGCTGTAAACTTCCCGCAGGTTCAGCTGCCGCCACGTCCGACCGGCACGCGCTTCATGCATGTGCATGAAAATCGTCCGGGTATCCTCAACAGTTTGATGAACATTTTCTCCACCCACGGCATCAACATCGCCAGTCAGTTTCTGCAGACGGACGGCGAAGTCGGCTACCTTGTGATGGAAGCTGACGGTGTGGGCGAAGCCAGCGATGACATTCTGAATGCCATGCGCGAAATCCCCGGCACGATCCGCGCGCGCCTTCTGTACTAACAAGTCTAGACGTGCGTTTGAGTTCTATGGCGGCATACTCCAGTGTGCCGTCATATTCGTTTCAAGGAACTGTTATATATGCCCGGCAAATAAGGACTTTTTGCCATGCAGTTTTTGAAGACATTTGAGCTTTTTCCCTTTTTCGACACGGTCATCAGCCTGACGGCGGCATTCATTTTTGGCACGCTGATCGGTGCGGAGCGCCAGTATCGCCAGCGCACGGCTGGTCTGCGTACCAATGCTCTGGTGGCGCTCGGCGCTGCCGCTTTCGTAGATCTCGCCGTGCGGATTGCCGGTGCGCCCGAGGCTACGCGCGTCATTTCTTATGTTGTGTCGGGTGTCGGTTTTCTGGGCGCGGGTGTCATCATGAAAGAGGGCATGAATGTGCGCGGTCTCAACACCGCGGCAACGCTCTGGTGTTCGGCAGCGGTGGGCGCATTCGCAGGAACCGACATGGTCGCCGAAGCCGCACTGCTCACGGCCTTTATTCTGTTCGGGAATACGCTTCTGCGTCACCTCGTCAATCTCATCAGCCGCATCCCAATCCATGAGCGGGCATTGGAACAGACCTATGAAGTGCGTGTCATCGCTTCACATGAGGGGATGGAAGAAATACGCGAATTGCTGGTCGAAAAGCTGGAAGATGCGAAATATCCCGTCAGCGATGTGGAGATAACCGATCGCAACGCGAAAACGGTCGAGATTCTGGCAACACTGGTCAGCACCTCCATCGAGCCTCAAGAAGTTGAGGCGGTGACCGCTTTCATGGAAAAGCAGAACGGCGTTTTCTATGCCGGATGGGAAGGCAGTTCGAAGGACTGACAGAGGTCAAAGCTACTCGTTTACCGGTCGATGCGCGTGGAAAGCACGATGGACGACATGGTGCGTTCTACGCCTTCCAGCGCGCCGATCCTGTCGAGAACCGCGTCCAGTTCCTGAATGGACGGTGCCTCAACTACGACAATCATGTCGAAATGGCCGCTGACGGAATGCAGTGTCCGTACGGTCATCATGCCGCGTAGCGCGGTCTCGACCTTTGGAGCAAGTTTGGGCAGCGCCGTTACCAGCACATGGGCGCGCACGAGATCGCGCTCGAATTCTGGTGCGATTCGAACGGTATAGCCCTCGATGACGCCCTGCTTTTCCAGCTTTTCGATGCGGCTTTGCACGGTCGTTCGCGAGACGCCAAGGCGTCTTGCAAGCTCGGCTGTGGAGGCGCGGGCGTTTTCACGGAGGAGGGCGATGAGATTCAGGTCTGCATTTGTCGGCATAGTGCATAATTATTACGGCATAATGCGTAAATAAACAACGTCATATCGTCGGTTCATACGCTTCTTTTTGCGCGAGACTATGCGATTCTTGTTCATCGAATTGCATTCCAGTGGAACGAGAAAGGCCAAGGGGAAAACATATGAAACAGATCGTTGTCGTCGGCGCAGGTAAAATCGGTGCAACCATTGCCGATCTTCTGGCTTCCACAGGCGAATATGACGTCACCGTCGTCGATCGTTCGCAGGCACAGCTCGATGCGCTGGAAGCAGGCGCTGCTGTCAAGACGCAGGCGCTCGACATTGAAGACGCCAAGGCGCTTGAAGCTGCCCTTACCGGCAAGTTTGCCGTGCTCAGCGCTGCTCCGTTCCATCTGACTACCCGCATTGCTGAAGCCGCTGCCAAGGCAGGCGTTCACTATCTCGACCTGACCGAAGACGTTGCCAGCACGCGTCGCGTGAAGGAACTGGCCCAGGAAGCGAAGACGGCCTTCATCCCGCAGTGCGGCCTGGCCCCGGGCTTCATCTCCATCGTTGCCTATGATCTGGCCAAGCGTTTCGACAAGCTCGACAGCGTTCGCATGCGTGTTGGCGCTCTGCCGCAGTATCCGTCCAATGCTCTCAACTATAACCTGACCTGGAGCACCGACGGCGTCATCAACGAATATATCGAGCCTTGCGAAGCCATCGTGAATGGCGAGCTGTCGGAAGTTCCGGCTCTGGAAGAGCGCGAAGAATTCTCGCTCGACGGCGTGACCTATGAAGCGTTCAACACCTCGGGCGGTCTCGGCACTCTGTGCGAAACGCTTGAAGGCAAGGTGCGCACGCTTAACTACCGCACGATCCGCTATCCGGGCCACGTTGCGCTCATGAAGGCGCTTCTGAACGATCTCGGCCTGCGTCATCGCCGCGAAGTCCTCAAGGACATCTTCGAAAACGCGCTGCCGACCACACTTCAGGACGTTGTCGTGATCTTCGTGACCGTTTCCGGCACTAAGAATGGCCGTCTGGTTCAAGAAACCTACGCAAACAAGGTGTATGCGGCTCAGGTTGGCAAAATCGTCCGTTCCGGCATCCAGATTACCACGGCTTCGGCCATTTGCGCGGTGCTCGACATGCTGGCCAAGGGCGATCTGCCGCAGAAAGGCTTCATTCGTCAGGAAGACATTACGCTGGAAGCATTCCTCGCGAACCGCTTCGGTAAGGCCTACGCACAGGACGACCATTCCACGCGTCTGGTTGCCTGATTTTACGGGCTGACAAATTGGGGCCTGTCGCGCTTTGGCGCGGCGGGCCCTTTCGTGCTTCTGGCCAAGGGGGCCTGCCTCCGGGGTTTTGAGAAACGGGCGAATACTCGCCTCATGCAACGGCGCTCCGGTCAATAGCCGGAATTGCACAGAACTATGAAACAGGGAAATCATGTTGAAATCAGTTTTGCTGGCCGGTCTGGCCACTGTCGTTATCGCCTTGCCGGTTCAGGCCAAGGAATGGAAGGAAATCCGTATCGCCAGTGAAGGCGCATATCCTCCGTTCAATTACATGTCGCCTGAAGGCAAGCTCGTTGGCTTCGATCTCGATATCGCCAATGCGCTGTGCGAAGCCATGGAAGCCAAGTGCACGGTCGTCGCCAATGATTGGGATGGCATGATCCCCGGCCTGCAGGCCAACAAGTTTGATGCGGTGATCGCGTCGATGGCTATCACGCCGGAGCGCGAACAGCAGGTTGCCTTCACCGAGCGCTATTACACGACCCCGCTTGCGGTTGTTGTGCCAAAGGATACGGACATTACCTCGCTTGAGCCCTCTGCTCTGAGCGGCAAGACTGTCGGTGCGCAGGCAGGCACCACGCAGGGCAATTATGCCGATGACGTTTATGGCAAGGCTGGCGCTGACGTGAAGCTCTATCCGACCGCCGACGAAGCCAATGCCGATCTGGAAAGCGGTCGCGTCGATGCGATAGCAGCCGACAAATTCCTCGCCGCCGACTGGCTGAAGAAGCAGGGCGCTGATTGCTGCAAGTTCCTGGGCGATATTCCGGGTTCGGAAACGAAAATCGCCGTGGCGCTGCGCAAGGGCGATGACGATCTGCGCGAACAGTTCAATGCCGCGATCAAGAAAATTCGCGAAAACGGCACCTACGACACGATCCGTCAGAAGTACTTCGATTTCGACATCTATTGATCGCAAAATATCATCGGACGCCGTCAAAACGCCACTTGATGTTGGCGGCGTCCGGTGCTTCAGTCACACTGAAGCGGATGGGGTTCGCGCGCTGCACTAAACAGCGGATCTTCGCCGGGACTAACTAAAGCAGTCAACAAAAATAAGCATTTAAGGGGAAACCATCATGCTAAAATCTATCCTTGCCGCTGGCCTTTTCGCCGGTCTTTCCACTGTCGTCGCAGTTCTGCCAGCGCAGGCAAAGGAATGGAAGGAAATCCGCATCGCGACCGAAGGTGCCTATCCGCCCTTCAATTTCGTCGCTGCTGATGGCTCCCTTCAGGGGCTGGATGTCGAGATTGGAAACGCGCTCTGCGCCGCCATGCAAGCCAAGTGCACGATTGTTGCCAATGACTGGGATGGCATGATCCCCGGCCTGAAGGCGAATAAGTTTGACGCCGTCCTCGCTTCCATGAGCATCACCGAAGAGCGCAAGAAGCAGGTTGCGTTTACGGACAAGTATTACTCGACGCCGCTTGCTGTCGCGGTTCCCAAGGATAGCCCGATCAAGTCGGTCGACGTTGAAGCCATGAAGGGCAAGACGCTTGGCGCACAGGGCTCCACGACGCAGGCGACCTATGCCGAAGACGTTTATGCCAAGGGCGGCGCCGAAGCCAAGCTTTACCCGACGGCCGACGAAGCCAATGCCGACCTCAAGAGCGGTCGTCTGGATGCTGTCGTGTCGGACAAATTCCCACTCGTCGATTGGCTTAAGGCCGACGGCGCTGATTGCTGCAAGCTGCTCGGCGATATTCCGGGAACGGAAACCGCAGCAGGCATTGCCGTCCGTCAGGAAGACAACGATCTGCGCGAACAGCTCAATGCTGCGATCAAGAAAATCCGCGACGACGGCACCTATGCCACCATCGTGAAGAAGTATTTCGACTTCGACATTTATTGATCCCTACGAGCAGCAGACTTTGCTGCAAGCAGAAACGCGCCAGCTGACCGCTGGCGCGTATTGTAATGAGAATACCGGAAATACCCATGCAAAACCAGGATGTTATCGTTCTAGGAGCCGGCATAGTCGGCGTTTCTGCCGCTCTTCATTTGCAGGCACGCGGGCGCTCCGTCTGTCTGGTCGACAAGGGGGTGCCGGGGCAAGGAACGAGTTTCGGCAATGCAGGGCTGATCGAACGCTCCAGCGTCATTCCCTATTCCTTTCCGCAGGGTTTCGGCAAACTGCTGCGCTACGCCACGAACCTGCGCACCGATGTTCGCTATTCTCCGTTGTATGTTCCGCGCATGGCGCGCTGGCTTTTCCGCTACTGGCGGGAATCGTCGCCTGAACGACTGGAGATTGCCGCACAGGCCATGCTGCCGCTCATCGAAGCAAGCGTGCATGAACATGACGCATTGGTAGCCGAAGCGGGATGTGAAAAGCTCATTCGCAAGCAGGGTTGGATGGAAGTTTTCCGCAGTCAGCCCGCTTTCGACGCCGCGGTGCGTCGTCTGCCCAATTTGCAACGCTTCAATCTTGCCTATGACATTCTGGATGCTGAAGCCCTGCGCGCGCGTGAAACCGCATTGGGTGAAGTTGCAGGCGGTATTCACTGGCTCGACCCGAAAACTGTCGTTAATCCCGCTGGACTTGTGCAGGCCTATGCTGATTTGTTCATCGCCCGCGGCGGCAAGTTTGTGCATGGCGACGCTGCAACGCTGACGCAGAACGGCGATAGCTGGCAGGTCGCGACGCGGGAGGGGCCGGTCAAGGCACGCGACGTTGTCGTGGCGCTTGGGCCTCAGTCTGCGCTCATTTTCCGGCGCTTCGGCTATCCGATACCCCTCGGTATTAAACGCGGCCATCACCTGCATTTCGCGATGCGCAACAACACGCGGCTGGGCCATACGGTGGTGGACGAAGAAGCGGGTTACGTATTGGCGCCGATGGTGCAGGGCGTCCGGCTGACCACCGGGATCGAATTCGCCTCGCCTAACGCTGCGGCCAATCGCATCCAGCTTGGAAAAACGGAGAAGATCGCGCGGCGTCTGGTGCCACAGCTCGGAGAGCCGGTGGATAGCACGCCGTGGCTTGGTCTTCGTCCCTGCCTGCCGGACATGCGCCCGGTGATCGGGCCGGCACCGCGACACAAGGGACTGTGGTTCGATTTCGGCCACGCTCATCACGGTTTGACGCTGGGGCCTGCAAGTGGACGCCTCATTGCTGAAATGATGACAGGTGAGAAAACCTATATCGATCCGACACCATATTCGGCGGAGCGGTTCCTGTAATCGTTGAATATTTTGTGACAGGGTTGTCAGAGGCGGTGAAGCAGGGCTATCACTTCACCCCTCACATCACTCCGCATTTCTGCGGGCCAATTGATCCGGAAAATCCTCGTGAAAAAGAAGTCCTTGGGCCGTACAGGCCTCTCTGTCACCGAAATTTGCCTCGGAACCATGACCTGGGGTGTGCAGAACACCGAAGCCGATGCGCATGAGCAGCTGGATATTGCTGTGGATGCGGGCATCAACTTCATCGATACGGCGGAAGGCTATGCCATTCCGATGAGCGCCGAAAGCTACGGCAAGACCGAGACCTATATCGGCAACTGGTTCAAGGCTTCGGGCAAGCGCGACAAGGTCATTCTCGCCAGCAAGATTGCAGGCGGTGGTCGTCAGGAGTGGATTCGCGGCGGTGCGCGCCCAAGCCGCGCCAGCGTGCGCGAAGCGGTTGAGAACAGCCTGAAGCGCCTCCAGACCGATCACATCGATCTCTACCAGATTCACTGGCCAATGCGTTCGCATTACCATTTTGGACAGGGCTGGAATTTCGATTTCAGCAAAAACGACGCGAAGTCGGAATTGCAGCACATGCACGACACTTTGCTCGGCCTCGACGATATGGTTCGCGAAGGCAAGATCCGGCATGTTGGCCTTTCCAACGAAACCGCCTGGGGAACAATGCGCTGGCTGCGTATGGCTGAAGAAGAAGGCCTGCCACGCATGGCGTCGATCCAGAACGAGTATGGGCTTCTGCAACGCCAGTTCGATTTCGATATGGCTGAAGTGTCGCTGGCGGAAGATGTCGGCCTGCTGGCCTATTCGACACTGGCCGCTGGCGTGCTGACTGGTAAATATCTCGGCGGCAATGTGCCCGCCGGTTCGCGTGCAGCAGTGACAGATGGCGGCCTGTGGCGTGACAATTCCCATTCGGAACCAGTCGTTCGCGTCTATATCGATGTCGCCAACAAGCACGGCCTCGATATTGCGCAGATGGGTATTGCCTTCTCGCTGACCCGTCCGTTCATGACCTCGGTCATCATCGGGGCAACGACGGTCGAACAGCTGAAGACTGATATTGCCGCCCATGAGCTGAAACTGTCGGACGAGGTGCTGGCCGATATTGCGGATGTTTACCGCAACCATCCACGCCCGCTCTGATCTCATTCAGTGTTGCTGAACTTGAAAGGCCCGCCATTGAATGGCGGGCTTTTTCATGGACTTATCCGGCCAGATAAATCTCGTTTTTGACGATCCACTGGTCGATTGGCGTCATGCTGGAAGAGCTGACGATCACCATACGGTCGAAACGCAGCGTGCGACCAGACAGTGCGTCTGAAAGCCGTTTCATCTCGTCGTGTTTTTCCGGCGTATCCGGCACACCATAGGCAAGCGACACGTGTGGGATGAAACTCGCCAGATCGTCCATGCCTGAAATGGCGATTGTATCCCGCTTCAAATCCATCAACGGCGGCGTTTTCTCCAGCGTGGCATAGAATGAACGGAAATAGGCTTGCGTCGCCGTTATGCCTTCGATCTTGATATCTAGCGGCTTGCGCCCCATCGCAAGGCTGAGGATCAAGGGCTGCAGCTCTTCGGCCGAACGGTCTATATCCGGGATCAATGTTGCATGCGGTTCGAAAACCGGAGTGCCGAAACGCAGCGCCAGATCGCGCACGATTGTTTCGAGAAACTGCAGCTCGCCGCGCGCCGGGCGCAGCCAGACGGAATGAAATGTCATGTGTTTAGGCACCCTTTGCGCCCTTGGCATAGTCTGTTTTCAGTGGCCGCACGCTGCCGCGCAAAATGAGCGGCATATCAAGCACAACCCTTTGCGGCGGCTCATTGGGTGCGTTCTCACGTTCATCGAGCAAACGAACGATTTCCGCCGACAGGCGCTCGGCATTCTGGTCGAATGTCGTCAGACGGTACGCGCCCCAGCGCGCCTCGGCCACATTGTCGAAGCCGATGATCGAAAGATCGTCGGGAATGCTGAGATTATAAACATCTCGCGCGCAGTCCATCAGGCCGAACGCCATCAGATCATTGACACAAAGCACAGCCTCGACACGGTCCTTGTCACCGAGCAGCAGGGAACCGGCGGCGAACCCGCTGTCATAATCGGTCAATTCGCCGCGCTGGATGACGACCGGCAGGCCGAGACTGTTTGCCTTTGCCACAAAGGCCTGCTCGCGTTCCACGAGGCTGTAACTGCCGACATTGGACGTAATCAGGCCGAGTTTTTTGAAGCCGCGCGCCGCGAAAACATCGACGGCGGTTTCCGCCGCAAGCTTGTTATTGGCGTGGACGTGGTCTGCTCCGGCCTCTGTTCTGCCGACGAGGATGAGCGGCTGGCCGTTTCGTTGCGCCAGTTCCACGAAAGACGAGGACGGCATGCCCGATAGAACCACCGTTGCTTCCGCCCGATAACGCAACAGCGCCTCGTGGGCGGCAGATAGGTTTTCCCCGTGCTGGCCGGTCGGGATCAGCACCGGCACATTGCCGCGCGCCGCAAGGCGTCTGGAAAGAGTGGCGATCTGGCGCGCGCGAAAAGGACTGTCGGGATCTGCGGCGATCATGCCGACGATGCGGCTGCGATGGGCGAGAAGGCCACGGGCAAGATCATTGACCTGATAGCCGAGCTTTTCCGCGGCTTTCAGCACTTTTTCGCGGGTTGCAGCCGAAACGCTTGCGCCCGGCGTGAAGGTGCGCGACACGGCTGAACGCGAAACGCCTGCCTCCTGCGCCACTTCATGGGCGCTGATGAAGCGTGGGCCAGTACTGGCATCGTTATCTTGCTGAGCCATTTCTAGCGTCCCACTTTGGAGAGAACATCGGCGCGGAGGAACCGCTCGACAACGAACATGAATGCAATTGACGGCACAAGCAGTATCAGCGCACTGATCGATGCAATCTGATAATTGCCGCCGGAGCTTGCCGTATAGAGCAAGAGCGGCAGAGTGGAAACGTCTGGCGCGCCTACGAAATAGGTGCCGGTAAACTCGTCCACCGATTCCAGGAAAACGAAGATCGCGCTTGCCAGCAATCCCGGTGCCGCGATTGGCAATGTGATGTCGAAGAAGGTTTTCAGCGCAGACGCGCCCATGGAACGTGCGGCTTCTTCAAGCTCGCTGTCGATAGCCGAGAAGGCGGCGGTTGCGATCCAGACCGCATAGACGAGGCCATGGGTAACATGCACCAGCACCACGCCGAGAACCGTGCCGTTAAGGCCGAACGAATAGAACATCTGCGCGATGTTCACATAGACCGGCAGGTTCGGAAAGGCCTGCGGGATCAGTAGCGTCAGCAGGATCAATCCGCGAAACGGCAGTTTCAGCCTCGCCAGCGCATAGCCGGCTGGAATGGCCAGACCAAGTGAGACGATCACCGTGAGGATCGCGATCAGCACACTGGTTCCAAGCGACGACAGTGCATTGCCGCGCGGCGAAAACACATTGGCCCAGAAGGAAAAACCATATTGCAGTGGCAGCGTGTGAGGGAAATACCAGCGCTCTGCCACAGCCCAAAGGAGAAGGTTGGCCAAGGGGCCGAAGATTGCGAAGACCAAAAGCCCAAGGATGATACCGCGCGGAATCCAGCGCCAGTCGAAGGTGGTGCTCATTTGCCGTGCTCCTTCATGGTCTGGCGCAGATAGATCCACGCCACCAGACTGGTCATCAGCAGCGAGATCGTGCCGAGTGCGTTGGCTACCCCGTAATCGCCATAGGCGTTGATGCGGAAGGCCATATTGGCGGTGATCATGGTTGGCGATTGGGCGTTGATCATCAGTGGCACGGATAGCACCGACATCATGGTCACAAAGCTCAAGATAAGGCCCACGAGCAGCGTCTGTCGCACTTGGGGCAGAACAATCTCGATCAGGATGCGCAGGCGTCCTGCACCCAGATTGCGGGCGGATTCGATGGTGCTTCTGTCGAGCGACGCCATGGCGCCGGCCAGAAGCAGAGTGACGAAGGGTGTCTGTTTCCAGACGAAGGCAATGGTGATGCCGCGCCAGTCAAGAAAACTCATCGCCTGCAATGGCGTCAATATGCCGGTTTCGAACAGAAGACTGTTCATCAGACCGTTCTTGGCGAGAAAGGTGCGCAATATCTGGCCGACGACGATAAACGGAATGAACAAAGGCCAGCGATAGAGCCACCGCAGCACGGCGACCGCGCGCGGATTGGAGCCAAGTGTCAGGTAACCGCCGATCGCGATAGAAAACAGCGCGATCAGCACGGACGACAGCACGACGATCAGCAATGTGAACAGGATGTCGCTAGAATAAAGCTCGAATGTCTTGGTGAAATTGCCGAAACCCCACTCGCCGGAAACATAGAATGCCCCGGTGAGGGCGCCGAAAAGCGGCACGATGAACAATACTACAACGATCGCCAATGCGGGGGCGACCAGCAGCAAACCCGTCAGTCTTGGCGACATTCGAGACCTCATGAAAATGATGGAATACCGGATGCGCCTGAGATGGCGCATCCGGCAAGGCGGTTATCAGTTGCCAACCTGACGTTCGTAGGCTTCCAGAATCGCGGTGTTGTACGGAGCAATCGGGAAGGACTTGCCGAACTTTGCCAGATCGTCAGCCGTGATATCGGTGAAAAGCTTGTTCCAGGTGTCGGCATCAAGTTCCGACTTGACGTTGTCGGCGTCGATACCCGGATACCAGTTAAAGCGCTTCACGATGCCTTCAGCCTGAACCTTGGGGCTGGTTGCCAGCGCCACGAACTTTTCGGCCAGTTCCTTATGCGCACTCTTTTCCGGGATTACGTAGTGCATCGGCTGGCCCGGCATGCCCGGTTCCGGCAGAACGAGCTTCATTTCCGGAGGCAGCTGGCCATTGGCCTTCCACGAATAGAACATGTCGACCCAGACCGGACCCATGGCGATTTCGCCGCGGCTCAGCATGTCGAGTGTTCCGGCATTGCCCGGCGTCAGGGTTGCGTTCTTGGTGAATTCCTTCAGAGACGCGAAAGCCTTGCCCCAATTCTTGGCTTCGCCTTCTTCAAACGGTCCCTGCTGAAGCTTGTTCGCATCGCCGCCATAGGCATAGATCCAGCCCATCACGAAGCTGACGCCCGAAGCGCCGCCCTTGATGCCGTTATAGCCGAACTGCTTCGGATTTTCCTTGGCCCAGGCGACGAGTTCATCGTAGCTCTTCGGCGGCGTGGCGACGAGTGCCGGATTGTAGGCAAGCGCAGTCTGGCTGTTGAACATCGGCATGACATAGCCGTCAACATTGGTGCCGAGCGCCATCTTGGCATTGTCGCGCGTTACCAGTTTGCCGGTTTCGATCTTGCCGCGATAATTTTCGAGGAACTTGCCAGTGACCATCGGTCCGGCGAATTTTTCATGGACGACAGCAACGTCCGTATCCCACTTTTCGACGCCAGCCTTCGACTGGGCTTCGAAACGCTCGAGAATCTTCTGCGAACCGGCATCGCCCGGGCCAGTGCCGACAACGCGCACGGTGTTGCCCGGATTTTCCTTCTCGAACAATGGTCCGAGATACTGGTTGATGTAATCGACCATGTTCTGGTCGCCAGCGGTAAGCACCGTCAGTTCGTCGGCAGATGCAGGGGCAACGGTAAGACCGAATACAATTGCTGCTTTCAGGGCCGTTCTCATGAAAAACTCCTGTTAAATCCGGACAGGCCGGTTTTGTGGATTGCGATTGGGATGTTGGACATCCTGTTACTTCATCGGGAATTTTAGGCTGCTGCGGGCCGATTAAAGCCCGCAGTACTGACAATGGCCGAGCCGCTATGCCACCCGGCAAAGCTGTTACGGGACTACTTGTCGAAGAGAAAAAGCGCCTGTTCAGGTATATGGATTTCGACGTCTGACCCGGGCTGATGGCTTTCCTGCGCATCAACCATAATGTGGCGGTCGCCAACACGAACCATGTGCCGCCACAGGCCACCGGGATAGCTGGTCTGCTCCACCGTGCCTGTGAGAACGAGTGCTGGCCCGTTGCGATGGGACGCGCCGCCCGGGTTGATGAGCTGCGCGGCTTCACTGCGGAAACGCGCAGAGGCAATGCCATCGGAAAGGTTTCTTCTTCCAGCTGGGATTGTGCTCGCCTTGTTTGATGCGCCCGCGGCTATTTCAATCTTGTCCGCTTTGACCGAAACCGGCAGTTCGATCAGGTTTTCTGCACCCATGAAGGCGGCGACAAAATCGGAGGCAGGGTGATTATAGACCTCCTCAGGCGCGCCAGCCTGGGCAATCTCGCCATTGTTGAGGATGACGATCCTGTCCGCCATCACCATCGCTTCCTCGCGATCATGGGTGACGTGAACCGCAGTAATGCCCAAACGGCGTTGCAACGCGCTGATTTCATGGCGCACCGAAAGGCGAATACGCGCGTCGAGATTGGAGAGAGGTTCGTCAAGCAGCAGGATATCCGGCTGGATGGCCAAAGCGCGACCAAGCGCAACGCGCTGGCGCTGACCGCCCGATAGAGCAGTGGGCTTTCGTTCCAGTAGCGCGTCAAGGCCGAGCAGACGGGCAACTTCCTGCACTTTCTGCTTGATTGCGTCTTTTGCAACGCCACGAATGCGCAAGCCATAACCGATATTTTGCGCAACGGTCATGTGAGGCCAGAGTGCATAGGACTGGAACACGAGCGCCATGCCGCGCTTGTCTGGCGGCAGCCGGGTCACGTCCGCGCCATTGACCTTGATTGCGCCGCTGCTTGGTGTATTGAAACCTGCGATTGCACGCAGCAAAGTTGTCTTTCCACAACCGGACGATCCGAGCAGAGCAACAAATTCGCCCTTACGGACTGACAGATCAACCCCTTTGAGAACCTCATTATTGCCGTAACGAACGCGCGCGCTCGCCACCTCCAGAAAAGCTGGCATAGGCGTCTCCTCCCCAGGATCGCCGGCTGTTTTTATTTTTTCTGCACAGCCGTGCAATTCAGATTGAAACATCTTTGTGAGACCTCGACAAGCGGCAAAATTGGTTTGAATAGAGAAACAGGCACGATGCGCAGCGCCAACATCGTGGATCGTTGTTTAATCGGGATTTATTACAGCTGTGTGACGTATGACCGTCATTCAGGATGGCATTGTATTCTACCGGTCACCCGCAAAGTCATCGTCTCAAAATCGGCGGATAGTCGACCTATAATCAGAAGATTGGCTGCCAGAGAGTATTGCTGAGCCAGCAAAATGCAATGGCGTGCAACGACGCCGCATCCCCAGTGATTTCTTCAACGGACTTGAAAATGCTGGCCAGCGAAGCACGAGCACAAGAACCAAATCACCGGCCGCAGCAAGAACTATCAGGCTTCAATAATTCGGTTGCATAAACTTTCAATTACAACTAATGATTGCTTTGCGGCATTCACACGGTTTTTGAGGGAAGGCCGTTTTGATTTTCTGAAACGCAGGGGGAATACAGGTTTCGAGTCCGTTCAGTTAAACCCGTGGCGCTCCCGATATTTATTCTTTTTTCCGGTTTGATGATTGAGGATAATATGAGCATAGTCATGAAGAATAATTCAATGAATTTATCGACTTATGATCCATCGCCCGTAATCAATTCAATGCAGCTGGCTTCGCTGGGTGGCGATGACAGGCAGAATATAGATTATGGCTTTTCAGACATTGGCGAGAAGACGTATCAGTCGCTCGAAACCATAGCCATCATCGTTCTTGAAATGGTGCGTGGGCTGAAATGGAAACCCTTCGAAGGGGCGGAAGAAACGATCAACTGTCCGGCCGGTATGACCTTTATCATTCCGGCGCATATGAGCTGTGCAATCGTTTGGCCCAAAAACACGGCTCATCTGACAGTGACGCTCGATGAATCTTTCTTCTCCGCAGAAGAAGGCGACGATGCTTCTCACAATTGGACACCGCTGCATTTTTCCAATCGGCAGTGCCTGCAACTGGCGCAAATCCTGTGGGGCGAGCTGCAAGTTTCGCCACATGTGAGTGGTGCCTATATGGATGCGTTCCGCACGGTGCTGACAGGTGTGCTGGTGCGCAATGCGTCGATTGCGCGAGGCAGCAACAAACAGCAGTTCGGGCTCAGCAACTATGCCTGCCGCCAGATCGAAAATTATCTCAAGGAGAATTATCGCCAGCAGGTGTCTGTGCCTGACATGGCGTCATTGATCGGGATTTCGGCGGGTCATTTTGCAACATGCTTTCGTGCAAGCTTCGGTCTCACGCCGCATCAATATCTGATGCGGCTGCGGCTGGACGAAGCTGAGCGCTGCCTGCGTGAGACCGATATATCCCTGAGCGAGCTTGCCGCCACGTTGGGCTTTTCCAGCCAGAGCCACATGACGACCGCGCTGCGCAAATACCGTCATCTGACACCGGGCGAAGTCCGGCGGCGCAGCTATGCGCAGCGGAGGAAAAACCTGTCCTGAAACATCAACTGATGGACGGACTTGGATTGGCCCGGCTTCATGCCGGGCCATATCGCTTCTATAGCGACGATTCTGCTTATTGTCGGGCATTGTTGGCGCGGGAGAGGGGCTTTAACTCCCCGCGCCGCCATTTGCATTTGATGAAGCGTTGCGCCGGACCCATTTCCGCCAGATGTAGATCTCGCTGCGTCTGCGAATGCGGCGAACGCGATGAGAATCGTGGGACAGCACGATCAGCCCCAGCGGTAGCATCCAGAAACCCAGCACAGGCAAGAAGCCCAGCGCGCCCCCGGCCACCAGAGAGCCGCCCAAAACGCGCCGCATCATCACCGATTGAGGAATCGGGATTCGCCGACCAAGAATCAAAATGACCTTGCGAGGTGCTTTTTGGTTCGCTTCTTCGTTCACTTGACCAAGTCTCTCCACTGCTGCTGCATATTTTTTACGTCTGAATGTCCCAGAGAATATAGGGTTTCATGAGGCAGATGCAAAAAGTTCGAAAAAATTCAATTTTGCCCTTTGCAAACCCGAAATCCTTTTGCTATACGCCACCTCGCTGACACAACGAGCACCTGTTCCCCGGTAGCTCAGTGGTAGAGCAACCGGCTGTTAACCGGTTGGTCGCTGGTTCGAATCCGGCCCGGGGAGCCACTTCAATTTCTGAAGTAGCTAATTTCTCAATCACTTACATTCTACAGATCAAGTTTTGCTTTAGCGGCATAGCGAGACACAATCGCGCTTTATCAGCCCTGGTCTGCCAAAACTCATTCGTCTTCAAAATGTCACATCTAAAGCGCGAATCAGCACAACGCAGTGACGCATCGGAACGCGAAACAGCCTTTCATATTATTTTTGAAGTTAACGACTCAGGCCGGGCACAGACGCGTGTTTAGCCAATTCCGTGCCATTTGCCCTGAAATGATCATTCACGATCCAGCGGGCTGCGTTGGAGCTGGAGAGTGCCTTTGTGCGGAGAAGAGCAAATCTGGTTTCAGATCCCCCATGCCGACATAGGGATTGGCGTGGTTGGCCAAAATCCAAAGACTGATCGTGCCGGTCAGCACGTAAAGAAAGAGCGCTCGCTTTCCGGCGAGCGGACGGTCAGCATGAACGGCGGCAATTGTGATCGCAGTCAGCAAGGTCAGAAAAAGGACGAGATACCACTTGGATTCGTCAATCGATGAACTGGCGACTGCCAACCGCTCGTTACGGGCATCCTGAAGTTCATCAAAATCATTGACGAGCTGCGAGACAATGGGGCCGGGCAGTCCTGAGAGCGCAATCTTTTGGACTATTGCGCGGATTCCAAGAATCGCGCGATCGACGTCCAAAGTGGACACCGTGTTGTTTTGCTGCCCCCATTCGTCGTCGATGACGATCGTCCGATAGTTCAGCACCGCGGTCTTCAGTTCCTTGTTGTCGAGGACCATCGGGCTCGCTGTGTCCAGCAAACGATGGATGGCGGAACGCTCCTTGCTGACGGAAAAATCAGCGCGGGAATTGAGCGACCATGCGTCAGCAGCGACAAAGCCCATAGAAAGAGCCCAAGCTGTTGCAATCGTACCGAGAAAAGCTGGGGCGGGTATGGAAAAGATATCGTGCTTTGCGTGCCTGCTGAGATATCGCAGAGCACCGTAACCGGCGCTATACAGTATAATCGCGAACGCGATGAAAAATAAAAATATAGCGTAGGTGGGAAGTTCTATAAGTGTAGTGAGCATTGTTTAATCCTCCGCCATACCCCAGAATAGTGGGAACAATAATAACTGCTGGTTTGGCGCTGGCAATCGAGTGTAAAAACAATGAACAGAAAGGTCGTCGCAAACGACCATTACAAACGAATATCAGGGGAGGGAGTTTGATGATTTATCCGGTGCAGGACAGCTATGGCAATCGTATTGGCACGATCATGCCTGAAGATGCCGATAACCCCGAGGAACGTTGGGTCGCCTATGCAATCCATGACCAGCGCAAGGCTTTTGCCAGCTGGCAGGCCGCGCGCGACTGGATCGAAGAAAGAGCCACAAGCCACGATAAGAAATAAGCAATATCCGAAACGACTTGCTCTGCTTCTGGTCTGTTAACCTATATTAGCTGTTTAAGATGCATTCGAAACAAGAAAGACTATAGTTTCCTGAAAGGGTCTTTTTCGCTTGGGAGAGTTTGAATGCTGCGGATTACTGCTCTGAGTGTTTCTTTGCTTTTTCTTTCACTGCCTGCGTCGGCGGCTTCCACTAAATGCGCCAATGCGCAAGACCAAGCCACGATGACCCAGTGTGCGGGCGAGGATTTTTCTGCTGCGGATAAGAAGCTGAATGCCAGCTTCGAGGAAATCCAGAAGCGTCTTGCCGATGATGCAGACGGCAAAAAGCTGTTTGTCAAAGCCCAGCGCGCCTGGATCGCATTCCGTGACGCCGAGTGTGCTTTCACGACCGCGGATGCATCGGGAGGCAGTATCTACCCGATGCTCGTTGCCTCCTGCAAAACGGATTTGACCAAGCAGCGCAATGAACAGTTCCAGAAATATCTCAGCTGCGAAGAGGGGGACACCAGCTGTCCGGTTCCTGCCGCGAATTGATGCTGCGCCATATTTCGGGCTGCAACGAAGCGCACAATCCTCGTTGGAACGAACAGGCAAAGCTATAACGAACATAAGCCTGTCTTCCAAATCCAAGGAGGATATGCCGTGAAAACGATGTTTCTAGCACTCGGATTGGTCGCATTGTCGACTGCCGGCGCATTTGCTGCCGAACCTGCCAAAATGATGGACAGTCCGTCCGGCAAAATGCTGGTCACGCCAAAGGGTATGACGCTCTATACTTTCGACAAGGATGAGGGCGGCAAATCGTCGTGCGATGCCAAATGCCTGAAAATGTGGCCCGCATTTCATGCCGAAAAAGCCTCGAAAGCGGACGCAGATTTCTCGGTCGTCAAAGCCACCGACGGTAAGGATATGTGGGCCTATAAGGGCATGCCGCTTTATCGTTACCATGAAGATATGAAGAAGGGCGACGCCAAAGGCGACGGTAAGGGCGGCGTCTGGCACGTCGTCAAATAAAAGAGGGCGCTACGGCGCCCTTTTTCAAGGGGAAGAACCCTCATAAAGATCGTCAATGGATGACGACGGCGTAAAGCAAAGCCACAAAATTAACGAGCATGAAGCCCGTTCCCATATAGGGTATAGCTTTTGAGAAAAAGAGCTGTAGCTTGGCCATAAACCATCTCCGCTATTGAACAATTGCGGCAGACTAAAAGCTATTTAAATCGCCGTTCGGGCAGCGAGTTTTCCGGGTGTTGCAATTTGTAACGACTGTTTGCTCGTTGGAGCGCGGCGCGGCCTGCTCGCTTTACAGCATATCTGATGGGATCAGTTGCCGGTCGGTGCGGTTCCGCCGGACACGCCCTTATCTGGGACCGGCGTTCTGTTGCCATCCGGACTGGTCACCATGGTCAAGACCGCCAATGCAAGCAGAATGGGCGCGGCAAGAAGTGCCACTCTCAACATGACGCAAACTGTGTGTTTTACGCGTCTCCATGGTGAGGCTTGTCTCATATTCTTATTGTTGCACAGCCGGACCTTTCCAACGAGTTAACAGATCGTAAGGTTCTAATATTCTCGCGATCACAATTGCTGCGTTCTTATTTGCGGTAGATGGACCGTATCCGGGTGGTCTTCGATATGACGTGGGAAAACACCAAGGATTTTTTACACAAAGGGCTCGAATCGCTTGACGAAGCGGGCGGGGATCAATATTGGAACTGCGCAGAGCACAACCAATTGATTTGGAAACGCTCTCAGGAAGGCCTCGTGGCGGAGTGGTTACGCAGAGGACTGCAAATCCTTGCACCCCGGTTCGATTCCGGGCGAGGCCTCCATCTCTTCCCCAAAATCACAGTAAGTATTTGACACCCAAGGTTTTATTTCCTGGGTGTGGTAATCTGTTCGTTTTCATCCGTTCGGGCAGTCGATGGCTTCTGTCCGAGCCGGCATACGTGCGAAGCAGGGCGGTCAGAACGACACGCGGAAAGCGCGTACAAACCTATTGTTGCTGCGCCTGCGGCTGAGGGGCGTTCGCTTGCGGTTGAGGCGTTTCTGTGGGGGCAGGCTCTTCTGCAAGTACTTCGTTTGTCTTGGCTTTAATTTCTTCTGCCGTCTGTTGGCTGATCAGCCCCTGCGACGCGGCGAAGCCTACAACAACGGCAACGATAGCGCCGACCAGCGCGGCTTTGAGCTTCGGTGACATAAGGTGGCTCTCCTGCCAATATGGTTTATGCCCCGCCCGGACTTATATTATCGATCTTTTGCTACGACCATGTAAAGATTCAATATTGGTGAAAGCATTTGATTGGCATTTTCGAGCGGAAATACGACAAGTGCCGTATAGCGCCGAAGCCAATTCTAGCGTTTCGTGAATCCGGATTGTGTAACAACGCCGGCATGATCTCATTGTATTTCGGCGTCATGCTGGCGAGACCAGCAGAGGAGGAAATGATGAAGACCATAGCTTTGTTGGCCGTTGGTACATTCATGGTGACGGGGACTGCATTTGCAGCCGTGCCAGCGAACGGAAACGTAGACAACCAGACAGTAAAATCCGAAAAATCTACCGCGACCATCCTTGCGGCTGGCAAGAACCGGGCGGGTTTCCCGACAGGTTTGGGATCGGGTCTCGCCGGTGGAAGGACCATTTTTGGCGGTTGAGCGATTTGCCCCGTTTACGCGGGGCAGACGCTCATTTGTGCTTATCTGTTTTGAATTGTGAATTCATTTGGCATTTGCCGCCCAAACAGTTCATTGAACGGTCATGCGGGCGATGTGTCAGGTCACATCATCCTGGGCTATGATACCGCCTTCGCCTTCAAGGATGGCAATGCGCTTGGCTTCGGACGCCGTGAACTTCAGACGGACGCCAACCCCGCGTTCGTCTTCCGGGATAAAGACTGCGCCCAGGTCTTCCAATGCGGCTTGCAGCCTGTTGATGACCTCGGCTGACGGTTTGTCGATCTTGCGTTCGAAATCCTCGATGACCGATGCGTCCACCTTGGACAGCTTCGCCAGATTGTCGCGTGAAATCTCGACGAGTGCGCGGCCCGCTCGACATAGTGATCCTGTGAGCATTCTACCCTCCGTTAGCAAGTTCGCGGGAATTGAACCGTAAGTCTCGCGCCGAGACAAGTGCGCTTAATCGCTCAGCATAGCGGTCTGGATGTTGTTCAGGCAACATCCGCTCAATCCTCATCGTCGCCGTCCGGCGGTGTCTGTGTACGGGCGAGATTGCCCTTCGAGAAGGTGTAGCCCGTTTCAACGGCATTCAGCCCGAACTTGTTACGCAGGCGATCAATCGCAGTTTCCGCGACAGCGCGTTTGGTGGCCTGTGTGTCGACCAGATCGGGCGGATCGGCTCGCTCGCTCGATGACAGCTCGCTGACGCCAATGCCGAGCAGTCGGAATTTGGTGCCATCAAGTTCCTTTTCCAGAAGCTGCAATCCATGGCGGAAAATGCGGTCGGCCAGTTGGGTCGGGTCAGAAAGCTGGCGATTGCGGGTACGCAGCTTGAAGTCCTGCGTCTTGAGCTTGAGCACAATAGTTCGTCCGGCGATTTCGCCAGCCTTCAGGCGGCGCGAGACTTTTTCGGCAAGCGCGCGCAAAACAGGAACGAGATCGACAGCCGATGAAAGATCGGTGTTGAAGGTCGTTTCCGCTGAAACGCTTTTCATATCGTGATCAGGCTCGACGCGTCGGCTATCTTGCCCCCGCGACAAGCGATAGAGACGCTGGCCCATGGTGCCATAGGCCTTCATCAGAGCGCCTTCTTCCATCGTCTGGAGCTGACCTATGCTGCGGATGCCGTCGCTTTCCAGCTTGGCCGCAAATGCCTTGCCGACGCCCCAGATCATGCTTACCGGCTTGTCGCGCAGAAAATCGAGCGCTTCGGCTTCTCCGATAACGGAAAAGCCACGCGGCTTTTCCAGATCTGAAGCAACCTTGGCGAGATATTTGCAATAGGACAGTCCGATGGACGCACTGATTCCGATCTCGCTTTCAACGCGTTTGGAAAAGCGCGCCAGAACAACGGCAGGCGGCGCTTTGTGCAGTCGTTCCGTGCCGCTGAGATCGAGAAACGCTTCATCGATGGAGAGCGGCTCGACCAATGGGGTGAGATCACGCATCAGCTGCCGCACCTCGCGCCCGACGCGAGCGTATTTCTCCATGTCCGGCTTGACGACGACAGCTTCCGGGCAGGCATCCAGCGCCTTGTACATCGGCATGGCCGAGCGCACACCGTGGATACGGGCAATATAGCAGGCGGTGGAAACAACGCCACGCTTGCCGCCACCGATAATGACGGGCTTGTCGCGCAGTTCGGGATTGTCGCGCTTTTCTACCGACGCGTAAAAAGCATCGCAGTCGATATGCGCAAGCGTCAGCCTGTATAGTTCCGGGTGTCGTATCAGGCGCGGGCTGCCGCAGGAATAACAGCGGCGCACGGAAGCGCTCTTCTGCAACGACAGGCAGTCGCGGCATAAGCCCTGCTCAGAACTGTTTCCGGCGAAATTCTCAATCATCGTGAACATGCGCAGCATTGTCGGCTGACCAGATATCATAGGATATGAAACCGGCCTGACGAACATAAAAGGAACATACCTTCTATATCACCAATCCCGCGCAGCGCCACTGGCGGAGCCACGCCCAACCGTCATGCTCTTGACATTGGCAACGATATCACCAAGTTTAGTGTCATGAACGACCATTTCGCCGCCATACTCCATCGGGTTCAACCGATCGCGGGATAAAGGCCCTCGAGCCCTGCCTAGCGCAGATGGGCTCCGGGGGATGGTTCGTCGCTTGCCTCAAGCGAACTCGATAAGCGCTTTCACAAAAACATCCCAATCATCCGCTTCGAGCCAAGATGCTCGGAGATATTTATCTTTATAACAGTGAGCTATCGCCATGAGCGTCAAGAATCGCAAGAAGCCCAATATTGTCGTCAGCGACGTCGATTACGAGCGCCTGATGGGGCTGGCCAACAGCGTCGCCGAGCAGCATGAGGAAATCGCCGACGAGTTGATGGCCGAACTTGACCGCGCCAAGGTTGTGCCTGCCAAGCGCCTGCCGCAAAACGTCGTGCATATGGGCTCGGTGGTTGAATTCCGTTCCAACGACGGGCACGAGCGCCGCGTGACGCTTGTTTATCCCGGCGAAGCGGACATCGCTCAGGGCAAGGTTTCGATTCTGACCCCGATTGGCACGGCACTGATCGGCCTTGCGCCCGGCCAGTCAATTTCGTGGACCGCGCGTGATGGGCGGGCACACGAATTGAATGTGATCAATGTTTCCGTGGCGGAAGAGGTGGTCACCGGACCAACTGCGGCCTGAAATCAGGTTTGAAACAGAACGGCGTCCTCGAATCAGTCGGCGCCGCTCTGCAAATGCTGACCTGCGCCACCGGGCAAAAACGAAGCCGCTTTCTGGATGACTGCGGGGTCACGCTCGGTTTCCTCGCAGAAGCGCATCAGCGTCGGTTCATGGCTCAGGAAAAACTGGAGCACACCGGCCAGAAAGCCCGGCTCACGCGCTGCCTGACGGATGGACGAAGCTTCGATACCAGTCAGCGCCAGAAAGCGTGGAAGCAGATCTTTATCCTGTGCAAGCCACGCCAGAGCTTCAATGGCGAGACCTTGCGCTTCTGTTTCGTTCATAAGCGTTTTCACTGTCACTCTCCATTTCAAGCAATCCAAACAGCCGCCGCTAAGGCCTGCTATTGTTTCCATATAAGATGCAGGCCCTTGTAGCGACAACGGAATTATTTGCCTTTCGTCAATGAAATGAGGTTAAATCATAGAGTGCACCGAGGGGAATGTCGGTGCACTCTGTTTGGTGTAAGCCAATGCCAGTAGATGAATGAATAATCGGGCCGGGGATTTGCCCCAGGGAAGTTTCGATGACGAAAAGCGTAATGATCGTCGAAGACAACGAATTGAATATGAAGTTGTTTCGCGATCTTATCGAAGCCAGCGGATACGAAACGATCCGGACACGAAGCGGTCTCGAGGCGCTTGATCTCGCACGCGAACACCGGCCAGACCTCATTCTCATGGATATCCAGCTTCCGGAAGTCTCAGGTCTGGAAGTAACGAAGTGGCTGAAAGACGATGAAGAGTTGCGCCATATTCCGGTGATCGCGGTCACAGCTTTTGCCATGAAAGGCGATGAGGAACGCATTCGGCAGGGCGGATGCGAGGCCTATATCTCGAAACCTATTTCTGTTCCAAGATTTATAGAAACGATAAAGTCTTATCTGGGCGACGCTTAGGCTCGACCAGGCGAGGGGGATCATGACTGCCAGAATTCTCGTCGTCGATGATGTGGCTTCCAATGTGAAGCTTCTGGAAGCGCGGCTTCTCGCCGAATATTATGAAGTCGTCAGTGCTTATAACGGCTCGGATGCGTTCGAAATCTGTCTGGGTGGGCAGATTGATGTGGTCTTGCTCGATGTTCTCATGCCGGGCATGGATGGCTTCGAAGTTTGCCGCAAGCTGAAGGACGACCCGCGCACCTCCAATATTCCTGTCGTGATGGTGACGTCGCTTGACCGCCCGGAAGACAAGATTCGCGGGCTGGAGGCTGGTGCGGATGATTTTCTGTCCAAGCCGGTCAACGATCTTCACCTGATGTCGCGCGTGAAAAGCCTCGCCCGCCTGAAGCTGGTGTCGGACGAACTGTTTCAGCGCAGCAACAGCATAGCCGATGCGGAGGTTGAGGCGCTGCTGTCTGCCAAGGTTTCCGGCTCAGGTCCAAACCTGCAGGACGCTGCGCGTATTCTCATCGTGGATGAAGATGAAACGGCAGCAGCGCGCTTGCGTCTGATTTTGAGCGAGACCTACCGCGTTGATATTGCCAATGACGCCAATAGTGCTTTGATCAAGGCGATTGAAGCGGATTATGACAGTATCGTCGTGTCAGCGGCTTTCACCTATTACGATCCGCTGCGTTTGTGTTCGCAACTGCGCACCATCGAGCGCACCCGACTGGTGCCGATCATCCTGATCGTGCGGGAAGATGAGGGCGCGCTCGTCGTTCGTGCGCTGGAACTTGGCGTCAACGACTATCTGATGCGCCCGCTGGAGAAGCTGGAGCTTTTTGCCCGGCTGCGCACGCAGATCAAGCGCAAGTGCTATAATGATCTGTTGCGGCAAAGTCTGAACCGCTCCATTACCATGGCCGTCACCGACGACCTCACGGGCCTGCACAATCGCCGTTATCTCGATACGCATATGCCGGTGCTGTATAGCCGCGCAACGGGTCGGGAGCGCCCGCTGACGGTCATCATGATCGACTTCGATTATTTCAAGCGCGTCAACGATCAGTATGGGCACGACGCAGGTGACGACGTTCTGCGCGAATTCGCCTCGCGCCTTCGCAAGAATATCCGAGGCATGGACCTGATGTGCCGCTATGGCGGCGAGGAGTTCATCGTCGTGCTGCCCGATACCGATTTGCAGGCCGGAGCAGCCGTTGCAGAGCGAATCCGTACCTCTGTGGAGGCAATGCCGTTCTCTGTCGCCAGCGGGCGTCATAAGGTCAATATGACGATCAGCGTTGGTCTGGCAGGCTTGCGCCTGATCGGTGACAGCGTCGAAGCACTGTTCGACAGAACCGATGCCGCGCTTTATCTCGCCAAGAAGAATGGGCGGAATAGGGTGGTCGCTTCTGCAGCCTGAGTGTTTTGAGAAACATCAGATCAAAAACAAAAAGCCGTCTCGCGAGAGACGGCTTTTTTGATTCCGGTTACCGCAAGGGCAACACGGGAAACGAATTACTTGATCTTCGTTTCCTTGAAGTCGACGTGCTTGCGCGCAATCGGGTCGTACTTGGTCTTTGTCATCTTTTCCGTCATCGTGCGGCTGTTCTTCTTCGTAACGTAGAAGAAGCCGGTGTCAGCGGTCGACAAAAGCTTGATCTTGATCGTCGTAGCCTTGGCCATATCGAAATACCTGCTCTTTAACTTTGCCGGAGCATCACCTTTTCGGAAACCGGACCCGCTTATCGGGTTCCCATTCTCCGGGGTCATACTCTATGGATGGTAACCGCCAGCGATTCCGGCAATTCACCCGGCAGCGGAAATTCGCCGCATAACTACGGATTGGGGCCGAAAAGTCAAGACCGCTTCTTTCTGAAAAGCAGTCTTCCTGCTGCAAAGATCGCATATGCGGCAAAAAATACGCCAAGCGTCCACGAAAAACCTGCCGGGCCGAATGCATCCATGCCGACACCGACGGCCTGCGGGCCCGCCAGCATGCCAATTGCATAGCAAAACACGAAGGCGGCATTGGCCGATGCCAGTTCGCGACCAGTCAGTTCCGAGCCGAGATGTGCAAGACCTACCGTATAAAGGCCGGCCACGACGCCGCCCCACAGGAACAGGACGCCCGCCATCAGATACCACTGGTTCATCAGATAGGGCAGAGCGATCATGCCGATGAGACCCGTGACCGCGCAAAACAACAGAAGTTTGCGCCGGTCTGGAATTTTATCGCTGATAATACCGAGCGGAATTTGCAGCAGCACATTGCCAAGACCGATCATCGTCAGCAACAGCGCTGCGTCCGCTTCCGGATAGCCGATCCGCGCACCAAAAACCGGGAACAGCGCAAAGCCGCCCGTTTCCACTGCGCCAAAGACGAAGACTGCCATCGTCGCGGTCGGTACGGCAAAAATGAACGGCAGGAAGGGGACATGCTCGCCTTCCTCAAAATCGGGGCTGTCGCGCCAGGCAATTGTCACGGGGATGAGCGCAACCATGATGATCGCGAATCCGACGAAGAACGGCAGGCCGCCAGCACTACCGATTTTCGAGAAAAGCCATGGCCCCAGCGCAAAACCGAGCGACAACGATGTAGAATAGATTCCAAGCACCAGACCCCGTTTTTCCGGGGGTGCCGAGGCATTGATCCAATATTCGGACAGGACGAACAGCACCGTCAGCGCGAAATGCAGCACGATGCGCAGTGCAAACCACGCCCAGAGCGGCTTGAAAAAATGAAAGCCGAGGAAGGCAACGCCGCCGATGATGAGCATCAGGAAGATGGCCCTGACCACACCAAGCCTTGCGGCAATGGGCGCGGCGAGGGGGGCAGCAGCGATGGAGGCAAGCCCGGCAACAGCCGTATTGGCGCCGATAAGGCTTGCCGAATGACCACGAGCTTCCAGCAGCACGCTGAGAAGCGGAATGCCCAGCCCGATAGCTGCGCCCACTGCACTGATGGTCCCGATGGCGGCGGCTAGCGAGCGCCAGTGCATCTGGCCTTCCTGCGGAAGAGCGTCTGTCCCACCTGCCGCACTTGTTTTCGCAGAAGCGCGGTCGGTTGCTGGAATTTCTTTATTCATCAATTCAGATCACTTCACGGACAAAGCGGCCGTGCCGCATACGGTATTGCACCACCGGGAGGGCAGCAGGCAAATCAAGGCGTGTTTCAGCCAGAAGGCTTTTTGCTTCTTTCAGAATGATCTGGGTGATGAGAGCGACGTCGAGTTTGGTCACGTCTTCAATCGACACCCAGTCGAGATTTTCCAGTTCACCACTTGGTGCGAGCTGTTGTTTGCCAAATTCCGGCAGGCTGTCGCAAAACGCAATGAAGAAGCGGGTATCGAATCGGCGGACATGTTCCGGCGGCGTTACGGCACGCGCGAAATAGCGCAGGCTCGACAGCGCAGGCAGCGCACCTTGACCAAGAAAAGCCCGCCAGTCCTGATGATTGGCCGGAAGGCCGTGCGGTGGTTCAGCGCAAGAATCACCAACGACCGGATAGGCCACGCGCAATCCGGTTTCCTCGAATGTCTCGCGAATGGCGCAAAGCCCGAGCGCGCGGGCGCGGCGCATGGATGGGCGAGAGCCCATGCCGTTCAGAAGTTTCAGTGTGTCGTCGTGGCTGAGTTCGTTTGCAGCCGCAATCGCGCCATCAATCGAATCGGCGCGACCACCCGGGAATACGAATTTTCCCGGCATGAAAGCGAGACTATGATGGCGCTTGCCCATCAACACGCGCGGCGTGTCTGTCGAGCGGTCGATCAAAAGCAGCGAGGCTGCGTCGCGGGGACGCAGCACCTTTTTCTTCTGTTCAAGCGGGGGAGCAGAAACTGTCACGGTCATGATAGCCGGATCAGGTCACGTCGCCGTATTCGCCCTCGCCTTTGCCCCCAAAACCATGCATGTACAGCGCCCATTGCAGGCCGATGGTTGCCCCTTTGAGCGGCTGGAGCAGGATGAGCGACAAAATGATCGTCAGCGGCGCCCAAATCGCCATATGCGCCCAGAGCGGCAGATTGGTCGTGGCTTCCACGCCCATGAAAGCGCCGACAACGATGTGGCCGACAATCAGGATCGTCAGATAGGCCGGAAGATCGTCGGCGCGCTGTTCAGTAAAATCTTCGTCGCATACGGAGCACTTGGCGACCGGCTTCACAAAGGCGCGGAATAGCTTGCCTTCGCCGCAATGCGGGCAGCGGCAGCGGAAACCGCGCCACATGGCTTCACCAAGCGGACGCTTGGGATGTGCTTTACTGCTGGCTTCGCCACCGAAAACCTGAACGTTCTGCGCGGGATTGGCCTCAAGCGTGCTCATTACCGACCTCTCTTCTTGTGACGCGGGATGCCCGAAGGCTTGCCCTTTCGTCCACGCACCGTCCTGCTTGCCTTATGATGCGAGCGCGTCGACATCGGCAGGGGATGCGGTTCCGATACCATCTCAAAACGAAGCGCGCCCGCAACGGGGAGCGCCTCGACCAGCCTGACCGTAACCGTATCACCGAGACGGAAGCCTTTTCCGCTTCGTTCTCCGGCAATCGCATGGTTGGCTTCGTCATATAAATAGTATTCATGACCCAAAGTTGAAATGGGCACCAGCCCATCCGCGCCATATGTCGCAAGGTTCACGAAAAGACCGGCCCGGGTAACGCCCGTTACGCGGCCTTCATACTCGTCACCGAGATGCGAAGCGAGGAAATGGGCGATCAACCGGTCGACGGTTTCACGTTCGGCCAGCATGGCGCGGCGCTCGGTGGAGGAGATCAGCGCCGATATTTCTTCAAGGCGCGCTTCCTCGTCGGTGGTGATGCCATCCTTGCCAAGCCGCAGCGCCTTGATAAGTGCACGATGCACGATAAGGTCGGCATAACGGCGGATCGGCGAGGTGAAATGCGCATAGCGGCGCAGATGCAACCCGAAATGTCCGATATTTTCAGGGCTGTAAATGGCCTGACTCTGCGTGCGCAGCACGACCTGATTGACCAGATCCTGATGATCAGTGTCATCAACAGCAGCCAGAATACGGTTGAACTGCGACGGTTGCAGCGGCCCGCCCTTGGCGAGGTTGAGGTCAAGCGTGCGCAGAAACTCGCGCAGGCTCTCCTGCTTGGCGAGTGCCGGCTCATCGTGAATACGGAAGATCAATGGCTGGCGGTGATCTTCCAGCGTTTCAGCTGCCGCGACATTCGCCTGGATCATGAACTCTTCGATGAGCTTGTGCGCATCGAGACGCTCAGGCACGATGACCTTGTCGACCTTGCCATCCGGCGTCAGCAGGATTTTCTTTTCAGGCAGATCAAGTTCCAGCGGTTCGCGCGCATCGCGACCACGTTTCAAGACAGCATAAGCGGCCCAAAGCGGCTTCAACACGCTATCGAGAATTGGTGCTGTCTTGTCATCCGTTGCGCCGTCAATTGCCGCTTGGGCTTGTGCATAGGCAAGCTTGGCGGCGGAGCGCATCATGATGCGATGGAATTTGTGCGATTTCTTTCGACCGTCAGCTGCAAAGACCATGCGCACAGCCAGCGCCGGGCGGTCTTCCAGTTCTCGCAACGAACAGAGATTGTTCGATATGCGCTCCGGCAGCATTGGAACAACGCGATCCGGGAAATAAACCGAATTGCCGCGCTTCAAGGCTTCGCGGTCGAGTGCCGAACCGGGCCGAATATAGGCCGCCACGTCGGCAATCGCTACGATGACAATCTGGCCGCCGGGGTTTTCCGGGTCGGTATCCGGCTCCGCATAGACCGCATCGTCGTGATCCTTGGCGTCCGCCGGATCAATGGTCAGAAGGGGCACAGCGCGCCAGTCTTCCCGACCGTCTAAGGTGGCGGGTTTGGCATCTTCTGATTCGCGGATCACTTCATCCGGGAAAACGTGCGGGATTTCATGTTCATGAATGGCGATCATCGACAGCGCCTTTTCGCTATCGATAGAACCGACCACCTGCCGGACCTTGCCACGCGGCAATCCCTGACGGCGCGACGAGGTCAGCTCGACCTCCACCAGATCGCCGCTTTCGGCATTTTCCAGCTGAGCAGGGTCAAGCTGCACTTCGGCCTGCTTGCGATCCACAGGCTCCAGTCGCCATTCGCCATTGCCTAGCTTGCGCACGACGCCCAGCACTGCATTGGCGCGGTGTTCCAGCCGCTTCATCACGCGGGCGGTATAATCCGGGCCGTCGCGATCTTCATTGCGGAAAATCTTTGCCAGAACGCGGTCGCCGACGCCGACTGCCGGACCACCTTCGGATTCCTTGTTGAGCCGCGTGCGGCGCACCAGCACCACGGGCGGCTTGCCATAGGCAGCTTCATCCCATTCGGCGGGACGGGCCAGCAGTCCGCCATCATCATCGCGCCCCGTGACGTCCAGTACGGTGACGCTTGGCAGCGAGCCCGGACGGGAAAGCTTGCGCGCGCGTTTTTCGACCAAACCGTCATCGGCCAGTTCGCGCAAGAGGTCTTTCAGATAGACCCGCGCATCGCCCTTGATGTTGAAAGCCTTGGCCAACTCGCGCTTTCCGGCGCGATCAGGATTTTCCTCGATATATTTGAGGACTTCCTCTCGCGTCGGCAGAAATGCATGCGGATCGCCCGCATGCGCCTCCGATTTCGCCTGTGCTGCACGCCGTTCGGTCCGCGCGGATCGACCGGAATCGGGTTTAGGAAAACGACGTGCCAATTGTTACTCCTCTGCCGCTGCGGCCTTCTTAGCCTTCGATGGGGCTTTTGCCTTTGCGGGAGCTTTCTTTGCTGCGGGTTTCTTGGCAGCGGCTTTCTTTTCAGTGCTGGCTGCGGATTTGCGGGCAGGAGCCTTCTTGCCCTTGGACGAGCCAGCCTTTTCGGTGATCAGCGCCAGCGCTTCTTCCAGCGTGACACTTGCCGGGTCCTTGCCTTTCGGCAAAGTCGCATTGACCTTGCCCCAGTTCACATAAGGACCATAGCGTCCGTCACGCACGGTGATCGACCCGCCATCAGGATGGTCACCCAGTGTTGCCAGTGCTGCCGGGGTAGAACGACCGCGACCGCCCTTGGACTGCTTATCCGCAAGCACCGAAACGGCGCGATTGAGCCCGACCGAGAAGACTTCCTCGGCATTTTCCAGATTGGCGAATGTGCCGTCATGGCTGACATAAGGTCCATAACGACCGATACCCGCCGAAATCATCTTGCCGGTTTCCGGGTGCTGGCCGACATCACGCGGCAGCGACAGCAAGGCCACAGCCTTTTCATGGTCGACCGTATCCAGCGTCCAGCCCTTTGGCAGGCTTGCGCGCTTGGCTTCCTTGCCATCGCCGCGCTGAATATAGGGACCGAAACGACCCGTCCGCGCAGTGATTTCTTCACCCGTGAACGGATCTTTGCCGAGCGACTTCGGTTCGTCAACTGCTGCGGCCTCGCCATTGGCTTCGCCACCCAGCTGACGGGTAAATTTGCACTCCGGATAGTTGGAGCAACCAACAAAGGCGCCGTACTTGCCGAGTTTCAGCGACAGGATGCCGGTGCCGCAGGTCGGGCACGAACGCGGGTCGCTGCCGTCCTCGCGGGCCGGGAAAGCCAGCGGAGCCAGTTCTTCGTTCAGCGCATCGAGAACATTGGTAACGCGCAGTTCCTTGATGTCATCGACCGAGCCGGAGAAATCGCGCCAGAAATCACGCAGCACGTCTTTCCACGACAGCTTGCCGTCGGAAATAAGATCGAGCTTTTCTTCAAGGCTCGCCGTGAAGTCATACTCCACATAGCGGTCGAAGAAGCTTTCAAGGAAAGCCGTGACAAGACGGCCCTTCGGCTCCGGGATAAGCTTGCGCTTGTCCATGCTGATATATTCGCGGTCGCGTAGCGTGGCGAGCGTTGCGGCATAGGTCGAAGGACGACCGATGCCCAGCTCTTCCATCTTCTTGATCAGCGAGGCTTCCGAATAACGCGGCGGCGGTTCCGTCGAGTGCTGGGTGGCATCGATCTTTTCGCGTGCCAGTGTTTCGCCGCTGCGAATCTCCGGCAGCTTTGCGCTGTCTTCGTCGTCTTCCTCTTCCTCGCGATGATCAATATAGGCTGCGAGGAAACCGTCGAACTTCGTCACCGAGCCGTTGGCGCGCAGCATGGCCGAGCGCGAGCCGTTGACAGCTTCGATATCCGCGGTGGTGCGTTCGATATCTGCAGCCTGCATCTGGCTGGCGATTGCGCGCTTCCAGATCAGCTCATAAAGCCGTGCCTGATCTTCATCGAGATAGCGGCGCACTTCCTTCGGATGACGCGAAAACTCGGTCGGACGAATGGCTTCGTGCGCTTCCTGGGCGTTCTTGGCCTTGCTGGAATAATAGCGCGGCTTTTCCGGCACATATTTCGCGCCGAATGTTTCGCCAATGGCCTGACGCGCTGCGGTAATGGCTTCCGGGGCCATCTGCACGCCATCGGTACGCATATAGGTGATCAGACCGGCAGTTTCGCCGCCGATATCCACGCCTTCATAAAGGCGCTGCGCCACCTGCATGGTGCGCGATGCCGAGAAACCGAGCTGTCCGGAAGCGGCCTGCTGCAAGGTCGAGGTGGTGAAAGGCGGTCCGGGATTACGCTTGGTCGGCTTGGCTTCGACCGAAATGGCCTTGAAGCTTGCGCCTTCCAGCATGGTGCGGATGCCGGTTGCCTGTTCGCTATTCTTGATGTCGAGCTTGCCGAGCTTCTTGCCATCCACTGCGGTCAAACGCGCCGTGAAGCTGTCACTGCGCGGCGTCTTCAAAAGAGCGGCAATGTTCCAGTATTCTTCGCGAATGAACCGCTCGATTTCCGACTCACGGTCGGCAACGAGGCGCAGCGCGACCGACTGCACGCGGCCAGCCGAACGTGCGCCGGGCAGCTTGCGCCACAGAACCGGCGACAGCGTGAAACCGAAGAGATAGTCGAGTGCACGGCGCGCGAGATAGGCATCCACCAGCGGCTCATCAATATCGCGCGGATTGGCAATGGCGTCGAGCACGGCCTTCTTGGTGATGGCGTTGAACGCCACGCGTTTGACCGTTTTGCCCTTCAGCGCCTTTTTCTGATTGAGCACTTCCAGCACATGCCAGGAAATGGCTTCACCTTCGCGATCCGGATCGGTTGCGAGAATGAGGCCGTCGCTGTCTTTCAGCGCTTTGACGATATCTGAAAGTCGCTTGGATGAATTGCCATCCACTTCCCACGACATGGCAAAATCTTCGTCCGGGCGCACCGAGCCATCCTTGGCTGGCAAGTCTCGCACGTGACCAAACGATGCCAGAACCTTATAGTTCGAGCCCAGATATTTATTGATAGTTTTCGCCTTCGCAGGCGATTCGACAACCACGACGTTCATTTAAAACAGCCCAGATTCGCGCCCCGCAGAGGCATTTTGCCTCCCAACCGCGTCACAATAGTTGCCTTCCACATGAACAGAGGGCGGCGTTTGGTCAAGAGGACGAGACAAAAAATCGCTAAATACAACTAAAAATAGTGATTGCCAGATATGTAACTTTTGGTAGATTTGCAGCCAAATATGGTCGGAGCGTTCATAATTTGCATAGTGATTTTCTAATAAAGCAACTTGCTTATTTGTTGGGGGCAGCATGAAGCAACGTCGTGAAGATAATCCTGAAACACTCATTTATATAGAACAGATGCTCGGCGAACTGGGGAAATTAGCGAAGAAGACGGACAATGTCTTGTTGGCTTACATGATACAGATGGCGTCGGAAGAGGCAAAGGATCTGATCGAGGGAAGGCGGAATCATTGAGAGCCTGTTCCAAAAGTCGCCCTGTGTGGCTGCAAATGGCAATTTTCTGCATTCCGGTGCTCACGTACCAATAGTACGCTCCGCTCCGATACTCGAAAATCACCATTTTCGCACACACATGCCGCTTTTTGATTCAGGCTCTGAACGCGGGGACCGTGCCGCAGATCATCCTTCGGGGAGAAGGGCGATCTGGTTGCCGGGATAGCGCACAAGGCGCCCGGCCAGATCAAGCTCCAACAAAATAAGCTGGACCTGACTGGCGCCGATGCCGGTATGGCGCACAAGGCTATCAATATCGACAGGGCTTGGACCGAGAACATCCACGATGCGGTAACGTTCTTCATCCGTCATGAGCGCTGGCATCCCGTCCAGAGGTTCTTCCATTGGGTTGAGATCGTCAGGCGGCGGAACATCGGCGGCAAAGAGGTCTTTCGGTCGCATGATGGGATTGAGCGCCTCAATGACGTCGTCTACGCCCGTAACCAGTGTTGCGCCCTGTTTCAGAAGCGCATTGGTGCCGCGGGCGCGTGGGTCGAGCGGAGAGCCGGGCACGGCAAAGACCGTGCGGCCCATTTCGCCCGCCATGCGTGCGCTGATCAGCGAACCGGAGCGTTCCGCCGCCTCAACGACGATGAGGCCGAGCGAAAGCCCGGCAATGATACGATTGCGGCGTGGAAAATCGCGGGATCGCGGTTCTGCCCCCATCGGCATCTCTGTAATCAGAGCGCCGTCATGTTCCGGGATTGCACGATAGAGCGGCAGGTTTTCAGGCGGGTAGGGGCGATCCAATCCTCCGGCCAGCACGGCGACCGTGCCGCTTGTCATGCTGGCCTTGTGCGCGGCCGCGTCAATGCCCCGCGCCAGGCCGGAAATCACGGCAAAGCCCGCATCGCCGAGATCGCGTGCCAGCCTTTCAGTAAAGCGCACACCTGCAACAGACGCATTGCGCGAACCGACGATGGCAATGGGCGGCTTGCGGAACACTTTTTCGCTGCCCTTGATGATCACCAAAGGCGGCGGCGCTTCGCAGTTTTTCAGCTGCTGCGGATAATCCGGTTCGCCCATGCCGACGAGGTGCGCGCCATGGCGCTCGATTGCCTCTAGTTCACGCTCGGCATCTTCCATCGGCATAATGCGCAGCGGTCTTGTGCTGCCGCCCCGAATATTGAGATCGGGCAGTCGCTCCAGCGCATTGGCGGCAGAGCCGCAAAACAGGATAAGGTCGCGAAAGGTAACCGCACCAATATTGTCGGTGCGGATAAGGCGTAGCCAGTTCAATCTTTGGCGATCTGAGAGGCGAATTCCGGTTTTTGAATTCGCGCCCTCCATCACCCCTTGGCTCCGATACGGCTTTCAGTACCGTTCAGAAGTCGCTTTATATTGGCGTGATGCTTGAAGAAGATGATCACTGTTAGCACCGCGAACAGACCTGCAATCGCGTGGTCACCTTTGAAATAAAGGCTGATCGGCACGATGACGCTGGCGAGAAGGGCGGAGAGTGACGAGTAGCGCGTGACGATTGCGGTCACAATCCAGACCGCTGCAAAGATCAATGCGCCGGGCCACGCTAAGCCGATCAGAATGCCGAGATAGGTGGCAACACCTTTGCCGCCCTTGAAACCGATCCACACTGGAAAGAGATGGCCGATAAACGCGCCGAAACCGGCAGCAATCGCGGCCGCCTCGCCATAACGCCACGCGATCAGCACTGCAAAGGTGCCTTTCAGCGCATCAAGGATGAGCGTCGCTGCGGCGAGCTTCTTGTTACCGGTGCGCAGCACATTGGTTGCGCCGATATTGCCCGAACCAATGGAACGCACATCGCCCAAACCCGCCAGTCGGGTCAGGATAAGCCCGAAAGGAATGGAACCGAGGAGATAGCCGAAAATAAGTGTCGCGACGTCCACGAGATTAAAGAAACCGGTTTCGGCCATATAGATTCCCTCTGGCTTTTATTTTTATCCGCGGTCCCGAAAAGATTTCCCCCTTTCGGGACCATGGATTCTTATGCCGAATACACGGTCTTGCCGGCGACTATAGTGCGGACCACGCGGCCCTGGAAGCGGGCGCTTTCAAAACAGCTGTTCTTTGAAAGCGAGTGCAGGTCTTCCTCACGCACAATCCACGGTTCATCGAGATCGACGATTGCAAGATCAGCCGAAGAACCCGGCTTGAGCGTGCCTGCATCCAGACCGAAAATCTTTGCCGGAGCGGTAGACAGCACTTCAACCAGACGCAACAACGGAATGCTGTCGTTGTGATAAAGGCGAAGGGCCGCGCCCAGAAGCGTTTCCAGACCAATGGCTCCGGCTTCTGCATCCGCGAAAGGCAGGCGCTTGGTGTCCACGTCCTGCGGATCATGGGCGGAGACGACAATATCGATTGTGCCGTTCTTCACCGCCTCGACCATGGCAAGCCGGTCCTGTTCGCTGCGCAGCGGCGGCGACAGGCGGAAGAAGGTGCGGAACTCGCCAATGTCGTTTTCATTGAGCGACAGATGGTTGATCGACACGCCAGCCGTTACCTTTGCGCCAAGGTCTTTGGCGCGGCGCATGGCATCTGCCGACATGGCGCAAGAAAGCTGCGCTGCGTGATAATTGCTGTTGGTCAGCGCAGCGAGGCGTAGATCGCGCTCCAGCGGGATGACTTCGGCTTCACGCGGGCTTCCAGACAGGCCGAGCCAGCTTGCGAACAGACCCTCATTCATTACGCCGGTTGCGCCGAGATAAGGATCGCGGGTTTCGCAGGCGATGACCGCGTTGAAATCACGGGCATAGGTTAGCGCGCGGCGCATCAGCTGCGTATTCGCAATCGTCTGACGACCTTCGGTGAAGGCGACCGCCCCGGCATCGCGCAGCAGACCGATTTCGGTCATTTCTTCGCCGTGCAGCCCCTTGGTAATGGCAGCAGCCGGGTGCACATTGACGACGGCTGTATCGCGCGCAGTCCGCTTGACGAACTCCACCAGCGCCACATCGTCGATAACCGGATCGGTATCCGGCATCATGATGATCGACGTCACGCCACCGGCGGCAGCAGCGCGGCTGGCAGAAGCGATGGTTTCGCGATGCTCTGCGCCCGGCTCGCCGATAAACACCCGCGAGTCGACCAGACCGGGGAGAACGGCCTTGCCGTCCAGATCGATGATTTCCGCACCTTCCGGTGCGCCCTGATTGCGGGCATCCGCTCCGGCGGCAATGATCTTGCCGTCGCGGATCAGCACACTGCCGACCTCATCGAGACCACGCGACGGATCGACGATGCGCGCATTTTCAAACAGAACCGCGCTCATGCTGCTTCTCCATTGCTTGGATTACGGCGCGGATCGAGCAGTGCTTCCATCACGGCCATGCGCACGGCGACGCCCATTTCCACTTGCTGCTGGATCACGCTCTGCGGGCCATCGGCTACATCGGAGGCGATTTCAACACCGCGGTTCATTGGGCCGGGATGCATGACGAGCGCATCAGGCTTGGCGTGTTTCAGCTTTTCCTTATCGAGACCGTAGAAGCGGAAATATTCGCGCACGGAAGGCACGAAGGACCCGGCCATGCGCTCACGCTGCAAGCGCAGCATCATGACCACATCGGCACCTTTCAGGCCTTCTTCCATCGAGTTGAAGACTTCGACGCTCATATCCGCCATGCCGGAAGGCAGAAGCGTGGATGGCGCGACGACACGAACGCGCGCGCCAAGGGCATTGAGAAGCAGAATATTCGAGCGCGCCACGCGGGAGTGGAGCACATCGCCGCAAATGGCGACAATCAGGTTTTCGATCTGGCCTTTGGCGCGACGGATCGTCAGCGCATCGAGCAGGGCCTGTGTGGGGTGTTCATGCGCGCCGTCGCCCGCATTGACGACCGAGCAGCCGACTTTTTGCGCGAGCAGGGCCGCAGCACCGGCAGAGGCGTGACGGATGACCAGAATATCCGGTTGCATCGCGTTCAGCGTCATCGCCGTATCTATGAGCGTTTCGCCCTTCTTGACCGACGAATTGCCGACCGACATGTTCATCACGTCGGCACCGAGCCGTTTACCGGCCAGTTCGAACGACGATTGCGTTCGCGTCGATGCTTCGAAGAAAAGATTGATTTGCGTGCGACCGCGCAGCACGGACTTTTTCTTCTCTGGCTGCCGGGATACGGCAATTTCCTGATCTGCAAGATCGAGGAGGCAGAGAATGTCCAGGGGCGATAGCCCCTTGATGCCAAGCAGGTGGCGGTGAGGGAAAAGCGGAGAGACCGGTTCTTTTATCATGGCAAGTCACCCGTATAGGACCATGAGGGAGGTCCCGCAACCGTCCTTATAACGGCATATGCCGATTCCCCAAGAAAAACCTGTGCCGTCCCGGCAAGAAATTCGGGAAAGGAAGGCAAATTCTTAGCAAATTGGATGCAAGAGGACTAAGTTACCCCCAAACGAACAGCACGGAATGAGCTTTTGAAAACGCACGAAGTCACGAACCAGACGCCATCCATGGCAGGCACCAATGCATATCTGGCCGATCCGCTTCTGATGCAGATTGCGGCTCGTTTTCCAAAAGAGCTTCATAATGAGCTGGAACAGACGGGGCGTTTTGTGCTGTCGGCAGAAGCGCAGGATCTGGCGCGGCTTGCCAATACGGAACTGCCAAAGCTGCGCACGCATGACCGGCAGGGCAACAGGATCGATCTCGTCGAATACCACCCTGCCTATCACGCGCTGATGCGCCGTTCGATCGCAAACGGCCTGCATTGCTCGATCTGGGAGGATAATCCGGCTGAAACCGGCCGCCGTCATCAGGCCCGCGCCGCGCGCTTCTACCTGACGGCGCAGCTTGAAGCAGGGCACCTTTGCCCGCTCACCATGACAAGCGCCTCCCTTGCAGCCGTGATGGGCGCACCGGAAATTTATAAAGAATGGTCGCCGGCGGTCCTATCGCGAAAATACGACTTTTCGCAAAAGCCTGCGCTGAGCAAAAACGGTGTCACGCTCGGCATGGGCATGACGGAAAAGCAGGGTGGTACGGATGTGCGTACCAACACCACCCGCGCGACAGTCAATGAGGACGGCACCTATACGATCACCGGGCATAAATGGTTCATGTCCGCACCAATGTCGGATGCATTTCTGGTGCTGGCGCAGGTCGATGAGCAGCTTTCCTGTTTTCTGGTTCCGCGTCTTGACGCTGAGGGTAAAGGCAACGGCTTTGCCTTCCAGCGGCTCAAGGACAAGCTTGGCAACAAGTCCAATGCCTCTTCGGAAGTCGAATTCGATGGCGCTATCGGCCACCTGATCGGCAGCCCGGGTGAGGGCGTGAAAACCATCATGGACATGGTGACGCTGACGCGGCTCGATTGCGCGGTTGCGTCGGCAGGCCTGATGCGCTCCGGTCTGGCCGAAGCCGTGCACCATTGCCGCCATCGCGAGGTCTTCGGCAAGCCGCTGATCGAACAGCCTTTGATGAGCCGTGTTCTGGCCGACATGGCGCTGGATGTTGCGGGAGCGACCGCACTTTCGATGCGTCTTGCCCGTGCATTCGATATGGCCGCCAGCGACCGCGCCGAGGCAGCTTTCGCCCGCTGCATGACGCCGGTGGTCAAATATTGGGTGTGCAAGATTGCGCCTGCGCTGCTTTACGAAGCCATGGAGTGCCTTGGCGGCAATGGCTATATCGAGGAGGGCAATCTGGCGCGCGCCTATCGCGAAGCACCGGTCAATGCGATCTGGGAAGGCTCCGGCAATGTCATGGCGCTGGACGTGGCGCGCGTGCTGTCGCGTGCGCCGGGCCTGTTTGATGAAGTGCTGGAATGGATCGGCGGTCAGCTTGGCCCGCGCGGGCAGGGCACCATCGACGTGCTGCGCGCGGCTCTCCAGCTAACGGAGACTGATCAGGGCGTTGCGCGTCTTTTGACGGAGCAGCTTGGCTATGCAGCCGCTGCTGCGGAATTGCGTCAGCTGGGCGCTGACGACATCGCCGACGCTTTCATCGAAACGCGCCTTGGCGGTCAGTGGCGCAGCACCTATGGCATGCTGGATGCACGCCATGACGCGCTGCGCATTCTCGACCAGCTTTATCCAGCGTCGTAATCATCGTCGGCTTCCGACCGCCTGATCAGATGCAGGCGGTCAAGCGCGCCTTGCAGGATAAACGCGGCGGCTGCCGAATCGATGCGTTCGGCCCGCTTGCCACGCGAGACGTCCATGCCGATCAGGGCGCGCTCGGCGGCAACGGTGGATAGTCTTTCGTCCCAGAAAACGAAAGGCAGGTCGGTGAGCGGTTGCATGGTGCGCACGAAAGCGCGGGTCGCTTGAACACGGGGACCTGACGTGCCGTCCATGTTCATCGGCAAGCCGATCACGATCACGCCCACCTTATCCACCGCCAGCGCCTTCAAAAGCGCCTGCGCATCCAGCGTGAATTTCACCCGTTTTATAACGGGGCGCGGATTCGCAAAGGAAAAGCCCAGGTCCGAAACAGCAAGCCCGATGGTCTTGGTCCCAAGATCCAATCCGGCAATCGTCTGTCCGGGCTTAAGCAGTGCCGGGATTTCTTCGATTTCAACGATAGCCATAAGTCCTCATCGGAATTTGAAGTCTCGTCATATTGCTTTCAACGTTATGGGCGTCATATCTGTTCTCAACCCGGAAATCGAGATCGAAGGAGAATCTTCATGAAACTGACCTGGCTCGGCCACGCCGCATTCCGCATTGAAACCGCACAAGCGGTCATCCTCATCGATCCGTTCCTGAACGGCAATCCCGGTGCAAAAGGCATCGACTTCAAGGAAGCGACCAAGGGCGTCACCCATATCGCATTGACCCATGGTCATGGCGATCATATCGGCGATACCGTTGCCATCGCCAAAGAACATGGCGCAACGGTCATCGCCAATGCCGATCTGGCAAGCTGGCTCGGTACGCAGGGCGTGGAGAAGCTCGACATGGGCAATACGGGCGGCACGCAGTCGCATGACAGTTTCTCAGTCACTTTTGTCAACGCGCTGCATTCGTCCGCCTTTCTGACAGAAAATGGCGTCTCGCAGGCGCTCGGCAACCCGAACGGTCTGGTGTTCCATTTCGAGAACGACCCGACGCTTTATCATATGGGCGATACGGATATTTTCTCCGACATGGCGCTAATCAACGAGTTGCATCTGCCTGAAATCGGCATCGTGCCGGTTGGCGACCGCTTCACCATGGGCGGTGCAGTGGCGGCGCTGGCCTGCCAGCGTTACTTCAATTTCAAGACTGTACTGCCATGCCATTACGGCTCGTTCCCAATGCTCGAACAGACGGCAGACAAGTTCATTGCTGGCATGACCGATCATCCGGGCACGAAGGTTCTGGCGGATCCAGCAGGTACCGTTCACAGCTTCTAACACTGCGGTTGCTTTCTTCGTGATGCCGGGCTGCAACGAGCAATTTCCTGTGCTCCGGTGCTCACGTACATTTAAGTACGCTCCGCTCCGGTGCTCGAAAATCACTCGTTTCGCCACGGCCTGACGAATTTGCAACCGAGTGTTAATCCCCGTTGAAGTGCAAGAAATGTTGCGCTTCAACAATCGCGCCGTTATAGCCGTAGCAAAGAACCTTCAGGGTGGCGGTTCGCCGCCCTGATCTAGCATTTGCGGAGAACAGAATGTCCGTCGATATTTCCACCGTCAAACGCGTCGCGCATCTCGCGCGTATCGCCGTCAGTGAAGACGATGCCGAGCGCATGACCGGTGAACTCAATGCAATTCTGGGCTTTGTCGAGCAATTGAACGAAGTCAACGTCGACGGTGTTGAGCCGATGACCTCGGTGACGCCGATGAATATGCGTCTGCGCGACGACAAGGTGACTGATGGCGGCATCGCCGACGCTGTTGTCGCCAATGCGCCGGTCACCGAAGACAATTTCTTCGTCGTTCCCAAGGTCGTGGAGTAAATCATGGCCATTCGGGTTTCGATCGAGACCCCGTTGCAAGACGATGTGCGCGATCTGGTGGAACACCTCAACGCGCATATGTTGCCGCTGTCACCGCTGGAATTCCAGTTCAAGATGACGGTCGAGCAGATGGCAGAGCCGGACACGACGGTTTTCGTGGCGCGCGATGAAGACGGCAAGGCCGTCGGTTGCGGCGCCTTGAAGATGCATGAAGACGGCACTGGCGAACTGAAGCGCATGTTCACCCGTCCGGAAGTGCGCGGCAAACGCGTGGGTTCCGCTCTCGTTGATGCGATTGTCGGGCTGGCCAATGCGAAGAATGTTTCGCGCCTTGTGCTTGAAACCGGAACTGGCCCCGGTTTTGCCGGTGCCTGGCGGCTTTATGAGAATTCGGGTTTTACGCGCTGCGGTGTGGTTCTGGACTATCCGGACTCCGAATACTGCGCCTTTTTTGAAAAGCGTCTCGTTGAGGCGCACTGACAGGATTTGACGATGAGCGAACTGACCGCACTGACCATTGCCGAAGCGCGCGACAAGCTGAAGGCCAAGGCCATCACCGCGACCGAGCTGACCGATGCCTATCTTGCCGCTATCGACACCGCCAATGAAGCCATCAATGCCTATGTGACGGTTACGCACGATCAGGCGCGTTCCATGGCCAAGGCCTCGGATGAGCGCATTGCCAAGGGCGAAGCAGGTACGCTGGAAGGCATTCCGCTTGGCGTTAAGGACCTGTTTGCGACCAAGGGCGTGCATACGCAGGCTTGCTCGCATATTCTCGACGGCTTCAAGCCGGAATATGAATCGACCGTCACCGCCAATCTGTGGGCAGACGGCGCGGTCATGCTGGGCAAGCTCAACATGGACGAATTCGCCATGGGCTCGTCCAATGAAAGCTCCTATTACGGCCCCGTGAAGAACCCTTGGCGCGCCAAGGGCTCGAATGCCGATCTCGTACCGGGCGGTTCGTCCGGTGGTTCGGCTGCTGCCGTCGCCGCGCAGCTTTGCGCCGGTGCTACCGCAACCGATACCGGCGGCTCGATCCGTCAGCCTGCCGCGTTCACTGGTACTGTTGGTATCAAGCCGACCTATGGCCGCGTCTCGCGTTGGGGCACGGTTGCCTTCGCCTCGTCACTCGATCAGGCTGGCCCGATTGCCCGCGACGTGCGTGACGCCGCTATCCTGCTGAAGTCCATGGCCTCGCTCGACCTCAAGGACACCACCTCGGTGGATCTGCCGGTGCCGGATTACGAAGCAGCTATCGGCAAGTCGCTGAAAGGCATCAAGATCGGTATTCCGCGGGAATACCGGGTCGATGGCATGCCGGGCGAGATCGAGGAACTGTGGCAGAAGGGCATTCAGTACCTGAAGGATGCCGGCGCTGAGATCGTCGATATTTCGCTGCCGCACACGAAATATGCCCTGCCAGCTTATTACATTGTCGCACCGGCGGAAGCTTCGTCCAACCTCGCGCGTTATGACGGCGTGCGCTATGGCCTGCGCGTGCCCGGCAAGGACATTGCCGACATGTATGAACAGACCCGCGCAGCTGGCTTCGGCAAGGAAGTGAAGCGCCGTATCGTCATCGGCACCTATGTGCTGTCGGCTGGCTATTACGACGCCTATTATCTGCGCGCCCAGAAGGTTCGCACGCTGATCAAGAAGGATTTTGAGGACGTTTTCGCCAAGGGCGTGCACGCAATCCTCACGCCTGCGACGCCCTCGGCAGCTTTCGGCCTTGCTGACGAAGATCTCGCCAACGATCCGGTCAAGATGTACCTCAATGACATCTTCACCGTGACGGTAAACATGGCCGGTCTTCCGGGCATCGCTGTACCTGCCGGTATCAACGAGCACGGCCTGCCACTGGGCCTTCAGCTGATCGGTCGCCCGTTCGAGGAAGAAACGCTGTTTCAAGCTGCCCATGCCATCGAACAGGCTGCCGGGCGTTTTACCCCGGCCAAATGGTGGTAAATTTGGATATCTTAATTCGCCGGGGCTCCCCCGGCGAATTTATTTTTATGGCCGAGCTTGCGGTCAGGGCATGGGAAATTCCTGCCAAGAGTGACCCGTTAAGCGATCAGCGTCGTGCAGAGCTGGAAGCCAATTTTCTTGGCTATCTGCACGAAAATGCCGATGGTGTTCTGGTAGCGGAAGCAGACGGGAAAATCCTCGGCTGGGGCGCACGTGTTCCCGGCAGCAACTATATTGCTGATCTCTGGATCGATCCCCCTTTTCATGGGCAGGGCATCGGTGGGCGCATTCTTGATGCGCTGATGGCGCAAATCCTGCTCGACGGTTTCGATGCCACAACGATCGGCACGCATGCCGATAATCTCCCCGCCATTGGTCTCTACGAGAAAATGGGCTTTCGCATCGAGTGGCGGGGCGAGGAAGCCTCTGTCAGCATGGGTCGCGTCGTTGAAAAAGTGCGAATGCGCGCCACGCTTTAAACCATCCTCGGTTGCCGAACAGTCCGGCGCGCCTATCCTTCTAGAAACAACCAGATTTTCGGAGGAGGAGGGCCATTATGTGGATCATGCTGACGGATGTGAGCGGCGAAAAACTCGCAATCAATTTCAACCACGTTCTGTCTTACAATGCCTATGGCACCGGCACGCGCATTCTGACCATGAGCGCGGACCAAACGTTCTTCGTCAAGGAATCACTGGAAGATATCGAGTCGCGCCTCTGTATCGACGCGAGGGCGTAAACTTCAGCCTTTTCAATTCTTTGGAATGCAAGGTTCAGATATGAAATGAGAGGCAGCTGGCCGAAACCAGCGCGCCGCTCTATCCATGTTGAGCGTCGTCTAGATGTCGAGTTCTTCCACGAAAGCGGCGCGATCCGTGATGAATCGGAAGCGGGCTTCCGGCTTGGTTCCCATCAGTTCATCGACGGTATTGCGGGTTTCATCGATATAGTCTTCATCCACCTGTACCCGCAGCAGCGTGCGCTTCTTCGGGTCCATCGTGGTTTCCTTCAACTGCTCGGCACGCATTTCGCCAAGGCCTTTGAAGCGACCGATTTCAACCTTGCCGCGCCCGGTAAACATCGTGCGCATCAACTCGTCTTTATGAGCTTCGTCGCGCGCGTATGCGGTCTTTCCGCCTTGGCTCAGGCGGTAAAGCGGCGGCACGGCCAGATATAGATGACCATTGCGGATCAGTTCCGGCATTTCCTGATAGAAGAAGGTGATCAGCAGCGATGCGATATGCGCGCCGTCAACATCAGCATCGGTCATGATGATCACCCGGTCGTAGCGCAGATCGTCTTCGCGGTAATTCTTCCGCGTGCCGCTGCCCAGCGCCTGAATGAGATCAGTAATCTGCTGGTTGGCGGTCAGCTTTTCGCGGCCCGCACTGGCAACATTGAGAATCTTGCCGCGCAGCGGCAGGATTGCCTGCGTGGCGCGGTTACGCGCCTGCTTGGCCGAACCGCCTGCCGAGTCACCTTCAACGATGAACAATTCCGCGCCCGCTGCCGCATTCTGCGTGCAATCGGCCAGCTTGCCGGGCAGGCGCAGCTTGCGTGTCGCGCTCTTGCGGACGGTTTCCTTTTCCTGACGACGGCGCAGCCGTTCCTCAGCCCGATCCACAACCCAGTCGAGCAGGCGCGAGGCTTCCTGCGGGGAGGCCGCAAGCCAGTGGTCGAACGGATCGCGGATCGCATTTTCCACGATGCGCTGCGCTTCCACAGTCGCCAGCTTGTCCTTGGTCTGGCCCACAAATTCCGGTTCGCGGATGAACACCGACAACATGCCCGCCGCCGACACCATGACGTCATCCGTCGTGATGATCGAAGCCCGCTTGTTATTGGTCAGCTCCGCATAGGCCTTAAGACCGCGCGTCAGCGCGATGCGCAGGCCAGCTTCATGCGTGCCGCCGTCGGCGGTCGGAATCGTATTACAATAGGAATGAACAAAACCGTCGCCGCCGAACCACGTGACTGCCCATTCGACCGCGCCATGTCCGCCTTGCTTTTCGGTCTTGCCAGCAAAAAGCTCGCGGGTGACCTGATGCTCCTTGCCGAGCGATGCCTGAAGATAATCCTTCAGACCGCCGGGGAAATGGAATACGGCCTTTTCAGGCGTTTCCTTTTTCGGGTCGAGCAACGATGGATCGCAGCTCCAGCGGATTTCCACGCCGCCAAACAGGTAGGCCTTCGACCGCGCCATGCGATAAAGCCGGTGCGGATCGAAATGCGCTGCCTTGCCGAAAATATCCGGGTCCGGATGAAAACGAACGCGCGTACCACGGCGATTGTGCACTTCGCCTGCGTCTTCCAGTCCGCCCTGCGGAATGCCGCGCGAAAAGCGCTGGCGATAGAGGCGACGATTGCGCGCCACTTCCACTTCCAGCACGTCAGACAGCGCATTGACCACCGAAACACCAACGCCGTGCAGGCCGCCCGATGTTTCATAAGCCTTGCCGTCAAACTTGCCGCCCGCATGCAGCTTGGTCATGATGACTTCGAGCGTGGACTTGCCCGGCACCTGCGGGTGCTCGTCAACCGGAATGCCGCGCCCGTTATCCGAAACGGTGATGAAACCTTCGGCGTCGAGGCTGACTTCGATGAAGTTTGCATGTCCTGCAACCGCTTCGTCCATCGAGTTATCGATGACTTCCGCGAACAGGTGATGCAGCGCCTTTTCATCGGTGCCGCCAATATACATGCCGGGGCGCAGACGCACCGGCTCCAGCCCTTCGAGAACGCGGATGGACGAGGCGTTGTAATCATCGCCGCCGGAAGAAACGGGCGGTGCCTTGGTCGCAGCCGGCTTTGCGGCCTGTGGAGCAGGTGCGGAAGGCAACGGCGTCGCCACAGGTGGTGCGACGGGTTGAGGCGCGGCGCTCTTTTCAGGGCGCCGTTCCACCTGCCGCTCCCGGGCATTGTTCACCACTCTCGAAAAGAGATCGTTGCTGTCGTCCATCTTTACCCGATAAGCTCTCTGTCAGAATTTCAGGAAGGACCATGCGGCTTGGCGGCTCGACATGGACCGAAAATATACTGTCTGCGAATCATCTGAATGATGCCATGCGCAGCCATGAAAGGCGAATAAAGTTCGCCTTACGTTCCACTTTCGCACGGCTTTATCAAGGATTTCATATTATCTTTCGTCGGTTTGCACTAGAAACGAAGCTAAAGTCAAATAAGCGACCGCTCATTCGATAAATAAGGTGGAAACGCATTGGTCATTCGCATAGAGCGGATACCAAGCATCCATAGTGAATGAGTGAGTGGGGAAATGCAGGGCAGTGCGGCAGGCGGCGTGGAAGCGCATGTAAAAGGCATGGCCATCATGGTCCTTTCGGTCCTACTGCTGCCGCTGATGGACGCCATCGGCAAATGGCTGGCCATGATGGACAACATGCCTCCGGCAACTGTTACCTTCATGCGCTTTTTCGTACAAAGCCTGCTGATGTTGCTCATTCTGCTTGCAGCGGGTGGTGGGGTGGCAGCACTTCGCACGCAGCACCTCGCTGGAAATCTCATTCGCGGCTTCCTCATGGGCTTCGGTGGCCTGTGCTTCTTCACAGCAGTCAAATATATGCCGCTGGCCGACGCCATGGCCGTATTCTTCGCCGAGCCGCTTATTCTCACGCTTCTTTCGGCGATCTTTCTCAAGGAGAAAGTCGGCTGGCGGCGCTTCAGCGCGGTTGGCATCGGCCTCATTGGAACGATGATCGTCATTCAGCCAAGCTTCGAGATTTTCGGTGCAGTCTCGCTACTGCCGCTGGCGACGGCAGTGACATTTGCGATCTACCTGATCCTGAACCGCAAACTCGGCGCGAAGGAAAGCCCGCTCGTTATGCAGTTATATGCCGGTATCGGCGGATGGATGTTTGCTGGCTTTGCGATGCTCATTGGCCCGTCCATGGGGTTCGCAGATCTGAGCTTCGGCTTGCCGCATGGCATCCAACCGTGGCTGCTATTGTTGCTTCTGGGTACGATCGGCACGGTCAGCCACCTGATGGTCGTGCACGCTTTCAAGCTGGCGCCAGCCTCGATGCTGGCTCCGTTTCAATATCTTGAAATTGTGAATGCGGTTCTGGTCGGTCTGATCGTCTTTGGTGATTTTCCGACGCCGTCCAAATGGTTCGGCATCGCGATCATAATCGGCTCAGGCTTCTATGTCTTCATGCGCGAGCGCAAACTGAAGGTCGAAGCCTGACGCCTACTTTATCGCGCGCGGCCCGAATACATTTTCGAACGCCTTGCCAAGCGCCACGTCCATGTCGCCCAGGGTCACCGGCAAGCCGAGATCGACAAGGCTGGTGACGCCGTGCTCGGAAATACCGCAAGGCACAATGCCGCCGTAATGGCCGAGATCAGGCTCCACATTGATGGCTATGCCGTGAAAGCTGACCCAGCGACGCAGGCGAATGCCGATGGCGGCAATCTTGTCCTCACACATGTCGCCATTAGCAAGGCGCGGCTTTTCAGGGCGCGTGACCCAGACGCCGACGCGATCTTCGCGACGCTCGCCCTTCACGTTGAATTCGGCGAGGCTTTCAATGATCCATTGTTCCAATGCCGCCACGAAAGCGCGCACATCTTCGCGCCGGCGCTTCAGATCCAGCATCACATAGGCCACACGCTGGCCGGGACCGTGATAGGTGTACTCGCCGCCACGCCCTGTGTTGAACACAGGCAGGCTGTCGGGCGTCAGCAGATCTTCCGCCCGCGCACTCGTGCCAGCCGTGTAAAGGGGAGGGTGCTCCACCAGCCAGACGAGTTCATTCGCCGTACCCTCACGTATGGCCTGCACCCGCGCTTCCATGAAGGCGAGGGCGTCTTCGTAATCGGTAAGTCCATCCGCCACCAGCCATTCGACCGGCGGCGCAGCAGCGTCCACAGGCAGAAACTGCACATTGAGCGTGTCGCGTTGCGGCTTGGAAGAACTATCCATGAGTGGAGCAGTGTTGGTCATGATGGCAGCATATGGCGGTTTTCAGCGCCCGTTTCCAGATGTCAAAATGCCTCTGCTCATCACTGAACCGCGAGCGGCACTTCCGTCTCGCACCGGTTGCGGCCCGCCTGCTTGGCCCGATAAAGCGCCTGATCGGCTGCATCAACCAGATGCGTATAGTCGGGATGACCGTTGAAGGTGGCGATGCCAATGGAAAGCGTCACCATATCCACTGCACCATTGGTCAGGTTGAACTTCTGTTGCTGCACCAGCTCGCGCAGCTCTTCACCGATCCCATAGGACCGGTGTTCATCGGTTTCGACAAGCGCGACCAGAAACTCTTCACCACCGTAGCGGAAGACGAAGTCGCCCGGGCGGCAATGCGCCAGTATAGTTTCCGCGACCTGCTGCAATATGGCGTCACCGCCGCCATGCCCATGCGTGTCGTTGATGCGTTTGAAATGGTCGATATCAACCATCAAAATGCTGAGATCGAGGCCCTTCTGCGAAGCCATGCGGATTTCGCGTGTCAAAATGGGCGGTAGGAAGCGGCGGTTCAGGGCGCGGGTCAGTGGATCGCGGCCAGTTTCCATGGTTGCGGCGGCCTGAAACAGTTCCGCCAGCAGAAACTTTGCTTCGCCGATTCGGGTCTGAAAATCGGCCATGATAGCCGCAAGCCCGGCGGGGTCGCTTTTACGGGCTGAGTTCAGAGCGGGCAGCAACTCATAATCGATGAGATTGACGGTCTGGCGCAGGCGCTCAAGCGTCGTCGAGCCGGAAAACAGCATGTCAGCCTTGTGCTGGAGCCAGAGGCCGAAATCCGAGCTGCCAAGCGAGAGCAGGGGGCTGTCGCTGTTGCCATAAAGGTTGAACAGCAGGGACTGGCTCCACTCCATCAGGGCAGCGCGCTGCGATTCCCGCTCAAGCGGAATGTCGTGGCTCAGCGTGAAGGCGCGATAGGCTTCGTCTGTCTGGGCGCTCTTGCGCGCATCCTTGACGAAGGACTGGCTCATGATCTCAATGGCGATATCGACCGCATTGCTGACATGCACAATCAACAGCGCCAGCGCATCGCGCTCCAGAGCACTGTTTTTCAACTGACGGATGATTTCATTTTTCAGAAGCCGTGCGCCTTGCATGACGATGTGAATCGGCACCTGAATGCGGGCATGAACCTCGCCGATCTTGCGTTGTTCCTGCACGAAAGCGGCCACATCGGTAGGGCGGCTCACCAAAAGATGCACAAGCCAGTCGCTGAGCGAATGTTGCAGGCGATCATGAACGATGGTCTGGGACAGAAAGGCTGCGGCTTCACGGTTTTGCATCAGGCGCTCGTAGAAAATTTCCACGAAGCTCTGCTTGTGCTCTTCAACCAACGCCGACAAAAGCCGGGACTGGTCCTCAGAAAGGTTGGAAACCAGCTCCACCCATTCTTCTTCCGTCGCACCAAGGCCCGTTTGAGAACCCCACCGCGTTGTATCATTCAACAAGGCCGCACCACCCATATCCAAAATCCCGCAATAAGCTGCGTGTGCCAGCAACCATCGATGACCAGTCGGCGACCGTTAGAAATTGGGAGCAAGATTCAGCAGCTTTCCCCAGGCTCTATAAGGCGTGTCGAGCGGAACTCAATGCTTTATGTGGTCGCTGTGCGAATTTTGGAATCCGTGGCTATTTCGGCAACTGTTGGTGCGATTCTGACGCATAAATGCCAGTGAAGCCGCGCCTCCATTGTTTTTGCGCATGAAATTAGCTGGATTCTCGGTTCCATATTTCATCGTAACTTACTGAAATATATTATTATATTCTTGCAAGGCTTGAAATCCACCACTGCTGAGAACCATATTCAGGGTGCATTCATGTGGGAGACTTCATGATGCATGCACCTGAAAAGGAGAAGCATAATGAAGAGCAACTTCACAAGTTTTTGGTCTGGCAAGGCTTTGCTGGCCGGAACGATTGGCGCGACCTTTCTGATCGGCGCCATCGCCCCCGCATTGGCTGCACCGCTCATGCCTTCGGCACCGGCTGCCGCCAACGAGAACATCCAGCAGGTTCGCGACCACTGGAGAGGCCGCGGCGGACATTGGAACGGCCACCGTCCGGGGCCGCGTCCAGGCTGGCACGGCGGCGGTTATCGCCCGGGTCCGGGCTATTGGAACGGCCATCGCGGCTATCACGGCTATCGCCACGGCTATCGCCGCCACAGCGACGGCTGGTGGTATCCGCTGGCAGCCTTCGGTGCAGGCGCGATCATCGGCGGTGCCATTGCCGCTCCACCACCACCGCCTCCGCCGGTCTACCGTGCGCCGGTTTATAACAGCGGCTCGCATATTCAGTGGTGCTACGACCGTTATCGCTCCTATCGCAGCTCGGACAACACGTTCCAGCCCTATAACGGTCCGCGCCAGCAGTGCTATTCGCCTTATCGTTGATAGATTCGGCCTGAATGAACAGAAAGCCGCCTCTCGGGGCGGCTTTTCATTTGCAAAAAGGGGCTAAAAACCATCAGCTTGCGCTGATTAAGGCCGGTCTCATTTCTGTCTGGTGCTGGATTAGCTCCAGTTGACATGTTTTTTTGAATTTATGTTGGAGAAACGTGATTTTATGGTGTTGACCATTCGAAAACTCGCCCTTATGTTCCGCCGCACTTCCAGGGACGATTTGTTCCTCAGGGAGCGCGTAGCTCAGCCGGTAGAGCAACTGACTTTTAATCAGTAGGTCCAGGGTTCGAATCCCTGCGCGCTCACCAAAAACCTACAACAATATCAGATGCTTATTACTGATGCGGCTTGATTGACCATGTGCCGTAGATGTTCAGGAATTTCCAAGAAAATCAGGCAATTTCAGGATTGCGCGGGGAATCGACGGCACATGATTTGACACATGGCACACGGTTTACGCTGCGTGCTCTGCCTCCAAGCCTTCCATCCATTTTTTAAGACTGGACCTGCGAGCAGCGACTGTGCCGCCAAGTTTGAAGCTAGGCATAATTTTATCGTAGACCAGCCGATAAGCTTGGCGCCTGGTGACGCCGAGATACTTTGCGATTGGTTCGACGCCCATTAGCAGATCTGCTTCGTTGTCGTTTTCGTGGTGCATGTCGATTCCCTCGTTTTTTGATTTATTCATCCTCACTCCCTTTCGCGCAGTGCGGCGCGGCCTGCTTCGGTGATAGTGAATTGATCAGCCGGTGCGTAGGATAGTTCGCCGTAGGAATTAACGAATACCGCCAGTACCGTTTCACCTGTTCGGTCATATCCTCTCGCATCGCGGTGTTGACCAAATACGAAGTCGACAATTTCAGCCTCTTCAGAATAGTATTCTGGATCTCTGAAGCCCGATGGTCGGCGGCGTGTCGCGGTCAGCTTCATTCGGTCCCGCCTTTCAGGGCTTGGCGACCGGCCCATTTATCCAGCCGGTCAAGCCGTTCGCGCATTTCATCGGTGAAACGGGCAACAGCAGCAACGTCTGCTTCTTCGTTCAATCGCTCAGGCAGCGTCAGAGCATCGCCAGCCCATGCGGCTGCGTTCTTGGCAATGAATGCACATTGCATCGAGAATTGTGAGGTCGTCAGCTTCATTCGCTCTGCTCCCCAAGTGCGGAGGATTTGAGGGAGGAGAGTATTTCATTCGCGGACGCCCCTACGTCAGCGAAGGAATACCTCCAGCCCAACTTGTTCAGGCGGTCGTATGCGATACGTAGCGCTTCTGCCTTTGTTCGGTCGCCATGCGCCACCTTCTCGATGTGTTCCTTACTCGGCATGGTTGGCCTCTTTCTTACGCAAATCTCTCGGCTTGAATTCGTCGGTGATATAACCGTCGTGCAGAAGGGTGATGCACGGCTCAAGGCGATTTGATCCGTAAACCCGTCTCAATTCGATCCCGATAATCACGCCTTCAAAGCGGTCAAAGTCCTCCGTCGCATCGCTGATGACTTCATCACCAATGTCGAAGCTAAGAAGCTCAGGAATGTCGATAAGCTTGTTCTCATTTGTCAGTGAAAGTTTCATAGCTTGCTGGCCTCCTTTGCGCGCAAGAGGGCGATGCAGACTTGGATTGGTAGCTCTTTCACCTGTTCCGGCTTTTTAAGGCAAATATGCCAGTAATATTTCTTGCCTAGTTCGCTGATGGCTTCCCATAAAAGATCAACACCCTTGCCCGGCAACACCCTCTCAGCCAGCGCGATAGCGGCGTCTATAGACCGCGTGTATTCAGGCACGACGATCTTCCCTTCTGGCCCGATCCAACGGTCACCGGGGAATAAATGCCAACCGTTTTGCAACGCAATCTCCGCATCCACTTCCCTGTCAGGCGCGTCTAGCTTGGAGAGGCGGTCGAGGAGGGTCATAGCTGCTCCTACAAACTGGCTGATTAAATCTTCTCAATTCATGATCTTTAGCGGAACCATCGAACGTCCTCCGGCGTTAGTGCGCGGAATGAAATGATGGAGATTTTTGCACATGCTGAAGGGCGGATTGCTTTGGCTCATTGGATTACCCCTCCCTGTAATTCTGGTGCTCTGGTTGATGGGGTATTTGTCCTAATAATTGAATAGCGGGAGAGATAAGATGTCGAATGCACTGTGGCGAGGGCTGGCTATGACAAGTCATTTTTATTACATTTCTCAACAGCCAGATGGTCTCTGGTCAGTACAAGAAACGGTCACGAACCAACCTGTCTCGCTTAATGGCCAAATGTGCTGTTCTCTCCGGAAGAGAGACGCGGAAGAGCTCGTCGAATACTTGATGAGCCTTGATAGCGATATCGCAGCTTAGGTGTTTCGAGCTCTTACTACATATGTGGCCGACGGCGATTGTCGTTAGCCGGGCTGCGACGCTGGCGCGGAGCGCCATAGCGGAACCGAGCGCCGGTAATGCGCGCTAGTTCGAAAGCGGTGTCGCGTAGCGTCTCGGCTTCTGTGTGGTAGCCAAGAGCGCGCACGGCCTTTGAAATCGACAGGACCTGCGCGGCGGTCGTGCCTTGTTGCTGAAATTCAGCTGCGGTCAGGGTGGGCGCCACAACAGTATACGTCGTCGATACATGTCTGTGCATGTCATTCTCCTCGTGGTTGGTGGGTGCAAAAAGCCGTGGCGCCAGGTGCGCAAGGGCAGTCATTCTGGGAGGTTCGGGGGCTTAAGCGCCCCGTCGCTATCTTTCGCGCCTCATGCGGATAACCCCAACCCAACGCCGCACACGGCTACAACGAACCCCAGCACGACAGCCAGCTCCACAGCTTCTCTGGCTGCATACCTTATCCACGGCTGAGGCCGGGCGTGCTTCTTGGCGCGATAATCAGGACGGCGCATAGGCTCTACATTACCGGCCCTCGGTGCGTCGGTTTCCGTTTCGAACTCGTCATCGGCAAGCAGTTCCAAAAGCGCGCGGTTCATGCTGCTGCCCTCCGGTCTTTTGCCGCCCGTTCCGCCGCTGGCACGTTATCGTTCGCGACCGGCTCAAGGTAGTAAAAGCCCTGATTTCCGCGTCCGCAGCTTTGTTTTGGAATTGTCCATCCGTGGGATGGCAGCATCTTGCGCAGGCCAACCATAGTTGTTCTGATGACACCGACCGCGTTTTCTGGGCCGCCATTTGGATCAAATGCATAAACGTTATCGACAAGATCACGCATGTGCATACGGCGAGGGTAGGCGTCGGACAGGGCCTCTATGATTGCCAGTTCGGTGCGTCGGAAATGGACTGTGCCCAGTTCCTCATAGGGGTCGCGCTCCATCTTACGCAGCCTCCGCCAGCTCAACTGGTGCACAGCAAGCCACTGCGCCGCTGGTCTGGAAAACTTCGAAGGTCTCGCCGGGGCACAGGGCAGCGAGACGCGTCGCCTCGGCCAAGGCCTGCTCAAACGAGCCGTGTTCGTATGGCATGGTGGTATAGACACCAACGCGGCCAGTCTTCTTGCCGCGGCGGAATACAAAGAACCCGCCGCCGATGATTTCATTCAGGCGAGGCTTTGAGCTTCTTCTTCTCGGTGCTGTTGCTAACATATGGGTTTCTCCTCGTGTTTTGGTCGGTGGTCAGCAGATCAAGCTGGTGAGGCTGTCTTCGTGCTGCTCATGAGGAGGTATATACGATAAACGTATTGATGGGTCAAGCTAGAAATACGAAAAGCGTATATGACATAAATATACGATTATGCGATAACGCATTTATGGATAGCGAAGTAATCAAGTGGTTTGCGGAGGCCTTAGAGGCCAGCGGGCTCACCCAGGAGCAAGTAGCGAAAGAGCTCGGTCTCGGTCGTCAGCCTACTATTAGCGAAATACTCAAAGGCAAGCGTCAGCTTAAAGCTCATGAAATGGTCGTCATGAGCCGATTGAGCGGGTTGCCTTTGCCGGATCGCAAGTCTGTGATTCCAGTGCTTGGCTATGTTGGGGCAGGTGCGGCTGTATATCCAAGCGATGATGGCGATCCGCTTTATGAGGTTTCTGTAGCGGCGGCGCTGCCGCAGGGGACAGTCGGTGCTATCGTGCGTGGCGACAGCATGTATCCGATATTCGAAGATGGCGACCTAGTTGCCTATTCGGGTAAGGAGTTGACTGCAGACGATGCGCTTGGCCAGACTTGCATGGTTCGTCTTGAGGACGACAGGATGCTAATCAAAACGATCCGCCGCGGATCCGAGCCTGGGTTATTCACGCTATCTAGTACGAATGCTCCCGACATAGAGGACGTTCGGATTGTTTGGGCTCGCAAGCTGGTGATACGCATTTCGCGGGAATTCTGGCGCCAACTTTAATACGCTAATCGGATAGTAGTAAGGGGTCGCTATAGCGGCCCTTTTTTGTTTTTATAACGAAAAATACGAAAAACGTATTGTAGTGATTGACGAAAATACGAATCGCGTATATAACCTTTCTCATCAACCGACGCAGAAGACGCCGGACAGCTCGAAGGAGGGCCTACCTCATGATGCTAGAAAACATCCTCCCAAGGATATCGGCACTCAACAGATAGAAGCCGCGCTCAGGCGCAATCGAAATAGAGGAGAGAGCGAATGACGAAAGTTGCCGACAGAAGCGAACCGGCTCTCGTTGACGTGCCGCCATAGAAATTATCAGGGACGCTGGCCGCTGAAACGCGGCTGGCGCTTTCGGCGTTCCCAGACGAAGGCGTTAACGCCTTCTGAGGAATAAGAAGTAGACAAGAATTACGACGACGAGCGGAACGCCAAAAAGCCACATCACACCGGCTGTAAGCATAGTGATCTCCTTGTTTATCAAGAAGAAAACTACTTGGCGGCGAATTTGGTTCCAACGCCGAAATCTAAAAAGAGCGGCGTTGTGGGTCGGCACCACCCGTTACCCCGCCGCTCCCGTACATCCCGGTTAACACGAGGAGGGCCGAAGCCACTTCTACGCCGGGGTTTCCTTGCCAGGTACCACCCCGGCCGACGAGACAGATGCCGATAGATGCGGCGCTTGTCAACCATCACCAACCGACACGAGGAGACATGCAGCATTCATCAAGACACGAACTGCAGGCAACTGCCGCCGCGCACCGTAAACAAGGCGCTTCATTTGGCAAGATCGCGGAACTGATGGGCATTACCAGAGGACACGCTTGGTCGCTGCTTTCGGAAAGATCGCCCACACTACCGGCGCCAAAACCCACCGCAAGCACCGTTGTGCGCCGCTCAACATATAACGGCGGTTATTCGGGAGGATGCATGGACATTTTTGTCTCACTCCCCCGGATCACCATTTTAGACGGGCCGTTTACGGGCACAGTCCACTAGCCTTACGAGGCAGCACAATTGCTGAAAGGCAGGCCGACCGCAGAGAGACGGGGCCGACGACTAACCTCCCGACGAGGAGGCCATACCTTGAAAACGAAATACACACGAACGGGCGAGCGGGACATGACAAACCGCAAGCCTTACCGGACGGCTGCGCAGAAATACGTGGCACGACAGGAAGCACGTCTCGTTGACGGGCGTTACGTTTCCAGCGCGCCGGTCACTTACCACCGCGCACCAAAAAGAGGTGCCGCATGACCTGCGAATGCGGTGAATGCTGGGACTTACCCGGCGAAATCGTCGTCCACCGGCTTTGGAAGTGGAAGGGCATCATTGTCGAGGAGCGCGACAATTACCGCTGGCTGACTGTGCGTTTCATGATTCCCGGCACGGGCCTTGTGCAGCTTGAGGTCTCGCGCTTCGAAGTCGAGCCAGATTTTGAAGAGGACGACGGCGTCGTCGAGGCTGACAAGCCTGAAGAAGACAACGTCATCCCGGTCGATTTCACCAAAAAAGAGAAGCTTACGAAAAACACCAAGACGAGGGGAGTAGCGTGATGGCTGACAAGCAAACAGTGAAGGTTGGCGATAGAATTACGGCCAAATTGGATGATTCCCACAATGACTACAGGGCCGGTAATACTTTTTACGTCCAAGAGATTGATGAACAAGACGGTGAGACGATTGTCGTCTTCACAGACAATGTTGGCGACAAACGTTATCGCCGCGTGAGCGAATTCACCGTGGAACACGTGCCCGTTGCTGACGCAACCGGCAAGCCCGCCCTCACCATCGAAACCGGCAAGTTCTACCGCACCCGCGATGGACGGAAGGTTGGGCCGATGCGGAGGCAGGCGTTTGGATGGGTGGCCAGCAAACGTATTATCGCGACCGACCAATGTGATTGGTACGAGGGCGGCAACTTCTCGCTCTACAGGGATCGGGAACACGACCTCATCTCCGAATGGGTCGACGAGCCAGCCAGCAATGACAACCGGCCTGCGACTAAACCCGCCATCGTCGCTCTAATCGAAAAAGGGCAGCCGAAGCCTTCAGAGCTGCCGCGCGTTCATGCATCCGAGTATGCGGCGATCAAGGAAGCAAAACGTCTTGCAAACCGTCACAAAGGACAGCAATTCGGCGTATTCGCGCTGTCCAAAACCGTGAGCGAACCGATCCCTCTTTATGAACATGAATGGCAGAACCTAGCGGCCAACGGGCAGAAAGTTGCGGCAATCAAAGAGCTGCGGCGCATCACCGGCCTTGGCTTGGCCGCAACCAAGCGGGCTATTGAACATTGGGCGGAACACGACGAGCAGTCTTCGCGGAGGGCAGCATGACCTCCACCACGTACAGCCACACGCGCAACTATGCGCCCAAAGACTACGCGGACGGCGACACGTTCTATGAGCCGGAAACCACGCCCGGCCCTGGTGACCGCTTTGTATGGGGCTTGGCAGTAGTCGCCGTGCTCGCCTTGACGGTCGGCTTCTACGCATGGGTGCTGGCATGAACGTCGCCACAAAAGCTACGGCTGACATGCCGCACATTGATCCCGGGCGTAAGCCCGGTGTCGGACGCGTAGGGCAGTCCTTGGCGCTTGCAGCGTTCGCGCTGGCAATTGCCACGACAATCGCAGCGTTCCTATTCTGGAACCTGCTGCTGCCGTTCTATGGGCTGCTGTATCTGTGGGGTGCGCACTGATGCCCCTCAGACCACCACGCGACAACTGCGCCGCCGCCCTAACAAGCCCGCCTGCATGGCTTGTCGGCTGGCTCATACTTGCGGCCGTCATCGCCGCAATCGCCGTTACCCACCACACCTACTAAACACGAGGAGACCTATGGCTCTATCTCTTTCAAGCCTCAAGTCGACCAAGAGAAACGATCCGCCTGTGATACTTCTCTACGGTGTCGATGGCATCGGCAAGACGTCGCTCGCGGCGGAATTCCCAAACCCGATCTATCTGGCAACCGAAGGTGAGCGCCCGCCCTATGACATTGAAATGGCCACGCCAGGCACGATTGAATCCTTCGACGATCTGCTGAACGTCATCGGCGAATTGCTGACCGAAGAACACGACCGGCGCACTGTGATTATCGACAGCCTCGACGGGCTGGAACCGCTTGTCTGGCGTGCGACGTCTAACCGGCTTGGTATCAACAGCATCGAGGAGGCCGGGTTCGGTAAAGGATACGTGGAAGCCGATACCGAATGGAACGAGCTCATGGCGGCGGTGTCGGCGCTGTCCCGCGCAGGAATGTATGTGGTCATGCTGGCCCATCCTGAAATCGTGCGCTTCGACAGCCCGACTACGGATCCATATAGCCGATACCAGCCTAAGCTGCATAAACGATCGAATGCACTGGTTCGCGAGAAGTCCGACATCGTCGCGTTCATGAACTACCGCATCTCTATCAAGGAAAAAGAAGTGGCACGCCAGACGAAGGTTAGCCACGCCGAAGGCGGCAAAGAGCGCCAGGTGCACTTCAACGAGGCGGCAGGATTCAATGCCAAGAATCGCTATTCGATGCCCGACAGCGTCGTCTACCGCAAAGGGCAGGGCTTTACCGACATTGCCAAGTTCTGGCCGGCTGGCAACGACAATGGACAGAGGGAGGCGGCTTGATGGCGGTGCAGTTCTGTAAGGCAATGCAAGGCCGCAAGCACCGAGTGCACCAGTGGGTGGATACCACAACGCTCGAGCCATTGTTTGGCATTCAAGTGAACGTTGAATACGGAAAATGGGCGCATGTGGTTGAGGGGGGCAGCCCATTGTTGTTCCCAACAAAGGGCGAAGCCGCAGCAAAGGCGAAGGCACTATCCGTAAACAAGGACGCCGCCTGATGGAAAAAGCTCTAGCTGGCCTTGTAGCCATCGCGGCCATCCTCTTCTTCGCACCGCTCATCGGCGTTCTCGGTGGCGCGTTTGTCGGCTGGGTCGTTGGTCTGTTCTTCGCAGAAACAATCCACGCCTTCCTTGCCGCCGTTGGCATCAACGCGGCAGGCCTTGCGATGTGGCAAATCGGCGCTTCGCTTGGTTTCATCGGCGGGTTCTTCCGCCCGGCTATCCATCGGGCGAAGGCGTAAGCCGGTGAATGATGAAGATAAGCTTCCGCGCACCCGCGCGGAGGCGAAAGAAAATGGCTCCAAGCGCTACTTTACCGGGGAGCCGTGCAAGAATGGACATGTCGCCCCTAGGTTCACTAGCAACCGAGCATGCGTCACATGCACTGCGGATCGAAATAGGGAATGGGCCGCCGAAAATGAAGATCACCTGAAGGCATATCGTAAGAAGGCATATGCAGAAAACAGGGATGAAATCCTATCGAATTGGTCTGAATGGTATGCTGAAAACCACGAGCGTGAACTAGAAAAGAAGCGCATGAGGTACGCGGACAACAGAGGAGCGGCGTTGGAATACGCGCGTGAATATCGAACCGCAAATTCAGCAAAAGTGAGGGCGGCAACTGCAAAATGGCGTTCGGAAAACCCCGACAAAGTGAAGAAATCTTGGGCGGACTGGTACGCAGAGAACGGTAAATTCCGTGACGCCGAAAAGCGATCCACGCCTAGAGGTAAACTGGACGATCTTATGTCGTCGGCCATTTACCAGGCGGTTCTTAAACGTAAGGCAGGGCGCAGTTGGTCCGATCTCGTGGGGTATAGCGTCGATGACCTTATGGCGCATCTAGAACGCCAATTCCAACCCGGGATGACATGGGAAAAACATGGGCAATATGGCTGGCATATTGATCATATTATCCCCCGTTCGGCGTTCAATTACGAAAAGCCGGAAGACATAGATTTCAAGCGCTGCTGGGCGCTGGAAAATCTGCAACCTCTCTGGTGGCAGGACAACCTATCGAAAGGCGCGAAACTTACCAAGCCTTTCCAGCCATCGTTAGCGCTGGCTGTTAACGATAACCAACCACTACAAGCACGAGGAAATGACAAATGGCGCAACTAGGCGTTCAATTTAACCCGCAGGATCACAGCACCGAACAGTCTGATTTCGAGTTGCTGCCCAACATGATTGCAAAGCTCGAAATCTCCGCCGGCGATGTAAAAGTCGACGGAACGGACATAGCGGTGAATTTCACAATCGATGTGGTCGAGCCGGAGGAATACAAGGGCCGCCGCATTTGGCACTGGGTCGACGTTCAGAACCGGGACGCTCAAAGACAGGAACGTGGTCAAAAAGACCTCGCCAAGCTCTGCCGGGCGGTTGGTCATGACGGGCCTCTGGAAGATACCGAGCAGATCCAGTTCATCACTTTCACTGCGCAGATTGTCCAAAATCCCGCTGGCGTCAGCAAGAAGACGGGCAAAGCATACAATGCCAGCAACCGTATCCGGAAACTCTTTTATCCCGATGAAGGCAACGTTCCCCAGCCTTCAATCGACGCCAACCAGCCTGTAGCGCAGGCCCGCCCTGCCAATGACAACCGACCGGCTGCGGCAAACAGCAATAAGCCAGCACCAGCGGCTGCCGCGGCAGGCAAGAAGCGCCCCTGGGGTTAAGCTAACCAACAGGCGCGGCTACCAACCGCGCCTTCTACCACCGAACACGAGGAGACTAGCGCATGGGATGCGACATACATTTTTACGTCGAGACCAAAGTCGGCGATGAGTGGCTGACAGCTGATAAATGGACTGCGGACAAGTACGACGACGATGGCGCGTTGCACGTCGATTGTAAGGACGAATTCTATAATGGGCGTTCCTATAATCTTTTCGCAATTCTGGCAGATGTTCGCAACGGGCGTGGCTTTGCCGGAGTGAAAACTGGCGATGGCTTCAATCCAATCGACGAGCCTCGCGGTGTCCCGGTTGATTGCTGTGGCGAATATCGTGCAATCGCTGAGAGGTGGATGGGCGACGGACATTCGCATTCCTATTTCACCTTGGCCGAAATACTGTCCTTCGACTGGACACAGACAACCAAGCAGCAAGGGTGGGTTGATCCTGTCGATTGGGCGCGCTGGCGTGATTATGGAAAGCCGAATAGTTGGTGCGGGGATGTGAGCGGGGGTTCTGTAAGACACCTCAGCAATGAGGAGTTTGAAGCGGCTTGGCAGAAGATCCGTCAAGAAAAGAGATATCCTGAGACACGGTATGCATCTGCCCATCTGAATCGGCACGAGGACGATCATCTCGAACGAATGAAAGAGATTCTGGGCGGCTCTCCATACACACTTGTTACATGGACGGAGCCATATTTCGAAGCGATCAATGGCGAATTTTTCAGCAAGACGATCCCGCGCTTGTTGAAGTTGGCCAACGATGCGGGCGGTTTCGAAAATGTCCGCGCCACATTCTTTTTCGACAACTAATTCAAACACCGCACGGCTCACCACCGTGCGGCACTTTCCCACACGAGGAGACTTTGATGAGAGTCAGCATTGACCGCTCACAGCTCGCGCATGCCTTGGCTACCGTCAACCGTGCCATCGAAAGCCGAAATTCCATTGCTATTCTCGCCAACGTGCTCTTAGCAGTCGAGGACGGCCAGCTACGGCTTACTGGCACCGATTTGGACGTGGAGATAACGACCAGTCTGCCGGTGCTCGACTGCCAGCCGGGTCGTGTAACCGTTCCCGGCAAGATGCTTGCGGATATCGCAAAGCGAGCGACGGGCGACATTACCCTTGAGCTGGACGCAGCTGGCGGTGGAGGCCGCCTTACCGTCGCGTCCGGTCGAAGCCGTTACAAGCTCGACATTTTGCCCGCCGAAGACTTTCCGTCCTTCAGCGCCGGGAAGTTCGACACGACGCTTGAGCTGGATCTGGCAGCGCTTGTGGCGCCGTGCGTGCATTGTATCTCGACGGAAGAAACCCGCTATTACCTCAATGGCGTCTATCTGCATGGAGTCGAAGGCCGATTGGTTGCTGTGGCAACCGATGGGCACCGGTTGATGCGCAACGTCGGCTCGGAAGGCGTGTTGGAATACGGCGTGATCCTGCCGCGAAAGCTGGTAGGCCTGCTGCCGAAAGGTGCGGTTACGGTAGAACTGTCCCAGAACAAGGTGCGCGTCACGTCTGGCTCAACGGTTATCACTTCCAAGCTGATCGACGGGACTTTCCCCGACTATGTGCGCGTCATTCCAACCGGCAACAGCAACGTGCTCACCGTCGACCGGCAGGCGCTCATGAAGGCGGTCGAGCGTGTCGCGGCTGTTGCCGACGACAAATCGCGGGCGGTGAAATTCGCAGTCGGCGATGTGCTCCGACTGATGCTGGCTGACAAGGCCAGCGATGAGGTTTCGATTGAGTTTGAAGGCGAGCCTTTGGAAATCGGCTTTAACGCCCGGTATGTCAACGACATGCTTGGCGCGCTGGATGAAGCAAACGTGCGTTTTGCTCTCGGTGATGCAGGCTCGCCTGCCGTCGTTAAAGGCGAGGGCGAGTGGACTGGCGTCCTGATGCCGATGAGGGTGTAGGAATGGCACCGCTCCCAAAAGCTGAATCCAGCACGGTCCGCGCCATCTACGCTGCTTACGAGGCCCAGGCTAAGTCCTGGGACTCGTGGGGCATCAGCGTTGGCGAGGCTGGCACGGAATGTGACAGAGCCTTGTGGTTCGGTTTCCGCTGGGTCTCGGCGCACGAAGTTCATTCGGGCCGCCAGTTAAGATTGTTCGCTACCGGCAATATCGAGGAAGACCGTCTGGTGGCTGACCTCGAACGCATCGGCGTCGACGTCTACGGGCAACAGGACAAAATCAGGCTGGTATCGGGATTCGTGCGCGGCAAGTGCGACGGCAAGGCAATTGGCGTTCCTGAAGCGCCAAAGACCGAACACTTGCTAGAATTCAAGTCGAGCAACGAGAAGGGCATCAAGGAACTACAGAAGCACGGCTGCCAGAAAGCCAAGCCACTTCACTACGCCCAGTGCCAGCTTGGAATGCAGGCTTTTGGATTGACGCGCTGCTTGTATCTGGCGTCGTGCAAGAACACCGATACGCTCTATGCCGAGCGCATCGAATATGACGTCGAATTCTGCCTTCGGCTGCTGGCACGCTGCGAACGCATCGTGTTTTCAGATGAGCCGCCCAGCCGCATCAGCGAAGACCCGGAGTTCTTCGGATGCATGTTTTGCAAACACCGGGGTGTCTGCCACGAAGGCGTCCAGCCGCGCGTCAACTGCCGCACCTGCCTTCACGTTCAGCCAGAGCATGGCGGCGATTGCCACATGTCATGCGCGCGCTGGAACAAGCCATTGTCGATCGACGAGCAACGCGACGGCTGCCCGGCGCATCTTTATCTGCCGGGGCTGATAAATGGCGAGCAGATCGATGCTGACGAGGTAGCGGAAACTGTCACGTATCGTTTGGCGACGGGTGAGATTTGGGTGGATGGGGTGAGGGGTGCGCGGCTTGAAGGCCATGGTTGATTACGCGCACTTCCAAACCACAATTTTCTCAATGATTGGACCAAACTGAAATAACGCGCCAAACAAAATTAGACGGAGACCCCACCGAGCAGCTCGAGATTGCGCCAATAGGCTTTGGACATGTGGTAATTTGTCCATATCTTCCGGATTTTCAGGGACGTAGCGAGCGACACCGATAAGCCTAGCTTGATCCCTAGTAAGAATAACGGATCGCGCTGTTACCCATGCTCCAATACCTGTCATTGCAAGACCTACGCAGGTGGCTGCGTCGCCCCACGAAAGTGGACCACTTAACCAAGTCAATTCATTCATGCTAGCCCCCCAGCAACACTACTGAATTTGCTTACACATTCGTTTTGCTGGCAGCAAGAGGTAAATATGGCATTGCGATACTATCAGCGCGAAGCGGTGGACTCCGTTTTCGATTATTGGAAAGCCGAGGCGGGACATCCTCTGCTGGACATGGCGACTGGATGCCATGCCGCCGGCGCGCCTGTTCTGATGTATGACGGCACAACGAAGCCTGTCGAGCTCGTGGCGGTCAATGATAATCTTATGGGACCCGATAGTAAGCCGAGGCGAGTGCTGCGTACCGTGTCTGGTCGCGAAATGATGTATCGCATCACACCGGTTAAGGGAGATCCGTTTGTCGTCAATGAAAATCACATTCTAAGTCTGAAGACGACCAATGAAGGTAAAAAAGCCACACGATTTCCCAATTCTCATAAGTCGGCAGGAACGATCGAAAATATCACTGTAAAAGAATACCTCTCGAAGGCAAAATATTGGAAGCACATTCGCAAACTGTGGCGAACTGGCATTGATTTCGACTATGTCGCGAATGATAACCTTCCAGTGCCCGCCTATATAGTGGGGGCAATGCTTGGCGATGGCAGTCTCGTACATAGTGTCGGCATAACTAACATGGACCCTGAAGTCCTCGATGAGGTTTGCGACTACGTGGAATCCATCGGGCTAAAGCCCCGCGTCACGCAGAAGGTTGGGAATAGGGCATGGCAAGTATTTTTCCCTGATGATGATGCCAGCCGTAGCGTTAGGAATCGACTGGTTGCACATCTGGAGGCCGCTGGCATTTGGGGGATGGTCTGCGACCAGAAAAGCATCCCGCATATGTATAAAACGGGCAGCCGTGAAACTCGCTTAAACGTGCTTGCTGGCTTACTGGATACTGACGGCCACCTATCAAAGAATAATCATTTCGACTTCATATCGAAGTCGGAAAATCTGTCACGCGATGTAGCGTTTGTCGCGCGCAGCCTGGGGCTCGCGGCATATATTACCCCTTGCATGAAATACTGCCAGACTGGCGGCGGAGGGCAATATTGGCGCGTCTCTATTTCTGGCGACACTGACGTGATTCCAAATAGAGTTGCGCGTCAGAAGGCGCAGCCTCGTCGTCAGATCAAAAATCCGCTTGTGACTGGTTTCGATATCGAGCCGATAGGAGTTGGCGACTACTACGGGTTCGCACTGGATGGCGATCATCTTTATCTGACTGAAGATTTCATGGTGCATCACAACACCGGCAAATCGATGACACTTGCCACGCTATTCCACGAGTTGATTACCGGCTGGCCTGATATGCGGCTGTGCTGCTGCACTCATGTCGTGGAACTGGTCGAGGGCAACTTCAAAGAACTGCTTGGCATCGCGCCATTTACCCCGCTTGGGATTTACGCTTCCGCACTTGGACGCCGGGATGCAAGGGCGCAGATACTCTTTGCGCAATTGCAGACGGTATATAATAAGGCGGCGCAGATCGGGCACGTTGACGTGCTGGCCATCGATGAAGTTCACTTAGTGCCGAATGATGCAAACACCATGTATCGGCAATTCATCGACGCGTTGTTGGCAATCAATCCCGACATGAAGATCGTTGGTTTGTCGGCAACGCCTTATCGCCTTGATAGCGGACGGCTCGATGAGGGTGACGATCGACTGTTCGATAAGGTCGTCTATACATACGGCATACGGCAGGGCATTGACGACGGATATCTTTCGCCAGTCACGTCAAAGCCCACTGAGACCAAACAAGACACTTCGCATGTTCCGATGCGCGGGAATGATCTTGCGAAGGGCGCATTGCAGGATGCAGTTGATCGGGACGATCTCAATGGCCGCATTCTTGAAGAGGTTTTTGACACGGAAGGGCAACGCAGGACAGCACTATTCTTCTGCGCCGGCGTGAAGCACGCCACAAACGTGCGTGACATGGTTCGCTCAATGGGAAAGTCCTGCGAAGTTCTTTCTGGTAATACGCCACGGGCTGAAAGACGCAACATTATCGAGGCATGCAAGGCGGGCGAGATATGGGGCATCACCAACGATAACGTCATGTCTACTGGAACTAATGTGCCGCGCATTGACCTCATCGTGGATATGGCGCGCACCAAATCGGCAAGCCGTTATGTGCAGCGCGTCGGACGTGGAACTCGCGTGCTTTACCCGCCGCGATTTGATCCCGAAGCGGTGGGACCGGAAGAAAGGCGCGCTGCTATCGCGGGCTACCTGAAGCCAAACTGTCGTTACATGGATTTTGCGGGCAACGTCGCAGAGCACGGCCCGGTCGATATGATCGAGCCACGCAAACCGACAAAAGGCGACGGTCAAGCCCCAATCAAGGTCTGCCCGACCTGCAACGAGCAACTTCATGCTTCATTGCTCATTTGCTGGTGTTGCGGCCACGAGTTTGAATTCGATGAAACGCCGAAGCTACAAAGCCACGCAACTGACGCGCCGATTGTGAGTGTTGCTGTGCCGGAGACGCGGGAAGTTACACGCCGCACCTTCGCATACCACGAAGGCAAGGGCGGCAAGCAGGACAGCGTGAAGGTGTCTTATTGGGTTGGCATGTCGCCAATCAACGAATGGCTCGGCCCCGCTCATACCGGCTTCTTCAAGTCGAAGTCAGACAGGTGGTGGCGAAAGCACGGCGGTCAGGCTCCGTTCCCGAAAACGGTGCTGGAATTCATGGAGCGCCAGAACGAATTGCTGACAACCGCAGAGATTGTCGTGAAGCCCAGCGGCAAATACTGGGAAGTTGTCGACGCTATGGCTGGCGCGGCCAATGACAACACGCCAGAGGCGAGCAATGATAATGAGCCGGCCTGGCTGGCGGAGATAGGTGATGAGGTGCCGTTTTAATCAAGGCAGGGGTTAGTCGTCCTTGCCTTTTGCCCTGTCTCTAAGAATTTGCGCAGCTCTGGCTCTATATTTTTCCTTCACCTCGTCGGGAACGCCACCACCGACACTAGCTCCGCTTACGATTTTGCTAACGGCAGAATCCCAGTTCAGGTCGGGATCAGAATTCTCTTGCTCAAAAAGTTGCTTCGCGAGCTCTTCGATCTCTAGCTGCTTTTCCAATTCGCCGCTCATGTCGATCTCCATCTGTAAAAGGGCCTGTAATGTAGAAGATGGAGAGCAATTCTGGCGAGGCAAGGCATGAAGCGGTTGCTATGGGCCATGAAGGGTGTCCGCATCGCGCGATAGGGCGGGGGGGCTTTGGTACACGCGATGCGGATGCATTCCAAAGGAGGATTGCACCGACTAAATAGGAACTGCAGCCCGATCGAACAAATGACAGTTCGTGACAGCTCGAAAGCATGAGTGAGAAAGAGCCGCTCCGTGGCATAAATGCCCGGAGCGACGGCGCCGAGTAGCCCCCCGGATACCCAAAACGCTATTCCAATGTACCACGGTGAAACACATATCAAAAAATTAAATTTACGTAACGTAAGCCCTCCCGCCAAAGATTCGTGGCTGGCTATTAACAATAACCGCTGTGAGGCGTGTTAACTTGCCCACCGCTGCTTATCGCAGCAAAACCAACCACCGAAAACACGAGGAGCAACAATGACGGACAATTACGACCCCTATAACCTGGCACCTGCTGGTCACAATAGACCGCCGCTTACTGCCTTCGAGACTGTAAAACAGGAAATCGAAAACCTGTTCGATGAAGCTAAGAATTTCGCAGACGGCGAAGCGATCGACAGCCAGCAACTGGCAGATGCGATCACCGAACTGCACGATAAGCTCCATGAGGCCGGGAAGCGCGCCGACGAGGCCCGTAAGGATGAAGCTAAACCGCATGACGACGCAAAGGCAGAGATACAGGACCGGTACAACAAACTGATCGGCAATACGAAGTCTGTCAAAGGCAAGGTCGTCCTCGGCAAGGAAACGTTGCAGAACTTGCTGACGCCATGGCGCAATAAGCTTGTTGCTGAAAAAGAAGCCGCCGCACGTGCCGCCCGTGAAGAGGCTGACCGCATTGCGCGTGAAGCGCAGGAGGCCATGCGAGCCAGCGCAGGCAATCTCGAAGAGCGCGAGAAAGCCGAAGAGCTACTTGCCGAGGCGAAGAAAGCCGACCGATGGGCCAAGCGCGAAGATCGTTCGGCAACCACTGGCACGGGGCTGCGCACTATCTGGCACTGCAAGTTGGAAGATGAAGGTAAAGCTTTGGATTGGGCATATGGCCGCGCGCCAGAGCGTTTCAAGGAACTCGTGCAGTCGATGGCCGAAGAAACAGTGCGCGCCGGTATGCGTCAGGTGCCTGGGTTCAGGGTCTGGGATGAGCGGGTGGCGAGGTGATGGCAAAGCTAGACCCTACGGATCGTTTGTCTGTCTACACAGGATCTACTTTTTTCGTAGCAAGTATAGTGGGATAATTGCCTACCAAACATGTACAGGGACGACACATGAAGAAAATGGCTCAAATTATCGCCGACATTGATTATGTTGTGCAAGCCAATAAAGAGTTTGCTGTTCAATTCATGTCGCCGAATAGACCGTTCTGGACAACAACACTTTTCTTGTTGGCGTCACTTCAAAGAATAGAAGCAAATGCCGCTGGCTTCATAGCAATGGTTGAATGTCGAAATTATACGATAATGTCAGCCATTTTGCGCATGCAGATTGATACGGCTATGCGAGTAAATGGCCTTCTGTTGATGTCAAACCATGAAGATGGGATACGTCGGATACTCGACGGTGAAAAATTTAACAAACTACGTTGTCGCTCAGGAAAGAAGCTTCTTGACGGATATCTTGTTGAAAAGCTTTCAGAATCGCATCCATGGGTGAAGCTTGTTTATGAGCGAACGTCAGGAATGGTTCATCTATCTGGAACGCACATACATCATTTGTTCGACTATGCGGGCACTTCCGAGGCTGACGGTAATGCAAGAATCGATCTCATCATAGGTGCCATTAATCCGACTATACCAGACGAGCTACATGAAGAGGCAGCGGAGGCATTTCGCCACGTAACGGCAATCGCTTCCACATTAGTCATCACTCTACTCAATCATCATCCTGTTGAACTCAATGAAGCACCTCCCGAAGCGTCTTAAGTAAAATCAACGATCCCCCCCGCTAGCCACCAACTGGCGGGTTACCACCACGAAACACGAGGAGATGAGAATGAACGAACCGCTACCGAGCGGGCCTTTCGGCTGCGTCCTAGCGGACCCGCCATGGGCATTTCGAACCTACAGCAAAAAGAACGTCGCCCCGGCTAGAGGTCGTCAGCCTTACAGCGTGATGTCGCTGGAGGATATCAAGGCACTACCTGTCGAACAGGTATGCGCCCGCGACTGTTTGCTCTTCATGTGGACCGTTTCGCATCTGCAGCGTGAAGCCTTCGATGTGGCCGCCTCATGGGGATTCCGCCCTGTCAGCGTGGCTTTCGTCTGGGACAAGGGGCGCATGGGAATGGGCTATTGGACACGACAGGAAGTTGAAATCTGCCACCTGTTCAAGCGAGGCAAGCCGCAACGTCAGAGCAAAGGCGTGCGTTCGCTGATCAAGGCACCCCGTCGTGAGCATAGCCGCAAGCCTGATGAACAGTATGAGCGCATCGAGCGGCTTGTCGACGGCCCGTATCTTGAACTATTCGCGCGCCAAGCGTGGCCGGGCTGGTCATCGTGGGGCAACGAGGCTGGCAAGTATATAGCGGCCAATGATAACCAAGATTTGCTGGGGAGGGTGGCATGACGATCCGCGACCGTTTTCGTCAAAAAGACCGGGGGCACAGCCATCCCGACAGCGCCCCGGCCCAATTTCCTCTCGAGGGAGAGGCTTTCAAGCGTCCGTATTGGAGAGGTTCGCTTGAAGTCGCTCACCATAACACGTCTTCTCAACCTGAAGTTAAAATAAAAGCGGGAGAGCAATATGACGGTTGCTGAAGACATCTGCCACGTCTGCGCCCGCCACGCTGTAGGTCTCGGCGTGCAGGCAGACCGCGAGCCTATCCGTTGGCTGTGCAAGGAATGCGCCGACATTGCCGAGCATATTCGGCATCGGCGTCGGTTAGATCCTTACGAGCTGCGTGCGCTTGATACGGGCGTGGAGGCGGTCGGGGAGTATTTGCAGGCCATACAGAAAACCGACCTTGCCGAGTGTGACGAGCTCGAGGCCAGGCAACTGGTGAAAGCCGCATGGGAAGGTTGCGGGCGGGGGATGCGTGCGGCCCTTAGTGAAGCTCCATTCTGAGGAAGCCATGACAGCCTATTACAATGAGTTTGACCCGAAGGCGGCGGCTTGGTTGCGCGAGCTAATCAAGGCTGGCCACATCGCACCGGGAGATGTTGATGAACGTTCAATTGTCGATATTCGACCTTCCGACCTTATCGGATACACGCAATGCCACTTCTTCGCCGGGATCGGCGTCTGGTCACACGCGCTCCGCCGAGCGGGATGGCCAGACGACCGCCCGGTCTGGACCGGTTCCTGCCCATGCCAGCCTTTCAGCGCGGCAGGCAAAGGAGCTGGGTTTACTGACGAGCGGCACCTATGGCCGCACTTCCACTGGCTTATCGAGAACTGCCGACCTTCAATCGTCTTTGGCGAGCAAGTTGCAAGCAAAGACGGCCTTGGATGGCTCGACCTTGTACAAGCTGACCTGGAAGGATCGGGCTACGCCAGCGGGGCGGTCGATACCTGCGCTGCGGGCTTCGGTGCGCCGCACATCCGACAACGGCTCTATTGGGTTGGAAAAAGGCTGGACGACGCCGCAAGCCCACGACACGACGGGTCGGTCGAAGAACCAGAAGGAAATTCACGGCACGAAACACGGCTGCGCGTGTCTGGTGCGGGAAGCGGACTTGGCGGGCTGGAAAACCCCGTGCACTCCGAACGGAGGACGCAGCATGTCAACAGAGAAGATGGACGCGACGGGCAAGACGGTCGACGGGAAGAAACACACGGCCTCATTGGAACACGAAGCGAAGTTCGCGGGCCGGCCAACGCCGAGGGCGTTGGATGGGGAGAACAATGCGCGGACACTATCCGGAGCGGAGAGCGAAGCGGCGCGCAAGGGGTGGAACAACGATCTGGGAGTTGCAGCATTCGCCCCGTTGCCCGCCCGACTAACGGCTTCTGGCGAGATGCTGACTGGCTCTTCTGCCGGGATGGAAAGTGGCGGCCAGTTGAACCCGGCACATTCCCGCTGGCTCATGGGGCTGCCGCCCGAGTGGGACGACTGCGCGGTTACGGCAATGCAATCGTTGCGCCCGCAGCGCAAGCGTTCATCGAAGCGTGCTTAGCGACCGAGATAATGCCCGCCAATGACAATCACTGCGGCGTGACGTTTAGACCTGCGGCATGAATTCGGTTCATTAGAGCCGTCGCCGCCTCGGCCTCATCGATATCGAGGTCTTTTAAATAGGAATCTTGCAGCTTGGCCACGTGGTCGGTTTCGGTATCGATGACCGACCATTTGCCGTTGCTCGTTCTCATCATTTCATACCGTCCTTTGGACATCTCCAGGCTCCAATAAGGAAGATTCATGGAAAATAACATCCAAGTGTTTTCGGGTGAAGACCCCATGCTCGACGTCGCACTGTCCTACACGGCACGCAGCTGGCCCGTATTTCCCTGCCGTGCCGCTGACGAGGAGTTCATCGACGAGGACGGCATCATTGAAATTCTCGCGACTAAAACGCCGCTAACTTCAAATGGTTTCCGCGGTGCCACACTGAATGAGCGCATTGTGCGGGAGCTCTGGCGCCGCAATCCCGGTGCAATGATCGGCGTGCCCACCGGTGCGCCTATCGGGGCGTGGGTGTTGGATATCGACCCGAAGCATGGCGGGCCGGATACGCTCTCAGCATTGGAAGCCGAGCATGGCGCTCTACCTGCCACGCTTACGGCAGAAACCACGAGCGGCGGCCGACATTACTTCTTCAAACACAAGGCTGGCGTGCGCAATCGTGGTGCATTGGGCGCTGGCATCGATGTTCGCGGCGACGGCGGCTATGTCATTGCGGCTGGCAGCGTGCCGGCTGTTGGACAGCCTTATCGCTGGCTGGTCGATGTGGAACCGGTCGATGCGCCAGACTGGCTGCTGGAGCTTGTCCTGCCACGGTCATACGACAGCACGACTATGTATCAGGCGCCGTCGGTTTCAGGCACGATCAACGATCGGTATGTCGAGCGTGCGGTACAGTCTGAGCTGGACGATCTCGCAATGGAGCCGATGGGCAACCGCAACAACCGCTTGAACGACGCTGCGTTCCGGATGGGAACATTCGTCGGTGCCGGAGCCTTGTCGGAATCCGAAGCACGGGCCTTGTTACAAGACGTGGCGCGCGGCTGGGGCAGGGACTTCCCGCGTTGCTGCAAGACGATCGACAATGGACTGAAGGCGGGCAAGATGCATCCGCGTCAGGCACCGGAAGCCGTCAATGACAATACCAAGCTGGTGGACATCACCCGTATGCTCGACAACGCACGGGCGAAGGTGGATGAGCTGCGTGAACCCGAAGCACACAGCGTCGAGCCTGACGCCCCGCCCATCGAAGAAGATCCCACCGACCAACCCATCCTCGCAGCCACGCCATTCCAGTGGAAAGACCCGTCGACACTGCCACGCCGCGAATTTGCTTTCGGTCGGCATTTCATCCGCAAGTATGTCTCGGTGACAGTTGCACCGGGCGGGCTTGGCAAAACCGCCAACAGCATCGTGGAGGCGCTAGCTATGGCGTCGGGGAAGGCCTTGAACGGCGTTAAGCCACCACGCCGCCTTAAGGTCTGGCTGTTCAACGTCGAAGATCCTCGCGACGAGCTTGAGCGACGCATCATGGCGGCGTGCATCCACTTCAATCTCAAACCCGAAGACATAGACGGGCACCTGTTCCTCGACAGCGGTCGCGAGCAGGAGCTTGTCGTAGCGATCGATGACAAGAAAGGCGTCAAAATTCAGGAGCCAATCGTAGAAGCCGTTGCCAAAACCATCCTTGCCAATGGCATCGACGTGATGATCGTCGATCCGTTTGTTTCGACGCACCAGGTCAACGAAAACGACAACGGAGCAATCGACAAAGTCGCAAAGCTCTGGGCGCAAATCGCGGACTATACCAATTGTTCCATCGACATCGTGCACCACCTGCGCAAGGTGAGCGATCGCGAGGCTACCGTTGAAGACGCTCGTGGCGCAGTGGCGTTGATCGGCGCAGCGCGTTCGGTGCGCGTGCTTAATCGTATGTCCGAAGCGCAGGCCAATGAGGCGGGCATTCCCGGCATGGATCGGTTCGGCTATTTCTCGATCACATATGGCAAGTCGAACCTTACGCCGATGTCGCACCGCCTAGACTGGCGCCATATCGAAAGCGTCGCTTTGGGTAATGGGCGAGGGCTAACCCAGCCGCAGGACCATGCGCCCGTCGTGACTGAATGGCATTGGCCGTCCAGCGAAGAAGTGGCCGAAGGGCTGACTGATGAACAGAAAGACGCAATCCGTGGCGCTGTAAATGGTGGCATGTACAAGCAAGCACCGCAGGCCAAAGACTGGGTTGGTCACGCCGTGGCATATGCTCTTGGGCTGGATATAGACGACGAGGTGCAAAAGAAGCGGGCCAGCCTCATTACCAAGGCACTCTTCAAGGAAGGGTTTCTCGCAAAGGTCGAGGAGCGCGATCCGATACAGCGGAAAACGACGTCGTTTGTGAGGGCGGTTTAGGGGAAAGCAGCATACGGGCTTATTCTGCGTCCCGGGCGGAGGTTTCCTTATTGGCCGCCTTACCGTTGGAGAAGAATACAAGAGTAAGCAGCGCAAACGCCATTATGATAATGGCCACGTCAAAGGCGTTTGCAGCGCAAGCAATGCCGATTGCTCCTGTTGCCCACAGGCTGGCCGCTGTTGCGGTGCCTTTGACGGACGAACTCAAACGAAGAATAGCTCCACCACCGATAAATCCCATGCCGGTGATCACACCTTCAATGATGCGCGCGAGTGCTTCGGGGCTTTCGGAAGTAATTCCCTCTGTCGCTTGGATAAAGCCGCAACTGGCAACCGCGACCAGCGGAAAGGTCCGCAGACCGGCACTCCGCTCTTCACGTTCTCGGTGCCACCCTATCGGCAACGCCAGAATGTATGCGGCGGCAAGCGCGATAATGTGCGGCCAGACGTTGAAGTTGTCGGACTTTAGCGCCTCATTTAGCGCGATCTGAAGCTGATACATGTTTTCTATCACTCTGGGTCAATGGCTTCAGTAAACGGAACTGGCCGGTTTCAGTTCCAAACAAGCAACCTTTCGGCGTCAAGACCATAAGCTCGAGTTATATGGACAAGCCTATTAGCGGTTCTTTCAGGCCGCTTTTTTTATTGCCGCGACCAATCGGGTGTGATGCCGTTCTTGCCCATAATTCCGTACGTTCCCCCGGTGTTAATGAACCAAACGCTGATAATTGCGCACAGGACTAGGAATACGGTAGCTGAGATAGTGATACGCGCTTTGCAAGTTCTGCGCCTCAATAGGAGATAAACGACTGAACCAACGACAGCACATGAAACATAGGCGGCGATCATATTCGACCTCTATAGGGAAAAATGCGGAGGCCGAGTAACGCGACGCAAAGTCTTCACTACGCGTTGTGTGCCCGGGTCGCTGCTGTGTCCTGTATTCAGAACTGTGGGATTGATAGAAACAACATAGCTACAAAAGCTGCTGCACTCACAATTGCCACCAGCAATATAAAACCGAGTATGGGCAAGCGATCCAGCCAAGTACGATCACGCTCTTTGAGCAGTTCGGTCTTAATCCGCGCCTCCTCATCAAATTGGTATCGTCTGGCGCCACGCCAATTTGCCTGAAAATCTTCCCGCTCCATTCGGGCGAGTTTGTATCAAACAGCTTAATTTCTGGTTGAAATCCCACCTCTTCAGAGCGTGAACCCTGGATGAGGGAAGGTGCGCAACGGCTACCGTTATTTTTCAGTTGCCGAATGATTGTGGCCGCACCTAGAGCAAACCTTGTTGGGCCATGGATGGTAAATATACAAGCCAAAAATGCTTTCGCTTCTGAAAAGTGAAAATGAGCATTTGGGGCATACAAAGACGAACATGAACAAGATCGCCCCAAGGGCCAATACAACTGATCCGATCGCGGTACCGCTCGCCCCAATCGCATCACCAACGCCCTTCGTCCAGTCAGGCGAGGTGAGTACGAGAACAGATACTATAATCAGAAATAGCCAGGCTTTTTTGTAGAGTGTCATAAGTAGTTGATATCTTTTTTATTTAACCTCGGACAGTTAATACGTTTTACTTGCCACATCGTTGCGGCGAAAGCCTAACCTCAAACTGTCTGGGGCCTACCATCATCTGTTTCTGAGGGCGTGTGACGATCTTAGCCCGAATTGAACAAGGACCGGCGATGACCTGATATTGGTCAGGTTCTTGATAAATGACTTTGGTTACCGGCTGGCGTGGAAACTGTTCAGCAACAGCTTCAATTACTGCCGACATTTCTTTGGCGCGTTGATAATTGGGAGCTAAAGCTGCGTCAGCTGCTGTTGTGGAGAAGGCTAGCAGACTAGTTAATACAAAAGCGTGATTTAAGCGCATAACGACCCTTCCTGTTTGGCAAGGATTGAACTGTAAGTCTTCTCCGAATGACAAGCAGAGAGCCTCCCGCCGACTGAAGGCCGGTTTATACCATGGATGCTATACCGAGGCCATCGACTAGCTATGGTCGGCCGACCGCGCCAAGCGCTTCCACAACCGCTCGCCGCTCGTCGAGTGATCCCTGCTGTATCTCCACAGCAATAGCTTCCAAGGCTTTCACGTCAGCGTCAACATCGCATTCTCGGTCTTCTATATAAGAAACAGCGATAGCAAGAGCGGTGGCTATATGCTGCATTTCACTGACTCCGCTCGACCGCGAAGCTTGGCGCATCTTTGCCTTTGCCTTCCTGCAGGAAGTCCATCAGTTCCCCCATTAAAACCTCGGCGACCGACTTTATCATGCCGAGCTCAATGACACCCTTATCGGTCTTTATACTAAGAATTCCGAGCAACGGGTCTTGATTTAGAACCTTGTATTTAGCGCCCAGCAGTTTGTCGAATTCATATGGCCCAAATTTAGACATTGGATTTCCCTTCGAATGGCACTTCATTACACATCATAGCAGGACTTGGCTCAGGTTGCGGGCTAATAATAAGGAACCTATCAGCAAATGTTTCGTTTCGCTTTTCCAACCAGGAGGACGATCATGAAAACTCTGTCTGATATTTTCGAGCATACCTTGCAGGACATTTATTACGCAGAAAACGCCATTACCAAGGCTCTTCCGAAAGTCGCCAAGGCGGCCAAAAGCGCCAAACTGAAGCAAGCCGCTGAGGAACATCTCGAAGAAACTAAGGGGCAGATCACGATTCTGAATGGAGTGTTCAAGTCTCTTAAGCTAAAGCCTACCGCTGAGAAATGCGACGCGATCGAAGGGCTGATTAAGGAAGCCGACGGCTTGATTGAAGAGGCAAGCGGAACAGCTCTTGACGCAGGCTTGCTCGCAGCTTGCCAGGCGGTCGAGCATTATGAAATTTCCAGATACGGTTCGCTGCGCGAATGGGCAAAGGAGCTCGGACATACGGAAGCACACACCTTACTTACCCAGATTTTGGATCAGGAAAAAGCCACAAATAACAAGCTCACGAACTTGGCCATAAGCCAAATCAATAAGGCATAGTTTTCTGGCTTCATACGAGAGGAAGGATGTCCGCCTTCCTCTCTTTCTTCCATCAACACAACCGCCTGTCACAATAAAAATACAACCTTAAGTAACGCGTACTTCTTTTTGCGCACTTCTCGAAAAACCCTAAAAGAAGTTCGCAAATGCACGCTGCTTTTGGTGCGTAAGAGTTCTTATATAGAAACTTACGCACAAAGCGCGCGGCGCGCAGTTCTCGAGTTTTGAGAAGTGCGCGCTTTTCCTGATTTTAGGACTTTCCAAAATACAACCTGATTTGAGGTTGGCGACAAGACGCCCCCGGTGAATGGTGTAACTGGAGGACCGCAAAGCGCCTTGCCCCGCGGCAGGTTAACGTCTCATTTTCTGCATGTCCATTAACACCACATTTATTGAGGCATTCCACACTCCTCTTGCCGCTACCAACGGCATACCGCAATCAACACGAGGAGCACACATGGCACGCAACCGCACGCGCGCGCCTTCGTCTACCGCGCCGTCGACGACCACACAGATCACACGCATCAACGGCGCCCGCGTCAAGATCACCACCAAGGCTGGGAAGGTGACGACCAAGCCAGCCCTGCCGCTCGAATGGGAATTACAGGCGGCACAGGTTTCCTCATTGCGTCGAATGCCACAGTACCAGCGCCAGTTCCTGTTGGCGGGAGACATGAACGCCAGCAAGCGAGGGCCAAGAGCTCAGGCTCAGGCAATCGCAACGGGCATGACCAGCGGCGAACCTGACCTCCGCATCTATGGCGAATACGGTCGTCTGCTGCTGATCGAGAACAAGGTCGGGCAGGGAAGACTGTTACCAGCCCAGAAAGACCGCCATGCGGCGCTACAGCGGCTTGGCTACACGGTTCTGGTCATTCGGGCCACCACAACGACAGAAGCCGCTGAGAAGGCCGTTACGGCGGTTCTGGGGTGGCTTGCAGAAACGGACGCCGCCAAGGCCGCCTAACCAACCAAACCAAAACACGAGGATGACATATGCGAATTCAAAAAGCTGGTGATATTTACCTGAATGAAATTGGCTCGCCCGTTCGATCGTATCAGCGTTCTTTTGAGTATCGCGATATTTCGGACGGGAAACTGAAAGCCGTTGATGATCTGATGCTGGAAATTGAAGCACATCAGTTCGTCAATGAGACAAGTGCGCGTAGGATCGGATTTGTTGATGGGCATTACCGACAATACGATGCTTCTAACGATAATTCGCAGGAGCCGGTGAGCAAGTATCACCCACGGATGAAAGGTGATCACGAATATCGAACCGACACCAGGTTTGCACGCGATGGAAACGGCAAGTACACGCTTCGTGCAGTGGAGCCGACAAAGGAAGATGAAAAGCCGAAGATTATCCGCACCCCCGAAGATCGAGCATTTGGCCGGGATTTCGCGGGAAACAAAAGAGCCACAGAAAAGCGGGCTCTCACACGACTGCGCAAGAAAATCGAAAAACGCCAATCCATTGGTGATCCGAACTGCGTTCAATCGCGCGATGAGGACTTCCCGCTTCTTGCAGTTCTGCGCAGGGATAAGCGAGCCGATTTGATTGCAGCGGTATTGCAGTATCGTCAGCTGGTGGCGCTGTGTGAATCCGAGCCTCTGAAGGGCCAGAGCTATGGCGGGGCTGACGGCTCGGCGACGGTGTTTTATTCAAACTTTGAAGATGGGGAACTGGTACACTCGTCGAAGGTGCGGTGGTCTAAATCCGCTTACGATATTCCTGCTGTTCGTATTCGATCATCAATTATAAACGATCGAGGGGAGCAGGCGTCAGGTCGAACAGAGAGCATGCACGTCAAGTTGAACGAGGATACGCTTGCTGACTATATCGACAAGAAGCCCGTTCTGGCGCGTATCAGGTCAGCTCTGGGCGCATTGCTAGACCCGGTTGAAGACGCCGTTCTCGGTGGGCAGACTCTACTAGCCGTCGGCGAAGCTGAGGGATTTAAGGGAACGGCAGCATCATTGGCCGGGAAAGGGCTGGTTTACCGCGGTCTTACAGTCCTTGATGGATTTTTCTCACACCAAAAATCCAAGGCGGATAACGATAACTATCGGATAAATAACAAAAAATCAGGATCACTTTAAGTAACGCGCACTCAAGTCACCTATGGGTGAGAAGACACAAAAAGATTGGCCCGCCGTGTGCGGGCCTTTTTATTGGGCGCTCTATGCCCCCCGGTCAACGACCGGGTAACTATACCAGCGCCGTTTCTCCTCCGGCTGCTGGTTCGGCGGGTTGAGCCTATTGCGGTAGGCTCCCCGCCGATTGTGTTCTAACGGTAACGGTTGCCGCGGCCCTTCATGAGCATGCAGGCCACGAATGCAACCAGACCAACAGAAGCCCATGCGGATGCTGTGCCGGGATTTTCTCGTGCGTACTGAACAGCACGCTGGCCATGTTCACGCGCGCCTTCGGCGAGCACATTCACAGCGTCTTTCGTGGACGCAAGGGCATCGTCGGTTGCGCCGGATAGATTGCCGAGATGATCTGACAGTCGGGACGATAGGCTGCTGATTTCCTTGCGCAGTGCGTCGATCTGTTCGGAAAGCATGCCTTCGGTGGTCTGAGCCATTTCATTCTCCTTTTGAATTGCCAAACCGAAACGGCGAAGAGTAATGAATTGTTCCACCCTTATGCAGGTTTTGAGTAACTACTAAGCGGCCATCTCCCGGCAAGTTGCAGCGCAGAGATCACAAGCGGCCACGCATTCGTCCATCCCATCCAAGTCTTCGCAGCTCTTGGAACAGGCCTCACATATTTCAGCACAGGCTTTGCACACCGCCTGATGCAAGGGCGTCCTCAAAAGCATGATATGGGCGCACGTCCTACATATCTCAGCGCAGGCGAGCATTGTTCGGAAATGCACGGGCTCAACGTGCTCACCACCTTCCTCAAGACAATGGGTAGACGCCATCCCGAGGCACGTTTGATAACAAGCAAGGCATGCTTCAATGCAGGCTTTCATCTCTGTGCTGTTCATGACGTCTTCTCCCTTTGCTGATTATATGATGCCCTTAATGGTGATGGGCGTGTTCCTCGTTCTGCTTGCGTGTTGCGGCTGCCTTCTTCGCAGAGGCGGAGCGTTCTGCAGCGCTTCTGGAGGCAGCTGCTTCACCGCCCTTCTTCCCGCCTTTATGTGCGGCGGGATTGCCTGTAGATTTGCCGCGACCTGAGCCGCCAGGCTTGTTGCCACCACCATCGTCCTTATTCACAGTCGCCCAAGCACGGCGTTCAGCTTCCTTAGCTGATACGCCTTTCTTTTCGTATCCTTCGGCGATGTGATCTGCTTTGCGTTCTTGCTTATCAGTGTATTTGGATTTGTCACCGCGTGGCATATCTTCCTCCTATTCCAGTTTGGATTTCTGACCAATCGATGTGTCCCTTCGGGGATGCAGAACTAACGCGGGGACAATGAAAAATGTTCCTTGGCATAGGGACGAGAACCCCACATGTCAGCACCTTCTCGGCCTTGGCTGCGGCTATATCGAACCGCACGTTGGCAACGCTTACGTGAGCGGCAACTGACTGCGCATCCTCTGTGCGCCTACTGCAGGCAGCACGAGGACGTCACAGCGGCCACGATATGTGACCACATTATTGCGCATAAAGGCGATGAGGATCTGTTCTGGGATGCAGATAACCTGCAATCACTTTGCAAGCCCTGCCATGACCGTATCAAGCAGCGTGAAGAGCTCGGGCAGAGCGTCGTTCGGTTCGGGCCGGACGGGTGGCCGGTCAGCTGATCGACCCCGGGGGCATCGAAAAGTCCAGAGGGCTGTCAGCCCCGGACCGGCGAGGACCCACAGCGCACGCTTCTCCAATTCAAAATATGACCCCATAAGGATTTCGTTCCATGGCAAAGCCGAGAAATCCCCTCGGCAAGGCCAAAGTCGAGGGGCGAGACAAAACGCATGCCGGTCGGTACAAAAACCGCGCAGACCCAGCCGCAAACGGCCCGCTTGGCGCTCCTCCCGTCTGGTTGAAGGACAGCGCCGATATCAAGGCGAAGTCAGCCTGGAAGCTTTTCGCGAAAGAGCTGCCGTGGCTGAATGAATCACACCGTACGCTGGTCGGCATGGCCGCCATAATTCAGGGTCGCATCATGGCCGGGCAGGAAGTTGGCGTGCAGGCGATGAACCTGCTCCGCCAGATGCTTGGCCAGATGGGCGCGACGCCTGCCGATGCCTCCAAGGTGGCAACGCCAGACGATGGCGAAGAAAAGGATGATCTGCTTGACTGATATGCCTGCGCTTGAGCGTGTTAGCGCTTATGCGCAAGCTGTCATTGATGGCAGAGAAGTAGCTGGCCCCCACGTTCGCAATGCGTGTCGCCGCCATTTTGACGATCTCGAACGTGGCCATGAGCGCGGGCTTTACTGGGACGACGATGCTGCTGATCGCGTGTTTCGGTTCTTCGAAGGTCGGCTAAAGCTTTCCGAAGGCCAGTTCGAAGGCAAGCCTTTCAAACTGCACGACTCACAGGCCTTCAAGCTTGGTTCGCTGTTCGGCTGGAAACGTGCCGACGGATCGCGCCGCTTTCGCCGTGCTTACATCGAAGAAGGCAAGGGCAACGGTAAGTCTCCGTTTGCTGGCGGTGTCGGTCTGTACGGTCTGATTGCAGATAAGGAAGCTGGCGCCCAGATTTATGCTGCGGCTGCCAAGAAAGAACAGGCCGGCATTCTTTTCCAGGATGCCGTCAAAATGGTGCGCGCCGCTCCTGCTCTGGTCGAACGGTTGAAGTTTAGTGGCGGTATCGGTCGAGAATTCAATATCGCGCATCACAAGTCACAATCGTTCTTTCGCCCGATCTCGAAGGATTCCGGCAAGTCTGGCTCAGGTCCGCGTCCGCATTTTGCGCTATGCGACGAAGTCCACGAACATCCAGACCGCTCGACGATGGAAATGCTGGAACGCGGCTTCAAGTTTCGTCGCCAGCCATTGCTGTTGATGATTACGAATTCGGGTAGCGATCGAAACAGCATTTGCTGGGAAGAGCACGAGCATGCCGTCAAGGTGGCTGCTGGTACTCAGACACCAGACGAGGATTTTACCTATGTCGGCGAGGTAATCGACGACACGACGTTTTCCTACATCTGCGCGCTGGACAAGGGCGACGATCCGCTCAAGGATGAAACCTGCTGGAAGAAAGCTAACCCGCTTCTCGGCGTTATCCTGACGCAGGAATATCTGGCTGGTGTTGTCGCTCAGGCAAAGCAAATGCCAGGCAAGCTGAACGGTATTCTCCGCCTGCATTTCTGCTGCTGGACTGATGCAGACAAGGCATGGATGCCACGCGAGACCGTCGAAAGCGTAATGGATGACTTCGACCCGGAAGTCGAACATGATGACAAGCCGGTTTTCATGGGCGTCGACCTGTCCGGCAGCAAGGACATGACCGTTCTGGCATGCGTTGTGCCCACGGGCTTCAAAGAAATGGAGCGCGAGGACGGATCTACCGTCAATCTACCGACGTTTGATGCGTGGGTGGAGGCTTGGACGCCGGCTGATACGCTGGAAGCGCGAGAACAGGCTGACAAGGCCCCATATTCGCTTTGGGTAAAGCAGGGCTGGTTGAATGCCCCGCCGGGCAAGCGAATTCGATATGATTTCGTAGCCTCGAGGGTCCAGCAAATCGATCAGACCTTTGACATTCAAGCCATCGCCTATGACCGCTACGCCTACGACAAGTTCCGCGAAGAAGTCGAAGCGCTCGGGTTGGACATTGAACATGTCGCCCACCCGCAGGGCGGTAAGGTTCGGGCTCGGCCCGAGCCTGCAAAGGTAGAAGCGGCGAAAGCCGCAAACCTGCCACCGCCGCAAGGCCTGTGGATGCCAGGTTCGGTGCTGGCGCTAGAGGACATGATTATCGACGGTCGCATTCGAATGCGGCGCAATCCGGTGCTCATGACCGCCCTGATGGGCGCTACCTTCGACCGCGACCCGCAAGACAACCGGTGGTTTGTCAAAACGAAGGCATCGGTGCGCATTGACGCGGCAGTTGCACTGGCAATGGCGGTTGGCGTGGCGATGGATACACCGATCGAGCCAGCCGACATCGACGACTTCGTCAACAACATGATCACCATAACCTGGTAGGAGTGCCCATGGGCCTTTTGACTTGGGTCGGGAAGCCTTTCGGGCTTCTTTCCGGCCCATGGCGCGCATTCTTTGGAATGTCGACGACAAGCGGTGAGACGGTCACTTATGAACACGCGATGCAGCTTGATGCTGTCTGGGCGTGTGTGAACCTGATTTCCAATGCAGTGAAAACGCTACCCTGCAATGTCTACAAGGGTGATGGCGTTGACGTCGACCGCGAGAATCCGCTGTACGAACTGCTGCACGATTTGCCGAATCTTGACGACAGTGCATCCGATTTCTGGGGCATGGCTGCCCTTTGCCTCTGCCTTGATGGCAATTTCTTCGCCGAAAAGAAGAAAAATGGCGATCGGCTGGTAGCGTTGAACCCGTTCAATCCGCTTTGCGTCGACGTAAAGCGCGATGATCGGAACAACCGCTACTACGAAATCACCGAGCAGTACAAAAACGGCAAGAAGGGCGGCGTCCGCAAAATCCGCGAAGAAGATATGCTTCACGTCCGCGGGTTGGTCATGCCTGGTTGTGATCGTGGGCTTTCGCCAATTGCCGCACAGCGCAATGTGATAGGTAACGCCATGGCCGGCGAGAAGACGTCGGGCCGTATGTTCAAGAACGGCATGATGGCTTCGGTCGTCTTGTCGTCGGATCAGGTTCTGAAAGCCGATCAGCGCAAGCAGATCGCGGAATCGTTACAGGCATTTGCCGGTGCCGACAAGGCTGGTGGGATCGCGGTACTTGAGGCGGGTTTAACCCCGTCGCAAATCACCATCAACCCGAAAGATGCGCAGATGCTTGAGACGCGGCAGTACAGCGTCGAGCAGATTTGCCGCATCTTCGGCGTTCCGCCAGTCATGATTGGCCATGCCGCGAATGGCACGACGACTTGGGGCAGCGGGATCGAACAATTGATCCTGCAGTTCACCAAGACCTGCCTCACGCCCATGCTGAGAAGCATTGAATCGGCGATCTACCGCGACTTGCTTGATGCAAAGACCCGCAAAACGACCGTCGTTAAGTTCAATATGGAAGGTCTGCTGCGCGGCGATAGTCAGGCGAGAGCAGAGTTCCTGCAGAAGATGGTCCAGAACGGCATCTACACGCCGAACGAGGCCAGAGCTTACGAGAACAAGCCAAAAATGGATGGCGGCGACGAGTTGATCGTCAACGGCACCATGCAGCCTCTGTCCATGGTCGGACACAACGGCGGGCCCCCGCTGGATGATGCACAGCCAAGCGCTGGATAAGGGAAATTCATGAAATTCGAACACATTTTGACGGCCTTTGAGGCCGAACCGTGGGCGATTCAGCGCGAAAAACTGGCCGTTTTGGCTGATGTTCTTGCGGCACGTGTGGCGGGCGACAAGCTCGTCACACCTGAATTTGCAGCGGCTGTTTCTGATGCTCGCGCAAAGGAAATCGCCGAAATTGACGGCAAGGTCGCAGTGATCCCGGTTTATGGCGTGCTGGCCGACCGAATGGACCTGTTTTCCGCGATGAGCGGCGGCACATCTTATGCCGGTATCAAGCGCCAACTGCACAAGGCACTTTCCAACGAGGATGTGAAGGCCGTTGTTCTTGATATTGATAGTCCTGGCGGCTCGGTACCGGGCACGGATGAACTCGCAACGGAAATTCGCAAACTGCGCGGCGGTGAAAAGCCGATCATAGCGCAGGTCAATTCGCTCGCTGCTAGTGCTGCCTACTGGATCGCGTCGTCAGCTGACGAAATCGTTGTCACGCCGTCCGGGCGTGCCGGGTCGATCGGTGTCTATACGGCACACGACGATATCTCTGCCGCATTGGAAAAGGCTGGCGTTAAGCGCACCTACATTTCGGCAGGCAAGCACAAGGTCGAAGGCAACGAAACCGAACCGCTCGGCAAGGACACTCTGGCCTACATTCAGGACAGCGTAAATCGGTCCTATGGTCGATTTTTGCAGAGCGTTGCCGATGGGCGCGGCGTCACGAAATCCAAAGTCGAAGACGGATTTGGTCAGGGCAGGGTGTTCTACTCTGAGGCACTCATAGACCGGGGTATGGCAGACCGTATTGCCACACTTGACGAGACCTTGGCCCGATTGGGCGCGAACACCGAGCCGGAATATGTCCGCCGCGTAAAGGCTTCGAACGCCGCAAAGGCAGAAGCAGCGCAATTGCTGGCCAACAAGATGGCCACTGGCGAAGAAATTACAAAACGCGAATTCGAGAACGGTTTGAAGGGTCTTCTAAACCTATCGAATTCTGAGGCGGAGCGGGCCGCTCGGCTCTACCTCAAAGAAGGTCAGGGGGCTCCTGACGTCGAGACGGATGCTGCTGCTTTGGCAGCCCTAAACCGGCTTTTGGCCGAAGCAAACACACCACTCTTGAATAAATAAAGGATCCTTTCATGGCTGAACTAGCAGAACGCATTGGCGAGCTGGGAGCTTCGCTCGCCTCCATTAAAGAGCAGGTCGGCAATCTCGCGACCGACTTCACCACGCAGCTCCAGCAGCACGGAACTGTTTCAACCGAGCTGACCGGCAAGGTTGATAAGGCGCTGTCCGAGCTTGGCGACACCACGACCCGCATTAGCGAACTGGAAAAGCGCGCCGCTCGCGAACGCGATGATGTTGCCCAGGGTCCACAGGATGTCGGCGATATCGTCGTGGCATCTGAGAAATTCCAGTCGACCGACGTGTCTGGCGCCTGGCGCGGTTCGATCCGTGTCGGCATGGAACGCGCTGACATTACGTCCGGCAATACCACTGTTGGTACCGGTCGTTCAGCTGGAACCTCGCTTGTCCCTGGACAGCGCGTCCCTGGTATTATTGCTCCACCCAACCGTCAGCTGACGATCCGCGACCTTATTGCACCGGGCCAGACCGCGGCAGCAAGCGTCGAATTCGTCAAGGAAACGGGCTTTACAAACAACGCGGCTCCAGTCGCTGAAGGCGCTCAGAAGCCCAAGTCCGACCTGACCTTCGATATGGAAACCACGCCCGTTCGCACGTTGGCCCATATCTTCAAGGCAAGCCGTCAGATCCTCGACGACGCTCCGGGCCTTGCGAGCTATATCAACGCGCGCGGCACCTATGGTCTCAAGTTCGTGGAAGAGAACCAGCTTCTGAACGGTGATGGTACGGGTCAGAACCTGCATGGTATCCTCCCGCAGGCAACGGCATTTGCTCCGGCGTTCACCCCAGAGAACGAGACGGCAATTGACCGCCTTCGTCTGGCAATTCTGCAGGTAATTCTCGCTGAATATCCGGCGTCCGGTTTTGTCCTCAATCCAATTGACTGGACCAAGATCGAGCTCACCAAGGATCTCGGCGGCAACTACATTGTTGGCAATGCCCAGTCGCCGATTGGACCGTCTCTTTGGAATCTGCCAGTCGTTCAGACCCAGGCAATTACCTCAGGCAAGTTCCTGACCGGTGCGTTCAATCTCGGCGCGCAGATTTTCGACCGTATGGGCATCGAAGTTCTGCTTTCGAGCGAGAACGTGGACGACTTCGAAAAGAACATGTTCACAATCCGCATCGAAGAACGCCTTGCACTGGCGGTCTATCGTCCGGAGGCATTCGTGACCGGCGACGTCAATCCGCCTGTCACTCCTTAATCGTTGATGGGGCGCTTCGGCGCCCCCTTTTCACGAGGAAACCATGAAAATCAAAGCGCTTAAAACGTTGGTCGGCAATTACGGCCGATTGGACGAAGGCATGGTCGCCGATCTTCCAAGCTGGCAAGCCGGTCCGCTTCTGGCGCTTGGTTACGTCGAGAAGTTTACGGAGGTTGGCGATGGCCGACACGAAGACACGCAAGCGCCGGGTGGCGAGCTACATCGGGGCGGGAATCGTCGATCCAAATCCGGCTCCCGAGCCAGAGCCGGAGCCTGAAACGCCGCCGGAGAGTGGTGGCGATGGCACTGGTTGACCTCGAACTGCTGAAGAAACACCTTCGTGTGTTTCATGATGACGAAGATGCTGAGCTTGAAGTCTATCTGGCTGCGGCAGAGGCAATCGTCACGGAATATGTTGATCGCGAGATCGTGGGAATGGGCGCGACGCCAACCTTGCCGGACGGCATTGAGTTAACCCCGCCCATCACGGCAGCGATCTTGCTGGTCGCAGCTGATCTGTACGAGAACCGCGAACCTGACATGAAAGCCGAAGGCAATGCCGTTCTGCCGCGTCATGTTCGGGCGCTACTCGCTCCTTATCGGGTGTGGCGCACGCTGCTGGTGGAAGAGTAATGCCCTGGCTCCATTTCACAGCCACTTACGACTTCATTCCCAAACCTGCGGTGACGATCCGCTATCCGGCGGGCTACGTCGGGCTAGTGACCACGCCTTGCGCTAATCGCGCCATTGCCGCTGGCAAAGCCGAGCGGCTTCCAACTCCCACAAAAGACGAGGCTGAAGCATGGCGAAGCTAGCGGGTGCCGGTAGCCTGAACTGCCGTATGACGTTTCAGCGTCGCGAACAAATAAGCGATGAATGGGGCGGTACTCGCGGTGAATGGGTGGACCAACTCACCGTGCCCGGAAGGTTGGAACCGCGTTACGGCAGCAATGCGGAGAGCGTCATGGCCGCGCGAATGCAGTCCATGCAGCCGTACAATCTGACCATTCGCAGCAGCACAGCGGCAAGACAGATTACGGCGTCGTGGCGTGCTTATGATGCGAGGGCGGGGAAGACTGGGAACAAGCCCAACCGCGTGTTTGGCATCAAGACCGTCGTCAATCCGGACGAGCGCGGGCAGTACATTGAGATGCTCGTTGTGGAGGGCGAGGAAACTTGATGGCTAGGGGTGCAACCATCCTTGGCCTCGCCAAGCTTGATCGAAAGATGAAGCGTATGCCCGATGTTGCCAAGCAGCTTATTCAGGATGCTATGGCGCAAGGAGCAGACGAAATCATCGACATGATGAAACGTCTCGTTCCTGTTGATAATGGCGACTTGCGTGACAGCATTGGCTGGACGTGGGGGAAGAAACCTAAATACGCCCAAGCCATAGCGACAATGAAATCAGCGATGGCAGGTGATCTAACCATCACCATCTATGCCGGTAATTCGAAGGTCCGTTACGCGCATCTCGTCGAGTTCGGTACGGCGCCGCACATCAATGGCGGCATGTTCGCTGGCACACAGAACCCCGGCGTGAAGGCATCGCCATTTTTCTTTGTTTCCTGGCGAGCCAACCGCAAGAAAGTCAAAAGCCGTATCCGCAGAGCCATCACGAAGGCCGCGAAACAAGTCGCAGCGGGGTAGCGCATGGATCCTGTACTTGAGCTTCAGGGCGCTGTCATTCAGCGTCTTCGCAGCAATACTGCCCTTGTCGCTTTGATAGGCCAGCGCAGTTATGACAATCCGCCTACCAATGATCAGGGACAGGTTGCGCCGTCGATTTTCCCATATGTGAGCATTGGGCCATCCAATACTACGTCCGAGGATGCCGACTGCATCTATGGTCATGACATCGTGTTCCAGTTGGACGCGTGGTCTCTGGAACTTCCACAAAAACAGATGCGCGACATCGCGAATGCGGTGCGTCTGGCGCTCAGAGACTGGGATCCAACCCTGTCCAACAATGCCTTAGTGTCGTTTGAACACTGGCGAACCGATTACATCAGGGATGGTAACGTAAACCACGCCTCCATCCGCTTCACGGCCTTTATCGAGCAGCCGTAACCCACCCCAAAAACTCTATTCATGGCCGCCCTTTGGGTGGCCTTTTTCGTATGGAGGCCAGTTTGGCACAAGCAACTACGATCAAGGGCGGTAAGGTCCGCGTTAAGATCGGTAACGGCGCTACGCCGATTGTCTATACCGCGCCATGCGGGTTCACGCAGCGCTCCATCACGCTGACCAAAAACCTCAATGAAGTTTCAATTCCGGATTGCGAAAATCCTGACAAAGTCGACTGGATTGGCCGCGACGCCGCATCGCTTTCGATGAGCATCAGCGGTGAAGGCGTTCTGGCTTCCGAATCCGTCGAGGATTGGCTGGATGCAGGTGAGAGCATTGATTCCATCCCCGTACAGGTTGAAATCGAGTTCCCCGCCACGACCTACATCTATACTGGCAACATGCACGTCGAGAGCCTCGAAATTGGCGCTAACAACGGCGAGCGTGCTACGCTGAATGTATCGCTGCAGTCCGATGGCGAAATGGTCCGCACCTCCACGCCTACGGCTCCATAATGAGCAGAGATGCGAAAATTGAACTGACCTGGGCGGACGGTGATTACACCTTCCGCCTTGGGTGGGGCGAAATAGAAGCCCTTGAAGAAGCTTGCGATGCTGGCCCTTGGGTAATACTGGAGCGGCTTTTCACAAAGCAGTGCAGGGTCCGCGATATTGCCAACGTCATTCGGCAGGGACTTATCGGTGGTGGGATGGAGCCGACTACGGCAACGAAGCTCGTGCGAACCTATGTCGAGAAGCGCCCGCCGGTTGAAAACTTGCTATTTGCTACAGTGATCCTTCAAACAGCGGTTCAAGGCGTCGAGGATGAGCCTGTGGGGGAGCAGTCAGCGGCAAGTCCGATGGAGAACAACTCGACAATCTCCCCAACGGAAAAGTCAGATTTGCCGCCGTCTACGGAAACGGCGCTGTCTTAGGATTCACGCCGCAGGATGTGCGCAAAATGTCCATGTGGCAGTTTATGGCTGCTGTTGATGGATATGTGAAGGCGAACAGCTCGGAAGATCAAAAGGGCCTCTCTGCGAAAGAGAAGGATGATCTTTGGGAATGGGTGAGTGAGAGGTAGGGAGGGTCAGACCTTCCCTACCAACGGTTTTGCCTCATCAAGAAGCTTTCGCAGGCCATCGCTATCAAAATCGCTATCACTAAGATGTTTTTTCTCTAAGCACTTTACAACGTGAATAATTCGCCAATCCTGAGAGGCCTTGTTGGCTTTTAAGTCGCTCAACATCGTATCGCACGTGAGTTTCTCGGCGCGCAATTCAGCAATTTTCTGTTCTTCTCGTCGCTGATACTCGCCCCAAAAGAAATAGCCGACGAAGGCTATTACGGCGACGCACGCGGCGCCCACTAAGAGTTTCATCCCCCACCTCCAAAGCTCGCTCACACGGGCTTTTTCTTTATCAGGACATTGTTGAGCATGGCAACTGACATCGAGAAGCTGGTTGTCCAGCTTTCGGCTGATTTCAAGTCGTTTGAGAGAAGTTTGGCTCGCGCCAATGATGTTTCTAACCGGCAGTTCAATGCAATCGAACGCCGAGCGCGCCAGATGAATAAGAATCTGGACAGCGTTTTTTCCAAATCGTTCAGCGGATTGACCGCGCCATTGGCAGGTGTAGGAGCTGCTCTTGGCGTCGATCAACTGCGCAAGATGACAGACACGTGGACGGACCTAACGTCACGTGTGAATCTTGCAACTGGATCGATTGAGAAAGGCACGGAGGTAATGGGGCGCCTGGGCGATATGGCCCGCGTCACATATTCCGATCTGAGCCAAACAACTGAAAGCTATCTTTCCAACGCGACGGCCCTGAAAGAGCTTGGATATAGCACCGACCAGACACTGGATTACACCGAAGCGTTGAATAATGCGCTCGTCGTGTCCGGTGCCAAGGGCGACCGCGCTGCTCGTGTTATCGATGCTCTGGCAAAGGCCATGGCGCTCGGCAAGTTGTCTGGAGATAACCTCAATACTGTCATCGCTTCAGGTGGACGTGTTGCCGAGGCTCTCGCGGCAGGCCTCAATACAACGGTCGGCGGTCTACGCAAACTTGGTGCGCAGGGCAAGATCACTGGAAATGACGTTGTTAAGGCGCTTTCAAGCCAAATGGAAACGCTGCGCAAGGAAGCGGAATCCATGCCGGCGACGATCGGTGACGGGTTCACGCTGCTGAACAATGCACTGCTGCAATATGTCGGCAATGCTGATAGCGCCACTGGCGTGTCGCGCAAGATTTCTGACGCGCTCGTCGTGATTGCCGACAACTTCGACAAGGTTGCTGACAACGGGCTAAGGCTGGCGGCAGTGCTGGCAGGCGCAATACTCGGTCGATCCGTTGCTGGCATGATTGCCAATCTTGGTCTTGGGATCGCGGCGCTAAATAACTTCCGCAAGGCGCTCGCTGCCGCCCAAACAATGGGCGGGCTAGCGACTGCGCTTGGTGGAGTTAGCGCTGCCGCTGGGCCAGTTGGCTTGATTATTGGTGGGGCTGTTGTCTCGTCATTGATCCTTTACAACAATACGATCGGAGCATCGAGCGAGGGCGCGGATCTATTCGCTGCTCGCCTGAAGAAAGTGGAAGAAGCTGCCAGGTCATCCGGTGACGCTGTCGAGGAGGCTGGGCGACAGAATGATTCCTATCGCCAGAACTCCCTGACTAAGGAGGTTGAAGCCTCCAAAAACGAAATGCAGGCTGCGACAGAAGCTGCGGTAAATATGCTCGCCGCGTTTGCACAAGTGTCATCAATGAGCTTGGTTACTCCTGAGCAGTATCAGGAGCTTGCTAGACTGCGTGATGGCGTTAAAGAAGGCACTGTGTCCGCAGAAGAGGCAAAGCAGTCTCTTTTCGACATGGCTAATGCAGACTATAACTTTCAGGAAGTTGCCGATGCTATCGGGCCAATTCTAGATAGGCTGGCACTTGTCGCAAAAGCCGCTCGCGAAGCTGCTGGGGAGCTTTCCGCTGTTACTGCTGGCGACGGCTCTTCTTCATTCAGCCGCGGTGGGCGCACTCGCGCTCGTCAAGAACTGCTGGAAGAGCGCCGGGTAACGCAGGAATATGTCGATTATGCCAAAAAGCGCGCTACTCTCAGCAAGGCGCAGTACGATCTAGAGACAAAAATTGCTCAGGTCAAAGCGCAGGCCGAGAAGGATGGACGCAAGCTCACTGATGCGCAGATTAAGGAAATAGCCGCCGCACAGGTTGCCGGCGATAATTCGCGTACGGCTGAAGGCAAAAAGCCTAAGCGAGAACGCGCTCCCAAAAAGACGGAAGATGACTATTTCTTCCAGATCACCCAGCAAGTCAAAGACCGCACCTCCGCTTTGGCGGAAGAAGCCAAGATTACCGGCCTGACCTATGTAGAGCAGGAAAAGCGCCGTACCGCCTTGGAACTTGAGCAGGATGTTCTCTCCCGGCTTCGGGAAGAGGCGCGTAAGAAAGGTGACAAGGACTGGGAGAGCATTAAGCTCTCGTCTGATCAAGTTGCCAAAATCGATGCAGTTTCCGAAGCGTATGCCCGTCAGGCCGACGAACTGCGCAAAGTGCAGGAAGCGCAAGGCAATGCCGAACAGGCGGCGAGCGAATTCTACGACACGGTCAAATCTGGCACAGTCGGCGCCATTATGAATGCGAATAGCCTTCAAGATGCATTAAAGGGCATTCTCAACAAACTTGCTGAAATGATGCTCAACAGCGCTTTCGATAAATTCTTCGGCGGCAATGCAGCAACATCATCAGGCGGTTGGCTTACTGGTTTAATGAAGAGCATCGGCTTCGCTGATGGCGGATACACCGGTAACGGTGACAAATACCAACCGGCAGGCGTCGTGCACAAAGGCGAGTACGTCTTTGACAAGGATGCAGTCAAAAAAGCTGGTGGCCCCGCTGCTCTCGACGCAATGCGCCGAGGCCTGAAAGGGTATGCCAACGGCGGTTATGTCGGCAATGCCATTCCTCGCGCGCCACGTATGCCGACGCTTAAGGCTGCTTCCTCTGGTTCGTCGGGCGCTTCCTTCACCTTCGCTCCTCAGATTGACGCTCGCGGTGCTGACAGCGCAGCGGTGGCACGGCTTGAACAGGTTGTGGCCCAGCAGCAGGCGCAATTCAGTGGCCGGGTTGTCGAAACGATGAGAAACGCAAAGAAAACCCGCAACTGGAGGGGTGGCTAAGTGGCGATCACGTATCCATACGACATCCTTTCCGATTTTCCGGGTTGGTCAACTGACTTTGATCTGGTTTACCGGCAGGAAACGAGCCGAACGGATATCGGTCAGACCTTTGTCAAGGACTTCGGTTCGCCTCTCTGGACGGCTTCATACCAATCCCGATCAATGCGCCCGAATGAATTGGACGCTTGGCGGGCGCGGTTGAAGGCTCTGGAAGGAGGGCTGCAACAGTTCCGGGGCAGGCCGACAAGCCGCTGCTATCCCGTAGCCTATCCGAACGGTACGGGCATGGGGAGCGTATCGGCGGTTACGGTCGGGTCTATCGCTACTGATCGAAAGACGGTTGGCTTGTCGGGTCTGCCTGTTGGGTATGTCGCCAGCATTGGCGATTGCATCCAGATCGGCGGGAACAACCTTCACCAGATTGTCAGTGTGTCAGGTGCTTCGGTTGAGGTTAGGCCGCACCTCTGGCCGGTCTCGGCGGTCGGTGACGCTGTGGCACTGGTAAAGCCATCCTGCCTGATGACGATTGTGCCGGGTTCGATCAACACCACGGCGGAATTGTCCACCGGGCGAGGGGTGATCACTTTTCAGGGTTTTGAGAGCCGATAAGCGTGTTCCGGTCTACTGATGCTTTCAGTTCGGTAACGAGAGCCGCCTGCGCTTGGTCGGGGAGTTTGATGTGTCGTTTCTGACGCTCAATCAATGCAAGCCGCTCTTCTTCTGAAACTCTGATCGCAAACTTGCTCATTCCATTCTCCTTGTTGACGTAGACACTAACATGATTGGCGGATTTCCACCATGCACAACAAGAACGGTCAGAATTCCGTCAGCGGCGGTATCTATCTGAAGCTTGATGTTGACGGCGAAAAGAGACATGCGACACGTCTGATGGTCAGAAAAGACGTTATTCTGGCGATAGATGATGGAGATGAATACCTTACTATAGAGTTTGACGCGGTTGTTACCAATGGCGGTCGTCGATGAGAAACCTTTCACCGGAAAACTACGCGGCTCTGCAAGCCCGCCAGCTGGTGGCGAGGGACTTTCTCTGGCTTGTAGCGCGTAACCGAGCGACCGGCGCAAACTTCTCCTATGGCTTCTGGTCAGACGTGGGCGATGTACAAGCGATGATCCTCAACCCGAATACTGGCCTTTCGGAGCCGCGCAACTTCGAAGGCTCCGGTACACTGATATCGATCAGCGACATTCCAGGTGTCGCTAATCTGACTGTTCAGACGATTTCGCTTGTGATGAACCAGATAGATGCGGCGGTGGAAAACATTGTTCGCGGGTATGATCTGAAGCAAGGACAAGTTGAGGTTTACCGTGGCTTGTTCTCGCCACTCACCCGGCAACTGGTAGCGCCTGCGGTCAACCGCTTCATCGGCTTTGTTGATGAGATCGAGATCAAGACACCGAAGGAAGGCGAGGAGGGCAGTGTAACGCTCACCTGTGCCAGCCACAGCCACGAGTTTACGCGGTACAATCCGAGCACCCGTTCACATGAAGACCAAAAGAAGCGCGACCCAGACGATGATTTCTTCGTAGATGCTTCGACCATTGGCGAACGAGAACACTTCTGGGGCCAGAAGACGGGCAAGGTAACGACAGCGGCGGCACAGCGCATTGGTGCCAATGTCAGGGCAGCTAACCAATGATCCGGCGGGCTGTCGCTTCAGATCGGCTGACTATCCTGTCGATGGTGAAGCGGTTCCATGCTGAAAGCGGCGTCGGTCTGGCATTCAGTGCGGCCTTGGCTAGTCAGACGATTGACCGGGTTCTGGCAGATGAAAACTCACTCGCTCTTGTTCTGGAAATGGACGGCGGACTGCGAGGCATCTTTGCAGCGACCATTCATCAGCATTTCTTCAGCCTAGAGCTTTGCGCGCAAGAACTCGTCTGGTGGGTTGAACCCGCCTTCCGGGGCCGTGGTGCGGTGAAGATGCTGGCCGAATATGAAGCGTGGGCACGGTCCAAGGGCTGTCAGGCGATCAACATGGTCGGTCTGGGCGGCGATCCCGTAACAACCCGACTTTACGAGCGTCATGGCTTCACGGCGCAGGAACGACACTTTTTGAAACGGCTCTAGCCGCTCTCCGAGGACATCAATGGCTGTTTTTACTGGCTTGTCCACAATCGTGGGCGGGCTGCTTTCGTCTACCTTTTTGTCAGGTGCACTTGGTGGCGCGCTGTTGCGCATCGCTGTTGGCGTCGGCCTTTCACTGGCCGCCCGTGCTTTGTCTGGCGAGAAGACACCGGAAGCAGGCGGCGTAAAGGGCAAGTTGCAGGCGGGCGGTGATGTCTCGCGTTCTGTCGTGTTTGGGCGAACCTGCACGGCTGGGTCACTGGTCTACGCAAATACCTGGGGCAAGTCCGGCAAGACACCGAACGCCTATTTCACTCAGGTAATCGCGCTTGCCGACCATCCTATTCGCGAACTGACCGGATTGTGGGTGAACGGTGAACCCGTAACCATCGACACGAGCGATACGTCTTATGGAGATTGGGGCTTTCCGGTTACCGAATACAAGACTGGCGGCGACGACAATCACCTCTGGATCAAATGGTACGACGGCACACAGACCGTAGCTGATCCGTTCCTCGTCAACACGGTTTCGAACTCTAGATATCCATACAGCAACAAACGTATCGGCAAAGGCGTGGCGTATGCCATCGTCACGGCCCAGATCGATGAAGAACTGTTTACCGGCTTCCCGCAGTTCAAATTCGAGATACAGGGCCGCAAGCTCTATGATATCTCGAAAGACAGCACGGCAGGCGGTTCCGGTCCGCAGCGCTGGAGCACCCCGTCAACATGGGGCGGTGATGGCGACGATCTGCTGGCCGTTCAGGTCTATAACGTCCTTCGCGGGATCATTGAGCAAGGAACGTGGCTGTACGGCCTACAGACGGTCACCAGTGCGCGTTTGCCTGCTGCTGACTGGATTGCGCAAGTCAATAAGTGTCGCTTGCAGGTGCAAGGCCCTGACGGCTTAGAGCCGCAATTCGTAACCGGCGGTGAAATCACCGTTGATACGACGATTGGCGATGCCACCGATAAGCTTCTGACTGGCGGCAATGCGCGCCTGATCGAAAGCGCGGGCGTCTACAAAATCCGTGTCGGTGAACCTGACGCGCCAGTGGCGTTCTTCACCGATGACGAAATTCTTTCGACCGAGGAGCAGACGTTTACGCCGTTCTTCGGGCTGTCTGAGACGGTCAATGGGATCACGGCGACCTATCCAGAGCCGAATGAAGGCTGGAATACCAAGGCAGCGCCGCCGCTTTACAACGCCACATATGAAGTCGAGGACGGCAATAGACGCCTGCTGACCGATGTACCGATGGATTATGTCTATCGGTCTGGCCAGGTGCAGCGCCTGATGAAAGCGGCCTTGAATGAGGCCCGCCGTGCCCGTCGTCACACGTTCGTCCTGCCGCCGTCATATTGGACGCTGGAACCGGGCGATGTGATTTCGTGGACTTCTGCCCGTAACGGATACGTCAACAAGCTCATGCGCGTTGATGGCGTCACGGACAAAGCCAATCTTGACGTTGTTGTCGATCTGACTGAGGTCGATCCATCCGATTACGACTGGGACCCGGATACCGATTACACGCCGCCGGTCTTCGCGCCGATTGGCACGATCCGCCCGACGCCACAGCCCATTGTCGATTTCGCAGCAGTTGCAGCGGTAGCGGTGGACAGCAACGGCAATAACCGCCGTTGCGCTATTCTTCTGTCGTGGGATGGTGATCAGCCTGATGTCGATCAGGTCATGTTTGAAGTCCGCACGGCGTTCGACCTTGGTGTGATCTATGTCGGCAGAACGGAACGGGTCGATGTCGGGTCGATGCTTATCGCTCCCGGTACGCTGTTGCCGAACACCGGCTATCAGATCAGGGCGCGGTACAATACCTATTCCGGCAATAGACCGTTTGAATGGTCAGACGGGATACCCGTTACCACGCTGGATATCCGGCTTGGCCCGCTCGACATCTATCCAATCGATATCGACCAGCTGAACCAAGACATTCAGCGGAATTGGGAATGGATCGGTGAGAGCTTCCGATATGTTCAGGAAGAACTTGACCGTATCGGCGCACAGGCCAGTGAACAGGATAGCGCGAACCTTTTCGCAATTAAGACCCTCCGTGAAGAGGCGTCCGTTACTGCAGAAGGGCTGACAGCTTCTTATACGCGGGCTATTGAAGTCGCTATCGGCCCCGGTTCGGCAATCGTCAGCCGGATTGAGAGCCTCGAAGCTGTCGTCAATGACCCGGTAACGGGCTTGGAAGCGACTGCCAGCGCCGTCGATCTGTTGCAGGTGAAAGTCACCACGTTGGACGGTGTTGTGACCGCCACGGCTAACGCTGTGACCGGACTGACGGCAACCGTTGGCAACTTCTCGGCGTCTGGCCTGTTCAGAACTACAGTCGAAGCAACGCCGTCTGGCGCGCTGGCCCGTATCGGTCTGAGTGTCGCAGCTACCGGTAACGGATCGACATCGCAGGCTGCCATTTTCCTTGATGCTCTAACGGGCGGTCAAAGCCGGATCGTGATGAATGCTGACCAGCTCATCCTGACGAACGGCACAAACAGCAAAGCGCCGTTCACCTTCATCGGCGGTGAAGCAACCATGATGGTCGGTCGAGTTGAGGAACTCTACTCCGGCATCATTCGATCGTTTGCGGGCAACGTGGTTTTCAACCTCGACGCTGCAACGCTGATCTTTAGCGATAATACGTGAGGAAACATGGCTGTTCGCATTTATGAAACTGGTAATCCGCCTCGGCTTATAACCAGTAAGCCGGGGCAGAATGCGTCTCCCTCACTTCGTGATGATCTGAAGACCTTCGATAGCAACTGGTTCAATGGCTGCGGCGTGAAATTCAAATATTTTGGATCATACCCGGCGGGATTTGTATTCACATATCCCTATGAACTGAGTTTCATTCCGAAATTCTTTGTTCAGTTCTACAGGGTTTGGAACGGGAACACGCAATATTTCTTCTACAATCATCCGAACAACCCAGGCTATTCAGTAAACCCACCGAACAATGCAATGCTTTACCAGTCATCGAACGGTTTGCCTGTTGCTTATAAAGACAGAATTGCCGTGAACAATCAGTTTGCGTCGGTTGCAGATCAACGCATTTCCATCATGGTGTTTGAAGCATGAGCAAGCGCAGTTTCACCGGCCTAGCTGGAGGACGGATGCTCAAGCGCATGACGGCACCTGGATATGACGCGGATAATCTTGCCCATCCGGCCACCTTCTCGTCAGACAACGACTATCTGAAACTTCATGCAGCCATCGATATTCCACTGACGAGATATCAGAACAGCGGCTTGCGGTACTATATCGGGGAGGCAGCATTTCCAGACTTGGGCTATATCCCAATGGTTTTTCCGTCGGTTACACCCAGCAGCCTTGGGCGCGTGTTCTTCCCGAACGATAACAATCCCGCGACCACAGAGATGAATAACTTCTTTCAGATCGCGCTTTGGACAAACCACATCTGGATATCGGTCAGCAATGGCACAGCGGCATCTTATGACTATCTGTTCCGCGCCCTGATCTTCAAGAACCGACTGGAGGAAAGCTTCTGATGCCCAAGCGCATTAAATATGCTCCCGAAGGTGTCTACATCTCCCGCCCCGGCTACGATGTTGAAACGGCCAGCCTCGACAAGATGTCGATGTATCCTGGCATGGGCGTGATGGCTCAGGTTCTTGATGGCTCTGTAACATTGGCCGCCGGTGGGGCGCAGGACTTCACCATTTCCAACCCAGCCGGGAAAATGCCCTACGTGATCCTGAACAGTACCGGCGGCGAACACCCTGATCGGGACACTTTCTGCGCGGAAGTGAACCCGCCATATAACTACGTTCGCATCCGAAACATTGCAGGCCCAACCCGCACGATCCGCTTTGCAGCGTTGATCGATAACACCTGACATTCAAGGACAATCAGACATGACCGAAACGACGGTGAATGAACCGGCGAAGCCTTCGCACGTGCAAATCGATCCGATGGCGGCGGCAAGCGAGGCGATGGCGCTGAATGAGTATCTCAAAAACCGAAACCTGCTTCTGGCTAACGAGCTAGTCGGTATGCGCGCACAGATGGCCATTCTAGAAGCCCAGAACGAAGCTTTCCGCACCGAGCTTGAGCAGCGCAACAAAGACCTTGAAGCGGCCTATGAAATGGCAAGCAGTTTGAAGGACCCCGAATAATGGCCATTCGTCCTGATTATGACATCGGCACGGTGACACTGACCTCTGGCAGCAGTGACTTCACAACGACCGGGTCTGCGCTCCAGACAGCAGCCGTGCAGGCCGGTGACGCCATTATCGCACCGTCAGGTCATATCCTGATTATCGCATCCATTACCGGCCAGAACTCAGGTACACTGTTTCTGCCTTGCCCTCCCGACGCCGCCGGTACAGGTCTCGCACTCCGTATCCGCTTCCAGCCGGACGGTAGCCGGTATCAGGGTGCAGTTCGCAATCTGATCGACCTGTTGTCGAGCGGGAACATTGAAGCCTTCGCCGCCCTTGTCGGCGCGGCTGGAATGGTGCCTATCTTCACTGGCGTCGGTACGATGGATTTGGCTGACCCGGCTACGTTCGGCATCCAAGACCCGAACGGCAGTCTTGGCAAGCTGGCGGCGCTAACGCTCGCTGCGAACAAAATTCTCAATACCGACGGTTCCGGCAATCTAACCCAGTCTGATATCACGGCGGCTGCTCTTGCTCTTCTGGCTCTTGCTGGCTCTGCGGATAAATTTCCCTACTTCACGGGAACAAATACGGCGGCTCTCGCTGACCTTACTTCGCAAGCCCGTACAATGCTTGCGAGCACAACACCTGCTGTCACTTCACTGGGATATACCCCGATCAACCGCGCTGGCGATACAGGGATAACGGGCAATCTGAAGACGACAGGAAAAGTATATGTCGGCGCTGCCATACCGACCAGTACACCTGAGACTGGTTCCCCGGCAATTCAGGCGCAAGGTGTAGCTGGATCGCATTCCGCTGCTTTGCTCTATTACAACGACGCCAACATGTACGTGTTGGGTTGCTACAAGGGTGGGTACGGCCTTTCAGGCGGCATTCGTGGCGATGGAGCAAATGGGGTGCAATTCCTCACATCGTCCGATTACCGATTGAAATACGATGTCGAGCCGTTGGTGACTTTCAGCATTGGCGAGGAAGATTTCGAAGATATCGGCCCAGCGTTGCTCCGCGTCATGGCCTTCCGCCCAGTGCGTCACAAATGGATAGGCGGTGACGGCGAGTTTGTGCATGGCTTCTTAGCTCATGAGCTTCAACAAGCTGCACCACATGCGGTTTCGGGAGTAAAAGACGAGACCGCTATCGTTGGTGTTGCCAAAGACGAAGACGGCAATATCGTCGCTGAAAACATCAAGGAAACGCAATGCCCTGAAGGCGCGACATGGACCGAGACAGGTATCACAGACGTGTATCAGAAGGTCGATTATTCGCGCGTCACAGCCGACCTCACGGCAGCAATTCAGGAATTGACGACTATTGTGCTCGACCAAAAGCGTCGGCTCGATGAACTTTCTTCCTGAATGAGTTGGCAGGATTAACCCCAAAAAATCCGAACTACCGCTCCGCCCACTGAGGCGGCTTTTTCATCTCCCTCAGCGAGGAAGTCGCCATAGCAAAAAGCACGCAACGGCTAGCGCGGCAATGACGCCGCCCAATACAATCATATGATCTGAGATTGTGAGATTTAAGATCGTCATTCGCGATTCTTCTCTACCCAGACCATGAAGCCGATCAGAGCAAGCAGCGCTACCATTATCGTTCCGATAAACCACCAACTCATTCGCTCTCCTCCTCACAAGATAACTCTCATTGCGGGAGAAGGTTCAGTTGGCACGTATAAATTGAACAAAGCCCCGGCCAGTCCGGGCGGCCGTTCTCGGCAAAAAAAGGGAGACGCCAGCGATGCTCGGCAACGTCTCCAAGTTCTGCACTTCAATCAACTGAAAAGCAGAAATTCAGTTTGTATGACCTGTGAAACCAGTCAAGCCAGCCTAGGTCACGATTCTGTGAGCCTTCCGGCTCCATGCCGATAATTAGGCTCGAGGCACCACTATCAATCCGAAGTTTGGATGCTCATGAAACTCGTTTCCGATTGGAAACGGATGCTTTGTCGTCACCTCGCCCCCTCACAAGGAAATCTACAATGAACAAAACAACGTTCTTCGCGTATGCGAGGCGCGCGCCTTTTGGCGGACGCTTGAGCCAAGCGCAGGTCGACGGCACGTCGGCTATTCTGGCGGAAGCTGAGCGCAGAGGCCTGCCAGACGAGCAGACGGCTTACGTGCTCGCAACGGCATTCCACGAGACTGGCGGCAAGATGCAGCCGATCGAGGAAAACCTTACCTACACCAGTGCTGCTCGCATCAGGCAGGTCTGGCCGTCGCGGTTCGCTTCTGTTGCCGCCGCCCAGCCTTTTGTGCGCAATCCGCGGGCCTTGGCCAACAAGGTCTATGGCGGAAGGATGGGGAACACCCGCCCGAACGACGGCTGGCTATATCGTGGTCGCGCCTTGGTGCAGATCACCGGCAAGGACAATTACAAGAAGTATGGCCTTGGCGATAACCCCGACGCCGCACTGGAGATGGCGACGGCGATCCGCATCCTGTTTGATGGGATGATCAACGGTAAGTTCACGGGCAAGCGACTGGCCGACTACTTTGGCGCGGGTAACGCTAACCCAGAAGGTGCCCGTGCCATCGTCAACGGCAGCGACAAGGCCAGCCTGATTGCGGGTTACTACCGCAACTTCCTCGACAGCCTTGTGGCGGCCCGCGAAATGAAACCCGCCGCTGCCGAAGATGCCAAGCCTGACGATGTGCCGCTGCTCGAAAGCCCTGCGGTGAAGCTGATGCTGACCGGTGGAGCGGGCACTATGGCGACTAGCCTCATAGGCGCTGTGGCTAACCCGTGGGCGTTTGCGACGGTCGCGCTCCTGCTAGTTGCAGCAGGCGCGGGGTTCTGGCTCTGGAAGAGCGGCCGGCTGGAACTGAAGAGGGCGGTGGCGTGATCGTCAGAGTAGCGATCGAATATGACACGGAAGCCGAAACGGCCGTCGTACAGATCGGCAACGAAGCGCAGGAATGGCACCGTGCGCGGCTTACCAACAGCGCCATGACCGAAACGCGGGACGGCTACTTGCTGCCTATCTCAGGGCCGCGGCAAGCGCTGATTTTAACGGGGGTTCCGACATGACGTGGATAGCCGCCCTGTGGGCGACGACAAAAAGCCAGATCACTAGCTGGGCCGTGGCTATCGCTGCGGCCCTCGCGATTCTGACGGGCGCTTACCTCAAGGGAAGGGCGGATAACGCGACAAGCGCCACCGCCGACCGACTGAAAGCCGCCAACAAAGCAAGGAAAATCGAAGATGAAACGAGCAAGCTTGGCGGCGGTGATGTTGACGCTGCTCTGTCTCGGTGGATGCGTGACAGCCGGTAGCTACTGCGACGTTGCCCGGCCTGTACGCCCGAGCGTCGAGGACAGCCTGACCGACGGCACGAAGCGCCAGATACTCGCGGAGAACACAAAACTGGAAAAGCTATGCGGGGTACGGTCTTGAGCGCTCGGTATGCCTACGCAAAGGTATGGCTGGCCCGCCTATGGCTCGGTGTGGCAGCAAGGGGGATTATCGGATGACCGGCGCTGAAATCATGGCCGTTGTCGGCTTTATCGTAATGCTGATGGGCTTTCTGTTTGGCCTCTGGAAATACGTTGAAAGCCAGATCGCGAAAGCCGAAACGCGCAACGCTGCGAAAGCGGACGCTGCAACGGCTCTTGCCAGCCTGACGCGGCAGGAGCTTTCCGACTACAAGCTGCGCGCGGCTGAGACGTTCGCCACGAAGGCAGGCATGCAGGAGCAGACGTCCCAGATCATGCGGGCCATCGAAAGTGTGGCGCATCGCATCGACGGGCTCACCGAGCGGATTGATAATCTCATGCAGCCAAAATCGGTGAGAAGTAGAACTTAATTCCGGAAAGGTTGGAACCAAAGATACAGCATACGCATTATATGTTCGGAAATACCAAGTAAGAATGGAGAATATAATATGCGTCGTATTTTGCTAGCTGCTGTTGCAACTGCCGCACTCGTTTCTTTTGCAAATGCGCAGAACGCTACCGCAACACAAGAAGAGGCGTTTGTTACTGCAAAGCCTACCGACGTTATTACTAGTAATATCTTGAATCTCGATGTTACGAATTCTAACGATGAGAGCATCGGCAAGATCCAGGATGTGGTGATGGGCGACGGTGACGTCGAAGGCTATATCGTATCGGTTGGCGGCTTCTTGGGCGTCGGCGAAAAGTATGTGGTCGTTGACCCGGATGCCATCGAGATTGTCTATTCTGAGAATGATAAGAAATGGTCGGCAAAAATGAACGCCACCAAGGAACAACTCGAAAAGGCCACCGAGTTTAAGTACGAGGGCCGATGGGCAAAGTAACCAGGTTTTGAGGGAGCGGCTTTCGGGCCGCTCTTTTCGTTTTTGGGAAGCTGGATGAGGCGGGTGCGTTGGTTATGGCGGTAATCAGCCGCGATCCAATCTAAGCTGGCTGCACTTGCGTATACTTCAAGGCAGCATTTTTGATGCGATCAGCATGCTCATAGATTTGATCGAGGCTTTCTATGATAATGCGGTCTTCAACATCCCCGTCGAATATACCAATATACTTCGTTGAACGATTGAAGTGCAGGCGCACAAGCGGCTTGCGGTTGTTGTCGTCAAGCAGCACTGCACAGTAGGTCTTTGCATCTCGTATAAATACGCGTTTTGCCGCGACGACTTCACGACAGATGGCCTTTACGACCATGAAGCCTTCAATTTCTTCTTCTGTCGTAACAATCTCTGGATCATCTGTGGGCTGTTCGATTTGTTCAATCACCTCCTCCGTTCCCGCTAGGGCATTGGAGAGACGGTTCTTCACTGCGTCCATAATAACGTCACGGAAAGCCGATTTTGTAACTGCGGTGAGCATTTCTTTTACAGGTGCAGTAAGGCGCCCGTCATATACATCAGCAGCGACGATCCGTACGAAATCTTCCGTTGGTTCTTCAATCAGGTTGTTGATAGCTTTTTTGATGCCTGACGCGTATTTTAACCGCTCAGCTGTGGCAAGAATACTGTCGACGTTAAAGCTCGCCTTTTCAAATTTCTTGAGCTCGACAGCAATTGCCGGATTGAAGTCCGCAATATCGAAAACAAAAAACGGACGCGTATCTAATTTATTTGGGGCATCCAGATCAGTGTAGAAGTTGAAAGTTCTTCCATTGGTCAGGATAGCAAATTTTGCATTTGTTACGCTGAAGTAGCGGTACAGCTGATCTAGGTGCTTTTTTTCCAGAGTGAAGGTAATCGGCTTGCACTCAATCAAAATCCGAATTTCTTCATCAATCTTAATTGCATAGTCAACCTTTTCACCTTTTTTGCCCACGGCATCAGCGGTGAATTCAGGTATGACCTCATTGGGATCAAAAACATCGTATCCAAGTGCACGAAGAAATGGCAGGACGACGGCAGTTTTGACAGCCTCTTCAGTTGCCATCGTGCTTGAATGCGTCTTCACGCGGTCAGCGATGATCTTAAGGCTTTCTTCGAAAGAACTCATGCCCCATCCCCCAATGCGGTTAGCCCAAGTTAACTAGAAGCTGTCAGAGGCGAGTCGAAACGTCAACTACCAATAGTTGTCGAACCGGTTTTTAATTTTCCCTTCCATTAACACCACATTTATCGAGACATTCCATCCTTCCTTTTGCGCCGCTCACCACGGCTACCAACCAAACACGAGGAGACTGTATGTCCAATGACAGACAGGGCGCAGCTGCGCGCCTTTCACACGAAGAACTCCTGCGGCGCGCGGAGGCTTACCGCGAGCACGGCACGCTGGTTAAGGCTGCTGCGGTGCTCGGCATAAAGAAGTCGGCATTCCACGAGAGCATCAAGCGGGCGGCGGAGATTGGGCTGTTGGGCCCGTCGCCGACGTTGCCCGGCTATGCGATCAAAAGCCTTACCGAGACGCCGAACGGCACATACATGCGCCAGACGAAAGAGGCTGGCCCGGTTTATGAGCCAACTGCTGGCCTTGCTGTCAAAGGCAAGACGACGCTCGTTAATGCCGAAGGTCGGGTGATCACGCAGCACATTATGGAGCGGGCCGACGATAAGGCGCGCGCCGAAGCGCTGTCGGCCATGATCGAGGCACTCAAGGAAGACTTGCCGCGCGTCAGCATTATGCCCGCTCCGAAAGGATGCCGCGATGATCTGCTGAACCAGTTCACGATCACCGACAACCATTTCGGCATGATGTCATGGCGTGAAGAGACAGGTAGCGACTATGATCTGCGCATCGCCGAGCAATTGCTGCTTGATTGGTTCTCTGCTGCTGTAGCGCAGGCACCAGACGCACACACGGCTATTCTGGCGCAACTTGGCGACCTCATGCATCACGATGCATTGGAAAGCGTCACGCCAGCGCATAAGCACGTTCTTGACGCTGACAGTCGACTGCAAAAAGTCATCCGGGTGGTAATCCGCACAGTTCGACGCATCATCGACATGCTTTTGCAGAAGCATGAGCGCGTTCATGTCGTGATGGCTTCAGGCAATCATGATCCGGCGTCATCTGCATGGCTTCGCGAAATGCTGGCAGTCATGTACGAAAACGAGCCGCGTATTACGGTCGATAATTCGCCATCTCTTTATTATGCCTTCGAATGGGGCCGCACGATGCTGGCCTATCATCATGGGCACAAACGCGGCGTAGCGAATATCGAGGCGACGATTGCTGGCATGTTCCGCAAAATGTTCGGGCGGTCGCTCCAAGCCTATGTGCACATCGGGCACAGACACAGCGACGACGCCCGCAAAGGCACGCTGATGTATGTCGAGCAGCACGAAACGCTTGCCGCTCCTGACGCATATGCAGCCGGCGGCGGATGGCTATCCGGGCGGTCGGCAAAGCGGATCACTTACAGCAAAGAGTTTGGCGAAGTAGGTCGCGACATTCTCCGCCCCGAAATGGTCCAAGGGGCCGCGCGTATGCCGGTGGCCGCGAATGATAATGTGGTGAGCGAGAGGAGGGTGGCTTGATTATCCTTGTTTCCGCCCTCACGGTTATCGGTGGGCTAGTTGTTCTGGTATTCTTCGTCGGGTTCGTGAAGGAGTTCTATCGCGCCATTCGCAACAGTCATCGCGTTGCAACAGTGGCTGTCCGTACGTCGCAACGGCGGAGACGGCCTAGCTGGCGTGAGTGGTGGTTTGCGTTCAAGAACGACATTTTCAGCGGATACACTGAGCTCCAAATCGGGTGGATCGGCATACCACACGATCATTCAGCGCCTTTGCGCAATCGCCTTCCACGATACTAACCAGCCACCGCGCCGCCCACCAAGCGGCGCTTTCACCACAGACACGAGGAGAGAACATGCTTGAAGAAGAAGAAGACCGCGCCGCGCGAGCGGCTGTTGAAGGGAGCCAGATGAGGGCTGGCGGCGGGGTTATAAGTTGCCTGCCAAAACCTTATAACGACAACGAGCCGGTAACTAGAGTGACGATAAGGGCTGGGGAGCTTTACATATGCGACTTTCCCGTGCTGCGGCCGGTGCCGGTTGCTGGGCAACTGGCACGCAAGCCTCTCGTCATCATCGAAAGTCCCTACGGCGGTGACGTCGTGCGCAACGCCGAATATGCCCGCGCCTGCCTTCTGGACAGTTTGCGTCGGGGCGAGGCACCGATTGCGAGCCACTTGCTGCATACGCAAGTGCTGGATGATATGCGGCCTGATGAGCGAGAACTCGGCATTGAGGCTGGCCTCGCATGGTATCGCGTGGCAGAGAAATGCGTTGTTTACGGTGACCGTGGCATTAGCGGTGGTATGATCGCGGGCATCGAGCGGGCCAAGTGGTTTGGTGTGCTTGTCGAGTTCCGCAATATTGAAGCAAGCGTCGCAGCTTGAGAGCGCCGCAGGAGAAAACCCATGAGTAACCTTGAAACAGCAATTGCGGTAGCGGCAGCGGCGCATATGGACCAGAAGAGCGACAACGGCGATCCGTACATTCTGCATCCACTGCGCGTTATGATGGCTCAGGAGACACGCGAAACGCAGATCCTCGCTGTTATGCATGACATGATCGAGCACACGAACACGTCGCTTAACGATATCTATTCGTTTGGCTTTGACGACGACATCGTTCTTGCATTGAATGCGATCACCCGACGCGATGATGAAGACTATCTCGTCTACGTCAAACGGGCCTGCTCTAACCCTATCGCGCGACCGGTGAAGATCGCAGACCTGCGCGACAATCTACGTGCCTATGGCGACGATGAGGAGCACCGAGCACGCTACACCGCCGCTCTCGAAATGATCGGGGAGGCGCCATGATCCCCTTCAAAGTTGGTGATCGGGTGGTCTGTATCGATGCCAAGGTCGGCTTCGAACAGTTCATCGAGATCAAAGAGGGCGAAGTTTATACCGTAAGCTGGACCGGCCCGTTCGAACACTACACGCAGGGCAGCTACATTGGAGTGCGCCTAAAAGGCGTCGATCGGGGCATCTGCCCGCAGTTCGGTTATGAGAACCCGCCATTCGCAGCGCGCCGGTTTCGTCCGCTTGTTCGCGATAAGCTGTCGTCGGTCCGGGGACTACTTGCTGGCGGGCCTGTAACTGAAGAGTTTGAAGAGCCGAAGCGGAAGGTGAGGGAGGAGGTATGAGTTTCGTCCTCGACAGGGCAGCGCCTATTTATGCCGACCTCAATTGTGCGCCCGTCACCTCCGACGGCGGCAGCACGAGCTATTACGAGCTACCTCCACATGCGACCGAACTGAACGACCTGATCGAGCACAAAGGCATGTCCTTCGCGCTCGGCAACATCTTTAAGGCTTGCTATCGGTTCGGCGAGAAAGACGCGGCCAGCCGAATGTATGATCTGAATAAAATCATCTATTTTGCGGAGAGGCTGAAGGCGTTGGAGACGAGAACGAAAACTTAGCCAGTAGCGCGCGTCCTTTTGGAACTATCTACGAAAAGACCGCCTTCGGGATGAGCCTCCGCATGACCGCCTCAGTATATTAGAAAGCTTTGTCCAATCCTCTGAGGGGGAGGACATCTGGTTGTGCGCGTCTTCAATCTCGCGCTGCGTAGCAACAGAACTTTTCAATATGCTAAGATTAGTGGCCGGTAAGGCAAGGCCGATATTCTTTACATGGTTATCCATTTTAATCTCTCTTTCGCGTACGCTCCTCTGCCGAGCAATTATATTAAAAAAGGTCGGGCGATTGCCCGACCCTAAAGTCAACTTCTTTCGACAGTGCCAGTACATCCGTGGTCAAAGGAAAGAAGTAACTTCATTCAAGCCGCCTGCAAATTACAGGCTGACATTTTCCCTGATTTACGATCCTGTTCCAGATCATAAGTGAGCTTCTGGCCTTCGGTCAGCGAGTACATACCTGCGCGTTCAACCGCAGAGATATGAACAAACGCATCGCCGCCGCCATTTTCGGGCTGAATAAATCCAAAGCCTTTAGCTGCATTAAACCATTTAACTGTGCCGGTGTTCATTTGAACCCCTTTCATAGCAATATTGATATCCGCGTTTAATTAAACGCAGAGAAGAAACGATTTTTTAAAGGGAGTTTTCGTTCGGCGCACGGTGCTAATCGCGCATAGAGCAAATCTCAACAAGAAAATCTCGATGTCTAACTTCTATCAACTTAAATAAATTTTGTCAAACTATTAATATTTCATGATCGACTTCATAGGGGCAAGACTTAAATCTATAAATATTTTCGTTGTTTTTATAGAGAAATAACGATTTATTTGAGAGGCCCGGTGTGGGCTCCCTCAAATGATAATTGTTAAGCCGTGCCGTAAGAGGATGAGCCATCAGTGTGAGGGCCCGCATTCGATTGAATGTCGCCCATCACCCCAGCCATAAAACTATTCAGAATCAATACTGACTCATTGTAATGAGGCCCCGGCAGTGGCTTCATCCTGGATGTGAGATAGCCGGCTTTCATAATCATCTGTTTCAGTATGCGATGGTTTGAGTGAAAATCGATAGTATGGTTATTGGAAGACATAGCGTCCTCCTTTCAAATTGCGGGCAAGGGCAGTTCAACCCGCGTCAGCGGAGCCCGTATTCAATCAAATGGCTGACAACCTATGGTGGACGGACAGCACTTGGATAGCAAGCGAACAATTAAGGTCACTTAAGGGCAAGCCGCACTTTGTACCAAGGGCCATATAATTGATTCATCTGCGGAAGTTCAATTCTTATCAAAAAGAACCCCGCAAGGAAAACTGCACGGGGTCAAGCGACTGTGTCCCCTCCAAAAGGACAATCAAAATTTACCCTTCTGGTCAAAAAAGTAAACCCCGATCTCCGAGGGGGAGACCGGGGTTTGCCTGCTGAGGGGCAAAGCATTCAGTGATTTACCAGAACAGCATGCGCAATCAGAATATCAGTTGCTGAATAGATGAAAAGCCCCGAAATAAATAATGCTTTGCCGGGGGCTGCAAGCTGCTAGTGGGGCGTCGCCACACTAGCAAGCCTTGTTTAAGGTCAGCTATTCGCATCGAATTTAAAAGTCGAGTGACTTCCGTCGAGGTACGCCTCAATTCTGCTCGTTATCAATAACGACGGTTATCTGATCTCTGACAAGAGCCCTGGCAATTATTCCGACGGCCACCGCTGCTTCCATGCCGCTCCACCCAGCTTTTTCAGCTCGTTCGATCAAATCGATAACGCCGTCAACTACGGCATCTTGGCAGTCAGCGTCGCGACCTTGATATTGTCCAATCTCGCGAGGACGAATAATCCGCTTAGGCATGTGGCATCCTAGATTTTATTCTGACTTACCTCTCCTTGCGAATTTTTGCCATCGTTGACAAAAAAGTAAACCCCGGCAAGGAGGACGCCATGCCGGGGTCACGCAGGTTGGGTTTTCATCGGTCTGAAAAGCCTGCGCAAGTTATAATTTATGCGAACTAGATTAGTGGTCAAGCACAACCGATCAGTCGAAAAGCCTAGCCAATTCGGCCGAGCGCGTTGCCGTTATTTCTGGATCGTGGTTGCTTTCCTCGAAGATTCTCATCACGAGTCGGGCTAGTCGGTCCTTGTCCTCATGGGTGGAGGGGCATCGTTCAAGGAGATCGCAGCATTGGGTATATGCTTGCTGTAAAAGCTCCAGTTCGGTCGGGTTATATGTTCCCTGATAGTCTGCGGATCTGAACGGCATCGGTGGCTCCTTCTATGCAACCACAGCGCTCAGTTTCGGCAAATTTCAAGTGGTATTTTGCGTTCGAAAATCGGGTGCTTTAATTGTCGCATGGGCGCGGAATAGAAACCCCGGCTCCGAGGGGGACGCCGGGGCTACATACCAGTAGGGGTGTTAACAAAGTCAACCTGGTATGCAACGTCAGAAAGCCACTGATCGCGGTCCTGTGGCGCCCTAGATGCGTTCGCAAGTACCCGTGAAAAAATGGGGAACGTTTTATCGCTCTCTTCGTTTTCACCCTGCGAAGAAATTCCCATCATTCAAAGGATGAAGAGATGAGCAGCACCACGGACAAAATTAAGGGAAAAGCCAATCAGGCCGGCGGAGCCATCAAGGAAGAAGCTGGCAAGCTTACAGGCAACCGAAAGGTTGAAGCAGAAGGTGCAGCCCAGAAGCTGAAGGGCAAGGCTCAGGAAGCCAAAGGCAAGGCAAAAGACGCCGTAAAGTCGGTGGTCGATAAAGCCTAAGTGATTTGCCGCTAATATCTCCCTATCCTCTTGGGTGGGGAGATTTTTATTGAGCTCATTAAAAGCCCCGGCTCGCGGGGGCAAGACCGGGGCTTCACCAGCTGTTTGCGGGGGCTGATGCAAGGTAATAATCAGCCGAAAAGTCTCAGCAGTCAATAAAATATTGCGATGATTCATGATTTAAGTATTTGATAATATTATGAAATACTAATGATGTGACCTCCTCCATTTTTCGGCGGCTTCAGCAAGTGCTCTGCTGTCATCTTCTGTTGCCTCGTTCTGAAGAATGCGGTTCATGGCGAGTTCGATAATGGCGTTCGCGGCTTCTACCTCTCCCCATCCCGCTTGCTGAGCTTTGTCGACAAGTTCCCAAACATGATCTTCCAACTGAAACTGGCAATCCAGATCACGGTCTTCGTATTCACGACTATGTCTCGGACCCTTCACCATCCACCTCCTGCATCGTGTCGTCGCCTTGATATCGGCTGTTGTTGACCTGGGGCGACACGCGCCACGCTTGCAATATGTCGTCGTTTGCTGGCTTGAGTAGGTCTTCACGTGGCTCAGAAAGCCATAGATGCCAGTGCTTCTCCTCCAGAATGACCGGCATGCGGGTGTGGATTTTCGCCATAAAGTCGTTAGCGGCACAGGTGATAATCGTGCAGCTTTTCACTTCTTCGCCTGTAGCCTTGTCGTGCCATCTCTCATGCAGGCCAGCGAAGGTGAGGGGCTTGCCGTCCTTGGCGGATATGAACCAAGGCTGACGTGCCTCTTTCGGACCCGACCATTCGAAGAAGCCCGTTGCAGGGATTAGACAGCGCGAACTTTTGAAGGCCGAGCGAAACATCGGCTTACTGCCGATCTCCTCGGATCGGGCGTTGAACGTGGCAGGAACGCTCTTCAAGTCTTTCGACCACCAGCTCGGCACCAGCCACCACCGCATTTCAGAATAGTCGAGGTTTTCGCCGTTCCGCGTAATGACGCCCACCTGTGTGGTCGGCGCGATGTTGTAGCGAGGCTGGATATTCCGAGGCGTTACCGTCGTCAGATTGTACATCGCGTGGATTTCAGCCCACGTATAGGTCTGGGTAAATCGTCCGCACATGCGCTCCTCCTCGTTTGCAAAAAGGTAGGGCGCTTATGAACTGCGTCCATACGTCGATGGAACATCACTGCGATAAGACAGTTACCTTAGACGATTGAACATGCCGAGGAGCCGGTCGAATGAAATGGATAGCTGCAGCAGTTGGCCTCGTGATCGTGTCCAGCGCGTCATTTGCACAAGGATCTGGAGCGCCATCGCAATCTGGTGGGCAGGAACCTGAAGTGCCGGGTAACCCTCCAGCAGCACCGGGCCAGCCACCATCCGATCCAGACAGCACCCAAGTCCCGTCGTCGCAAAAGCAAGATCAGATACAGAAGCCGGAGATAGACGCATGTTCTCCTGGGCAGGAAGCAAAAACCTGCGTTGAAAAGCAGCGTGGCACCAAGTAGCTCTTATTTGCGCCGTCCAGCCAAGGCTTCTTCGCCTTCCTGTTTATGCTCGCGGCAGAACCAGCGTTGGACAGTAGCGGTCTTGTAGCCGAACGAACCCCACGCTTTGCAGCCCTTCGCATCGCAGAAGTGCTCAAACAGCTTGTTGCCTTTGGCGCTGGGAGTTCGGTCGGTCTTGTATCCAGTCATTCTCTATCTCGGTGGTTTTGTTACTCCGAACTGAGCATCGCCCTTGGCCGTGCAGGCCCGGCAACGCATTCGTCGGTGAAGATCAACAAAGTATGTATGTGTTCCGAACTTCCTCAGAATGATCCGTTTGTCGACCGATCCGATATGACCACAGCGGCAGCAATAGCCGTACAGTTCGTACCAGCCGAACAGATCCATTATCCGTGCTGAAGCAGGCATTTCCTTCAGGAAGGTCGGTCTTATTCTCATTTCTCAAAATACGTCTCCCACGGCTTGGAAGACTTGTCGTGCGGATTATGTGCCTTGCCGCCGTAAAGCCGGATGAATTCTTGCTGGCCTTCCTCGGTCTGGAACATGGCCGTGCTGAAATCTTTCTTATCGTGATACACACCGGCCCACAGGTGATAACCGCCCAATTTCTCCCGGTCGTTCAACATCTGAACGAGGTTTGTTCGGTGCCAATCTGTGAGGTAAAGCACGACTTGAAACGGATATTCTTTGTTGATGAGCGTCTTAGGCGGCTCACCGCGTGACCTGCCGCTCATTTTACGAACACCGTCGGTTTCCAGCCGCGTGCAAAACCCATCGACATAGCCAGACTGGCGTATTCGATTTCCTTCACAAGAAAATCGCGGTCTTTCAGCAAGGTCTCTATTGCAGCTCGCACGTCACCGTCATGGAAGGCGAGTACCAGATCAATTTCGTCCTGATATCCTTCTTTTTGCGCAAGCGCGTTCATTTGCCGTGCTCCTCATAAGCAGACATCTTCATTTCCAAACCTGTCTGAAATTTTATCAACGGTGCCTGCCCGCGATAGGGCAGGCGTATTCATTATCGCACGACGATTTTTTCCCACTTGTCGGCAGATGCAGCGCCGCCGAATGGCTTCCCGCCGTGCCGTCGCATAAAGGCGCCCATGAGCCTTTCTGTCGGGAAGCTGAATACGCAGAAGTCCACGCCTGACTTCCGCGCCATACGATGAGGTAAGCGAGCGCCAAGGCGGTCGGCATCGCGATGCACTTCGCGCCGGGCGCATTTCAGAGCGTAGGCTTCAGGAAGGGCGACTTGGTACGTTTTCATCACGCAGCCCTCTTAAAAAGGTCGGCGCGTTGTCCATGTGTTACGGCAAGGCGAGCGAGTTCAACTTCACGCGCCAGAAAGTCGCGGTCTTTCAGAAGCGCCTCAATGGCCGCATGCACATCGCCGCCGTGGTAGGCGAGAACCTCCTGAATTTCATCTTCGTAATTTTGCACAAGAGCGTTCATGGCTTCCTCCTGCTAATTTATATGTTCCTATTTTGTTCTCATATAGAATGAAAGTCAACAGGCCATGATTCTGTTCCGTCGACTTGTCGGCTCGTGTGCCATTGTATATTATGTGCCAAAATTATCAGGAGTTCATTTTGGCCAAAATTAAGAAGCGATCCTGGGAGAATGCCAGCGGGCAGCATGAGGCTTGGCAACTCGATTTTACGGATCGTCTTGGCAAGCGGCACCGTGAACAATTCACAAAGAAGCGCGAAGCGGAGGCAAGGCTGGCGGAACTCATCGCCATGACAGGTTCAGCCACTTACAAGGAAGAGGCGAAGAAAACTACAGTCGCGGATGTTTGCGACGATTTCTATAAAGCCATGGAGCTTCGCCACAAGCGCGGCGAGAAGGTCGTTCAGTCCTACCTTCGGACGACGAAACAGCATTTCGATAATTGGATCAACCCCACCGACGAAAGCAGCATTGGCTTCGAAAACGGCATTGGCGAGAAAACGCTGGCAGAGCTAACGACAGCCGATGTCATCAAGTTTCGTGATGACATGCGCAACGCGGAGGCGGGAATCGTCACAACGCGACGCGTCCTTGGCACGTTAAGCCGCACCCTAAAGCATGGTATTGAAACGAACAAGGTCGGTGTAAACGTTGCGAAGGGTGTCCGCGTTATTGGAAAGCGGGACGAAGGATCGGAGCGAGTAACGCCGCCATCCAAAATGGCTTTAGCGGCAATTCTCAATCTTGCTCAGACGCCTATCGACCTGCGTATCCGCTTTGCCGCTGCCACCGGCCTGCGTGCTTCCGAACAGTGGGCGCTGCGATGGGCGCATATAGATCTGGAAAACGGTCACGTTAGTGTCGAGACGCGCGTTGATGCCTATGGCGAGTTTGACACGACAAAGTCGGGGGCGGGCCGCCGAACCGTTCCAATCGGAAAGGCGATGATTGATCAGCTGAAGACGTGGAAAGCGTCGTCCAAGCATAATGGATTTGACGACTTCGTGTTTACCGACAGCAGGGGCGGATTCATCAGGCATACGAACTTTATGAAGCGGGATTGGAAGCCCCTTATAGCCGAAACAAACGCCCCGGATATCGGATGGCACGCCTTGAGGCATTATGCGATTTCGACGTGGATCGAAGCCGGACTTTCCCCCAAGGCCGTGCAGACATTGGCGGGGCATGCCAGCTACGCAATAACCATGAATCGATACGGTCATCTGTTCCCATCCGACGATCATAAGGCAGCATTTGACAGGATTGCCGAAACGCTAGCCTCATGATAGATTGGCACATAAATGACACATGATGCCAATAACATATTGAAAATAAACATGTTATTCACTGACTTTTAATCAGTAGGTCCAGGGTTCGAATCCCTGCGCGCTCACCACTTTTCCAAGATTTACTTGATTGTCTCGCCAGTCTTCGGATCAATTTTGATTTCGACTTTCGCGCCGTTTTTCATGAGATACTCTATCTCATAATAGCCGCGGTCATTCCAATCGACTTCATCGACATATGCAAAATCCGCCGACTGCTCGATCTTAGAAATGATGTCAGAGAGCTTCTGTCCTTCAGGGGCTGCAGCTAATGCCAGACTACAAGTCGTCGCAAAGTAAGCCTCCGGTTGAGGCCGCAGGTCAGGCCGCTTGAGCGTTGACTGTCGGAGGCGTCCAATTCCAAGGAAGCAGTTGCTCCAGCTTGGTCATCGGCGTGTCCGCGAT